>NZ_LKBT01000012.1 GCF_002699985.1 Pseudomonas sp. ICMP 561 | reverse complement strand
AAAGCGCTCAAAAGAAACAGGATTGAGTTTGATGATCTCTTGAAAAGTGCTCTGAAGGGGCATGGAGCGGGCTCTGATCGACGGAGCCCGTTTTTTATTCTCGGTGGATGGACAAGTCAATTCCTTAACTGACTGGCATTAGGGCTTGCCCGGTATTAAATCAGTTCTGCCCACCCTCATCGCGCTCATCCACCAACCCCCAATCCGACACGTTCACGCTGGAGGTACCGACAGGAGCGCTCGGCGCGGCGGTGGGGTTGGCCGTCACGCCTTCACCATGCAGCTTGAGGCGCAGGCGGAGGTTGTTCTGGGAGTCGGCGTATTTGAGCGCTTCCTCTTCGCTGATAACACCGGCTGCTGCCAGGTCGAACAGTGCGCCGTCGAAGGTCTGCATGCCAAGATTCGCGGACTTTTCCATGATGCCTTTGAGTTCAGTCAACTCATTGCGCTGGATCAGGTCGCGAATGGTCGGCGTGCCCATCATGACTTCCACAGCCGCCCTGCGGTTGCCATCCAGAGTCTTGACCAGACGCTGGGAAACGAACGCCTTGAGGTTGTTGCCCAGATCCTGCAGCAACTGTTGGCGCCGTTCTTCCGGGAAGAAGTTGATAATCCGGTCCAGCGCCTGATTGGCGTTGTTGGCGTGCAGTGTGGAAAGGCATAAATGCCCGGTATCGGCGAAGGCCAGGGCATGCTCCATGGTCTCCCGATCGCGGATTTCACCGATCAGGATGACATCCGGTGCCTGGCGCAGAGTGTTCTTCAACGCGGCGCGAAAACTGCGGGTATCAACCCCGACCTCGCGCTGGTTGACGATCGACTTCTTGTGCCGGTGAATGAATTCCACCGGGTCTTCAATGGTAATGATGTGCCCGCTGGCATTGCGGTTGCGGTGATCGATCAGCGCCGCCAGTGAGGTGGATTTGCCTGAACCGGTCGCGCCCACAAACAGCACCAGGCCATGCTTCTCCATGATCACGTCGAGCAGCACCGGAGGCAGATGCAGGTCTTCGAAGCGCGGGATATCCAGCTTGATGTTTCGCGCCACGATCGATACTTCGTTGCGCTGCATGAAGATATTGATACGGAAACGCCCGATCCCTGCCATGGACACCGCGAGGTTCATCTCAAGATCTCGATGGAAATCCCGCTTCTGCTCGGCATCCATCAACCCGTCGGCAACCAGAGCCACCTGACCAGGCTTGAGGGACTCAGTGCCCAACGGCTTGAGCACGCCATTGAACTTGGCGCAGGGCGGTGCCCCAGTAGAAAGATAAAGGTCCGATCCATCCTGACTGGCCAGAGTCTTCAACAACGCCGGGAAATCCATAAGCAACACCGCACAAATGATTTGACTGAAAGAGGCCGCCTCTCGTGCGACGTTCAACCGGATCGCGATCCGGGATGAGTGCGCATAGCTTGGCGGTAGAACACCTTGGTACGCAATGATTGATCAGGCTGCTTGTGCAACAGAGCGCGTATTTTTGCCATTCCGGGCCATACTCGGAAACAAGGCCTGCCTGCTGTGTGATAATAGCCGCCGTTTTTTCTTCAGGCCCCTGCCCCATGAAAGCCCAAGCACGCCACATTCTGGTGAAAACCGCCGAAGAGGCCGAACAACTCAAACAGCGCATCGCCAAGGGCGAAGCATTTGATGTGTTGGCCAAGAAGCACTCGACCTGCCCCTCGGGCAAACGCGGTGGCGACCTGGGCGAAGTCCGCCCTGGGCAGATGGTGGGCGCGATTGATCAGGTGATCTTCAAAAAGCCGCTGCGCACGGTGCATGGCCCGATCAAGAGCAAGTTTGGTTATCACCTGGTTCAGGTGTTTTATCGGGATTGAAGATTTCTCTGCACAACAGTGTTTCATGCATGCGATTCGGTCTGTAGGACTGGCTTTAGCCGGGAGAAGGCCAGTAAATTCCCTGCTGATACTTGTCAGCGATATAGCTCTCCCGGCTAAAGCCGGTCCTACGGATAGCGCGACCGCGCGGCATCACCTACAAACCCGGCATCACACTCCTGGGAATCAAAGCCCCCGGATGCTGAATCACCACACTCGCCAGACGATGCCCGGTTTCGGCGGCGAGTGCGGGGCTGCCGCCTCGCAGGCGCGTCGATAGATAAGCCGCACTGAACGAATCCCCCGCCGCGGTGCTGTCGATCACCCGCTCCACACGTCGAGCAGGAATTTCAAAGCGTTCACCACCCGACTCGACAAGGCAACTCTGCGAACCGCGCTTGACGACTACTTCGCTGATGCCCAGTTCGCGGTAGGCGCTCAACAATTGCTCGCTGTCGGTATAGCCAAACAGTGCCTGCTCGTCGTCCTCGGTGAGCAACGCCACGTCGACGTGGGCCAGACACGCACGATACGCCTCGCGTGCCTGTTCACCCGATGCCCAGAGACGTGGCCGGTAATTGTTGTCGAAGGCCACCCTGGCACCTGAAGCACGCGCTTGAGCCAGCGCTGAGAACAGACGTTGCCGCCCCTGCTCGCCCAGCACCGCCAAAGTGATCCCGCTCAGGTAAAGAAGGTCATAGTCCGGCAATGCCCCAAGAATCTTTTCAGCGTCCGGAGTGTTGAAACAGTCACGCACCGCAGCTTCGTTGCGCCAATACAGGAATCGACGCTCGCCACTGGCGTCAGTCTGAATGCAGTACAACCCTGGTAACCGCCCAGACAGACGCTGCACCTTGCTCAGCCCAATGCCCTCCTGCGCCCAGCCTTGGCACATTGCATCACTGAAACTGTCATCGCCCAGCGCGGTGACATAATCCACCTGTGCACTGCTGCCCAACTGGCGGGTCATATAAACCGCCGTGTTGAGCGTATCGCCGCCGAAGCTTTGTTGCAGTGCGCCGCTGGCATGCTGTTGCAGCTCGATCATGCATTCGCCGATCAGGGCGATCCGTGGGTGACTATGGCTGATCAGCTCACTCATTGAGTGCGACTCCCGAGCTAGAAATACGTGTCGAAACTTTCAATGACTTGCAGGTTTTCATCCACCAGACAGCCACTGCGCCACTTGTCGAACGTCAGGCACGGGTGGGAGGAACCGAACGCAATGATGTCGCCGACTTTCAGCTCACATCCCGGCGCGACGGTCATGAATGCGTGTTGATCCATCACGGCTGTCACCTTGCAGGCGCTGACGTCCACGCCTTGCGCCGGTACAACACCGGGCTTGTAGCAGAGCAATGGACTTGGCAAGCCCGCGTCATAGGCAACATCGCGTTTGCCCATGGCAATCACGGCGAAGCCAGGTTCTGGCATCGATTGCACGTGAGCCCAGACTTCCATTGCCGGGCGCAGGCCTTCATGCAAATCACTGCGGCGATCCAGCACGCAGCATTGCGCGTCTTTGTAGATGCCGTGGTCGTGCACGACATAGCTGCCAGGACGCAACACACCGAGGAATCGCTCACGTACCTGGCGCTCGTCAAAGGCTTCGGCGATCAAGTCGTACCAGGCCGAACCCGATGCAGTAACGATGGGCCGCTCCAGCGCAAATGCTCCACGATCCTGCAGATCCACCGCCAGACGCACCAACGAGGCCGCGAAAGCACGAATACCACTTTCAGCCTGATCACCATGAATCACGCCTTCGTAGCCTTCAATGCCTGTTAGTGCCAGAGCTGGCTGTGCGGCAATCGCCTCGGCCAGTTCCAGGACTTGTTGCTCGGTACGGCAACCGCAACGACCGCCCACCACGCCGTACTCGATCATTACGTTCAGGCGTAGACCACGGGCCGCAAAAAACTCGCCCAGCGCCACGACGTTATCCGGATGGTCGACCATGCAATGGAAGTCGAACATCGAGTCCGCGAGCATTTCCGCGATCAATGCCATGTTTGCCGTGCCGACCAACTGGTTGGCCATCAAAACCCGACGAACCCCGTGTGCGTAGGCAGCCCGGGTCTGCACCGCCGTGGCCAGCGTCAGGCCCCAGGCGCCCTCCTCCAGTTGTCGCCGAAACAGCGCCGGAACCATGCTGGTTTTGCCGTGGGGCGCCAGTTCAGCACCGCTGTTAGTGACGAACGCCTGCATCCAGCGGATGTTGTGATCCAGCGCCTGACGGTGGATTACCAGCGCGGGCAAACTTACATCACGCACCAGATGATCGCCTGGAGCGGCGGCGCCCTTTTCTACAGCTGCAATAGTCATGGTGGTCTCCCGGATATTAATCATTGATGCGTGCCGCTAGCCCGTTGGCACTCTCGATCAGCACTCTGCGGTAGTCGGCGTAGTGTTTTTTTGCATCGGCTCGCGGAGCAACGATGCATAGCGTTGCAATGCACACGCCATGTTCGTCTTTGACTGGCGCAGCGAAGCAATGGGTGAAGGTGTCAGCAACGCTATCGAAGGAAAAGAAGCCTTCCTCACCCGCCTTGCGGATTTCGCTCAGGAAGGTCTCAAGCGGCAGAAGCTGGCCGTCGGGCAACACAAAGTCGTCGGCATCGATCAGGTCGACGATTTCCTGATCGCTCAGGTGGCACAGGAGCAAACGCCCGGAAGCCGTCCACGGAATCGGCGCGTTTTCGCCGATATTGGAGGAAATCCGAAAGTGCCGCTCACCCTCTTTCATTAACGCGACGGTGTACTTGCGGCCATTGAGCAGACACATCTGCGCGGTTTCGCGGGTCTGGCTGACGATATCGCCCAGGCAGACTTGCGCCTCGCGGGTGAAGTCGAAATGACGCAAGTGAGCCTGACCGAGAAAGTACAACTGACGCCCCAGGTAGACATGTCCGTCTTTGCCCACGGACTCCAGGATGCGTCGCTCCAGCAGCGAGCCGACCAGTTCATAAACCGTCGATTTGGGGCCGCCGATACCGTTGGCGATCTCGTTGGGGCGCATGGGCTTGCCCTGTTCCTTGAGAAAGTCGAGGATATCGAACGCCCGATCGAGCCCACGGGCCCGGCGTTTGATGGTGTCTTCGGTCATGTCTGGAAACCCTTGCGTACTTATGTAGGAGCTGCCGAAGGCTGCGAAGCATTCACCCTGACACCGCCATCGCAGCCTTCGGCAGCTCCTACCCATTCAATGTTTGCCGCGAGATAGCGCTGTGCCATGGACACCGGGATAGCGCCTATAGATCAGGCCTTTTTCTTGTAAGCCACGCAGTCAATCTCGACCTTGCAGTCAACCATCATGCTGGCCTGCACGCAGGCACGCGCCGGCGCATGTTCGGGTGTGAAGTATTCACCGAACACTTTGTTGAAACTCCAGAAATCCCGCGGATCTTCAAGCCAGACGCCAACCCGGACCACATCTTCAAGACCATAACCCGCTTCAGTGAGGATCGCGACCAGGTTTTGCAGGGTCTTGTGCGTCTGCTCAACGATGCCGCCTACAATGATTTCGCCGTTTTCTGCGGGCACCTGGCCCGACACATGGAGCCAGCCGTCGGCTTCAACAGCACGAGCGAAAGGACGCGGCTGCCCGCCGCCAGCGACGCTGCCGGCGCCATAACGAGTGATGCTCATGAAGATCTCCTTGTAAAAATACAATCTGAGTTAAACCGAGTCCTGTAAGAGTTCACCCAGGTTACGAGGTCAGCGATAGCGGTGTGTCAGACAAACCTTGATCGCTGGCCTCGTAACCTCGGTGAGCGCCTACAGGGACTGCGTCTACTGGAAGAAAGCTCGCCGGCTATTCTGCTATAGCGGAATACAATCTGAAATAGCGGAAACATGTTTCGAGTGTGCCACAGCACTGGATGGAAAAAAACCAACGAGTATCATCAGCGGTGGTCTGTTTGATGACATGCCTTGAAATACACTACGGAGATCCAATGGCTACAGCAGAACATCCCCACGCATTGGCGCTGGAAACCTTCCTGTCTCAGCGGCCCGAACTGCAGCAGGAGCTGGAAAAGCTCAACCCGCTGGCCGCGCAGGCTGCCGGGCTGACTCGTGAGCAATACCGCGAAGAGTGTTTGCACGAGGCCTTCGAGGCCGAGGCTGAACGTCAGGGTCTGTTTGCCTGGGAGCTGACATTGCAGCTCACCGCTGCCAGCCCAGAGGAATATCAAAGCCAGCGGCGTGAGGTCCATAGGGAAGTGGCGCAGATGGCCGGTATGGACTGGGTAGAATATTGCGAGTTGAACAAGCTGGAACCTTGAACCTGACCAGCGCACCATTACCGTTCGTCGCCATCAAGGGCACTCTTGCAAGGGCGTGGCTGACCAATATCAGGTAACGCTCATAAATTGGAGACGTACCATGATGAAGTCAAAGACGACTAACTTTTTGCTCGCAGGCCTGCTTTCACTTTCGTTTGGTTCCGCATTTGCAGCTTCCTCCAGCACAGGTCCTGTAAAACCTGAAACTGGTGGCGTCCAGACGGGTTCGGCAATGCCACCGGGTACTCACCCAGCACCGGCGTCGGGCAGCACCAAAAGCGCTGACGCAAATGGTCGAGCCACAGGTTCAGGCGCAGGCAAGTCAACTGATGGCGGCACCACTGGCAGTGCTGTTGGCAAAACTGGTGGCCCTGGCAAGAACGGCCCTAACGGCACCGGTGGCGGTGCTGCTGGCTCCCCCGACAATTGATCGGTGCGAGCGTGAAAAAGCCCGGCTATTGAAGCCGGGCTTTTTTTGCGCTGCACGTCGGGTCAATACTTACAAACAAGTTGCCAGCGCAGCTCCGCGACGCTCAGTCGCAAGATTTGAAGACGGCGCGTAATACTGAATCGCACTTGCACCGCCTTGAGGCTGGACATCCACGAAGAACTCCGCGCCCGTGTTGTAAACGGTGAAGCCCTTTTCACTGGATTGCATGAATGCATCGGCCTCAGCCCCCATCAGAGCTTCGTCCTGCCATGAATACTCAATGCACTGCGCAACTACCGCCGCAGTTTTCTGACTCGAATACGTCTTGTAAGGGCCAACAGCCCGCGCCTGATTGGATGGCGAGGTGCAACTTGCCAACACCGTCAGAGCGACTGCCGAAATCAGAAGTTTCATGACATTCCTTGAACGCGAAAAAAGCGGATTCTACACCGCCCGGCAAAGCGCATGAACAAGACATGCGCCCCGCCCCGGTTTTCACGCTTCGGTAAGCTGCTCTTCGTATTCCTTGACGTACTTGCCAGCCAGGGATTCTTTCTGCTTCTCGTCGAGTAGCTTACCCGCCATCTGAAAGAACTTCTGCTCTTCTTCTTTCAGGTGATGGTGAACCTTCTCGGACAGCTTCTTGGCAGTAGCCAGCCAAGCGGGGCTGGACATCTCGGTCTCATCCAGCGTTTCCATCATCTCGTCCATCTCGTGATGCTCCGAGATCGCGTGGCGACTCAGGTCCACGCCGTTATCGTGTTCCATCAGAGGGATATAAAAGAAGCGCTCTTCGGCGGTTTCATGGGCCTGAAGTTCAGCTTTCAGCTGTTTGTAGGCTTCAACGCGCTCAGCGTTATCACCGCTGGTCTTGACCAGAATGTCGGCATAGTTACGCTGACGGTCATGGCTTTCTCTCAAGGCTTCAAAAATATTCACGGGCTGTACTCCAGGGACAGCTTCCGAATGTGGAAGCGATGGTTACTAGACATCTTCGGGAAAGCGGCAGTTCAGTCTTTGAGCATTGCAAATTCGCTGTTTGCGCTCTGCGTCCTCTAGCCGTTCACTTGCCGGTGTACCCGGTACGCCGCCTCGCGAACAAGTTCGCTCCTGCCCGCAGTGCGCGCGATGGATGATTAATCCGGCTTGCCATACAACTGCCACTCACTCTATGCGACAATGCGCGCCAAATTCGGCATGAATCCCGCATTCATTTCCAGTCATCCGACTCTTTACGTCGCAGATGCTGGCTAGATATGGCCCAAAGAATGGCCTCGGCCCGTGATAAAAATCGCCAGGGCAAAGACGGAAACGGGCATCAAATCGGTACCGGCTGCACCCAGCCAACTCCAAGTTATTGAAAGGTAAGGTAATTGATCTCCACAGCGAATATCACCATGCAGTTTGCATTGGGGTTCTCTGAGGGTTATAGAGCGCAATTACGGGGGTTGTAGCCTGCACCAACCCCCAACAAAACTCACCACTGGTCCAAAATCTGGTCCAACCTCCCCGGCGTTCTGCCAACTAAACCAAACCCCAAAACGTGCTACTCGTCACTCGGACCTGTCCGGAATCGCGCCACTCGATTACTGTATATCCAAACAGTATAACGAGCAGTAATGATGCAACCCGTCAAACCCCCAAGCCACACTGAGGAGTGGTATCGATGCCTTTGGAATCCCAGCGCGTGGACGAACCCCAGTGCCAACTACCGGTACCTGATGAGGTTTGCTGACAACTTATTAAAGATGGGGAGCGTCGACGAAATGGAGCGATTCGAAATGCTTGAGCTGGCAACTGGCGCGTTCTGTCATCACATCGAGGAGGCTCCGCCCGCCTGGAGAAACCCAGCCGCGGACTATGACATCTACGACGAAGCCGGTGTCCAGACAGGCAGCCTCAGCGGAAACCGGGTATTTCGTCACGAACCAGGTATGAAGCCGGGACCTATGGAGTTCTTCGCCCAGATCCATGAAGCAGAGGGAGACAGGCCCGTTATCACCAGAACCTACGCTCAATATGGCGTCTTCAGGGATCGCTACATTTACACCGAGACTGGCCAAAAACTCACGCTTGTAGAAACTGGGAAGTTGGTTGACGGGAAGATGATCAAGCGCCTGGATGATCCTGACACGTACAGATCAATCATTGATGCAGGGCTGATCGCGCTGGAGGAAGGCGACATGGTCCGTTACGTCGCGCTATGGGAGCGGGAGCAATTCTCAATTTTTAGGCAGTGTTCGAGTTGCTGTGACCGCTTCGAACTCCGCGAGGATTGCCATTCCTGCAAAGGTATGGGTTTCATAGAGGATCCACTCTGTCCGAGCAGGCTGCCCGCAAACCATCCTGCTCATGGAGCATCTTTGAAGAAGTGACTCCCCAGCTTCAGCGTCGGAGAGATAGGGATTTGAACCATACCGCATGGTGCCTGAGAAGCCCGGATACCCACTGACTCGGCAAAACAGCCCACCGCTGTCAGGCTACTCTCGTCGCGAACGAACAGCCAGCAAGCGACTGCCCACGCCGCCTAGGCGAATGGCGAAGCCCCATTTCAGCATGCCGACTGACCAGTACTTTCCGCGCCGCGCCGCCTTTAACATCGCAGTTGGCGCATTCGCAGATTAGCCTGCCGTTCGGGTGTAATCGTTAACCGCACGACAGCCCCCTGTGGTCGATTGATGCCCAAACCACAGGCATGATCTATGGTATCCACACACAAGCATTGGGGGGATCCAGGCTTCAGCAAAAAGCCCCGGAGTGGGCTTTTCTGTAGGGTCCATTTAACGAATGTCTCGTTATTCTACCCAGGCTAGGGCTTCTTCCTCGTCCGTTTTGCCGCACCACTCACAGGCTTTACCGCAGTCAGGCTGGTACTCTCCCTCCTCGAAGATATGCTGCTCGCCCTCTCTTTTCGCGTCGTCGGCCACGCATTCGTCACACAAGTTAACGGTCGGGTATTGTTCGGCAGCGCTGTCGGAAAACAGGTCACCACTGATCATGCAGGTCTTCATGGGCTAGCTCCTTGATGTCCCAGCCAGCGCCGTCACGTCATCACAATAGGGGCTATGGAGGGTCTATTTCAACCAGATTGGATATGCGGATAGCACCAGTGGCCTGCTAGGCTGATGTCACCTTTAGTCTGTTGCTTTAACCTCGATTCGCTGATCGCCCCCCCCGCCGGACAACACTACGGAAGTCATCTGACCACCAACGTTTAATCCGGCATGAAACGATGCTTTTCGCTGAACGCAGGACGCGAGGATCCAGGAGGTGGCTCGTTCAGCACCGCCCAAAATACACCTAATTCAGTCACTGCATTTACAAACTGATGAAAATTTTGAGGCTTGACCACATAGGAGTTCACGCCAAGCTCATAAGCACTATTGACGTCCTGTTCCTCGTTGGATGCAGAGAGCATTGTCACCGGGATATTTTGCAGCTGCTCATCGGATCTAATTGCTTGGAGCACGCGCAACCCATCGATCTTCGGGAGTTTAAGATCAAGCAACACAACAGAGGGGTTGCCTGGAGTACGCTCAGCGAAGTCGTGGCGGCGATACAAATAGTCCAAGGCCTCGGCCCCATCTCGAAGAATCACCACCTGATTCGCTAAGCGCGCCTGCTCTAATGCGTACAAAGTAAGCTCTATGTCTTTTAGATCGTCTTCAACCAGGAGTATGGGTTTTAGCATCGAAGGGTCACGGAAGAGGGAAAACGGCCGCACATTATCAGGAACGCTAACAGTGGCATATGGTTATCCGTCGGTTGATCAACCGCACATCCACAGTCGACGAATCACAGCGAGGCAGACATACAAAGAGCTGCTACAGAACCTCATCTGATCCGCCTCGCTCACCGCGCATGTATCCATCAAACTGAAACAGCTTGACGAGGTTTGCGTTGGCCCCGTTTTTTTTCCACCTGAACACTTCAGTTTCATTACCACCAGCAGATAGCATCAAAAGCAAGCTCTCTATCCACACTCGATACTCCGGACAACCTATGAATCTCCGCTCGTTCAACATCGCCTCCAGAGCTTCACTTTGTTTTGGCATGATTACCCTACTAGTGATCGCGTTGGGTGGGTTTGCCTACCTGCAATTAGGCAAACTGCGGGACTCTGAGCAAGACATCGAAAAAAACTGGTTGGCCAGCATCCAGACGACCGATGACATTCAAATAGCGGTGCTGGAGGCACGTCTGGAAAGCATTCGGCTCCTTGCCGCGACTACTCCGGAAGCCCGCACCATGGCAATCGCTCAATTGGCGAAGGCACGTGACGTACTTAATGAACGGACCGATTTCTATCGGCAGAATTTGCTTTCGGATGATACGGAGCGTCAGAAATTCGAACTTGCCGCCGAGCTCATGGGAAAATTCCTGGAGGGGCTGGCGCAAATCGTCCAGCTAGATAGCGCACAGCATAATCTGGCTGTTGATTATGCCAATACAGAGCAGAAATTTCGGGCAGAAGCGTACCAGAGCGCTCTGTCATTGTTACGTAAGCACAATGCTGATGGGGCAACAACTGCCGGAACTCAAGCAACGGAGGTATATGACCACAGTAATCATGTAATCGCTTCTTTGGTGGCTGTTGCACTGGCATTGACTATTCTATTGGCCATCTTGCTAACCCGCAGCATCGTAATGCCCATCAATACTTCGTTGAAGATGGCTGAAGAAATCGCCAATGGGGATTTACGTATGTCCCTTGACGTGAAAGGCACAGATGAAGCGGCCCGCCTCATGGCAGCACTCAATACTATGCAGGCAAACCTGCGTAGCACGATCGCCGACATTTCTGAGGCCTCAGCGCAATTAAGCTCGGCCGCAGTGGAGATGACCGCGATAACCGAAAGCGCCAACCAGACCCTACAGCAGCAGAACAGTGAAATCGACCAGGCAGCTACCGCAGTCAATCAGATGAGCGCGGCGGTCGAAGAGGTTGCTCGAAATGCGACGTCTACTTCGCAGGCAGCTAAAGAGTCGACCCATGCGGCTGAAGCGGGCAATGCCAAAGTTGGGGAGACCCTTGAGGCCATGCGCACTCTGAAAGATCGCGTGCACGTAACTTCAGAGCAAGTCCAACAGTTAGCTGGACAAACGCAGGACATCAGCAAGGTATTAAGCGTGATCGGTTCTATTGCCGATCAGACCAACCTCCTGGCTTTGAATGCAGCCATTGAGGCCGCACGCGCTGGCGAACAGGGCCGCGGCTTTGCCGTAGTAGCTGATGAAGTACGTGCCCTTGCACATCGAACGCAGGCCTCAACAGAAGAAATCGAGGTGATGATTTCCTCAATGAAAGTACGCAGTTCAGAAGTCGTGGACTCAATGGCGGACAGCACGCGAGAGGTAAATAACACCCAGAATACTGCCGAAGAGGCCGGCCGATCGTTGCAGACGATCACCGACGCCGCACAGATGATTGATGACCGCAACCAACAAATTGCCACGGCTTCGGAGGAGCAAGCTTACGTCGCCCGCGAGGTAGATCGTGCCTTGGTCAGCATCCGAGACCTGGCTCTTCAAAGCAGTGAGGGTACCCGACAGACGTTGACCGCCAGCGGCGAGCTGTCGCAACTGGCCGTAAATTTAAACCGAATGGTTGCACGCTTTCGCACATGACCCTCGCCGAGGCACGGCCGGTTGAAGCAAGCCTCACGCCTCTTGTTTAAAGGGATGAACCACCTACCGCCCGAACGGGCGGTGAAAATTGTGATGGAATGCTACTCCCCGGTCGAAGATTTCGAGGAGCACCCGGTGAGCAAGGCCGCGAGCTGATAGAGGAAGTGAAGTAGCCCAACTCTTACACTTTGCGAATCCCGAACTGCGCGACCTTGACCGTCGAGTTCTGGGCGACTCCTGCAGCCAGGTAAAGCCCCATGCGCGAGGTGATCACCGTCTCGCTCAGGTCAACTGTTCCGCGCTGTGTTTCCAGCTGTCCAGAGAAGTTGGCTGGCATGGTGAACGGCTCTTGGTACTTGTCCATCGACCGGTAGTAGAACGTGGTCGACGTGCCGGTGACCGGCTTGGTGATAATCAACTCCGCTTCCCATGCCAGTATGCCACGTGACGATCCAACAATATCCACCGCCGACACCATTTCGATAACGTCACCAGCCGCGAGGCTGTTAGTGATGACGTTCGCCGCCGGTTGCATGTAGACGTAGCCACCTGCTGCCGCCATGGTGCCGCCCAGCTCAATGCACTGAGCCTCGCCATAAGCGGCGGGCTCCTTGAACCACCGCGTGGTGATACCGGTCAAGCCAGAACCGACGGCCTTATACCCATCCGCCAGCACTGACCCAGCCACGGCATTCACACCGGCAGGGAGAGTGCCGCCAGTCCCGGACAGCAGAGGGTTGGCATTGAGGCAGCCGAACGGGCGAATAGCCGAGTAGATGTCGCCAGCATCCGTTGGCAATGGGATGCCAGGAAACTCGAAGTTGGAGGTGATGATCGGCACGACGCGGGAGCTAATGAAATCTGCGCCCACTAAGTTCGGGTGCAGGCCCTCCACAGTCATTGCCTCTGTGAAGCCATCCCAGATATTCACCACGGGCACGAACTGGCTCACATAGCTAAGCACCCAGTCTTTGTAGGCAATGGCGTCGGCCAGCGCTTGCCCGGCCAGCGCCCGTGCGCCGAATCGTGGCGTGCCGGTGCCCACGATCAAATACTTGCCTGGCGTGTTCAGGAAGGCCGTCACGATCTTCATCACGTTGGCCTTGGTGTCGGCCAGGGTCATGCCAGCAGTGGTGCTGTCGTTGGTGCGAGACACCAGAAGCCACAGATCAGCAGTGGACGAAGCTATGCACGCCGGTAGCCGTGCCATGAACTGGCCGGTGTGGTCGTTAACCTTGCCCTGGTTGTCGAGGTAGCTCGGAAACAACCCAGTGCGCGCCGCGATCATGGAAGCGAAGCCGTATGCCTCAGTTCCGTACGCAGTTGCTGCGATCGTATGGCAGTTTCCGGAGAAGCTGTCACCAAGTAGGCCCAGCCCGCGGCGGATTGGCTGGCGGCGCGGAGCCTGATTGACCAAAAGGCTCATCGGGTCACCTCGAAGGATGCACCGGCTGAGGGTGTGATGCGAGTCGAAGAGTTGCCGAGCTGCAGCAGGTAGCCGCCGTCTCTGGTGAAGGTATCGGTCACCACCCAGCTTGCACCGACCTGCTTTTCGACGGTCACGCTGCCGCCATTTGCCTTGACGATCAGCATCGTCTGGCCCATGTATTTCTGAATCAGCTGGGTCGTCGCCATCTTATTGTTCCGTTACTCAGGGGTAATCAAGGGTTTGGGGAGCGCATCAACAAAGCGCTCGCAGGCCAGCCCCGCTATTCGGGATTGGTCATAAGCTTTTGCCAGCTCTCCCGCTCGCGCATCAGCCCTGCCGAGCAAGTCGGAGAGCACCATGGCGGCGCGGCTGGCTGCCTTGCTTCGTTCGGCAGCGCCGGTATCGTCGGGGGCGCAACTTGCGGTGGCGGCCAGCTTTCCGGCTTCGACGCGCAGCCGGTCGCCAGCAGTGTCAGCGATAGCAGCATCAGTAAGCGCAGCGGTCTGTTCTTGTCTCGCATCGTTAGCCACCTGGTTGGCCGCTTTCTGGCGACGCTGTTCTTCGGTTCGGTAATCATTGGTTGTCGTTGCTACGGCCTGCGCCTGGGTGCCGAACTGCTTTTCCCATTTCGCCTGCCATGCCAGGCCAGAGACGTGCACGCCGTGGCTATACGCTCCGTAAAGCGATCCGGCGATGATCAGCAAGACAATGAGAGTGCCGCCCAGCCTCAGGTACAGCTGAGTGGCTGGGCTCATGGCACATCCTTGAAGAAGATGTGATGACCTAGCTTCAGCGTCTGCTTGGCTTTCGCGACCCATGCAGGGGCCTTGGGCATCGTGGTCGCGTAGTAGTGAGTCGCGCCGCTAGTTGGATCAGGCTGCTTGCCGTCGATCACCAGGTCAGCAGCGATACGCGCTTGAGCCAGTTCGCGGAAAGGGATCTGTTTCGCTCCGGACAGGAACGGGTAGTTCGGGTCGTTTTTGTTCCAGCAACTGAACTGGTAAGGCTTCAGGCACACACCGCTATACCCTTCACCCCACCAATCCGGCTTGCCGTCATTGTTGAGGTCCATTTCGACGCGGTTGCGAATAGTCCACGCCACGGCGATCTGGCCGGGAAGGCCTTCGCCGCGCGCCTCCCCCCACAACGTGCGCGCAAGGATGTCGCGGTCTTTTTCGGATACGGTCATGCTTTTCTCCAGGCAAAAAAATACCCGCTCGATGGCGGGTTGCGGGTACTGCTCTTACGGTTAGACGGCTTCAGGAGCTATCGCGGATGGATCGGCGGCAATGTCTGGAATGGCTGGAGCTGCTGGCCAAACAGGTGCAAGCGGCCAGGTTGGCTGAACGGCCACCTTGCCCAGCGCGAACTTGTAGGCCTTCCACGCTTTGAGGCTGATCGTTAAAGCAGCAAGCTCGGCTTCGTCTTCCCCTGTTGCCTCTCCACTTTCGATCCCGTAGCCAAGTGTTTCAACTCGATCCTGAATTCGCACTATCTGAGCAGCCGCTGCTCCGTTCCGTGAAGCGAGATCGGCCTTGGCCTCCGCCAAACGCAAAGCCGCTGCGATCTTTTCCTTCATCTCCTTGGTAATCATCTGAGTCCAGTCAATGTTGCTCATCGGTGCTTTCCTTGTCTTCGCTGGCGGTTAAGGCCAAAGGCTGAGGAAGCCAAACATCTCCATCCGGTACGTTCAGGAGGGGCGTAGGGAACGCCTGTTCAGGGCTGAAGTTGCCAGGCAGTGGTAAAATCATAGTCAGGGTAAGCTCCCCGTCGACTCGGTCTACTGGCCCACCGAACCAAATTGAGTCAATTGCGCTCCGGGGTAAAGTATCGCCCTCGCCCACTGGAGAGAAATCGAACTCTTCCCCATTTACAAAAAGCACGTCACCTCGCTTTACAACCGAGATCGTCTCTTCTCGCCGTACAGGCGATAAAATAATTTTCATTACACTCACCTATTTTTAGGCCTTCCATCGGCCTACCGCAGTGAAGAGGACATCCTTAACGTTGCCCGCTGAGAAGGCAGTGCTCGACCATAGACGCCACAAGGTTGCAGTGGCGCTCACCGCGCGGATGAAGCATCCAATAATGACCGTGCCGTCGTTCCGGCTTGCATTACCGTTCACTATAGGGGGAGCGATGAAAGCTACTGGGTATGTCCATGTTAATTCTGCCCCCGCTTGAAAAATTGAGCCCGTACTTGCGGTTATTGCTTGGGAAACGCCATCCGCCTTGTAAGAACAAAGCAATGTTCCATCAGCGTATTTCACGAAGTATCCATTGGAATTCGAGGCAGATTCAATAATTGCACCGTCTGCCACAACACCAACGATATCCGCTGTTGATGCCGATTTTAGGCCGAGCGCTGTCCTAGCGCTGGCGGATGTTGTGGATCCGGTCCCTCCTCTCTCGACGGGGATTATTTGATTGGCTAACACGCGCCCTTGATTTGCACTGAGAGGCTTATTAATAGCAGTGCTTGTAAGTAAGTCCTGAATATCAGATACGTTAACTTTGTTGGAAACATTACCCTCAGAAGCTGCTGCTGCCGCCGCGCTCGCTGCCGCTGCCTGCCGGTACTGATTCGCCTGTGCCTCGGACTGCCCAGCCGCTGAGGCTGATTGATTTGCAGCACTCGCACTATTCGCGGCGTTGGTCTCATGCTGGCCAGCGGTCTGCGCGGCAAGCTCTGCAGACTCGAGGTTCGCCGCTACCTTATCGGCGGCCAGATCAACAGCAAGGCGGTCCTCGTTGGCGGCTGCGGCAGACTGGGCCGCAGCCTCTACGCTCGAAGTGACATCTACGAACGACTCGGACACCTTGCGCAGCGCATCAGCCGTCGCTTTGTTGTAGCCCTGAATCGGGATTACGGCGTAAGTGCCACCCGCAACAGTCTCACCCTTGTAAGCCGGAAGAATCGACAGTACCCGATCACTGGCGATGTTGGTGACTTCATACTCGCGACCATCGGGCCCCACGAACCCGTCACCTACACGGCTATTGGCAGCGAATGCGGTCGCAGCACCTGTAACGGTTGTCGAATTTTGGGCAACGGAAACCGTGCCCGCTCTGTACCAGGACATATCGAATACCCATTTTAATATGGTTGCGTCAGGAGTTCGTTTTAGCGAACAGCGCGGGAAGGAAGAATGCAGTCGGATTAGCGGGTGCAGAGGTTATTGCGTAGAGCTTCGAACGCGGGAAATCCCACCAGCAATACAATCCTCGTGTAATTGCGCTTCCCGAATTCATGCCCATGCCAAAGGAATTTATTAGTAGGTACTCGTCTTCTGGGAAGTTGAACGGAACGCTGTAGTAAATCCGCGTAAATCCTTGGTCGGACGTATCGTATCTTTCATAATTCCAACTCTGAAATGAGCGAGTGAAGATTGCGTTCGGTGTGCCCGAATCGAACAGTAGACTCGACGCTCCGTCCCATAACCTCATGCCGAAGTCCGCGACTGCCTGGGCCCCGAAAGCGGCCACGAAATATCGGCCATTAGGCTGAGCTGTCTTATTGTCATAAGCTCTGACGTAGAAGCCTGTCCAGTTTCCCGGACCACCAATCACGCGCATGAGACACAGCCCGGCAACCCTGTTAACTGTATCGGGCCTGACGAATACTAAAGGCGGCTCCTGAGACGTCACGGGCCTTGCAAAGTAAGTGGTAGACCCAAAGCCGCTCTCTTCTGTTGGACTGAATCGGCCCGAAGAGATGACCATAAGTCGGGCATATTCAGAGTCGAGCGTTACGACATTGTTACTGTTCACGAACTGCAAGCCATACGTCATTACTTGAACCTCATAACGATTAGCCTCATGGTGCCGGCCGCAATAAGGCTGGCTTCGTAGGTTCGCGTGTGGTTGTAGACTCTGGCCACCCCGCTCAAAAGCTCAGTTTCGAACTGTCGGTCCCTGTCGTTGTACGGCCCGTTAGGAATGACAAAAGCGACCCCGTTCGACGCGTCCACTCCCGGAACGGAAAAGTCCTGACTGGACTTCCCACCTGAGAAGGTAACAAGCGTTGATAGAACGACCCGGATGGTGAAAGAGTTCTCATCCAGCTGGGGCGTACCATCGCCGCCCCATACCCTCATTCCGAAACTCATTCAGTGAGATCTCCCAGCTGGACCCGCTTGACTCCGTTGAGGTCGTACACGCGCACCGAGCGATTGGTGATAACCAGCCTTCCGCCACCCGCGACGACGCCATTGATTTCAAGTGTGCCGTTCTTGTTTAGGATCCAGCCTTGTTGACCGGCGATATAGTTCGTTGAGCTGATATAGCTGCCGATCTTGGCGTTGGTGATCGTGCCGTCCTGGAGAAAGGCCGACCTTAGAAACACCTGACCGCCTTGCACCGCGAATGGAACTGACAAGGCCCCGCCCGCAATCGTGTTAACGATAGCGAACCGATCAGCCGACACCAGGAACTGGCTCTGAAGACCGGCCGGGCCGTTCTCAATACCGAGCCCGACACCCGCCGCGACGTATTGCCCATTGGACGTGACTTGCATCTTCACCGACCAAGAGGTGCTGACCTTGCCGTCCACATCTGCGATGACTTTTGACTGGGTTTGAATAGCCGCCGAGTTTTCATCCACCTCAACACTGAGCTGCTGAAGTGCAAGAGCAGTGGCTTCCTTGTCAGTCGCTACCGTCTGGACAAGCTCGGTGAGATTTGCTGAGTTCTCGTCAACCTCGGCGCTCAACTCGGTCTGCCGCTGGGCAAGAGCGCTGTTCTGTGTCGTCCTGACCTTTACCTCTTCTGCAAAGCTGGCTGTTGCATTCCAGCCTCGCAGGGCATCGATCATGTCGCCTTCGCCGTCATCGTCACGACTGGCAGCGCGCAGAGCTTGCAGGCTTGTGGCCTGCGAGGTGAGCACCCCGTTAATCTCCTGGATGGACGTAGTGTTCAGCTCGATCTGCTGGGCGAAGCCATTCGCGGTTTCCAGTAGGTCGCCGACGTCGGTCCAGTAATCGAGGTTAGGCGGCGGCGTGTCGACCGGTACGGCCTGTTCGGCTTGGTAGATGCGGCCATCAACTACGACCATCTGGCCTTTGACGTAGGTCTCACTTGGCACATACGCTTTCAGCCCGTCCAAGGCATCAATCTGATCCTGCAGGCCTTCGATCAGGTTGATTTTGTCCAGGATTTCTTTGCCGAGTTCGGTTTCGCCAATCTGCCCGGCGATGAGCTCTAGTATCGGAGCGGCCTCAGAACTGGTCTGCCCCATCACGCCGATGCCCAATGGATACCAAGGGCCGATGTTGCCGATCCGGTCCACCAGGCGCGCCCAGAAGAAGAACGTCACGCCAGCACGCAGGCCCAGCATTGAGAAATCGCTCTGCGGGTATGACAGGTCCGTCAGCTTGGTCGCCGCCTCAAGGCTGGTTGTAGGCCCGTGCCAGATCTCGGTGCGCTGAGTGTCCTCAGCACCAGCGGGAAAGCCCCACTTCAGGTAGATACCGAAGAGCAAAGGCGTCGCCGTCAGATACGAAACGGCCGGCGGAAGACCTTGCTTGCCAGTCAGTGGGGTCAACATCGAGTTGCGCCAGATCGACGAGATATCGAAGGCGCTCACCGCGCGGACGCGTGCAACGTAATCCCCAGCGTATATCCCCACTACGTCTACGCTGGTCGTGCCGGTGCGAAGAAGCTTGATCCAGTTGCCGCTGTCTTTGCGCCATTCCACGTCGTAGCTGACTGCGCCGTTCACGGCAGGCCAACTGATTGTCATGGTGGCTACTGAAAGCCCCTGCACAATCGAAGAGGTTGCTGTCAGCGCTACGCTGGCCGGTGCCGGAACGACCGTGATCGGGATAACGCTGATTGGGCGCTCTTCAAGGCGCGCCCCGGTATCGATGTGCGCGAACTTGCTCGGGTCGTATTGAACGGCCGAGATTTCAAACACGCCAGCTTCCGGCCGGGCCACGCTGACCACCCGGTACAGCGGGATAGCCAAATCATCCGCATCCAGCGCCCAGACCAGTTCACGCTCAGGCTGAACCGAATAGGCCGTGGTGACAGTGACCTGACGACCGCTCACGAGCTGAACGGTCCGCCCCTCACATTTACCGTCAGGCAAGTTGAGGATCAGCCTGTCGCCGGTTTTGGCCTGAGTGTCACGATCAAGGGTAATCACTCGACCGTTTACGGCTGAGATACGCCCGCCAACGGCCCGCCCGGCGAGCAGTTCATCTGCAATCGGGATCACATAGCCAGGCAGCGGAATCCGACCATCGAGCCCAACCCTGAAGACGACAGCGCGATCTTTGGAGTTGGTAAGCAGCGCCCACTTACCGCGGCGCTGCGCTTCTGACTCACGAGTACAGCCAATCGCGCTGACTTCCAGCGGGTTGTCGCCATAACGACGCTGAAGCTTCGGGTCAGTGACAGCCGTTACATCAGTGTCGTAGTTATTCAGCGGATTGTCGTAGCTGATCAGCGCCCGGGTGTAGCGAGTACGCTCAGAGGCGCTGGAATAGGTGAACTTACCGTCAATGACGTTCGCCCTGGTGTAGGCAAAGTCGAAGTCAGTAGCGCGAGGCATATCTGACAGGGTGAAGACCTGGCCTTGGGCCCAGTAGGTCATGCCCCGGTAGATTGCCGAGATGTCGCGGAGCAGCGACCAAGCATCAGCCTTGCTCTGCAGGTTCAAGTCGCAGATGAACCGCGGCTCCATACCGCCCTTGCCGTCTGGCACCAGTTGGTCGCAATACTGGGAAATGCGGTACAGCTCCCACTTATCGACCATCCACGACTTGATACGGCGACCAAGGCCGAAGCGATCATTAATGGTGATCCCGCGCGTCACCCAAGAAGGGTTGTTTGTGTACGCCTCCTTGAAGGTGCCATCCCAGATGCCTGTATAGGTCCGAGTTTCTGGGTCGTAGTTGCTTGGAACAGGCCACTTTCGGGACTTGCACCCCACGGTGACGGCGGGAATGCTGCGAAACTGCTCAGCCGAGAACTCGATGTAGAGCAACGCGGTATTTGGGTAGCGTATCTTCGCGTCGATGACTTCGGTGAAGCCCGCGATCTGCATGGTGTCGGAGATTTTATTGTTGTTCTGATTAACAGTTAGCCGAGTGACTCGCATCAGCCAGCCGGAGGTCGCCTTGGGCAGGTCAATACGCCTGGTGCGCTCATAGGTGCTCGTCGTCTTGCCATCTACAGCCTCATTCAGAACTTGCTGATAAGCGCCGCCATCAGTTGCCAGCTCAACCCTGTATTCAATGCGGTACCCTTTGATGTTGCTGTTCGCATCCACCGATTGAAGCGCTGGCCACGCGAAGCGAATCCGCACAGCCGAAAGCTGGGTATTCGTGATCGAACGAACCCATGGGGTCCCGCTGCGCAGCTCAGTACCGATCGATGTTTCGTTCTCAACCGATGGAATGCCCTGGATGTATGTCTGATCTACAGCGCCGCTGCGCCACTCCCACTTCACATTCGGGAAGTTCATGTTGCCTTGAGGGTCTTGCAGCGGCGTGTTGTCGAGGTAGATGTCACGAGCAGTGGGAACGCCTTCGAACTCACCCTCCCCGACTCCAATCAGCATCTTGGCGATAGCAATTGAGCGAAGGCTATCCGGCGCTTCCGTTGGCGTTTTAGGCTTGTCTTCGCCGCCCTTCGCGCCGTAGATATCGATCTTTTCTGCTGCGCCCATGCTTTTCTCCAGGCAATAAAAAACCGCCTCAAGGGCGGCTACGGTGTTTCGATTTGGGCTTACATCTGATCTTCGGCGTAGATCGCGGCGCTGATGATTGCGCCGCCCCATCGACGCTCACCAATACACAGCGGGACAGGATTACCGGATGCGGTCGTGTTTTTCGCGCTGCCGAACGCGTAGCCGGGCGTGTTCTCTGGCGCGGCGCTGGTCTTCAGGCCTCCGGCTTGCGGGCTGAGCATCTGGATTACGCCGCCAGCGACCAGGCCGATACCTGCACCTATGAGCGGCGCGCCAAAAGGAGTAGCCGAGAAGATAACACCTGCGACGATCAAAATAGCCCCGACAATCGTCTGAAGAATGCCGCCGCGCTTGCTGCCCACCACCACAGGGGCAACGCGGATTTCGCCAGCGCCGTTGTACTTGAGCTCTTTCTCACCAATGTTGCGCTTATCGCGAAACACAGCGAATTCAAGTCCGCGTGATTTCGCGTTAGACAGAAAACGCTCGAATCCAGGGATTTGCACGCACAGAGCTTTGATCGCCTCGGCTGGAGAATTAACCGCAAGCCTGAAGGTTTTCCCGAATTGCCGGAGCTGCCCGTGCAGTCGAATCGTTGTCATCGGTTGGTAGTTTATAGCTGAGGCTTGCATGCTTTTCTCCAGGCGTAAAAAACCGCCCTGAGGCGGCTTAAGATGTTTGGATGTCAGTTGTAGTCGACGTATGGCCCAATATAGAAGCCAGCCATATCGCCGCTGATTCGGTAAAGACTCTCTTTGCCAGGCTGCACAGTCGCCGCGATGGTGCGAATTGCAGCGCCTGCACAAAGTCCAGATCCTGCCAGGCCCGCACCGAGATTTGGCGATCCAGGAGGAAGGTAGAAGGTAGCGCGCTGACCTGTGCCAATTTTTGCGGCTCTGCGCCCGTCGACATACACAACGATGTCGCAACCAGAGCCAACCGCACCAGAGTCCCGCACTACGGTTATCCTTCCGCTGTCACCGGACGGTTTAGTTTGGAAGGCATATAACTCGTCCGACGGGACTGGCTTAGCCTCTCTCACCGATATCGCCGAGGATGCGCACCCCGCCAACAGCGCCACAGCCAGCGCCCCAATCAAAATTCGCATATCAATCCCCTGCTTCAGAAAAAACTAACTTCCCCCGCCAAGTAAGCAAAAAAGTCACTCCAGGCTTCTCTCAACAATATTATGGCGTTGAATATGAGAGAGCCAGATTTTGGGATGGTAAGAATCTAAAGCAACGGACGCAGCCTTTTCACCGAAGAGTAAATCTGCAGCACCGATAGCCGTCCCCGCCGCCAAACCTACAAATGGGTCAGCTATCATAGTTCCGATGGCGGTGCCAAATCCGGTAGAAGCGCCGAACCTGAGCCAGTTCGTCCACGAGCGCTTAGAGGGAAGCAACTTTTCAGATTTATCGTAGGCAGAGCGAACATCGAGATCGGCAGTTAGGTTTGTCGAGAGCCAACGCCGCAAATCCTCAGATTCATCGCTCAATACAGCTTTCACGATAAGTTTAATTTCATCGTCAGTTCGATGAATAGGTTTACTGCTTAGCTTTTCAAAAGATGGCAAACCTTCTATTTTGTGGAGATCCTCGATTACCTTCTGTGCATTTAGATAAAATGCGTCTTCATTGAGGACATTTTTTTTGAGCGTAGGAAAACATAATTCAAGCAGCGTAGGAAGTTCTGAATCCATCTCCATGGCCGGAATATTCACAGCAATTAAATCGTTCATTCTAGCGACACCCAAAATAGCACCTGCACGGTGAAAGCGTGGTTGGGCAGCGGGATAAAAGTGCCTATATTTCTCATTCTTAGCAAAATAATCGAAAGATTCTTCAACCTGATCTTTTGCAGATAGCCAATTTGAGTAATCCGGATTTAAAGGATCGATAAATGCATTATCAATCGCTCCAAACAAAGCCCCTCTATCAAACCCACTTGGAAAAACTTGATCACATCTCACACTTTCAAGAAAAACACCACGATCAAAACTCTGAGGAGTATTTTTATTTGCGTACTTAATCGAATAGCTAGCACAAAATTTAATCCGCCCACTATTAATCAAGGCAACCAACTGGTTCGACCCGAAAGTGTCTTCTAGTACGCTTAGCGAGCTTGCGTCAAGTGGAATAACCACCTCATCATGTACAAGCAAACAATCAGCGATGTAGCCTAATGTATCAGAGACCCCTAAAGTTAGATCTGCAGCTATACCTAGCTTCTCGGGTAGTGAAAATTTTTTTGAGCCAGAATACGCGGTCATTGAGTATTTCCTTCCATGGGTTTGAGGCGACAGGGTTTCGATGGAATGCTATAGGTATTTTTGGATTATATACACCACCCAGTACTCAATCATATCTACTATGTCGCTGCCCGCTCGTTTGAAAGCGGTGCTCATGCATGTTTATGCCTGAGGATCAGGCGCGTTCTGTCAAGCCAAGGCCCGCCGAATACGATGATCTCGCTTGGACGCCCGTATAGGTGGTGCAGCAGGAAAGGCCCCGGCCCGAACGTTGCCGAATCTTCGCCTGACATTGCCGGATCGGTGCCGAGAAAAATCCCCGCATGGTTCGGGTGCTCTGTCCGGCCAACCTGCATGACGATCATGTCGCCACGCTGAGGAGTATCGACGCGGTAGAAACCGGCAGCCTCATAGTTGGCCTCATACAGGCTGACGCTGTCTTTGCTCTCCCACCAGCCATCAGCTCGCTTGAAGGCCTCGAACTCCAGCCCCCATTCGCGCTTGTACCAGTCAGCGCAGACCTGCCAGCAATCCCATGCACCGTGAACGAATGGTCGCTTAAGCAGCGGCGTGTTGCCGGTCGGCACAATCGTTCGCAGGTCGCCTTCCGGCCAGCTTAGGATGTGCCAGGGCAACTTTGTCGCTTCACACATCGCCAGGTCGCGTGGTGAAGGCCGGCTGGTTGCATCTGGATGCGAGTGCACGATGCCGATCACATCACCGACTTCTTCTGCCCGGGCGTAATCCTCAGGATCAATCCGGAACTCTTCAGTGGGATCAGTTGAAGTGTTCGCACAGGGGAAGTACTGCTGCTTTCGGCCAACCGACAACAACAGACCGCAGCATTCTTTCGGATACTCGACCGCAGCGTGCGCCCGCACCGCTTCAAGGATGTACTTAAACATGGTTAACTCCGCGCGATGAGTGATACGGCCGGGAAGCCGCCGAATGAAAGCTCGTTGTTCTCGCCGAAGCGTAACTTGCAGGACGACAGACACCCTTTGCACTCGTCCTTCGAGGGGTCGTCAGTGGGGTTGTCTTCGTCGTCAAACATGGCCTGGCCGGTGTATCCACAGTCGGGGCCTCGATACCCATTCGTCATTGCCCAGTGGCAAAACGTCGTCATCTGTCGCCCCGGAAGTCCATGACTGTCGATCTCGCCGGGAGACGAAAGCTCCCAGGTCACGGCCTCGCCGTCCTCGCTGGTTTTCTGGTCGATGTACCAGATTTCCAGCGCCTCCTGAGTCGGATCAGCAGTCGGGTTGCCGTCGGGGAAATTGGCGGCGTCCAGGTACTGCGCAAGCGTCTCGCGCACAGTCAACTTGAACTTGAGCAGGTCGTCGAAGGCCAGACACAGCGCCGTGACGCGACCATTGATGTTTCCCGCAGCGAATGTCGGCCGCGCCGCCGTACCATCACTACTGGAAGAAATCCCGTCGATCTGGACCGGCCATGCGGCGTATTCCTCGCCCTGCCACCATATGGACTTGGCTGGCAGATCCTCGTCCGATTTCTCATAGGCCAGCAGCTCTTCGGGCGTGTGCGGAATCGCGTGTCCATGAAACCGCAGGTAATCCGCGCCGTACTCAGTCCCATCTATTTCAAACAGGCGAATTTCGCCACCGGGCTCCAGCTTCTGGATGTCCGTGATCAGTGCCATGGGCGGTTTACTCAGGGGTGGAAGGTTTGTTCAAAGGTGGCGGTGATGGCGTAGACCTGGCCGCCTCGGTGCACAGGCTTATAGCCAGTGCATTTGTAGAGGCCCAGCGCGCCGAGAGGCGGCGTCCAGAGGAATCCCTTTGCACCCTTGTGGCGATCAAGGAATTTCCTGATCTCCAATATCCGAGCCTTCATGCCGGTGAAAACGACCGGCCAAGACTCGGACTGGTTGTTGATTCCATCCTCAACCGACTGCGCATACCCGTCGCCGAACTGCTTAGTCCGGACGCGCTGGGTGACATCGCCATCCGCGCCCTTCTCTGTAGCCCAAGTAAATCGTTCGATTGCCATCAGCGCCCCTTAATTGCATTGCTGATCACGCCGCCTTGGCGCATATCGACGTTTCGCAACTGCTGGTACTTCTGCTCAACAAACGTCGCTAACTCTTTGCCGAACAGCTCATAGCCAGGCGCGTCAGACGATGATGTTGCGTTCCCATCGCCGTCGATATGAACCTCAACGTTGATCTGGGTACCGCCAACCCCTCCGCCTACTGACATCACGCCCAACTTGCCACCCGCAGTACGTGTCAGCGGCATGATCGCCTCTGGCCCAGCCTCACCCATCAGGCCTGTCTGCCCGCCAGACATCCCGAAGGCTGTCGGCTTGCTGACCACGCTGTTGGTGAACGCACCGCCGTTGGCGAACATTTGCACGCCACTGCTCCATGCACCGCCTTTAGCCTGCTGAACACCGGACCAGCCGCTGAGTGCGGCATCGCTGTAGCCTGCTGAGGTTGAGCCTGCGGATGCAGGGGAGCTGCTGCCTGTGAGATAGCTGGTACCGGCACCGACAAGCGAGCTCAGCAGTGCAGAGCTGGCCTGCCGCGTAGCAATCCGGGCCATGTCGGCCAAGATAGATTTGGTGAGGTCAGAAAACGATGACTTACCGGTAATGGCGAAGTTAACGATCGCGTCTTCCATACCTGTGAAGGCACTGCTGAACAGGCTTCTTGTCTGCCCGGCCACATCTCGCGCCGACTCCAGATAGTTACCGAACGCAGATGTTGCACCGTTTCGCCAATCGCCCTGAGCCGCCGACATCTGCTCATAGTTGCTGAGCGTGGTCTCGGCAAGATCCTTCTCGCTGCGGTTGATCGCGTCCAGCTTGGCCTGGTATTCCTCGGCGCTCATGTTGCGCGACTTGTCGGCCTTGTCACGGGCCAGGTCCAGCCGTTGCTGGTTGGCTCGGTCCTCGATGCCGTTTAGCGAACCGGTCAAAGATGCTTGACGATCACCCTGCCCGACGCCATTCGCGGCCCGTTGCCCTGCACGTTGCAAGGCGGCGTTTTGCTGGTTGAGTGCGTCGGTGTAGCTGCTGATTGCGAGCTTTTGCTTCTCGATCCGGGCGGTTTCGGCATTGGCGAGTACTTCAAGCTGGGTTTCAGCATCCTGCTGAGCCTTGACCATACTGGTGCGCGCATCAGCGATCTTCTGGTCGATCTGGATGCGTTGAGCAGCGGATGTAGTGGACTTCGCCCGGACGGCCTCAAGAGCTGTAATCTCAGCCTCGTATGCCGCCGCAACCTCTACCCGCTCCTGCTCAACCAGAGCGACGCGCTGTTTGCTGTACGACTCAGCCGACACCAGCCCAGCCTTTTGGGCTGAGTCCAGTTCCTTCTGAATGTTTTGGTAATAGCTGGAAACTGCCTTGAGCTGATTCTGCGCATCATTGAAGCCGGTCAGGTCTACAGCCTTGCTACCGCCCTTCTTGGTTTCCTTGAATTTGTCGCGGGTCTGCTTTTCCAGCGCCGCTTCCTGCTCGTTTGTTATCTGGAAGCCAGCCTTGCGCGCCTGGGCAATTTCTCGCTGGTTGTCCTGGAGCGCCTTTGTCAGCTTCGTGGACTTGGAAGCAGTCGAGTCGAGATTCTTCTGTAGCGATTCATAGGCCTTCGTCCCCTCACGGATGTTCAGTGCATCGAACATCTGCTGTCGGGCCTTGGCCTGGTCGTCGACTTCCTTCTGCAGCAGCGCAGTTACATCGCTCTGAGCACCTGATTCGCCACGCCCAAGCATGCCGAGGTCAGGGTTATCTCCCAAGATGAGCGGATTGCTTTGAGCGTTCCGAAGCGTGGCCAGACGGTCAGCCAGCTTGTCGAACTTCTCGTCGAACGTGTCTTCTCGACCTATGTCGAGGATTGCGTCCCAGGCACCTTTTGCGCCGCTCTTTACAGCAGCCCACGCGGACTCGACCGCGCCCAAGTTGTTGGTGATGGTCCCGGCTCGCTCAACCAAGGCATCAGCATAGGCACCCTCCGCAACCTGCTGAGCGCCCAAGGTATCGCCCTGCTCCTGCAGCGCGCGGATCTGAGTGAATACCGCCGCGGTGAGAAAATTGTACTTGTCATTCAACGCAACGACGGCTTTGACCGGATCGTCTGCCAGCTTGGCGAACTCTGCGACCGTTTCCGATGCCGCCTTTCCAGTAGCCTTTTCGAAAGCCAATGCAGCAATAGCGATTTCTTCGAAGTTACTGCTGACAATCTTTCCGGTACCGGCCAACTGCGCGAGAACTGCGGCAGCAGCACCTGTGGTACCCACCGTAGCACTGACCTGCTTCGCCATACCTGCCAGCGATGAGGTAGTCGTGCCGGCCGAATTGCCAGTCGTGACCAGCGCATCGCGGAATTTATCCTGCTCTTCGCTGCCCTGGTAGTAAGCCAGCGCCAACACGCCCATCGCGGCCGCAGCGACAGTGAACGGGTTGACCAAGCCGAGGACGTAGCCTCCCAAGGCTTTTGCAGCCGGTACAGCGCCGCCGAACATGTCCTTTAGCTGTCCGCCCTGCTGCAGGAACACAGTCAGCGGAGCCTGGCCACCTTGCAGCGATACCGCGATATCAGTGAACTGCGCCGGGACGCCGCGTAGAGCAGCGGCGGTTTGCTTGGCGGTGTTGCCGGTGCGGGTTAGGCCGTCATCAAAACGGCCGAGGTTCGCGCGGGTCTGATCGATCTTTGCCTGGTATTCGCTGAACGTTGCAGCATCCAGCCCGACGCCTTTGTGCTTGGCGAGCTTTGTCTCCAGCTCATCCAGGCGGCCCAGCGCTTTTACCGTTGGGTCGATCTCGCCCAGGAGGTCGTTGAGTTCGTCCCGCTGCTTGTGAATGGCGGCAGATGCTTTGTCTGCCCCCTTCGCCACTCCTTCAGCAGCCTTCTCTGCCCTGCCGCCTGCCACCGTGAGCTTTTCGAGGTCAGAGCTCGCCTGCGCGGCATCGGTCGAATCAACCCTGATGCCGAGTTCAGCAATGGTTGTCATGCGCGCTCCGTTACTTCGATTCGCTCATAACGAGCATGGCTTCAGCCTCCATGACACGAATGTCCTGGAATGCTTTAGTGGTGTCGGTTTTCTTCATGCCCAGCAGTTGTGCTACTGCGGGGATTGCGGTGTAGTCCAGACCGATAGGCCCGCCCATACCAACGCGCCATTGCGTGGACATTGCTTCGAAGAGGAGGAAGGAAGGCCAAATGTCCGGCCATACCTCGAATTCAACCTCGGGGATGTCAGCCTTGGTCATGCCGAAAGCTGCGAGGTCTGCGTCGGACGGCCCAGGCTCATAAAGTGCCCGGGCCGCCTGCGTCAGTTTCCCAGTCGGGCCGGGTTGTATGAGCCCTGATAGGCTTCCAGCACTGCCTGAGGCGCGCCGACGCAAGTGGTGACCAGAGCAGTAACGGACTCATCGTCGAACTTGTCGTCGAAAGCCCAACCAGTGACGATTTCCTTGATTTGAGAAACCTGCAATGCGATCTCGGAGGCCGTTGCCTCCTGCCACGACATGCCCTCCTCCTTGACCTTAGCGGCATGAGCGTCCCGAGCCTGATTCCACTTGTCGAACAGAGCCGACAACTCTAGGCGATTCAGATAAGCGAAAGTGAACTCGACCTCCACAGGTTCGCCACCCACGCGAGGGATACCGACCTTCGCCGTGAAGGTCGGGGTCTGAGCGATCTTGATCTTCGCCATGGATTACGCCGCCGCCTGATAACGAGTCGGGCGCGAGGCTAGCGACAGAGTGATGGTACGGGTCATGATGTTGTTGCGGGACAGCGAAGGCGTCGAAGTGATCGACACATACGCGTTGTAGTAGATCTCGGAGCCATTCGGCAGCTTCAGCCGGACCACGCGAGATTCCTTGTCCTCGTCTGCTGCTTCGCAGATCGGCACATACGGCAGCAGCGGGTCATCCGCGACGGTGATGGTCATGCTGATCGGCGACTTGGTGGTTGGCAGCTGACGGTCGTCATCATCTTCAAGGAAGCCGAAGGTGGTGAACTGCTGGTCGCCGCCGCTGGTGGCCACTTCGGTAATCTGAGCAATCTGTGCCCAGGCACTGACGGTGCGAACCGAGCCAACACCGGCACCTGCCGTGTAGACATTGGTCTTGGTGGTGTCGATGCCTTCCAGAGCGAACGAGTCAGCCAGCGCAGCGTCAACGCGCGCCACACGATCATTCAGACGAGTCCAGCCGGAGGTCACGACGATGATGTCGCCATCTTCCAGGTCATGGCCAGCCGCCTGAACCACAGCGGGCGCTGCGTTGCTGATGGCAGTGGCCAGCACTGCTGCGCTGAATACCGAAGCGATTTCCATGATCGCGCCGTTGGGGAGCTTGAACGCCATTGGTGTTTCCTCTTTTCAGAAATGAAAAAACCCACTCAATGGCGGGTCTTGGTTTGCCCAATGGGCGGGTTAATCACTGAATGTGCTTGGGGCGCTCCGCTCATTGACGGCGACCTTGTCTGCCGACACAAGGAACTGCGAGTCGATGTAAGGCTCGCCATTGATGACAATCAATGGTTTCGGTTCTGGCTTGTCAGCGGCAGGCTGCCCCAAGACGACGCGAATAGCGCCCTCCACTTCCAGTCGTCCCTCTTTATGCATCTTCCAGCCGGAAACGCCCGGCACATAGTTGGCACTTTGCATTGGTGTCTCCTAATTCAATTGGTGTCAGATCGATACTGGAACGAGGCAGAGACGGTCAGAGTCGTGTCGCCAGTGATTGGCGGGCCAGGCTCGACCGGCGTCAGCACCATTACCTCGAAGTCGTCACGCTTGAGCCTGAGGAAAGCCGGGAACAGATCGGCCAGCTCATCGACCAGGCCCTCTGCGTCGCCGCTTCCGTTACCGACTGGCGTTACCACGTTGATCTGGAATACGCCGGTGTAAACCCGGTGATCGCCTGACAGCGTGTTAGTGCCGGTCCCAGCCGGGAGCATGAAGGCGCTCAGGTAGGTCTCATCGGATGCGGGGGTGAAGTTCACGCCCTGGTATGCAACTCGAAGTTCGCGCTCGGCAGCCCACGCAGCAAGGCGCGTTTCCAACAGAGACCTGATTATCTTATGGCTCATACCTGGTTGTTCCTGATGGCTTCGGCCACGATCTGTTGAAAGCGGGCAACCGTCACGCGGACCATGCCTGATGGGGCCTGACTGCTATGGCCGTACTCCAGCGGAATGGCATAAGGCAGATTGTTCACGATGTAGGCTGTTTGGCCCGCAGTGAGCGAAGCGACCTGCCCCCTCAGTAGGGCCAGAGACATGCTTCCACTCGGGTCGACGATATCGAGCGTCCCGTCTGCAGGAGCCTCGATAGAAAATTGCCAGTTGCCGCGAAAGCGACCGCCGACATAATCCTTTCCGGCGACCAGTCCATTGACGTTGTAGTTCTGGTCTCGCTCGGTCTTCGTCAAGGGCTTGGCATATTTAACACCCTTGCGCAGGTTTCCTGACTTAGTGAAATTAGAGTCGGTCAGGTTGATGACGGTGTTACGGACGGACACCTTAAAGTCGTAGTCGTCGGCTGCACGGGTATTCTTGGCTCGGAAAGCCACGTTACTAGCCCAAAGCTCTTGGTTTCCGACTGGAGACATTCGAATCAGAGAGCCGCCCAGCTCGATGATGATCTCTCGGAAACTAACGTCCATCGCCTGGCGTGCGCCTTCGGCGAATTGGGCGATCTGCTCAGCGAAACTGCCATTGAGGCCTGCGTACCTACTCATGCCCGCACCTGCAATTCATAGAGCAAAGGCGTCCCCGCCGGGTTGATCTCTTTCAACGGCGGAATTATTGACCAGGTGCGACCCTGAACGATGACCTTGCTCAGCAGTGTCGGCGGCTGAGTCAGTCCCTTTGCTGCGAGCTTCAGCTTCTTGTCACCGACCTTGATCAGGGTATTGGTCTGGAACTCATCGCCAGTGAAGTCGAGCATGATGCCTTGGGCGGTACGCTCGGTGACGGTATCCGGTGCAGTGGCGCCCTTGCTCGGGTCATAGCCACCCTTCGTAACGTCGCGGATGGTGACGGGCTGGCCGAACTCAGTGATAAGGTCGAGAGCCATCGTGGCCATTTCTTCGTAGAAAGCCATTCAAGCACCTTGGAGTAATCATGACAAACGAGGAGAGGCGTGTCGCGCTGCAAGAAGCAGGCGTAGCGCTATACGATGCGACACTTACCGACCAGCCCGAGAAGTTAATGCTCAAGCTACGCGCTAGAGACACCATAGAACTGGTCCTGTCTGGCACGGTCGCGGAAGGCATCGCAGGCCAACTTAAAAATGAAATTGTGCCGCTCTGCCAACCATTCAGCGAGGCTAACTTCATCTTGATCGCAGCACTTGCCGGTATGGTTGCTGGGGGCGACAAAGATTTATCAGAAGCTTACAAAATAAGGTTGCTGGCTGCAGATTGGGGAAGTTAAGCGCGAACGGTAAAAAGCCCGCGTCTTTGCAGGTAATCCGCAAACTGCGTAGCGCTCGGCCGATCCGGAGCAGCGGGCAACAATCGCTTACTAGTGCTGTTGATCACGGCGTATTCCCGCTCCACCGCGCCATCGACCTTGTCCTTCGTCACCGCGCCTTTGCGCTGATCAATCGGATCGATATCGTCTTTGTGGATCTCCGCGGCCAGAGCCATCTGGCCGTACTGAATTCTTGCCGGTAGGTAGCGATCCGGCTTGTTCTCGCCATCAAGGCGAACCTCCCGACGAGGCCAGGACAAAGCCTGTTCGCCGGATGATTTGCGTCCCTTCCATGTCATCCCGTCCATTGCCAAGGCGGCACGGCGCAGTAACGCTTCCTGCGCAACCAAGTCGGCTGGAATCACTGCACCGAACTTCATGGCATAGAGAACCAGGTCCTCAGCGGTTGCGTAGCTTTCGGCGTCCGGCTTACCGGTACCGTCCTCGACAATGAGCATGGGTTATTCCTTGTTGTTCAGGCGGTCAGCTTCTGCCTTTGTGGCGTCTTCATCACCAGCGAAATCGCCGAAGCGCAGGCCGTCACGCGTGATGATGATCCACTGGTTATCCGCTTCCAGCTTGGGGATGTAGATCGGCTCGTCCTCGGTCCCATCGTTCTGGGTGCCATTGGACTGCTGCTTGGCTGGGCCTTTGCCCGACTTCGCAGGGGTTTTGTCGGCGGACTTTGTTTTGCCCTTAACCGGAGTTTTGCGGGTTTCGACTTCTACGTCGATTTCGAGCGCCTTGTAGGCATCCACGATCTCGGGGTAGTCGCCAACCACGGTGACTTTGGTCACGCCGCGCTCCACGTTCCGGAAAAGATCTGGGTTGCGATAGCGCTTGTTCGGATCAAAGTCACCGCGCTGGTTACTGTAAACGAGTTCCATGATGTTCTCCCTGGCGGCCATCGCTGGCCGCGCCGTTCGGATGATTTAAGCGGCCGGAGTGAGTTCGATCATCACGCCAGCAGTGACCTTGTCGCTGGTGGAGTGCTTGGCCCAGTTGGCCGAAGAGCCCACAGCGGCGAGCGATGGGTTCGCGCCGCCGGCGGTTTCCTTCCAGCTGTAGCCCAGCACGTCGATGTTCACGACGCCTTCAGCGCGATAGCCGATGCCGAGGTTTTCTTGGTCATTGACTTCGTACGAACGGAAGCCCGGTGCTTGCGACTCGGTGATGGTCACTGCGTTAGGCAGCAGACCGAAGATGACATCGACCGGCGCGGTGTCGGTGACCAACACCGGCTTACCCAGCGTGCCAGGCAGACCGCCGTAGATCACGACACCGGCTTCTTCGTAGATTTTGTTGGTGATCGCTTCATCAACGATGTCGAAGTAAGCGGACGAATGCATGACCCACAACGCGATACGGCCGAATTTGTCGCCGAACTTGCGCATGCCACGGGTCAGCGTCTTCTTGCCGTCGGTTTCGATGCTGGCCTCGACCACCATGCCCGGGTTGGATCCGATAGATGCGCGCAAGGCCGCAGTTGCGTACTGCACGAAGCCTTCCAGCGTTGCATCAGCCACGTCCTGACCGATGATCTGGGAGAACTCTTCTACCGGACGACCGCGACGCTTGAAAGCTTCCTCGGTGGTTTCGTACGGGCCGTATTTCCACGGCGCTTTGACACCAACCGCTTCACCGGCGCTGATCTTCTTGGCGACGACCTTCGCTTCGGAGTTGACGTCGCGGTGATCCAGCGAGCCCGCCAGCTTGTAAAAGGCACGCTTGCGGAAGTCGCCTTCGATCAGCTCGTTGTCGAGGATGATCGCGCCGTTGGACGATTCGTTGAAGATGTCCAGGTTGTCCTGAACACGTTCGAGGTACGCGGTCTGGGCTTCATCGTTGTAGATGATCAGATCGCTGTTAACAGTTGTAGCCATGGGTGAATCCCCTTACTTGGGCAATTGCAGGAATGCGGTTTGGCCGTGCTTGCGCTGGTAGTCGCGCTTTTGCGTGGCTGACATTTCGGAGCGCTTCAATGCAGCCTGGCCGCTACCCCCGCCCGGGGCATTCGTTCCTGAGGCCCTTGGCCAGAGGTGAGGTGCGCTTTCGCGCAGGGATTCCGCCCATTCGAGCGGGGTCAGAGGGGTCTTGCCGTCCTTGCCAAGGATGGTCTGGCCGGACTCATCGACAGCGACCGCTTCGCCCTCTTCGTTCAGTGAGAACACGCCTTTGGCGCGCAGGATGATGTCGTCTGTTGCTTCGGGGAGAGCACCGGCCTTGAGAGCCGCACCGCGAACCGAGTCACCGAGGACTTTGCCTTGGAACTTGGCGGCAAACGCCTCTGCCTTCGATGCACGCTCGCTCACAGCCTTCAGCTGCTTGTCGTAATCGCCGCGCAGGCGCTCAGTGCGCTTATTGAAGACCTCATCCACCTTGCCCTCTGTCAGCAGCTTGGTTTCTTCGTCCTGCCCGGCACGACTGAGCAGACCTTTGACGGCATCAATGTCGATGCCCTCAAACTGGGTTTCGAACTGAGTCAACTTGGTGGACGTGTCCTTCAACTTGCCCAGCAACTCGGAGTTTTTGGTTTTCAGACCTGAGACGGATGCTTCGACGGCAGTCGCGATAGCGGCCTTGATTGCCGGGTTTTCCAGGTCGATTTCGTTTTCTTCTGCCACGGTGATGCACCCCTTGGGTATGAGTTGCCTACTTTGCAGGCATAAAAAAACCCGCCGAAGCGGGTCAGTTTTAATAACTATGGCTACTTACAAGCAGGATTTCGCTGAACTAGCTCAATGGCTCTATCTAAGGCCATTTCCACCCCAGCCATCTTTGTACTGATCGAATAGTTAGATCCATGTGTGGAGATGCGACCGCCTGAGTCAAGATATTGCTCGCTCAGGGCTGCTTGTACCGCCTCAGCTTTTTCAGGCTCCTGCTCACAAAATTCCAACAATCGATTAGTCATTCTTTTGAATGTTTCCGCGAAAGCCGTATTGAACCTACCAGCGTGGCGGTTGATAAATTCCACGAAGTATTTCGGGTCGCTGCAATCTGGAGATGTCAGGTGACATTCCGCGCACAACAAGAAGCTGTTGATAGGCAAATGCGTTCCGCCTAAGGAGTGAGGGATAATATGGGCGACTTCCTGATACCCCGTAACTCCGCAACACCAACAGACTCGCAAGTCCTCGTAATCATCCTCTATAGCCTCACGGGTGTAGCTGCAAAACCCATAGTCGCTGATCCAAGCTAGGTTCTCCTGCCACGCCTTACGCACAGCACTCCTAGTGACAGCACGGCGCTTTCCCGTCAGTCCCATATGAAAGATCCTTAAGTAGCGGCTCACAAGGCTCGAATCATCTCAAACCCGCTCTCTCAAAAGCCAGCGGCTCAAGCCCTTTCATCTGAACCAAGGTCAGCGGCTTGAAATTCCTATCGAGTTGAAGCTCAGTGAATCGCTCAACGCTCAGCCCACCATTACGGAACAGCTTTGCCCGCACAGGGCCAATCGCTGCATCCTGAAACGACGCCGGTTGCTGCTGAAGCCAGTGGTAATAGTCGAGATCAGCACTCACCTGTCCGATCTGGGATGCTCTGGTTGCGCCCTGAGCGAACAGCTCGCTGAATTTTGTGATCATCACAAAGGTGGTACGGCAATTCGGGTGAAATGGTGGCCGAGGCCCTGAATTTACCGGAAACCGGCGCTTGTCCAAGCTGCGGCACACCTGGCTGGTCTTGCTATCCAATGTGGCAACCAGCTCGATCTCAGGAACCACGTCGCTGTTCGCATTGGCCGTTTCCATCCGCGCCTGGCTGGCTACGTGCTGGATTGCAGTGCGAACAACCGTCGATGCATTGCGGTCCGTCGTAGCCAGGATGCCGTCGGCGTACTTGAGCGCTGCAGAACCGCGAATCTTCTGAATGATCTGGAAGTTTGTCTGCCCCTCGAAGAAACCTTGGCGAATCGCGCCTGTGATGCGGTTACGCTCGGCAGTCGTCCAGTCCTTGATGAATGGCTTGAGCAGCTTCCCACCGTCTGTACCACGAACACTGAGCGGGTTGCTCAGCACCGCTGTGCGGATCGCGGTAGCTGTCGGCACGGCAGCCTCAAAGCTAACACCGACCGGCGCGGCCTTCGTCAGACTCGTCGCCTCGAACTGGGCCTCATAAGTAGCCAGGTCGATCAGGTCCAGCGTGAGCTGATCGGTGAAACGGGTGAAGATGCCCAGCAGCAGGCTGTCTACTTCGTCGAGAAGCTGCTCCAGACGCTTGCGGGTGTAGCTGGTCATATCCGACTGGGTCAGGCGATCACGCAACGACCGGTCAATTTCCTTGAGGAACGGTGCGAACTTCTGCACCTCCCCCGCCTTCAGTCGCTCCAGAAAGACCGCATGCCGAATCGTTGCATCAAGCAGCGCTTGGTTGGTGGCCATCGTTCAAGTCCTCATCATCGAGGCCGAGGCCATCGGTCTGTTCGCTGATCTCGTTATCGATCTGCTGATCAGTACGTTCCGGTGCGATCAGACCAAGTTTGCGCAGGTAGCCGCGCAAATCAGCCTTAGCGAACCCACCGCTTTGCCACAATTGGACCAGCGCGGCGATCATCTGTGGATCCGCTGACAGCTCCACGAACTCCTGATTCACCAGGTATGCAGTCTTGCCAGTTGCTCCGATGAACTCGCCACACCACATCAACGCCCGGGTGTAGGCCTCGTTGATGTTAGATACACAGATAGCAAGCACGGACGTCGACGCTGACTGATCACCGCGGGACTCTGTTGCCGTCTTCGCAGCCAATGAAGCAACGACCATGCGTGCGCCCAGTTCAATCATCATCTGGTTCTTATCGGCCATGGCCTCTTTAACGAGCGTATTAGGCTGCGGCTGAGCAAAGGCGAATGTTTCACCAGCAGGAACAGGGATTGGAGCGCGAGAGCCAACATAGACGCCCTCTTTCCGGGCCATCTCCAGCCACTGCTCATCGACACCGCTTATCCACGGTTGCGCCTGTCCACACCAGAAGACGCTGTCTTCATAGTCCGCGCTGTTTCGGTAGTGGCCAAGGTTGATCATGGCGATATCGTAGAGTGGCGACTCGTCAATACTCGGATCGTTGTTCTGAGCGCCGATGAAGGTGAACGGAATCTCTTTGAGTCGCCCCTTCTTACCGGCCGGCCGGTACTCTTCAACAACCTCAAGAGGGCCGCCGCCGCGCACGCCTTTGCGACGCCACACACGGCAGACATAGAGACCTCCGTCTTCGCTGCCACCGTCCCCAAGCGCAAGCTCACGGAACTGCTCAGTGCACTTCAACCCAAAACCATCAGGCTCTTCATGCATCTCTCGCAGTACAACCATAGTCAAGACGTTATGCCCGTCGACCATGCCGGTGCGCCAATTGATGATGTCCTCAGCTGAATACGTGAGGATGACCGCATGTCCGCCAATACCGCTGTCTTCGTGGAAGTCCACGAACAGGCCATGCCGCCCCGCCTCTAGCACCTTTTCCAGAGAGCCTTGCGACTGCTGGTAGATGCTCACGCCTGCCCCGTTAGCGTTGTCCTGCAAGTATTCGAGATTCCTGGGTACGGTCAGCGTCGGATCTTTGTGGAAAGCCAGGCCGATCAAACCGTTTCGGGTGTGGCCAGTAGCGTTCTTGAACACAGCACGTTCGCGGTAAGACTTGTTGCGCTCGATGTTCTCTTCCGTTTTATCGTGCCGGTTAATGTACGGCAGCCGGTCGACCACTCGGTGCTGGCCCGCGCAGACGTCACGAACGGTCAGCCAGCGGTCCAGCGCCTCGATGTACTCGGGCCGCTTGAAGGAAACGTCGTTGCTCATCGGGCGTATCCCAGTTTTAGAGAGGTGACCGGTTTGATAATCGGGTACTCGCGATGGATGAAATAACCACCACCGTCGTTGGCGTGGTCATTGCCTTGTGATTTGTCGGGCTCGCCATTGGCCGCCCAAACCTGTTGTTCCAGGCCGTCGGCGTATGTCGGACACGTGAACGGGTTGACCAGGTAACGACGCTCGCCCTGCGCATTGCAGAACATGGCGTTCACCGCGTTGATGCGGTCCTTCACAGGCGGGTTGGCCGCTGGAGCAATGACCGTGAACCCCGCCTGTTTGAGCATGGCGATGTCCGTAAGGCTGGCATTCACTGACTTACGCGAGTCGCCCGATGCATCCGGGTAAATCCTGATCTCGCACGTCTTCCTGAAGCTGTTGCCGTCGTGCTCCCAGTAGCGCTCTTTGATGCGCCGGATCATGTCTGGCGTGTCGTAGCCATCCATGAGCTCATCAACAGCCCTAGGCATACCTTTATCGCGCTTAACGTGGGTGATTGCAGCCATCTTGCCGACGTTGAAGTCCATGCCGATGAAAAGCGGCTCGCCGGGCTGAACGGTATCAAAGCACTGATTCAACTTGCGGTCGTATGAGTGGTAGATCGAGCCGGATGTCAGGTTGACGAACTGGCCGTTCAGATAAGCCCTGATCAGTTGCTCGGGGTACGACTCCATCAGCGATGGAATGTAGTCATCCGGCAGATTCAGTTCATTGTCGAACGTGCTGGCCTGAACCAGACCATACATCTCATTCAGCGATGGCTTGTCGCGAAGCTGCTTTACGAATTGCAAAAAGACGAACTTGAAGCCCTCAGGTGTCGTCGTTACATCTACGCCATTCTTCAACCCGGGCACGTTATAACGCATCCGGGCGATGATCTTGCGCCAAGCCTGCTGGGCTTTGATTGCCGTAAGTACGTCCAGCTCATCGACCAGGGCGTGCCCGATCTTGAAACCGACAATCGTCTGCGGCTTCTCCATCGACCGGCAAATTACGGTGCCCCGATACTGTCGGCCGCTGTAGATGTGAACTTCGTGGTTCGCTTGGTTGATCTTGGTCTTCAAACCCCAGTCGTAGGCCACTTCATCCATCGTCGGATAGAAAATGTCCCGGATCTGCGGGTACGTCGGCGCAAAATAGCCTGCGTTGACGCCAGGCCACTCCATGAAGTGCCTGCATAGCGCTGAACACCCTACCCACGTTTTGCCTGAACCAAACCCCGCAACAAACGCCCGGAACTTGTGCTCCATGCGCAGGAATGTCGCCTGCGGAACGTTAAGGCTCGGCATTCGGCTTCCTCGCATCCACAACGTCAACCTGAATGCGGCTTGGAATTACCGGTTCATCACCGGAGTCTTCCTTCCGGTGCCGGTTGACGTACATGTCACCAGCTTCTTTCGCTGCCTGCTCCAAGATCTGCATAGCGAGCACGATGTTCTTCATCGTCTCGGCCTTCTCTACAAACCGGTTCATGGCTCGGAGCCGATAGGCACGATTGGCGATCGGTATCTCAGCCGTCTCTTCGCGGAATCGCTTGCGGGTGTCGTGAAACAGGGTTGCCCATTTCACTGCGAGGCCCTTTGCTGCGCTCTTTGTTGGATCGTGCGTCTCTACCTGCTGACGACTCACAACCAGGCCGAATTCGTTCTTGACCGCCTCCACGACTTGAGAAGGGGTGTCAAAGCATGCCAACGCCTGAACGATGAAGCTCTTCACCTCATTTTTCAGGGCTGCCATAAATTTTCATCCGTCTAGGGCCTGTCAAGATTCAGGCCGATCTGAGCAGACAGGTTCCGCAGGCCCTCGATATGTTCAATTTGCCTACCTCGGCAGGTTTGTTTGCTGCATCCACCAACTCTTGAACTTCAGGGCTCGCACCGTAGCGGCGAACCACTCCAACGAACTCTTCGACGTCATGACCGCGCATCTCAAGCTTGGGCAGACCTTCCTGCGTGAACTTGGGCGCACCGTACTGATCTTTGGCCTGGGCGATGTGATACAGCTCGTGCTCAACCAATGCGCAGAAGTCTTCATCTGAGCATTGAGCGCAGTAGTCAGCGGCAAGCGTGATGATGTAGGTCGGTATGTCGCCGAACCAGTCGCGCATCTGTTGTTCCATCCGGGCTTTCTGCCAGCCCCCAGCTCGGAACATGACTTGCTCAGCCTGACCAAGGACAGTGCGCCCCTGCTTGCCATAACTGGACGATGCCCACATCACCTGGATGTCAGCGTCGATGAGATGGGCATGGTCTTCGTTGTGGATGCTGCCGGTGTCGGCAAGTATCTCGGCTTGTAGCCACTCCCAAACCTCAGGCGCGGGTGTTAGGCGAATGCCGAAGTCGGACAGGTCCGAAAGCTCAAGCAATGATGCTGGAGGCATTGGTCTATCCATAGCCTCACCTTTATCTTGAAATAGTGGCTGGTTGCCGGTATTGGTGTCGGCTTTTACCAGTAAGGACGCTCACCCTATGTCACTCATAAAAACCAGCTCGCTGGCTGTTTGCATTCTCGGCTTGTCATTGCTCAGCGGATGCGCTGTAGGACCGCAACCTACGTGGACCAATTTAGGCCCCGGTGCAATTGCTGCCCAAATCGGCTACCGGAGTTGTTATAGCGACGCCAACATAATCGACGGTGAGCGCAAGGTTGGTACTTTGTGCGCCACCCCGACATCCGGATTCATGGGTGATGGCGAGCCTGCAGTGATCGGCCAGATGGGTTATACACAGAAATACACAATTCCGTTCAGCAAGACATTGGCCGGTTTCGAATTACCCTTCGACGACAAGAAGGGAGTATTGAAATGCGACCCTATGAAAAATGAACCAACAAAGGCTTTGCCGGAAACCTTCTGCACACTCACAGTAAATGGTCAGCACTTGGTTAGCGCCAAAATCATCTTCGAACGAAAGTGATACTCAGTGTGCCGCACTAACCCTGCGGCACACCCCACTTAACAAAGGCTGGAGATCGGAAGTGAGTGATCAGTATCTTCCCCACCACCTCTGGGTGGGAGCAATCCACTATGTCGCTGCAAAGATCGTTCTATCCGCTCCAGAGTTCAGCGAAGCAGATAGAGACAAGGCTTCAATCGTTGTTGAATATACCGGCAGCAAGCTGTCTTCGGCTGGCTTTGCGCCTAACGCAGGGTCTTGGCTTTCGCCGCAAAGTCTGGAAGTAGAGAATGTGGGCGGTCCGGTCTACAGGATCCCAATGGCTGATGGCGATCAAGTAATCCATCTCCCCAGTGAATCGTATCGCAAAGCGATCCAGATTGCTTACAGCTGCCCCCTGATATCTGACCCATCGAAAACTATTACGTAGCCCGCATAGTCGTTGCAGCCCCGCTATAGACGCCCGGCAGGACCGCCAGCGTCCTAACCCGTCCACCAGTACACGTATCCCGCTTCTTGACCATCTCAATGTCATATGAGCCCCTCGGCTGTGGAAATGAGTCGAGCAACGCAAGCTAGAGCATCTAAAATGCGGCGCACTCAAGAGTGCAGACCTACATCAATCAGATAAAGGAGTATCGGCATGGAGCCAACCCTCACGAAGCTTCAAACAATTGCAGCAATCGCCTCAGTACCCCTACTCATTTTCATCATCGTCAATGTCTTTGATCAGATTCGCGCTCCAGGGGTGAGATTTGGGCCGATTAAGTCGACCCTCTACGTCTCGTTAATAGCCGCGGGCACTACGGCAAGCGGAGTCTTCGTGTATGACCTCGCCAATCTCCAGAGCACGGTTACACCCCTGCTCGTCTATTCGATGGTTGTCTCGGTGCTGAGCACGTACCTATACGCCGGCAGAACACTTACCGTCGCAGTCGCTACGTTTCTTGAGGCACGCAGAAAGGCAGGAAAGCGAAAGCAGAGTTAGGTAGCACTCGCGCCACGAATGGCAGTTTCTGAAATCGAGGCGCGCTACGGGCTAACCCGCTCCACCGCCTTATTGACCTTGTCGGCCGCTTGGCTCGCTGTATCTGCGGCCTGTACCGCGCTGGCAGATGCTGCCTCTACTTTCCCAGCAGCCTCAGTAGTCTTATCAGCCAGCTTGCCCAGGCGGAGGTCGCGCTGGGCGGTTGCCTCGTCGTAGCCGCGGCGCACTTCTGCTACTTGTTTGGTGTACCAGTCGCCGAGGGCCCATTGAGAAACCTGAAAGCCCATCGAGAATGACCCAGCAGCGAGCAGGATCGCAATGACCCAGATCTCGATACGACGCCACCAGCGGCGAGCGATGAATTCCATTGAGCATCTGTCCATCAGTTGATTCCTCCCAACTTGGTTCGCAACCGCGCGATCTCTTCGCTCTGCGTCGTTACCTTGTCAGTGAGCTGGGCGACCTGGCTGGTGAGGGCTTCAATCTTCCCTTCCATTCGGCCGACCGCTGCGGCGAGCTCGTTACGCTCTTTGGCGAATTGGTCAGCGCGGGCCTCAGCCTCTTTACGGGCCACACGTTCGGAGTCGAGCAACTCATTCAGTCGTCGGACGGTGCCGATATCGGCGTTGTCCATTGCCCGATCTGCTGCATCGCGCGAGAGAAACTTACGCAGCCACAGGAAGCCAGCAAGCAATACGGTGCCAGTACCGCCCAGCCAGGTGACTGTGCCTGGGCCAAGGTCGGTAGGGTCCATCTTTACCTCTGAAAAAAGGACCGCTGGAAACGGTCAAAGGGGCGCAGTGCTGAATGAGGCCCTCGCTGAACGTGACGATCAGAGTGCCAAATGATGGGTAAGGTCTGTCGGACTCAGAAAAAAGCCCCGCACTTGGCGGGGCTTCACGAATGTTAATTTGTAAAAATCTCCGGATCGAACCAGCGGTAGCCCAGTTCAGTAAGTGCACTCCAGAGCGGATCAAATTGGCCAGAATCTCCTTCGGACAAACCAACCTGAACAGGCTTCTCCAAGCCATTTACAAAAAAAACATAAGCGTTAGGTCCCTCTTTTGCCGAGATACTAAAGAAAAGCTCTTCGCTAGACTGTGTTGGGGTTTCGGGATTAAGAGTCAGCTTTAGCGTGAAAGGCAATGTGGCTTCATCGGTTCCGCTAAGCAATTGGGCTCTTTGTCCGACAAAGGCATCCCCGATGCCTATACCTAGCTGCACATAGGAGTGCACCGAACCATCGGGGTTCTGCCAGCCAGGCTCAGACAATCCTAGAAACAGCCTGTAACTTTGAGGAAGCTTAGCAACCATTGTGGCAAGGTTGTCCCAATAGCGATCTTTCTCCAAGTTGAAACTCGAAAGTCGCTCCAGCAACAGCTCATACGTTGTAGACATGCCCACCTCCCTTTGTGAAAGAAGACGATGTCATAAAGTCTGGGATCCAAACAAGAGGCGCTAAATAAACGTAAAAAGCCCAGCGGTTAGGCCGGGCTCTTGTTGTCACTCCTATACACGTAGAAACGACAGGATGGTGCTATTAACTCTCACTTTATCACTTTATGCAATGGCTTTTTGCTACGCCGCGTAATTTTCTATCAATCCCTCTGAATCTAACAGTTCCTGAGCAGCGGTCAGTGCCTCGTTGACCTGATCTTCAAGCCCTTTCCGGATGCTCGATCGCCACCTGTAACGAGTCGATTCCGGCTTGCCGTCATTGTCCCAATTGGTGATGTCGTACCAGGCTGCCGGGAGCACTGCGGTAGATCGCTTAAGCGTCTGCTTGCGGTCTACCTTGTCGGTCATGCCCTCCAAGCCTTTCGCATTGTAAGAGTCGGCCAGCGCTTTGTTCCGTGGGACGGCCTCAGCCTCGCGACTTACCACCTCGATGGCTGAGGGTTCGTGTTTACCGCCCACCTGTGGGATGGCCCAGGTAAGAACCGCACATTCCCGAAAGCGTTGCGGAGCCGGAGAGCGCACAACCTTGATCAATTCCAGTATGGCGGCATGTTTGCGTTCGTCATGCGTGGAGAACTTCGCCACCAATGCCCGCCAATGCGCCGGGGTCAGCCCCTTATGCAGGCGTCCGAACACCCAGCAATCTGTGAGGAAAGCCGCTTCCTTACCGACGATCTCCCCTTTCTGCTTGGCACACTGCACCTTTGGTTCGAAATCGCACCCGCCCGCGCTGTTGATCGTCTCGGCGGCCAGGGCACGCACCACTGCTGAAACTACGTTGCGATAAGTCATGCTGCCTGCCCCTTCTTGAGTTCTCTGGTCTTCGCCCGGTAATCGGCGGTCATCGCTTTCAATTCTTCGACGGTGTACTTCTGGGGCTCATGAGGCCCTTCCAGCCAATCCACTTTTTCCGATCCGATGCGCAGCAACAGGTTGATCCGGTACTCCACAATGTTCCCAGATAGCTGGGTGTTGCACGGTGAGCACTGCTTGTGGCAATTCAGCGGCTCGAAGCGCAGCGCGGGATTGCTCCCCACTGTCCGGTAATGCCCGGCGTCGTACTTGCCTTGGTGATGACGGCCGCAGCTGATACACGGCAGCAATGCGTCACGCTCACGAACCCAAGCGTTGAAAGCCTGCTGAGTGTCCTTGAGGTGATCCGCCCTGCTCTTCAGCTTCTCCTTGCGGACTTTGATCTCCTGCCGGTTGCGCTGGGCGATAGCTTTACGTGCGCGGTCCAGATTGGCGGGAGCGTCAACGATTGCACAGGCTGGACTGCACACCGCTTGGCCGAGCCGCTGAGGGACGAATGAGGCCCCGCACTGTTCAACTCTGCATTTCTTGGATTTGCGCTCTTTGATGGCGAGTCTCATGCGGCGGCCTCGCCCAGCAGATCCGAGAACACAACGCCGTGACGGGTGAAGTGCGTAACGATGCGGTCGGTGTACTGGATGCCCTGCGCGCGGTTGAACAGACTGGTCACCGGGAACCCATCAGGACCGAACAAATGGCACCCACCCATCATGTCCAGCTTCGTTTCGTAGGACAGATGACGCATGACCCGATACCAGTCAGCCTGAAACCCGGCGTCCTCGTTCAGCAGGATCTGAACGCCAATGTGCAATTTGCAGTATTTGCGCGCCTCGGCTGGATCTCCGATCTGGGTCATCTCGGAAATGCGCTTGTACATCGCGAACCATAGTGCGTTCTGATCCAGTGTGCGGTCCTTGCCTGGGCGCATCGACACGACCACGAAACGCTTTTCGCGGAACATGGTGGTCAGGCTGGTGATTGCCTCGGTCAGTTTGGCCTGGCAGTTGACGCTGATCTTGTCGGTCATCGCGCAGCCCTCTTCAATTCCAAATCCTCGGCCTGCTGCTGAAGCAATGCCAGACGGTCAGCCAAATCATTGGCTGCTTGAATCTTCAATTCGGTCCGGCGCTCAGCGCTCGCCCGGCTCATCTCAGCCATGCTGTCCTTCACCGCCTTGAGCTTTTCCCGGACGGTCGCGCTCGGCCGTGTGACCTGCCCGGTGAGAAGTCCTGCGATGGCTTGACCGTCTTGGCTGATTGGTACGACGTTGAGGTCGGCCAGATACAACTGCCCGCGCTCCTGAGGAATGCGCTGCATCTGCACAGCCTTGGTGATGGCCTGCACACGGCGGTTCGCGTCAAAGCCGATAGACGCGTGCCAGTTCACCGCCTTGTGATCCTCGCGGGCCTGGCTGACCAGACGCTCGTAAGCGCTGATGAACGCCATTCGCGCACCGATCTTGTCGCCTGCATCGAGCACGGGTTTGGCGGCAGCTAGGGCGAGCTGGATCTCGTCAGTGAGCACCACTGTTTCGAATTCGTCGTTGGTGATCATGGCGATCGCCCATGCTTCGTCCTTGCCCGGACGGCCATCCTCAGCTTCGATGCGCTGCAGCACAGCAGCCAGGGTGAAGCGGCCGGTCAGTTCGCGGCGGCACGACTGAAGGGCTTTGCGGATCTCGCCGGGCGGATACACAGACAGGTCTTCGGCCATCAGCTCAGCAGCAGTCGCGCTGATCGTTTGCCCGAGAGTTTCGGCAGTGGCGCAGATCGCACCGGCCAGCTCTGCAACTTTGTCAGAGGAAAGCATTGCGCGGCCCTCCCTCACGAATCTTGCGGCCAGCTTCCTGTGCCGCATTCATGTTGGCCTGGGTGTCTTCCTGCTGGCGGGCTGTCCGGCCGTTCATTTGGGTCTGCGTAACCCATTGGGTGTGGTAGCCCTCAGCGTTGGCCAGCAGTTCGTTGAGGCTGTGGCATTTGCGGATCAGTTGCGCGTCGTTGATGCCGAGGTAGTACGCAGCCACGCTGTGCGCGACATCGATACCGAGACGGCCAATCAACAGCCCGACCTGCCCTCCCACCTTCGCATTCCAGACCGGCCACGCCTTGTAGCGCTTGCGGTAGGACATGGCGTAGTTCGCCCAGGTCTTGAAGGTTTTGCAGGACTGATCTTTGGGGCCGGGCATGTCCGCGGGAATTTCAACGCGGGACTGCTGTTGGCTGAATGGGACAACCTGCCCAGTCGCGGCCTTGGCGGAAGCCGGGGCTGCAATAGGTTCATTGACCGGTTCATTGACTGATTCAGAAGAGTGACTGATTCTGGGTGCAGCTCCTGCACTACCCCCTAGTGAATCTGCTGCACTAGGGGGTGAATCTCCTGCACTACCCTGATGAACCTGATTCACTACCCCTGGTGCAGGAGGTGCACCACCGTCGAGGGTCAGAAAATAAACGTTTGATGAGTTCCCCTTAGGGCCACCCTTTCGGATTTCTTTGCGAAGTAGTCCGGTCGCACACAACGCCGTGATGTGGTTCATGACTGAGCGCTTACTGATCTCGCACTGATCGGCGATATGCTGGTAGGAAGGCCAGCACTCACCTACATCGCTGGCATTATCGGCCAACTTGATCAGCACCAGCTTGCGCAGGGGATTGCCAACGCGAAGCTTCATCGCGGCGACCATGAGGGTCATGCTCACGCGGCACCCCGCAAAGCCTTGTCGTGCGTGAAGAGGCCGTCCCACGTCTTCTTCATTGGCAGCTCACCAGCTAGGTACAGGTCGTACAGGCGGACGGCACCCTTCTTGAGCAGGACGGGCGTATAGGAAACGAAAGGCTCTTTGCCGTGCGGAGTGACTTCGTGCTGGTGCTCGGTCATGTACTTGTCGCGGGCATAGGAACCCACGCGGTGACGGGTACCGGATTTGCTCTCGTTGTAGAGCCAGCTCCGGCCTTCCAAATACTTGCCAACCTGCATCACGTTGACCCCATTGAGGCCCTTGCAGAATTGGGTATGAGTCATGCCCTCCTTGAACAGGTTCTCCAGGGAGTGGATCTTGGTGGCTTGTTGATCGACTTGAATGGTCAGCAGAACCCTGGCCTTTTCAGATTCCAAGGCAAGCTGCAGGATTTCAAGTGTGGAGAGTTCGCGGGGCTGAGCGACTTGCTGCTCCAGCTCCTGCCAGCGATCAACCAGAGCCGCGGTGAATTCAGGGCTGAGCTGGGCAACCACAATGAAGCTATCGCGCTTGCTGACTTGGAAGACCGAAACGGATTGGCCGAGGTGATTTCTAACTACCCCCATTGGGGGAAGTTGAATAGCGCCGCGCTCTGCCAGCCTTTCTATGGATTGCTTCACCTTGTCATGCCGGGAGCCGACAAGATCGGCAATCTCCTGCGATGACATAGTTCGCGCCACGTTTTCGTGATTCGAAAAATGTGGCGCGGGATTCTTCAGGGCCTGTACATCGGTATTAGAGGTATGCATAATCGGCCTCACAGAGTTGTTACGAATGCAGTTGAAAGAGCCCGGTTGCAGCCGGGCTTTTTTGTGGCTGCAATTCGGGTTTTGCTATTGGGAGCCTTCATCAGTCCCTCCTTTTTCAGGGCCTATTAAGTCCTGCGGCGGGTCACGCCGTGTTGTGGGCAGGTGTCGGATTTTTCCGGCTCCCTTGGGCCTGGTTTTTTCGAAGATCCGCTCTGCTCCAAGCTTTGTGGCGTACTCATCCGGGGTCATACCCGCAGCCTTTGCCAGCCTTTCAAGCTTTTCGTAGAGCTTCCCGTCGATCCCGTGGCAGATCGTGTTTTCGGGCACGTTGGCCTCCTTCAGGGACTTCAGGCCATCTGGTGTTTGTCGGTAACATCCTGCTCAACGATGCTTTCCAGCTTCTCTTCCACGCACATGCGTACGAAGACGGCCAATTGCAGTTTGTGAAGACGCGCCACTGCCTTGAGCGCTTCATAGGTCTCATCGTCGTAGCGGGACTTAATCTCCCGGTCTTTCACGTGGCGCGAATCGTCGTATGCCATCGAAGGCTTCCTTGTGTGGTTGGAATGGGGTTAAGCGGCTGTTAACGGTTGTTTTTCTGGAGGAAAGGCTTCGTCGAGAACGCACTTCGCACCGAGTACGTTTAGTGCGTTCACGATCAAGCGCGCCTCGCTAAGCCCTGGGCTGCGAAGGCCTGACTCGTAATTCGCTAGGCGGGACTGATTCCAGCCGAGCGCCCGGCGCAGCGCTGCCTGAGTTACGCCAGCCCTCTCGCGGATCATTCGGACTTGATTCATGTGGTGCTCCTCCATAATTAAACACAGGATAAAACACGTATCGTGTTATTAGCAATCACAATAAGTGAAAGCCGGGTATTTCAATACGTGATTGAATCCCGCGCATGAACGAATTAGCTAAGCGCATCAAGCGCGCCAGACAGAATGCAGGTATGTCCCAGGCTCAGCTGGCAGACGCCTGTGGGTGGAAATCTCAGTCGCGAGTCGGCAACTACGAAGCAGGCAGCCGCGAGCCGTCGTTTGCCGATATCGAAGCAATGTCTAAGGCTTTGGGTGTAGACAAGTCCGAGCTGTTGATCGGCTTGCCGGAGCCTGAGAGCAGCCTCGAGGAGCCTAATGATGTTCCAGGCTCCTCTGCCGATCTGGTTCGGCAAATGCTAGCGAAGCATGGAAAGAATTTGCCTGATGAAACGAGGCAGCGCATCTCTGCAGCTGTAGAAGACACTGCCATGGTTGCTGCGAGCAACGTCATCAATGTCGACTTCTCCAGGCCAGGCCAAGTCGGAGATGAAGTGTGGATCGCGCACTACGATGTCCGCGCAGCGATGGGCGGCGGGCAGATACCGCACGAATACCCCGAAATGCTCCAGGACATCAGAGTCAGCCCCAAACATCTGCGCGAGATGGGCGTCTCGTTCAAGGAGCACTTCCACCTCAAGATGATCACCGGCTGGGGTCAGTCGATGGCCCCGACGATCAAAGACCGCGATCCTCTACTGGTTGACGTCACGATCCGGGAATTCACGGGCGACGGTATCTACCTCTTTTCTCACGACGAAATGCTTTACGTGAAGCGCCTGCAGAAGAAAGGCAAGGATCGATTCAAGATGATCTCGGACAACAAGCACCACGATCCAGAAGACATCCGGGTCGACGATACCCATATCCTGGCTCGCGTGCTGTACGTGTGGAACGGCCAACCGGTGTGAACCTAGCGCGACGCGCGGATATCGAGTCGTAGCCAATGGGAGAATTTGGCATTGCGTGCAAACATCGGTGATATTTTTGAGCTGCTAAGGATTCTGGACCTTTGGGATTGGTGGAAGGACGCAAGGGATGCACCTCAGGGGACCCGCCTCTACCGCTGGAGATATGTTGTTCAGGGTTTAGTGTTGCTGATCGGGGTGCCTTTGGTACTCGCACTCCCATTGTGGGTAATGTTGCTGCTTTTGAAATCGTGAGCCCGGATTACCTAAAGAAAAGGATTTATAGGAGACGGCATGAGCCTGAACAAACCAAATCAGCAGCTTCGACGCGATCTGACAGGTTCCGCGTCGGACTTGAAATGGTCTGCGGTTGAACTCATGCGTATTGCTGAGCGATTGAGCCTGGCCGGTAACGAGCCTGATGCTTGGGCGCTGCTCAAAATGTGCCAGGTGCTTCAGGCCGCCGAGGAAAAGCTCGCCGGATATGCGGATGAGGTACGTGATGGGCGAATTGTCCGGGAAAGGGCTGAGTAGGTAGGTGATGTGCTTCCTACGACTCGAATATAACGTTTGACATCTGTCGTTGAAAACTCAAATCAAATCAAATTAATCAGGGATGAACGTATGAACCTTCAATATAGTAAGTTTTCCGAAATCAATTTTAACGACCCTTTTTTTGACTCATTAAAAAATGATTACCAAGAGCTGCCAACATGGTTTTCAAAGAAAAGCGCAGAAGGCTCTAGGGCGTACGTATTTACCAGCGACGACGGCAAGCTTGATGGCTTCTTGTATTTAAAACTTGAGAAAGGCATTATCGATGACGTCCATCCGGCACTTCCAGATGGAACGCACTTGAAAATTGGCACACTGAAAATCAATGCACACGGGACCAAACTTGGGGAGCGCTTTCTCAAAAAAATATTTGATCATTTGATTCTTCACAAAGCAGATGATGCTTATGTCACTGTATTCGAGCGGCATATAGGCCTCATCGCTCTGTTGGAAAAATATGGATTCGTTCGACACGGAAGCAAAACCACCGACAACGGGGAAGAACTAGTATACAAAAAAACAATACCCTCAAACACTGGTGATCCAGTCCTTGACTATCCTACAGTCAACCTGACCGGAAACAAAATCCATCTACTGGCAGTCAAACCTGAGTTTCACTCGATTCTGTTCCCGGACTCAATCTTGAGAAATGAAGACGCCGCATTAATTGTAAGAGATGTATCGCACACCAACAGCATACATAAGGTTTACCTTTGTAATATGCCAGGCGTAGCCTCAATGAAACGTGGTGATGCTTTAGTAATCTATAGGACGGGGGATGGCGCCGGGGCTGCGCGATTTCGCGCCGTTGCTAGCTCCGTTTGTGTAGTAGAAGAAACCAAGCATATGGCCGACTTCACAAATCTTGAAGATTATCTACGTTATTGCAAGCCGCACAGTGTCTTTCCTGAAGAAGAACTCATTGACTTTTACAACAAAAAAACCAATCAATTTATAGTCAGATTCACGTACAATATTGCTTTTCCAAAGCGCCCTAATCGCGGTAAGCTTATCGACGAAGCAGGGATAGATGAAAGCTTGCGATGGAGCTGTATCGGTCTCTCACGCAAGCAGTTTGATGAAATTATTAAAATGGGGTCCCCCGATGAACGTCTTATTATCAATTAAACCAGAGTTCGCGGATAAGATCTTTCAAGGCGAGAAGCTTTTTGAGTTCAGAAAGAACATATTCAAAAGAGAGAATATATCCAAAGTAATTGTCTATGTGACAATGCCAGTAGGGAAGATTGTTGGAGAATTTTCGATAGACGGTGTGATAGAGGGGTCACCATCTAGCGTTTGGAAAGCTACAAAAAACCATGCCGGGATTAGCAAGGACTTCTATAGTGAGTACTTTTCAGGGCGCGAAAAAGCATTTGCGATAAAAGTCGGTGAGGTTACCAAATACCGAACCCCAATTAATTTATGCGACTATGGCGATAACATTAGTGCTCCTCAGTCATATCGATATCTTTGAATAATTTCGCCCGGCCAAGCGCCGGGCTTTTTCATCCACCCCTTCGCGGCTTTTTAACACCCTCGGTCGTAATCAGAAATCTATCAGTATCAGGCCTTTGACCGCTCCCCAATCGAGGGCTGTTTACGCCTGATCAGAAAGGCGCGGACTCCTCTTCCCTATCCTCGACAGCTTCAATCGGGCGATCTTCAAGCGATATCGGTTCCCACCTCACAGTCACCGCGCCATCGTCCTCGAACGTCAAATCCAACTCGTCCGTAGCTGCTAGCACTCCCATCACCTCCTCCCACTCCCGATCGCCATCTGTATCCAGGCGATGGATAGTCACCCAGCGCTGAATCTGTGCGACAGGATGATTGATCATCTCGGAGACCCTCAGGCTCAGCCGCTCTATCCCGGACATCTCAACTCTCTCTGCTGCGCTCGCGCTTCCCATGCTTTCCTCCCATAACTGTACATGCATCCAGTTCTGCGGAGGATAGCGAACCCTTTTCCCGAGGTAAACAGCCCGAAAGCTAATCCCAAGAAATCACACGTGGTGTGTTTATTTTCAAATAAATCACATTTCGTGTTGACGAAATAAACACATTGCGTGATAGTTCACCCATCGCAGCGACACAGCGACAGGGACTGAAAAGACCCGCCCGCTCTTTAACAGCTTAAGACCCTCGCCATGGACTACCCCGGGAATCACCTGGTAAGTGCGAGCAATAAATAGTCGATGCCATGCCAGCTCTGGGACTGGCCGTGCTTACCAGATGTGAGTACGCGAAACCACGCAAGCCAGCCGAAGAAGAACACCGGACACGAAATGTGTGACGACGGCCAGAGATACGAATCCGGCGATGCGCGTGGTGGAGAACAGATTTTCTCGGTGCCCTTGGAGACAGGGGCATCTGGAAAATCGAACGGAGCAGAAGAGATGAGCGCGTCAAATTTTGAAGCAAGTGATGAAGTGGTTAATGAGGCGGCTGCATCGTGCGCCAGGCTGCTGGAGAAGTGGTTCGGCGGTGTAGAAGAGGCATTCGCTGCGCTGGAGGCTGAGCCTGCTGGCTTGGCAGATCTGGCGATGCGCAGTCACATCAATCAGCGCAAGGCCATGACGGTATGCGCCCACATAAATATTCACGCATTCAGCCGCGAAGTGCTGCAGCAGGTTTCTTGATGATTTCACTGGCAGCCCTTCTCACGAGGGGCTGACGGGAAACCAATTCTCTGGTTTTCACTAGATCGGCATTTCGCTGCTCCAAAGGAATGCAATCAAAATGATATGATTTCTGGTTCTTCTTAAAAGGAATTCACATGAAAGGCATATTCTCCATTGCACTGATGATTTGGCTCGTAGCATCTTGGCTTACCCACGTAGTTGTTTGCTTCAAGACAGCAAGTTGGGGGTTCCTGATTGCCGGAGCAATTTTCTTCCCGGTCGCTGCGGTGCATGGAACTGGCATCTGGTTCGGTGCATGGTGAAGTTCGCTGTAGTTTTTTGAGCACGCCCTGCATAACAAATAGCCCGATCCGCTCGGGCTTTTTTGTGCGTGCGATTTACTGATGCCGCCTGTATGAGGCGACATTGGAAATCAACGGAGAAAAAGACAATGGCTCTTGAAGTCGACACTACGGAAGTAACTGGTGGGTACCGGATCATCAATACAGATCGGCACCTGTCATACCAGGGCGTGGCGTTGGTAATTCAGCGCGACGCACACCCGACCATTCGTGATTGCGAAATCACTCGTGACGAGGCGCTGCGGCGGGCCAAGATGATGGCAGCATCAGAAGAGCTGCTTGAAGCGCTGACGAATCTTGTAGGTCTTGCACGGCTTGGCGCTGCGCACCTCGACAAGTACCACGCAGCGCTTGCCGTCGCCGATGCGGCAATCCTCAAGGCAACCGCATAAATTGCCCGATCCTCTCAGAGAGAGTGCATCGGCCTGCAATCNCGTGAATCCCGGTTCCCCGTCAGCCTGTCACGGGGCAGCCAATACGGCGGGCTGAGGGTTCGCCCTCTGAGATTGCAGGCCGATGCGGATGAGTACACACCGCGAAGGCGGCCCCCTGCATCAACTCAACAAAGCAGATGAATGCCCGGGCTGACGGGCGAGTTTAAGACCTGAGGGATCGCGGGAATCGTGGCCGGTAAAGTGAGTAAGCGCCCAGATGGCCACGGCGAGTCCAAGAATAAGCGGCTGAAACCTTCGCCCCGGTGAAACTCCGGTGTCACTAAGGCCGCTAATAGTCATGCCGGGATCAGCTCCGGCCATCTGTTCTCCTCTTCCCGAATCCACCCGTCAGTCCTCCCCTTGCGCCCACCGGCAATAGCGAGCGGCCGAGGGCTGAGCGAGTGGATTTGATCCCAACCCACAGAGGCGACCATGCCCGACTTCGACCTTGAGCGTTATCAGGACAGCGCCCAAGGCCGGGCGTCTGTCCGCAGCCGTGATGAGTGGGGCAACGAAAAGCCTAGCTACGACGAGTTCGCCCACGACTACGACAACCCTATCGACCGCACAGCCCGCCGCGAACGCGAGCTAGATTGTCGGTTGAAGCTGAAAGCAAACATCCAGGCATGTATCGCTCAGATGGAGCTGATCTGCCCACCAAAAGGAGGTGCCGCGTGACCAAGTACGAAATTGCGGTCGGCATGATCGACTCGCGCATTCAGAAGCTGATTGAAAACGCCGACGACTACAGCCTGCACTGTGAAACGCAGATGGCGGTGGAAATGGCGTATGCGCTCAGCGCAATAGATTGCAAAGATCACACGCGCTACACCCAGTGCCTGATGTTTATCCGGGCTCGAGCAAATGAAGAGCTGCTCTCAAGAATGCGGAGGTGCGCATGAGTCAGCCAATTGTGAAGTCGCTGATCGACGAGCAGGTCGAAGAGCTTGATGCGCGCGCCAAGCCCGCTCAAGTGCGCGGCACTTTCACCCCGCCCCGCGGCATGCGTGTCGCCGATCTGCCCTACCCGATCAAAGCGGACTGGCTGAAGCGTCGACCGATAAAGGGCTGGGGATGACCAGCTTGCAGCGCGCCCGTCGCATCTACATCTGGCGAGGCTCAGCCATCGCCATCACGGGTTCAACCATCTGGATGCTCGCCAGCGCTTACGCCGGGCACATCACCGGCTGATCAAACAGCCGTCAAAGACGCAGGCGGCGCAGTTCGCGGCGCTCAGAATCAAATCCCCTTTCCAATCAAACAGGCTGCGTATAGCGCGGCAAGGAATTGTCATGTCTGCCAATGCTAAACAAAAGCTCGCTCAGGAACCCCTGGAGATCGGCGAAACCGTCGACAAGGTAGAAAGTAATCCGGTAGGCCCGGCTGCAGCTGTCACCGACATCGCTGAATACCGCCCGCACGAAGAGCAGATCGTTCGCCTGGAAACCACATACGCAAAGCTGGTTGTTGACTGCTCGACCAGCGAAGGGCTGGCGAATGCGAAGGAGGTCCGCGTCGATATTCGCGACGTTCGCTACGCCTTGGATAAAACCACCAAAACCGCGCTGGTCCCGTACCAGCAGAAGGTTAAAGAAGCACAAGCGCGCGTCAACCAGGTTAAGGAGTTCGGCGAGACGCTCAGGACTCGCGTTTTGGCAATTGAAGAGCCTGTAGACGAAGCGATCAAGGCCGAAGAGAAACGCATCGCCGCCATCAAGGCCGAGCGTGAGCGCGTCGAGGCTGAACGCGTCGAAGCCATCCGGGTAAAAATCACGCGCTTCAGCTCTGTCGCTGCTGCCTATGCAAGCAGGAGCGCCGCCGATGTCGCGACCATCCTTCAAAGTGTGAAGGAGTCGGTGATCCTGCCCGAGGAGTATGGCGAGTTCGAAGCAGAAGGAACTATCGCTCGCGACAATGCAATCGAGCAGCTGGAAACGCTGCACAGGTCTGCGGTTGAGCGGGAAGACGCTGCTTCCAAGCTGCTGGCTCAGCAGAAAGAATTGGATGAGCTGCGCGAAAAACAACGCATCGCCGACGCTCAAGCCGAAGAGCTGCGTAAGCAACGCGCCGAGGAAGATCGCCAGCGCTTGAAGAAGCAGCAGGAAGAGCTGGACCAACAACGCCGAGACATGGAGGCACAGCAGCGGCAACAGCGTGAGCAGCAGGAAGAGCAACAACGCCTGCAGCGCGAACGAGACGCGCAGTATCAGCGTGACCAGGAAGAGCTGGCTCGCTTGCGTGCGCTGGCTGCTACACCCGCCCCCGTTTCCACTACGAACCTCGCGGCTCCCGCGACAGCCGACACAGCGTCCGCGGCTCAGGCGCAAGTTGACCCAGCTCCAACAACGAACGAAGTCACTGATTCAAACATGCCGAGCGCCGACGATGTGGTCGAGGTGGTGGCCATGGCCTTCTGCGTCACCACTGACGAGGCGTCGGCCTGGCTGCGCACCCTGTCCTTCTGATCAATCCTGAAATCACCCCGGAGGCCGACCAAAGTCGTCGGCTATGGAGTAAGTAATGAACGCTCAAACCCAGATCGCCACCGTGCAAACGGACACCAGCCCCACGGGGCTAATCCTCAATCGCGACAGCATGCAGTCAATGACAGAGCTCGCGGGCATCATGGCGGGCGGGAAAACCACCCTCCCGAAGCACTTCCACGGCAACACTGCCGACTGCATGGCCGTAATCATGCAGTCCATGCAATGGGGCATGAACCCATTCCAGGTGGCGCAAAAGACTTTCATCGTCAACGGTGGCCAGCTGAGCTATGAAGCACAGCTGGTGAATGCGGTCATCACCACGCGAGCGCCGACACTTGATCGAATCCATTACGAATGGTTTGGAGACTGGGAAAAGATCATTGGCAATTTCCGTGAGATCGAAAGCAAAAAGCAAATGGACGACCATGGGCAGCCGAAGAAGTACCGCGTCCCAAACTGGAACATAAACGACGAAAAGGGTCTGGGCGTCCGCATATGGGCGACTTTTGTGGGTGAGGACTCCCCACGTGAACTGACCACCTTGATGACTCAGGCGCGAACCCGGAACTCGACACTCTGGGCGGACGATCCGAAGCAACAAATAGCATATCTGGCCCTTAAAAAATGGGCTCGCCTGTATTGCCCTGACGTGATTTTAGGCGTGTATACCCGCGATGAGTTAGACGATGGCTATACGCTTCCGGAAACAGACGTCACTCCGAGATCTACCAACGAAAAGCCAGCAGACGTGGGTGCCGCCTCAGTCCCTCAGGGTGACACTACCGACGCAACCGCAGACTTGTTCGAGCAGCTAAAACAGATCGCTCAAGAGCAAGGAATTGATGGTTACGAAAAGGCTTGGAAGGCGCTGAAACCGCAGCAGCGCGGCGCTATTGGCGTGACTCGTCACGGTGAACTGAAATCGATTGCCCAGACGATCGATGCGGAGTTCACGACACTCAAAGAAGGCTCTGACGTTACGTCCGGAAGCGATCTGCAAGGCGATGCGCAATGAACGCCGCAGTTGACCTTCAGCGAACAGAGCAATGGCACCAAGACCGCAGCGGACGCCTGACAGCAAGCAGGTTCAAGGATGTCATCGCTTGGGGTGATCGTGACAAACACGGCAAGCGCAAACCTCTTGCCGCCCGCACTACCTACATGCGCGAGTTGGCCTTTGAGCGCCTCGCCAACAGATCGAAGCATTCAGTCAGCAGCAAGTCGATGGCCTGGGGTACTGAGGTTGAGCAGTCCAGTCACGACTTTTACGAAATCCTGACAGGGAATACCGTCATCAAGTCGGGCTTCTTAGTTCATCCGAAGTACGACTGGCTGGGCTGCTCGCCGGACGGGTTGATTGGCGAGGACGGGGGTATTGAGTCGAAATGCCCTTTCAATGAGGCCGTCCACGTCCGCACCTGGCTCGAAGGAATGCCCGATGAACACAAGCCGCAGGTTCAGGGCTGCATGTTCATCACGGGCAGGGAATGGTGGGACTTTCTGTCATTCGACCCACGCCAGGATGAGGACTGCCGCCTCTATATCGAAACCATCAGACGAGATGACGAGTACATCGCGATGCTCCACCAAGAGCTGGTCCAGTTCAACCTGGAGCTTGGGAGGATGGTTGACGAAGTCGCGGATAAGGCACGGGCGCAAGCCCAACGACTGGAGGATTGACCATGACAGACAACTTCATCCTTGCCGCCAACCAACGGCAATCTCAACTGGAGGCGGCGAAAGCTGCCTTCTTCGCATCTGGCGGTCAGATGCAGATCGGCCCGGGCGTTCCGGACCACCCGCTGCCCCCAGTCCGAAAAAGCACCATCGATCCTGAGACGGTGCTCAAGCGGAAGAAGCCAGCGCTCAGCCGCACTGAGCGAGGCACGCTGCGCAAGATGGCGGCCTCCATATGAAACGGCGCAAAGCCAATAACTGTTTCGCACGGGCAGAGCGCAGTTGCCGGGCCCTGCTCAACACAAACCACGTCGCCGTCGTGAACATCGATCCCAGTGGCCTGCAGATCATGGTGAACTGGAAAAGCCACAAGCAGATCCGCAGTCTGGCGATCGCCAACGCCCTCTTCGACTTCTCCTACCGCTGGACGATCTACATCAGCGCCATGTGTAGGGACGAGCGCGGCGTTGAGTACGTCAAGTCGGTGGAGATATCGCCCGAGGGTATCTACAAGGTCGAGCACCTGACAGATGCCATCGAGCACTACTACCTCGAGCTGCGCGGTAGCTGCAATCCCAACCACCTGGTGGCGTCGGGGTGGATCGCTATACCGGCTCAGGTTTCACTGGACGAGGCGCAGGCGGCAAGTCTGTTCTACGCGGCCGGTGCATGGCATCAGGCGAAGGTCGCTGCATGAGACGCCTGCAACATCGCGCCAACCATCGACGCCGCTCCCTTCAATTATCCATCCCACCCAGCGGGCTAAAGGCCCTTCCGGAGAAATGCCCATGTCTACCGCAACCGATACCGCCGAGTTTCTCGAAGAACTGAACGGCGGTGCTTTCGCCAGCCAGATCGGCCACGCCCTTTCCGAAGTAGCCGCCGGGGTCGTTGACCATGGCAAGGCCGGAAAGCTGGTCATCACCCTAGACTTCTCCCAGATCGGCGAATCGCACCAGGTGAAGATCAAGCACAAGCTCGACTACAAGGTGCCAACCAAGCGCGGCACCCGCAGCGAGAACACGAGCCTCGACACGCCGATGCATGTTGGTAGCGGCGGCCGCATCTCGTTGTTCCAGGAAAAGCATGACCAACTGTTCAGTCGCGACGAAGCGCCAATCAAGCCGCGCACCTGATCGCCCGCATCAAACCCTTCCCCACCGAGACCTGAAATATGTCCCTTACGAAAGAAGCTCTACAACTGATCACCGATACCGCGTTGATCGCCTCCGCAAAGGCGCTGGAAACGAATACGCCGACAGTCGTGCTGCCTGAAGGCGCAAAGATTGTCAGTCTGGAACAGTTCGGCGCTGGCCGTAGCCGCTTCCGTGGCACCTTCTCCACCAACTCGCTCCTGGACTTCAGCAAGTACGTCATCGACCGCAACGTCGCCGACGCACAGGGCTTCATCAATCAGGACGAAATGACCTGCTCAGTGCTGTTCAACCTCGGCACCGAAGAAGTGCCAGGCCATGCAGACGACCGGGCCGTGTTGAAGCTCAAGGCGACCGCAGGTTATCAGGCCGTGCAAGCAATCAACGGCCGGGCCATGTCGCAGAAAGACATGAGCGATTGGATCGAGGACTGGCACAGCACTCTGTCAGCCGTCGGCCAGGACAATCAGGACATCAGTCTGGTTAAAGCCATCGCAGCCGTACGCACCATCTCGGTGAAGGCCACTTCGGAAAGTGATCACACCGTCAGCGAGACCCGCGCCAGCCGCAGCGCCATGGACGCCATCGAGGCAACCAGCAAAGAAACGCTACCGACATCACTGATTTTTACGGTAGTGCCGTTCGAAGGGCTGTCGGTTCGCGAAATCATCCTTCGTATCTCGGTGATTACCAGCGGCGCGCAACCAGCTTTGAAGCTGCGTTGGGTCGGCGAGGATGTGCAGCGAGAGGAAATCGCGCAGGAGTTCAAGTCAGTGCTGGACGCACAAATCGGTGAAGCAGCAAAGCTGGCTCTGGGTTCATTCAACCCGAGCTGATCGTTTAGGATTATCATCCGCCACTAGATAACGACTAGGTGGCGGGTTGTCCAAGGCTCAGGAGAGGCCGAAATAGATACCGTTTCCCATAAATGTGTTTCCGAGGTGCATTGATCCACTGCCATCATCAATCGAGAACAACACGGACCTCTCCAATAGAACAGACTTTAGCTGTTCAAGCTCGATGGGGTCACTGGGCAGCTTGACCATCAAATGTCCAACACCATGCTCATCTAACGGGTTGTTTGCATGAAGGATCTCATAGCCTGCGAGCCCTTGAATGAGATCACGATAACCGCCGATCATGCGGCCGCTCTCCTTGAGCTGCGCTATTAGGGTGAACACAACGGCATATCCAGAATAGACGACTTCGGGAGATGGTTTTTCCTTCCATTCGTTCGAGGAGTCCGAATCAACCCAATGCGGCCCTATCCCGAAGAAGTCAGGATGAGACTGGGAAATATGAGCAAGCTCATATGCGGACTTGAAGGTCGACCCGATTTCTAAAGTTGGCGACGTAATCGCGAGTACAAAACCACCCGCTAAAGCCAGCTCACGAAAATAGGCAGTAAGCCCACCCACCGGTACTAGAGTTTTCATCAATCACTCCTCATACGGCTCCATGCCGGTCACCCGTAATACCCCAACTCAAACCAAATAGCCACTGCGTTACACCTCTTCACCAGAAGCCGAACGCAGTATAAATAGCCGGATATTGGGTGGCCCGGCCAGCGAAGAATGTTAGCGCAATCAGCTCACAGCAAATCGCCCACCCTTATCACAACTTTTTTACTAATTCGGCGGCAGCGGATTATTACGATTGGGAGTTGTTCTCTTCGGCTTTTTAACGGCATCCTCCACACCCAGGTCAACCAGCCTAGTATTTATCAGGGCAATCTGAGTTTTCTTTATCGCCTCATTATACTCATTCACTACATCCGCGTCGGCATGATCAACCTTCATATATTCGATACGTTGTGCGGAAAGACTGTCGTAGTGGGATCTCAACAACATCTTTCTGTAGGCAAACCTGCAGTACTTCAATGAAATATCGATGAAATTATTAATTATTATAGCTGCGACTGGTGAGGCGTACAGACACAGTGTCCGCGCATCGCTACTCTCAGGCATTTTCTGCACGAAATAGAGCAGTACAGCGGCAATACATCCCGCGGACGCGTCCGCTAAGGCTAACGGGGGCTTTTTGCTTTTTTCTAGCTCGTCCATGACTGCGCCCCTAGTCGTCAGACCGTAAAACTTTTACAAGTTCTTTGAGCGCCACATGCATGGCTGGAATTGAGTCCTCGATAAAATCCTGTAAATTGGATACATCGTACAGAAACTGCTCGCAAGAAAACTGCGCAGATTCGTCATCAAAATAGACCTTCACACATTTTATATTCTCATTGACGTACTGAACGGCATTGAATCGCCTCATAGGATCTATGTCATCCACGAAGCCGGAAATACCAAAAACTACCGCTATATACGTTGGTGTTTTTTCATCAAAAACTAGTCTATAGATAAACCCTTCTTTATCATGAAAGTATACTGCGTCATCTTCAACACTTGAAATTTTATAATTCAGGCTCAACAGTAAGCTTTCATACTTAGAAGAGAGGCGGCTATCTCTTAGTTCAACCACAATAAAGGCTCCAGTCTAATCAATATCGATGAAATGTCTGACTATACAGCAGCTAGCATGCCGTACAATAGTCGGCTGGCTGCACCTAGTGCGCATCGCCCGCCGCACTACTCGTCACATAAGGGCAGCATAAAGGCATCCTGCAAGCGGAGCCCCAAGGGGAGGCAGATTGCCTGAAAGCCTGAGCTAATGATCAACCAGATCGAAGCCTTTCACCATGTCGCGGCAGTATCGAATCTCATGCACAGCACCTGGCTTGAACTGGTCGAGCCACCCTGCTTCCTCATCGGCCAGATCACTCGCCGCTTGCTCTGACAGCTCGTCGATATCGATACCCATGCTCGCTGCTGTAGCGAATACAGCAACGAGCGCCTGCTTCAGTTCCATTGCGTGCTTGTCGGTCATGTCGGAACCCTCGTGGGTTTAGACTTAAGTTTGCTTCACGCAGATTCAATAGAGTCGGCAGTCACCTCAATTTCACTGACGGCCCAAGCAACATCCTCTGCTCCATAGGCTGCGTCGTTGAGCATCCAATCGATCGATGCCTCGCATAACGCTTCCAGCTCCAATCCTTGCTTGATAGCGGTGGCAAGTACGGCTTTTAACGCCAACCTAGACACCTCTTCCGTGCTTGCGCCCATGACTCACTCCTTTGGGTTGAGCTTTAAGCATAGCCCATTACCTCTTCAACAACTTGCGCCACCTCATCCGGTAACGGGAGGGCTGCGCCTAACTGGAATCCGATATGAGTCAGCTCCACCAGATACTGGTTGGCGACTGCATCGAGATGATGCGGACGCTGCCAGACCAGTCAGTGCAGACATGTGTGACTAGCCCGCCCTACTTCGGTCTGCGCGACTACGGTGTCGAGGGTCAGATCGGGCTGGAGGAAACACCGGCTGAATTCATTTCCCGCCTGGTGGAAGTGTTCCGTGAAGTTCGTCGGGTGCTGCGGGACGACGGCACGGCCTGGGTGAACATGGGCGACAGCTACGCAGGAAGTTGGGGCGCGCAAGGCAGGCCTCAAGGCGCCGGCCAGATGTCCGGACGCAGCGTCACGTCAGCCCGCCAGATCAACGAACATCCCCGTTTCAAATCCGGTACCGGCGTGCGCGGCCGAGAGATGGGTATGAAGCCAAAAGATTTGATGGGTATGCCTTGGCGCTTAGCGCTCGCGCTGCAGGACGATGGTTGGTACCTGCGTCAGGACATCATCTGGAACAAGCCCAATCCGATGCCGGAAAGCGTGCGGGATCGGTGCACGAAGTCGCACGAGTACATTTTCCTACTCAGCAAATCGAAGAAATACTACTTCGACCAGGCCGCGATCCTTGAGCCATGCTCGCCGAACACTCACGCCCGGCTTTCGCAGGAGGTTCAGGCGCAAATAGGTAGCGAGCGGGCCAACGGCGGTACCAAGAGCAACGGCAACATGAAAGCGGTAGCCCGAAAGTCAAACGGCGTCGGCTGGGGTCATGGCACCGATTCAGATGAGCGCCAGCGCGGGCGGATCAAGGATAACGACTCCATGAATTCCGCATTGGCGATCATGCCCGCGGAGCGCAACAAGCGAAGCGTATGGACCGTGTCCACTCACAGTTTCAAAGGTGCCCACTTCGCAACCTTCCCGCCCGATCTGATCCGGCCATGCATTCTGGCTGGAGCCCCGCGCGGAGGTGTAGTGCTTGATCCGTTCGGCGGGGCCGGTACCACGTCGCTGGTTTCGATGCAGGAGGGCCGGCGGTCAATTCTTTGCGAGTTAAACACAGCATACGCAAAAATAGCGCAATCTCGCATAGATGCCGCTTGGTTAGACGGCGCGACGCAAATGGATGTATTTCATGACGCACTACCAGCTGTTTAGTTAGAAACTGAAAACTAAACGGGCTTCATCTTAGATAGGTCGTCAGCGAATAGCTTTGCATACCTCTTTGTTTTGGCGACCGCATCTTCGTAGCTGCTCCATGTATCCCGAATGGAGCTAGCGTTGAAATGCTTACTTCTATCGGCATTCGCGACATCAATGCGAGCCGCGGAAGGAATGGAGCCGTCATTGCCCCATGCGAACATGATGAATACGTCGAAAGCACCAATCTTATCTATGATATTCCTTTGGTCCTTTGGATCAAACACATCTTCTAACATTGTTTATCTCCTGTAATCCGGCTCCATGCCGGGCCAACACAAATACCCCACTTCAACGAATCACGCCACACCGGCGAGGACGCAAATGACCCCCTACCTGATCACAGGACCGGCCCAGATCGGGCTCAGTGGTGGCCGAACCAGCGGCCACATGGCTTGGAAAATACTGGAAGCACACGATTTCAATCTGCCTTCTGATGTTCACTTCTTCTTCCAGAACACCGGCAAAGAGCGCGAAGAAACCTTGGTTTTTATTGACCAAATGTCAAAACGCTGGGGAATAAACGTCGTGTGGATGGAGTGGTGTCGTGTGTACGGCCAGCCTGACGATGCACAGTGGTACAAGCTTGTCGACTTTGAAACCGCCAGCCGCAACGGCGAACCATTCTCCATGATGCTCGACTATTTCGCCGAATACCGGAGGCAGGAAAAAGGCCTCCCAATGTGGCTGCCGAATTTTTCTAACAATGCGTGCACGGCTTATCTGAAGATCAAGATCGGCGAAAAGCACATGCTATCTCTGGGCTACGACCATTGGGACTGTGTGGTTGGCATTCGAAAGGATGAGCCCGGCCGGTATCACCGCATGATGGCTGCCAACGCGAAGGGTGGAGCCCGCTGGGAAAGTGTCTGTCCATCCTACACCGCGGGAGTCATCAACGACGATGTCGCAGCCTTCTGGGAGGCTCAGGACTTTGACCTCGGAATGGACTCTGACCTGGGCAACTGCGATCTCTGCTGGAAAAAGAGAGAGGACAAGCTTTTCAAGGCCATCCAGGCAGAGCCAGAGCGCGTTATCTTCTGGTCCGGACTGGAGGAAAAATTCAACCAGGTCTTTCGCATGGACCGGCCGAAGTACTCCCACCTTGCGTGGTATGCCGAGAACTATAAAGGTCAGATGGATGCCTTCGGTTATTCCGAAGACATCGACTGTTTCTGCGGCGACTAAACAGAAGACTTTATATAATCATTTATTTTGGTCTAGCGCAGCTCGCCAGTAAAGCATCCGCTGCATCAGATAAATTACTTCTGGCGTTATAGATCAGCTCTAGTCGAATGACTCGCTTCTGAAAATACTCATCATACTTATCAATTGGCTCATCGATCATTGCCCCGCAACGAGTACTGAAAGAAATGATCTCCGATTCGCCGAAGCTAACCTGATTCATGTATTCATAATAGCTTTCTGAGAGTCTATCAACCTCTTCAGTAGACAGATGATGCTTCAAAACCAAGTATGCCGACTCCATCCTGCTTTTGCTCTCACTTGCCGCCGCCCTATAGGTGTCCGACTGATCGTGAAACCAGTTATCAATATGTTTATTCTTCCAAACTTCATCGATCAGATCATAACCGGCAGCCACATACCAATAACTGTTCCAGGCACCCTGGCATGCGGCATGAAAATCGCGAACCACTTGATATTTTTCGGTATGCGAAAATTGTGTCTTCCAGACATTTAGAGCGGAAACGGCAACAATCGCAGCTATCGTAGTTGAGATAACCCCAACAATCTCAAAAAAATCGTGGATATTACTCACCAACCAAAAATTACTGGGGAATATAAGTTTCGACCATACAACCCCGGCTAAAAAAACACCCAGACACAGCAATAGTTCAAAGCTAAACTTCATCTATTTACTCCAGCCAATGCTGGCCAATGCTAGCAGCTAAACAGCACGCGAGGTATAACAATGCTCATTGAAAATAATTCAGGGGGCCCATTCAGGCATAACGGCTGCACCTTTCACAGCATGACCGCCAGCCTGCGCGTCGGCGGTCAGACCGTCGAGCTAAACCCTGAGGGTGGCACTTGGCATGAATGCATGCGCAGCGACATGGAGCAGATGGTTCGCTGCGACCACGTGGCCACCCTGCCCGGCTGGGACAAATCGCAAGGCGCACAGCTGGAAGTCTACATCGCCGATCGCCTGGGCATTCGCGACAGCCCGGCGCACACCATCACCGAATACCAGGTGCAACCATGCTCAAACCTCTGACAGCCAGACACGCCGAATGGCGAAGCCTAATCGTCAACAAAGAAGATGACGATCAGGCCCGCAATCATTAGAACAGCAACGACCAATACCAGAATGGACCAGATGCCAAGCTCGTCCATGGGGTACTCCCCAATTTAACGAGCTGAAGGGCTAGCGGCATCGAAGTCGTGCCACCAAAAGCGACTCGTTTATTACCCTATCAGCAGCCCAAGCGATGAGATTGGAGCCATCTTCGCTTTCTCCATCACCGAGCAATTCCATCTTTGCCTGTAACGCCAAGGCATATGGATCGAAACCCAGCCTGAATGCTGCGCTGAATACCGCTACGAGTGTGTGGCAGTAAATGCCTTCCTGTGTGGTGCTCATCATTCCTCCTTGATCCTTTTCACCAGCCGCCAGCACTCCATTGGTGGCCTCCAATATTCAGTGAAGCTTGCTTTACCTCGCACCACAAACATTCGACCGGTGCACGTCGCTATTTATGACGGCCGGTGTAATCACACTATCCCTACGTCAAGCTTGCCGGTGATCGGCGGGCGAGGATTCGCTATGCCGGTATTTATTTGCGCGGCTACAAAAATCGGTAAATGCAACACGCTGGGTGACCAGATTCGCGTCAAGGCACTGCGTCTAGGCGGCGGTTGGAGTGAGGTTCGCGAGGATCTCGCCAACGAGGCAGAGAGATGGTTTGGCAGGGAGCCGGTAAAAACGCATGAAGACTGGCGCTCAGTCCGCGCCGAAGTATTCCGAATCGAATAACCCCTTCTGCCGCCATAGGGCGGCGTGGAGCAGCACGCCTCCAGACCAACGAGGACGCAATCATGGCCGCCCAACAGAAAATCAGCGACTTACCAGAACCGGACAAACTTACTGAGAAGCAAATGGCCGACCGCCTCGGTACGACCGTTAAAGCACTCCAGGCAAGGCGCAGTCGCGGACAGATACCCAATGGCATCTGGAACAAGATCGGAAATCACATCATTTACAGCGTCAGGAGATATGACGAATGGCTAGAAAGTCTATGGGTCTCCCCGCCGGGCTTGATCTCAGGGGGGAGACATTCCGTTTCAGGTTCAGTTGGAACGGGAAGCGTTGCTCCGAAACGCTCACGTATCCCCCCACGAAAGCGGGGATCCAGGCTGCCACCCGTTTTAGAGATCAAGTAGTCGGTCTGATCAAGCACGGTTTGATGACGGACCAAAAATACGCCGAGCTGTTTCCTGACTCGGCAATTGCTGCCGATGCGACAGTTCTATTCGGCGAATACGTTCAGCTCTGGCTTGATGGGAGAGAGATCGAGGAAGGTGCACGCAGCAACTATGTTGGCACCATGAATTTGTACTGGATGCCTCACTTGGTGCTGACTCCGGTCAGCACCATCACCACCATGATGCTCAGGCGCATCATTGGCAAAATTGATTGGTTCTCACAAGGAGTGAAGCGTAACGCGATCACCAAACTGAAAACCATTTTGGATGATGCCGTTCGCGAGGATCTGCTGGACAAAAACCCGGCCGAGCTTCTGGACATGCCAAAGCGGAAGGCACCCAATCCTGACCCACTGACCATAGACGAGGCCAACCAGATTATCGCCAGCCTTTACGCTGCCGAGCATTGGCCCAGCCACATTTATGCGGCGTTCTTCGAGTTTGCTTTTTTCACCGGCATGCGACTTCAGGAAGTCATCGCGCTGCGTTGGGACGAGATTGATTTCGAAAAACGCCAGGCCCGCGTATGCAGAGTGATCGTACGGGGCGAGATCAAGGAGCGCACCAAGACACGAAAAAACCGCTACGTACTGCTGAACGATCGGGCAATTCATGCTCTTCGCTTTGCACAATGCTATCTGGAGCGCAGGAAAAATGGGAAAGGCAAGCTAAAGGACTTTCCGTACTGCTTCCCGCCGTCAAAGAACACTGTGCACATTCGCCAGACCTCCGACCTTCATAAGCAATGGATTCCTACGCTCATCAAATTGGGGGTGCGACATCGCCCGCCGTACAACTGTCGTCACACTTATGCGACAATATGCATAATGTCTGGAATGAATCCCTCTTTTATCGCCCAACAGCTCGGACACTCAGTCCAGATGCTGCTCTCGACATATGCGCGCTGGCTTAGCTCAAGTGGCGATTGGGGTGAGATGGAAAAGCTTAATATTGGTCCAGAGTTGGTCCAAGGCACAAACCAGAGCCGCGTAACTAATTGAAAGGTAAGGTAATTGATCTCCACAGCGAATATCACCATGCAGTTCGGCGCCAAACCCTTGTTCGAGAACGTCTCGGTCAAGTTTGGTGCCGGTAACCGTTACGGCCTCATCGGCGCCAACGGCTGCGGTAAATCCACCTTCATGAAGATCCTGGGCGGCGATCTGGAGCCTTCTGGTGGGCAAGTGATGCTCGAGCCGAATGTGCGTCTGGGTAAATTGCGTCAGGACCAGTTCGCCTACGAAGAATTTACCGTGATCGATACCGTGATCATGGGCCACGAAGAGCTGTGGAAGGTCAAGGCAGAGCGTGACCGCATCTACTCGATGCCGGAAATGACCGAAGAAGACGGCATGGCTGTCGCCGAACTGGAAACCGAATTCGCGGAAATGGACGGCTATACCGCCGAATCCCGTGCCGGTGAATTGCTGCTGGGTCTGGGTATCGGCATCGAGCAGCACAACGGCCCGATGAGCGAAGTTTCGCCGGGCTGGAAACTGCGCGTGCTGCTGGCTCAGGCACTGTTCTCCGATCCTGAAGTGCTGTTGCTCGACGAACCGACCAACCACCTGGACATCAACACCATTCGCTGGCTGGAAAACATCCTGACCCAGCGTAACAGCCTGATGATCATCATCTCTCACGACCGTCACTTCCTGAACAGCGTGTGCACCCACATGGCTGACCTGGATTACGGCGAGCTGCGTCTGTTCCCGGGCAACTACGACGAGTACATGACCGTGGCGACCCAGTCCCGGGAGCAACTGCTGTCGGACAACGCCAAGAAGAAAGCACAGATTTCCGAGTTGCAATCGTTCGTCAGCCGCTTCTCGGCGAACGCCTCGAAAGCCAAGCAGGCCACCTCCCGCGCCAAGGCAATCGACAAGATCCAGCTGGCCGAAGTCAAGCCTTCGAGCCGTGTCAGCCCGTTCATTCGTTTCGAACAAACCAAGAAGCTGCACCGTCAGGCGGTCATCGTCGAGCGCATGGCTAAAGGCTTCGACGGCAAGCCTCTGTTCAAGGACTTCAGCTTCCAGGTTGAAGCTGGCGAACGCGTGGCGATCATCGGCCCCAACGGTATCGGCAAGACCACCCTGCTTCGCACCCTGGTCAGCGAGCTGACTCCGGACGCCGGTAGCATCAAGTGGACCGACGCGGCAGAACTTGGTTACTACGCTCAGGATCACGCTCACGACTTCGAAAACGATGTCACGCTGTTTGACTGGATGGGCCAGTGGACTCAGGGCGAGCAGATGATCCGCGGGACCTTGGGGCGCATGCTGTTCTCCAACGACGAGATCCAGAAGTCGGTGAAGGTGATTTCCGGTGGTGAGCAAGGTCGCATGCTGTTCGGCAAGCTGATCCTGCAAAAGCCAAACGTACTGATCATGGACGAACCGACCAACCACCTGGACATGGAATCCATTGAAGCGCTGAACCTGGCGCTGGAAAACTATCCGGGCACGCTGATCTTCGTCAGCCATGACCGTGAGTTCGTTTCCTCACTGGCCACCCGCATCATCGAGCTGAGCCCGGACGGCGTAACCGACTTCAGCGGCACCTACGATGACTACCTGCGTAGCCAGGGTGTGGTGTTCTGATAAGGCTGCTTAATTTCTGAGCTTGCGAAACCGGTAGGAGCCAACTTGTTGGCGAGGCGGATTGTCAGGCAGTAAGGCTGTTACAGGAATGACGCATCGCGAACAAGTTCGCTCCTACCGGGGCATCACTACAGTTCCGCGACCTTGCACAGAGCCTCAAAACGCAAAAAGCCCGGTCAGTCTGACCGGGCTTTTTTATTTCCAGCTCTGCTCTACTTGATCTGCAGCACTTCAATCCACAGCGCGCCCTTACCCGACTCGGCCTCACTGACGCGCTTCAGTGCGCCTTTGTCGCCTACCCCATAAACACCCACCTTGTCGGCTTTCTCACCCGTCACCAATAGCCATTTACCGTTTGGCGAGAAGGCGATGTTGCGTGGCTGTTTCTCTTCCACCGGGTAGTTATCGAGAAAGGTCAGTGCACCGGTTGCACCATCGACCGCGAAGGCCGATACCGAACTGGTGGTGCGCTCAGTCATGAGCAGCAGCTTGCCGTCTGGCGACAAGCGCAGATCAGCCGCCCAGATGCGTGGCGTCGGGTCATCCTTCAGGTCGTTGTTGCTCGCATCCCGCACTTCACCATGGGCCAGTTTCAGACGCTCTGGAATGCCGCTGGCCTGGGCGACTTGAGTCAGTGCGCCGGTCTTGTCGTCAATGGAAAACGCAGTGACGGTGCCGCTCATCTCACCGTCGACAAACAGAAACTTGCCGTCGCTGGAGAACGCCAGATGCCGCGGGCCGGTTTTCGCGGGAACGCTGACAAAACCAGTGCCTATCGGAGCGAGCGCTCCGGTCTTTTCGTCCAGTCGGTATTGCAGCACGTGATCAGCACCGAGGTTGCCGGCGTAAGCAAAGCGGTTGCTGGGATCGGTGCGGACCGAGTGGGCGTGCGGGCCGGTTTTGTAGGTCTGAATTTTTTCGTCGGGCTTTTTCGCTTCGTCGATGGCCTGCACGGTAATGGCATCAGCCCCATAAGAAGCCCCCATCAGGAAGCGGCCGCTGCGATCAGTCGACAGATAAGCCAGACTTTCAGCCAGCGGGCCCCGGGACAGTTCAGTCAAGTGCCCGTTTTTCGGATCAATGCTGAAGCCCACTACCTGAAAAGGTTTGACCCGCAAGGCGGCGTACAACACTTTCCCGTCCGGACTGATGGCCATTGGATTGACCATGTCTCCTGCCTTTGTCTGCTGCACCAGGTTCAGCTTCCCGCTGGCTTCATCCAGACTGTATTGGGAAATCAGTCCGTCGACAGGGCTGGAGATATAAGCGAAGGTCGACGCATTGGCGTTCATGCTTAATCCGCAGATAACGGCCGCAGCCATGAGAAGAGGTTTGCTCACAGGAGGATCCTTTGTTTTTATGATTGTGGTCAGTCATCCTATGACCACTTGAGAGTTCCAGCAATTACTGTTTTACAGATTGTTGCGCCTTTACATCGTTAGCATGCTTTCATTTGTTTGCGGTCGAGGCCATGATGTGGTCACTCCCTACCGCCTGCCAGCGAAAGAGCCCCATGTCTGTTGCCACCCCGCCGCCCGTTGCACAGCCCAGCTCCATGACGATCACCCTGCAAATCGTTTCAGTGGTTTTCTACACGTTCGTTGCCTTCCTCTGTATCGGCTTGCCGATCGCGGTGTTGCCCGGTTATGTGCATGACCAGCTAGGCTTCAGCGCAGTCGTTGCGGGCCTTGTGATCGGCTCCCAATACCTGGCCACCCTGCTCAGCCGCCCAACGGCAGGCAAGATATGCGACACCATCGGCACCAAGCTCGCCGTGGTGTACGGCATGTCCGGTATCGCGATCAGCGGCGTGTTGACTCTGGCCGCAGCGCTGCTAGAACACCTGCCCGAAGTCAGCCTGACTATTCTGATTGTCTCCCGGCTGTTCCTGGGTGTCTCGCAAGGCCTGATCGGCGTGGGCAGCATCAGTTGGTGCATCGGCAAGGTGGGCCCGGAGCATACAGCACGGGCGATTTCCTGGAACGGTATCGCCTCCTACGGCGCCATCGCCATCGGCGCGCCGTTGGGCTACCTCATGAGCCATGAGCTGGACTTCTTCACCCTCGGTATCGCGCTGACGGTGATGGCCTCCCTGTCATTGCTGGTCATCCGCAAACAAACGGCGCCCCCCGTGATCAAGGGCGAGCGCCTGCCCTTCTGGTCGGTGTTTGGCCGGATTGCCCCCTACGGTCTGAGCCTGACCCTTGCGTCGATTGGCTACGGCACGATGACTACGTTCATCACCCTGTTTTATGTCAGTCGCGGCTGGGAAGGTGCAGCTTGGTGTCTGAGCGCATTCGGTGTGTGCTTCATCGCCGCGCGGCTGTTGTTCATCGGCGCGATCAATCGACTCGGCGGCTTCACCTCCGCCATTCTCTGTATGGGCGTCGAAACTCTGGGACTGGTGCTGCTCTGGGTGTCGCCCAACACGACATTCGCCTTGACCGGGGCCGGTCTGACCGGCCTCGGGCTATCGCTGGTTTATCCGGCGCTGGGCGTCGAAGCGATCAAGCAAGTGCCGTCCAGCAGCCGTAGCGCCGGGCTGAGTGCTTACGCCGTGTTCTTCGATCTGGCACTGGCCATCGCCGGACCGATAATGGGCGCGATTGCTCTGGGGCTGGGTTATTCGTGGATTTTCTTCTTCGCTTCACTGCTTTCAATTGGCGGGCTGGGCCTGACGGTACTGCTGTCGCGCCGCGCACAGGTCAGGGTTAGCGGGGCATAAAAAAGATGAACTGGAGCATCACGCACCAGTCCGATCTACATACCCCGTTTATAGGAGCATCCGCGTGCCCCCTGGCCCAGCTGGCGTAAGCGCCGACATCATGGACATGAGTGATATTCCCGATATTCATCGCTTGCGCGTGCTCACGGTGAATACGCACAAAGGCTTCACCGCGCTCAATCGACGTTTCATCCTCCCCGAACTGCGCGAAGCCGTGCGCAGCACCAGTGCTGATCTGGTGTTTCTCCAGGAAGTGCTGGGTAGCCATGAGCGCCACGCGTCGCGACACGCTGACTGGCCAGAAACGTCACATTACGAGTTCCTCGCTGACAGCATGTGGAGCGACTTCGCTTACGGTCGCAACGCGGTGTACCCCGACGGTCACCATGGCAACGCCATACTCTCGAAATACCCGATCCTGCAGCATCGCAATCTGGATATTTCCATCACCGGTCCCGAGCGCCGAGGCCTGCTGCACTGCGTATTGCAAGTGCCCGGCCACGATGAGGTCCACGCGATCTGCGTGCACCTGAGTCTTCTTGAAAGTCATCGGCAATTGCAGCTCGACCTGCTGTGCAAGCTGCTGGATTCACTGCCCAGTCATGCGCCGGTGATCATCGCGGGGGATTTCAATGATTGGCAACTGCGCGGTAACAAGCGCCTGGCGCGTTGCGAGTATTTGCACGAAGTGTTCGAGCGCCATCACGGCGCGCTGGCAAAATCCTATCCGGCACGTTTCCCGATGCTACGTCTGGACCGGGTTTACCTGCGCAATGCCAGCAGTCATGAGCCGCGGATTCTAGGTAACAAGCCCTGGACGCACCTCTCTGACCATCTTCCCTTAGCGGTTGAAGTGCATCTGTAACTGCGAACGTCTGAAAATAGGTTGTAGCGCAGCCAGCACATAACTATGTGGGAGCTGGGCTTGCCCGCGATATGGGCAACTCGGTTCACCTGAAACACGGCAGCGTCTGCATCGCGGGCAAGCACCACTTCCACAGGAGATCGAGGTCCATCTGTGGGAGCGGTGCTTGCCCGCGATAAGTGCAGCGCCGGCTTTCAGATTAAGCGATTACCCCTCACTCGCCTTAGGCTTGAGAATCAGCACCGCCAGCGGCGGAAGATTCAGCGAAAGTGACACTGGCTGACCATGGCTCTTAACCTCTTCAGTGTGCACACCGCCGCCGTTACCCAGGTTCGAACCTGCATACATTTCAGCATCGCTATTGAGCAACTCCGTCCAGTTGCCGCCGAACGGAACGCCCACGCGATAACCCTCACGCGGTACCGGTGTCAGGTTGGCTACCACCAGCAGCGGCTCGCCCTCCTTGCTCCAGCGCATGTACGCAAACACGCTATTGGCAGCGTCATCCCCGATCAACCACTGGAAGCCCATTGGCTCGGTATCACGCTCGTGCAGGGCCTTCTCTTCGCGATATACCCGATTGAGATCGCTGACCAGCTTTTTCACGCCAATGTGCTCGGCGTACTGCAGCAAGTACCAGTCCAGCTGTTCGTCGTGATTCCACTCACGCCACTGACCGAACTCGCAGCCCATGAACAACAGTTTCTTGCCCGGATGGGTCCACATGAACGTCAGGTAGGCGCGCAGGTTTGCGAATTTCTGCCAGCGATCACCCGGCATTTTATCGATCAGGGAATGCTTGCCGTGCACCACTTCATCGTGGGAAATCGGCAGGATGAATTTCTCCGACCAGGCGTACATCAGACCGAAACTCAGCTCGCCGTGGTGATGGGCGCGATGGATCGGGTCCTGCTGGATGTAATGCAGCGTGTCGTGCATCCAGCCCATGTTCCACTTGTAGGCAAAGCCAAGACCGCCCTGTTGGGTGCTCTGACTGACACCTGGCCATGCGGTGGATTCTTCGGCAATGACCAGCGTACCCGGTGCTTCCAGCGCGACCACGTCATTGAGGTGGCGCAGGAAATCAATGGCTTCCAGGTTTTCGCGACCGCCGAAACGGTTAGGCACCCACTCCCCGGCTTTACGCGAATAATCGCGATACAGCATCGAGGCCACAGCATCCACGCGTAGACCATCGATGTGGTAATGCTTGAGCCAGTGCAGTGCGGACGCCAGCATGAAGCCGTGCACTTCGGTGCGGCCCAGGTTGTAGATCAGCGTGTCCCAGTCCTGATGGAAGCCTTCCTGTGGGTTGGCGTACTCATACAGTGCCGTGCCGTCAAATTGCGCCAGACCGTGGGTGTCGGTAGGAAAGTGTGCAGGCACCCAGTCCAGGATCACACCGATCTCGGCCTGGTGACAGGCATCGACGAACGCAGCGAAATCTTCGGGCGAACCGTAGCGCGACGTCGGGGCAAATTGCGCCAGCAGTTGATAGCCCCACGAACCACCGAAAGGATGCTCCATGATCGGCATCAATTCGATGTGGGTGAAGCCCAGCTCCTTCACATACGGAATCAGACGATCTGCCAGTTCACGCCAGTTGTACTGACGCCATTGGCCTTCGTCGTTCTGCTCCATCTGCCAGGAGCCGGCGTGCAGCTCGTAGATCGACAACGGCGCGTTGGCGCCGTGACGGTCGCCACGGGATTGCAGCCAGTCGTTGTCGTGCCATTCAAAATGCAGCGGTGCCGACACTTTGGACGCGGTATCCGGTGGCAGAGTGGTTGCCAACGCCATTGGGTCAGACTTGAGTGGCAGAATCCCGTGAGCGCCCAGAATCTCGAACTTGTAGAGCTCACCCGGTTGCAGTCGGGGAACGAACACTTCCCAGACGCCGGTAGGATGGCGCAAGCGCATTGGGTGACGGCGACCGTCCCAATTGTTGAAGCTGCCGACCACCGAGACGCGTCTAGCGTTAGGTGCCCAAACCGAAAAACGCACCCCTTGAATGCCTTCGGCCGTGGTCACCTGTGCGCCCAGGCAACTGCTCAGGTCACGGTGATTGCCCTCGGCAAACAGGTACAAGTCCATCTCGCCCAGCAGCGGGCCAAAGCTGTAAGGGTCTTCAGTGATCTGCTCACCGCCCGCCCAGTTGATCTTCAGCAGGTAGGGCTGGACGTCGGGAAAGCGCCCGACAAAAAAGCCCGGCACCTCGCTCATTTCCAGCGCGCCCAGCTCATGCCCGCCTTCACGGGCAAGGACTGTGACGCTCAACGCAGCAGGCAGATAAGCCCGGATGATCTGCCCGTTGGCACCATCGCCATGTGGGCCCAGGATCGAGAACGGATCACGGTGTTCGGCACGGATCAATGCATCCATGTCTACGGCAGCGGGCATCAGTTGCAGACCCGCACCAGTTTTGTCAGGCGCATTCATCAAGACTCTCCATCAGACAGATTGAGCAGACCACGCAAACCTTGCAACGGCACGGACAACCAGGTCGGGCGGTTTTCAGCTTCGTAGACTACTTCATAAGCGGTTTTTTCCAGAGTGAACAACTCAAGCGCTGCTTTTTCACCCTTGGCGTCTTTCCAGGCATGGGCCAGTCCGGCAGTGGCCGAACCATAACCTTCGATGAAGGCAGCACGGGCCTGGTTCAAATAAGTTTCAGCCACACGGCGGCGCGCCTCAGCGGCCTCCGGCGACGTGTCGACGCTTTGTGCGCTGCGTACGGCCATGGCCGCCGCGTAATCAAAGGAACGCAGCACGCCGCTGACATCCTTGAACGGACTGTATTTGGCACGTCGCTCCTCAACAGATCGCGCCGGCTCACCTTCGAAATCGATCAGGTAAGCGTCGCCTTTGACCACCAATACTTGCCCGAGGTGCAGATCACCGTGAACCCTGATGCGCAGACCGCCCACCGAACGCTTGGCCAACGCTTGCACGTGGGCCAGCACCTTCTTGCGGTTGGCCAGCAAATCACTGACCAGTTGCTGATCCACCGGCTCCAGCGCCGCTTTGTTCTGCTCCAGCAACTTCAGCGCGTGTTCCATTTGAGCAGTGACGCTTTTACCGGAAGCCTGGCTGTCTTTGACACTGGTGACTTCCACAGCAAAGTCCGGGTTGTCGGTGGACGCCGCCAAAACCTGGTGCATCTCACCCAGACGCTTGCCGAGATTGCCTGCGAAATCCTCCAGTTCCAGCAGCGCGTTGTAGTGCTGCTCCTGGCCGGAAATACCGTGGGACATCTCATCGCGAACAGCCCGTTCCAGATTGTTCTGCGTCCATTCCCACGCATCGCCCTGGTTGCTCAGATAACCCTGTGCAATCATCAGCAAGTGATGCTGACCATCGTTGCCGACGCGCACCACGGAGCCCAGCAATGGCGAGATGTATTTGTAACCGGCGTTAGTCAGATAGGCGCCCATCTCCAGCTCCGGATGGATGCCCGGGTTGACCCGGCGAATCATTTTCAGCACCAGGCTGCTGCCGACGACCACGGAACTGTTGGACTGCTCGGCCGACAGGTAGCGAACTTCAGATTCACTGCCAAGACCCAGCGGCTGCAATTGAGAGGTGTGCTCGAAACGCAACTCCCCTTCACTGCTAGGCAGCACGGTCTGCACTTGCATGCCGTGTGCCACCGCACGAATAAAGGTTTCCAGTGTGAATGCATCGGTGACCAAACCCACCTGACGACCGCGACGCACGCGAGCCAGAGCCAACTGCTGAGGCAAGGCGCTGCTGATATCGTCTTCAGCCAGCATGCCGAACGGCAACTGGTAACGTGCGTGATGGTCGCCCGCCGTGACTTCGATTTCGCTCAGTAGTACCGGATGCGCGGCATCGCCAAAGCGCACCGCGTATGCGATATGCACCTTGTCGATGGCTTTGTCCTTGGCCGCAAACCAGCGACGCTTGGGCAAATACTGCGCCAGCGAATTCTGTTCCATCACCGTGCGCAAAGGTTCGTCGAGCAATTCTTCGAGGCGTTTTTTAAGGACCATAGTGGGGAAATCCGGGATGCTTTGCGCAGGCTCCACATGCCAGGAAGGCATCTGGTTTTCTGCAGCCAGCAGGAACCAATAGAAGCCGTAAGGCGGCAAGGTCAACAGATAATTCAATTGACCAATAGGCGGAAAGGCACTGCCGCCGAGCATTTCCACGGGCACCGTGCCCGCGTAGGCAGAAAGCTCCAGCTCGGCCGCCTGGGACGCGCTGGACATGTTGGCGACGCACAGAATGATCTCGGTCTTGCCATCCGCTCCGGTGTACTCACGGGTATAAGCCAGGATGCGTCGGTTACTCGGCGACAGCATTTTCAGCACGCCACGCCCGAACGCCTTCTGCTGTTTGCGCACTGCCAACATGCGCCGGTTCCAGTTCAGCAGCGAATGCGGATCACTGTTCTGGGTCTCGACGTTGACCGACTGAAAGCCGTACAGCGGGTCCATGATCGGTGGCAGCACCAGGCTCGCCGGATCGGCGCGCGAGAAGCCGCCATTGCGGTCGATGGTCCACTGCATCGGCGTGCGCACCCCGTCCCGGTCACCGAGGTAGATGTTGTCGCCCATGCCAATCTCGTCGCCGTAGTACAACGTCGGCGTACCTGGCATCGACAGCAGCATGCTATTGAGCAGTTCAACGCGGCGGCGATCACGCTGCATCAACGGCGCCAGACGACGACGAATCCCCAGATTGATCCGGGCGCGACGGTCAGCAGCGTAGTAATTCCACAGGTAATCACGCTCACGATCGGTGACCATTTCCAGGGTCAATTCATCGTGGTTACGCAGGAAGATCGCCCACTGGCAGTTGGCCGGAATTTCCGGGGTCTGGCGCAGGATATCGGTGATCGGAAAGCGGTCTTCCTGAGCCAGCGCCATGTACATGCGCGGCATCAACGGGAAGTGAAACGCCATATGACATTCGTCGCCGTTGTCACCCTTGGTGTCGCCAAAATACAGCTGGGTGTCTTCCGGCCACTGGTTGGCCTCTGCCAGGAGCATCCGATCCGGATAGTTGGCGTCGATCTCGGCACGAATCTGCTTAAGCACCGTGTGGGTTTCAGGCAGATTTTCATTGTTGGTGCCATCGCGTTCGATCAGGTACGGAATAGCATCCAGACGCAGGCCATCAATACCCATATCCAGCCAATAACGCATCACGTCCAGCACTGCTTCCATAACCTGCGGGTTATCGAAATTCAGATCCGGCTGGTGGGAATAGAAACGGTGCCAGAAATACTGCTCAGCGACCGGATCCCAGGTCCAGTTGGACTTCTCGGTATCGAGAAAAATGATCCGCGTGCCGTCGTACTTGTCGTCGGTATCAGACCAGACGTAGAAGTCGCGTGCCTTGGAACCCTTCTTGGCCTTTCGAGCCTTCTGAAACCACGGGTGCTGATCCGAGGTGTGGTTGATCACCAGTTCGGTAATAACCCGCAAACCACGTTTATGCGCCTCGGCGATGAATTTCTTCGCGTCAGCCATGGTGCCGTAATCACTGTGCACCCCTTTGTATTCAGCAATGTCGTAGCCGTCATCCCGCCGCGGCGACGGGTAGAAAGGCAGCAACCAGATAGTATTCACGCCCAGTTCGGCGATGTAATCCAGCTTGGAAATAAGCCCGGGAAAGTCACCGATGCCGTCGTTGTTGGAATCGTAGAACGACTTCACATGGACCTGATAGATCACTGCATCTTTGTACCAGAGCGGATCTTTGATAAAGGCCGCGCTCTTGGGTTTCTTTGCCATGGTCATTCCCTGTTAATTGGACTGGATACGCCAGATGCCGAAAGGCTGGTACGAAGGATCGAGACGCATGAACTGGGTCTTTCCATACCAGGTCCAGCGGTGTCCGGTCATCAAGTCCTCACCGGAAGTGGCCGCATCATCGGGTAAACCCATTTCCCACAGGGGTAATTCGAAATGCGCTTCCTGCGCATTAAATGGATCAAGATTGACGGCAACCAGCACAAAGTTGCTGCCGTCAGCACTGCGTTTGCCGAAGTACAGAATGTTGTCATTCCAGGCCGTGTAAAGCTTCAGACCCAGATGGCTTTGCAATGCCGGGTTCTGACGCCGAATGCGATTGAGCTGCGCGATCTCGGCAATGATATTGCCCGGCGCGGTGTAATCCCGAGGGCGCAACTGGTACTTCTCGGAATCCAGATACTCTTCCTTGCCCGGCACTGGTGCCGACTCACAGAGCTCGAAGCCGGAATACATGCCCCACAGACCCGAGCCCATGGTTGCCAACGCAGCGCGGATGAGGAATCCGGCACGCCCGGACTCGTGCAAAAAGTGCGGATTGATATCGGGCGTATTGACGAAGAAATTCGGCCGGTAGCAATCACGCCAAGGGGCCTGGTTAAGCTCGGTGAAGTACTCCGACAGCTCGGCCTTGGTGTTGCGCCAAGTGAAATAGGTGTAGCTCTGGGAATAACCGACCTTGCCCAACCGCGCCATCATCGCTGGCTTGGTGAAGGCTTCAGCGAGGAACATCACATCCGGATGCTGGCTGCGGACGTCATCAATCATCCACTGCCAGAATGGCAAAGGCTTGGTATGGGGATTGTCGACACGGAAGATTTTCACACCCTCCTCGACCCAGCCCAACACGACATCGCGCAATTCCAGCCACAGGCTCGGAATCGCATCCGGCGCATAGAAATCGACGTTAACGATGTCCTGATACTTCTTCGGCGGATTCTCCGCATAACGGATCGTCCCGTCCGGACGCCAGGTGAACCAGCCCGGATGCTGCTTGAGCCACGGGTGGTCCTGAGAGCACTGAATGGCGAAATCCAGGGCGATTTCCAGACCGTGCTCGGCCGCAGCCGTCACCAGATTACGGAAATCCTCGCGGCTGCCCAGTTGCGGGTGAATCGCGTCGTGGCCGCCGTCTTCACTGCCGATGGCATACGGACTGCCGGGATCATCCGGACCAGCCGTCAGGGAGTTGTTGGGACCTTTACGATGGGAACGACCGATGGGATGAATCGGCGGGAAATACAGCACATCAAAGCCCATGTCCCGAATTGTCGGCAACCGGCTGTGCACATCGTTAAAGGTGCCGTGGCGCTCCGGATCATCAGTGATCGAACGCGGGAACAGCTCGTACCAGCTGGCAAACTGTGCCAGCTCACGCTCCACATCAAGCGGGAACTCAATGCTGCGACTGAGGAACGCATGGTTGTCAGCCTGACTCATCAGCGCCGACGTTTCGCTGTTCAACAGCAGCGCCACGCGGGCTTCGGGTTCGGCTTTTTCCAGCTCGCTCAAGACACCCAGAATTTGCGCCTTCAGCTCGCCGGAACTACGTTCGGCAGCGTGCTCAAGGTGAATCCGGCCTTCAGTCAATTCCAGCTCAATGGAAACGCCTGCGCCAAACTTCTTCTCAAGCTCATAGCGATAACTGGCGAACTGATCGATCCACGCTTCGAGACGGAAAATGTATCGGCTGACGCTGGTCGGCGTGAACTCACCGGTCCAGCTGTCATTGCCCAGTTCCTGCATGGGGGCGCTGTGCCAGGTATCCTCGGTGACAGAACGCCAACGGATATGTACGGCCATTTTGTCGTGGCCGTCTGCATACACTTTACTGGTCACTGTCACGGGTTGACCAATAATGCCTTTGACAGCAAACAATCCGCCCTCAATCACCGGAGTCGTGTCTTCAATCACGATTCGCGGCAGCTGAAGGGCTTGGGTCAAAGGTAGAGGTCGAGTCGGGTTAGAAACATCACGGGCCAGGGAATCCGGGCCGTACGGCTGATCAGCGGTCACATTCATCGAGCATCACTCCTCACGCCCCACGGGGACGCTCCTGTGCAATCCATGCATTGACGATGGTCAGGCCGCCTTACCGCTGGCTACCTGAGCAAGAATTTTTGAGCGGCCACAGTCAACTGACTGAATCCGGCCTACTGGTTTCCGAGCGGTCCTGGACGGGAAAAGTTCAAAGAGGTTTGCAGTCGATGCACACATGCCGTGTGTCAGCTTAGACGCAGATCCGGGCCGCGCCTGTTAATCGCTTGAGCCATCCGTGATTACCTGCGGTCCAAAGAGGCGTGTCCAGAAAATGTCATATTGAAAACGCACTTGCCCCTGTGCATTTGCCAAACGTAGAGGTGACGCCAATGAGCATTCCTGTCCCAGCTGAAACCCCCGATCCGATGATCGATGATCCAGCCTTGCCTGAGCCCCCACCCGATCAGGAGCCGCCCTCGACTCCACCCGAGGTAACGCCAGGCCCTATAGGTGACCCGCCGCCGAACGAGCCACCGGCTGTGTTGGGCGAGGACTTCCCTGAATAGATTTGCTTATCAGGGTTTTTCCGAACCGTCCTTTTTGTCTGGATTGTCTTCTGCCGGGTCAATCTTGCCGACGACAATGGGCATCAGGTTCAGGATTCCCAACGCCAGGATGGTACTTAATACCGCTGTAGCCTCACGCCCCATCCCCGCCGCGATTCCGATCGCGGCGGTCATCCACAACCCTGCCGACGTGGTCAGGCCCTTGACCTGATCAGTATGTTGCGCGCGGTCCTTTAGGATCGTTCCGGCACCCAGAAAGCCAATCCCGGCGACGATGCCTTGAATGACCCGGCTAAGCGCAGCGTCATCAGCACCCGCCATGTGCGGAGCCAGGACAAATAAAGCCGCCCCCATGGCCACCAGCATGTGCGTACGTACCCCGGCAGCTTTGCCCTTGTGTTCCCGTTCAAACCCCAGAATCCCGCCCAGCAAGGCCGCGAGCGTGAGGCGAACCGTGATCCGGGTCAACTGTGAGGCATCAGTGATATCGGAGAATTCGGATTGCAGCGTTACCCAGACTTCTTGCCACCATGCGGTCATTGTTGCTCCTTGGAGTTCATGTACGGAACGCTACAGTATTTTTACGCCTCGCCCGTAGGACTGGCTTTAGCCGGGAGAGCTGCATTCCTGACCAAAACATTTGCTGAATGTGCAGGCCCTCTCCCGGCTAAAGCCAGTCCTACGGATCGGTGTTGATCATTAGAGGTGCAGTCAAAAACACAGCAGCATCTACCGAAAATGGACAGCAGCACTCTGCAAGAGTGCAGCAGTCACCCGCTATCTGATCCGGTTTTTTATCGTTAAGCTGACGCTGTTCTCCATTCCCTCCGCCGCTCACCCTATGGCTATCCGCCAAGCCGTAGATATGAGCGTCCGACATGATCGAACAGAGCCCGCGAGATGCCATGAAGCGCTACGAGAAGTATGCCGACACCATCGCCGAGCTGATCCGGACTGGCGTTCTGGCCCCCGGGCAGCGTGTGCCGTCGGTACGCTATGCGAGCCAGACCCACGGCATCAGCCCGTCAACCGTGTTCCAGGCCTATTACCTGCTGGAGCGCCGAGGGTTGATCAGTGCACGGCCCCGCTCCGGTTATTTCGTCAACCCAAAGGCGCTGGATCAACCCGGCCACAGCTTCAACGAACCGCTGAAAGACGCTCAAGTGGGCGAATCCACTGAAGTGGATGTCAGCGAACTGGTCTTCTCGGTGCTCAGCTCTATCAAAGACCCCGACACAGTGCCTTTTGGCTCAGCGTTCCCCAGCCCGATGCTGTTTCCTATGCAGCGCTTGTCGCGATCACTGGCCAGCGCCAGCCGGGACATGGACCCGCGGATGGTGGTCACCGACATGTCTCCGGGCCATCCACAACTGCGGCAACAGATTGCCCTGCGTTACAGGATTGGTGGGCTGACACTGCCCATGGAAGAACTGCTGATCACCAACGGCGCACTGGAAGCCCTAAACCTTTGCCTGCAGGCCGTCACTGAGCCGGGTGATCTGGTTGCCATCGAAGCGCCGGCTTTTTACGCCTGCCTGCAGGTGCTGGAGCGCCTCAAGCTCAAGGCGGTGGAAATTCCGGTTCATCCTCGAGACGGCATCGACCTGGACATCCTCGCGCAGACACTGCAGCGCCACCCCATCAAGGCCTGCTGGTGCATGACCAGCTTTCAGAACCCCACCGGCGCGCTGGTACCTCAAGCCCGTAAACAAGGGCTGGTCGAGCTGTTGCGCGAACATCAGGTGCCGCTGATTGAAGACGATGTCTATGCCGAGTTGTATTACGGTCCTCACGCACCCAGACCGGCCAAGGCGTTTGATACGGAAGGTCTGGTGTTGCACTGCGGTTCGTTTGCCAAGAGCCTCGCCCCCGGTTACCGGATCGGCTGGGTGGCGGCCGGGCGCTATGCGCAGAAAATCGAACGCCTGAAGCTGATGACATCGCTCTGCGCATCGATGCCCGCCCAGGCGGCGATTGCTGACTATCTGCAGCACGGCGGTTATGACCGGCATTTGCGCAAACTGCGCTACGCCCTTGAGGATCAGCAACGGGCGATGCTGGGGGCCATTGCGCGCTACTTTCCGGCACAGACCCGAGTCAGTCGGCCAGAGGGCGGCTACTTCCTGTGGCTGGAACTGCCAGAGCAAGTCGATTCATTGCAGGTATTCAAGACAGCGCTGACTCAGGGAGTCAGCATCGCGCCGGGCCCGATCTTTTCTCCGACCCGACGTTTCCGCCACTGCATTCGATTGAATTACGGCGGCGCCTGGAACGACGCGTCGGATAAAGCCATGCAAACCCTTGGACGGATCATTCACTCACTGCTTGCGAGCTGAACAGATCAGCGACCACCACCCAGATCAATGAATGTGCCGGTCGCATACGACGCTTTCTCTGACAGCAGCCAGACAATTGCTTCAGCAACTTCTTCGGCGACGCCGCCACGGCCCATGGGGATACCGGATTCCAGTTTGCTGACCCGGTAGGGATCACCGCTCAGGGCGTGGAAGTCAGTGAAAATATAACCCGGTCGAACGGCGTTGACGCGAATGCCCTCGCCTGCCACTTCTCGAGCCAGGCCCGTGGTGAAGGTGTCGAGCGCGCCCTTGGAGGCTGCATAGTCGACGTATTCACCGGGGGAGCCAAGACGCGACGCGACCGAGGACACATTGACGATGCTGCCGCCTTTACCGCCATGCCGCGGGGACATGCGCAGCAGCGCGTGTTTGCTGCACAGGATCGGACCGACCACATTGGTCATCATCATTTTCAGCAAACGGAATTCGGTCAGTTCTTCGACACGAGAGGCATGGGCAACTGTTGCAGCGTTGTTGACCAGATGGGTCACAGGCCCGAACTCGGCATCGACCCGGGCGAACAGGCGAATGATTTCATCTTCATTGCTGACGTCAGCCTGAACGGCCATCACCGAAGCGCCCATGGCCCGGACCTTCTCACAGGTCGTTTCGGCGGCCTGATGATCGGAGTGGTAGTTGATGCAGATTCGATAGCCTTGTGCTGCGGCAAGTAAAGCAGTGGCGGCACCGATACCTCGTGAGCCACCGGTGATGATGAGAACTTTATCCATAAATGTCTCCTGTAGAGGTACGCATGACGCTGATCAAACGAAACTCAGTACTCTGAATTGAAATGCATTTGCCGTGAGAGCTGACACGGCGCTGCATTGAGGCAGCCATTGGCCTGTAGGAGTGAGCTTGCTCGCGATGGCGTCAGATAAAGCGATAAATTCGTTAACCATGAAATCGAATCGCGAGCAAGCTCACTCCTACAGGGTCCGTGTTTACTTAGCGACAGCGAGGTGTCAGAAATTGCTCGAAGACTACCAGTCAGCCTGCCAGAACGGTAGCGCCTCTTGCCGCATGGATGTCAGCCATGAAGCGTTCGGCAGGTTGTGGATGGCCTAGCAGATAACCCTGCAGTGCATCACAGCCCAGACGCGTCAGGAAACTCTGCTGACGGTCCGTCTCGATCCCTTCGGCAACGATCCGCAGATTCAGCGCCTGCCCTACTGCGACGATGGCCGAGATGATCGCTGCATCGTCACTGTCATGCTCAAGATCACGAACGAAGCCACGATCAATCTTCAGTTCATTGGCAGGCAGTCGCTTGAGATACATCAGGCTCGAATAGCCCGTGCCGAAATCGTCAATGGACAGGTCGACGCCCATTTCCGATAACTTTTGCAATACGCTGATGCTCGCCTCAGTGTCGCTCATGGCCGTGGTTTCGGTGATTTCCAGGGTCAGGTTATTGGCCGGCAAGCGGTGCAGTTCGAGCGCTTTGGCAACGGTTTCCACAAGGCTGGAATGACAGAACTGAAGCGTCGAAAGATTCACCGCGACACGCCAGTGGCCATAACCCATGTCCGCCCAGATACGCATCTGGCGACAGGCTTCGTCCAGTACCCATTCACCGATACTGACAATCAGCCCGGTCTTTTCGGCCAGGCCCATGAAGGCATCGGGCAACAGCAGCCCCTTTTGCGGGTGATTCCAGCGCAACAGCGCTTCGGCCCCCATCGGCTCACCGCTGACAGCATCGAATTTGGGTTGATAGTAAAGACTGAAATGCTTGTACTTGATCGCAACACGCAGTTCCTGCAACAGCTCCAACTGATTGCGCGCGTTGGTATTCATACTCGGATCAAAGAAGCTGTAGCCATTTTTACCCGCTGCCTTGGCGTGGTACATCGCGGCATCGGCGTTCATCAGTAGCTCTTCCTGAGTCTGTCCGCAGCCTGGATAAAGCGCGATGCCAATGCTGACGGATATCTGCAACAGTTGATCGGCAATATGAAACGGCTGTGCAATCACATCGACCTGACGTGCAGCGATACAGGGCGCATCATGAATATCCTCCACATCCACCAGCAGAACGAACTCATCGCCACCGATCCGCGCCAGAGTATCCCGACGATGCAGGTTGGCCCGCAAACGCAAACCCACATCCCGCAGCAGTTGATCGCCAACATGATGACCAAAGGCATCGTTGACGGGTTTGAAGCCATCCAGATCCATGAACATCAGGGCGAAACCACCGCCTTTCGCGTCAACGCGCTGCATGGCCTCCTCAATCCGCTCCGCCAGCAACACCCGATTCGGCAAACCCGTCAATGTGTCATGCAGTGCCAGATGCTGCAGCTCACGGTTGACCTGGATCAGGGACTGCGACAGCTCGGCAGTCCTTGCCTCAAGCCTTGCATCCAGTATCGACGTCAGCAAGGTGAAGGTCAGCACCGCGAGACTTCCCACTAATACCAGCGAGAACAGGCCGTTGTAGCGAATGCCGTCAGCGAGTGCGCCGCAGTAGCTGTCCTCGGAAAATCCTGCCGCCGCCATGCCGGTGTAATGCATGCCGACAATGGCCATACCCATCACCACCGCCGCTGCACCACGGGCCAGGCGTACATGGGGCGTCTGTCGGCGCAAGCGAAAGGCAATCCAGAGGGCAGCGGCCGAGGCGGCAACGGCAATAGCCAGTGAGGCCAGCACCGTGGCGGGGTCGTAGGTGATTCCGGGATACATACGAAGCGAGGCCATGCCGGTGTAGTGCATGGCACTGATGCCTGCGCCCATGAACAAAGCCCCCAGGGCCAGCACTGACAGAGGCAGCTGCGGCTGGCTGACCAACCACAGGGCAAATCCTGAAGACAGGACCGCAATCAGCAGGGAAAGAGACGTGATGGGGAGATCGAAGGCCAGCTCTATCGGCAGGTCAAAGGCGAGCATGCCAATAAAGTGCATGGACCAGATACCAACGCCCATGGAACAGGCACCGCCGAACATCCAGAAGGCAGCGGCCCGGCCTTTCGCAGACGCGATACGCCCGGCAAGATCAAGTGCGGTGTAGGAAGCGAGGATAGCGACGAAAACTGAAACCAGAACCAACGACGAGGTGTAACTGCCAATCAGCATGGATGACCGCGACCTGGATAAATGAGCGTATCCATGCCCAGTCAAAAACCCGATTCTACCGTTTGTTCAATGGGTTGTGGCGGTCACTCGTCGAAAATATGGCGCATAGCCATCAGCTGGTGTTTTAAAGTAACGGATTTATTGTTGGAACGAGTGGGCGCATATCCCTTGTGGGAGCCGGGCTTGCCCGCGATGCATGAGACGCAGCTTAGAGACATTCCGCGTTATCGTTTATCGCCGAGATGCCGCCCAGATCAAGCTCTGCCCCCACAGCTTGATCGCATTCGAATTCACACTCTTTGAATAACCAGAGCAAAATCAGTCCCCTCAATCCTTGTCCGCCTGCATATCCAGACCACTCTGCGCATCCCATCCACCGCCCAGTGCAGCGATCAGTTGAACACTGGCAATCAGACGACTTTGCAGCAAGGTCAGCACGCTGCGCTCATTGCTCAGGGCGGTGGCCTGGACGTTGACCACGTCCAGGTAACCAATGAGGCCAGCCTTGTACTGATTGCTGGTCAGGCGCAGAGATTCACGGGCAGCGTCCAGTGCCTCGGCGCGCACGCTGGCTTCGTCCTCATAGACTTTCAGCTGGGTCAGGTAATTTTCCACTTCCTGAAAGCCAGTCAGGACAGTCTGCCGATACTGCGCCACGGTCTGGTCGTACACCGCTTCGGTGCGGTCCACTTCTGCCGAACGCTGACCGCCATCGAACAGCGTCATCGCCAGCTGTGGGCCCACCGACCAGAAACGATTGGGCAAGGTGATCCAGTTGGAGAATGTACTGCTGCTGTAACCACCGCTCATGCTCAGGGTGAGGTCCGGGTAATACGCCGCCTTGGCGATCCCGATGTTGGCGTTGGCGGCCATCACCGAACGCTCGGCCGCGGCGATATCCGGGCGACGCTCAAGCAGCTGCGAGGGCAACTCCAGTGGAATCGCTGGTAGCGCCGGAATAGAGGTGCTGGCCGCCAGATTAAAGTCCGCCGGGGCCTGCCCCATCAGCACGGCAATAGCGTTCTCGAACTGCGCACGCTGCCAGACCAGATCAATAAGATCAGCCTGCGTACTTTTCAGCTGGGTTTGCGCCTGTGCGACAGAGTCACGCCCGGAAATACCCGCGCGGTATTGATTCTGGGTCAGCGTCAATGAGCGCTGATATGCTTCGACAGTGGCCTCCAGCAAGCGCTTTTGCTCGTCAATCACCCGCAGTTGCAGGTAGTTCTGCACTAACTCTGATTGCAGGCTCAACCGCATGGCAGCGAGGTCGCCAAGACTGGCCTGGGCGCTGGCAGTGTCGGCTTCCAGTCCGCGGCGCAACTTGCCCCAGATATCGGCTTCCCAGCTCACGCCCAACTGCGTGTTGTACGTGTCACGAATACCGCTGCTGGAACTGCTCAGGCTCGAACTGCTGCTGCCTGTGCCCTGGCTTGAACGGGTTTTGCCAGCGGAGAAATCGAGAGTCGGGAAGAACGCCCCGCGAGAACTGCGAACCAGCGCCCTGGCCTGACGGTATTGAGCCTCGTACTGGGCGACGGTCTGGTTGGAGCTGTTGAGTTTCTCTACCAGGCCATTGAGTTGCGTGTCGCCGTAAACCTCCCACCAGGCGCCCCGGGCCATCGCATCACTGGGCGCAGCCTGGGTCCAGCCTTCAGCCGCCTTGAACTGCGCAGGCGTCGGCATTTCAGGCTTTTGATAATCCGGGCCGACCGCGCAGGCACTCAATAGCGCAGCACACAACGCCAGACACAGCGTGCGTCCAGGCCGGTGTTTGAAGGATTTGATCTTCTGCTGTGCGGTCATAGCGGAGTTTCCAGAGCGGCATCGGTGCGCACGCCACGCCATTTATTGAAACGATGGCGTAAACGGTCGAGATAGAGGTAAACCACCGGGGTGGTGTAAAGGGTCAGGACCTGGCTGAACACCAGACCGCCGATGATGCACAGACCCAGTGGACGACGCATTTCAGCGCCATCCGCTGTGCTCAACAGCAGCGGCAGAGCCCCGAGTATGGCTGCCATGGTCGTCATCAGAATAGGCCGTAGACGCTGCAGGCAGGCGGCGCGAATCGACGCTTCGGGACTCATGCCACTGTCGCGCTCAAGTTGCAGCGCGAGGTCAATCATCATGATCGCGTTTTTCTTCACGACCCCAATCAGAAGGAACAGGCCCAGCAACGAGATCAGGCTGAATTGCGAACCCAGCACGTAAATGCTCAGCAAGGCCCCTACTCCGGCCGACGGTAGCGTGGACAGAATCGTCAGCGGATGAATGTAGCTTTCGTACAGGATGCCCAGCACCAGATAAACCGCCAGCAAGGCACCGAGAATCATCCACGGCTGGCTTTTCTGGGTCGCGGCGAACGCATCGGCGGTACCGGCCATCTTCGCGATCACATCCGAAGGCAAGCCGACCCCCGCGACGGCGCGCTCAATGGCAACTGTGGCCTGATCGAGGCTATAGCCTTCGGCCAGATCGAATGAGATGTTTTCCGAAGCAAACTGACCGTCATGGGAAACCGTGTCGTCGGCCAGACTGCGCTCATAGCGTGCGATGCTCGACAGCGGCACGCGATTGCCGTCCGCAGTAATCACCTGAACCTGCTCAAGGGTCGCCGGGTCCTGAGCAAACCGGGGATTGACCTCCATCACCACTTTGTACTGGTTGAGGCTGTCGTAAATCGTCGACACCTGACGCTGGCTGTAGGCGTTGTTAAGCACCGCGGTAACCATGTCCATGTCGATGCCCAGACGTTTGGCGGCGTCGCGGTCAACCTGCAACGTGACCTGCTGGGCACCGCGTCCTTCCCGGGCATCGATGGCAGTCAGCTCCGGCAGGGATTTGAGCGCTGCCACCACTTTCGGATACCACTCACGCAACGCATTCAGATCGCCGCTTTGCAGAATGTATTGATAGGCCGATGTGGTCTGCTCGCGGCCACCGCCCAGTTGCAAGTCCTGATCAGGGGCCAGAAACACCCGCCCGCCCGGCACCTTGGGCATTTCCTTGCGCAAACGTTCTACGACCTGTTCGGCGCTGAGTTTGCGCTCGGATATGGGCTTGAGCCGCACCAGCATGAACGCGTTATTGGTGCCGTTGGTACCACCGATGAAGCCTGTCACCGTGTCTACAGCGGGATCGGTAAGTATCGCATCGCGGAATATTTCCATCTTCGGCTGCATGACCGTGAACGAAAGGCCGTCATCACCCCTTACAAAACCCACCAGTTGCCCGGTGTCCTGAGTCGGCAGGAATGTCTTGGGCACCACCACATACAACGCAACGTTGACTACCACTGTGACCAACAGGCTCAACAGCGTCAGACGTCGATGACGCATCACCCAGCCGAGACTGCGGTCGTAGCCTGCCACCATGCGGTCATTGACCCGGTTGCTCCAGCGTTGCAGCCTGTTCTCGCTGCCCGGCACATGCGGCTTGAGCCAGCGCGCGCACAGCATAGGCGTCAGTGTCAGGGAAACCAGCAACGAGACGATGATCGACGCCGAAAGCGTAATGGAGAACTCGCGGAACAGGCTTTCCACCAGCCCGCCCATGAACAGAATCGAGATGAACACCGCCACCAGCGACACGTTCATGGCCAACAGCGTGAAGCCCACTTCCTTGGCACCGAGGTACGCCGCCTGCATCGGGGCAACGCCTTTATCGATGTGTCGGGAAATGTTTTCCAGGACCACAATGGCGTCATCGACCACCAGCCCGGTGGCCAGAATCAACGCCATCAGCGACAGGTTATTCAAGGAAAAACCGTAGAGGTACATGATCGCGAAGGTGCCTACCAGCGACACCGGAACTGCAAGGGTCGGGATCAGCGAAGCCCGGAAGTTGCCGAGAAACAGGTACACCACGAGGATTACCAGAATCACCGCGATCAACAGCGTCATCTCTGCTTCGTGCAGCGTCGCCTTGATGACTGGCGAACGGTCCATCGCCAGCTTCAGCGTGGCGCTGGCGGGCAAGACAGCCTCCAGGGCCGGCAATTGCGCCTTGATCTGCGCCACGGTTTCAATGATGTTGGCCCCCGCCTGCCGGTTTATAACCAGCAGCACGGCAGGTTTTTTGTTGAAGAAACCTGAGTTGTAGCGGTTCTCCACACCATCGCTGACTTTCGCGACATCCTTGAGCCGCAGCGCTGCGCCATCCTGATAACGGATGATCAACGACTCATAATCCGAGGCTTTTTCCAGTTGGTCGTTGGCCTGAACCTGCCAGTTATACCGGGAGTTTTCCACTGCCCCTTTCGGACGACGGACGTTGGCGTTGTTGACCGCCGTCCGCACCTCATCGAGCGACACGCCATACTGGTCAAGCAACTGCGGCTCAAGTTCGATACGTACCGCAGGCAACGAGCTGCCGCCGATCTGTACTTCACCCACACCACTGACCTGAGACAGGCTTTGGGAAAGGATGGTTGACGCCAGGTCATACAGTTCGCCCTTCTCCAGCACCTCGGACGTCAGCGACAGGACCATGATCGGCGCCTGGGACGGGTTGACCTTTTTGTAGGTGGGCATGCTTCGCATACCGCTGGGCAGCAGGTTTCGCGAGGCATTGATCGCCGCCTGCACTTCCCGCGCCGCGCCGTTGATGTCGCGGTCCAGGTCGAATTGCAGGATGACCCGTGTGGACCCCTGGCTCGAACGACTGCTCATGGTGTTGATACCGGCAATCGAACCCAGCGAACGCTCAAGCGGCGTCGCGACACTGGATGCCATGATCTCGGGGCTGGCACCCGGCAAACTGGCGGACACCACGATGACCGGGAAATCCATGTTTGGCAGCGGTGCGACGGGCAGCAAGCCGAAACTGACGCCGCCCAACAGCATGATCGCCAGGCTCAGCAGCATGGTTGCTACCGGCCTGCGTATGAAAGGACCGGACAGGTTCATGCGTCGGCCTGCTCCAGACGCGCATCAGCGTCCGGTTTCCGGCCCCAGCGGCGGCCCATACGATCGAAGTACAGGTAAATCACCGGTGTCGTAAACAAGGTCAACACCTGGCTCAACATCAAGCCGCCGACCATCACAAGCCCCAACGGTTGACGCAGTTCAGCGCCAGAACCGCTGGCCAGCATCAGCGGCACGGCGCCAAACAATGCCGCCATTGTCGTCATCAGAATCGGCCGGAAGCGCAGCAAAGCCGCCTCATAGATGGCTGTTTCAGGATCCACACCCCGGTTGCGCTCTGCATCGAGGGCGAAGTCGATCATCATGATGGCGTTTTTCTTGACGATACCGATCAACAGGATGATGCCGATAATCGCAATCATGCCCAGATCGTTGCCACTGATCAGCAACGCCAGCAAGGCCCCCACCGCCGCTGACGGCAATGTTGAAAGAATGGTGATCGGATGGATGTAGCTCTCGTAGAGCACGCCCAGCACGATATACATGGTCACGACAGCCGCGAGGATCAGCAGCAAGGTGCTGGACAACGAAGCCTGGAAGGCTTGCGCTGCCCCCTGAAACTCGGTCTGTACGCCAATGGGCATGCCAATGTCTTTCTCGACCTGCTGAATGATCTCCACCGCTGACCCCAGTGCAACATTCGGCGCCAGGTTGAAAGACATCATGACTGCCGGGAACTGCCCCAGATGTGTTATCGCCAGTTGCGCCTGACGTTGTTCCACATGGGCCAGACTCGACAGTTTGACCTGTGCACCGTCGGTGGTCTTGACGTGAATCTGCTCTAGCGCCTGAGGCCCCAATTCGCTGGCAGATGCGGCCTGCAACACCACCCGATACTGACTGGCCTGAGTGTAGATCGTCGAAATCTGCCGTTGACCAAACGCGTCATACAACGCATCGGTGATGTTTGCCACCGTCACGCCGACACGACTCGCCGCATCACGGTCGATTGCCAGATAGACCTGTAAACCCTTGTCCTGCAAATCGCTGGCAACATCCGTCAGTTCCGGACGCTTGCTCAGCGCATCCACCAGCCGACCGCTCCACAGACTCAGTAATTCGGCGTCCGGGGAGGACATGCTGAACTGATACTGGGTACGGCTGACCCGGTCCTCAATGGTCAGGTCCTGAACAGGCTGCAGGAACAGACGTATGCCGGACAGCTTGTCCAGTTGCGGCTGCAAGCGCTGGATGATCTCGGTTGCGGTGACATCCCGATCGCCGTGGGACTTCAGGTTAATCAGCAGACGCCCGCTGTTCAGAGTCGCGTTATCGCCATCCACACCGATGTAGGACGAAAGACTGGTCACGTCGGGATCTTGCAGAATGATTTTCGCCAGTGACTGCTGTCGCTCGCTCATGGCGGCGAAGGAAATCGATTGCGGTGCCTCGGAAATCCCCTGAATCACGCCGGTGTCCTGCACCGGGAAGAAGCCCTTGGGCACCACCATGTAAAGGAAGACGGTCAATGCCAGCGTGGCAATCGCCACCAGCAACGTCAGCGGCTGATGCTTGAGCACCCAGCGCAACTTGTTGCCGTACGCTTCAACCAGCCAGTCCAGCCAGGCACCGCTAGCGTGGTAGAAGCGGCTTTGCTCTTCTTCCCTGGGTTCACGCTTGAGCAACCGGGCGCACATCATGGGCGTCAGGGTCAGCGACACAACCAGCGATATCAGGATCGCCACCGCCAGGGTGATCGCAAACTCGCGGAACAACCGCCCTACTACGTCAGCCATGAACAGCAGCGGAATCAATACGGCAATCAGGGAGATCGTCAGCGACACCAGCGTAAAGCCAATCTGCTTCGCGCCCTTGAGCGCCGCCTGCATCGGTGATTCACCCTCTTCGATATGCCGTGAGATGTTTTCCAGCATAACGATGGCATCGTCGACCACGAAACCGGTGGCAATCGTCATGGCCATCAATGTCAGGTTGTTGACCGAAAAACCCGCCAGGTACATCACCCCGAAGGTGCCCACCAGAGACAGCGGTACTGCAATCGACGGAATAATCGTGGCGCTGAATCGACGCAGAAACAGGAAAGTCACCAATACCACCAACACGATGGCAATAAGCAATTCGTGTTGCACGTCTTTGACCGAGGCCCGGATCGTCTGGGTCCGGTCCGTCAGAACCACAACATCCAGCCCCGCAGGCAAGTTATCGGTGATGCTCGGCAGCAACGCCTTGATGCGATCCACAACCTCGATAACGTTGGCACCCGGCTGACGCTGGATGTTGAGGAGCACCGCCTGATTCTCGTTGGCCCAGGCCGCAAGACGCTCGTTCTCGGCACCATCGACGATTTCCGCTACATCCTTGAGACGCAGTGGCGCGCCGTTGCTGTAGGCCAGAATCAGATTGGCGTATTCCTCAGGGGATTTGAGCTGGTCGTTGGCGTCGAGCATCGACACCCGGGTCGGACCGTCGAAGTTACCCTTGGGCTGATTGACGTTGGACGCACCAATCAAGGTACGCACATCCTCAAGGTTCAGGCCGTTGGCGGCCAGTGCCTCGGGATTGACCTTGATCCGCACCGCCTGACGCTGGCCACCGGCGATGCTGACCATGCCGACGCCACTGATCTGGGAAATCTTTTGCGCCATGCGCGTGTCGACCAGATCGTTGAGTTTGGGCAACAACATGGTCTTGGACGTAATGGCCAGGGTCAGCACCGGGGTGTCTGCCGGGTTGACCTTGTTATAAACCGGAGGCGCCGGCAAATCAGTGGGCAGAAGATTGGTCGCAGCGTTGATCGCGGCCTGTACCGACTGCTCGGCCACGTCCATATTCAGGTCGAGACTGAATCGCAAGGTAATCACCGACGCACCACCGGAACTGGTGGACGCCATCTGACTCAGCCCCGGCATTTGCCCGAACTGGCGCTCAAGAGGCGCGGTGACGGCGCTGGTCATCACTTGCGGACTGGCGCCCGGGTACAAGGTCATGACCCGGATGGTCGGGTAATCGACTTGCGGCAGTGCAGATACCGGCAGCAACTTGTAGGCGATCAAACCGGCCAGAACGATGGCGAGCATGCTCAGGGTCGTTGCGACCGGCCGCAGGATGAACAGTCTGGAGATGTTCATGCGCGGGTGCTTTCCGCCTTGCCAACCGACGCCGACTCATCAGTGCTCTTGCCCGGCTTACCCTGTAGCTGCTGACCCGGGGTCGTCGGGACATCCTTGCTGTCGCTGACCACTTCTACCGTAGCGCCATCCCGCAGACGATCAGTGCCTTCCAGAACGACACGATCCCCGGCAGACAGCCCTTCGCTGACCACTGTCAGTTGTTCGTTGTTGGCGCCAGTCTTGAGTGCGCGGATCTTGACCTTGTTGTCGCCATCCATCGCGTACACAAAGGTGCCGTTGGTACCGAACTGAATCGCGGCGGTAGGCACCAATACAGCCTGCTTGAGGGTATCGGCCAAAAGATGCACATTGACGAACTGGTTAGGGAACAGCACTTCGTTCTGGTTCTCGAAGCGGGCCTTGAACTTCAGAGTTCCGGTGGCCACATCGATCTGGTTGTCGAGACTCGCCAGCACGCCTTGGGCCTGCTGTTTCAAGTCACCACGATCCCAGGCCTCCACGGGCAACTTGTCGCCACTGCGGTAGCGGGTAATCACATTGGCCAGGTCTTTCTCGGGCAGTGTGAAAGCAACGGTGATGGGCTTGGTCTGGGTGATGATCACCAGCGCCGTGGTGTCATTGGCCGCCACCAGATTGCCGACGTCCAGCTGCTTGAGGCCGATACGCCCGGCAATCGGGGCACGAATGCGAGTGAATTCAAGATTGAGTTTGGCGTCACCTACCGCTGCCTGGTTAGTCTTGATCGTGCCCTGATACTGATTGACCAGCGATTCGGCGGTATCCAGCGTCTGCTTGGCAATACTGTCTTCGGCATACAGACCGCGATAGCGCTGCACGTCCAGTTGGGCGTTTTTCAGCAGAGCCTGATTGGTCGCCAGCGTACCTTCCGCCTGCTGCAGGGCGATCTGATAACTGCGTGGATCAATCTCGGCCAGCAAGTCCCCGGCCTTGACCATTTGCCCTTCCTGAAAGTTGATCTTGACCAGTTCGCCCGCCACCCGGCTGCGCACATTGATGGTGTTCATCGCGGTCACGGTGCCCAAGGCCTTGTAGTAAATCGGGAAATCGCCCAGCACTGCCGGAGCCACCCGAACCGGCACGGGAATAGTAGAACCACCAAAGCCAGGACGCGCCACGCCACTTTCGGCCGTACTGCCTGATTTGCGGTGCGCGCCGTCTTTGCCCGGCGCAGATGCAGGCCACAACCACCAGCACAAGCCGACGATAATCAACAGGACCAACAGGCTGATGAGCCAGCGACGGGAACTACGGGGGCCAGACGATTGCATGAATAAATCAACCATTGCGGATGGGGCTTTTCAGGAGGCTGAACAATAAGCACAGATGCGTGACAAGCAAAGCGCCTTTACCGGCAATTTACTTTGTCCTTACCTTTGTTAAACAGCTGAAGCGTAAACGAAAACGGCCTGAACATATTCAGGCCGTCCAGGTATTGCCAAGTGTTACTTCAATACGGCCAATGCTGCATCGTAGTCGGGTTCCTGGCCGATTTCCGGGACCAGTTCGCTGTGCAGCACTTTATCGTTCTCATCCAGTACGACGACAGCGCGAGTGGTCAGACCAACCATCGGACCATCAGCAATGGCAACACCGTAGTTTTCCATGAACTCGCCGCCACGCAGGGTGGAGAGATTTTTCACGTTTTCCAGACCTTCCGCACCGCAAAAGCGCGCCTGTGCGAACGGCAAGTCGGCAGAAATACACAGCACGACGGTGTTAGTCAGGTCATTGGCCTGGGCGTTGAACTTGCGAACGGAAGTTGCGCAGGTCGGTGTGTCGACGCTTGGGAAGATGTTCAGCACTTTGCGCTTGCCAGCAAAGTCAGCCAGGGTCACGTCAGCCAGATCACCGCCGACCAGCGAAAAGGCCGGGGCCGCAGCGCCGACTTTTGGCAGTTCGCCATTGATTTGGACAGGGTTGCCTCTGCGAGTCACTTGAGCCATGAACTGAGTCCTTTTTCCACGGGTTGATTAGACGGAGAAGTTAACCATGAAAGTGTTGATCGACCTAGAGTGCAGGTGGTTGTTAATAAAATCGCGTACTGCTCTGGAACGCGTGCGCCTGCGGGAGCACCCCAATTCCAGCAGATACATGGGTTTTGTCAAAAATCCCGTTTGTAAAAAATATCCAGCGAACTGGCCAGACCACTTGCAGCTTCCAGGTAGACCTTTTTGCTCAACATGTAGCGCAGGGCAATGGTATTCGCTGGTTCGAACACCCCGACGCCATAGCGCAAACTAAGCTTGTCGGTAATTTTACCGCTGGCGACGACGTTGGTTTTTTCCCCCGAGCCCGAGGTGTCCAGTTCAAAGTCACGAATACCCAGATCCTTGGCCAGCTTGCCAGTGGTGGACTCACTGCCCGCCAGCCCTAGCGCCAAGGCAGCCTGGGCCATCATGTTGCTGTCTTCGCCCGTGTTGTTCAACGGCCTTCCCAGCACCAGGTAGGACAACGCCTGCTCCTGACTCATGGCGGGCTCGGAGAATACGGTAGTGGTCGGTTGCTCGGCACTGCCCGACAACCGGATGCCCGCCACGACATCATCTGTTTGCCGAATAGCCTCCACATCCAGATACGGTTGATCGATTGGCCCGGCAAACAACAGCCGTGCCTTGCGAATCGTCAATCGCTGCCCATAGGCGCGATAGCGGCCATTGTTGAGGTTGAGTTCGCCGCGAGTGTCCAGGTTGTCACCAATGTGCACCCGGCCCGCAAGGTCGGCGGTCAACCCGAAGCCTGTAAAGCTCAGCTTTTCCTGCCCGACCTGAACGTCGATGTCCATGGCCATCGCCAGTGGCGGCTCGCCCTCCTCCGTTTGCTGCCCAACGATCACGGTGTCGCCTGACAACTTGACTGTGGACGGCGGCAGCTCACGAACAGTTATCGTGCCTTGGGGAATCAATACTTTGCCGGAGATGCCCAGACGACCGCCCTGCATGGAGATTTTCAGGTCAGGTGCAGCTTCGAGTCTGGCATAAGGTTCAACCATGATTGGCAGACGCGAACCTTTGACGCTCAGATCGACCGCCAACGCCTGACTCCAGCCAATCTGCCCGGCCAGACGCCCTACCCCGGTATCGCCGCTTTTCCAGATGCCGTCGAGCTGAACGTTTTCTCCGGCGATCAACGCCTGAATCTGCAAATCCTGCACGCTCATCGGCAACTCTGGCCCGGATACCTCGCCACCACTGAGGTTTACGCTGCCGTTCACTTGCGGCGCAAGAAGACCACCAGACAAACGTCCGCTGCCATTCAGTCGCCCATTGAGTTTCTGCACCATGGGCAGGAACGGGCGGGCAATGGACAGATCAAGCCCGCTCAGGTTGAAATCGCCGCTCAAGGTCTTGTTCTGCGCCAGCGGATCAATGCGGGCGTTTACCTGCAACGTCCCAAGCTTTCCACCACGGAAATCCAGGCGACTGTCGATGAGTTTCGGGGTCAGTTTGCTGGTCAGAACCAGACTCTCGTAAAGGAAGTCCAGCCATTGTTCCTTCTCTTTGATGCGCAGCGCTCCACCGCTGGTATTCACCGTAATTTGGCCGTTAGGGCCGGCGGCAGGCACATCGAGTTGGACGTCAGCATTAAGCGCGCCTTTCCAGGCAAAATCCTTTGGAAGCCACTGAGCCAGACTGTCGAGAGGAAAATTCTTCAAGTGGTAACGCAGACGCGGTTCGGGCATCAGGCGCTGATCTTCACCACACAGACTGGCCGCGCCGGAGAGCCAGCAATGTGCACCAAAGTTCACCTTGCCGTCAGCCAGACGCTCCAGCCTGGCCGGCTGCTGCAATTGCCAGCGTTGCCCCCCCGTCTGCACATCGCCACTGGACAGCCTTCCGCGCCAGTTGCCCTTGTCGAGGTTGCCGTCCAGACCCAGCGCCAGTTTTAGCAGCGGCCCCTGCAAGTCGAGCTTCATCTGCTGGCGTTTGATATCGCCCTGAGCATCAACAATAAGAGTGCCCAGCTGCTTGTCGCCGACTTGAATACCATTGCCTTTGATATCGACATTGGCGCGCTGGGCGTTATCGAGTCTGGCGTTCACGTTCAGCGTTTTTAGTTGATTGCCTTGAAAGGCCAATTGCGAGCCTTGCATGCCCAACTGGCCTTGGGGCGCGTTCAACGTTCCGGCCACATCAAGACGGCCTTTGACCTGTCCTTGCAGCCCCGGCCATAGCTGTCCCAATCTTGGCAGGTTGATATCCAGTTGACCCAGCAGACGCTGCTGGAGGCTTCCATTGCCTTGAACCCGGTTATCCCCGAGGCGTACCTCAAGCGCGCCGACATTCCACTTGTCACCCGCGCCATCAGCTTTGACCTGCAAAGCCGCAGGCTGACCACGCAGACGGCCCTTGAGGTCCAGATCCGCACTCAGGCTCAGCTGCTCGTTTCTGATCTGCCCTTTGCTGCGCAGCGGTCCGGCCAGCGTGCCCGGCATTTGTGCGACCCAATAGGCAGGGTCAATGGCGCTCAGGTCCAGTGCAGTATCCCAGCCGATGCCATCGGCAAATTGCAGGTTCAGGTGCCCTGTGGCCTTACCCTGCCCGGCAACCATTTCCAACTGCGGCAGGAAGATCTGAGTCAAATCACCACTGAATGGACTCACAAGACTGAACGCACCTGCCGGACCGTCAAGATTGGCGTTGAAATTTCCCAGATATTTACCGTCGGTGTAGGACACTTCCCCAGTGAATTTGCGCAAGGCCACCTGTGGTTCTTCGATCAGTGGATACAAGCGGTGCCAGGGGAAATCAAGCCAGTCGAGCTTCGCATCGGCACGAAACTCATGTTCCCAGTTCAACGCCCCTTTGAGACTCAAGTGCTGCTCGGCACTGGCATTCAGATCAAGAGCCTCGATCACTGCACCCTTGGCATCAACGCGCCCGTTGAGTGCCAGAGCCACAGGACCTTGCTCGGCAGGCAGACTGGCCGAGCCCTGTAGCTCATAACCGTTTTGAAGATCGCCCTTCGCATCCAGTAGTAACTGATTGAGTTGCAGGGTATCCGGCAATGAGCCGGTCGCTTTGAACGGTTCGGCACTGATCCTTAACTGTGCGGGCAGGTTCTCCGCCAGCGGTTGCAGTTCGCCGTCCAGCAAGCCCTGCAGATAGCCACTGCTGATGCCCTTGAGCTGCAGGGTTTTGAGCAGATCACCCTGGATATCCAGATTGAGTGTCCAGGCGCGACCGTCGATGTCAGGTAGTTTCACTAAACCGGTGGCGGACAAAGGCCACTCCCCGGACGGCTGAATCAGGCCGGCCAGATCCAGCACCAGATCATCCCGACGCGCATGAACGTTATCCAGACGCAAACCTTCTGCGGTCCAGTGCGCGGCCAGTTTCAGGTCGGCGACCTGCTCGTTGCCATCCAGTGACACACTGCCGATACGCACATCGCCCAGACGGATCGCCAAAGGCAGCTTCAGATCGGGCAACTGCAAAGGTTCGCTTTGCGCTGCATCGTTAGCCGGGGCCAGTTGCAGGCGAACCTGATCAGCGTGAAGCTGCTCGATACACAGGGTCATTTTCAGCAGGCACCCAGGCGACCAGTCCAACACCGGTTTGTCTATTTCGACTCGAGTGGCCTCTTGTTGCCAAATCAAGTGATCAGCCTGCCATTGCCCGCCCAGGCGGCCATTGAAGTTTTGCAGCTGCAAACCCGGTACGCGTGCCAACACCCATCGGCTACCCGTCTCAGTGCCCAGTAGCCCCCACAGACTGACAAACACCAACAGGACAATGACGAGCAGGGCCAACCCAAGCGCTTTCAGCGAACGTCGCCAACTCAACGGCTTCATAGCTCAGGCCCCATGGAAAAGTGCAGCCGAATGCCGCCGTCATCGTCCAGTGCATGAGCCAGATCCAGGCGCAACGGACCTACCGGTGAAACCCAGCGCACGCCAATGCCGACGCCAGTCTTGAGGCTTGGCAATTCCAGCGTATCGAAAGAGTTGCCTTGATCGACGAAGGTCGCCACTCGCCATTTTTCAGCGATGGAGTATTGGTATTCGACACTGCCCGCCACCATGTAACGTCCGCCAATACGGTCACCGTCGGAGTTTTCCGGTGAAAGCGTCTGATAGTCGTAACCGCGAACGCTTTGGTCACCACCCGCGAAGAAGCGCAGAGACGGCGGGATCGATTTATAGCCATTGGTGGCATTACCGCCAAACTGCACGCGAGCGAGGAAGCGGTGATTGTCCCAAAGCGTGGTCAGGCCCTTCAGCAACACATTGCCATGCAGCAGGTTCGAATCGGACATCAGCCCTTCCTTGGCCACTTGAGCGTCGAACTGCAGGCGATAGCCATTGTGCGGATCAATGCGGTTGTCGCTTCGCAGATAGGAATAGCTGACGCCCGGCATCAGCAGCGTGCTGAGGCCCGAATCATTGCCCAGTCGATACTCCTCGCGCTGCCACTTCAATGAGACGACCCGCTCCCAGCCGCTGGGTAATTTGCTGTGCCATTCCGGGCCAACCGTGAGCAGCTTGCTCAGCGTGTCAGTCCCGGCGATCTCTTCGTATTGATAGCCACCTGCAAAGCGCAGCTTGTCAGTCAGCGGCGGGTCCAGCGGGATGTCATACCAAAGGCCGACGTTCTGACGCGGTGCAGACAATTCACTTTCGATGCCGTAGCTGTGGCCTTGGGGATTGACCCAGTGCCGGGTCCAGTTGGCCTTGCCCCGCGGTCCGACGTCCGTTGAATAACCCAGCCCGAGGCCCATGGTGCGAGGTTTACGTGTCTCCAGCTGGACAGTGACAGGAATCTCTTGGCCCACAGCGGCGGTCGGCGCCGCATCCACACGCACGCCCTCGAAATAGCCACTGGTTTGCATCGCCTGATTCAGTTCGGCAATCAGTTCGGAATCGTAAGGCGTGTTTTCCTTGAACGGCACCATGCGCTTCAGCAAGTCGTCATCAAAAGGCGCGTCGCCACTGAAGCTGACTTTGCCCAGCGAATAGCGTGGACCGCTGTCGTAAACCAGATCGATGTCGGCAATACCGGCAGCAGGATCGACCGAGAGACGCTGCTGGATGAACCGACCGGAGAAGAAACCATAGCGAGATGCCTGATTCAGGATCAGGCGCTTGGCGTCTTCGTAATGACCATGATTCAGCACCGCACCACTTTTCAGCGCATCGCCTTCGGGGACCCGAAATGCCTTGAGTGAAGCGGCTTCGCCTTCAATGCGTACCGTGACGTTGCGCAAATGAATGGGCTCACCCGGCTGAACCTTGATAACCAGGTGTGGCTGATTGTCTTTACCGGTCTTTACTTCACTGGTGATTTTCGCTTGGTAATAACCCAGCGCCTGCGCTGCGCGCTGCGCCTGCTCTTCGGCACCGATGCTGAAATGCTGCAGGCTGTCAGCATCACGCTCGCCGGGACTGCCCACATAGCCTTCGATGTTGGCTTTGAGCGCGGAATTGGCAGGCGTGACCTTTACATCCAGCTGTCCTTCGGCGAACGCCGTGACGCTGGATACACCAAGAATCAAACCGCTGGTAAACATTGCAAGAAACTTCATGGCGCGAATGCTAACACGGGCAACGGCTATCACTGGAACACGCCAAGCAGTTGAAATTTCATGCCTTTATGCCGTGGCTTGCAGTGAAACCTGCGGATTTGGGTGGAAAAATACGTGTTCGCGGACGGGTCCTACAGCCACTTCACCGATTTCCTCGTAACCCTGTCGCTTAAAGAACTCAAGATATCGCGCATTTCCCGTATCGAGGACGATGCCCTGGGAGTTTTCATCTTCGGCGCACCAATTATGTACAGCCTGCAACAGTTGCTCACCAAGCTGTTCACTTTGAAATTCTGGATGAATTCCGAGCAGAGGTAATACATGCACGGACTCTGAAGGCAGGCACGCCAGGACTGCGTTGTAGTATTCCAGGTAACGGCGCGTGCAGTTGAAGCCGGCGCTGAGCACCATGCGCAGGCGCCACGCCCAGCTTTCGGTAATACCCAGGCGGCGCTGCGGAGGTGCGATCAGCGCTGCACCGACCAGTCGGTCATTGATGAACAGGCCGATCGCGGGCAGTTGCTGAAGAAAGTGCTGTTTGACCAATGCTTTGACTGTGGCGCGTACGCGCTGGTCAAACCCGCTGCGTTCAGCGTTGAGCAGGTAGGCGAAACTCGGTTCGCGGCGATAGGCTTCGTAAAGCAGAGAGCGGGTTTCCCTCGAGTAACCGCTGTCGAGCTGACGCACTTCAGCCACGATGGCAGACGATTCTGGCATGGAACAACCTCTCATTAACGGCGCAGCTCGGACGGCAGCGCTCCATTGCTACAAGGGTTCGAGTCATGGCTCGCAGCCACAGTTCCAATATCCTTTTGGGATGTCTTTTGGTGCGTAGGTGCCTGGGCATTTTTGGAAGTATTTGCTAGAAGCTATGGTGGTTTGTGTACATATCCGTTGTCGGAGTCACGGCTGATATTGGTTGCGCTTTTACAGCGCGTCACTTTTGGTTCCGGAAGCCGGCCCAGCCAAAAGTAACCAAAAGGCTCTTGCCCCACCACTGGGTACCTCGCTGTCGCTCGGCATACCCGTAATCCGACATTGCTGCGTGGGGCCGCCGCCACCGGCCATCCATGGCCTGAGGCGGCTAAACCGGCATCCCTGCCGGTTTGTCCCACGCAGCAATGTCGAATTCCGGCCGGCGTGGTTTAACGGGGCGCGTAAGATCAAAATCAAAAGCAGAGCAGATCAAAAGCAGAGCGAAAACGGCAGGATCGCCTCGGACCGGTAGGAGCGAACTTGTTCGCGAGACGTCACCACGGCCAATGTATTCGTTGCCTGACACATCGCTTCGCAGCCTTCGGCAGCTCCTACAAAATATCGGTAAGTTCACAAATCAGGTCGGCTGTCAGGCCGCCGCGCTTTTGATTTTGATCTGAGGCGCCCCGTTAAACCACGCTGGTCGAACGCAGATTCTGAAGCGTGGGCAACCCGGCAGGACGCCGGGTTAGCCGCATTGGGCCATGAATGGCCCGTTGCGGCGGCCCACGGTTCAGGATCTGCGGGCGGGTACACCAAGCGACAGCGAGGGACCCAGTGGTGGGGCATGAGCGTTTTGCTTACTTTTGTCTGGGCCGGCTTCCGGATGTTCAAAAGTGAGGCGCTGTAAAAGCGCAACCAATATCAGCCCTCACCGCAGAAACGGATATGTACACCCAAAGACATGTGTAGAACTCCACGCTGAGTTCCCACCTCCCACTGGAGATGAAACGCCATGTCAGCTAGCATCGCTTTTTTTGTATCTGCCAGGACTGCCTGCCCATGAAAATCGTTTCATTCAACATCAACGGGCTTCGCGCCCGCCCTCATCAGTTGGCAGCACTGATCGAAAAACACCAGCCCGACGTCATTGGCCTGCAGGAAACCAAAGTCTCGGATGAACAATTCCCCCAGGCCGACATCGAAGCGCTGGGCTATCACGTGCATTTCCATGGACAGAAAGGCCACTACGGCGTCGCACTGCTCTCCCGCAAAATGCCTTTGGCGATGCACAAAGGCTTCGAAACAGATGATGAGGAATCGCAAAAACGTTTCATCTGGGGCACATTCGCTGACGACAACGGACAGCCGATTACCATCATGAATGGCTATTTCCCACAGGGAGAAAGCCGCGATCATCCAACCAAGTTTCCCGCCAAACAACGTTTCTACAACGACCTTCAGACACTGCTGGAAACCCGCTTCAGCAACGACCAACCACTGATTGTCATGGGCGACGTGAACATCTCTCCGGAAGACAGCGACATCGGCATTGGCCCGGACAACGCCAAGCGCTGGCTGAAAACCGGTAAATGCAGCTTTCTTCCTGAAGAACGCGAATGGATGGCACGCTTGAAAAACTGGGGGCTGGTGGACAGCTTTCGCCACTTGCACCCAGAAGTCATCGACCAGTTCAGCTGGTTTGATTACCGTAGCCGCGGTTTCGAGGATCAACCCAAGCGCGGCCTGCGCATCGACCTGATCATGGCGTCCAATGGACTGCAGCCTCGCATCAAGGCAGGCGGAGTGGACTATGAGCTGCGCGGCATGGAGAAGCCGTCGGACCATGCGCCGATCTGGCTCGAGTTGAGCTGATTCCCGGTTGATTGACCACACTACACTGCAGGACCGGCTTTAGCCGGGAGCGCGATATACCTGGCGAACAGAGTCAGCGAATGCGTCAGCGTGCTCCCGGCTAAAGCCGGTCCTACAGGATAAGCGTCCTCACAGCCCCAAAATTCAACTGTCATCTTCCCGTAACCAATCCGACTTAATCTCCCGGCACTTCCCTGATATTTAAGGTGCCGCACATGCTGCGCGCTGTGTCTTTGCTGGCCGCCCTCGCCTTCTTGGCGTTTGACGCGACAGCCAGTCTCCCCTCATCCACACGCGACGATCCTGTGCTACGCATTCATGGCTCAAACACCATCGACGCGCAGCTGGGCCCTGCGTTGGTTGAAGGACTCATGCGCAAACAAGGCTTGCGTGACGTGCGTACCGAACCCGGCCCCTCGGTTAACGAACTACGGGTCGTAGGCACGAGCGCTGATGGCAAGCCGCTCAAGGTTGAGATTGCCGCTCATGGCTCCGGCACCGGATTCAGCGCACTGAAGGCCAGGAAAGCTGACATTGCCGCGTCTTCACGACCGATCAAGGAAAAAGAAATCCAGGATCTCGCAGAAATCGGCAACCTGAAAAGCCCGGGCGCCGAGCAAGTCATCGCCATTGATGGGGTTGCGGTCATCCTGCACCCCGGCAACCCCATACGGGAACTGACCACTGAGCAACTAGCCCGCGTGTTCGCCGGGGAAATCCGTAACTGGCAGGCGTTGGGTGGCAAGGATGGGGAAATCCATCTTTATGTTCGCGACGAACAATCAGGCACCTTCGAGACGTTCAAGGAGCTGGTTCTGCTCAAGTACGGCAAGACACTCGCTGCCGGTGCGAAGCGCTTTGAGTCCAGCGAACAACTCTCCGACGAGGTCAGTGGGGATCGCAACGGTATCGGGTTTATAGGCCTGCCTTATGTTCGCCACGCCAAGGCTGTCGCAGTGGCTGACGGCGAGTCGCGACCGATGTTGCCAACGGTGAGCCTGATTGCCACCGAGGATTATCCGTTGTCTCGACGTCTGTATCTTTATCTGCCGACCGAAGCGCGTCAGCCCTGGGCAACTGCGCTGGTCGATTTTGCCCAGAGCGCGGAAGGTCAGGCGATCGTCGCGCAAAACGGCTTTGTCGCGCAGACGGTGCAGACCATCAAGGTTCAGGCCACGGCGCAAATGCCAAGTGAATACCAGACACTGACCCGGGAAGCCGAGCGTTTGTCGGTCAATTTCCGCTTTGCCCAAGGCAGCGCCAAACTGGATAACAAGGCTTTGCTGGACGTGCAGCGGGTCGCGGATTATCTGAAGCAGCATGGCAAGCTCGACCGGCGCGTTACCCTGGTTGGCTTTGGCGACGCCAAAAGCGATCCCCAGCGCGCGCAACTGCTTTCCCGGTTGCGCGGCATGGCGGTTCGGCGGGAGTTGATGAAGAGCAATATTACCTTGCGGGAAGTGGTCGGTTTCGGTGACGAAATGCCCGTGGCCGCCAATGATCTGGATGACGGTCGTATCAAGAACCGGCGGGTGGAGGTCTGGGTGGATTGAGAGGGAGCGCCTATAATTGCACGGTTCTCAATGGGAAGTTTATGTCCGCCTGCAAGTTTGATCGAACGCTTTTGACCTTGTAGGACCGGCTTTAGCCGGGAGGGCAGTGTCACTGGTAAATGAGATTTAGCGAATGCCCGGACGCCCTCCCGGCTAAAGCCGGTCCTACGGAAGCATACGGGGCGTCCTAAAGACTCCCGGCTCGGCTATCCTCCAGATACAAGAAAAGCAAGAAAAGGAGGCACCGTGAACCTGCCATCCGAAGATGAGACTTCAAAGCCTCAAGACAGCAAGCCACCCACGTTCTGGCAGATGTTACACAGCGCCCTGGCCGCTGCATTCGGTGTGCATGGCGGGAAAAATCGGGAGCAGGACTTTACTCACGGAAAACCGATACATTTTGCAGTCATAGGGCTGTTGTTCACCCTGTTCTTTGCAGCGCTATTGTTCGGGGCCGTGCATCTGGTCCTTTACTTCGCCCTGAGCTGAAGACAATGGCGAATGAGGGGGCTGACTCGACAAGAATGAATAACCTGTTCCAGCAGGTTTGCCCTCCAGACTCAAGGCACGAAAATCAACGCCGTAATCATCGCGTTTGCTGTCGATACGGATCTGTTTCAAATCACTGATACGCACTTCTTTCATGACAAGGGCCAGGCGAACACCGATACTTTTCCGAGTCGCCAGATCACCAGCGTCGTAATCATACAGGAGAATCATCGCCAACCCACCCAGCATGAAGTGCCCGCCGGCCAAAGCGCTGATACGCCCATCCTGTAAAGCGTCCAGGGATTGCGGCGACCAGTTGATTGAACTGAACAGCACACTCTTGCCCGGTTCCCGGCCGGTAGCTCGGGCTGCATCCATAGCGCCGAATGCCATCTGATCATTCGCAGACCAGACCAGGCTGATATGCGGGTAGCGCTTGAACAGCATCAGCGCTTGCTCATAAGCCCGATCGCGTCGCCATCCGCCCAAAACGATCTGCCTCAGACGGATTTCAGGGTGCTCGGCCAGCGCACGATGCAAGCCCTGCTCGCGCTTCAAGGAAACCGGTGTGGTGTTGGTACCCGCGAAGGCGAGCATTTCTATCGTTTCGCCTGCGGCTAACGGCGCATGCAGGCCAATAAGGCGTTTAGCCGTCAGATAACCGCCCTCCTCGTCATCCCCGACCAGGCTGCCGATAAAGTTTGGATAGCGTTGCGGCAGGTCGCCAAGAATGCGCAACTGGTCAGCGGTCAACGTGTTGTTTACGGCAAAAAGCTTCACATCGCTGCCTTGGGACAAGCGAAGAATTTCAGGGGCGATATTGAGCTCGTTCGAGAACATCAAATAATCCGGACGACTCTCTCCCTGCAGGGCATCCCGCGCCAATTCAACCAGTTTTCGCGTATCACGATTGCTGTAGCGCACGGTGAGGCTCATGTCGAGCCGGGTTGCCGCAGCCTGCATGAAGCGCGCGTAAGTCGACCAATAGCCGTCCGATGACGGACCGGGGCTTAGAAATACCACTGAAGCAGCGCTGGCTGAGTTCAGCCAGCAACCTAAAGCAATAGCGAGCACGCCGCAGAAAAATCGGGTCATACCAACAAGCCTTGAGAAGTAGTCAAAGATCAATTGAAGATCTTTGACTAGCTATCGGCCGCCGACCCGATTGTCTGCACCGTGAAATTTAGCTGATGGCGATTATTAGTGACTGACCCAGAATAAGGCCGCGCCCATAACGAGGATAATAATGAAGAAGATAGCCCAGGCGTCGACATGGCTATCTTTTCTGGACATTTTCGGGTGATTGCTCATACACATTGCCTCTTGTCTGTTTTATTAGTGGCAGCACGGATCAAACAATGAGTCTTTGGTCATTTCAGGTCAGACTCGACCCTAGTAAAGCCGAGGGATGCCCTTACCACAAGCAGGGTTAAGGGCGTCAGACCGAATGCTTATCACTTTTAGCTATTTGCATATATGTAAACGCCACTTTTGCGTATATCCGCAAACTGGTATCTTCCCCCGGCTCCGTAAGGAGTGCGCGGCCGTGCGCGCAGATTTGCTGTGGTAATTGCCTGAGAACAGGACCTATATGTACGTATACGACGAGTACGACCAGCGGATCATCGAGGACCGTGTAAAACAGTTCCGTGATCAGACCCGACGCTACCTCGCGGGAGAACTCAGCGAAGAAGAGTTTCGCCCGCTGCGCCTGCAAAATGGCCTCTATATCCAGCGTTTTGCGCCAATGCTGCGCGTGGCTGTGCCTTACGGCCAGCTGACTTCACGCCAGGCACGGATGATGGCAAAAATCGCTCGCGATTATGACAAGGGCTACGCGCACATCAGCACACGGCAGAACGTTCAGTTCAACTGGCCCGCGCTGGAGGACATCCCCGATATCCTGGCTGAGCTGGCAACGGTGCAGATGCACGCCATTCAGACCAGCGGCAACTGCCTGCGCAACGTCACCACTGATCAGTTCGCCGGCGTAGCGGCTGACGAGTTGGTTGACCCGCGACCATGGTGTGAAATTGTCCGTCAATGGACAACGTTCCACCCGGAATTTGCCTATCTGCCGCGCAAGTTCAAGATCGCGATCAACGGCTCCACCAGTGACCGCGCCGCCATCGAAGTTCACGATATTGGCCTGGAGCCGATTCGTAACGAAGCAGGCGAGCTTGGCTTCCGTGTTCTGGTTGGCGGTGGTCTTGGCCGTACGCCCGTCGTTGGCGCCTTTATCAACGAATTCCTGCCGTGGCAGGACCTGTTGAGCTATCTCGACGCGATCCTGCGGGTTTACAACCGCTACGGCCGTCGTGACAACAAGTACAAGGCGCGGATCAAGATTCTGGTCAAGGCACTGACACCGGAAGTCTTCGCCGAGAAAGTCGAGGCGGAAATGGCCCACCTGCGTGGCGGCCAGACCACATTGACCGAAGCTGAAGTGCATCGCGTCTCCAAACACTTCGTCGATCCTGAATACAAAGCGCTGGAGGATTTCAGCGCAGAGCTGGCGAAACTGGATCAGGAGCATCCTGGCTTTGCTCGCTGGCGCACGCGTAACACCCTGGCCCACAAGAAGCCGGGCTATGTCGCCGTTACCCTGTCCCTCAAGCCTACCGGTGTTGCACCGGGCGACCTGACCGACAAGCAACTCGATGGCGTCGCTGATCTGGCCGATCGTTACAGCTTTGGCCAACTGCGTACCTCTCACGAGCAGAATATTATTCTTGCCGACGTCGAGGAGTCTCAACTGTTCACGTTGTGGCAGGAACTGCGTGAGCAAGGCTTCGCCACCCCTAACGTGGGTTTGCTGACCGACATCATCTGCTGCCCTGGCGGCGATTTCTGCTCGCTGGCCAACGCCAAGTCGATCCCGATTGCCGAATCCATCCAGCGCCGTTTCGACGACCTGGATTACCTGTTCGACATCGGCGAGCTGGACCTGAACATTTCCGGTTGCATGAACGCATGCGGTCACCACCATGTCGGCCATATCGGCATTCTGGGCGTGGACAAGAAAGGCGAAGAGTTCTATCAGGTCTCCCTGGGTGGCAGCGCGAGTCGTGACGCCAGTCTGGGCAAGATCCTCGGCCCTTCCTTCGCCCAGGACGCCATGCCGGACGTGATCGAGAAGCTGATCGACGTTTACGTTGAAAAACGTAACGAAGACGAGCGCTTTATCGACACTTACCAGCGTATCGGCATCGACCCTTTCAAGGAGCGCGTCTATGCAGCGAATAATTAAGAATAACGAAGTCATCGATGAAACCTGGCACTTGCTGCCCAAGGAAACGTCTTTTGATGAGTTGTCCAATTGTGACGACCTGATCGTCCCGCTTTCGCTGTGGCGCGAGCACGGTCACGCCCTGGCTGCCCGTGACGGCGGCCTGGGTGTCTGGCTGGACAGCGATGAAGAAGCTGAAGAAATCGGTGCTGATGTCGACAAGTTTCAGGTCATCGCCCTGAACTTCCCGGCCTTCACCGACGGACGCAGCTACTCCAACGCCCGCCTGCTGCGTGATCGTTATGGCTACAAGGGTGAACTGCGCGCTATCGGCGACGTACTGCGTGATCAACTGTTTTACCTGCATCGCTGCGGCTTCGATGCATTCGCGATTCGCGCTGACAAAGATCCCTACGAAGCTCTCGAAGGCTTGAAGGACTTTTCGGTGACGTATCAGGCTGCAACCGACGAGCCACTGCCGTTGTTCCGCAGACGTTAAGTCTTTCGTTGCACGATCAAGCCCAGGTCTGGATTTCCAGCCTGGGCTTTTTAATACAGCTGATTATTGGGGGGGCTGTAGTGCCTGGTATGTCCGACACGACGATCTGTAGGAGCGCACGAGCACCGCGAGGCCGCGATGGCGGTGTCTCAGGCAGGACGCCATCGCAGCCTCGCATTGCTCGTCAGCTCCTACAGAAAAGCATTCCAGGTCAGGTGATTGCATTTTGTTTGGGAAAGATACCTTTTTGACGACACCAATTCAGCGACTGTATGGGCCCCTTCCCGGCTAAAGACAGTCCCGCGTCGTCACACCCCATTGGCTACAAGACCTCCTCCCACCCACTCCGCCTGGGTCAATTGTGTCATCAGCTCCTCTTCATCTCGCTGCCGCTGTTTCATAATCGCGTCCGCCTCATCTTTGTAATCCGCGTCCGACATGGGGCGTTCGCTCTGTAGATCATCAAGGGCCTCCATACGCAATGCAGTGGCCCGCTGACAGGCTGCAAACTCAGCGGCGTACTGGCGTTTCAAGTGATCAATCCAGAAATCACGTCTTATGGCAAAGGCAGTCAGTTCCTCGGGCGTTTCACGGCTCAACACGGATTGCTCAGCCCTGTTCAGCGCATCATCGGTAACGTCCGCGGAGGTGGAAAACTGCATGGTGCGGGAGTTGATCGGTAACTCCAGGCGACTGGCAAGGCCGACACGATAAGCCAACTGCACTTCAACCTCCTCGGTGAAGCCGACACGTGCGGCGGCATCCAGGCGCGCAAGACCATCGACTTCTTCAAGACGAAACAGCCCCCGTAACAGCTTCAGCAATTGCGGACCTTCTCTCCCGCCAGTTGCCAATGAGCGGGCGCGACTGACAAGGACCTCCAGTTCCATGTTGCTGAAAATCACGGCCGCACCATCGACGCAGGTTTCAGGGAACGCCGCCATCGCGATCAGTCTGGAGCGCAAAAGGTCATCTTCGGCGCCCGCCTCCAGAAGATCCCAGACCCTTTGCGTGACGGCTGCACGACTCAAGCTGAAATCTGCCGAGCCCTGCAAGCGCGAGATAATTTCAAAGAAGTCATCGGCATGCATCTCGCTCCAGAACAGACTCCATATGGCTCGCCGATGCACACGCTCCATCGCCGGCGTCTGAGCCAGCCAGAACTCTACGTTGTCGGCCACTTCAGTAAAAACCATCGGGCCGCCAACCGTACCGATACGGATTCGGGTGCCAATGGAAAGAGGATTGCCGTCCAGCAGCGTGTGATCGGCAGCGCCGGGCATTTCGAAGAAGGACTCAGGCAGCGTCGTAATCTGATTGCCGCGCAGGTCCAGTGCCACCAGACCGGGAATATCAAACACGCCGACCGGAGCGTCCACAAGGCCGGTCCCGCGCAGAAAAAGATTGAGCAGTTGCGGCATGCCCCGGACATCAAGCAGCGGCCCTATGGGATTTCGTTCAAGGTTGAGCAACCGCAGGTTAGGCAGACGCCTGAGCGTTTGCACCATGTCGGCAGTGAGCACGATGCGGTTGTTGGCAAGAGTCAGACGAGTCAGGTGTCGCAGATTGCGAATACCTGCGGGTATTACTGACAGGAAGTTGTTTTCGGCATTCAGCCAGCTCAGTCCGGGGCATTTAGCGACCAGAGCGCTCACCGACTGTTGCGACATATAAGTGCGCGAAACGTTAATAGCCGTGACATGGCTGAAGTCGCCGGGCAGATAAGGCAGATCGCCAATCACCAGACCAGACAGGTCGATCATATAGCCATCGAGATGCCGGGCAGCAACACCCGTGACCGGTGTTTGGCGCTGCCAGCAGCGCTTGATGATGTCAGCCGCATTGCGCCGGGACATGCTGGATACTGGTATCGAATGGGTTTCAGTCACCGGTCGCCAGCCCACCGGGCCGTTGACCCAGCGCTCAAGGCTGCGGTCCAGCGCCTGAAAGTCCATCGACAGTCGGGCCAGCTGTATCTCGATTGAAGTACCGCTGGCGCGTAGGCCGCCAATAAACTCAGCGGTCTGCTGCGAGGTGAAGCCGGGATAAAGCGCCTTGACCTGTTGGTGCAATGAAGCCTGAGGCATGCCCGAACTGGCGCCAGAGACTGCGCTGTCGTCCATTCCACCTTTAAGGCCACCGAGATCAATGTCCCACTGATCGGTGTCCAGCTGCTTGATGAAAGGGCCAACCCTGCCCGTTCCATCCGGAGCAGTAATACGCCACTGACGCGCAGACTGCTCCCAGCAAACTTCGTAAGCCTTGTCATGAATCGCCACGAAGTAATGCCCATCTGCATAGTGGATATCCAGCATGCCATTGGGCCCATGCACAGTCGGCTCGCCCAGCAATGACGCGGGCGGTGCCTCGAATGATTTCAAGGACTGACGCAGGCCGGAATCCAGTGATCGCAGATTGGGAGGCGCCATTTCGAAGCGCAGACGCGGCCCGCTCCCAGGCACTGCGCTTTGCCCGGCGAATGACTCTGTCTCATCGACAACAGTCAGCGGCTCAATGGTTGATGTTGCATCGGACAAATCGACAGCGACTTTGACAAAGCCTTCCGCGGCCAATGGCAGCGCATTGAAGACGCCAAATTCGATGCGCTGCGCTGCTCGTTTGCGCTCTTCAAAGGTTTTGCCCTGATGTGCCTGAACCGCTCCCACGCCGATCAACGTGGTGGAAAGACCGATAATGAACGGCACAGCCTCAGGCACCATCAGCGCGATCAACCCTGTAAACACCAGACTGCGCGTCAGGCCTTCGGCCAATCCCTCCAGATGCGCGTCGCTTCGGGTATGGATAACCGACCTGGCGTCAGCCCTCAAGCGCGCTTGCAAACTGTCACGCACGGCGTCAAAGGGATCGCCGACAATCTGTTTGCCCGCATGCACATATTGGTGCGGCGGCCAGCTGCCGGTCGCTCTGTTAAGCCAGTGCGGATAGGCAGCAACACCCTCCAGGGCCGTATACAAACCACTCAGGAACAACCCGTCGCTGTCGTCCCGCTCTTGAAAATGCGCCGCCAGGGCCAGACGCTTGGCGGGTTCGCGGCATTGGGTCGCCAGCCAATACGAGAGTTTGCTTTCATTTTCAAAACCCTGCAGGGGCGATGAATTTCCAGGGATATACAGCAGCGTGCGGTGACTGCGTTTGTTCTTGATCAGCAGGATGTCGGTAGCGGTGTAGTGATGGACTTTCAACGGTGAAACGACAATATGACTTGCTACTCGAAACTGCTCGGCAAGCTTGGCCGGGGTGAGCGTTTCCCAACGCTGTGCTGCCGTAAAGCCCGCGGACTCAAGTGCCAGTTGCCAGTCAACCTCGCTCAATGTTTTTTCACGCACCTGCAGGAAAGCGGCTTTGATAAAGGCTGCTTTAGCCAGGACCGGAAAAGACTGAGCATGGGCCGAGAGCAACTGCTCGATGTAATGGCTGTAGAGGGTGCGCAGGTCCGTTTCTTTGACGAACTGCTTGAACTGGTCAGGGCTGATACTGAGGTGAGTTGAAGCGTCATAGCGCTGTGGCGTGGTTCGTTTGTAAAGACCTTCATAAGTGCGCACCGTGAAATTCGGTAGCAGAGTCTCGACTCGTTTCAAGGCAATGCCGCCAGGCCTCCAGGTCTGGACGGCATCCAGTAACCTGAACAAACCTGAACGACGCTGTATATGACTTAGCAGCGCCTCAGTCAGCGTCAGCGACTTCTGCACAACTGCAGGGTAAGGAGCGGTAGCGGGCGGCGAGTTGAAACGAAGTGTTGTCAGGCAAATGGCGTCCGGATCAATGTCCATCGCCCAGAATCGAGTGGCGTGAGCCTTGATCAGCTCCCGGGCAAAGCTCGCCGGGCCTTTGATGACAGCCCCATGATCGGTGACGAAGGTGTCCAGTATCGGGTTGTTGGCTAGGTAATCGACAGGTGTCGGCATTTTGGGCAATTTCCTTATTGCAAAGAGACTGCCAGTCTTGTCGATGTAGCGCTGCAGAGTGGCCTGTATAAATACCGCGCGTTGATTTATTCGAGACAATAAAAAGCGCCGCCTGCAATTGCAGGCGGCGCTCGAAGGTTTTACCAGAAGCGCTGCTGAGTCAGACGACTCCACCAGCCCAGCAGGAGTCGGTCCACTGAACCGGCCGCAGCCATGCCCATGCGCTCTTGCAGGCTTTTACGCTGCACATAATGCAAGTGGAACACTTCAGCGGTCTTGGCGCGCTCACCGATGTACTCGTCGCTGGTCTTGAGCTCATCGACCAACTGCTTATCGAGTGCTGCAACGCCCAGCCATACCTCGCCGGTGGCCACTTCATCAATGGCCAGTTGCGGACGGTAATTGGCAACGAAGTTTTTGAACAGGTCGTGGGTGATGTCCAGATCCTGTTGAAATTTCTCACGGCCTTTTTCGGTGTTTTCGCCAAACACAGTCAAGGTGCGCTTGTACTCACCAGCGGTCAGCACTTCGAAGTCGATGTCATGTTTTTTGAGTAGACGATTGACGTTAGGCAACTGCGCGACAACGCCAATCGAACCCAGAATGGCGAAAGGCGCGCTGATGATCTTGTCTCCGATGCACGCCATCATGTAACCACCGCTGGCTGCCACTTTGTCGATACAAATGGTCAGCGGGATACCGGCCTGACGAATGCGGGCCAGTTGCGAAGAGGCCAGGCCATAGCTGTGAACCATGCCACCGCCGCTTTCCAGGCGCAGAACCACTTCGTCCTTGTCGGTGGCCAGGGTCAACAGCGCTGTAATCTCGTGACGCAGGCTTTCAGTGGCAGAAGCCTTGATATCGCCATCGAAGTCCAGCACGTAGACGCGGGACTTGGGCTCGGCCTGCTTCTTGTCTTTCTTGAGACTTTTGGCCTGCTCTTTACGCAGCGCCTTGAGACGATCCTTGTCCAGCAAGGATTGCTCAAGACGCTCACGCAGGGCTTTGTAAAAATCGTTGAGTTTGGTGACTTGCAACTGCCCGGCTGACCGACGGCGACCTTTGCCGCGCATAGAAGCAATAGCCACCAGCACAATGACGATAGCGACAACCAGGGTGACCGTTTTGGCCAGGAAGCTGGCGTAATCGGCTAAAAACTCCACAGAGACTCCTCACTTGGATTGCGCCCTTACCATTCAAGGGTCGCGGATGGATCAAGCATACCGGTGCGACCAGATGGCGACCAGCCGCCAATCGTTTCATAATGGCCATTCAAACAAGCGTATGTTTTTTTATTGACACGCCTTAGGCATCCTCATAACCTCGCAAACACTTCAACGTACCGGGAAACGGACGTGGGCAGCATCTATCTGATACGACATGGACAGGCATCCTTTGGTGCCGACGATTACGACGTGCTGTCGCCGATCGGCATTCGTCAGTCAGAATTACTCGGTGCACATATCGCCCGGACCAACTTCAGGTTTGATCGCTGTATCACTGGCAGCTTGCGCCGTCAGCAGCACACTGCCGAACTGACGCTGGGTCAACTTGATGCTGCCGGGCTGAAAGCCCCGAAACTGGAAATCGATCCAGCGTTCAATGAATTCGATGCTGAATCCGTCATCCGCGCCCTGCTACCCACTCTTGAAAACGAACCCGAAGCGTTGCATGTGATGCGTAATGCCGCTCAACACCGTGCCGAGTTTCAGCGCCTGTTTTCAATGATCGTCTCTCGCTGGCTCAGCGGTAGCCACGACGATGAAGGCTTGCAGAGCTGGCAGGCATTTGTTGCTCAGGTTCAGGCTGGATTACGTCGAATACTTGAGCGGGCTGAACGCGGCGAACATATTGCCGTGTTCACCTCGGGCGGCACCATTACCGCCCTGCTCCACCTGATTACTCAAATGCCGGCCGAGCAGGCTTTCCAGCTCAACTGGCACATCGTCAACACCTCGTTCAGCCACCTCAAATTTCGTGGTCACGAGGTTGCCCTGGCAGGCTTCAACAATTTTGCACACTTGCAACTAATCAATACGCCGGAACTCATCACTTATCGGTGATCCAGGCAAACCTTGCAGAACAACCACTAGAAAGGACCGAACCATGACCTCCGTAGCCGACGCCGTTCAAGCCATGAAAGCCAAGTTCAACCCAAGTGCCGCCGCTGGCCTGGACCTGGTTTTCGGCTTCCGTATCGATGAAGACAAACATTTCTCGCTGATCGTCAAAGACAGCACTTGCGAGCTGCAGGAAGGCGAAAACCCTGATGCGCAGGTCACGCTGGTGATGGACGGCGAAACGCTGGAAGGTATTGTCAGCGGCGAGACCGACGGCATGCAGGCGTTCATGGGCGGCAAGCTGCGCGCTGAAGGCGACATGATGCTGGCGATGAAGCTCAGCGAATTGTTCCCGGCCTGATTGCAGCGCCCTGAACATGAAAAACCGAAGCCTGCGTGCTTCGGTTTTTTTTGGCTGTTTTTTCTGGTTTTCTATAAAAATACAACTACCTGATTTTAATTATTTTCTGTAGGAGCTGCCGAAGGCTGCGAAGCATTTCTCCTGATACATCGCGATCGCAGCCTTCGGCAGCTCCTACAGGTCACCCGTTTGCTGCGTGATGGCGTGGGGTCAGGGATATCAAGGCTATTTCTACAGTATCAATTCCATCAAAACCGATGATCAACCGGCAACACGGCGGCCAATAAGACAGTTTGAACATTGTTAGCTACATTCGATTAGTCAATGATCTACGCGCACCATAATAAGCAGAAGGGATAAGCATGGCGCTTACTGACCAGTCCACAGAGATCCGTGCAGGCGAAGAGCTGGATGCCGCGCTCATAGACCCGTACCTGAAAGCGCAGATTCCCGGCCTTGAAGGGATACCGCACATCAGCCAGTTTCCCGGTGGCGCGTCTAACCTGACGTATCTGCTGCAGTACCCTGATCAGGAGTTCGTACTGCGACGCCCGCCCTTCGGCCACAAAGCCCGGTCGGCCCATGACATGGGGCGGGAATTCCGCATCATCAACCAGCTCAAGGATGCCTTTCCATACTGCCCGAAAGCTTATCTGCACTGCGTGGATGAGTCAGTGATCGGTTCCGAATTCTATGTAATGGAGCGAATTAAAGGCATCATTCTGCGTTCGGACTTGCCAGCGGATCTGAACCTGGATGCCAGCCAGACCCAAACCCTGTGCAAGAGCTTCGTTGACCGCCTGGTGGAATTGCACCGCGTGGATTATCAAGCCTGCGGCCTGGGGGACCTGGGCAAGCCCGAGGGCTACGTGGAGCGCCAGATTCGCGGCTGGACGGATCGCTATGACAACGCCCGCACTCCGGATGCGCCCGAGTGGACGCAGGTCAAGGCATGGCTCTCGGATAAAATGCCTGCTGACCACCCTTTACCCGCCATCGTCCACAACGACTATCGCTTCGACAACGTGCTGCTCGACCCCGCCAACCCGATGCAGATCATTGGCGTACTGGACTGGGAAATGACCACTCTTGGCGATCCGCTGATGGATCTGGGCAACACGCTGGCTTACTGGATTCAGGCCGACGACCCGGCCCCGGTGCAGTTGATGCGGCGTCAGCCCAGCCACGCGCAGGGGATGCTCACCCGACAGCAATTCGTCGACTATTACGCCGAACGTTCCGGCATCCGCATCGATAATTTCGATTTCTACTACACCTACGGATTGTTCCGTCTCGCCGGGATCGTGCAGCAAATCTACTATCGTTTTTTCCACGGCCAGACACAGGACAAGCGCTTTGCGCAGTTCATTCATATGAACAAGCTGCTTGAGCACATGAGCCTGCAGGTGATTGGCAAATCTACTCTCTGACTGCAACCCGACACTGCGACCCGACAAGGAAAATAATATGTCCAGAACCGAACTGTTCGACCTAGACGGCAAGATCGCCTTCGTCTCAGGAGCCAGCCGCGGCATTGGCGAGGCCATCGCCAGATTGCTCGCACGGCAAGGCGCACATGTGATTGTCAGCAGCCGCAAGATCGACGGCTGTCAGCACGTGGCAGACGCCATCATCGCCGATGGCGGTCAGGCGACGGCAATGGCTTGCCATATTGGTGAGATGGAACAGATCACCGCGGTGTTCGCGCAGATTCGTGAGCAATTCGGGCGGCTGGATATTCTGGTCAACAACGCGGCCACCAATCCGCAATTCTGCAACGTGCTGGACACTGACCTGGGCGCATTTCAGAAGACCGTGGATGTGAATATCCGGGGCTATTTCTTCATGTCGGTCGAAGCTGGCAAATTAATGCGCGACAACGGGGGTGGCAGCATCATCAACGTGGCTTCGATCAACGGCGTTTCTCCAGGGGTTTTCCAGGGTATCTATTCAGTCACCAAAGCGGCGGTGATCAACATGACCAAGGTGTTCGCCAAGGAATGCGCGCCTTTTGGCATTCGCTGCAACGCCCTGCTGCCCGGCCTGACCGACACTAAGTTCGCCTCGGCACTGGTCAAGAACGACGCGATACTCAAGACCGCCCTGCAGCAGATCCCGCTCAAGCGAGTGGCAGACCCTTCTGAAATGGCCGGTGCCGTGCTGTATCTGGCAAGCGCGGCGTCCAGTTACACCACAGGTGTGGCGCTGAATGTGGATGGCGGGTTTCTTTCCTGACAGCTCCCGCAGGTTCTGCGCAATCGTAGGACCGGCTTTAGCCGGGAGGGCGTGACCGCTGACGCAGGAAGTGCGTTGAATGTACCGGCCCTCTCGCGGCTGAAGCCGCTCCTACGTCGGACGCCCCGATGCACCGCACCAGAAGATTTACGGGCAAAGCTGGATTTCCATCAACGTCAGCTTTCCAACTGCGCCACTACCTGCAGTAACATACGCCGCTTCCGGGCAGCCTTTTCTGCCCGACTGCCAAGTAAGCCCTTCCCATGCCTTTTGAACTGAGTGTCGAACCGGGCACCCTCGCGGTGCTGGTTGTCGTTGCCTTTGTTGCCGGTTTCATTGATGCCATTGCCGGAGGCGGCGGCTTGCTGACCACCCCGGCGCTGATGACAGCGGGCCTGCCACCGCATCTGGTGCTGGGCACTAATAAACTCAGTTCGACCTTCGGCTCGGCGACTGCGAGTTTCACCTTCTACCGGCGCAAGCTGTTTCATCCTCGGCAATGGACCCGTGCCCTGATCGGGACCGCTGTCGGCGCACTGATCGGTGCAGCGATCGCTCAGTACCTGCCCGGTGAATGGATCAACCAGATGCTGCCGGTGATTGTTTTCGGTTGCGGGCTCTACCTGCTGTTCGGTGGCACGCCCAAGGCGCCGTTGAACAGCGATGCGCCCATCAAGAAAAAATGGCAGTTGCCTCAAGGCCTGGGGCTGGGTTTTTACGACGGTGTTGCTGGTCCGGGAACGGGTGCCTTCTGGACGGTCAGCTCACTGCTGATCTACCCGCTTGATCTGGTCAAGGCCAGTGGCGTGGCACGCAGTATGAATTTCGTCAGTAACGCGGCCGCGCTGTCGGTGTTTATCTTTTCCGGTCAGGTGGACTGGCTGATCGGCCTGAGCATGGGTATCGCAGTGATGCTGGGGGCCGCGCTTGGCGCCCGTAGCGCCATCAAAGGCGGGGCGAAATTCATTCGCCCGGTGTTCATCACGGTCGTGCTTTGCCTGACCGCCCGCCTAGCCTGGCAGCACTGGTTCGGGGGCGCCTGAGCGCTGCGCCAGATACAGTTCGATCAGATGCCGGGCAATCGAGCGGCTGGCAGGCAATGGCGGTAGGTCATTGATATTGAACCAGCGTGCGTCTTCGATTTCGTCCGGCTGGGGCACAATTTCGCCACTGTCGTATTCGGCATGGAAGCCCAGCATCATGGAATGCGGGAACGGCCAGCACTGACTGCCCACGTAGCGAATGTTTTTCACCTTGACCTGCACCTCTTCCATGACTTCCCGGCGCACGCAGTCTTCGGCGGATTCACCCGGCTCAACAAACCCGGCCAAGGTGCTGTAAACCCCGGTCACGAAGCGTGGCGACCGCGCCAACAGCACTTCATCGCCCCGGGTAATCAGCACGATCATGCTCGGCGAGATGCGCGGATAGAAACGCAGGTTGTCATGCTCGCAATACATGGCACGCTCCCCCGCCACCTGCACGGTGGGACGTCCGCAACTGCCGCAGAATCGATGCTCCCGTGCCCAGGTGCTGATCTGGGCGGCGTAACCCAGCTGCTGGAAGACGTCGTAATCACCGGACAACATGAACTGACGCAACCCTTGCCAAGTGCAGCCTTCGACTTCGACGGGGTCTTTCAGAACGTATAGATACACCGGCTCGCCATCAAAATGGCCAATACCGTGCTCACTGATGAGGGGCAGCGCCTGTTGCTTGAGCCACTCACGAGGAAACATTGCCCCGTTACCATCCAGCAGGAAACCTTGCTCGCTGTGCACAACAGCCCAACCGCCCGGAGTCTGAACATCCAGTACAGCGGTGGTCCAGCGACTGGGGACTGACATAAGAACTCCCTGATGAGTTGATCTGATTCTCGCGCTATTTTTGCTCTAGTTGTCGAAGACAGGCTTCTGCTTGCTCATCTGCGCAACCATGGCCGTATTCAAGTCCGCCGATTGCAGCATGGCTGCGTTCCAGATGGCAACGTGCTCAAGCCCGTCATCGACACGGTGATCACGCATGTAGCTGATCATTTCCTTGGTTCCAGTAATAGCAATTGGCGACTTGGAAGCGATTTGCGCAGCGATGCCCAGAACACCTTCAAGCAGCTTGGCGCTGTCGGCGAAAACGCGGTTGACCAGGCCAATTTCGCGAGCTTCCGCGGCTTCTACAGTCCGCCCAGTGTAAGCCAGTTCGCGCATGATACCGTCCCCGATGATGCGTGGCAGGCGTTGCAAGGTGCCGACATCCGCAGCCATGCCCATATCGATCTCCCGAATCGCAAACTTCGCGTCCTCGGCGCAATAGCGCATGTCGCACGCTGACACGAGGTCAATGGCACCACCGAGGCAATAACCCTGAATGGCTGCAAGTACCGGCTTGCGACACTGGTCGACCGCAGTGAACGAGGCTTGCAACTGCTGAATCTTGCGTCGCAACGTCCGGGCATTACGCCCGGCGTCCTTACCCAGCTCGTTGGCGACCGAAGCCAGCAGTGTCAGATCGATGCCAGAAGAAAAGTGCTTGCCCGCCCCGCTCAGCACCACGACGCGAACTTCATCGTTCTCATCAATCCCCTGGAAAATTTCAATGATTTCAGACCAGAATGCAGCGTCCATGGCGTTGACCTTTTCCGGTCGATTGATCTGCACGTGGGCGATGTGATCACTAAGCTTTACGACAAAGGATTGGTAGTCAGACACGGAGGTTCCTCTCTTGATTTTTCTTGTTCTAGCCACGACTCGATTCAGCCAAAGACTATATCAACACTGGCCGTTACGCGATAAGGCGGCAGTTGTGCCATACGCTGGATATCCGTCCCGAAACCCCGCTGAAAGCGGGCTGCACGGTGCGAAAGTCTGAACGCTCCCGACACTCAGCGGTCCGTTAATAGGTAAGTGATAGTGAGCTGCGTCATAGGCATTGACAGCGCAGCGGCCGATTTCAAGGCTATGCCACACCCCTAAGGTCGCAAGAGGGCGATTCTTGACTACATCAAAAGCAGCAACCGGTATTGTGGGCCTCGATGACATTCTGGCGGGTGGTCTTTCCCGGCGGCATGTGTTTCTACTCGAAGGCGAACCCGGCACAGGCAAGACGACTGTAGCTCTGCAATTTCTTCGTGCAGGTGCCCTTGAAGGCGAACGCTGCCTGTATATCACCCTGTCGGAAACCGACATCGAACTGCGCGACGGTGCAGCTTCCCATGGCTGGACGCTGGACGAGAACATCGTTATCTACGAGCTCACGCCACCTGAAAGTCTGCTCGATGCAGACAATCATCAAAGCTTGTTGTATTCCTCGGACCTGGAGCTGGGCGAAGCAACGCGTCAGATTTTTGAAGTGGTCGAACGCGTGAGACCTACCCGGGTCGTCATCGACAGCCTTTCGGAAATCCGCTTGCTGGCGCAAAGCTCCCTGCGCTACCGACGGCAGATTCTGTCCATCAAGCATTACTTCACCCGCTATGACGCGACGGTGCTGCTGCTGGATGACCTGACCACCGAAGCACTGGACAAGACGGTGCACAGCGTCGCCCATGGCGTGATTCGCCTGGAAGAACTGAACCCGAATTACGGCGCCGAGCGCCGTCGACTGCGAGTGGTCAAATATCGCGGGCAGAAATACCGCGGTGGCTTCCACGACTTCACCATCAAGGGTGACGGCATCCATGTTTTTCCTCGGCTTGTGGCTGCAGAACACCGTACCCGATTCGAACGCGGAATACTGTCCAGCGGCGTGCCTGAGCTGGATGCATTGTTGGGCGGCAGCATCGACGGGGGCTCCAGCACCTTGATTCTGGGACCAGCGGGTACTGGTAAATCGCTGATCTCTCTGGTATTCGCGGCTGCAGCTGTGGCCCGCGGCGAACGTGTCGCGCTGTTCATTTTCGACGAAGAGCTCGGCCTGCTGTTCACCCGCATGCGTAAGGTCGGCATCGATCTGGAAGCGCTGGAAAAGAGCGGCAACCTGCTGATTGAACAGGTCGACGCCGCTGAACTGTCACCGGGCGAGTTCGCTCACCGGGTACGTGCCAGCGTCGACGAAAAGCAGATCAAAACCGTGGTCATCGACAGTATCAACGGCTATACGGCGGCCATGCCGGAAGAGAATGCACTGATTCTGCATATGCACGAACTGTTGCTCTATCTCAATCGCCAAGGCGCCTCGACATTCATGACCGTTGCGCAACATGGCCTTGTGGGTGACATGCGTGCTCCGGTTGACATCACTTATCTGGCCGATACGGTCATGTTGTTACGCTACTTCGAAGCCCAGGGTGAAGTGCGCCGCGCAATCTCAATCATCAAGAAGCGTACTGGCACTCACGAATCTACCATCAGGGAGTATCGCATCAGTCATCAAGGCCTGAGGATAGGCAAACCGCTCTCAGCGTTTCAGGGTGTGCTCAGCGGCATTCCTCAATACGCCGGATCAAACAGTCCCTTGATGCAGGATGACGAGGAGTGAGCACCCTCGGACTGCTATCGGAAAGGGCAATTATCCTGGCCCCACGGGGCCGGGACAGCCAGATCGCTTTAATGATTCTACAAGAGGCGGGTTTCCCCGCCCTCGTCGCCCATACCCTTGCCGACCTGAGCGCTGAGCTGAGCCTCGGCGCGGGTATGGCGATCATCGCCGACGAGGCCCTGCGCGGCAAAGACATCGGCATTCTGGTGCAGACCCTGGAGCGCCAGCCGCCCTGGTCGGACCTCCCTGTGGTGCTCCTTACCCATCACGGCGGCCCGGAAAAGAGCCCTTCGGCCTACCTGGGCACTATGCTGGGCAACGTGACCTTCCTTGAGCGCCCTTTCCATCCCTCCACACTGGTCAGTCTGGTCACCACCGCAATCCGCGGACGTCGGCGACAATACGAAGCCAGAGCGCGCATGGAAGACCTGGCGGAAGGCGAGCAACGTTTACAGAACGCACTCAAAGCCGGACGTCTGGGCTCATGGCAACTTGAAGCCGAGTTCCTGACCCTCGACTGCTCGGATATATCCCGCTCTCATTACGGGCGCAGCGAGAGCGAGCGCTTTGACTATGAAGACTGGCTCGACGCGGTCTTCGCCGAAGACCAGCCTCGCATGCAATCGGCGCTGCAGCGCAGCCTGGACAGCGGCGACGATTTCATCATCGAATATCGCAACGTATGGCCTGATGGCTCATTGAATTGGGTTGATGTCCGGGCGCGTGCGATTCGCGCCAAGAATGGCCGGGTCAGCTCTTTGGCGGGGGTGACATCTGACATCACCGAACGCAAGCAGGCTGAAGCGCAACTGCGACAACTCAACGAAACCCTTGAGCAGCAGGTCGAAGAACGCACTTCCCAGCTCAAGCACAACGAAGAAGTGCTGCGCCAATCGCAGAAAATGGAAGCGGTTGGCCAATTGACCGGGGGCATTGCCCACGACTTCAATAACATGCTGACCGGCATTATCGGCAGCCTGGAGTTACTGCGAAGGCGCTTGGCTCGCGGGAATACCGAAGACCTGAACAGCCTGATCGACTTGGGCGTTACGTCCGCCAACCGTGCCGCCGCCCTGACCCACCGATTACTTGCCTTCTCCCGCCGTCAGTCACTGGACTCCAAACCGGTCGAGATGAATCAGTTGATCAGTTCCATGGGCGAGCTGCTCAACAGGAGCCTTAACGAGAGCATTCGTCTGGAGCTTCACCTGCACGAGCAACTGTGGACCGCGGAAGCCGACCCCAACCAACTGGAAAGCGCCCTGCTCAACCTGGTGCTCAACGCCCGGGACGCCATGCCTGATGGCGGGCTGTTGATCGTTGAGTCGTCCAACGAGAGTCTGGACAGGTCCTTCACCAATGCCCACGAGAACCTGCTGCCTGGCGATTACGTGGTGCTCAGCGTCAGTGATACCGGTTACGGCATGCCGGACAGCGTAATCAGCCGCGCCTTCGACCCGTTCTTCACGACCAAACCCATTGGTCAGGGCACCGGGTTGGGCCTTTCGATGATCTACGGTTTCAGCAAGCAGTCTCACGGCCATGTCGCAATCAAAAGCGAAGTAGGCAAAGGCACCACGGTTCAGCTATACCTGCCACGCTTTAAAGGCCAGCAGACTCAGGACGAGCAGATCATCCACAGTCCGGAGAGCTTTGCCAAGGAAGGCGAAACGGTGCTTATCGTTGAGGATGATGCCGCCGTTCGGGTACTGGTCAGCGAAGTCTTGAGCGAATTGGGTTATGCCTACGTCGAGGCAGGTTCCGGACCTGAAGCCGTGCCTATACTCGAGTCCGGCCAGCGTATTGACCTGCTGATCAGTGATGTCGGTCTGCCGGGCATGAACGGTCGACAACTGGCCGAAATAGGCCGTCAGTTGCGTCCGGATCTCAAAGTACTATTCATCACCGGTTACGCTGAGCATGCTGCCGTCAGGGCGGGCTTTCTCGATGATGGCATGCAGATGATCACCAAGCCGTTCGCTTTCGACAACCTGACGTCCAAGGTTCGGGAGATGATAGAGGAATGAATGACTGTTGCGGCGCCATCAACCCGATAGGTGATGGCGCGGGGAGATGATCGATTCAGGCCAGAAGCTTTTCGATCTGGGAGTGCAGGGTTTCCATGTTGAATGGCTTGGCCAGAATCGGCGCCTTTTTGGCAATGGGGCTACCAGACTCGACGATTTCTGCCGGATAACCGCTGATAAAGATAACCTTCAGTTCCGGCCGAAGTTTCACGGCAGGCTCTGCGATCATCACGCCGGATATCCCGCCAGGCAGGCGGTAATCAGTGATCATCAGATCCAGATGGGGCTTGGTGGCAAGAATTTCGAACGCCTGCTCACCGTTCTCCGCCTGCAACACTCGATAGCCCTCGCCCGACAGATAGTCGGCAAGCAACATCAGGATCAGCGGCTCGTCTTCGACGATGAGGACGACATTTTCTGCATCAGAGCTCATGGAACTGCCTTCGGTTAAATAGCTGCCATTACGACCATGATGATGGCCGTAGGTTGCGTAAATATCGGATAAATCTGACGTTGATTTCTTGCGCTGCTAAACCGGCAGGCAGACCCTGAACATAGAGCCTTCGCCTTCTGCGCTTTCCACAACAATGCGCCCACCATGAGCAGACACAATCTGGTCAGAGATAAACAAACCGAGGCCCAGTCCATGCACCGCATGGTTGGCAGCAACTCGTTCGAATTGCTGAAAAATCCGCTGCTGGTTTTCCGCGCTGATACCAATGCCCTGATCATGGACCTCAACCCGCGCCTCACCGTCCTCAGCGTAAACGCGGACCTTGATGGGCTTGCGGGCGCCATAGCGCAGGGCGTTAGTCAGCAGGTTGGCAATCACTTGCTCGATGCGGAACTCGTCCCACACACCGATGACTGGCTCTTCAGCCTTGAACGTCACACTGGATTCGGCCGCTGCAATCTGCGCGGAGAAGCTTTCGAGCAGGTTACTGACCAGTTCGGCAAGGTCGAAGGCGCTGGTGCGGATCGACAGCTTGCCAGTGCGAATACGTGAGACATCAAGCATGTCTTCGATAAGGCGGATCAGGCTCTGAATCTGGCGCTCGTCACGATCAACCATGGCCCGCAGCTTTTCCATGGTGAACGCTGCGGCGTTGTCTTTGGCCAGGTGCAGCTTGCGCAGCTGGGTTTCCAGAATCAGTCCGTTCAGCGGCGTGCGCACTTCGTGGGAGACGATTGACATGAAGTCGTCGCGCATCCGCACGGCGTGCTCCAGTTCGTTCTGAGTCACCTGCAGCTTTGCCAGCAACTGCTCCTGCTCTCGACGACTCTGCTCCAGCGCTTCGACCTGCAGTTTCATCGCCTTGCGTTGGCGATACAGGTCGACGAATACGTTGACCTTGCTCTTGACCGCATGAATGTCCAGAGGCTTGTGCAGAAAATCTACAGCGCCGCTTTCGTAACCCTTGAAGGCGTAGTTGAGCTCCCGCCCTGCGGCACTGACAAACACAATTGGAATATTTTTGGTGCGATCCGTGCCGCGCATCATTTCCGCGAGCTCAAAGCCGTTCATGCCCGGCATCTGAACATCGAGGATGGCCATGGCAAATTCGTGCTCAAGCAGCAACGACAAGGCCTCATCGGCCGACAAGGCTTTATAGACCTCACGATCTTCGCGCTTGATCAGCGCTTCGAGCGCCAACAGGTTTTCCGGCAGATCATCAACGATCAGCAACTTGGCTTGAATGTCACTCAGCATGCAATTCGTTCCAGCTCGACCAACAGTTGGCCTATATCGTTTAAAGGCAGGAGGTAATCAGGCTTATGAAGCGCCAGGGCGGCATCAGGCATGGTGCGCGCCTGAGCCTCGTCCGGATCCTGAACCACCGTCATGCCGCCGGAAAGCTTGATACACGACAGACCATAGGCGCCGTCGTTATTGGCGCCTGTCAACAGGAAACCCGCCAGACGCGGCCCGTAGGCATCCGCGGCTGACTGAAAAAGAATGTCGATACTTGGCCGGGAATGAAATACCCGATCCTCCTGACTCAGCGACAGGCTCAAATCATTTTCCACCGACAAGTGATAACCCGGTGGCGCGAAGTACAGCGTACCGGGAGCAACATCTTCCTTATCGTCCGCCTCTTTGACCTTCAGCGGTACCCGCGCCTGAAAAACCTGGGCCAACTGACTAATGCGCTTTTCAGGCACATGCAGCACAGTCAGGATGGGCAACCGATAACCGACCCTCAGCGATGCAAATATCTTCAGCAGCGCATCGACTCCGCCGGCGGACGCACCTACCACAATGGCGTCTACGACCGGCAGTGGTGGTTCACCTGCGTCATTGCCAGAGAATGATCTTTTCATGTCTTGCGGTAGATCCGTTCCGGTTTAACCAAAGGCTCGAAATGGCTGCTGTAGCCGGAAAAATCCAGCGTTTCCTTGCTGCCCAGCACCAGAAACCCCCGGTGACAGAGCGACTCATGGAAGAGCCCGAACGCGCGATCCTGCAATTTCTTGTTGAAGTAAATCAGTACATTTCGGCATGAAACCAACTGTGTTTCGGAGAACACACTGTCAGTTGCAAGGCTGTGGTCAGCAAACGTCACGTTTTCCCGCAGCGTTTTGTCGAAGATCGCGTAATCGTAGGCACTGGTGTAGTAATCGGAAAACGCGCGCTGACCGCCCGCCTTCTGGTAGTTATCGGTATAAGCGCGGACATTTTCCATCGAGAAAATCCCCTGCCGGGCCTTGTCCAGCGAGCTCGGGTTGATATCAGTGGCGTAAATGATCGTGCGGTCCAGCAGGCCTTCTTCACGCAGCAGAATGGCCATCGAGTAAACCTCTTCGCCCGTGCTGCACCCGGCAATCCAGACCTTGATTGACGGGTAGGTGCGCAACAGCGGAACTACTTCCTGACGAATCGCCAGAAAATGCGACGGATCGCGGAACATCTCGCTGACCGGGATCGTCAGAAATTGCAGCAATTGCATGAAGGCCTGAGGGTCGTGAATCACCCGTTCCTGCAATGCAGAAATAGTCGTGCAGTCAAACTGGCGCAGCGCGTGACTGATGCGGCGCTTCACCGATGCGCCGGAGTAGTCACGAAAGTCGTAGCTGTACTTGAGATAAATAGCCTCAATCAACAGACGTATTTCGATGTCCGTGTTTCTGTCTTGAGACATGGCGGAACCTTTAGGTGCGGGCTGGATGCTCAGCTTGGGCTCATCCAACTCAAATACGTTCCATTTTGGGCAGCCAGACACGTATCAGCGAGAACAGTCGGTCCAGGTCAATAGGTTTGGCCAGATAGTCATTTGAGCCAGCCTGCAGACAACGCTCCTGGTCATCCTTCATGGCTTTGGCAGTCACGGCGATGATCGGCAGCTTGCGCCAGCGTGGATCCTTGCGAATCTCGATGGTTGCTTCATAGCCATCCATCTCCGGCATCATCACGTCCATCAACACCAGATCGATATCTTCGATTTCGTTCAGCTTGCTGATGGCCTCGAAGCCGTTACGCGCAACTTCGACCACCGCGCCCTTGTGCTCGAGCGCGCTGGTCAGGGCAAAGATATTGCGTACGTCATCGTCGACGACCAGAATCCTGCGCCCTTCAAAGACCTTGTCACGACTACGTGCGGTCTTGAGCATCTTCTGGCGCTCGTTGGAGAGCTGCGACTCAACCTTGTGCAGGAACAGCGTGACTTCATCGAGCAAGCGTTCGGGTGAGCGCGCGCCCTTGATGATGATCGAGCGCGAATATTTCATCAGCTCGGCTTCTTCATCGCGGGTCAGGTTGCGACCGGTGTAGACGATGACCGGCGGGAACGAGCAGATTTCATCGGTGGACATACGTTTGAGCAGCTCATTGCCCAGCATGTCCGGCAACTTCAGGTCGATGATCATGCAGTCATAGATATTGTCGCGCAGCAGGTCCAGCGCATCCTGGGCGAAACCTACTGCGGTGATTTCAATGTCGTCGTCCCCGATCAACCGCGCAATGCTGTCGCGTTGCAGGGCGTCATCTTCCACCAGCAAGATACGTTTGACCTTTTGGGTCAGTTTGGATTCGAGCTTGGCGAAGACATCCTTGAGCTCTTCACGGGTGGTGGGCTTCACCGCATAGCCCACAGCGCCCATGTGCATGGCCGCTTCCTGGCGATCTTCAACGGAAATCACGTGAACCGGGATGTGTCGTGTTGGCGCCAGCTCTTTCAGGCGCTGCAGAACCGTCAGCCCGGAATGATCCGGCAGACGCATGTCCAGCAGAATTGCGTCCGGCGTGAACTGAGCCGCCAGGTTGAAACCGTCATCGGCGGCATGGGCAACAAGGCAGTGGTAACCCAGCTCGTGAGCCAGGTCGAAGAGGATTTTGGCAAAAGCCACTTCGTCTTCAATCACCAGAATGCAGCGCTTGCTCGACGGCAGCTTTTCGCGGTCATCGGCGAAGCTCGGCACGGGTGCTTTAGCGGGGGTCGCGGGAACCGCTGCCGCAGCCGGCGGCAAAGATGCCAATGCATGCACAGGCATCACCGGCATGACCGGTGCGGGGGTTGGCGCAGGGACTTCGCCATATTCCAGTTGCACCGACTCGACATACTGTTCAGGCAGAACCAGGGTGAAGATACTGCCCTGCCCCGGCTCGCTGGTCACACTGATCGAACCACCGAGCAGGCGCGCCAGATCCCGGGAAATGGACAACCCCAGACCGGTGCCGCCATAACGGCGGTTGGTGGTGCCATCAGCCTGACGGAAGGCTTCGAAGATGCTTTCCTGCTGCTCCGCGGCAATGCCGATCCCGGAATCACGCACCGTAAAGACAATCCCTGCGCCCGGTTGGCGCGAGACGATCATGCTGACAGTGCCGGTTTCGGTGAACTTGATAGCGTTCGACAGCAGGTTTTTCAGGATCTGTTCCAGTCGCTGGCGATCGGTGTACAGCATGGTCGGCGCACCGGCCTGCAGCTCCACATGGAAATCCAGCTTCTTGTCGAGGGCCAATGGCTGGAACATGTTGCGCAGTCCTTCGACCAGGCGAGACACGCTGCTGTTTTCAGGACGCATGTCCAGCTTGCCGGCTTCGACCTTGGAAATATCCAGAATATCGTTGATCAGGTTGAGCAGATCATTACCGGCTGAATAGATCGATTCGGCGAACTTGACCTGTTCGGCGGTGAGGTTTTCAGTCGGGTTTTCGGCCAGCAGCTTGGCCAGAATCAACGAACTGTTGAGCGGCGTGCGCAGCTCGTGGGACATGTTGGCAAGGAACTCGGATTTGTACTTGCTGGAGCGTTGCAGCTCGTCAGCACGATTTTCAAGCTCGACCTGAGCAATGTTCAGCTCTTCATTCTTGCGATCAAGGGCATCACGCTGCTCGGAAAGGACCTGAGCCTGATCAGCCAGTTGCTCGTTGGTCTGCTCAAGTTCGGCTTGCTGGGTTTCCAGATGCGCCTGAGACTCCTTGAGAATCCTCGACTGCTCCTCCAGCTCCTCGTTGGCGGTGCGCAGCTCTTCCTGCTGGACCTGCAGCTCTTCGTTGAGCTGTTGGGTTTCAGCCAATACTTCCTGCAAACGCTGACGATAACGCGCCGCTTCGATGGAGGTGCCCACGTTCTCGGCAATCAGCTCCATGAACTCGACATCGCTCTCGGTCAGAGGACGCAGGAAACCCAGCTCGATGACGCCGTTGACCTGATCATCGTTGCTGGTGGGGACCACGAGAATGCTGCGTGGGTCGCCCTCGCCCAGCCCGGAAGACACCTTGAAATAATTACTCGGTACATCATCAAGACGGATGATTTTGTCTTGCTGCGCAGCCTGGCCGATCACGCCTTCGCCACTGTAGAGGGACTGCTCGTGCTGTTCCTGCTCACGGGAGAAACCATAGGACGCGACGCGCCTGAGGCCGCCGTGCTCCTGGCGCACGTAAACCGCTGCAACCACACTGCCCAGATACTGAGCAAAGAATTGCAGGACGTTGGACCCCAGGGTGTTCAGCGTTAATTGACCCAATACTTGTTCAGCCAGCTCACTCTGGCCATTGCGCAGCCAGGCGACTTTTTTCAGGCGCTCGGCGTTTTCTTCCTGAAGCTTGAGGTTGTCGCCATAAGTACTGGACAAGGCCAGCAGATCCCGACGACCGATGTACGCAAGAAATCCGCTGACGCACAGAACAAAAACAAGGTAAAGGCTGACTGACAGGACGGTTGTGCGTGTGACGTCGGCATTGCGCGCAAGTCGCAGTTGCTGCTCTACAGCGACAACTTCCTCGTACTGGCTGCGAATCTCGTCCGTCAGGCGCTTGCCTCGCCCAGTCCGTAGCGGGGCCACGAACTCGCCTTTTATCCGCCGCTGATTGATCATCTCCTCAGCGTACTGACCCCAGTCATCCTGTAATGCCTGGATACGCTTGAGCCGGTCAACCTGAGGCGGGTTATCGGCAACGAGTACCTCAAGCCCCTTCAGCTCTGCAGTGAGCGCCGGTTTCGCCAACTCATACGGGTCGAGATAACGCTCGTCACCCGCCAGCAAATAACCACGCATACCGGTTTCCATATCGATGGAAAGCTTCAGCGCGCGATTGGTATTGTTGATCACTCGGTCGGTGTGCTCGACCCACTGGATGACTGACAGCAAATAGCTGATCAGACCGATGAAAAAGACCGCGCTGATAACACCCACACTCAGGGGTAAAGTGACGTTGCGGCCAAGCAATTTACGAAAACGTTGCTCATCGACAGTAGACGGACGGATCATGAGTCATCCTTGGTGATCATCAAACCATGAAGTTTGCCGTAATATTAAGAAAAAGACTCTCATTTCTCACACAGATATCTGAATTTTCTGACATTTAGCTGCCTAAGAACGCATTATTCGTTTCATCAGTGGTACAGCTCGCGTTACCACTCACTCAAACGAGTGCAAATGTTGCTAGCTGGCACCTCCAGCGTTATTTTGCTTACCCGTACCGGTCGCATTACGCCGACCCTGCAGATTTTAAGGAAATCACCTATGTCCGTTCCTGCCAGCACCATTCTAGTGGTCGAAGACGACGCCATTGTCCGCATGCTGATCGTCGACGTGCTGGAAGAGCTGGAATACACAGTGCTCGAAGCTGAGGACGGTGAAGAGGCTCAAAAAGTGCTTGAAGACGAATCGAAGGTCATTGATTTGATGATGACCGACCTTGGCCTTCCAGGCATGGATGGCAAAGAGCTGGCTGCGATTGCGTGCAAGCTTCGCCCGTCCCTGCCCGTTCTTTTCGCCAGCGGTTATGCCGAAAGCATTGATGTCCCGGCAGGCATGCACAACATCGGCAAACCGTTCTCGATTGATCAATTGCGTGACAAGGTAAAAAGCATTCTTGGATAAGCACGATTCGCAGCCATTACCGGACAGCTCCGTTTCGGACGCGACAACCCATGTATTGATCATTGGCTATGTGTGGCCCGAGCCTCGCTCCTCGGCCGCCAGCGGTCATGTCATGCAATTGATCCAGTGCTTTCTGGAACAAGGCTGGCAAATCACCTTTGCCAGCCCAGCCACCGAAGGCGAGCACAAGGCAAACCTGGCTGAGCTGGGGATTCGTGAGGTCGACATTGAGCTGAACAACAGCAGCTTCGATGTGTTCATCAGTGAATTGCAGCCGGATATCGTCCTCTTCGATCAGTTCATGATCGAGGAGCAATTTGGCTGGCGGGTAGAGAAACATTGCCCCAATGCCCTGCGACTGCTGGAGACCTCAGACCTGCAAAGCTTGCGTCACGCGCGCCACATGCAGCTCAAAAACTACTTGAGTAATGCAGAGCAACCTGATGATTTGAATAGCTTTTTTGAAGAATCAGAGCGTGACATTTTTTCTGCGATGGCAACCGGCGATCTGGCCCAGCGCGAGATCGCCGCGCTGTACCGCTCCGATCTCAGCCTGATGACGTCCGACGTGGAAATGCAGTTGCTTACCCGTGAATTCCGGGTGCCGGAGGGGATCTTGCACTGGTGTCCGCTGATGGTCAGCGATGTCCCTGCGACAGCGCGCCCGTTCAGCGAGCGAGCGCACTTTCTGAGTATCGGCAACTTCCGACACGCCCCTAACTGGGATGCGGTGCTCTGGATGAAGAACGCCATCTGGCCGCTGATACGTCAGCAACTGCCCAAGGCTCAGCTGCATATCTACGGCTCCTACACGCCACCCAAAGCCACTGCGCTGCACAACGCGGCGCAGGGCTTCCATGTGATGAATTGGGCGGAAGACGCTTTGAAGGTGATGTCCGAGGCGCGTATTTGCCTGGCGCCGTTACGCTTTGGCGCGGGGGTCAAAGGCAAGATTGTCGATGCCATGTTGTGCGGCACGCCAACCGTCACCACGCCGATCGGTGCTGAAGCCATGAACGGCAACCTGCCCTGGCCCGGCTGCGTTGCAAGCAGCGCCGCCGAAATCGCTGATGCAGCAGTGCGCCTGTATCAGGATGAAGAGCGTTGGCATGAAGCGCAGAGCGCTGGCTGGGAGCTGCTTGACGCGCGCTACAGGCACCAGAAGCATTGCACAAGCCTGATTACCCGTATCCAGTACCTGCGTCAGAACCTGCAAGCCCATCGAACTGCAAACTTCACCGGCGCAATGCTGCGACACCACCATCACAAGAGCACCCAGTACATGGCGCAGTGGATTGAGGCGAAGAATCGTAATCCGGTGAATCCTTGAGTCATGTATCGACCCCATGCGGGAGCGAGGCTTGCCCGGCTCCCACATAACCTGCGCAGTCCCGTAGGACCGGCTTTAGCCGGGAGGGCGTCGGAATACTGGCTAATTTTCTTCAACTGAAACACTGTTCTCCCGGCTAAAGCCGGTCCTACGGCGATTCAAGTGTCGCGGGGCATCAGGTACATCGAGTCATCGTTGATCGCGGGCAAGCCCGGCTCCCACAGAGATTCGTTCACGCAACAAAACCCCATTCCATTTAAATTTTTTGCGTATTAGCCAATAAAAACAGTGAGTTGGGATTAATACCTAGAATCTAGATATCATTTCTCAACAGATACGTATCCATGATCCAGCCCTTCTCCTGCCGCGCCTTCGCTCTCGCGTTCTTGATCTGCTCACACACCTCATCCAGCGGCCCTGCAATCAGGATTTCATCTGGCGTCCCAAGATAAGCTCCCCAGTAAATATGCAGGCCCTGGTTAAGAAACCGCTCAAACGTGCAGTGTGCATCAAGCATTACGACGGTGTTCTCAGGTGCTGCATTGTGCTCAAGCGCCAGCCTGCGCCCGGTGGTGATATGGATAGGTTCGCCAATACGATTCAACGGAATACGATGCTGCGCCGCCAATGCCTGCACACTACTTATGCCAGGAATAACTTGATAATCAAAGAGTTGAGGCGAGTTATCAAGAATCAACTCGAAGACTCTTAAGGTGCTGTCGTACAGCGTCGGCTCACCCCAGACCAGGAAAGCCGCCGTTTGCCCCGTTTCTACTTCATCAATGATCAGGCGCTGAAACAACGCCGCCCGCTGCTCATGCCAGCGTGCAACGCCTTGCTGGTAGGAATGTGGATCATCCTCCCGGGAGGGGTCGCTGACCTGCAGCAAGCGATAGTCATCACAGGTGATGTAACGCTCACAGATATCCTTCCTCAGGCGCAGCAAGTCGTCGTTTGCGTAACCTTTATCAAGCACGAAGAACACCTTGGCGCGATTCAGCGCATTGATGGCCTGAATGGTGATCTGCTCCGGATTGCCGGAACCGATGCCGATCAGGAGGATGGTTTTCATGAGTTCACTCCAGACGGAACTGAATGGCGCAGGTAGTGGATCAAACTCAAAGCCCTATGGAAGAGATGCCTGGTCTGGGCGGAAATATGGCGATAAACGATAACGCGGTGTGTCTTGTGGCTGCGTCTCATGCATCGCGGGCAAGCCCTGCTCCCACAGGTCATACGCGATCATAGAATCTTCCACACAGGTTGCATCCTGAAGCGAGCGTGCCAGTTGCCACAGGAAACTCTGGATGCTATCGCACACTCAGATAGTGCACATTAGCAGCCTGGCATTCTGGATATCGGCCACATGATGACAAAAACAACAAGAGTCACAGACCCCTCATATGAATTGATGGACGACCATAACGGCTTGTCGATCATCTATCGCGAACACGGCTTCCCCTGTCCTTTGGTGCGTTGGCACTTTCACAAGGAATACGAACTGCACCTGATCGTGGCCAGTTCCGGCAAGGTCTTTGTCGGCGACTACATCGGTAACTTCTATCCCGAGTCCCTGTTCCTCACCGGGCCCAATCTGCCTCATAACTGGATCAGCCAGATCGAAGAGGACGAGGTCGTCACCAAGCGCGACATGCTGGTGAATTTCACTGACGAGTTATTCGAAAGCGGCAGCCAGATTTTCGCCGAGCTGAAGACTCTGGCCCCACTGCTGGAGCGCTCGCAGTACGGCATCGAGTTCCGCTGCAAACGGACCATTCGCCAAGCCACGAAACTGATGCAGAAGATCGCCGACTCCAAAGGCATCACCCGCCTGGGCCACTTTCTCATCCTGCTTGAATTGCTGGCGAGCAGCGATGACTACCAGTTGCTGTCCGGCAGCAACTCGGCACCGATAGCCGATGAGCACAGTGTCGACCGCACCAATAAGGCCGTCGATTACATCTTCGCCAACTACGCACGGGAGCTACCGCTGGAAGAAGTGGCCGATTATCTCGGCATGAAGCCTACCTACTTCTCGAGGGTCTTCAAGCAAGCTACCGGCCGCTGCTACGTCGAATTCGTCAATCGTCTACGTATCAGTAAATCCTGTGAGCTACTGGCCGACGGAGACAAGCCTGTGACGGACGTGTGTTTCGAATCAGGCTTCAACAATATTTCAAATTTCAATCGGCGCTTTCAGCAACTCAAGGGCATGACCCCGTCGCATTATCGACGACTGGCCGTTCAGCGCCTCACCGAACAAAACCTGTACTGATTCTCCGCGTGCACTCAATCAACGTCTACGCTGAAACTGCGTCGCAGACGGTCGCGATAAGGTTGCGGCAGTCTTGCGTGGATTTTTCAGGCGCCAATCGAGTACAAAAAAGTATCAGTCCAAGTGTCATGCAGGATTTGTCATCTGCGCCTGCGCCCGCTGTAATCAATCCACATCTTCCACACCTCCGGAAGACACAAAAACAATAACCGACCTTCTGTAGCTCTAAGGGCGCGGAAGAGGAGTGATAAATGAAGACCTCTGCAAAAGTTCTGCTTGCCGGTACCTGTCTGACACTCTGCGCCACCGCATCTGCGGGCGAAGTCACTATCGCTACGGTCAACAACAGCGACATGATCCGCATGCAGCGGCTGTCGAAAACCTTCGAAGAACAACATCCCGATATCAAACTCAAGTGGGTCGTCCTCGAAGAGAACGTCCTGCGCCAGCGCCTGACCACAGACATTGCCACCAAGGGCGGCCAGTTCGACGTGCTGACCATCGGGATGTACGAGGCGTCGCTGTGGGGCGCCAAAGGCTGGCTGCAGGAGATGAAGGACCTGCCCGCCAGCTACGCGCTGGACGACGTTTTCCCGTCAGTACGCGATGGCCTGTCGGTAGACGGCAAGCTGTTTGCACTGCCCTTCTATGCGGAAAGCTCAATCACCTACTACCGTACCGACCTGTTCAAGGCTGCGGGTCTGACCATGCCTGAACGTCCGACTTGGACGCAGATCGCCGAATTCGCTGACAAACTCACCGACAAGTCCAAAGAACAGTACGGTATCTGCCTGCGAGGCAAGGCCGGCTGGGGCGAGAACATGGCGCTGATCACCACCGTCGCCAACTCGTTTGGCGGGCGCTGGTTCGATGAGCAATGGAAACCGCAGTTTGATCAACCGGAATGGAAAAACGCGCTAACTTTCTACGTCAACACCATGAAGAAATCTGGCCCACCAGGCGCCTCGAGCAACGGCTTCAATGAAAACCTCGCCCTGTTCAACAGCGGCAAATGCGCCATCTGGGTCGACGCAAGCGTGGCCGGGTCATTCGTTACTGACAAGAGCCAAAGCAAGGTCGCTGACAGCGTAGGCTTCACTTACGCCCCTCATGAAAAAACCGACAAAGGCTCGGCATGGCTGTATTCATGGGCATTGGCGATCCCGACCAGCGCAAAAAACCAGACCGATGCAAAAGCCTTTACCGAATGGGCGACCTCAAAAGAGTACGCAGCATTGGTGGCCGAGAAAGACGGCGTGTCCAACGTACCGCCAGGGACTCGCGCTTCGACCTACACCGATGCCTACAAAAAAGCTGCGCCGTTCGCCAATATCACCCTTGAATCGCTGAAGGCTGTAACGCCAAAGTCGCCAACCCTCGAACCAGTGCCCTATGTAGGCATTCAACTGGTGACCATTCCCGAGTTCCAAGCCATCGGCACTTCAGTCGGTCAGCAGTTCTCCGCTGCTCTGGTAGGTACGGCAACGCCTGACGCCGCCTTGAAAAACGCGCAAAACTCCACCGAGCGAGACATGAAGCGAGCAGGTTATCCAAAGAAATAGTCGCTGCTGACTATCAGTCGGGGCGCGTGCGCCCCGACACCCTGCTCTCCTTTTGCACCCAGGATCGCCATCATGACAACCTCAACTATCAAGCATCAGGCCGTCACGCCTGACGACAACCCGTCAGTTAAGGGCAGCGTGACCAAACCCGGCTGGTTTCTGGTCAGCCCATCGGTCCTGCTGTTGCTGGTGTGGATGATCGTCCCGCTGGGCATGACCATCTACTTCTCGCTGATCCGTTACAACCTGCTCAACCCCGGCGAGAACGAATTCGTCGGTCTCGAAAACTTCGAATACTTCGTCACCGACAGCGGATTTCTTCCCGGCGCAACCAATACGCTATTGCTGGTCGGCAGTGTGCTGTTGATCAGCGTGGTGCTGGGTGTGCTGATTTCTGCCCTGCTGGAAGCCAGCGAGTTTCTCGGTCGCGGCATTGTACGAGTTCTGCTGATTTCGCCTTTCTTCATCATGCCCACCGTGGGCGCGCTGATCTGGAAGAATCTGATTTTCCATCCTGTGTCCGGCATCCTCGCCTGGGTCTGGAAGCTGTTTGGTGCCCAGCCGATTGACTGGCTAGCCAATTACCCACTGCTGTCGATCATCATTATTGTCTCGTGGCAGTGGCTGCCGTTCGCCATCCTGATTCTGATGACTGCAATGCAATCGCTGGATCAGGAACAGAAAGAAGCGGCCCGCCTTGACGGTGCCGGGCCTATCGCGATTTTCTGGCATTTGACGCTGCCGCATCTGGCCCGGCCGATCGCCGTGGTGGTGATGATCGAAACCATCTTCCTGCTCTCGGTATTCGCGGAAATCTTCACCACCACCAATGGCGGTCCGGGTTTCGCTTCGACCAACCTGGCGTACCTGATCTACAACCAGGCCTTGCTGCAATTCGACGTGGGCATGGCGTCCGCTGGCGGCTTGATCGCCGTGGTCATTGCCAACATTGCTGCAATCATCCTGATCCGGATGATCGGCAAAAACCTCACTGACAAGTCCTGAGGGCCGAATCATGATGACGCTCAAACAATCCCGACGCCTGCAAAGCGTGCTGCTCGGCACCTTGTGCTGGGTGATCGCCGCGCTGATCTTCTTCCCGATTTTCTGGATGGTCCTGACCAGCTTCAAGACTGAAATCGACGCGTTCGCGACGCCGCCGCAATTTATCTTTACGCCGACCCTGGAAAACTACCTGCATATTCAGGAGCGTAGTGACTACTTCCACTTCGCCTGGAACTCGGTGGTGATCTCGTTCAGCGCAACGATTCTGTGCATGCTGATCGCTGTACCTGCGGCTTACTCCATGGCTTTTTTCGAGACTAAACGCACCAAGAGCACCCTGCTGTGGATGCTCTCGACGAAGATGCTGCCGCCGGTAGGCGTGCTGATGCCGATCTACCTGCTGGCCAAGACCTTCGGCCTGCTGGACAGTCGCATTGCGCTGATTGTGATCTACACGCTGATCAACCTGCCCATCGTGGTCTGGATGATTTACACCTACTTCAAGGATATCCCCGGGGAAATCCTTGAGGCCTCGCGACTGGACGGTGCCAGCACTCGCCAGGAAATCTTCAAGGTGCTGATTCCGATCTGCAAAGGCGGCCTGGCATCCACTGCGCTGTTGTCGCTGATCCTGTGCTGGAACGAGGCGTTCTGGTCGCTGAACCTCACCTCGTCCAACGCTGCGCCACTGACTGCGCTGATAGCGTCCTACTCCAGCCCCGAAGGGTTGTTCTGGGCCAAGCTCTCCGCTGTCTCGACCCTGGCCTGCGCGCCGATCCTGATCTTCGGCTGGATCAGTCAGAAGCAACTGGTGCGCGGCCTGTCGTTCGGGGCCGTGAAATAACCCGCTGTGTTGTACTAAACACCGCCCCCTGTAGGAGTGAGCTTGCTCGCGATAGCGTCATATCAGGCGATATTTTTGCCGAGCGTCTGCCCCCATCGCGAGCAAGCTCACTCCTACAGAAGTACCCATCAGGTTTAAAGAATAAGAACGGAGGCCACCATGGCTAACCTCAGCATCAGAAATCTGCAAAAAGGCTTCGACGGTCACCAGATCATCAAAGGCATTGATCTGGACGTGAAAGATCGCGAATTCGTGGTCTTCGTGGGGCCGTCGGGCTGCGGCAAATCCACCCTGCTGCGATTGATCGCCGGGCTGGAGGATGTCACCTCCGGCACCATTGAGCTGGATGGCCGGGACATCACCCAAGTGACGCCTGCCAAACGTGACCTGGCCATGGTCTTCCAGACCTACGCCCTGTACCCGCACATGACCGTGGGCAAGAACCTGTCTTTTGCTCTGGATCTGGCCGGTGGCGACAAAGCCGTGATCAAAAAGAAAGTCGATGAGGCAGCGCGCATCCTTGAGCTGGGTCCACTGCTGGAGCGCAAACCCAAACAGCTGTCCGGCGGTCAGCGCCAGCGGGTAGCCATTGGTCGCGCCATCGTGCGTAACCCGAAAATCTTCCTGTTCGATGAACCCTTATCGAACCTCGACGCCGCCCTGCGCGTGCAAACCCGTCTTGAGCTTTCGCGCCTGCACAAAGAACTGCAAGCGACGATGATTTACGTGACCCACGATCAGGTCGAAGCCATGACCCTGGCCGACAAAGTCGTGGTGCTCAATGGTGGCAAGGTCGAGCAGGTGGGCTCCCCGCTTGAGCTGTACCATCATCCGGCCAATCTCTTTGTCGCGGGTTTCCTCGGCACACCGAAAATGGGCTTTCTCAAAGGCATGATCAGCCGCGTCGATGCAGGCGGCTGCGAAGTGACGCTCGATGCGGGCGCAGTCATTAACCTGCCGTTCGGCAGTGCACAACAGAGCGTCGGCGATCCGGTCACCCTCGGCATCCGACCGGAGCACTTGAACCTTGCCAAAGAAGGCGACTGCCAGATGCAGGTCATTGCCGACGTCAGTGAGCGTTTGGGCAGCGACACTTATTGCCACGTGCGCACCCGCTCCGGGGAAGCCTTGACCATGCGTATACGCGGGGATCTGGCCAGCCAGTATGGCGACACGCTCAATCTGCATCTGGATAGCGCTCACTGCCACTTGTTCGACGCTCAGGGCCTGGTGATTGCCAAAGCCCTGCCGGTCGCCGCCTGATACTCAGGGATCATCGCCATGAAATTGAACAAACAGAATCTGTCTCAGCTTGAGCGCAGCATCGCCCTGCCCGGCTACAACCCGCAAAGTACTACACAAGGTATTGCTCACATTGGCGTGGGTGGCTTCCATCGTGCGCATCAGGCGTTTTACACCGACGCGCTGATGAGCAGCGGCGAGGGCCTGGACTGGAGCATTTGCGGTATCGGTTTGCGCCCGGAGGACCGTGGCGTGCGTGATGCCCTCGCGGGTCAGGATTACCTCTACACCCTCTATGAACTGGGCGATACACCCGACACCGAAACCCGGATCATCGCGTCCATCAGCGGCATGCTGCTGGCAGAAGACGATATCCAGACCGTCATAGACAAGCTGGCCAGCCCGCAGATTCGCATTGTTTCGCTGACCATTACCGAGGGCGGTTACTGCATTGATGACAGCAACGGCCAGTTCATGACTCACCTGCCGCAGATCCAGCATGATCTGGCGTATCCAGACGCACCACGCACTGTCTTCGGATTGCTATGCGCAGCTTTGGCAAAACGTCGCGCCGCTGGCACGCCGGCTTTTACCGTGATGTCCTGCGATAACCTGCCGCACAACGGCGCCGTCGCGCGTAAAGCGCTGCTGGCGTTCGCTGCCCAGGGCAACCCGGATCTGCATGACTGGATCGCCGAACAGGTCAGCTTTCCCAACGCCATGGTCGACCGCATCACGCCGATGACCAGCACATCCCATCGCCTGAAGCTTGCCGACGAAAAAGGCATTGATGATGCCTGGCCGGTAGTCTGCGAGCCTTTTGTGCAATGGGTGCTGGAGGACAAATTTGTCGATGGTCGTCCGGCCTGGGAAAAAGTCGGCGTGCAATTCACCGACGACGTCACGCCCTACGAAGAGATGAAGATCAAGCTGCTCAATGGCAGCCACCTGGCGCTGACCTATCTGGGCGCACTCAGGGGCTATCGCTTCGTTCACGAGACCATGAATGATCCATTGTTCGTTGCCTATATCCGCGCGTACATGGATCTGGATGTCACACCGCAACTGGCTTCTGTGCCGGGCATCGATCTGGAAGGCTACAAGGACACGCTGATCGAGCGGTTTTCCAATCAGGCGATTGCGGATCAGCTGGAGCGCGTGTGCTCGGACGGGTCGTCGAAGTTTCCCAAATTCACCGTCCCCACCATCAATCAGTTAATTCTTGATCATGGCAACCTGGAGCGCGCCTCGTTAGTGGTGGCGGCCTGGGCGTTGTACCTGCAAGGCAGCGAAGGCGAAAACGGCGTGGCCTACAAGATCGTCGACCCTCGTGCGGATTTCTGTAAGGCGCTGGTGGCCGACGATGTCCTGATCGTGCAACGGTTGCTGGACGTCGAGGAGATATTCGGCACCGCCATTCCACAGTCAGCTGAATTTGTCGCTGCCTTTGAAAAGAACCTGAACAGCCTCAAGCAATTGGGCGTCAGCAAAACTCTGGAAAACCTGTTGGCCAAAACAGCCTGAGGTGCCTATGTTTCTCGGAATCGATTGCGGCACCCAAGGCACCAAGGCCATCGTACTCGACGCCCGCACCGGTCAGGTGCTGGGCCAGGGGTCTGCGCCGCACAGCATGATCAGTGGCCATAACGGTCGCCGTGAACAGGATGTGCAGCAATGGCTGACGGCCTTCGAAAAGGCGACTGCCGGAGCGCTGCTTGAAGCGGGCATTTCCGGACAGCAGATACTCGGCATCGGCGTCTCGGGCCAGCAACACGGCCTTGTACTCCTGGATGCCAACGGCCAGGTGCTACGCCCGGCCAAGCTGTGGTGCGACACCGAAAGCACCCCGCAAAATGACCAGTTGCTGGAGTATCTCGGTGGCGAAAAGGGCTCGCTGCAGCGTCTTGGCATTGCCATTGCGCCGGGCTACACCGTATCCAAACTGCTCTGGACCAAGGAGCAGCACCCCGAACTCTTTGCCCGTATCGACAAGATTCTGCTGCCCCATGATTACCTCAATTACTGGCTGACCGGTCGTTGTGCCAGCGAGTATGGCGATGCATCGGGCACCGGGTATTTCAATGTGCGCACCCGGCAGTGGGATATGGCGATCCTTGAGCACATAGATCCCAGCGGCAACCTGAGCCGGGCACTGCCCGAACTGCTGGAAGCGCACGAGCCGGTTGGCACTGTCTTGCCGGAGATTGCCCAACGTCTGGGCATCAACCCCGCCGCGGTGATTTCCAGTGGCGGCGGCGACAACATGATGGGGGCCATCGGCACAGGCAATATTCATTCCGGTGCAATCACCATGAGCCTCGGTTCGTCGGGCACCGTCTATGCCTTTGCCGATCAGGCACGCGTGAGTGAACAGGCTTCGGTGGCGACGTTCTGCTCATCCTCCGGCGGCTGGCTGCCCTTGATCTGCACCATGAACCTGACCAATGCCACAGGCGTTATTCGTGAGCTGCTGGGGCTGGATATCGCAGCCTTCAACAACGCCGTCGGTCAGGCCCCGATTGGTGCCGAGGGCGTGTCGATGCTGCCGTTTCTCAATGGCGAACGCGTGCCTGCCCTGCCCCATGCCACAGGCAGCATTCTGGGTCTGGATGCTACCAATCTGACCCAGGCCAACCTGTGTCGGGCGGTAGTAGAGGGCACCACGTTCGGTTTGCGTTACGGCCTGGATCTGTTGCGCGCCAGCGGCATCAAAAGCGCTAACATTCGGCTGATCGGCGGCGGTGCCAAGAGCGCCATCTGGCGGCAGATAGTCGCCGATATCATGGATACGCCGGTGATCTGCACCGAGCAGGCCGAAGCGGCGGCGCTGGGCGCTGCCATTCAAGCCGCCTGGTGTCACGCCAATCGGCAAGAGACAGGCGAAACGCTGGATATTCTATGTGCCCGCTGCGTGAGCCTTGATAACAGCAGTGAAACCCGTCCCGTCCCGCAGAACGTCGCCGACTATCAGCAGGTCTATGAGCGGTATCGCAATCAGTTGCAGGCGCTGTGAGCTCGCGTTCCTCGCCCGACTGACGTATTTATTTCAGGAGCACCTATGTTTCTCGTTTGTGGCGAAGCACTGTTCGACTTTTTCAGCCAGCCCGACAACAGCGGGCAGCTCAACAAACTGGGCTTTCAGGCAATTGCGGGCGGTTCACCTTTCAACGTAGCCGTGGGCCTTCGCCGCCTTGGCATCGATGCGGGACTGTTTGCCGGGCTGTCCAGTGACTATCTGGGTCAGCGCTTGCGCAGCGTGCTGGATAAAGAAGGCGTCAGGCCCGACTACCTGATCGACTTCGACGCCCCGACGACCCTTGCCATGGTGGCAGTCGGGGCAGACGGTTCACCGCACTACAGCTTTCGTGGCGAAGGCTGCGCGGATCGACAACTGCGCCTTGAACACCTGCCGGAGCTGGATGAACAGGTACGCGGGATTCATGTCGGCTCGTTCTCACTGGTGGTCCAGCCCATCGCCGACACGCTGCTGGCTTTGGTGGCGAGAGAAAGCGGCAAACGGCTGATCACCCTGGATCCGAATGTACGCCTCAACCCGGCACCGGATATCAACCGCTGGCGCGAGCAGATCAGCGCCTTTGCCGAGCACGCGCACATTATCAAGGTCAGCGACGAAGACTTGAGCCTGCTCTACCCGGACAAAGACCCACAGGTCGTCGCCCAGAGCTGGCTGAGCAAGCGTTGTCAGTTGGTTGTGTTGACTCAGGGTACTGAGGGAGCAACGGTCTTTACTCGCCAGCACGGAAGCTGGTCAGTTGCTGCGCAAAAGGTCGTGACTGCCGACACGGTTGGCGCAGGCGACACTTTCCAGGCCGCGTTGATTACCTTCCTGACCGAGCGCCATCTGGATGACCCGCTCAGCTTGCCAACCCTGCGCAAGGAAACGGTGGATGAAATGCTCGGGTTCGCCGTAAAGGCAGCAGCGCTGACCTGCACCAAGGTCGGACCGGATTTGCCGTATCGGAATCAGTTGGGGTGAAGGCTATCTAAAGCCCAGCCCTTTTGAAGGGAAACGCGGAACTGTGTGGGAGCTGAGCTTGCTCGCGATAAGGCTAGACGCATTCACTTTTGAACGCTTCCAGCTTTATCGCGAGCAAGCCCGGCTCCCACAGGTTCGATATCGCATCAGCTTACTGGCAAATCCGGGCCTGACTCCGGCCCCTTGAAATCAGACTATACGGTCTAGCAAAGTTCAGCCTTAAACCAGCGCCAACCGGGCCGCCAGGATTTTGCTGTTTACATCAGCGGTAGTCTGTTGCTGCTGCTCTTTCAGGGCTGCCTGAAGTTTAGTGTCGACGTCCAGCTTCTGTTCAGGCGACATGGAATCGTATTCCTCCTTGCTGACACCAGTCAGTTGCTCGCGCATCTTCTCCGCTGGCGTCAAGTTCATGTAATCCGAGAACTCCTGCTGAGCAGAGGTGAACTTCGATGCCGCGTCGGCCACATCAGCTTCGCTGGTTACCGCAGAATCGCGGGCTGCAATGCTGTTGTCACTGGCGGCAGATACAAATGAAGGTGCAGCCTCATTGTCAGTATTTTGCGTAGCCGTCTTCAGGCTGAGGAGCATTTTGGCAAACGCTTCGTCATAGGCCTCATTCTGCTGACTGCCACTGTTTTGCGCGACGGGATCCACGGCCGGGACCGGGCTGGTAGCACCGGTTGGGACGGAGAACGCATCGGTTGCCACATCGTCTTGAGTCTTGCGAGCCACCGCCTGAGAAACCAGGTGATGGAGCGCACTGATACTAGCGGTAATCATGCTTACCTCCTGCTGCCTATTGTGATGCACAACCTGAGTAGCAAGACTGATGCCATTTGACTCGTTGCTCTGGAGCGCTCGGAACGCCTGATGTCCAGACGTGCACCTCGAAGGTCGCGAGAAGAGGTACGGCAATCGGCGGCCAATTGTGGCCGAGGATTGCCGGTCAACTACCTGTCACTCAACAGCAGTTTGTCCTCGGGCAGCGGCACAGCAAAGAAGTAGCCCTGGGCCTGACCCGCACCGATCTCCCGTAACAGGTCAAGGGTGGCCTGATCTTCTACGCCCTCCGCTACAACGGTCAGATCAAGAGACTCGGCCATCCTTACAATTGCACGCACGATCGCCCGGCTGCGGGCGCTGGTGGTCAGTTCAAGGGTGAACGACTTGTCGATCTTCAGACCGCTGAAGTGATATTGATGGACGTAGCTGAGGGACGAGAAACCCGCGCCAAAATCATCCAGCACCACTGACATGCCATGGTCAGCGAGCTGCTTCATCGATTGCCGGGCCAATTCCGGCTCCGCAACCAATGCGCCTTCAGTAAGCTCCAGACAAATTCGTGAAGGCGCCATTTCGTAATTTGCCAGCAGTGTCAGCACTTCACCGGCAAACTCAGGGCGGGTAATGCTGTAGCTGGAGCAGTTCACATGCACCGTAGGCCAATGCTCGTTGCCCGGCCGTGCAAGTATCTCCACGACACGCCGCAACATGTACAAGTCCAGCCGCCCTATCAGACGCAAGCCTTCCAGCGCGGGCAGGAACTGACCGGGAGCCAGAATCCTGCCATCGGGTTGGCGCCAGCGGATCAACGCCTCCAAAGCCAACAGCTTGCCGCTGTTCACATCGATGATCGGCTGAAAATACGGAATCAGCTCGTCCTTGCGCTTGAGGGCATTACGCAATGCCCCCTCGCGCTCAACCTGGTCCGACACCTCGCGGCGCAACTCTTGGTTGAACACCGCATAACTGTCCCGGCCACCGTTCTTGACCCTATACATGGCCATATCAGCATCACGCAGCAAATCAGCAGGCATCTCATGAAACTGACTGTCAGCCCCGACTACGCCAATGCTGCAGGACGAAAACACCGCATGGCCGTCAATGAAGAACGGCAGATCAAAGGCTGCGAGTATGCGTTCGGCAATCCCGATGGCCATATCCAGCGAAGCGCCAGCGGCCAGTACAGCAAACTCATCGCCACCCAGTCGTGCCAGTAGATCAGAATCGCGCATGCAGCCACGCAAGCGATCAGCAGCCTGAGTCAGCAACTGATCACCAAAATGATGACCCAGACTGTCGTTGACCAGCTTGAAGCGATCCAGGTCGATGAACATCACACCCAGATCACGACCGGTGGTGCGAAACTCGAGCCATTCCGCATGCAGGCGCTGCTGCAAATGGCTGCGGTTTGGCAAGCCGGTGAGCGAGTCATGCGAGTTCTCGTGCTGAAGTTTGGCGTTGGCGTAATCCAGCTCTCGGGTCCGGTCCTGAACACGCGCTTCGAGCCGCAGGTTGGCGGTGTGTACCGCTTCGGCAGCGCTGCGCCGGGACAGCGCGGTGTCGATGTGCCTGGAGACGAAGGTCAGCAACTCCTGGTCGCGTAACGAGTAACGCACCAGCGGCGAGTAACTCTGGACGGCAAGCACACCCCGCACATCATTGCCGTCGAACAGCGGAATCCCCAGCCATGACGAGGAACGGATCCCCTCCCTCACCACATCAATCTCGCCGCTGGCTTCAAGCCTGAGGGTTTCATCCTGGTCGATAAGGCAGGCACGACGCTGACGAATCACATACTCGGTCAGGCCACGCTGACCACGCCTGGCCTGCGGACGAGTAGCCTGGCGCTCATCGACGTAGTAAGGAAAGGTCACTTCTCCCGTGGAATTGTCAAACAGTGCAATGTAGAAGTTCAGGGCGACCAGCAACTCACCTACGATCAGATGCAGGCTGTGAAACAGCTCAGCCATGTCACCAGGCTGACTGGACAATTCGGCTATCTGAAACAGCGCACTTTGCAGATGCTCGGCACGCTCACGTTCGGCCACTTCCTGACGCAGGGCGTTATTGAGGGCCGAGAGCTCCTGGGTGCGCAACATGACGGTTCGTTCGAGATCGGCGCGATGCAGGATACGATCCAGTGCCATAGCCACATGGCGAACCACAACCAGAAACAAGGCTCGGTCCTCGGCACTGTAAACCCGGGAAACGTCGTATACCTGCATGGCCAGCATGCCGAATACTTCGTCCGAAGCATTCTTCAGCGGTGCGCCCATCCAGAACTCCGGGCGATGACCTACGCAATAGAACCGCTTTTGCAGCTGAGCCCGTTCGATACCTGCCGCGTCGACAAACAGCGGTTGTGCGCTATTCAAGACATAGCCGGTCATCGACAGCCGTGAGCGATCCAGATATTCGGACGCGTCCGACTCCAGCGCGTCGAGATCTGTGATGTCGACGTAATACGGGTAGGTAATCTTGTCGGTGTCAGAATCGTAAAGCGCGAGATACAGGTTCTCCGCATCAATCAGCGAGGCAAGCTGATGATGCACCCCCTCCAGAAAAGCGCCACGATCCCGGGTAGAACTGGCCAGATAGGTGATTTCATACAGCACCCGCTGGGTAATCTGGGCCCGAGCCAGGGCATCGGTCTGCAAGCGGTGACCCAGACGTAATGCCAGCCCGGGTAGATCTGTATCGCAGGCCTCGTTTTGCGGCGCGACCAGCCACGCCAGCACGCCCTCGCCTTTACCGGCAGCCCAACGCTGTAACCTGTATTCGCGACAGAAATCATCAAAACGGTCGTTGGCAACGCTCACAGACCAGCGCATCGGGCTTTCGCCATGCCCCAACAGATGCATAGGGTCACCGACGGCATACACCGCCCACGGCACATCCCCCATCCGATCCTTGATCGCGGCAAGTACCACTTCGATGGGTTCACCCCCGAAGTTCGCTACAGCACCCGGCGCTGCGTCGGCCAGGTATCTGCTGGCAGGATCATCGGCAACACTTGATTGAGCTCGGTCAGAGGCCAAGGGAGGAACACTCATGAAAGCTCCAAAACCAGAGACAGCAGGCGCTTATATTCGGGGCGCGTGCAAAACCGTGCAAGTGGCATATTCATATCAGGCGCAAGAAAGCCGCCAGAAGTATCGGCATGCGAATTCCAGCCTTGAATACAAACAGGTTTGAATCTCGGGAAAACTCTTTGGACGCGGCAGGATAATGTTAATCAAGCAGCCAGAAAGGTGATTGGGTAACGTTCAGGTAATAAGACGGGAGGTCACATCGGTAATACCTAGCAGCTGAGCCTGATCCAGCACCGATGCAGGGGGTGCATCGGCCGTGGGCATGATCAGGCTGTTCTCTGCATCGCCGAAGTGCAACTGCAGCAAATGCAGAGCGGCGATGTGAGCAGGCAGCGACGATTGCTCAAGCTCAAGCAAATGTTCGCGCATTTGCTCTTTGAACCGGTAGGAAATGCAGTAACGATAAGTCATGCCCATTTGCCTGTGTCAGCTCAACGCATGGCCGTACATTTCGGATTTCTTGATGAAGGCGCTCCAACGACCAAAAGACAGACTTTGACGCGCAGTGGCAGCGACCCACACAGGACCTGTGGTCTGGTGTGTACCAACCATTCCCATCATGGCTGTGGTTGCGTCGTTCAATTCAAACATCAGTACGTTTGCTTGAGTGCTGAAATCGATGTGCATAGTCATGGGTTAAGCCTTTTTAGCGATGGAGGCGTTTGGACAAACACCTCCTTGCACGTCATAGGACACTGCATACGCGTATATAGCGGTGAGCTTCCGATGAGCGGTCCTTAATAAACGTTTTCTATTTTACGGGTCGCAGCCGATGTTCGAGTGCAGACCCGGCCTGCAATGCTGCTTGCACCTTTTGAGGGCGCCAGACCGTCATTCAGCCAAAGCATATATATGTACCGACCTGACGATGGAAAAGGCCTGCAAACTGCTCCCCTCGTGGACAGCAATACTTTACTGGCCGAGGCCATGAATCGCCTTATCCAGCCCGAAACCAGGATTCGACCCTCAAGTTTTTTGCAGCTCATACCGAAACAAGTAAGCAAGGGATGCCAGAAATGGCATCAATCCTGCTTAAGTCATATTTATGAAGGTTTTGTGACATTATGATTACCGCATCAGACATCTTAATCACCTTCGCAATTTTGAAGTAATGCGTCCGCCTGCTGTTTTGCGGCGATTACATACGAGGTGAGTACATGATGAAAGAACGGGCAACAGTGATTTGCAAACGCGACGGCAGGATACTGTACGTGCGCAAGCCAAAGTCAAAATGGGCTCTGCCGGGCGGCAAAATTGAAGTCGGTGAGACGCCAGAGCAGGCAGCAGTTCGTGAGCTGAACGAAGAAACAGGACTGGAAAATCTCGATCTGGTCTATCTGGCTGAGTACGAGAAAGATAACGTCACGCACTACATCTTCATGGCTGTACTTTCATCATCGGCCAAACCCGCGCCGCAGAATGAGATTGCCGAGTGCAAATGGTCGCACGTCAAAAACGTCAGCGACCTTAATGCCAGTGCGGCAACCAAATCCATCGTTAAATCGTTTGCCAAACAAGCGGTTTAACCCCCGCCCCTATTTGCCAGCGTTGGCACGGTTGTGTGAAGCGTTATCAGGTCAGTGGATTACAGAGCTAAAAAACCCCGGCAAGTGCCAGGGCCTGATCAAGCATGGACGCTTCAGGTTCTGACCAGCAGTCCCATGGTGAAACCGTCCACCGAGGCAATCTTGCCACGCCACAGCACGCCCTCTGAGCAAATAGGGCTCTGGTCGCTCGAATAGGTTTTGCAGTCTTTCAAATGGATGAAATGAAATGCAGTGGTTTCGTCCGCTGACTCACCAGGAGTGAAGGACAAAATAATCTGCTTCATGGACTCGTCAACGCCACCATCGAATTGAGCCAGTGGAGCTGCCATGTCCTCGGCAAGCTGCTTGAAGTATGTGTCGTGCGAAATCAACTGACCCGAGACCAGATTGCCGCCGACAGAAAGGGTTATGCCGATTTCTACCGGTGTGGTGACGACAAACTTGACCAGAAACTGCAATAACCAGTCGATTTGCTTGCCTTGATCCTTCAGATGCGCGATCAGCTCATCATATTTCACGTCTTGGGACGTGGCTTTGAGGCTCTGCTCTACTTCCGACATCGACTGCTCCTTGCCTTACAAGATAATGAGCTTTAGCTATAGCCCAGATTTGTGAAAAACGAAACCTGAGTGTGAGCCAGCATGTCGGATGTGGCTTCCCGCAACTCGCGATCCTTCCTGAAAATTGGGTTCCAGCGCTGACATAACCATCCAAACGAATAGCAGGTGCCTGTTTCCACCTACATTCCTCAATTAATGAGCTGTTTATTAACAACCTTGGAAGCTGGCACTATAACAGCACACCAGCTGGAGTTATTTGAGTGGGGGATTATGAACAGAAGGAAATACATCATCGTTCCCGCCCCACTGCTTGAAAGCCTGACCGCGAGAACCACCCCTCATGCAGACGGGAGTCTCTTTGCAATACTTGAACTTCAAGAGCTGCTCGCCAGGCCGACAGAGCTTTCGTTGACAGCTGATCTGCGCTTTATCCTGAGCAGACCAAGCTTCGGCTGCCAATCTACCGCACAGGTGCTCAGAAGAATGGGCCACACAATTGCGGAGAGGGCCGAGGACGAACAGGCAGCAACCATCCACTGGCTGCTGAATCATTACCTGCGAGATCCTCACAACTGGCGCAACAACTCGCTGGCAGAGTTCAACGCCGCCGCAGCGATGCTCAACAATGCAGATGGCTATCTCTAGCCAAGCCTTAGGCGGACCTGAATCGCGGCCTCGAAAATCAGAGCAATTGAACCCTTGCATCGTCGTCGTGACTAAACAGTAACGACCAAGGGAGTGTATGACGATGGGTAACTCAGAGAGTTGGAACGTATTAGCATCAATCATGAATATGCCGGTGCTGTGGATCGTATTCGCAACCATTCTGGTGGTGATCGAATTCCTGGTAGTGATGCGAATCGTCAAAAGCGAAGGCAGCCGCGAGAGCAAATGCCTTTGGATTCTGGCACTGGTGTTCGTTCCTGTTTTGGGACTGATCGCCTGGGTGGTCGCAGGACCCAAGACCAAGACAGCCCGCTCGGAATCTCGTGGTTAAGCAAGCCAGAGCGGTCAAGGACTTACCTGCTTGTCGCCTCACAACCGCTTGCCAGATTCATTTGATTGCTACCGCACCGTTATCCGATGGACGGATGCATTTATAGCCCCCATGACGGCACAGGAGACCGCTGACTGGCGTAGCGTTTGCTACAGACGCTAGTAGCGGCACTGAAAAGACTTAATGTTGACGCGACAAACCATTCACTCAAGCTCAAGGACGCAGCGATGCGCCGGATATAACCAGGAGACGTACCGTGTCAACTCTCAGTGAAATCGCAGCGAACCATGCGAAAGCAATTAAAACACTGGATGCAGAGTCGGCCATGTTGAAGGCACTGTGCTCCCCGACGCAACCCGCTGGCGAAGCGGCGACTGATAAAGCGCAGCAAGTGCCGCCTCATACCATTTCGGCAATAAATAACAGCATCTCAGCGCATGCGATGAGTATTTGAGCGGATGGAGGCGCACGACTGCAGTCGGTGACCTTAGGGCGTCGAACGGGACGCTTCGGCTGATCGTGTTGCATACTTGCTGTATGCAGCACGTATTAACCTATATCTGGACCTCACATGACACCCAATGCAGAACTCTATAACCCCTCCACCGAATACGCCGACAAGTTGATTTCACGCATCGGACAAACCCCGTCCTGGATCGCAAAACGCATTGGTGTAACGGACAAGCGGATTCGCTACATTCTTGAGGGTGAAAGAACCGTCAAGGGAGAAACCACGCCAATTCAGATGACGTACACGGAACAGTTTGCTCTTGAGTGCCTTGCCGCAGAAGCGAGCGCAAAAAGACAATAGTTTTCGCGGCGTGGCGCTTAGGGCCTGACGCGCGCAGCGCGTCAGGCCCCCATCAAATCCCCCTTACCCAAAAACTCAATCATGGCCGCCTGCATTATGTGACAGGTTTAGCGATTCGCAGAAGCTTGCGCGGGGGCATGAGCTCGCAGCACACGTTGCGGCAGATATTCTGGTTTACGCCTGGACGGGCCGCGATGTAAGGCAATCGGTAAGAGCAAAGCGGTCACCCGCTGGACCGGCCAGCGCTAAAATCAAAGGTATCACCACGATCGTCGCGTCCGGCGAAGGCTGCCTATCCCTATCGCAAAGCTTGAACGAGGCAGCTCCAGGAATGTGCCAAGGGCAAGCGCTAATGCGAGCAGTACCTGACCGAGTCAGGTGATTAGCTTGACAGCCCTATAAAGACAACAGCGCTGAACCACTTTGCGACCTGGGTTGGTATCAGCCTACACCGCTTGTCGCCACCTACTGCGGGAACGACAGTCCCTGGCCGATAAAGAGCGCATTACCCTTCTGGTTCGGATAGGGAAAACAAGGAAGGCCACAATACGATGAATCTTTTACGCGGTACCCTGCTCTCAACACGTCTGATTTCTGCGTTTGTAGCATGCGCAGTTATCACCCTAGGTGTTGGCTTGGTTGGCTACACAGGAATCACGGGGCTGAAGAACAGCGTAGATGGAATCGTAAGCAACAATCTTGTCTCTGTGTACAACACGAGTAACGCCCGCTCAAATGCGATAGCACATTATCGCGACTTACACCGTGCACTGCTGTTTAAATTTGCAAAGGCAGACCAGGCCAAATATGACGATGTTTTGAAGTCCTTGGCAGACAACCAAAGAGAGGTAGAGCAACTTTTTAATAAATATCGGCAAACGCCTCTGGAAGATGATGAAAGAGTCGCAGGGGACCAATTTGAAAAATCCTGGCCAGCGTATATCAATGCCTCCTCTCACGTGATCGAGTTAGCGGAGAAAGGAGACCTTGAAGGCGCGACGAGGCTATTCGAACAAGAAGTGGATCCTGAATACAAAAAAGCAAACGATGAGCTCAAGATAATGGTCGCTTCCAATAAGCGCCAGAGTGAAGACGTGGCGGTAGACGCCGCGAAAACTTCAAGCGCCGCCTACTGGTCATTAGCGGTAGGCGTGGTTGTCGCATTTATTGCCGCAATCATTTTGGGACTGTTGGTAACACGCTCCATAACGCGGCCGCTTTCGACAGCGCTACGGACCGCAAAACAGGTGGCTGAGGGCGACCTTTCTCAAAAAATCGATGTAACCGGAAGGGACGAGATTAGCACCCTTCAAACTGCGCTCAGCACGATGCAAATCAATCTGAGAGGTACGATCAAAGAAATCGCGAATGCGGCTGATCAGCTTGCCTCTGCGTCCGAAGAGTTAAATGCAGTTACGGAAGAAAGCTCTAGAGCACTGATACGCCAAAACGACGAAATCCAGCAAGCCGCTACGGCGGTCAACGAGATGACGGCAGCGGTAGAGGAAGTCGCGCGCAATGCGTCAGGGGCGTCTGAGTCCTCTGAAGAAACCAGCCGCAGTGCGATTCAAGGGCGTGACCAGGTAAAGAGTGCCGTTGGGTCGGTTAATACAATGGCAGAGCAGATTTCGCAATCGACCGAAAAGGTTACGGTACTCGCCTCTAGAGTCAACGAGATAACCGGGGTTCTCGCGGTCATTCAGTCCATCGCTCAGCAAACCAACCTCTTGGCATTGAATGCCGCAATTGAAGCAGCCAGAGCTGGCGAGCAGGGTCGTGGCTTCGCGGTGGTCGCCGATGAAGTACGTGCACTTGCGCACCGAACTCAGGCATCGACTGCAGATATCGAAGCCATGATGGCTCAAGTGCGCGTAGGTGCGGACGAGGCCGTGATCGCTATGAATAACAGTAGAAGCCTTGCGGGAGAAACCCGGGATCAAGCCATTGAAGCAGGCCACGCGTTAGACAGAATCACCGAAGGTGTTTCTATAATTAACGAGAAGAATCTCGTCATCGCCAGTGCTGCTGAAGAACAAGCTCATGTAGCTCGTGAAGTTGACCGAAACTTGATTAACATTCAAGACATCTCCACGCAAACGGCAACGGGCGCACATCAAACTAATGCTTCAAGTGCCGAGCTGTCTCGACTGGCCGCCTCATTTGGCGTGCTGGTTAACAAATTTAAAACCTGAAGAATAGCTGATCAGAATGCGCGTAGATCTTATACGCGCTTCTGAATAGATCATGCTGTGTGCATGATCGCTATCAACGCTTATATGTCAGGCAATTCGAGGATTAGTTTCGATCTGGGCACCCCAACGGCCAGTCTGTTGTGGGCGCGAAGAGTGAAGAAGCCATCACCTCATCCAGAGAGCGCCCACCCTGCCCTGCGCAACAATGGCAGTCATCCTGGCAGGCAGGAGATGCCGTCAGTAGCCTGTTAGCCCTTGGATGCCTGTCCTGCATCAAGCAGCAATGTTTTTGATCTGCTCTGAAATACAGGATCTTTTCTGATGTAGAGGAGCCAGTTTGCAAATGCAGATTGCTGGCGGCGATGCGCTGTTTGCCACTGCTCGCCCCCAAACACAGCACTGCTCATCGACATCAGTTCCTCTGTAGCCTGGTTAAGCTCATTCAACAGGTACTCGCTGTCTTCTGAGTCCATCTCTGAGGCAAGCATATTTTTGCTCGTTACTAAGGGATAGATGTGACCCCGTCATTGCTGCTTTATTCCAATTCGCCATAAAGGCCTGACCAGCGGTAACCATTCGTCGCCCTTAAGCGACCGATCCAGCACCCATCTATTGAGAGGCCTGCAAGGCCTGAAGCCTGCCCTCATGCTAGATTACGGTCCTACCGACATGAGGTGAACTTTGAAAGGACAGTCTGTGGCGCCAGGCATTGGAGATATCTATAGCGTTTATTCGCCAAAACTGCGGCAGTATGTTGCCTGTCAGGTGACGGAGCTCAAGGAGAACAGCGAGCGCAAGGGCCAGCAGATGGCGGCTGTGCTTGAGCTAGACTGGAGTGGCGACGCCTTGCCGCAGACGAGCGAAATCGAGGCCATGCGCCCGCTAGTGGCCGATTTCTTTTTCCGGCGTGACAAGCATGAACACGTTTATGTCAGCGCAGAGGTGCCCGCCGCTTACACCCTGGTGGGCAATATCGCGCCGCTGGTGCTTGACGACACCACCACATATGGCCACTGGAATACCGGCGAAACCTTGTACCACCAGCAGCAATGGGAGCAAATCGATGTCGCCCGGCGCCAGCGTTTCAAGGCTGCTTCGGGCGACGTCGAGGTGACGATTGGCGGTCATGTGCTGCGCCAGGATACCAATCGCATCGAAGACAACGTCTTGCGGTCAGTCACTGATCTTGCTGAACTCGATCAACTGCCATGCCTGACCAAAATTCACACTGAGCATGGTTCACAGGCCCTGCTCAACTATGTGAATCAGCATCCCTTTATCACTGAGCTGCTGTGGCGTTCGCCGCAGGTGACAGAGCTTGATCTGCGCGACAGCCGCCTGAGACGCCTGAGCATTGATGTGACCGGCGTGAGCAAGGTGCACCTTAATGACGATTTGATGCATCTGATACTGCGTGGCGAGCCATCGCCACAGTTGCAACTGCACTGCAGCGACGAAGGACGCGCGTTGTATCTGACCTGTAAGGGCGACGTGAAACCCTTCGGTGGCCTCGATCATCTGGGCGGCCTCACGCTCTATGCGGCCAAAGAGATCGACCTGGAGACGGTGGTAGCGCGTTTCCCTGATCTGTGGTTTCTGGATCTGAGAGGCAAGCCGGGCATAGTGTCAAACCTGTCTGCCATCGCTGCGCTGGCGCAGTTGCAAATGCTGAGTTTGCACGACCTGTTTGGCTACACGGCAGAACAGTTTCCGGCGCCGCAGCAACTGCCTCGCCTGTCGACCTTGTGGCTCAGCAGTGTGCCGTTTGACGTGGCGCAGACCGTCAAGAAGGGCTATAAACAAGCCGCTGCGCTGGGCCTGGACCTTTCGGTGACCCAGCCGCGCAAGAGCGAATGGCTGGCCGAAAACCTGGACAACCCGTTTCGTGACTGGGATGGCCGCGAGGAGATTACTCCCGCCAAGGCAAAAAAGGCGACCACCGCCTACAAAGCGTTGCTGTCCACCACGCGCAGCGTCAACGCCAGCATGACAGCCGATGCCATGCAGCTCGCCTTGTCCGACATGGTCACCGCCTATGTAGCGACCTTCAACCAGATCGACCAGCGCGGCAGCGTCATAGGCACGATCGAATGCGAAGAGATCCATGAAGCACTGGCAGGGTGCCTGAACGCACTGGTGGTGCAAATGGGCGAGCATGGGGCGCTGGTCGACATGGACGGCCTACTGGACTTGTTTGACGAGTTGCGTGATTTTTGAGGCTCTAGCTCAGATGGGGATGTGCCGGCCATATGGCGGGTTCAGACGAAGGTAAGTCTGTAAAAAGTCTGCAGCCAAAGCTTTCGAGGAATTGTGGGATTCGATAAAGAGCGTCGATGCCTGGAATTCCAGTCCATGGTTCTGGGTCGTCGAGCTCAAACCGATGATGCCATGTCAGCCTGGCGAGCACTATGACAGTGCGTCCATCAACGACCTCAGCCTATGCTAAGCAACCGCGCTGGCGGCTTCTCTTCAGCCTTCCGGTAGAGATATTCACGCCATACCCGAAAAGCGCTCTGCTGACGCGAGCATGCATCCCTCCACTGCTCACCACCAACCTGCCCGACGTGCAGCGCCATCATTATTTCAGTGGCTTTGTCGAGCTCGCACACCAGATCATGTGCATTGGTTGTGTCGAAATAATTGGCGTTCATAAAAATCCCTTTTAATTATTGGCATTCAATCGACTAGCCATCTCCTTGATAGTGCTCGGGTTCTGACGAACGGTAAAAATATAAAATCCGGCTCGAAATGTTAAGCACCTCCACTGCCCCACCAATTTATTCACAGCCTGTCGGCGATCGGCGAGTGAGGATTCGTTATGCCTACGAAAAAAAGACGCCCAACTGCTATTGAGCAACTGAGAAAATGACTGCGCGCTATCTTGAAGAGCTGGATACATCAGTCCTACATGCTTTGTGGTCAGATCGCCGAAGTCCAGCGCATGCTTGATCTCAGCAGAGAGCACGTCGCAACACTTGTTGAGATGCACGCCGAGGTTTCCCGCGAACGAGATACGTTGCGGGTACAGTTGAACGCAGCGAATACGCGAATATCCGATTGCCTCCGCCAGGCGGGAGAGGATTGGGCAAAGATCAACACCCTTCAGCGCATTTCCGCCCAAAACGACTATCTCAGGCAGGAATGCGACGAGCTCCGCCGTCAGATTTCAGAATAACCAACATCAACCTACAGAACGGTGCCATGCGTGGTCAGTTCAAGCTGAGTGGTGACCAGCGATTGCGCCTCAGCCAGCAACTTATCGATGCAAAGGTGGCGGCGGGTTGCTAAATCATCGCAGCCTACCTTGAACACGGTGCGGCTGGTCTGCAGCAGGATGAAAGCATGTCTCAGCGTACTTCCGCAAAGCAGCGAATGAAGGCAGTGCAGACGCCCATGTTGTGACAACCGTTGGATGTGCGTCTACTAGATCAAGCGCTTTGAAAACCATCGTCAAGGCGTGTTAGCGCTCGCCAACGAGCCCTGCTTCCACCTGCAATAACAATAGCAACTCAGCGTCGCTCGGATAAAAAATCAGATCACCTGAAGGACGCAGCCTCGACTCGGGAAGCTCCGTTACTTGATATAGAAAATTATCTGAATAGAATTTTTTTAGTTGCTCAAGTTCTGGAATTTGCATCTGAATATCCTGAAAATTCAGATACTGCAATTCCTCTCTATACTTTTCAGCACTGGACGGATCCGCCAACTGTAATTTTTCAAGCAACTGCCTCTTAGCCTCTAGCTTCGCAGGAGTATTGGCGCGTGCTAGCTTGATCATTTCCATTTTCGCAATACATTTTTCGCATCCTTCATTGACGCCTTTTGCCCATAAACGATAAGCATCCAGTCGGCGGCCCTCCATATCCGCCAGCGTCCCAAGCCCATCATAAGCTTCTGTATGCCCTTGGCTGGCAGCACACTCCAGCATAGCCTTTGCGAGCGGACGCAACTCATTGGAGCGAACGAGAATGTTACCGCTCACGTAGGTCATTGCATGAGGACTGCCCCGGTCAATCGCCGCATCCATAAGGTAGTACATGTCGCTGTTCTGGTAAGGCCAGAGAGACTTACCGTATCGATACATGGCCATGGGTACCGTGGCTGCCAAATGGCGCACCCGTTCGGAGAGTTCCGCAAGCACTTCAGGCTTTCTTTCAAACTTTGATGACCAAAGGGCATCGACATAGTCACCCCGCCAACTACCCGCCTTGACAGCGGCTTCGAGCAACTTTACCCGGAGCTGACGATGAGCAATCTCTGACCAGAAATTCTCGTCCTTCTCCCCGATCAGGGAGTACGTCATGAATTCATCAAAGGCACGAGCAGCCATCTCGTTTTCTTGCGGAGTATGATCTTCGACCTTAGTACAGATGAACTTTTTGCCTGTGAAGCGACTGGTCAAATCAGGATCATCACTATGGATGGTCTGGTTCCAGGGTGGCATATGATTGAAGTCCTCCAGCGAGCTCGACAAGTCCATTGCTGAAAGCTCACCTGAAAAAACCACAAGCATTAATACCGTCCACACTCTCATATAAAACACTCTCTCGCGTGAAGGATAAATTCACATTCCTTAACGGAAATATAGGCGATTGCAAGAGCAGAGTTTAGCACGCACTGAGGTATGGAAAGAGTTTATGATGCATTGAGCGTAACCATCCGGCCAAGTCATCTACTCAGCCCCGCAAAGCCAAGACATGGTGTGCAGTTAAATTGATCTGCCCCCAAATGTTGGACATCAACATAAGGGGGTATGAGAATACACAGAGCAGGCGAAGCTCGCGGCAGTATATGACTGTTGCTCCGGCAACGGGGGGCTGAGAGATGTGGCGCGTCGTCATATCGTAAATTTTTCATCGCTTCGCCAATGGGTTTTGGGTTACCAGACGCCAGGTATCACGTGCATCACGGCTAAGAAGAAGATCCATAACAGCGCTGCGTTCAAGTTGAGTGTTTTGCAACGCATGCGCGAAGACAAACTGTCCTATCGCCAAGCCGCTGCCCTGTTTAATATCCCGAGATTCGATATTCTTGGCCAGTGCAAACGTCGGTATGATGAAGGCGGTTTGGAGGCCTTGTCCCGGCAGCCAGGAAGCGGACTTCATAAAAAATGACTAAACCCGTGCCATCCATTCCGCTTGAATCTTCGGGTGACGAAGCCGTATGCGAGATGATTTGCTGAGTGATTTAAACGAGTTTCGGATGGAGATAGCTTATTTAAAAAAGCTCGATGCCGTGGTTCAAGCGAAGTAACGTGCAGCGCAGCGAAGAAAGCATAAATCGTGATCGAACTGAAGCGGGAGCACCCTCTGGAACGCCTTCTGAAAGTGGCGGGCCTGGCCCGAAGCACGTTTTACTATCAACAAAAAGTGCAGCAATCCATTGATAAGTACGCGGTACTGAAGACCAGAATTTGCTCAATCTTCGACCAGCACAAAGGCCGATATGGCTAAAGCCAACGGCCATGAGCCCTATGCATGGCTGCTCCACGCATTAGAACGGCTGCCACTGGCGACGTCGGTTGAAGATCACGAAGCCTTGCTGTCGTGGAACTGCACGCCTCAATTGTATTCGTAAACGCGCCACCCATCTTTGGCTAGGTGGGGTTCATGGAGCGCTTACAGAATAACCACCTGAAGTCTCTGTCATAGCTGTTCGGCTGTCACTTCGTGTGTATTCCGAAATAATCGCCCTTGCCCGTCGATTGTAAGCGCTACATGAACCCCACATTCAAAGCCGCCCTCTGATCCCTGATGCTGTGCTCCCTATTTCCTCAGGAGCCAGCTCGCCATGATGCGACCCGATGCCAAAGTCGAAAAAGTGTATTTGTACCCCAAGCCCGCTGACTTCCGAAAGTCCATTCGGGGAGTGTTTGCGGTCGCCGATAGCCTCGCCATACCTGATCCACTACAAGCCACGGTCCCGCAGGCGCGAGCAGATTGAAGCAAAGGACCACTGGACATCGGTAACGCCTGACTACCTGACCAAGGAATTCAGCAAGGCCAGCGACGCTGCGCACGCTTACGACCATGTCGCGGCTGGTGAGCGCCCCACTTTTCACGAGATCCGCGCTTTGGGTGCCTGGCTATACGAGCAGCAGAAATTCCCGCAAGAGTACATTCAGGCACTGCTGGGGCATGCAGACGAGAAGATGACGCGACATTATCAGGAGGGGCATGACGAGAAGAAAATCGAGTACGTCGAGGTGGGTGCCGAATTGGCATTCTGAGTGGGGGTTTTGCAAAAGTTTTGCAAAAGTTTTGCAAATCGATTTTTGAAACGGGCAACAAAAAAGGGCCCACCTCTCGGTGGACCCTTCTGTACCGGCAGCAGGACCGGATTTTGTTTGGTAGGCGCGACTGGACTCGAACCAGCGACCCCCACCATGTCAAGGTGGTGCTCTAACCAACTGAGCTACGCGCCTGCTGTGGGTCGGCATTCTACGGATATTCAAATGTGTGTCAACACCTTTTTTCGCGCTAACTCCATGAATATGCAAATTTTTTTGCCTTCCCTGTTTTCCCTTCTTTGTTTGGCCGCTGGCTGGTGGAGATATTTGATCTCGGGTAGGATCGGGCCATTCGTAAAAAATATTAAACGGAGGTTGTAGGATGGCGAACACTCCTTATCCGCAGTCCTATTACGCGGCTTCGGCGAATCCAGTTCCGGAACGCCCGCAGTTGCAGGGTGATGTGGAAACTGACGTTTGTATCATTGGTGCAGGCTATACAGGCCTGTCCAGCGCCATGTTTCTGCTTGAGCACGGCTTCAAGGTGACAGTGCTGGAAGCCGCAAAAGTCGGCTTTGGGGCTTCAGGGCGTAATGGCGGGCAGATCGTCAACAGCTATAGCCGCGATATTGATGTCATCGAACGCACTGTCGACCCTCGGCAGGCCCAGTTGCTTGGGCAAATGGCGTTCGAGGGCGGTGCCATTATCCGCGAGCGTATCGCTAAATATCAGATCCAGTGCGACCTGAAGGACGGCGGAGTATTTGCCGCCATCACCGACAAGCAGATGGGTCATCTGGAAGCCCAGAAACGTCTATGGGAACGCTATGGTCACACCCAGCTTGAGTTGCTGGACAAGCGTCGTATGGGCGAAGTGGTTGCTTCTGATCAGTACATTGGCGGCATGCTCGACATGAGCGGCGGCCATATCCACCCGCTTAATCTGGCATTGGGCGAAGCGGCTGCCGTGGAATCGCTGGGTGGCGTTATCTATGAACAGTCTGCTGCCGTACGGATTGATCGTGGGGCCAATCCGGTTGTTCATACTGAATCAGGCAGGGTCAAAGCACGCTTTGTGATCGTCGCCGGGAATGCCTATCTGGGCAACCTGGTGCCGGAGCTGGCCGCCAAGTCGATGCCTTGCGGCACTCAGGTGATTACCACCGAGCCGCTGAATGAAGAGCTGGCCAGAACGCTGCTACCTCAGGATTACTGCGTCGAAGACTGTAACTACTTGCTGGACTACTACCGACTGTCTGCGGACAAACGCCTGATCTTCGGCGGCGGCGTGGTATATGGCGCCCGCGATCCGGCGAACATCGAAGCAATCATTCGTCCGAAAATGCTCAAGGCGTTCCCGCAACTCAAGAACGTGAAGATTGATTACGCATGGACAGGCAATTTTCTGCTGACCCTGTCGCGACTGCCGCAGGTCGGACGCTTGGGTGACAACATCTATTACTCCCAAGGCTGCAGCGGCCACGGTGTGACGTACACCCATCTCGCGGGCAAAGTGCTCGCTGAGGCTTTACGTGGACAAGCCGAGCGTTTTGACGCTTTTGCCGGACTGCCGCACTACCCCTTCCCCGGCGGACAACTGCTACGCACGCCGCTCACCGCGTTGGGTGCCTGGTACTACAGCCTCAGAGACAAATTCGGCTTTTGATTGCAAGGGCGGCGCCAGACGAGGCGCCGCTCTGCAGACTCAACGGGCTTTGAGTGTCTTCAGCGCTTCACCAGCCGCTTGCTCCTGCCCCGCCTGAGCCAGATCATTGGCTGCCTTCGACCAGCGTTGCTCATCCAGATTGGCGGGCAATTGACGCGGACTTTGAATCAGCACAGCCCAACTCCCCGCCTTTTCCCAGGCCGACGTAAAACTGCTGAAACTCATCAGTAAGTGTCGATTCATGCCCGCGTGAAGCAGGACTGTTTGCTTGATTCGGTTGTAGCCCACCAGCACGCCGTAACGGGGCTCGGTAAACACCGCGCCTTCTGCGAAACGCACCATGACCGGGTAGCCTGCTGACACCTGAGTCAGTAGCGACGCAAGACCCGAGTCCAGCGGGTAAACCAGAAAGCCGTACTGTCGCGCGGCTTGCTGCATGTTCTGCTCAAGTCGGGCTTCGCCACCGGGCAACCGCAACGATTTATCCAGTAAGCCAGGGGTTATCTGCACGCGTTGGTAGGACAGCATGCTCGCCAGTGCACCGGGCCCACTTTGATAGGCATTACCGCGGAAGAACGGCACATTATTGAGTTCTACGCGGTCCGGCAGGCGTTTGATTTCAGGCGCTAGAGCCGAGGCACAACCGCCAAGAGTCAATACAACGGCAACGAGTATTCCGAGACGCTTAAGGCCAGCTGTACGAAAAAAAAGAGAAACCGGCGACATTTTCACTCACTTCAACAAGCGCCGGACAACCCACGGTCCGGCTCGGACCAGATAATAGGACGCGCCGGGGTCGGGGTATAGCCTCAATGCACAATGCAAAGACGTGCATAGATCAAATTAGTCATGAAGTTCGACCACTGGTCAACTAACGGAAACATGCCACGGACTAGACTGTCGATTATCAGGACCGTAGATGAAAAAGCAGGGTCCGTGGAGGACGTATGAGCCTGGAAATGACAATCGTGATGCTGATCTCCGCATGGCTGGCCGTGGCCACTGCCATGCTGTGGGGTGTGATGCGGATTGCCCGTCGTCACCATCAACGCAGCGCACCGAACGCACCAGCCGTGTTAACAAAACCGCTGAAGTCGATCAAGGGCCGCCCACACGCACCGGCCCACTGAGCATGCAAAAAAAACGGCCGGTATGAATAGTCTTCATACCGGCCGTTTGCTTTTCAGCTATCAGGTGTCGCCAACGGCTATCAGGCTTTTGATGCCTGAGCGGCCGCCTCTTTCTTGAGCTTCGACTTGCGGGACATCATGTTCAGGATTTCGATGAAGGCAGAGAACGCCATTGCCGCGTAGATGTAACCTTTAGGCACATGAGCACCGAAGCCTTCTGCGATCAACGTCATACCGATCATGATCAGGAAGCCCAGCGCCAGCATCACGACGCTCGGGTTGTCGTTGATGAACTTGGCCAAAGGCTCAGCGGCCACCAACATCACGATCACGGCAGATACCACAGCGATGATCATGATCGGCAAGTGTTCGGTCATGCCGACAGCGGTGATGATACTGTCGATGGAGAACACCAGGTCCAGGATCAGAATCTGACTGATCGCGGCACCCATACTGAGGGTAATAGTGGTGTCCAGCTTCTTCTCTTCTTCAGTCTTGATATCGACACTATGGTGAATCTCGGTCGTGGCTTTCCAGACCAGAAACAGACCACCTGCAATCAGGATCATGTCTTTCCAGGAGAACACCTGCCCCAGAATTTCAATCACCGGCTCGGTGAGCTGCACAATCCACGCGACGGTGCTGAGCAAGCCCAGACGCAGGAACAGCGCCATACCGATACCCAGGCGACGCGCCTTCAGCTGCTGGTGAGCGGGAAGCTTGTTGGTCAGAATGGAGATGAAAATCAGGTTATCGATGCCCAGTACGACTTCCATGACAACCAGAGTGGCCAAGGCAATCCATGCAGCGGGGCTTGAAGCGAGTTCTAACAGGTATTCCATATGTATTGCCCTGATTCAGTCAGTGATAAAGGTCAGATTTCTTTCTTGCTTTCTTCGTCTTTCTGCTCTGCCTTGGGCTCAGCCATGGACAAGTCCTGCTTGGCATCATCCAGAGCTTTTGTTGCGGCTTTGTGAGTATCGTCGATGGCCTGTTTGGCTGAATCAGTTGCAGTGTTCAGCAGTTGTTTACTGGAACTTTCAATCTGGTCACAGCCCGCCAACACTAACAACGGTACAGCCAGTAATGCAGCATAGAGAGGTTTAATCATCTGAAGCCTCGAAAATTTAACCGGTTTTTACTGCTCCGGCGATAGGCCAGCATTCTAGAGAGATCGAACCATCAGGAAAATTCGTATTTTTAAGCGGTATACTTCGGCAATACCGAACTGAGAAATTTCAATGCTCAACTACCGACAGCTGCATTATTTCTGGGTGGTCGCTAAAACCGGCAGCATCGTGCGCGCCTGCGACCAGTTAAACCTCACGGCCCAAACTATCAGCGGTCAGATCAGCCTGTTGGAGCAGTCCTTGGGCGTTGACCTGTTTCAGCGTGTAGGTCGACAGCTGGAGCTCACCGAAGCCGGTCGTCTCACCCTGCCCTATGCCGAACAGATGTTTCAGCTTGGTAACGAGCTGGAGTCTATCTTGCGAGCGCAGCCGGATGAGCCGCAGATATTGTTCCGTGTTGGCGTCGCCGACGTTGTACCCAAGTCCATTGTCTACAGGCTGATCGCACCGACCATGGAGCTGAGCGAACCGATGCGCATCACCTGCCGGGAAGACAAACTAGAGCGGTTGTTGGCAGACCTGGCGATTCAACGACTGGACCTGGTGATCTCCGACAGTCCGATGCCTCCTCATCTGGACATCAAAGGCTACAGCCAGAAGCTGGGTGAATGCGGGATCAGCTTCTTCGCCACTGCAGAGCTTTTTGAGCGCTATGGACAAGACTTCCCCTTCGGCATGCAGGGTGCACCGCTGCTGATTCCCGGGCAGGAAACCGTAGTGCGCAGTCGACTCATGCGTTGGTTTGCAGAGTTGAAGGTTCAGCCGAGAATAGTTGGAGAGTTCGACGACAGCGCACTGATGAAAGCCTTCGGCAAATCCGGCAGCGGGATATTCGTCGCCCCGAGCGTCATTGCCGATGAAGTGCAGGCGCAGTATGGCGTGCAGCTACTCGGCCAGACAGATGCCGTGACCGAGTCGTTTTATGCCATTTCGGTGGAGCGAAAGGTCAAGCACCCCGGCATCGTTGCGATTACCGAGGGCGCCCGACAGAAGCTGTTCACCGACGCGGTCTAGGACGTAAAGACTTAAACAGTGCCCATGAAATCGCGCTTGCCGATTTCAATGCCATTGTGGCGCAGCAGGTCGTAGGCGGTGGTCACGTGGAAGAAGAACTGCGGCAGGCTGTAGCTCAACAGGTAAGTCTGGCCGGTAAAGCGCTTCTCTTTAGGGGTGCCCGGGCGAAGAACGATTTCAATTTCTTCGTTACCGTCGATCTGCTCTGGCTTGATGCTGCCGATGAAGTCCAGAGTCTTCGCCAGTAGCGCCTGAAGCTCAGCGAAGCTGGTTTCAGTGTCGTCGTACTTGGGCATTTCGACCTGAGCCAGACGTGCCGATGCGCCTTTGGCGAAATCCACAGCGATCTGAATCTGACGAGTGAAGTTCAGCATGTCTGGATACAGACGTGCCTGCAGCAGCGCTTCAGGCTGGATATTTTTCTGCGTGGCGTGCGCTTCGGCTTTAGTCAGGATCTGGCTCAAAGCGTTAAGCATCTGCTGGAAAACCGGGACAGAAGCGGAGTACAGAGAAATAGTCATGACAGTTCCTTATAAGAAAGTGCCTGATTATAGGCATGTGTGGCCAAGCGCGCTGTGGCTGTTTTCAACTGACATCCGCCGACTGATCGTTGCGCTGGAAATAATCCCCCGCACACCCTAGGCTGTCTTCCCGCCATCGCCTACGGAAAGAGCCATGTCCACAGAACAGTCCTCGAACAGTCCTGCCGAACAACCCGATGCGCTAAATCTGAGCAGCACCGAGGTGCGCATTCTGGGCTGTCTGATCGAAAAGCAGGCTACCAGCCCGGAGACCTATCCGCTTACCCTCAACGCGCTGGTCACTGCCTGCAACCAGAAAACCAGCCGCGATCCTGTAATGAACCTTAACCCCGGCCCGGTTGGCCAAAGCCTGCGCGCACTGGAAGGCCGCGGCCTGGTTCGGCTGGTCATGGGCAGTCGTGCCGATCGCTGGGAACAGCGCGTCGATAAAACCCTGGAGTTGGTCCCCGCCCAAGTGATTCTGACCGGGCTTTTGCTGTTGCGCGGCCCACAGACGGTCAACGAACTGCTGACCCGTAGCAACCGGATGCATGACTTCGAAGACAGCGAGCAAGTCGTCCATCAATTGGAACGACTGATTGCCAGAGGGCTGGCGATTCTGCTGCCACGCCAGTCAGGACAGCGCGAAGACCGTTACATGCATACGCTGGGCAATGCTGATGATCTGCAGGAAATCCTCGCAGCCCGGCAAAGCCAGCCAGAACGCGCCTCTTCAGCTAGCAACGCTAGCACCGAGCGCCTGGATGAACTTGAGGCGCGCGTTGCGGCACTCGAAGAGCGTCTGGCTAAGCTCGAATAACCCCTCCCCGCCAGGCCCCACCCGGGCAGGATATTACCCTCATCCCGCCCGGGCGAACGCGGCAGCTTGCTGAAACAACTCGTCACCTGGACGCACCCCGGTGTACAGCACAAATTGCTCCAGCGCCTGAATCGCCGCCACTTCATCGCCGCTGATGACTCGCTTTTTTCTGGCGCGCGCAGCTTCGACTAGCGGTGTATTCACCGGGTTGGCCACGACGTCGAACACCGTATCTGCCGCGTCGATGGCGTCAAGGCTGAACGCAAGCTCATCGGCCTGAGCACCGATCATGCCTAACGGCGTGACATTGACCAGTAATGGCGGCCGCTCATCCCCCAGAGCTGCCTGCCAACGCAGGCCGCAGGATTGCGCCAACGCCCGACCGGCTTCTTCGTTGCGGGCAATAATGACGCCATCAGTAAGCCCGATTCACGCATGGCGAACGCTACAGCTTTGGCCATCCCGCCACTGCCACGCAAGGCGAACGCAGCGCGTGGGACGGCTCGGCTGTCCATCAATTGAGCAACGGCAATATAGTCAGTGTTGTAGGCCTTCAAATGGCCCGCGGTATTAACAATGGTATTGACCGATGCAATGGCAGCCGCAGAGGGATCCATTTCGTCAATCAACGGGATGCTTGCTTCCTTGAACGGCATAGAGACAGCGCAGCCGCGAATTCCCAGTGAGCGCATTCCTGCGATTGCGGCCGGCAGGTCCGAAGGGCTGAAAGCCTTGTAATAGAAATTCAGACCCAACTGCTGATAAAGGTAGTTATGAAAACGAACGCCGAAGTTGCCTGGTCTTGCGGCGAGGGACATACACAGAACAGTTTCCTTGTCAGGGATGACAGGCATGCTTTTCTCCTGAACGGTATTAGTAAAAGCCTCGCGGGAAGGCGTAATATCTGCACCGTAACGCGACGCGATGAAAGTCGCCCGGTTCTTTATACAAAAGTACCTTACACAAAATTTACTCAGCGGCTTCGCAGTTTTTCCGCAAAGCGCTGTCTTAAGAGTTATCCCGTGGCAGTGCTTGAGAGTGACGCAGGCTCGCGACAACGGGTTGAAAGTGAGGAACAGTCATGATTCGTCAAATCCCCAAGGTTGCCTTGTTGTTAGCTGCTCTGGCCATGGCCGGCCAGGCGAATGCCCATGGCGGCGGCCGTGGCTGGGCGGGCCCGGCAGTTGTGGGTGCAATCGTAGGTGGCGTGGTCGGCGCTGCGGTATCGTCCGGTCGCGACAGAACGGTCTATGTCGAGCAGCAGCCGGTCTATGTTCAACAACCCGTGTATGTTCAGGCTCCGCCGCAGCCAGTCTATTATCAGCCGGCCTATCAGGTTGTAGCGCCACCACCAGTGCGCGTATATGGTCCACCGCCTGGCTATTACGGCCCTCCACCCGTTTATTACGGCCCACCGCGCGGCTATTACGACCGCGGCCGCTGGTAATCATTGATAAACAGCCCCGCCCTCACCCGGCGGGGCTTTTTTTCGCCAGTGGAAAGGTAACGACTTCAGTAAAACTCAAGTTTGGTTGATCAAAGACGATAGCCTGCTAACAGTCCATTCTCTAACCACGAGCCAGCGTATAACTCTTCACCGACCTCACCGCTCAGTTCGTCATAACAATAAGGAATTCAATATGCCGACACAGAACCCACACCGAACATTCGGACTCTGTACGTCGAACAAGGTCTACAGCGCTTTGACTGAACTCAAGAGCCTGGAAGGCCACCGCACCGCGAAGTTTGTTGCGCTGATGGCGCAGAATCTGGTTGAAAAAGGCATGCTGTCTGAAGAAGAAGTGATCGCCATGCTGGATCAGGTCGTCGACTGAACCGTATTGGCAAACATTGCGTCGGCCTTCTGTTCATCAATGTCCACTATCGAGAGCGTTGATTTCTGCTGTGTCCAGTGACCCCGTAGAGTAGCGCCATAGATTGTTGGAGGCACTTATGAGCACACTCAAAATCATGTCCGTGGTAGGCAGCGCAGTTCCCCAGGCGCTTAGAGCCCAAGGTCTGCTGGCCTGTTGGTATCTGGTGCACAACGGTGAGCCCGTCAGCGGCCCGTTTGCATCGTTGAATGCTGCTCAGGCACGCTCTGAACTGTTCGAAGACCGCCAGCTAAACAGCTAACAGACATCCTCATCACAGCCCGGCCCGGCGCCAGGCTGGTAGTTCGACCGGCTGAAACTCTCTGAATTGTGCGTTGCTCCGCACACCCTCTTGCCCGCATTGGTCCCCTGATGCGGGCTTTTTTTACGTCTCTATATCCTGCCGATATCAGAGACGCTCAGCCATTGCAGCATTGACCTGACAACGGTGGGCCAGTTTCTGCAGGCGCTTTTCCATACTCATGAACACCACCCGATCCGAACGACCACTTTCCAGCTCGTCGATAAGGTCACTCGCGACCTGACGCAACTCGTAGGCAATCACCACGCGGTCGTCATTGAGGTCATGCTTGTGGGACTCGAACAGGCGGTGCAGATAGTTCTCCAGAACATACTTCATGCGATGCCGGTCGGTAGCACGCAGGTGATTCAGGCTCAGATTGATTTTGCCCAGCAACTCGCTGAGCTCTCCACACAGATACTGCATGCGTCTGGCGTACCCAATCTGCCCGTCGCGCATGGCTTTGCGCTGCACTGCAGCTTCCTGACTACGCTGGATGCCAGGAACGGCAACGGCGACCATCATGCCAATAATCAAGCCTGTTGCCTGGACCCAGCCCACCCAGTCTGCGGGCCGCGAGAAGAAACCTGCACCCATCAACAGAACCGCTATTGCACCGGCAACTATCACTAAAACAACGTAATCCTTGCTGATAAACCCTTTGGGCATTACGCGACTCCTTCGGCCTGTATTGGCAGCTATCGATGGCATGGAATGCTAATCGGTGCGGGCGCTGGATACCATGACTATTGTTACCGAGGACGATTTTTCAACCGCTGGGGCAAAACTTAAATCTTACATTTATTAGTGAAACTCCCTACAACAACCATCGACAGTGGTCAGGCCTACTCATAAAATGCCGAGCAGTTTCTCTACCCCGTGTGAATGCCACACTCCACTCTTAGTGAGCCTCGCTCTTGAAAATTCGTCTTCATATTTTGGGCCTTTTATTTGCACTTGCAGGCCCGGCACTTTCTACCAGTGTCTCCGCGAACGACCCTGCCCCACTTAATCGTGATCCTTCTCTACTTCATCTGGCATCCGGCAGCGCAATGCTCGTTGACCTGCAGACCGATAAAGTTTTGTATTCCAGCAATCCAGACGTCATCGTACCCATCGCCTCTGTGACCAAGCTCATGACGGCAATGGTTGTACTGGACGCCAAACAGTCCATGGATGAAGTCATCCCGGTCAATATCTCGCAAACGCCAGAAATGAAAGGCGTGTTCTCGCGAGTCAAACTGGGCAGCGAACTACCCCGCCGTGAAATGCTACTGATCACCTTGATGTCTTCCGAGAACCGCGCGGCTGCAAGTCTGGCCCATAGTTATCCGGGCGGCTATGCAGCGTTTATTCTGGCAATGAATGCCAAAGCCAAGGCACTGGGGATGAAACATACGGTGTATGTCGAGCCGACCGGTCTCTCGATCTACAACGTTTCTACTGCGCGCGACCTGACCAAACTGCTGCTCGCTTCGCGTAAATATCCGGCCCTCAGCGAGCTGAGCACCACGCCGGAAAAAACCGTCACGTTCCGCAAGCCAACCTACAGCCTGGGCTTCAGTAACACTGACCACCTGGTTCGTAAATCCAACTGGGATATCAAGCTGACCAAGACCGGCTTTACCAATCAGGCTGGGCACTGCCTGGTCCTGCTGACCAGCATGGCCAATCGTCCTGTCGCGATGGTGATCCTTGATGCATTCGGCAAATACACTCACTTTGCAGATGCAAGTCGCATACGCCAATGGATGGAGACAGGCAAAAGCAATCCGCCGCCCGCCGTCGCGTTGCAGTACAAGAAAGAAAAGAATCTGGTGATGAAGCAGCAAGGGCTACAAGCTACCGAGTGACCCGTCGAAATCACACGTAAAAAGGCCGCCAGCTCCTCATGGAACTGGCGGCCTTTTTGTTGTAGCCAAGCGCTTAGAGGTTGAACTGAGTCACCAGCTTGGTGTTCAGGTAAGCCTCGATTGCCTCGGTACCACCCTCAGAGCCGTAGCCTGAATCCTTGATGCCACCGAACGGGACTTCCGGCAAGCCGATGCCCTGATGGTTGATTGAAAGCATGCCCGCTTCAATGCCAGTGCTCAGCGCGTGAGCAGTCTTCATCGATGTGGTAAAGGCATACGAAGCCAGACCAAATGGCACTCGATTGGATTCGGCAATCGCCTCCTCCACGGTATCGAACGGCACCACCAGGGCAACAGGACCAAACGGCTCTTCGTTCATGATGCGCATTTCAGGGGTCAGACCACTGAGCACAGTCGGTTCGAAGAAGTAGCCAGGCCCCTCGATAGCTTTCCCGCCTGCGTTAAGCGTTGCACCTGAAGCTTTAGCGTCATCGACCAATGCAACCAGCGCCGGAATACGACGATCATTGGCGACCGGCCCCATGGTTACCGTCGAATCGAGGCCGTTACCGACCTTGATTTCCCGGGTCAGCCCAACGAATTTCTCGATAAACGCTTCGTATACACCGCGCTGAACCAGAATCCGGGTCGGCGACACACAGACCTGACCGGCGTTGCGGAACTTGGCAGTTGCCAGCACGCGCGCGGCGAGGTCGACATCCGCATCGTCAAAAACCAGCGCCGGTGCATGACCGCCCAACTCCATCGTTGCGCGCTTCATGTGCTGCCCGGCAAGCGCGGCGAGCTGCTTGCCAACCGGAGTCGAGCCGGTGAATGTCACTTTGCGAATGACCGGGTGAGCAATCAGGTATGAGGAAATTTCTGCGGGGTTTCCGTACACCAGACCAATGACACCGGCTGGCACGCCGGCATCTGCGAAAGCGCGGATCAATTCAGCAGGTGATGCCGGGGTTTCTTCCGGAGCCTTGATGATGATCGAGCAGCCTGCCGCCAGCGCGGAAGACAATTTGCGCACGATCTGGTTGATCGGGAAATTCCACGGCGTGAACGCCGCGACTGGTCCTACAGGTTCTTTGACGACTTTCTGCTCGACGTCTGCGCCGCGGGAAGGAACCAGACGGCCATAACTGCGACGCCCCTCCTCGGCCAGCCACTCGATTACGTCCGCACCCGACAGTACTTCAGCGCGGGCTTCGGCCAACGGTTTACCCTGCTCCTGCGTCATGATCCGGGCAATGGAATCTGCGCGCTCACGCAATAAATGCGCGGCTTTTTGCATCGTTTTGTAGCGATCGTAGGCGGAGGTCTTGCGCCATGTCGCGAAACCACGCTCGGTGGCCGCCAGTGCTTCATCGAGGTCAGCAATGCTGGCGTGTGCAACAGTGCCCAGTTGCTGGCCGGTAGCGGGATCAATGACTGGCTGGGTGCGACCATCCTGGCCTGCACGCCATTGACCGTCGATAAAGAGCTGAACATCAGGATACATAGCGATTCTCCAGTTGCATTCGCAAGACAAGAAATGTGCTTTTCAAAAGCGCTACGAGTTCAATGGGGGCGCGATGGTGTATATCAAGGCATTTCACCCCATCGCTTTTCGGAAGAGTCCGAATCCATCAAGCCCTGGTTCGTTGCTGCCAGGCCGCAGCAAGCCCACTCAGGCAGATGACGGCGATGCCCAGTTGCGCAGTCAGCGAGGGCGCATGACCAAACACCAGGTAACCCAACAAACCTGCAAACACGATCTGGCAGTAGCTGAACGGCGCCAGCATCGCGGGCGCGGCATAACGAAAAGCCTGAGTCAGCAGCAAGTGAGCAACCATCCCGCACGCTCCCAGCGCCAGCATGAACGGCAGATGCTTGAGTTCCGGCGCAGTCCAGAAAAACGGCAGGAGTGCGGTCATGACCAGGCTGTTGAACAACCCTGCAAAGAAATTGCTGGTGGTCGGGCTGTCATGCGCGCTGACCATTCGGGTGAGCAGTTGATAGGAAGCAAATAACGTCGCAGATCCCAGAGGTAGCAGGCTGGCTGGAGTAAACAGCTCTCCGCCGGGGTGCACAATGATCAGCACGCCAACAAAGCCCACGAGCACTGCTGCCCATTGTTTACGCGTGACATGCTCTCCCAGCAGCGGCACTGACAGGGCGGTAATCAACAGTGGTGCAAGAAAGTTGACGGCGGTTGCCTCAGCCAGCGGGATGTACATCAATCCGGTGGTGAACAACAAACTGGTGCCCAACAGGCACAGCGCACGCATTATTTGCAGCTTCAAGCGCTTGGTACGCAGCACCCGCAGGCCTGCCGAAGGCATGAAAATCCCGGCCATCAGTAGCGTATGCACTACATAGCGGACCCAAACGACCATGAAGATCGGATAAAACCCGGACAGGTATTTGGAAATGGTGTCGTGACTTGAAAACAGAAATGTGGCCAGAACAATGAGCGCGATGCCCTTGAGTGGCTGGTTGACGCCGGATAGTGGCGTGCTGACGGTACTCATCTAGTTTCCTTGGCATGGCAGAAAACAGTCGCCTATTCAGATGCCGAACGACAGCGCATCCGATATCCCTGAATAGCGTATGAAGGAAAGAATATAGAAGCCGCCCCGGTAATCCAAACAATGCCGCGGCTAATAACGAAATTAACTGACTGGCCGGTCCGATCGGGACACTCAAGTCCAGATCCGTAACAAGGCGCCTCTCGCTCCGGAAAGCGGATCGGCCGCAGGCAAAGGAACCTCGGAAATACGCTGCCGGGATGCACTCAATGCAGCGTGGTCGGCGCGCTGGATGTCGTACTGGCTCTGATTGGACGGGTAGCCGCCCACTACCAGAAAATCGTCACTTCGCTCTAGGCAACAGTGACCGGTGCCAGCAGGCAATACCAGAACATCTCCTGACGCTATCGTGACTTCCTGCCCGCGCTTGCCACCAAGCATCACCCGCGCCGCGCCGCTGGCAACCCCGAGGACTTCATGGGCTGTGGAATGATAGTGGTGATAATCAAAAATCACGTCACGCCATAACGCTGGCCAATGATTATGGGTAAAGAGACGTTCGAACCCGGCAGCCGTGTCGGGGCTTTCAAACGATATTCCCCGGTACACCAACACCGGCAATCGACTGTTAGGGACCTCTCGGTCCTCTTCAAAAAACAGCTGCTCGGGTGCGCGTGAAACCATGATGGCTACTCCTTGCCGGATGGGATAATCCATGTCGACTCCTGCCGATCACCGATATTGCCAGAGTCAGACAAGCGGACATGTTTGAGAGGCAACCAATGGCACCGTGAAGCTGAACTCGCTTCCCTGGCCCAACTGGCTGCTAACCCATAGATCGCCACCATGGGCCTTGATGATGCCCATCGAGATGTACAGCCCCAAGCCAGTACCACTCGGATTGCCTTGCCTGGTTCGCCAATAACGCTCAAAGACATGAGGCAGGTGCTCCTGAGCAATACCCGCCCCCGTATCAGCGACGCAGAACCTGACGTACCCCCCCTCTTTTACGGCGCTGACCCCGACGCGGCCTTCCCTTGGGGTGAACTTGATGGCATTGCCAACCAGATTGGACAACACCTGAAATAACCGTTCCGGATCGGCAGAAATCTGCAGGTCTGGCTCAGAGACAAAGCTCAGCTCGATAAACTTGTTCAGCGCCAACGGCGCGAGAAGTGAATATCCCTCTTCGAGTATCTGGCTGACATCCATCGGCTGAGACGCGATGGAGTAGCGACCCGCTTCGATCTTCGACGTATCCAGCAAGTCCTCCAACAAATTCGTCATCCGCGTCGTCGCCCGCTGCATGGTATCGATAGCAGAGTTGACACGCTTTGATGAGGGGCCACTATCGGCGCCTATCAATCGCTGCATCATGCCGCACTGCATGACAATGACCGTCATTGGGCTGCGCAGGTCATGAGAGACCACCGCAACCAGCTCGTCCCGCGCGCGAACCGCGTCCTGCTCTCGCAACACTTGACGAGCCAGGTCCGTTTCCAGCGCTGAGCGCCGCAAATCGGCTGCGGCGAACAGGTCGCCAGCGCTCCATCGATGCGCCTTGCCATTGACCTGTTCTTTCCAGATTTCAAACGACTTGCGCGGCTGGAGTCGGTTGCCGCCTTCGGTTTGCGAAAGCTCCATAGGCTTGCTGGGGTCACCGCTCCAGTTGACACTTTCCTTGACCTCGGGACGAAACCAAAGCACCGCATTGTCCACCGGCTTGGGTAAAGTGAAACTCAGCAACCCACTCGCGACATCCTGATATTCATGCGCATCGGGAAAGTCTGCACTCAGGCTGGCTGACTCATAAATGCCGACAGGCTGCTGTTTAACCCAAGCGTAAAGCGTCTGGATTTGTTCATCGCCCGGGCACGCCCCCCAGGTATGCAAGCGATCTTCAACCAGTACCGCAATGCCTGATGCGCCGGTCAGCGCCATCAACCGCTCAGGATTTTGCGCCAACGCCTCCAACACATCCTGCTGCGGTGCCAGGCGCATGGTTTGTACAAGCTCAGCGAGCATGACCTCTTTCTTCTGCCGCTGCTGGGCAATTCCGGCTTCCTCAAGCGCGCTGATCTGCATCGACAGTACCTGACCAATACTCTGGCAAGCTGCACGCAGGCCGTGCGGCACCAGCAGGGGCGTACGATTTCCGCAACTGATCAAGCCCCACAGGCGATCGTCCTTGAGCAGCGAAATACTCATTGAGGACTGCACGCCCATGTTCTTCATGTATTGGCAATGAATCGGCGAAACACTGCGCAGCAACGAATGAGTCATGTCCAGTGGCAGTAATGTGTCCGGGCGCAGTAACGGGACCAGTGGCACGGGCATATATTGAGCGTCAGGAATGATGCGTAGCCAGTTGAGACGGTATAACTCCCGGGCCTGGCTCGGAATGTCGGACGCCGGAAAAAACAGACCGTTGTAGGTGTCCATTCCCGGACTTGAAGCTTCGGCAATGACCTGACCGTGCCCTTCCTCCTCGAAACGATAAATCAGCACCCGCTCATAGCCGGTCATCGCCTGAATCTCGCGGACACTTATTTCGTAAAGTTCTGCGAGAGACTTTGCGCCTTGCAAACGACGCAAGGTCCTGCCCAGGCCGCGATCCAGATGTTGCATGCTGGCCGAGGTGAGTTCGCCGGGATTTTCAATCTCCAGCATCAACACCCCATCGTGACGATGCATGGTGCAATCCACCCACTTTCCGCCATAGGCCAGAGAGAGTGGGTTCACCTCATCCAGCGAGCTGGCAGCCGCTGCACTGCGTATTTCCTGCGCCTGCTCATTGCCCAATACGACGTCGAGTTCCTGACCGGCCAGTTCCGATGCGGCACGACCGAAAAGCACATCAGCATTTGCACTGATTTGCTGCACAATCCAGGTGCTCTCATTGACAGCCAGCAACACACCGTGAGGCTGAATAGCCCCCGGAATCTGGATAGGCTCATGATCACAGTTGGCCAGCAACCGATCAAAGACATCACCGTCGTCAACAATCATCACAAAATCTCCGCCCGCCTCACACGCAAGCAACATGAACAAAGGTAGCAAATACGGCGTTATCGGCCCGCCTGATCTTAATATGAACGTCGTGTAGAAATTAGCTTTTCGCTCTTGATGCCGACCGGTAATTAATCAGACCCGACAAGCCACACCTGCCAACATTCATCACTGGATCCACTTTTCATGCTCGATGAATGTTTTTCCACTGACGTGTAATTACTGCAATACGGACGGCTGTAATTTTTACAGAGCCTCGATGACATGTTCAAAAACCTTAGCGTTGGAGTGGACGCTAATGTGGACCGCCCCTGCGCTGAGCCAGAAAAGTCTGCGAAATGCCCGCACATGAGGGTGTTGATTGCCGTATGGAGAGATTTTCTTCGAACAAAAATCAGCGCTCGTCACCATGGCACACGAACGAGTTCGACGCACCGTTATATTTCCCGGTGCCGGACAAGCATGTTCGCTCTATCAAAACGCCGGACACTTTACAGCATCGAACTGACGCAGCGAATCATATCAAGTCAATTTTTTGGTGTAGCGATTAAAGCTGCACTTAATTAGTCACTCACCATGAGCTCGTCAGGCCGTTACGTTTATCGCTCCCGACGAGCTCACTAACAACCCGTCAGAAAATATAGTCAGTGGTGAGAAAACTGGACTCGCGATTGCGGATGATGTCGCTGATCAGCGCTTTGTTCGTGTCCTGAAATTTGGTCGCGACCAGCGTGCGGATCGAGAAAACACGAAGTGCGTCGTGAACCGACAAGGTACCTTCAGCCGAATTTTTGCGACCATTGAAAGGGAATTGATCCGGTCCGCGCTGACACTGTGCGTTGATGTTGATGCGCCCTACCTGATTGGCAAAAGCATCGACCAGCCGCCCAACCTGAGCAGAGTCATTCCCAAAGATGCTCAGTTGCTGACCGAAATCCGAGTCCAGTACGTAATCAATGACCGACTCAATATCCCGATACGGCACAACAGGAACCACCGGACCGAACTGTTCTTCGTGGTAAACCCGCATTGCCGACGTCACGGGATACAGCACTGCCGGATAGAAGAACGTTTCATTGACCTCCCCGCCACCCTCATTGACGACGCGAGCGCCCTTGCTTACCGCATCGTCAAGCAAACCTTTCAAGTAATCGGTCTTGCCCGGCTCAGGTAATGGAGTCAGCGATACACCTGGCTCCCATGGCATACCAGCTTTCAGTTGAGCAAGTTTCTGCTGGAACTTCTCCAGGAAGCTATCGACCAGGCTCTCATGCACAAACAGAATCTTCAGCGCCGTGCAGCGCTGCCCGTTGAAGGAAAGCGATCCGGTGATCGACTCATTTACAGCGTTATCCAGATCCACATCCGGCAACACGATGCCCGGATTCTTCGCATCCAGACCCAGCGCAGCACGCAAGCGATGTGGCTTGGGGTGCAGCTTCTTGAGATCACTGGCTGCCTTATTGGTCCCGATAAACGCAAACACATCTATCTTGCCACTGGCCATCAAGGCGCTGACCGTTTCTCGACCGCTGCCGTAGATCACATTGATGACGCCCGGCGGGAAACTGTCCCGGAACGCCTCCAGCAATGGCCGAATCAGCAACACACCAAACTTGGCGGGTTTGAAGACGACGGTGTTACCCATGATCAGAGCCGGGATGAGCGTGGTGAAGGTTTCGTTCAGCGGATAATTGTAAGGTCCCATGCACAGCGTTACGCCTAAAGGCACGCGTCGAATCTGACCGAGTGTGTCCTGCTCCAGCTCAAAACGACTGGAGCGACGATCCAGTTCCTTGAGGGCATTGATGGTGTCGACGATGTAATCGCAGGTACGGTCAAACTCTTTCTCGGAATCCTTGAGGTTCTTGCCAATCTCCCACATCAGCAAATTGACCACCGCCTCACGCTGCTCTCGCATGCGCTTGAGAAATGCCTCGACGTGCTGAATGCGCTCGGCCACCCGCATCGTCGGCCATGCACCCTGCCCTCGGTCATAAGCCTGAACAGCCGCCTCCAGTGCAGTCATCGCGGTTGCCGAGTCGAGCAACGGCGTACTGCCAAGAATCACCGACTGGATACCATCAGCAGCGCTGAGACACACCGGACTGCGCACCGGCGCGAGCGGCCCCTGCCAGAGCTGCAGCGTACCGTTGACCAGATACTCCCGCTGCTCGATGGCCTTCTCGGGACGATACTGCTCAGGGATTTGCTCAAGGGTGGGAAACAATGTTTCAAGGCGTTTGCTGGCAGTCACTTCTTTCACCTCACTGGAAGTCAGTCATAAGGAGCATGCCAACTACACTACGCCAAAGCCCCCCACCTTTGGAAACCCACCTCTCCAAGCTACTGAATAGTAAAAATATTTTCGGCACACGCTTGACTAATCCAATTGAAACAGTAACATAGCGCTCATTCCGCGATAGCTCAGTTGGTAGAGCAAGTGACTGTTAATCACTGGGTCCCTGGTTCGAGTCCAGGTCGTGGAGCCATATAGATACAAGCAATTGGGCGTTTTTTGTAGGGTTTTGTGAATTCAATGATTTAGTCATTGAAGTGCAGGACTCTGGAAAAACCGCCCTTTTTCTTGCCTGCTGAACTTTGAAGCGCAGCCTTTATAGCTCGTTGCGCAGTCTAAGTGCTGCCTCTAGAGTCAAGCATGATGAAAATTCCCTCCTCCGTTCAGCCCAAGGGCGGCCTTCGCGAGACTGCAGCAATCACAGATTTCTGATCATTGCCCAGTGCCCTCTCCCCCTATATCGACATCTATCTTCGCATTCCTGTTTTTGTCGCCTGACGGCATTCAACGTCGAACTGGCTCGGTAGCTCGCAATAACGGAACGACAGCATGATTCCAGTGGAATCATCCATTTCCCCACGCCCGACATCTTGCCCTATCATCACAGCCAAATCGCCGAATAGTGGAGACAGGCATGATCACCCATCTGGACTTTCAGGTACTGGAGCTCATGGCGGGCATTCCCGGGCAACCGATGGATTTGCTCATTCGCAGCGGCGTATCGCTGGAAGCAATCGACAATCTGTCGCAACATGGTGTCAACGCAGTGAGCGTCGGTATCATCGACGCACGCACCCTCCTTCACCGTCGAACCAAGGGCGAACGACTCTCCCCCGAAGAAGGCGATCGCCTGTATCGCGTGAGCAAACTGGTGGTACTTGCCGAGCAAGTGTTCGGCGACAAGGACAAGGCAACCCACTGGCTGAACAAAGCTCAAAATGCATTCGGAGGCCTGACCGCGCTGGAGGCGGCCGGCACAACACCTGGTTATGTGGCTACTGAAGAAACACTGGACCGCATTAACCACGGACTTTTTGCATGACCGAACGTGCTCTATAGCGCATATCGAATTACAAAAACTTGAGCGGAGTTGGCGGCACCAAAGTATCGGGCCGCTGGCGAGAGATGTTTGATGAATAAATTCTTTTTAATGAGTTGTGCGGCCCTGCTCGCTGGCTGCGTTGGTCACTACCCGCAACCGGCGCTGACAGCACCTCACGCCACCCTTGATGCCAAGTGGGGCAACAACAACCTTATGTCCGGTGGCTTCCAGGCATACTGGGCTTATCACGACGGCCATTGCCAGGACACAAAAAATACCGGTGTGTTGGGCCGTGTTTCACAGTCAGAGAGCGAAAAGAATCAATTTTTGGTAGAGCCTGACAGGCGTATCTACCTCAACGCTCTCAGTAGCGGTACCAAGCAGCGCGAAGCTACCGACCCGTCGCTTATTCAAAGGAGTTGCATGAACATCAGTAGCTTCATCCCTGAAGCTGGAGCGACCTATCAGATTACCCACTCGGCGCCCAAGTCTGGATGCTATTTGGAAGTGGTAGACATCAAGACCGGAAAGGCGCCTGCTTCTCTCGTCATAGAGCCTGTTACCAAGGAGTGCGGGCTGTAAGGAATCGAGTTAGTAACCGGCCTCACATCCTTCGTCGGGTAAGGCAACTCAAACAGCGCGGCCACGCCCAAGAATGCCCAATAGTGAACTGCAGTGGCTGGCCGATGGATATTCGCCTAAGCAAAAAAGGTAGGTCGTACACCAAGTGATTTGAAGGCAGCCTATTTGAGGCTCACTGCAAAATAGCGATTTATTAGCAGAACATCTTCTTCCGTCCATCCAAGGTCAGGATTGGTCGCGGCTCGATGCAGGCGATCCTCAAAGTTCCGGCGAACCGTACTGGCTCGCAGAGACGCGGGCTTTACTTCCATAAAATATAACGCAGCAGAACGGATAGTTGATGTCAGTGCGTCACAGAGGCTGATCAACAGAACCGCATCGGCGCTGCCTTCTAACGCCTCAACAATCGAATCGCCTAGTCGTCCCAGGCCCGAGACAACATACAAATCCTGACGATCCCCAGCCACGATTATTTGAGTTACATCAATAGAATCAGGCCAGTGAGAGAGCACGCGGTCGAGCAATACGTCAAATTTCAGATCAGACTCTGCTTCACTCATTTTCTAATCCTTCCGTGAGCATTCGATCAGCGAAACACAGGCTCACAATTTGCCATGAACGCGCACGCTGTGCTTCACCACCCCCCAGATCACCAGGTCGTCGCATTCCATCACGTGCCGTGGTGGATATTTGCTGTTTTCCGAGGTGAGCATGCATGTGTTCTCACGCATGTGCAGCCGCTTGCACACGGGTTCAGCATTGAGGGCTGCGATCACGATGTCGCCATGTTCCGCGTAAAGACTGCGATCTACGATCAGAAGATCTCCGGAGAAAATCCCCACCCCCTGCATGCTGTCCTCCTCAATTTTCACCATGTACAGATCGGGTGTCGGGATGTCGAACAATTCATCCAGCGAGATGTGCTTTTCGATGTGATCGGCAGCCAGCGACGGCAAGCCTGCAGATGCCTGAAAGGAATAAAGCGGGAGCTTTTCGCCCCCGGCTGATATCGGACCAAGGATAGTAATACTCATGAGACTGACCCTGCGAAGAATGACTGTACATGCATACAGTTAACGATCTTGGCGACGTGCAGTCAATCTCATGTGCAGGAAATTGCGACGGGTGACACCATGAGTGGAGGCTACTCGGTCTGCGACTCCCTGGATCATTACCTCAGGAAGCCTGCACCACAGCAGGTTATGATCAATGAATGCGATCTCCGGGTGATTGCGCCCAACCACGCCCCCACCACAACCAGGCTCCAAATCATCTGACCGGTGGACTCAGCGTAGAAAAGGTTAGATGAGGGCAATGAGAGAAACGGACTCGCCAATACCTGGCAAATTTTTCATTTCGCGCTGTGACGTTAAGGATACCTGCACATGCAATATATGTTTTCCGAAGTTCTCAATGACCTGATTGACTACTTCCTGCTGAGTGACTTGCAACTGCTCAAACGTTTCAAGCAAGAGCATCAACTTCCCGATGACCTGGCCAGCGAGTTTGTTTCCAATGAAAGCGGCGACAAGGCCGTTCTTGAAGGCGTCCTCATCCCGCTCATCGGAGTGGAAAACCATCCTTATACGATTGTCTTCACGCTGGCAGGTACCGAACCAGAAATGCCCCGGTACGAAGACCGCATCCAGCATCGGCGCCGCGGTTATTCATTGCGTGTGGAGCACGGCCGCATCCATCTGTATACGTGGCGCATTCTGCAGGCGTTCACGGAGGACAACCTCCATGAGTTGCTCGAGCGTTATCAGCAACCCAACAGACCGACGATTGAAGTCGAGAATGGCTGGTATGAAGTGGAGATACTGGCGGGTGAAATCCTGCGCGATGGATACTTCGAGCCAGCCTTCGAGTTTGTGCTGACCAAGACCGAGCTGCCGGTAGATGCCAGTAAGGTGGATGTCAACTATCGCTTTGAGGTGGAATGGCGCCAGGGCACGGCTGAATAATTGTCTTAAACTGCCGGAGCACCGCACGTGGCTGTACTAGTCAGAGAGACAGGTCTGCACGATTTGCATGGGGCTGCTACCCCATGCTGGCGGAGGGAGTGCGGGATAGTTTCAGGAGGATGGAAAGGGACTGCAAATCCGCCTATCTATCAGGCGGGCATACCGATCACCAATAAACACCAACCACAACCGCAAGCAATACAACAGTCATTGCGGCTTCTTTCCTGGAACAGCTCACATAAATCAAAAACTGAGTGAATAAGGCAATTGCCACCGCTAGAAATCTTATAGGCCCCCTGTCATTCGAATTATCCTCTATAACGTAATCGGGCCCCATCCAGTCATACTCTGACCCTTGCATAAACGTATAGGTGAGTAGGCAAAAGACAAAAATTCCATACAGAAAAACTCGTATCAACACCCTGACTGCCTTCATGCACACCTCATCAGCCTACTGAAAGAACTCCACCCTCTCATCATTGGGTAGGGGCCGCGACCGTATTCAACACGTCACCACACATTGATTCCACTGCCCTACACACTATGGTAACTTCGTCTGGCATATACTTGGTATAGGCGGTCAGCATATTAAGGACTGTCTTTTATCATTGAACGGTTCCGGCTCCGACTGGAACGGTGTGAAAGTCATCACGCGAGACATGAGATCTGAAGTAATCCGCTAAATCGAGTGTGGCTCTCAATAGTGACGACCACAAAAATTCACAGGCGCGTTCTTGAGATGATCCGCCCGACTTGAGGTTTCCACTTGGGACTTTTCTCTAAAATATTCGGAAAGCCATCCGAACCAGTTCTCTACACACTCTTTTCGGCTCGCCCCTCAAGCGATCTGAGTGCATGGGCACCCAGCTTCCCGGACCACACTGAGGTTGTCGGTTACTCAAGCCTCGGTCATTTCTTCCTTCGCAGCCCGGACGACCAGGACTATATCGTCCTGCACCCTTTCAAGCGCGCAGCAAAGTCGTATGGAAGTTTTGAGTCAGTCGAAGAGTTTGAAACCGAGATACTGAAAGAACCGGGGTTCGATCTGCACGTCCTGAGGTCGGATCACGTCGCCGAATTATTTCAGCATCTGGGCCCCCTTGCTGAAGATCAGGTCTACATCCCGAAGCCCTACCCGTTTCTCGGCGGCAGCGAAGCGCTGGAGACCTACGAAAAAGGAGATGCCTGGGTCTTTATGCAGGTGGTTGCCCATATGCATGGCCTCGACGGCAGCGCTTGAAGCGCACGAACTGGCTGAGCGCGCTGAAGAGACTCTTCAGCGCAGTTCTACTATGAGAATACCGCCGCTGAGTTGAGCGTACTCCGCCCGGCGACTCTCCCAGAAGAGACACGCCAAACATCAAAGCGCGCGCTTCTGCTGCCGTGGACTGGAACTATCGCAGATTGTTTGCTGCACCCACTGCTGCGTTGTAGGAGTCCATCATCGCTTTGATAGAAGAGTCATGTTTAAGCTCTTTGTATTGCCGCATGAAACCGATGGAGTTGGTCAACGCACTTTGCACAATGCTCATACTGCTCTTGGCCACAGGATCCTTGTAGTCGATCAGCGACTTGCGCAATTCTTCCAGTGAAGCCTCCAGGTTCGGCACGATGGTGTCGGCCTTCGCCACGTCCTTCTGGCTCATGGCATTTACCATATCGGTCCCGAGCATCAGGCTATTGAGCGTATAGTAAGCCGGCATGTTGCCTTCTTTGCGAAGAACTTCAGCCTCTTCTGCCTGGACTCGCCGTTGATGAGTCGACAGTGCTTGATCCATCTGCCCCAGGCTGTCCATGGCGTCCTGGAACGCTGCTCGAGTCGCCGGGTCCTGGGCTCTGCCCTTCGCCAGCTTATCCTCTCGATAGGCGCCACCGTTAAAGTAAGGCGCGATCTCATCGATGCGTGTAACGACAACAGGCAAGGTTTTCAGTAAAGCATCAGCGGCCGCGTCCGCATCTTCCGAGCCTGCGGCAGATAGCGCACGGCCCTGCTTCAGCGCATTGATGGCATCCGTGTAATGGCTGTTGGACGTCGGAGCATGGAACATGTCAGTCGGTTTGGCTCGATCAAGTTCCATCTCGCCGTATAACCTGATGGTTCCAAGCAGCCCAAAAGTGTCGTCCAGCAAGCGGTTGTAAGCCTTCACATACAAGTTGAATTTTTGCTGCTCTACGGCTTGAGCGGATTCCGCCTCAGTGGTGGCAGGAGCCTGGGAGTTGCCGGACGAATTAGAATTATCACAACCTGGTAACGCCATTATTGTGCCAAGCAGAACACATACAGCTGCAAGTTTATTGAGGCGATCAAAAGCTGAGAAAGGCATAACGGTGGTCGTCCTTGAAGTCGGAGAATTACGAATCACGCATACAGACTGGAATATATCGGCCAGGTTCAACCGGGGAATTACAAAAAGCCATCACTGCTAGCTGATCACCGAGCGGCATCCACTTTCGCACCATGTTGGCATGATGCGATGAATGAAGACGATACTCCAGATGGTCATTCCCCGTAGGCAGATGGAGTTGCATCAATAATAATCATCCCAGCCCCTAAGCGGCGGCGTGGTTGTGGAGCAAGGTAGAGAGCCTACGTAGTATCCCTTTGCAGGATCCCAATCACCGTCCATGATGAATACTCGCTGCGTTGAAAGGTCACTCCATTTGATATGCCGGGTGAAGTACCTGCGATTTCCTTTGGGGTCGGAGCAAGGAAGGGCCACCTGGACGGTCAGACTGGTCGCGTACTTTATTGGAAAGGTCTCCTCACCATCAGGGCCGACCTCCCCTTTGAAAACGTGCATGTTCCAGAACGTCGCGCAGCTTCCACCATAAAAGTTAATACAGAACAGTTTCTCTCCCACGTTGAGGGGCTGTATGGCGAGTGCGACCGTATCGGGAATGGGCTGACCATTTTCATCGAGTACCCGAATGGTGATCTGCAACGGAAGATCGAGCGCCTGCTGCCTGGCACTGATGAGCTCTGACACGCAGCCTGAAAGAAGCGCTGCAACAGCAGCGAACACGGCAAAACGGCACACTGATTTAAATATGATTGTCATAGTCTGTATTACGCCAATTTAGACATCAGTAAGGTTGGGCTGGGGTTATTTGCAGCGCATTGATTCCGGTGCAGACAGCATGTTTCTGCACCCGACAATGGGTAATCAGTTCACTGCTGAGCACGTTGCTCTAATTCCAGCAACTTAAGGAGTTCTTTGTCATCCAGATGAAAGGCGAGTTCTTTAGGAAGCGGGCGCTCGAAGTCACTGAGCCCACTCAGTTCGTAGAAGAGATTGTGCTCGTAGAATGCGTTAATTACTGCGAGCTCCGGAACCAAATCCAGCATCGGCGTTGCATACGTATAGCCCGGTCGCACCCGTCCAATGTACTCAAGTCTCTCGCTGCAATCCGCACATCCTTCATTAACGCCCTTTTCCCACAAGCGGTAGGCATCCAGACGACGCCCTTCCATCCAGGCCAACTGCCCCAGACTCGCGTAGGCCGGGGCATAACCCTGTTTTACCGCGCACTCAAGCATCTGTTTGCCAACAGGATGAAGCTCTTTCGCCTGCGGGACGATATTTCCCCCGACCGATGCCATCGCCTGCGGGCTGCCGCGATCAACGGCGTCAGAAAGCAGCTTGTACATGGCGTCGTAGTCCCGGCCATAAAGGGAGGCTCCATAGGCAGAGACTACAATTGGTACACCCTGTTGAACAAATTCGTTGATTGTATCTGACGCTGCGGCAGCTTTTTCGGGGCTGGCCGGATAACGCAGCGACCAGACACTGTCGAGATATTTGGCTTTCCAACTCCCCTCCTTTATGGCGACAGCGAGCAAATCCTCACGCTTTTTTTTATGCTCTTTGTCCCTCCAGAAGTTTTCGGTTTGGTCCCCTTGCGAGGCGTACTCCACGAGTTGCCTGAAAGCCTGCGCAGCTGCGGTGGACTCTTTCGGCAAAAAATCCGTCTCACTACGGCAAACAAAATTCTTATCTTTAAACTCCGCCAGTAACTGTTTATTAACTGACAACTGGTCTGAACTGCCATACAAGGCAGGAAGGTGGTTAAAGTCTTCTAATTTTTTGTCACAGCCTGAAAGGATCGCCACCATAACCAGCGTAAAAACCGATAAAAATTTCATATTTTCTCTGATGACTTTCTGATTATCGTGAAGCGTATTCTTTAGCGACGTGATCCCTGGATCAGAAATTTTTCATCAATATCTATCCCCGTCGCACGACGCTGTGTTTCTTGACTGCTAATCGCCCGAGCCGGAGTGAAACCGGTCAGCCGAATAAATAATTCGGATACCTCAGTGCAAGAAACCCGGCTACCGTTAGCCCTGCTTGAATCAGCAGCGTCACCGAGAGCCCTTTCGGCCCTCGGCGGACAAACCAGTAAATAGCGTTCATCGCCATTGAAATCAGGTTGGTGAGCCACATGACGGCGAACGAGAAGAGAGACGACGGGACGAAGGCAGAGCTAGGCAATTGCAGTACATAGAGTGCGAATATCGTACCCAGAATCACAGTAGTGATCGAGAGGCAGGCAATCCAGCGGGTAAAACGTAAAACGCCGTGGGATATCATACCGATGTATATCCTTTCCAATTAGCTTTGCCCAAACAACGAATCATCGCTGCGGCGTGGCTCACGCCACTAAAGTCAATTGCCGCAAGAGATAAAGCTTTCACTTGCAGCAACCTGGATGTTCATAGCCTTTGCGTTCATGGCAGTGTGACTGCTACTTACCCGTTCCGGATTGCAACCGCTCAGCCGAAGAAATACCCCCCGAAGAGGGATACAACAAAAGTGGCTAAACACATCCCTGCTTGAATCAGCAGCGTGACCGAAAGCCATTTCGGCCCTCGGCGGACAGACCAGTAAATAACGTTCAGCATCATTGAAACCAGGTTGGTAAACCACATCACGGCGAACGAGAGCAAATACGATGGGACGAAGGAGGAGCTAGGCTTTTGCAGCAAATAGAGTGCAAATATCGAACCCAGAATCACAGTAGTGATCGAGAGGCAGGGCATCCAGCGGGTAACACGTAAAGCTTGGTCGGGCATCATACTGGTGGACTTCCTTTCAGCACTTTGCCCGAATGGGTGAGCTATCGCTGATCGCAATGGCTTGCTTGAGTAGGTGATAGATCCTTATTGGATCCAAAAACGCAATCTTACTGAATTCGCCTGAAAAGCCAAGCGCCAATGTTTTTTGGCGCCAGCCACTCTCAGTCTGGTTGACCTCGCCCGGAAGCTTTAACCGATGTTCCTTCCCGCCAGTCCCGACAATTGATTGTTTTAAAACACCCTGCCGCCATCAAGGCACAGCCCGGTATCCATAAGCCGGGATTTCCAGTGCCCAAACCTACTGCGAATAGCACATTCCTGTCGCGAACATTATGCGTTTTCCATAACCGATCCGAACTTGATAGAACCTTCGACGGCCATGCCCCCCCCCTGAATCAAGGAACCACAATCTCATCATAAAACCACACACCCACTTCGCCATTCGGGCGCACATCCAGAACCTTCCCATCAGCACTCTGCATAACAGAATGATCAGACTCGATGGGCTTTCCCGTGCGCCGATCCAGGGCCTGCGCCTCAGGTGGCGGGCTGAAGAGCAGGTAGCCTTGAAAACTGCTGACTTGAGCGCCTACAGGATAGTGAACAGGGCCGAAATCGGCTGCACTGTTCAATTCACCGCTCCACTTGAGCACCTCACCGTCAGGCTTGTTCAGGAGCATGCTCAGCCATCTCAGTTCCAGTCCCAGCAGGCGCGTCGGCGTGTCCGTCCTCAGCTCCCAGCTATCGCCCGAGTCGGAAGAGACCGTCAACGATCCCGGCCAGACAATGCCTCCCTGCTTGCTGCCTGGCGCCAGCGTGCAGCGGTTCAAACGCCATTCGGAGAACTTGAAATGAGCGCCGGATGGGAAGCGGAACTCGACCTTGCCCGGCTCACACCTCCAGCCTTGCAAGTCGGTAGCCGCCAATATTTCCACCGTCGCCGAACCATGGTCCTGCCACAGCTCGAGCCAATGCACAGGTATGCCCATGATGTTACCGGGCTTGCGTTCGAAGTCGGCGTGCTTGAGGCTCTGCATGCCGTAAGGCCGCGGAGTACCGCTCAGGTCGTTAAAGGGTTTGACGTCTTCCAGTTGGACCTGCGTGCCAGTCGGCAGCACCAGATCGCCCAGCACCTCTTCACGCTCCAGACGCGGGTTATGTGCGCGCCAGTCAAGCCATTGGGTAACCCCGATATTGACGTAGGGCACGCTGGCGGCCGCCAGCACTACGAACGTCAAGCCGAACAGCCAGGGCCGCGCCAGCATGGAGCGTCTGTAACGAGGGATAAGAAAAGCCAGCAGGCCGGCTATTAGCAGCCAGAGAAAAACCTGGGAAAAGATGAAGATCATGGAACCGATCATCATGGCCAGCGGATTAATCGGGATCATGGACGTCCTTGTAAACTCATTTCAAATCGCGAAGGATAATCCAGACTGCGGCACTTTCCCACGTACCGACAAACTAAGTCCTGGCCAATCAAGGAAGTCACTCTGCATGATGCCTGACAGCGCTTGCCGTATTGACTGCCGATTTTTCTGCTCACGAACCCGAATATATTTTTAACTGAATAGCAGTGTCCGAAGCTGGCAACAACGCCGGAATACCAGGGAAGTACAACACATGAAATGCGCAGGATTCTGGAAGTATGCGTTATGGGCTGCGGCGATCGGTTATAGCGGTATGAATAATGCCGCAGCGTTACCCCATGGCTGGCAAATCCAGCCAAGCGCTGCCGAGGACGTCGACAAAGGGCTTCCATCGGCGTTGCAATCGTCGGAGCTGGCGAAAGATGGGCGCAGGCTTGCTGAGGTGCACATCGTCGTTGCCCTGCCCTTCAACCAGGTACTGCCGCAAGTCATCTCTGCGTTGCGACCCCTGGGGCGCCTGGACGAGCGGTCCGGTGTCGAGCCGTTGTCCAAACTGGAGGATGAATGGGGCAATGTGCTGTTGACGCGCCGTCCTGATCTTGTACGGGAACTGGTCCGACAGTTCGATCTACCCAAGCTGCAACAAGACGTACGCGACGGCGCTCTGGCTGAATCAGAGATACCCGAGCGTATTGCCCTTATTGAACGGACTATACGCTTTCAATCAGGCAGCAAGCGCATGGCCCCGCTGACCGAACAGTATAAATCCTGGGTCGGCAGCGCTGAGCATAAGTATGGAGCAACAGGCCGCAGCAGCGGTCGTGTCATTGCCCGCGTGATGCAGCTTGACCCTGTTTTGGGTCGCCCCGCAACCGTGGTCTATTTGACGCGAAATGATGAGTATCCGAATCCCGACGCCGGGTTCTTCGGCCGGATGCGCGAGCTGGCCGAGCTCGACATTTTTCACCCCTCCGCGCCCAAAACCCTGCATCGCAGCATCGTGCCAGGTGAGGTGTTCAGCCCGGTATTCGATGCGTTGAGCAAGCTGCCCAACGCTAACGTGGAACTGGGTGCAAGCCCGGACCAATGGCGCGCGCCCTCCAGGCCAATCTCTTTTGTAACCGAGCCGAAGCTCACCCTGCCGGACACCAAAGCGAAGGTACTCGAGGCGAAAGCGGTCATGTCCATTAAGTCCCCGGACAACTTCATCGTCTTGGGCGATGGCAGTGTTCTGATCATCCGTAGCTACCCGCGCGCATTGATGCGCTGGTCGCCTGACGCCGGCGGTGAGCTGCGGGAACTATGGACCTCGACGGAGGAAAAGTCGCACCAGTGGCAGCTGTCGCGCGATGCGACTGGGCAATCGGGGTATCTGACGACGGGCGGGCTCATTGTGCGCTTTGACGCTAAGACCGGTTCTCTGTTCAAGCACCCCATGGCCTTCGAAAAAACGACCAAACCGGACGACTACATAAAGTATTTCCACGATGGAAACGGCGTGCCGTTACCCTATGACCACAGCCTTAGCGGGGGGCGCGACACGCTCAATGTCTGGCAAGCCAACGCGCAACCCGCTGGCGACGGTACGCCCTGGAATTACACGTTGCGCTTTGCCTCCCCGCGCCAGGACATGATGAAAGGTTCCCTGCGCGGCAATAGCCTGATCAAGCCTGTAAGCTGGGACGGCTTCATGCCCAACACATGGGTCGAAGACGTTTACGGCCTTGCCGAACTCGATGGTAAAACCGGCAAGGTGTTGCGCGTGGTGAAGTTGCCGCGCCGATTGGGCGATGTGGACCGCAACGATGACACTGGCATGGCACCCTGGGACCCTGCGCCTTTTGGTTCCGTCAAAGGTGGATGGATCGCGGTCGGCTTTGTATTGGATGAAGGGAAGCAGGTCAATCCCGGTATGCACGTTGTCGACATTGCCAGTGGCAAGGTGCGCTATTCACTGACCTTGCCCGGACGGGACTCGCTCAAAACTGCGGTGGGTTCGCCCAACGGCCGCCTGCTGGCCCTCGGCAGCGGTGGCAAAAACTCTGCAGTGCTATGGAACCTGGAAAACGGTCGCTCAATCACACTGGGAACTGAAGCCTCAGGATGCAATGAGTTTGAGCAACTGCAATGGAGCCCATCCGGGGAGCGCCTGTGGGGACGTTGTAATAACGGCCTGGTCGCCTGGGATGTGCCTTCGAGCTGGTGAGTTGGCCTGCCGACGGCGGCAGATATTTTCTGCGACGGATTTGTTGTAACTACACGCATGGCTGGGAAAAACAGCCATGCGTAAAGTGTGGCTGCGGCAATGCCGAGATCAGCTGAACTCTACCGTCAATAAGCGCTCTAGACCCTCTCGCTGATATTTACCTGGAATCAGCGATGCAACTCCTGTCACCTTTTGAGATTTGAACACGCATGTCTATTCAGCAACCATCCGGGCAAGTGCTGCCCGCGCGCTCCGCAGCCAAAATGGAAGCCGCCATGGCTGTTGGCGCCTTTGCTATCGGTACTGGCGAGTTCGCGATCATGGGGCTGATGCCCGATATCGCCAACAACCTGCAATTGAGCGAACCGCAAGTGGGCCACGCCATCAGTGCCTATGCGCTAGGGGTGATGGTTGGAGCGCCGTTGCTGGCGATTCTGGGCGCCAAACTGCTCCGTAAACATCTGCTGTTATTGCTAATGGCGCTGTACGCTCTGGGCAACCTGGCGACTGCGTTTACTCCTACATTTGGCAGCCTGATTGCCTTTCGTTTTATCAGCGGCCTGCCCCATGGCGCCTATTTCGGCATTGCTGCGGTGGTGGCTTCGAGCATGGTGCCCTCCAATAAACGTGCGGGCGCGGTAGCAAGGGTGATGATGGGCCTGACCCTGGCGATGTTGCTGGGTAACCCGATCGCTACTTTTCTCGGTCAATTCTTCGGCTGGCGATCTGCATTTGCCCTGGTAGGGGCTATCGCGCTTTGCACGATTGGGTTGGTCTGGCGCTTCGTGCCTGATCGCCGCGATGAACCGCGCAGCGATCCTCGCAAGGAGCTCCTCGCGTTCAAGAAACCGCAGGTCTGGATGGCCCTTGCGATTGGGGCGATTGGTTTTGCCGGAATGTTCTGCGTGTTCAGCTATCTGGCACCGACGATGCTGGAGGTGACCCGGGTTACGCCGCAGTGGATTCCATTTGGTCTGGCAGCGTTCGGGGTTGGCGGCATCATTGGCAACATCGTCGGCGGCAAGCTGTTCGACCGCATGCAATTTCGCGCGGTGGGTCTGCTACTTGTATGGTCAATGGCAGTCCTGCTGTTTTTCCCGTTTGCAGCGGGCTCTTTGTGGGGCGTCATGCTGGGTATCGGCCTTGTCGGAACGATGGTCGCACTGGCGGCACCACTTCAGATCCGCTTGATGGACATTGCCCACGAAGCACCCAGCCTGGCGGCAGCGTCCAACCATGCCGCGTTCAACCTTGCCAATGCGCTGGGCCCATGGTTTGGCGGGATGGCTATCACCGCCGGGCTGGGCTGGACGAGCACCGGGTATATCGGAGCTGCAACGGCCCTGGCCGGCCTGGGGGTCTACCTGATTGCCCGACGCATGAAGGGCGGTGATTGATTAACATCGCTGTGATTGAGAATAAGGAATCCCATGACACTGACCGCAAACCGACTGATCGACATCGCGATGTCCAACCCGCTCAATGCCGAAATAATCACCCGGCTGCCTGCATTGGGCCTCAGCCAATGCATGCTCACCGCGGGATGCATTTTTCAGGCGGTATGGAATCAACAAGCCGGTCAGCCGCCTGCCTGGGGTGTGAATGATTACGACGTGTTTTACTTTGATGAAGATTTGTCGTGGGAGGCAGAAAACGAAGTCATCAAGGCAGCAGCGCAACTGTTTCAGGATCTGGGTGTAAACGTCGAGCTCAGGAATCAGGCGCGCGTGCATCTCTGGTTCAGTGAGCGATTTGGCTATCCTTATTCACAACTCCACTCAGCCAGACAGGGGATTGACCGATTTCTTGTTGCTGCGACGTGTATTGGTCTGGATATCGAAACGCATGAAGTCTATGCCTCGCATGGCCTTGCCGAACTGGAGCAAGGCATTCTGCGAATCAACCCGAATTACGCTCATCCCGAAATGTTTTTGAAAAAGGCGGCCAGCTATCAATGTCGCTGGCCTTGGCTGAAGATAATTGCCCCTCAATAACTCAGCCTACCGGGCTAAACACGGTAAACCAAAAGCTCAACCTGAAAACTGAGCAATCAAATGTAAATTTCCCCTCCAATTATCCGACAACGTGTCAACGGCCACAGTGTGGCCATCAATAATTTGATACTGTGTCATCGGATTTTCGGGACGAATGCTATTCGGCCTTCTTCAGCTCATCACCTGAGCCTGTGCCTACCGTCTCAAAAGCCTTCAAAGGGGAAAGTTTTGACCGCGATCGACACTCATGCATCTCTGCAGGCTGCCATTGATAACTGCGCGCGCGAACCCATTCGCACGCCGGGTAGCATTCAGCCTCAAGGGTTCCTCATCGTTATTGATGAACCCGGGATGACGATCGTTCAGATCAGCGAAAACATTGCCCAGTGGCTGAATCTCGATCATGACGTGTTGCTGGGCAGCCACCTTGATTCCCTGGTCAAAGATGGCTCGGCATTCGTCGGGCAGTTGGGTGAGCTGGATGAAGATGAGGCGCAGCCTTACCACGTGGGTGACGTCACCTTTCTCAAGGGTGATCGTGCCGGTCAACACGTAGCCATGATGTTGCACCGTCACGAAGGCGTGCTGATTGCCGAGTTCGAACCGGCCGGCGACACCGTAACGGCGCATGGCAAGTTGTATCCACTGGTGCGTGCGTTCATCAGCCAGATGCGTGAAGAAGAAAGCGTCGACGAGCTGTGTGAACGCTCGGTCCGTTTTATCAAGCGCATCACCGGCTTCGGACGTGTTAACTCTTACCGTTTCGATGAGGCCGGTAACGGTGTGGTCAATGCCGAGCTGGCTGACGCGGACATGCCCAGCTATCTGGGCCTGTGTTTCCCGGCGTCGGATATTCCGGCTCAGGCACGTGAACTGTATTGCCTCAACCGCATCCGGATTATTGCCGATTCGAACTACACCCCGTCAGCGATCATTCCCGGCACCAACCCGAAGACACAGCGCCCTCTCGACCTGAGTTACGCGACATTGCGCAGCGTCTCCCCGGTCCACTTGCAGTACATGCGCAATATGGGCACTGGCGCCTCCATGTCCATCTCGATTGTGGTTGATGGTGAATTGTGGGGCCTGATTTCCTGCCACAACCCCACGCCGCACCCTGTCAGTTTCCAGACACGCTCAGCCTGCGAGCTGCTTGGCCGGGTCTTGTCGTTGCAAGTGGAAACCAAAGAGGCTCACCTGCGTAGCCATCGCATGCTGAGCCTGCGCAAGGACATCGTTCACATGCTGGCGGCAATGGCCGACCACGACAGCGTGTTCAAGGGCCTGCAATCCCTGTCAGACACATTCATCAGGTTCGTGGGTGCTTGCGGCGCAGCCGTGGTTTCCGAGGAAGAGTGCCACTTGTTCGGTCAGACGCCTGCAGAGCGCCATGTTCAGGCACTTGCCGAGTGGCTGGCCGAACGTGGCGGACCCAATGTCTTTCACACCAACAACGTCAGCCTCGATATAGCACCAATCCCGGGCCTGGCCAAGTCAGTGAGTGGCGTGCTGGCAGTGTCGATTTCCGAACTGCATTCAAACTACCTGATCTGGTTCAAACCAGAACAGGCCCGGGTTGTTCACTGGGCAGGAAAACCCGAGAAAGCCGTGGATAAAAACGGAGCACTGAGCCCCCGCCTGAGCTTCGAGCTGTGGAAGCAGAATGTCGAAGGATATTCGTCTCCCTGGGAAGACGCCGAGCTGGAAGGAGTGGCGGAACTGCGTCTTGCCGTTCTTGGCATCGTGTTACGCAAAGCCGAAGAAATGGCGCAACTGGCCATGGAGCTCAAGCGCAGCAATAAAGAACTAGAAGCATTTTCCTACAGCGTTTCCCACGACTTGCGGGCGCCTCTTCGGCATATCGCAGGTTATGCCGAACTACTCAAGGACATGGAAGAGGTCAACCTCTCCCACCGCGGCCAGCGCTTCCTCGACACCATCGGTGAATCAGCCAAGTTTGCCGGTACGCTGGTGGACAATCTGCTGAGTTTCTCGCAGATGGGCCGCTCCGCCATGCGCCAGTCAGAGGTCAACCTGACGGCCATGGTCGAATCGATCCAGCGAGAAATGCAGCCCGATTACGAAGGCCGGACCATCGAGTGGCGGGTGGGCAATTTGCCGATCATCATTGCCGACCCGGCCTTTTTACACCTGGCGATGCGCAACCTGCTCGCCAACGCAATCAAATACACCCGCAATGAAACCATTGCTGTCATTGAAATAACTGCGGTTCAGGAGTCTCAAGGTGTTGTCGTCAGCGTTCGTGATAACGGCGTGGGCTTCGATATGCAATACGCCGACAAATTGTTTGGGGTCTTCCAGCGCTTGCACCGGATGGAAGAGTTCGAAGGCACCGGCATTGGCCTGGCCAATGTCCGACGAATCATCGAGCGCCATGGCGGCACCGTTCACGCGCAAGGCGTTCTGGGCGAAGGAGCAACGTTCTCTTTCACCCTTCCTTACAAAACACCTGAACCCAGTCGTCTGAGTACGAAGGAAAAATAATGCTCAAGCCAATTCTGCTGGTTGAAGACAACCCCAACGATCTGGAACTGACCCTGGTTGCGCTCGAACGCAGCCAACTGGCCAACGAAGTGATCGTTCTGCGCGACGGCGCGGAAGCCCTTGACTACCTGTTCCGCCGCAATGCTTACGCCGATCGCGTGGACGGTAATCCGGCGGTCCTGCTTCTGGACCTGAAACTGCCCAAGGTCGACGGGTTGCAGGTACTGGACGCCATTCGCCATTCCGATGATTTGCGCAGCATTCCGGTAGTCATGCTCACCTCCTCCCGCGAGGAAATGGACCTTTCACGCGCCTATGAACTGGGTGTCAACGCATACGTGGTCAAGCCTGTCGAATTCAAGGAGTTCGTCAGTGCCATCTCCGATCTGGGTATTTTCTGGGCCGTTCTGAACGAACCACCACCAGGTTCTGTCAGAGCTCAGCGTCGTACCAGTTCCTGACCCTAAATTGATTAAGCGCAGTCAGACTTAATGCCACTGAACGAATTAAAGATCCTCCTCATCGAAGACAGTCCGCAGGATGCGGAATTGACCCTTTTGTCCCTGGAGGCCAGTGGTATCAAAGTTGACTCGACCCTGGTGCACAATCACCAGGGTGCCTCCCAGGCGCTGGGCCAGGAGGTATTTGATGTGGTGCTGTGTGACTTCCTGCTGCCGGGTTCTTCCGGCGCAGAAGTCCTGAAAATTGCCCAGCAACTAGCGCCAGAAACCCCCTTCATTTTTCTCTCAGGCATTTTCGGCGAGCAACAGGCCGTGGAAATGATGCGCCTGGGTGCGGTCGATTACGTCCTTAAGCAAAACTTCAAGATGCTGCCCAAGGCCGTCAGGCGAGCGGTATCGGAAGTACGCGAAAGGACTCAGCGCCGTGCAGCGGAAACCGCCCTTCAGGACGTCGAAGTGCGGGCCAGACTCGCCATCGAAGCAGCAATGATGGGCGTCTGGGAAATTCAGCCATCCACCGGCCGTATGCTTTGGGATGAGCGCTGTAACGCCTTGTATGAAATCCTGCCCAACACCGTGGTCAACCTGCCTTTTCTTCTGGAGCGCTGCCATCCGGATGATCGCGCGCTCCTGGACTCAAAGATCAGTGCGGCCATCGCCAGGGAGTCCGACTACCAGATCGAATACCGCGCGCTGATGCCGGGTGGCCGATCACGCTGGCTGTTCTCCAGTGGTCGCTCCGTGTTTGAAGACGGCCAATGTGTGCGTATCACTGGCGTCATGCAAGACATCACCGAGCGCAAGCAGGCGACCCGGGAGCTCGTTGAACTGAACGAAGTGCTGGGCGCCCGTATTGAGCAGCGTACCCGTGAGCGGGATCGAATCTGGGAGTTGTCCAGAGAGCTGCTGGCCGTGCTGCAACTGGACATGACCCCTATATCGTTCAACCCGGCCTGGGAAGCGACATTAGGCTGGTCTCATGAGCAAATCAGCCAGATGCGCTTGTGGGAGTTGATCCATCCGGAAGACTTCGACACCACTCTCCACGAGCTGGAAAGCATTGCTCAGGGCAATGTATCGACACGTTTCGTCAACCGGATGAAGCATAAGTCAGGTGATTACCGCTGGCTGTCCTGGACCATCGTGCCCGAGGACGGCTTGATGTATGCCGCCGTTCGCGACATCACTGAAGAGCGTGCGGTCATTGATGAGCTGGCAGCAGCCAACCAGCGCCTGCGCTCACAGATAAGCGAGCGGGAACGCATCGAAGCCGATCTGCAACAAATGCAGCGTCTCGAAGTGGTGGGCCAATTGACTGCCGGTGTGGCGCATGACTTCAACAACCTGCTGACCGTGATTCTGACCAGTACCACTTTCGCGATCCGGGATATCGAACGCGGCACGCTGGACAAGACCGTCAAGCGCTTGCAGAACGTCAAGGATGCTGGCGAGCGCGGTGCCAGACTCACTGCCCAATTGCTGTCGTTCTCTCGACGCCAACGCTTGCAACCCACAGCGATCAATCTCAACGACACTATTCGCGGCATGGGCACCCTTCTCGGTCGCGCACTGGGCGGCAGCATCTGGATCGAGACCGATCTGGCCAGTGATCTGTGGTACGCCATGGGCGATCCGACCCAGACCGAGATGATTATTCTCAATCTCGCGATCAATGCGCGAGACGCCATGTCCATGGGTGGGTCGCTGTGCTTTTCCACGTTCAACGCGGAAATCACTCAACCTGCGGTCCGTCCCGAGGACCCGGAGCCCGGCAAATATGTGGTGCTGGCCATCCGCGACTCGGGCAGCGGCATGAGCCCCGAAACCTTGCTGCGCGCGTTCGAGCCGTTCTACACCACCAAAGACGTCGGCAAAGGTTCAGGTCTTGGCCTGGCTCAGGTGTTTGGTTTCGCCAAGCAGTCTGGCGGCGGCGTGATGATTGAAAGCGAACTGGGCGTCGGCACCCGAGTTCTGGTCTATCTGCCCAGCGTGGATAAACCTGCTGTCCTGCCGGAAGAAAAGAACCCGAATCAGGCTCCGGCGCGGGTGGGTGGTTCACACACGATTTTGCTGGTAGATGATGACCCTGAGGTTCGGGCCGTGACCGTACAGATGCTCGAGTCCATGGAGTACAAGGTCAAACAGGCCAAGGACGGTGCGATGGCGCTGTCGATGCTGGACCCGAGCGTTGATCTGGTGCTGACTGATTTCGCAATGCCGGGCATGACCGGCGGCGAGCTGGCCAGCCTGATCCATAAGAAGTATCCCGCCCTGCCCGTGCTGTTTGTCACTGGCTATGCCGATACCGACGTGTTGGGCCTCACTGGCTCCGCGGTGGTACAAAAGCCGTTTAACGAGATCGATCTGAGAAACAAACTACACGACGTCTTGAGCAACGCTGGCCGTCGCTGACACTCTTTTGTTGACCTCTCCTAAATCAGCAGGGCTGCGCTAATCTCGGTCAGCCCACTGATGATGTGCTGTGTGTACGGAAACGCCGGATCCTCATCCAGCACCCGCTCCGACACCAGCAGCCCCTCCTTTACCAATAAATCCACAGCCACTACGCACTCCGTGATCGTTGGAACGCGTGCCTGGGAGCGAATCAGTCGGGTGTAAATCTGGCCGAACGTGAGCTTTCTTGAGCCTGCAAGATTCAGCGCCCGGACGGCAGTCAGTACCGCGAGGTCAACCCTGTATCGGTCATCTACGGCTATCAGTCGGGGGGATTCAGCAAGGGGGGACGGCATAAGCGAAGGCATCTGAAGAATAAGTCGAAGAAAAGATGCTCTTCTGCCACAAACAAAAATCTTAATGCGCAGACTTTTACATCGCATGCGCACGATCACATGCCCGCGTGGCAAACCGAGACTTTAGATATTAATTATCGCAGCTGGACAAAAAACTCTTTAATTCACAAAGCGCCTGAAAACAGCGATAACCTTTTATAAAAAAAATTAAACAGAAGAAGTTCACCAATAAAAACACCAACTATCCACAGTGATCAAAGCTTACCAGAACGCTAAACCTAACTGCAATTAGGTTTACTAAATAGCAATTTTTAACTGATTTACCACCATAAAAATGAATTTAAAATCAATTAAATCTATTTTTGTTAGCATTTTTCACCAAGAAATCACGTTAAAACCTTTATTAACAGCCGACAAAAGCTCGGAAAAACAGGAAAAAACAGCGGTTAAGGCCAAGTGCCACCATTTAATAAAAACATTTAGACAAATATTCTATTCGTCAGTGAACTTTTAATCCTGGCGCTGGACTTAACGTTCGGCTGATCGCCGCAACCGCGTTTGTTTATTTTCCTCAAACCATTAATCGAGATTTAATCGATGACCAGACCCATGCTGTCTGTTTTCAGCGCAGTGCTGCTCTGCGCCCATAGTTTGTCTGCCTTGGCGGACTCTGGTTCTGCAACCAACACTGCAACTTCCACAGAACAGGTTCGCGTGCAGGTCGAGGCCAAGCGCGACCAACTGACTGGCGTTGCCAATGTCAGCACAGCAACGGCAAAAGGCCCTTCTGCCGTGCTCGACGCACCGGTGGTCACCGATGACGCTCCAGCGCAGGCGCAACGTCCATGACCCCTTCCAACTATCAGTCGATTGCCTCCACAAAAAGGACGCCCGCCTTGTCAGCCTTCAAACACACCCTCGGCCTGAGCCTGCTGACTTTCGGCATTCTGCAAGCCAACATGGCACTCGCAGCGGTGACGCCAGCCACCGGCAACGAGGTTGAAGCCCGTGTCAGCTCGATCCTCGACAACATGAACCAGTCCGAGAAGATCAACTTCACTCGCGTCAACGACGGGCACATGATTCCGCCGCTGCTCAAGTGGGGCATCAAGGGCACCACGGCGTATGACTCGTCCATGGGCGTGCACGTCAACAACGCCACTTTTGGTGCGCAGTACCCGTCACAGTCTGCCCTCGCGGCGACCTGGAGCATCAACCGCGCCAAAGAGTTCGGCCTGGCCATCGCCTACGAAACCCGCATCTCGGGCGGCCAGCAAATGCTGTCACCGGGCGTCAACCTGTACCGCACGCCCTACAACGGTCGTTCTGCCGAGTACATGAGCGGTGAAGATCCATTCCTCGGTGCGGTTCTGGCTCCGGCGGTGGTCAACGCCATTCAGGCGCAAGGCATCCAGGCCAGCGGCAAGCACTACCTGGCCAACGAACAGGAAGCCAATCGTCAGGCGGTCAACGTCATCGCTGACGAACGCACCCTGCGCGAGCTGTATCTGCCAGGCTTCGAGTCGATGGTGAAAAACTCGAACGTCGCCTCGATCATGTGCGGATTCAACAAAATCAACGGTGACTACGCCTGCGAAAACCACCACCTGATCACTGAAGTGCTCAAGGGCGAATGGGGCTATCAGGGCACTGTAATCAGTGACTTCAACGCCATTCACGATGCGTTCAAGGGAGCCTGGGCAGGGACCGATATCGACATGCCGTCGGGTCTGCAATTTACCGAAGCCAACCTGCTGCCGTATCTCTGGAGCGGTCAGCTGACCCAGAACGTCATCGATGACAAGGTCAAGCGCAACCTTCGCGCCATCGTCAGCTACGACTTCCAGGAAAACCTCAACACTGCGAAGACGCTGGACCATCCGGAGTACGGCGCACGCGCAGCATTGAACACCGCGCGTGAATCCATCGTGCTGTTGCGCAACGAAAACACCACGGAAGGCAAACCGCTGCTGCCACTGGCCAAGACTGCCAAAATCGCAGTGATCGGCGACTGGGCACACGAAGCACCGGCATCGCCATTCGGCACGGCCAACTCGCCGCCCAACAGCTACGTCACCGAGCTAAGCGGTTTGCAGCAACTGGCGTCGAGCAGCTCGAATGTCACTTATCTGTCCGAGCTGAGCCTTAACCCGAAATCCGCAGCCTGGTATCAGCCTGCCACGGGTAGCAACGGTGTGAACAACTCTGGCGTGAAAGCCGAGTACTTTTCCAACACCAGCTTTTCGGGCAGCCCGAGCGTGACCCGCGTCGAGCCGGGTGTGAACCTCAACTGGACCACCGGCACCAACGAAACCAACGCAGGCACCACCGCTGTATCCGGTTTCAGCCCTTCAGCGGGTGCGTTCTCGGCTCGTTTTACGGCGAACATCAAGCCGACGGTTTCCGGCGCTCACGTGTTCAAAGTGCGTGCAGACGGTCCTTACAAACTGTGGGTCAACGATGAGCTGGTGTTGCAGAGCGACGGCGTGCCGTACTCCGCCGACGTCGTGAACGCCATGACCACCTCTGGCAAAACCCCTGCGCTAGTGGCAGGCAAGTCGTACTCCGTGAAGCTTGAATACCAGCGCGTGCAGGGCAACTTCATCCCGGCACTGGGCGGTGTTACTGGCGTACAGATGAGCTGGGCATCCCTGCGCCCACCCAAGGATCTGTCGAAATACGACGCGGTAGTCGTCGCCACTGGCTCCAACTACGAGCATGAAGGCGAAGGTTCCGACCACGGTTTCGAACTGCCCGACCAACAGGCTGAGCTGATCAGCTTTGTGACCCGCGCCAACCCCAACACCATCGTGGTGATGCACGGCGGCGGAGTTGCAGACATGCAGCCTTGGGCAAGCAAAGTCGGCGCTACCCTGCAAGCCTGGTTCCCGGGTCAGCAAGGCGGTCAGGCACTGGCCGAGATCCTGTATGGCAAGGTCAACCCATCGGGCAAACTGCCGATCACCATCGACAAAAAAATCGAAGATAACCCGAGCTATGCGTCCTATCCGGACCCGGCTGCTTACCGTGGCAACAATGCCCTGACCGAGATGACCTACAGCGAAGGCCTGTACATGGGCTATCGCGGTTATGACAAGAAACACGCAAAACCGCTCTACCCGTTTGGCTACGGTCTGTCGTACACCACGTTCGGTTATAGCGATCTGAAACTGTCGACCAACGTGCTGAGTCCTGGCGCTACCATCGACGTGAAGTTCACGCTGACCAACACCGGCGACAAGGCTGGCTTCGAAGTGGCGCAGCTGTATGTGCAACCGGTGAAACCTGCGGTTGATCGTCCGGAGAAAGAACTCAAAGGCTTCACCAAGGTGTACCTGCAACCGGGCGAGAGCAAGACCGTAAGCATCCCGATTGACTCGCGCTCCCTGGCCTACTACGTCGACAAGACCGCGAGCTGGGATGTGGATGCAGGCAAGTTCAAGATTCTCGTGGGTTCCGACTCAGAGAACCTGACCCTGAACCGCACTTTGACCACGCTGTTCCCGGAACACCTGACCACCCGCGACAGCAACCCACTGCCAGTGCCGCTGCGCAAGGCCGTGCAGGTTAACGCCGCACAGACCTACTAAGCGTCAGCATTCAGGCTCAGGGATGAGCCTGAATGTCCTTCCCCAAGCGCCGCAAATAGATGTCGAACACCGCCATCACGTCCACCTCTTCAGGGCTTCTCAGCCACTGAATCTGCAAGCCATCCATGACCGAGAAAATCTCCTGGGCCATGGCCTTGATGTCAATGTCCGCGCGAATTTCCCCAGCCTCTATCAACGCCGTCAAATGACCGCGAGCATGATCGTGGGTGAGATGAAAGCGTTCCTTGTGCCAGGCACACGCCGGGTGTGCGTCAGACAGGCTTTCGGTGTTCATCACCATAGACGCCTGACATTCGGCAGCGTCCTCGATACTGAACCCCATGCTCAACCTCAAGAACTTGAGAAAGCCGGTCAGTGTCAGTTCGGTCGTGAGATCGCGAAACCTCGAAGTCACCCGTTGATCACGGCGCTCCAGCAGTGCAGCCAGCAACGCCTCTTTATTCGGGAAGTGATGCAGCAGGCCTACAGTGGTGATACCGGCAAGCGACGCAACATCGCGCATCGACGCGCTGCTGTAGCCGTCCCGGGCGAAAATAACCGTGGCCGCGTCCAGCAACGCAGTTCTGCGCATCTCCCCTTTGGGGGCCCGGCGACGCTTCGGCGAAAGCTCTTCGCCTGATTCATTCCCTGATTCGTCAACTGACATAAAAATCCGATAACAACTGCATTCAAATTTTCCCGACGCTCGCTGGCTGGGCCCGACGTATAAAGAATCGCCTGGCGGTGATGGACGCGACCCAGGTCGACGTCAATGCGATCAACGCGTTACCGGTAAACGTACCCGGCATCAACCCGCTGCTTCCGAACAGGTGCGTGCCCGCGAATATGAACGGCACTGTACCGATCGTTGACCGAAGCCAGGCAAACACAGCGACCAGCCATGGCCGCTGCATCGTCACGAACACCGCAATCGAGACGAAATCCAGGCCAATGAGCACCCACAAACCACCGCCAAACTGGCAGAACGCAAGAAACAGCACTCGGCCTTCACCTTCCAGGTCGTAGAAGTCCGCAACAGGCCGGCTTGCCAACAGCAACAATCCCCAGACAACCAGGCCATAGACAATGACCAGTTTGCGGGTAAAGGCAATTGCCGAATGGGTCCGCTGATCCAGATGAGCACCGATATTCTGTCCCAGCACCGGTGCCAATGCACTCGGCAAGGCAAAAAAAGCGCAGTAGGAAAACTGCAAGACCCGATCAAGGACCGCCATTGCCGCCAGGGCCGAGGTACCGAAAGTAGCCACGCTCGAGACAAGATACGCCACCCCCACCGGGGTCGCCAAATTGCCCACCATCGCAGGCAAGGCAACCCTGAACGTGCGCCTGACATGCATGCGCAGCAGTTTGAGCTTGATGGACATCGTCAGCCCGACATGGCGACGTACCCAATACAGCCCCAGGCAGGCAGACATTAACGCAGACAAGGCATAGGAAAGGCCTGCGCCTTCCAGCCCCAGACCAAAGACGAAAATCAGCAATGGATCAGCAATAGCCAGTGTGGCAGCACCCGACAGCACCACCCACAGCGCCCGACGACTATCCCCGGCCGTGCGCAGGATTTGCGCCGTCATCTGCATCAACGACTGCAGCACACTGAACGGCAACGTCAGCCAGATAAACACCCGTGCTGCTTCATAAGTCGCAGCATCCGCACCTAACAGATGAGTCACCGGAACGATCAACGCCAGTTGCAAGGCAGCTGATAGACCGCACACGACAAGCACCATCAACATAAGGCTGGCGGTGAAGCGCGAGACAGCCTTGGTCGCACGATGCCCGATACGCTCGGACAACACCGTCGCCGCCGCGATAATCAAACCGTTGGCCAAAGCACTGTTGAGAAAGATCAATACCTTGGCGATGCCGACCGCAGCCAGCAGCAAGGGCTGGTGCAGCATGGAGACATAGACCAGCGTCAGGATGTCTACCAGAAACACTGCGAACAGGCTCAGGGCGCCAGTGCTGGTCATCACCAGGATATGGCGTGCTATAAGCCCTTCAGTAAACTTCGCGCGGGCTACCGCCATCACATTCCCCAAACAGGCAATACTTCGCCAGCAGCAGTGGCGAAGCTCATTCAGGCGGCGATTCTAGCGGTGAGCAGGTTCGGTTGCTATCGCCGTTGCGCGATATCTACTGAGGGCCGACCAAGGGTGTGGAGGCCTTTGCGATTTACTCCGGCAGCGGCTGTGAAACCGGCCGCCCCATCAACAGAACAGCGAGCAGAATGGAAAGCCCGACAAAGCCTGCGGCGGCGTAGCCAAGACTCTGCAGGCCGAACGAATCAATCATTCGGCCGCCCACTATCGCACCCAGGCCGATGCCCAGATTGGCACCCGAAATGTTCAGTGACGCGCCAAAAGCCGTCGCGCCCTCAGCGGCTTTCATGACCCGCACATGGCTGACCAGGAACAACGCCGCCTGAGTAATCCCCCAGGTCGCCAACGCCATCGCCAGAAAAACCGGCGAATGAATGCTCGGGATCAAAGCGACCATGCCCGCCACCATGAACGCGCAGAACACAATCGAGGCCATCAGCGGATGCTTGTCCACCGCTCGCCCGCCCAATGAGTTGCCGATCAGGCCCACGGCGCCAAACGCCATGAGGCACCAACCCACTACGGTGCCGTTGAAACCGGCCAGCCGTTCGAGGATGTCGGCCAGGTAGGTGTAGGCCGTGAACATCCCGGAGAACACTAATACGGACAGCAACACGTGGCCTTGCAGGACCGGGCTGCGCAGAACTTTCATTTGCTCGCGCAACGAAACGTCCTGCCGGTTGACGTGAATGGTCGGCAGGTAAACAAACAGCAGCAACGCTTTGGCCAGCGCCAGCACCGCGAGCATGCCGAACGCCATACGCCAGCCCACGGCATCGGCGACCAGCGTGCCCACCGGGATGCCAAACACCGTGGCGCAGACGATCCCAAACGTGATTTTTGCCATGGCCCGCCCCGCGTGCTCGGGTCCAACCAGATCGACCGCAGTCTCGCTGGCCAACGCCCAGAACACTGGCAACCCGAGTGCAGGTATAAGTCGCGCAATCCCCATTACAGCGATATTGGGACTCAGCGCCGCAAGGGTATTGGCAAGCGCAAACAACACCATCATGGTGACGAAGAGCTTCTTGCGTTCAAAGCGCGCGAAATACGCCGTCAGAAATGGACCGAAACAGGCCACCGTAAAGGCGAACAACGTCACCAGCAACCCGGCTTGCGGGATGCTCACCTCAAGGTCCCGGGCGATCCCCGGCAGCAAGCCAACAATGACAAATTCGGTCGTCAGCACAGTAAAGCCTGCGGCCGACAGCAGCAGAATGGGTAACAGCATTCGAACTCCAATAGCGAAGCGCCAGACGGATGAACACCGATCTGGTTTTTAAAAGGTATGGTCAAGCTGATATGACTTGGCGCTGATCGCTCGTCGACCGGGCAATCAAAGCGGGAAGGAATTGTTATAGGCAAACAGCGGCCGACATTATGTCGATGCACCTTGATGAGGTCTACTGCAATAAGCGTCGTGTATCCATCGCTGCATGCCTGCCTGCAGCTTCAGCGCCCTGAAATTGTACTGCCGCCTGGGGCCGCAGGGTTTGCCCGATCAGCGCTGTTCGTTGCACGATCCTGCGAAGCTGGACTGAATAGTAAATCGCGGTTCCTGTTGGAGCGAGGCTTGCCCGCGAAGAGGATAACGCGGAGTACATGACTAACCTCATCGACTGATTCGCGGGCAAGCCTCGCTCCAACAGAGATTACGACCTGCCAGAGGAGCTCAAAGAGCACCTTCGTGACCTGCTCAAATAAAAACAGCCAGAGGACAAAGTGTACTGCCCACTCTGTCGCTCTCTGTAGCGCAGGGATATTTCGCCTCTATGGCTAAATACCGGCCCACACTCTCTGACGATGAGCCGTTTATGACTTCCCGCGATAACACCGGCATGGCCCTCGGTTTGCTCGGCGTTATAATTTTCAGCCTGACCCTGCCCATGACCCGCATTGTGGTCGAGGAAATTCACCCGCTGCTCAACGGCCTCGGTCGTGCACTTGTCGCGGCAATTCCGGCGGCAGCACTGTTGCTCTGGCGTCGGGAACGCTGGCCTACCCGGCAACAATTCAAAGGCCTGTGCTTCGTCATCCTCGGAGTGATTGTCGGCTTCCCGGTTCTTTCATCGTGGGCCATGCAAACCCTGCCCTCTTCCCATGGCGCGTTGGTTAACGGCCTGCAACCGCTGATAGTCGCCATGTACGCGGCGTGGCTGCACCGTGAACGGCCTTCCAAAGCATTCTGGGCATGCGCTGCACTGGGCAGTGCGCTGGTGCTGACTTACGCGATGATTCAAGGCGCTGGCAGTATCAGCAGTGGCGATCTGTTGATGCTGGCGGCCATCGCACTGGGCGGTCTGGGTTATGCCGAGGGTGGACGTCTGGCCAGGGAAATGGGCGGATGGCAAGTCATCTGCTGGGCATTGGTGCTGGCCTTCCCTTTGCTGCTGGGGCCGGTGCTTTACCTGGCATCACAGCATCAAGGAGCAATCAGCGCCCCGACGTTATGGGCCTTCGGCTACGTCACGCTGTTTTCGCAATTCATCGGCTTCTTCGCCTGGTATGCCGGGCTGGCCATGGGCGGCATTGCACGCGTCGGGCAAGTTCAGCTGCTGCAGATTTTCTTCACCATCGCCTTCTCCGCGCTGTGGTTCGGTGAGCACATCGACCCGTTGACCTGGGTATTTGCTGCCGGAGTCGTAGGCACTGTGGTACTCGGGCGCCGGACCACGGTCAAGGCGCCACAACCCATCAAGATCTGATCAAGCCCCTTCTGCAGCAGGAGCGTTGACCGCATCGTCGAGAAACGCCTTCACCGCCAGCCACGATTGTTCATTGGCTTCAGCGTTAGCCGCAGGGGTGCCGTCAACGCTGTTAGTGGACGGTATGTTCGGCAACAGAATCGTATGGCCAGCGTGTTCAAAACTCAGGTGTTGCACGGGCCATGGATGTCCCGCCTCTTTCAGCCGCGAGTATGCCATTCTGGAAAAAAGCGCTGAAGGCCAGGCCGCGTCATCGCCCGCAGACAGCAACAGAACGGGCCCGCGAATTTTCTCTACCTCGATGGCAACCCGGCGCACAGCATCGTGATCCTGCAGCGCCGTGCTGATGGATTCGGCATTACGCAAACCGGCATCCCTGGCCGCCCATGAAGCGGTTTTATTGTCGTTCCAGAGGTGCACCAGTGGCTGTCCCTGATAGAGCCATGCCGGTCCGTCCCGGCCTACTGCCGGATCAGCCGCCGCTTGCCCACCATGCACCAGGGCGCTTGGCACATAACCGATGACCGCCGACACCGCCTCAGGAAACATACTGCCCAGCAGCAGCACCAACTCACCACCTCGAGACTGACCGCTCAGCGCAACGAAATCATGGGCAGGCCGGACCTCACGTCTCACCCAGGCCAAGCCCGCGACGAAGTATTCCAGAGGCGTATTTGAGATGTACGGCGACAAGCCTGGTGCTTTGAAATAGCCCAAAGCCAGCGCTGCGTAACCTCGCGAAGCATAAAGCGCGGCACGAGGTTCGTTGATCCCGCCCCCGGAACCGTTCAGCACAATCACAGCGGGATGCGGCCCGACGCCAGGCGGCGTGAACAGGGTTCCGACCAGACCGTTCTCGCGAACCTCACGGCGAGTCACGCCTTCAGATGCAAGTCGCTGAATCAAGGTGACGGATGTCTCACTCCCCTCAAGGGATATTTGAGTCACCAAGGGTTGCAGCACGTCATCTGGAAACACATCAGCAGCACCAGACACTTCTGGCCGCTGACTCCAGAGCAGGCCTGACGCAGATACGCCTGCATAGCTGCCGGATACAGGCGCGTCGCGTTCCAGATCAACCTGCCCGGATGCATCGGCAATATACGTCGCAGCGCTGACCCAATACTGCCCATTGCCACGCAAGGTGCGCGTGGAAAGCTCAACCTTTTGCGAGGGCTGCAGACCTTTTACGAAGATGCGTCGCGGTTCGTCCAGCAGACCATCTTCGGGTGTCACGGAGAGTGTTGTCATGTGTTTCGCCTTATCACGCGCTGCGTGCTACCGGACCTTCAAATTCGTCGTGTGCGCACAATGTGAACAAGACAATGAAAAAAGCCAAATTCCTCTGCGGCATAACCTTAGGTCTTTTGCCGTTTTATCTATTGGCTGGAGTGATTTCGTATAGGTCGAGGCATTCCACAAAATCAACAGATGCCATTAGATACCCGGAAACTTCCGCCCCGTTCACAGGTCTTGATTGGGTTCAGATTAATGACGTATTTCATTGGCTGAAACTTCCCCCCGTAATCAAGGACGCAACATGAAAGACAGGAAGATTTTATCGCTGGCCGTTTTGCTCACCGTGCTCGCGGGCTGCTCCGACCCGAAAAAGGCCAGTGAAGAAAATTTCGAAAAAGCTGCACAAGCTTACCTCGACACTCTGTATCCGAGATGTCTGGTGGCCGCTAACTTTCCTACCGAGAGTCAGGAATTCGACTACAGCGGTACAGACAAGGTCTTGCATACCTTGGCTCAAGTGGGAGTAGTTAAAGAAACCGAGCTATCTCGTAAAGAGATCCCGAAGAGCTTTGCTCAACCTGCTCGTACCGATATCCGCTATGCCTTCGACCTTACCGATGAAGGTCGAAAGTTCTACAAGAATGACGCCCGGAAACTAATGAACGGGACCACTGTTGGCGCCCTGTGTGTTGGCAAAGCCAAAATCGTCAGCGTCGACCAGTTCAGTGAGCCTGGCGACATGATGGGCCAAAAGGTTTCACGCGTGACGTACAGCTACAAGACCAGCGACTTGCCGAAATGGGCGTACGAAGAGTCCGTGCAGGCTGCCATCCGGGATTTGCCTGCAATAGTCGCCGCTGAAAAAACGCCGATCAAAGAAACCCGCGGCATGATCCTGACCAATAACGGCTGGGTACATGAGCGGTTATTCGGCAAGTAACTGAACAATCAGGTAACTGAAGAATGGGGGCCTGGGTTGCCCCCATTTTTGCACCCACGCTTAGTCCAATAGATTATATAAGCACTGCTAAATGTGATTATTCACGCATAACCGGAATTGCTAAGGTGCAGCTTCAGGCCACTTGCCTTAATGCCTATCTGCCGGTGATGCGCATGCCCAACTACCTCGACGCCACGCACCAACAGCGCATCGCCCAACTGCGCAAAACCTGGACCGCCCGCACCGACTGGCCAACCTGGTTGTTGCTGATCGGGACTTACGCAACCTGGTTCAGCCTGATCCAATACTCCGCACTACTGGGTAGCGGATTGACCTTGATGTTGCTGGTGCCGGTCATCACGTTCTGGATGTCGGTGCAGCACGAATTACTCCACGGCCATCCGACCCGCTGGCGGTCAGTGAACAAACTATTGGGCTACGCGCCGCTTGCGATCTGGTATCCCTACACGCTGTATCGCGACAGCCATCTGCTGCATCACCGCGACGAAGAGTTAACCCTGCCACATCATGATCCCGAGAGCCGCTACCTGAGCGAACAGCATTGGCAACGCAATAGCATCCTGTCGCGCAGCCTGCACTGGTTGAACAAAACTCTTTATGGCCGATTACTGGTCGGCCCGGCGATTGCGCTGATTGGCCTGCTGTCAGTGGAACTGCGACGGCTGCGGCAAGGCGTGTTGCAAGCCTGGCTGATGTGGCTGACTCACGGTACCTGCGTAGCAGCAGTGTTGTGGTTTGTTCAGGTACAGGGCGGAATCGGCATCTTCGAATATCTGCTGGCCAGCGTACTGGCTCTGGCGTTATCCATGGTCCGCTCGTTTTATGAGCACCGCCCTGCTGCATCGCCGCAACATCGCTCGGTCATCAATGAAGCGGGCTGGCCGTGGCGCTGGTTGTTTCTGAACCTGAACCTGCATCTGATTCATCACGATCTTCCGGGCTTGCCCTGGTATTACCTGCCCCGGGTTTACGCAGAGCGTCGTGAAGACTGGCTGCAGCGCAGTGGCCAGTTTCTGGTGGACGGGTACGGCGCATTATTCAGGCAACATGGCGTACGGCCGATTGATAGTCCGCAGCATCCCTGGCGTTGAGCTCATACCGGGATACATGCAAATTTCCTGTAGAGACGGCCCGGAGTTTTTGACACAGCGCTGTTTGCGGCAAACACGTCTGTAGGAGCGAGGCTTGCCCGCGAAGAGCGATAATGCGGTTCGTCTGGCCTACCGAGTTGTCTGGTTCGCGGGCAAGCCTCGCTCCTACAGATCGGTGTTATCAGGGGCACTTCGGCAGCTCTCGCAAAGGTCAGAAGCACCATCGATCTTTACTAACCGTCAATTACTGGATAGTTTGTCTTAAATATTTATACAGATACCCCTCTACATGTCCGACTTTTCTGCAGAAACCCGCAACCTGCTCGAACAACTCAAACACGTTGCTCAAGGCCTGGGCGAGACCTTCGGGCCGTTTTGCGAAGTGGTGGTGCATGACCTTCAATCTCCCGATCACGCCATTTACGCCATCCACAACAATCTGTCAGGTCGCTCTGTTGGTGACCCAGCCACCGAGCTGGGCCTCGCGCGAATCGACGACCCGGCCTATCCGCAAGTCATCGCCAATTACGCCAACCGGTTCCCCGATGGACGTCAGGCCAAAAGCACCTCGATCGGTATCCGCAACGTCGATGGGCAATACGTCGCGGCGCTGTGCATGAACGTTGATCTGACTCTTTTCCAGGGCGTACAGACGGCCATGGCTCAATTCACCCGAGTGGATTGCGCGGTGGATGAGTCACTGGAAGTGGATAGCGCACACAGTATTCGCAAACGGATTGATGAGTTCGCGGGTCGCTCGGCAAGCACGCCCCGCTCGCTCAAGGCCGATGAACGCCGCATCTTGCTTCGAGAGCTGAAAGCATCGGGCGCACTGGAAGTGCGCAAATCCATGGACGTGGTCGCGCAACACCTGGGGGTCTCCCGGGCTGCCGCTTACAGCTACCTGAAGTAGGCCCACTGCCACTTCTGAAATTTGAATTTCAACGAGAGAACCCCATGCCCGACCCCATTCTCTGCAAGAACAGCACAACCATCAGTCCACCTGCCGGGCACTACTCGCACCTGTCCATCGCCAATGGCTTCGTGATGATCAGCGGCCAGTTACCCATCACTGCCGACGGTGCACATCTGGCCAATGCTTCGTTTGAAGATCAGACCCGACAAGTGCTGCTCAATCTGGACAGCTGTCTTCAGACTGCTGGCATCAGCAGAGAGCAGTTGGTGCAGGTGCGGGTGTATGTCACTGACATTGGGCAGTGGCCGCTATTCAATCAACTCTACAGCCAATGGCTGGGGGATCACCGTCCCGCAAGAGCCGTCGCGGGCGTCGCACAATTGCACTACGGCTGCGCCGTGGAAGTTGAAGCCATGGCCGTAGCGGCCTGATATTTTCAGTTGAGAAGGTGACTATCATCGTGAACACGAACACTCTGACACTCCCCACCTATCAAGACGTGGAAGCCGCTGCCCAGCGTCTTGTAGGCCAAGCCAATCGCACGCCGGTAATCACCTCGCGCACCGTCGACAGCCTGTTCGACGCCCAGGTATTTTTCAAATGCGAGAACCTGCAGCGGGTCGGTGCATTCAAGTTTCGCGGTGCCTTCAACGCCCTGGCGAAATTTGACGAGCAGCAGCGTAAACATGGCGTGGTGGCATTCTCTTCAGGGAATCATGCGCAGGGTATCGCCCTCGCCGCCCGTCTCCTGGGCATCCCCGCTACCATCGTCATGCCTCACGACGCGCCACCTGCGAAGATTGCGGCGACACGCGAATATGGCGCAAACGTGGTGATCTACAACCGTCAGACCGAAGATCGCGAAGCCATCGGCCGCGAACATTCCGAGCGCCTGGGCATGACCCTGATTCCTCCCTACGACCACCCCGACGTGATAGCCGGACAAGGCACGGCCGCCAAAGAACTGTTCGAAGAAGTCGGACCGCTGGATACATTGCTGGTCTGCCTGGGCGGCGGTGGCTTGCTTGCGGGCTCAGCACTTTCAACCCGTGCCCTGTCGCCCGCTTGCAAGCTGTATGGCGTCGAACCTGAAGCGGGCAACGATGGGCAGCGCTCCTTTCGCTCGGGCGAAATCGTCCGTATCGCTGTTCCGCACACCATCGCTGATGGCGCACAAACCCAGTACCTGGGTAACCACACCTTCCCGATCATTCGCCGTGACGTGGACGACATTCTCACCGTGTCTGACGCGCAACTCATCGACGCCATGCGCTTCTATGCCGAACGAATGAAGATGGTCGTCGAGCCCACCGGCTGCCTGAGCTTCGCCGCCGCGCTGCAGATCAAGGACCAGCTCAAAGGACAGAAAGTCGGGATCCTGATCAGTGGCGGCAACGTGGATTTGCAGCGTTACGCGGAGTTGTTGGCTAAATAGTTCGTAATCGATGCAGGACAGCCATTTGCCTTTCAATGCCCGACTGCGCGACAAAATGCCACATCAGAAATTCAACCAGTTGTCTGACAACCGCCGAACGGCCCTAGATGGAGAAAACCAATTGTTCTAAAATGTTTCAATACCGGCAAGCGGACGCGGACTCTAACCTCAACGACATAAGCAGTCGTCGACTTGGAAGCCCGGCGACTTGACCAGATTTATAAAAAGAAAAGCCCGTCATAGACGGGCTTTTTTCGTTTTCGGCATTTGTGGCCGAGCGCGCCCTGAGCGCAAACGACGATTTCGGGTCAGCCCACTGGGCGCCCTACTGCACACTTTTAAACTTGAGGCTAATCCCATGCTGCGACTCGTCATCATCTACCTGCTCCAATGGTTCAAACGCCTGGCGTCCAATGCCGTATCACGTAACGGTAACGACACCTACACCGAGAACTTCTCGTCCCGTGAAGAGAGTGACGGCGGCCGCTGGACGTTCGTGACCATTTTCATCGTGTTCACCCTGAGCCTTTATTCGCTGGCTGGCCTGGGCTACTACGCCAAGGTCCACGTCTGGGACGGTTTCACCGAAGCCGAAAAAAACAACATCGCCCAGGCCATGGTTGTTGCCAGCCAGAACATGAACTAAACCTTTGATCTAGCCGCGACCAACGAACGGCATGTTAGTGGCCATAACGGTCATGTTCAGCACGTTGGTCGACAGCGGCAGGCTCGCCATGTAACGCACCGCATCGGCGACTTCCTTGACGTCCATCATCGGCTCTACCGCGGTCTGCCCATTGGCCTGCCGAACCCCGGTGGTCATGCGTGCCGCGAGCTCGGTCAAAGCATTGCCGATATCAATCTGACCGCAGGCAATGTTGAACTCACGCCCGTCCAGGGCAAACGTCTTGGTCAACCCAAGCACGGCATGCTTGCTCGCGGTATAAGGCGAACTGAACGGCCGTGGCGTGTGGGCGGAAATCGACCCGTTGTTGATGATCCGTCCACCCTGCGGCATCTGCCTGCGCATCAGCCCAAACGCGGCGCGAGCACAGAGAAACACCCCAGTCACATTCGTGTTGATCACGTTCAGCCACTTCTCGACGTCCAGTTCATCCACCGGAACGGCCGGAGCACCAACACCGGCGTTATTGAACAGAACATCCAGACGACCATAAGCGTCTTCAATCCTCGCAAACAGCGCATCGACACTCGCCGGATCGCGAACATCGGTGGACACCGCAATGGCCTCGCCACCCGCCTCGCCAATAACCGCCGCCAACTCATCCAGCGGCTCCTGACGACGTCCCGCCAGCACCAGGCTGTAGCCATCCACCAGCAATCCCAACGCAACAGCACGACCAATGCCACTGCCTGCACCCGTGACAAGTGCGACTTTTAATGCGGTGTTATTGGTCATTCTGTTGCTCCTTTCTGATTCGGAAAAGTACGGAATAGCACAGGAGATTACCCGGCCTTGCCAACTCCGCGCCATCAAGTTGCAAACACAGGACTTGTAGGAGCTGCCGAAGGCTGCGATCGCGGTGTGTCAGGATAAATGCTTCGCAGCCTTCGGCAGCTCCTACAGAAAATGCATTTCATTCAGTAATTTGCATTTTGATTGTAAGAGCGCTTTAGCGTGGGGTGGCATTCAAAGTCGATCGACTCATCAAAGTCCTTGCGCCACCGACGCTTTCCTGAGAAAAAGCCACCTTTGTCGCCTTACTCAGAGAAAGCACCATGAGCAACGAATTGCTGGTCACAGACATCCGCACCGGTGACGGCAAGGAAGTCGTCAAAGGCGCGCTGATTACCACCCAGTACACCGGCAAACTAGAAGACGGCACCGTGTTCGATTCCTCCCATGAGCGCGGCAAGCCCTTCCAGTGCGTGATCGGCACCGGGCGCGTGATCAAGGGCTGGGATCAGGGCCTTATGGGCATGAAAGTCGGCGGCATCCGCACCCTGTTCGTGCCGGCACATCTGGCCTACGGCGACCGACAGATGGGCCCGCATATCAAGCCGGGGTCTGATTTGCATTTTGAGATCGAATTGCTGGAAGTTTTGACTCGGGATGATTGAGGGCGATCAATAGCGGGACCTTGAAGGCAAAGCACGCGCGTAATAAGTTATTTCCCTGCGACTCAGCGTCCTCCGCTTCAATCCACATACCGCACATACCGCTCCATTAGATTTGGCCGTTGGAAAGTATCGATTGCGTCGATGTTGTCCAGTAAATGGTCCAGATGCTGTTTGTAAGTTGTCTCATCCATGTCGATCCAGAAACGCAGCGGGCGACCGGTTTGCTGGTCGTAGGCGGCTGTGGTTGGGTCGAGGTGGCGGAATTCTTCGTAACGCGGTAACTCCGGCAGCGGACCACTGGTGTCCATGTAGTTCTGAAGGAAATCCCATAGCGCGCAGGGCATTTGCCAGCGGTTATCTAGGTTTACCAAGGCGGAGAAGTCGATCACGATGTCGCGGTAACGATGGGCGAGAAACAGTACGTGGTTCATCGAGCCCTGCCGCTCTGCTACAGAAACGATGTAAGCATCGAACTCATAAAACGGAGCTGTCAGTTCGCCGATGGTGCCGTTCTTTTTGTATTCACCGTTATTCTTGTAGTCGAATAGGGTTACCAGGCCGGTACGGCGGTTCAACTCCCAGATGGGGCCACGTGAGGGTTTGACCCAGAGCTTGGGGAATTTGTGGATGACGAGGGATCCTATGGCCCAGCAGAGGAGAGGAATTCCCAAAAGCCATGAGAATAAATGTCCGACCATGTCTGTCGCTACTTCAATCCAGGGGTCACTCAAGTAAAAAGCTGCAGTTCCTAAGGTCATCAGCGCAGGAATAATGCCGACTAGGAAAAAACCTTTGCCGAATATCAAAATATACAACCAAAACTGCGATCTGGTGGACCAAAGTGAAAACCTGAATCGCTCGTGATCATGTCGATCATGAAAGTCCACGTGTTCATAAGGAGCTGGCACATAGGTTCCTGCCGCCATCTTTTCATCACGCTCTTTGAACATCTGTTCCTGAAACCGCAATTTATCCGGCGAGCGCTCCCGCAAGAAATCATCAGGGGCAATGTCTAGCGTGTACCCCCATGGCAAGCGGCGTTTGCCGAAGCGTTTTAACCAGGACCGCTCTGCTGAAGGCAATTGATCGGGAATATTGTCCGACCGGTAGGCTGTCGGGGCGTAGTAAGGTATTTCACTACAGTTAGTCGTCATCGGTTTCAATCTACATACCGCACATACTGCGCCATCAGGTTTGGGCGTTGAAAAGTGTCGATGTCATCAATGCTGTCCAGCAAATGGTCCAGATGCTGTTTATACGTTGCGTCATCCATATCGATCCAGAAACGTGGCGGACGCCCGGTTTGCTGGTCGTAGGCGGCGGTGGTGGGATCGAGGTGGCGAAACTCCTCGTAACGCGGCAACTCCGGCAGCGGACCACTGGTGTCCATGTAGTTCTGAATGAAATCCCACAGCGCGCAGGGCATTTGCCAGCGGTTATCGAGGTTAACCAAGGCAGAGAAGTCGATCACGATGTCGCGGTAACGATGGGCGAGAAACAGTACGTGGTTCATCGAGCCCTGCCGCTCTACTGCGGAGACGATGTAAGCATCGAACTCATAAAATGGGGCTGTCAGTTCGCCGATGGTGCCGTTCTTTTTGTATTCGCCGTTATTGTTGTAGTCGAATACCGTTACGAGACCGGTGCGACGATTCAACTCCCAGATGGGTCCACGTGAGGGTTTAACCCAGAGCTTTGGAAATTTGTGGATGACGAGAGACCCTATGGCCCAGCAGAGTAGAGGCACTCCTAGAAACCAAGAGAAAAAGCCTTTCATCAAATCGAATGTAACAACTATCCATGGTTCTGGATCTAGATATCCTACTGAAATGAGAGCAAACAGTGATGGCACAATCCCAACTAGAAACAACCCTTTACCAAACATCAAAAGATATAGCCAAAACTGCGATTTTTTAGACCACAACGAAAACCTGAACCGCTGATGATCATGTCGATCATGAAAGTCTACGTGCTCGTATGGGGCGGGCACATAGGCTCCTACGGCTTTCTTGACTCCTCGCTCTTTATCCATCTGTTCGCGGAATCGCAAGTTACTAGGCGAACGCTTGCGTATGAAATTATCAGGGGCAATATCCAGCGTCTCTCCCCATGGCAAGCGTCGTTTACCAAAGCGTTTCAACCAGGATCGCCCTTCCGAAGGCAATTGATCGGGGATCTTGTCCGAGCGATAGGCTGTCGGGGCGTAGTAGGAAGTCTGATCCGTCATCATTGTCCAGTCTTCGCTCTGTGTTCGGTTTCATCCGCCCAGAACAGACGCGCGGTATTTTCAAAGTCAGGCTGTGTGTAAGGCGGGCCGAAAGGTGTCGGGTCTTTGGGCGGTGGTGCTGGGAAGACCCAGGTATGTGGCCCATCATTAACCGAGAACTGCGCCCGAACGCGCCAGACGTGATAGAGGGCGGGAAGGTTCGCCTGCGGCTCTGCCGGGTAGGAGTTGGGAGTACTAACGAAAATCTCTAGAGCATCCGGCCATAGGCGATGACACGTAGGCTGAGTGACAGAGTATGAACTGTTCTGGACAGTGTGCCCGCCATAACCATCGTAAAAGCTCTCGACTCGCTCTAGGGCGCAAAAAGCCGCGATTCCCGGTTGACCTAACCCACTCATGAGACCAGAAAGATTGCTTTCAATGCGGATCCGAGTATTGGCGCTGCGCACCTCAAACGGTACCGAATCCCGGAAATCAAGTTTGGCGTTGGGCTTGAAGTCAGGGTTACGGTCGATGCTGATTCGGATGTTGGCCAGCAGGCTGACCAGATAATGAAAGGCCCTCTGTGGATCACTCAGGTGCTCGGCTATGTTGTGTGGATCCGTGCCAAATGGACCTTTTTTTAGCCAGTCCTTGAGGGAACTACTGCTGAGCAGGTAGACCACCAAAACGCCAACAACAATTAGAAAAAGGCTAATCCATCCCGCTGGCGACAGACCGAGAAATAAACTGCTTCCGACGATAAAGTTACTCGCAGTACCAACAAAACCACCCGTTGCCATGAGCAGATAGCCGATATAACCATTGTCGTCCCATCGGTAGGAATACCAGGCTTCATGGAGGCTAATGCCAGAAAAAATAAGCCCGGCACCGATCTGCGCAAATAGACGAGCACTGAACTCTTTGACAAGGTATTCACTTAACGGCCCCAGAAGCCGCTCGGCCGTCGCTTCAGAAATGGTAAGCAATGTCTTACGTCCTGCTGCCAAGACAGACTTGCTACCCGATAGCCTCACTGTCAGTGCCTCCATAGCAATGATGAGATCAAATCCTGCGCCAACGATTCCAGCGGCCGCCCTGTACTTGCCTTTTTCTCGGCTAGTTTGTGAATAAGCCTCCAACTCATTCCTCAAATTCCAAAGCTCCAGCGCCACCACAGCCCCCGCAAACGGAACCGAATTCAACACTTTGAAAAACCCGTTATTGTGCAGCCCATCAAGCTGCTTCGCCGCCTTTTCTATAGCGCTAGCCCTTTCCGCCTGATCCGCTGCGCTATCCATCAATTCTTTCTGCCACGCCTCATTGAAACGCCGATTCGCGCCACGCACCGATATTGAGGTGGGATGTTGCCCCGGCATGCCCAGCACCTTTCGGTCGGGCGAGAGTATTACGGGCTGCTCGACGTAGCCGTGTCGCTCAGCTGGACTTTTCATTACCCCGTGTTGGTTACGATAAACCCCGTAAGTCTGTGCAGAACGGTTGGACTGCTCAGGCAGGTCGTCCAGACCGAAAACGTAGTAGTCCTTGTGATAGGCCTCGGCCCGGCTGAGGAAATGCAGGTCGCCAAAGGTGGCAGGCAGCATGCTGCGCAGCTGTGCAATGCCCCGCCTTTGTATCGCAGTACTTGCACGCCAAGGTGTGGAGGATTGCCGGGTGCCCGCCTGCTTCGCTTTATGCAAAGCCTGCTCGGCAGCTTCGACAGCTCCCTGCAAGTTTTCGTGGACAGCAATGAGTGCCCCAGCGGCACCTTTGGCAGCTGTCGTGAGCGTGGAGTTGAGATTGCCGCTTTTAAGCAACGTCGCCAGGAACAGGCTGTTGATATCGCCTGGGCTTGTAGGCGGAAAAAAGTTGCTCCGCTCGATTTTCGCCAGCTCAGTGGCGCGAAACTGTCCGTCACCCTGATTAACTTCAGGCGCACTGGGCGGCTGATAAGGAGCATTAAGGTCCTGCTGCTCGACATCCGGCCAAAGCATCAGGTGCAGCGGATGCTCTAGATCGTTGACGACTTTAGCGAGCCAGCGCTGACCGGCGCTCTCTTTCGGACTGTAAAGACTGAGCAGGGTTACGGCATCAGTAATGTCACCACTGACCGCCAATGGATCGTAAGCCGCTGGGCGCAGCGCCAACGTGACGAACATCTGGCTGATGAAGTAGAGAGATGCAGCATATTTGAACCCGTCCTGGCTCGCGTAATCGGCGAGGCTCTGCTCGGCATGCGGCAACTGCAAACACTCGCAGAGCAGCGACTGGCTCATTTCCAGACTACGCCACAACTGTGTGCGCTCGCCGGTAGCGGTAAAGCGGTTAATGTCCAGTCGACCTTGCTCTTTGAGATGGTCCAGCTGTTGATGCATCGGGTTTTTCTGGCCGCCAATGGACGCGGGCACGATCAACTGCTGGACCAGCAGAGCGCTGCCATGATGGCCGTACTGTTGCGCCCGTGCGCCACACAATTCCAGTAGCTGCTGTTGTTCCTGAATTCGGGTGTTCAGATGACGCATCCGGTAATGCGTGTCCACGAGCATTACGCCGTAGAGATGGCGGGAGCGTGCATGCGATAAAACGTCCTCTGCGGGCGGATGAGCCTCCCATATTCCACGGTTGTGTTCGGCCGTCGGCTCAACGATTTGCTCCAGATTCTGCGCCCAGGCTCCGGTTTCAATTCGTTGCGGACGATAAGCGGCCTTCCCTTCTTCACACGTTTGAACGTGCTGCCGTGCTGCCTTGAAAGCGCTCGCCAGAAACTGCCCACTCAGGTCACACAAATACCGGGCCGGTTGATCGAGCATCCATTCAAAACCAGTCTGCCGCGCCCGTTGCGGGGCTGGAACCGACACGGGAAAGGCATGCTGCCTGAGGTTTAACCACGTGGTATGAGCGGCACCCGCTTCTGACTGCTTGATGACGTCAAACGCATCGACGGCGCTGAACGCTTCGAGCATGGCCGCCCCATCGGGCTTGTTCTGAAAGCGCCTGTCGGAGGCTTCCTTGACTACCCTGAGGTCGGGTCGCTCGCAGCGTTGTTTACGTAACGCCGGGTTCTGCTCCAAACGTTCAAGCCGCGCATGACTGAGCTGTACTTCGCTAAAACATAACTCGGCTTCAACGCGCCTGTTGTTCCAGTTGGCGGGCAGCCAGATGTCGTCCAGTCCTTTGCCCGTGGCCAGCCGGGCATCATCGGCGTAACCGCCTTCAATGCGGAATCTGTCCAGATCGATGTCGTGATAGGTCGTGCCTTCGTCCGTGACCTGGACTTCCAGTTCGCGCCACAGGCGATTACCGAGGAACACATAAATATAACCAGCACGACATAGCACCGGCGTGCCATGATCGTTAGCGCTATCGATTCCGGGCAGCGCCACGAACGGCAATATCGGGACGATCTGGTTGTGCTGCTGGTCCAGTTGCCTGACGGTGATGCCTACGTCAGGCAGCGGTAATAGAATCGGTGGGCCGTACTCTGATTCAACCTCAAGCATCATCCGATGTCGGGGTTCACCACTCCAGTCCCAGACATGCAACGTGCTCGGCGCACACATAAACGCGGTAATGGTTTCCGGACAATCCTGAGCGGTAATTGCATCCAGGCGCTTATCGCTTTCGCGTTCATAAATAGCCAGGCGCTGAGTCGCAGGATGATACTTGCCGGCCACCTGAACGATGAGTTTATTGATTTCACAGCAAGGGCCCCGACTCAGATCGCCGACGTTATGTGCCATCTCAGTTTTCCTGTCCGGTGGAAATTTTTTGCAGATGCTGCAGCAAGTAGGCAAAACGGGTTTCGTCGGAGCCTTTCGGCAACTCTTGAGGCACCTCAGGTGATGGATGGTCCCGACGCACGTCCAGGTAACGCTCAAGACTGTGAGCCTTTGTAAATCCGTAACGCAGCCCCTCGCCCAGCCACTGCTGGCCATGCGAATAACAAAGGTCACTTTGTTTGAGCCACCACCGGTACAGAAAGTGATCCTGTTGCTGGCATCGAAGGGCCTGTTGTTGATGGCTATCGAGCGCGAATTCAAAGGCCAAGGGTTCCCGGTTTTCGCCTTCAGGGCTTTCAAGACTTCGCCAGGAACGTGCGTTCAAGGCTCGGTCTCCCCATGTTCCGCCGTACCAACTCAAGCGGCTGATAGGTCCAAGCCAGTATTTGAGTGAGTCGGACTGACAAGCCGGGAAAAAATAGCTCGCGGTGACAGGGTTGGAATACCGCAAAACACCTCTGCCTAGAGCTTCGAAGCGGACAAGCAAAATTTGACGCAGATGAGCCAGTACCACGACTGTCGGCTGCTCACTCTGGATGATCAAACCAGGCCAATCTTCAGGAGTTTGTTGCACCGCATTGAGCAAGTCCGAGCTTTCATCTGTAGTTACCAGAATCGGGCTTTGCTCGGTGTAGGCTGCTAACTCAGTGGTGTCGAAAAGCATCGAGAGCTGGGGAGCACCTATCTTTCGATATAGCTGTGGCAGGACTGAATTCGTACGTTCAAGCAGTAACCAGGTGTTCATCACTGCCCCCCTTCGCGCAATTTTCTTGCACAAGGGCAATGCGCCAATGGGCATTCCATCGGCGTTTTGCCTTCAGGCTTCTGGCAAAGCTCGACAATCGGGGTGTCGCCCACCAGTAGCTCAGGAAGCGCCAGACTTGAATGATCTGCCGCGGACTTGGGCGCAGTGATTGCCGCTTGCTTGTCCAGCGACATCGGCAGTGAGGGAACCGCAGGCATACCCGGCACCGGAACTCCACCCAACAGAATCGGTACGCTGGTAAAAATCCCCGCGGGAGTAATCGATATCCAGTGACCGCCCGCCTTGATCGTCGTACTCAGCGTGGCGTCGATAATCATGTTCTGTCCGGCGGCCAGATGTATTTCCTGAGCCGCGCTAACTAAACGATTGGCCGCGCTGATGTGCTGATTACCGACCACCGTCAACGAGTCATCGGCCAGCACCTGGGTTTTGCGTGCCCCATGCGTAAGGTGGTGTTCTTCGCCATGCAGCTCGTGGCTGGACAGCCCGGTGACCTTGACCTTGCGCTGGTTATCGACCTGGATCGACTGATCGTTCAGTACGTGCTCAGACCAGTTGCGTTGGGCGCGAATGGAAATGGACTCGGCACCTTTGCGGTCTTCAATGCGCAGTTCGTTGAAGCCTGCGCCGCCTGGGCTGCTTTGGGTTTTGAGCACGGTCTGGGTGTTCTGCATAGGCAGGTTCAGCGGCGCTCGGGTACCGGCATTGGGCAGGCAGGCCTGCACGTAAGGCTGGTCCGGATCGGCTTCGAAGTAACCCACGATCACTTCCATGCCGACTCGCGGAATCATCGCCGTGCCGTACTGCTCATGGGCCCAACCAGTGGCGACTCGCAGCCAGCAGCTGGAATGCTCGTTACGCTTGCCTTCGCGATCCCAGAAGAACTTGACCTTGACCCGGCCGTATTCGTCGCAATAAATTTCTTCGCCCTGCGGGCCAGTAACCACCGCGTGCTGGCTGCCTAAAACCCTTGATTTGCGGTGCCTGATCGGTGGACGAAACGGCACCTTCCCGGGGATGGCTTCAAAACGGTTGCGATAACCTTGAGTAAACGCTCCCGATGCCCGGGGCATCGACTCCTCCAGCACCTGCGGCTGTTTGCCCTCATGGAACACCGACGTCAGCAGCCATTGCTGGCTCCACTCCGGATTAGGATGCGTCAGTTCAAACAAGTGGCCACTGACCAGCGCACTTTGGTCACTCGAACCACTGGCTAACCGGACATCACTGCGGTTTCGCTCAAGTGCCCTTTGCGCCTGACGCGTACCGACGCTGAGATCCGTGAACGGCGCCGGATACTGATAATCCTCCAGCTCCTTACGACCATCGCCGCCCGCACTGCTGAGCAGGTCAACCTGAGGCAACTGAAAGTGATAGGTCTGATGGCTGGCCTTGCCCGAGCGCGTGGCGAGTCGCACGTTGAATCTGTTGATAACCGAAGCGTCTGCAACCTGACCGCTGCTCTGCACATACGCGACCGCAGCCTTGAGTACCGGCAATTGAATAGGGTCGTCTGCAAACACCAGCAAATGTTCATCGGGGCTGTGCTGGAAGTGAAAGTGGATGCCCTCCTCTTCACACAGCCTGCGCACAAAATGCAGATCGGTTTCCTGATACTGGGTGCAGTAATCGCGAGGCTTGCAGGGTTCGCGCAACCTGAACGCAAACCCATTGCTGAAGATGGCGTGATCCTTGAGGACCAGCGCAATGATTTCCGGAACCGTCTTGCCCTGAAAGATCCGATGATTGCTGCGGTATTCCAGACGCTTGAGGCTGGGCACCAGTTGAATGAAATAGTGGGTGAAGCGTTTGCCGGAATCACCCTGAGCGATTTCGCCGATCTGCCCGTGAAGGCCATTACCGTCGGCATCTAACCTCAGAAACGCCAGGCGGTGCAGCAGGTCTTCCAGTTTGAGATTGGTGCGTTCGCTGACCAGCTCGATGCGCACACTGAACGGACGGCTGATGGATTCCTTTGCGGTAAAGGCCAGCACTCGAAAGTCATGCTCAAGCCCGGCAATTTCCAGCGTGAACGAGGCGCGATTGGCGGTGTTGAGCATGGGCAAGTCCTTGGCCTGAATAAAAGGCGGGACTTTGCCAACAGTTGCTCGATACGTCAGTCAGCCGATACAGAGCAGGTTTGTAGGAAGCTTCCGAAGCACCGGAAGTCTCAGTCATCGTATTACATCCCGCCAAGACGTCTCTTAGGCATACGGAGGCAGCCAACACATTGCTTGTTCCCCCAGAAAAAGCGATGCTCCACCGCATAGAAATCGCGGTACTTATAAGAAGGAAACATCATGGCCCTCAACAAGCCGACCCAGGAACTCAAGCGTCACCTCAAGGGAACTGCCGAGAACCTTGAAAGCACTGCCAATGAAATACTCAAGCTCGCCGAACAAATGACTGATGTCGACGTCACGGCTATTCTGCAGTTGGTCAACCGGCTGTATGGCGATGCCGACCAGCTCAAAGCCTACGCTGACGAGATCAAGGCCAAACGGATCGTTCGCGCCAAGGCTCTTTAATCAAGCGTTGCAATGTTCGCGTCTGAATCAGTGATCAATGCAAGGACCTGCGATGCTGCCTTCCACCGCCAATGCCAGCGCTAGTTTGAAGCATCTGCACATGCAGAAATTGCGCGGGCGTGTGGGTATGGGGTTGGCGGCAAGTCTTTCGGTTCTGGCAGGCATGACCGATGCCATCGGCTTCATGGCGACGGGCGACTTCGTTTCCTTCATGAGCGGCAACACCACCCGTCTGGCGGTGGCGATCAGCGATGGTGACCTGAACACCACCTCTCGCCTGCTGTTGGCAATCATCACTTTTGTGATCGGTAATGCGCTGGGGGTGATCGTTGCCCGGGTAAGCGGCCGACGCGCCCTGCCCTTGTTATTAAGTATCGGTATGCTGCTGTGCGCTGCCGCAGCCTGGCCAATGGCTTCGCAGATTATTACCGTCGTGGCGGCGATTCTGGCCATGGGCATGCTCAATGCCGCCGTTGAACAGGTCAACGGCCTGCCGGTGGGGCTGACGTATGTCACGGGCGCACTTTCGCGATTCGGACGTGGCCTCGGACGCTGGATGCTTGGCGAGCGCCGTGATGGCTGGCGCATACAGCTGGTCCCTTGGATTGGCATGTTCGTGGGGGCAATTATTGGCGCACTGCTGGAAAACCGGCTGGGGCCCAATGCGCTATTGATCAGCGGCGCATTCGCCGCAATCCTTGGATTACTGACCCTGTTTATCCCCTATCGCTGGCAGCGTCGCTACATACCTCGCTGAGCCTTCAAACTGTCACCTTTGCGTCATATGGGCTGATTACTATCTGAGGACTTTTCCTACAGATGAGTGCCCGAAATGTCTCCTGAGCACGAAAATATCGCGCGGCGTATTCATCGCGAGCTGCTTGATCATAATGATGAAGAGCTGGAGCTCGAGCTGGCAGAAGACGAGTACAGCCTCGACAAACTGTTTGAAAACGATATCAGCGACAGCGATGAAAAACAGGCTCGCCGACTGTATTTCAGCGAACTGTTCCGCCTTCAGGGCGAGCTCGTCAAACTGCAAAGCTGGGTGGTGAAAACCGGGCATAAGGTCGTGATCCTTTTCGAGGGTCGCGATGCAGCCGGTAAAGGCGGTGTGATCAAGCGTATTACTCAACGCCTCAACCCGCGGGTCTGCCGCGTTGCCGCGCTGCCTGCGCCCAACGACCGTGAACGCACTCAATGGTATTTCCAGCGCTACGTTTCGCACCTGCCCGCGGCCGGTGAGATCGTCCTGTTCGACCGCAGTTGGTATAACCGCGCGGGCGTGGAAAAGGTCATGGGCTTTTGCGACGACGATCAGTACGAAGAGTTTTTCCGTACCGTGCCCGAGTTCGAGCGCATGCTCGCCCGCTCTGGCATTCAGTTAATCAAGTACTGGTTTTCGATCTCCGATCAGGAACAGCACTTGCGCTTTCTCAGCCGCATCCATGATCCGCTCAAGCAATGGAAGCTTAGCCCGATGGATCTGGAATCCCGTCGTCGCTGGGAGGACTACACCAAGGCCAAGGAAATCATGCTGGAGCGAACTCACATCGCCGAAGCGCCGTGGTGGGTGGTGCAGGCGGACGACAAGAAGACCGCTCGACTGAACTGCATCCACCACTTGCTGGGCCAGATGCCCTACGAAGAAGTCGAGCAACCGGCGATTGAACTGCCAGAGCGTCAGCGCCGTGAGGATTACAGCCGCGTGCCGACGCCGAGTGACCTGATCATCCCGCAAATTTATTAACACAGCCCGACGAGCGCCTGGAATCAGAGTCCAGGCGCTCGGGCGGCTCAGGCGTTCAACCCAGCGACACTCAACTTGCGCAACAGGTCGCGCTTTTTGCTGCGATGCCCCTGCATACGCACCAACAAGTCATCCAGCGTCCCCATGGCCTCCAGGATATGCGGACCTTTGTTGAGCATCACACATTCAGCTCGCACGCCCATCGCTGCGTCGGTAATTTCGGCACGGGTTGCAGCGCCAGTCTTGGCCAGCGTATCCAGCACTTGAGTCGCCCAGATCACAGGGACATGGGCCGCCTCGCAAATACACAGGATCTCCTCCTGCAACTCTGCGGTTCGTTCGAAACCGTTTTCTACCGCCAGATCGCCCCGGGCAATCATCACACCCAGTCGCGGATTCTGCATGCCCGCCAGCAGTAACGCCGCCAGGCTCTCGAATCCGCGTCGTGTCTCGATTTTCAACACGACGCCAAGATGCTCGGCGTTGAGGCGCTTCAAATGCGCCAGAAGTGATTTGACATCCTCAGGACTGTTAACGAACGACAACTCCACCACATCCGCATGCTGGGCGGCGAATGCAAGTGCCTCCAGGTCCTCGGGCGACAGCGCGTCGAGTTGCAACTCGCTGTCGGGTAAATTGATGCCCTTGTCGCTTTTCAGCTTAGCCCCGCCCGGCGCATGGGTAATACGGACGGTAACGGCGTCGGTCTGAACTGACTGGATACGCCCACCGATTTTCCCATCGTCAAACCATACCGGTTCGTTGGCCCGCAGGTCCCTGAACACCTCAGGCAACGTGCACCCGATACGCGCCGGGGTCAGGACCTTGCCGTTGCTATCCTTCACGGCAGGATGGCCATGACTGTCATCAGCACTCAGCAGTAAAACATCCCCCTCGTTGAGGACAATGCTTTGCTCCCTGGGCGGCACGCCGGTGATGCGTTCTGATTTCGGGCGACCCCGATGCTTTTTCAAATGCAGTTCTATACCGGGAATCATATAGGCCGTCTTGCGCAACTCCGCCCGACAGCCTTGTTCAGTGACTTCAACGATCGACAGTGAGCGACTTGAATCTCTTGCGTCCCTGAACGCAAGCTCATCACCGACCTGCAACTGCTTTAACCATTTTCCCGGCATCTGCAAACAATAGTCATCGTCTGAAAAGGCCTCCGGCTCTTCGGCAAGCCATACTTGAGCGGCGGTCACGATGCGTCCGAAATCATCGCGGTGCGGGCGGATTTTCAACACTGCCGGGCCCGGCTGTATCTGCCCCGTGCGCAACTTCGGCCCCGCAAGGTCCATCATCACCTGGCAGGTTCTGCCGACCTTGGTAGCGGCGCTGCGACCATGCTCAATCATTTTCAGCCAGGTCGCCGGGTCATCGTGAGCGCAGTTGATGCGTTGACAATCCATGCCTGCCTGCACCAGTTCACGGACCATGGAAGGATTGCTCGCGGCCTCTTGAGGCATGGTCACCATGATGCGTACGCCGCGCTCTGGCGCTGACCCGCCAAACAACTGGTCTGCATGCAGTTTCAGGAGATTCTCCCCGGTCCGGTTCACCAGGCTGCCGGAACTTTCTTCCAGCTCAGCGCCGGGAAGCAAGCGCTTCAGGACATCAATGACCCTGTCGACCGATGCGAGCGCATTGGCTTCACAGCGTCCCAGGGAAGAAAGGCCAAGCCCGGACAACTGCTGTTGCAGAGGGCGAATATCATGGCGGCGCAACGCGAGGTAGCCCAGCAAGTTGCGGGCACTGTCCAGATAATCGGGGTGCACTTGCATGCTTTCGATGGGCGTCCGGGCAGCAGCCTCCATCTTGACTCGCAAAAAAGACAGACGCTTGAGCGCAGCTCGTATTTGCTGCTCATCCAATACGTTGAAGTCGGTTTCTATAATTGTCATGGCGGGCACTCGCTTCGAATGGAGACCATTGCGGTCCGTCAGACAAGCACCTGGACCAGCGCAATGTGCGGACTTAAAGGCTAAAGCCCGATTGTGACGATCTGCTTACTGCGGACAGCGAGCAGATGGACGGCCCGGGCACGCAGGAAAATAGATTGGACGCTAACGATTTTCGTGCTTAACCTTGCCCGCCTGTTTGCGCGCAACGGACGGGCCTGAATGTTTGCTGTTCTCAATATATTGCTACCGATTTTCGCCCTGATCCTGCTGGGGTTCATCTGCCGCCGCACGAACCGCCTTGGTCCGAACGCTGCGTCGGAAATCAACCTGATGGTGGTCTGGCTGTGTCTACCGGCACTGCTCTTCAGCGTTACGGCAACATCGACCTGGGAGCAGATCTGGCATCCGGGCTTCGTCATCGGCTTTACGTTGAGCACCCTGTCGGTGTTCGTCATCACCCTCCTGCTGCGCTGGAAGAAAGGCACCCATCTGGCCGATGCGAGCATCGACGCACTCGGCGGCTCCTATGCCAATGCGGGCTATATCGGTATCCCGCTGTGCGTGATGGTGCTCGGCCAGGAAGGACTGCAACCGGCGCTGGTCGGGGCACTTCTGGTGGTCTGCGTGTTATTTGGCCTGGCGCTGGTCTGTGTGGAAGTCGGGCTGCAAACCGAGCGCAAGCCGCACCGCATTGCCTTGAAAGTGTTTCTGGCGCTGGCGAAAAACCCTCTTGTGGTGTCTCCGATCCTCGGCGCGTTATGGGCCAGCAGCGGCGCGCCCTTACCCGGGGCACTGGAAAAACTGCTCAGCCTCCTGGGTGCGGCGACCAGCCCCTGCGCACTGGTCGCGCTTGGTTTGTTCCTCGCCGAAAAACAGCAAGGCACACGTGAAGGAACGTCGCTGCTGGTCCTGATCAAGCTGATCGGCCACCCGCTGCTGACCTGGGTGCTGGTGTTTCATGTATTCGATGTGCCGCTGCTATGGGCCAATGCCGCCCTGCTGCTCAGCGCACTGCCCACCGGCACCGGCCCGTTCATGCTGGCTGAGTACTACAAGCGCGAAGCGTCACTGGTATCGAGCACGATTCTGGTGTCGACCCTGGGTTCGCTCGTGACGCTGTCGATCTGCCTGTACGTGATCAGTCATCCGGGGTGACGTCGCTGCCCGTCCGGCGTCGATAACGTTTAACATGTCGCGCCCTTTCGCCACTGATTGCCGTCATGACCCCAGAAGCACTCGCCATCCTCAACCAGCACCTGCTGGATGCCCTGCAAGCCGCGCCCGATGAGACCCGCCGTCTGTTTCATGGCCGAGGCCGCGTCTGGCCGGGACTTGAGCAGGTGACGGTCGACTGGATGCAAGGCGTGGTGCTGGTCTCACTGTTCCGCGAGCCCGCAAAGACCGAGCTTGAAGCGCTGACCCGTCTGCTGCTGGAACTGACCCGCACCCCGCAATGGATGAACAGCCAGGCACATACCTTATTGCTGCAACACCGCTACTTGCCGGAAAGCACCACCGAGTGGCTGCTGGGTGAGCGGGTGGAAGAATGGCAGATCACTGAAAGCGGCCTGCACTTCAAAGTGGATCTGGGCAGGAAGCAGAACTGCGGCCTGTTTCTGGACATGCGTTACGGGCGCGACTGGGTGCGTGCCAACGCGCAGGGCAAACGGATACTGAATCTGTTTGCCTACACCTGTGGCTTTTCCGTCGCGGCCATCGCAGGCGGTGCCGAACAAGTGGTCAATCTCGACATGTCCCGGGCCGCACTCACCCGCGGTCGTGAGAACCACCGCCTCAATCAACACGACTTGCGCAAAGTCAGCTTTCTGGATCACGAACTGTTCAAGTCATGGGGCAAGGTGAAAAAGTCCGGCCCTTATGACCTCGTTATTATTGACCCGCCCTCCTTCCAGCGCGGCAGCTTCCTGCTCGACAAGGATTACCAGAAAGTGCTGCGGCGCATGCCCGAGCTGCTGGTGCCGGGCGGCCAAGTGCTGGCCTGCATGAATGAACCGAGCCTGGGCTCCAGCTTCCTGATCGACCACACCGCCATTGAAGCGCCAAACCTGCGTTTCGAACAACGTCTAAACAATCCACCGGAGTTCCCTGACGCTGAGGTCGAAGGTGGATTGAAGGCGCTGCTCTTTAAGGACATGTCTGAAACTGCAGAGATATAATATAACTTTTTATTAATTAGTTAGCTTTACAACGTTAAGCGCAGCAAAAAGGATTCAGTCGATGTTTAATGGCGTCAAATAACCACCTGTTTACGCCCTTAAAGTTTCAGTTTTAAACGCCGATGGACTTGAATAACCAGACCTGTGTAAACAACAAAACTTTTCTACACAGGTGATGGTTTTTTCACACATTGGCGCCTACAGTGATGTCAAGTCGCCAGCAGATAGATCAGTTGAATCTCAGCTATCGCAGCGTGGCGATTCGAGGTATCTCGGTATGAAAACAAGAAATATAAAACTGACCACCAGAGCCCTGTTCAGCTTCGGCATCATCTGTCTTCTCTTGATCGGCCTTGGCGCCGCCTCGCTGTTAAAGATGGATGACATTCACGACTCCGCCTCCGACCTCCAGAAAAACTGGCTGCCCAGCGTCAGACAGGCCGGTCGGATCGAGACTGCGATGCTCCTCTATCGTCTGGACGCCAGACGTTTTGTCATGGACGACGCACGCCTGGGCGACGCGTCGATCAAGAAAATCAATCTACTTAAAGCCAACTTGAGCAAAGCCACGCAAGACTATGCGCCGATGGTCGGCGACGCCGCCGAGCGAGAACTGTTCAATAAGGTCTCGGCCAACGTCAGTGCCTATCAGGGCAAAATCGACGAACTGATGGAGTTAAGTAAAACCCGCACCTATCAGGAAATGGCGGTATTCATCCAGGACACTTCCAAGCCTCAGGCAGTGGCGCTGCAAAGCGCTATTGAAGAGCTGATTAGCGTTAACGAAAAAGGGGCGGAGCAATCCGGATCAATCGCGGATGAAAGTTTTATCAGCGGCCGTTATATCTCAATGATATTCATTGTTATCGCCGTTATCGTTACTGTACTTGTAGCCGTGGCCTTTACCCGAAGTATTACCCAGCCTATTCAAACCCTGCTGATCACCACCCGGAAAATTGCCGACGGCGATCTACGCACCACGGTCGAAATCAGCGGCGCGGATGAAATGACCGAGTTGCAAACCGCTACTGCGACCATGCTGGCGAATCTCAAAGGGACGATTCAGCATATCTCCGACTCATCGGGACAACTCGCCTCGGCGGCGGAAGAAATGAGCTCGATCACCAAAGAGTCCAATGCCGGTATCCAACGGCAAAGCATGGAAACCGAGCAGGCGGCCACCGCGGTCAATCAGATGACTGCCGCAGTCGAGGAAGTCGCCCGCAATGCGGTCGCTGCCTCTCAGTCAACCCAGGCATCAGAGCGCTCGGCACAGACCGGACAGGAGCGCGTCAGCCAGACCATCGCCTCGCTGGAAAAACTCAGCACTACAGTCGAACGTACCGGCCTTGAAGTCGAAGGCCTGGCGAACCAGGCACAGCACATCGCCAAAGTACTGGACGTGATTGGCTCCATTGCCGAACAGACCAACCTGCTGGCTTTGAACGCCGCTATCGAGGCCGCCCGGGCAGGCGAGCAAGGCCGAGGGTTTGCCGTGGTGGCGGATGAAGTCCGCGCACTGGCCCACAGAACGCAAACGTCCACCCGGGAAATCGAGCAGATGATCCAGGGCATTCAAAAAGACTCGACCCTGGCAGTGCAGTCCATGAAACAGAGCACGCTTGAGGCCGGCTCGACCCTGCAGATTGCCCATGAGGCCGGTGTCGCAATCAAAGAAATCACCGCAGCAATTTCCCACATCAATGAGAGGAATATGCTGATTGCCACCGCGTCAGAACAGCAGGCGCAAGTCGCCCGTTCGGTTGACCAGAACCTGGTGAGTATTCGCGACCTTTCCTCACAAAGCTCATCCGCAGCCAGTCAGACCTCACTGGCCAGCAATGAGCTGTCGCAACTGGCCGTAGGCCTTAATCGTCTGGTAGCGAGGTTTTCGGTATAGCAACTGCGGAAAAAGCGCGATCAGTTCCGAATGCCTGATTGCGAACTTCAGCCATAACAAAAAGCGAGTCATTATCGTGCTGAAACATATCTCTGTGACCGAGCTACGCCTCGGCATGTACGTACACGAATTCTGTGGTTCAGGGATAGAGCAGTCATTCTGGAAAAACGGATTCATGCTTTCGAATGAGCATGATCTGCAACGCATCCTCGACGCAAAAGTCGCAGAGCTCTGGATCGATGACAGCCGCGGTGTCAGCCCTGTACCCGCCGCGCCTGTTCAATCAGATCCAGCACTGCCGACCTGCCTGCAAAACATCGCCAACAAACCTATTCCTCATCGTGTTGCACTGAATCAGGAAATTGCCCGATCCCTCAAGCTGTGCGCTCATTCCAGAGCCGCGGTCGAGAAGATGTTCAGCGATTTACGCATGGGTCAGGTCATTGAAATGGAGAAGGTCAGCGAACTGGTCGAGGAAATCTCCGACTCGCTGTCCCGGCATCCCGATGCCTTGATCAGCCTTGCGCGACTGAAGACCTGTGATGAATACACCTACATGCATTCGGTCGCAGTCTGCGCACTGATGGTCGCCCTCGCCCGCCAGCTTGGACTTCCGCCTGCTCTGGTTCACGAAGCGGGTGTCGCAGGCCTGATGCATGATGTCGGTAAAGTCGTGATCCCGCTGACCATCCTCAACAAGCCGGGTGCGCTCAGCGATGAGGAGTTCGCAACCATGCGCCGCCACTCGCAGTCCGGGGCCGATATGTTGCGGCAGAGCAACCATTTCAGCCCCAGGGTCATGGACGTTTGCCTGCATCACCATGAAAAAATCGACGGCACCGGCTATCCCCACAGGCTGGCGGGTAGTCAGATCAGTCTTTTCGCCCGGATGGGCGCGGTGTGTGACGTCTATGACGCGGTAACTTCCGACCGCCCCTATAAAGAAGCCTGGGGCCCGGCTGAAGCCATCCACCGCATGGCCCAGTGGCAGGGACATTTTGACGAAAAAGTCTTTCAGGCCTTCGTCAAATGCGTAGGCATTTACCCGGTCGGCGCACTGGTCCGCCTGCAAAGCGGACGGATTGGTGTAGTGATCGAACAGCATGAAAAATCGTTGCTCACGCCCAAGGTCCGGGTGTTTTTCTGCGCCAACAGCAATCAGCACATAACGCACACCACCCTCAACCTCGCCGCACTGGTGGGCCAGGATCGCATCGTGGGTCGTGAGTCAGCGAAGGAATGGGGATTCAGTAACCTGGATGAGCTGTGGGCTGAGTCCAGTGTGGGGAGCAAGTCGAATTGTGGCTAGCACGCAAACGTTATAGAAGTTGCCGCAGGCTACGAAGCCAATTGCCCTNCCCTGTTGGAGCGGGGCTTGCCCGCGAAGCGTTCGATGAGGTCTGTCAGGCAGATCGCGTCATCGTTCTTCGCGGGCAAGCCTCGCTCCAACGGACAGTGCAGTCATGAGAGCGGTGCTTACCCTCACATCAGAACTTGAACGCCTGACGCCCGATCAGCAGCCACTTGCCGTCCTGCTTCTGCCAGATCTGGAAGTTTTCGATTTCAGTCGGGACAACCTTGCCGCTGTTCACTGCCTCGGCGGAAAAGTGGTTGCGAACCAGCGCGGTATCACCCGACAGAGTGATCTGCTGCTTCTGCATTTCAAGCCTGTTGAACGCGCTTTTGCCCGTTTCGATATCCGCGATAAAGGCTTTCTTGTCCTGAATGTTACCGCTGGAGTGCCCGTAAGTAAGGTTGTCGGCAGTCAATGCCTGCAGTTGCGCAATATCCTTGTGCCACATGGCTTGAGTCAGCTTGTCGACAGCCTTTTCAACATCGGCTTGATCGGAGGCATGAGCCGTAGCCGTGTAACCGCCGAACAGGCAGAGAAACGCAACGAGCAGCTTGAAACGCTTGTTCATGTTTATTCCTTGTTATTGTTTATTGGTAATGGAGAAAAACGCGCAAAAGACCGAGTTGTCTTATACGACGTCTTACAACATAGCTTATTTATCAAAACAGGCAAACGAGATTTTCAAGCCAGCGGTATTAACTCCTTAAACCTATAAATAATAGTGGCTTTAGCACTCGCCTATAAATATTCACCGACCTGAAACGCAGAAACCCGGCACTGCGTTTAAGCAGGGCCGGGTTTCTTGTTCGGGTTTCAAGTGGTCATTATTGACCACATGAGCCCCGTGCGTCTGACGATAAGCGTGTTACAGAGCCATATCCGAAGCAGGATTGCTTGGCTGTGGCTTCGCAGGCTTGGCCGGTGCAGCGCTGGCAGCCGGGTAAGCTGCAGGGTCGATTACCGGTGGCTTGGTCAGTTGCAGGACTTCAGCGGTGTAATCCCACGACTGCTGAACGCGCTCAGGAGAACCGTTGAGCTTGGTGCCATAGCTCGGAACGATCTGGCGCATCTTGGCTTGCCACTCTGGAGTAGCAACCTTGTCCTTGAAGGCTTTTTCCAGCACGTCGATCATGATCGGAGGTGCAGTCGAGGCACCCGGGGACGCGCCCAGCAGGCCAGCGATAGAACGGTCCTGAGAGAAAACAACCTCAGTACCCAGCTTCAATACACCGCCTTTCTCGGCATCGCGCTTGATGATCTGAACGCGCTGACCGGCTTGCCACAAGCGCCAGTCTTCTTTCTTGGCGTGCGGGAAGTACTCTTTCAGCGCGTTGAAGCGGTCGTCATCCGACATCATCAATTGGCCTGCCAGGTACTCGATCAGCGGATACTGCTCGACGCCAACCTTGGTCATCGGCCACACGTTATGGGTCGTGGTGGTCGACAGCAGGTCAAGGTACGAACCTTCCTTCAGGAACTTGGTGGAGAAGGTAGCGAACGGGCCAAACAGAATCATGCGCTTGCCGTCCAGAACACGGGTGTCCAGGTGCGGTACGGACATGGGTGGCGCGCCAGTCGACGCGATACCGTAGGCCTTGGCCATGTGCTGCATGGCCAGATCCTGGTTTTCAGTTACCAGGAACGAGCCGCCAACCGGGAAGCCGCCGTATTCGCGAGCCTCAGGGATGTCAGCGATTTGCAGCAGCTTCAAAGCACCGCCGCCAGCGCCGACAAACACGAACTTCGCGTCGGTGCCGTGAGTAGTACCGTCTTTCAGGTTTTTGTACTCGACGTGCCAGCTGCCGTCCTTGTTGCGAGTGATCTCGTTGACTTCGCTCGACAACTTCAGGTCAAAGACAGGCTTGGTCTGCAGGTTGGCAACGTATTGGCGAGTGACTTCACCCCAGTTCGCATCGGTACCCAGTGGCGTCCAGGTAGCAGCGATTTTCTGGTTTGGATCACGCCCTTCCATCATCAGTGGAACCCACTGCTTGATCTGAGCCTGATCTTCGCTGTACTGCATGCCAGCGAACAACGGGCTGGTTTTCAGCGCTTCGTAGCGGGCCTTCAGGAACTTGACGTTATCGTCGCCCCACATGAAGCTCATGTGTGGAGTCGAGTTGATGAACGAATGCGGGTTTTTCAGGACGCCATTCTTGACCTGCCACGCCATGAACTGGCGGGTGACCTGAAACGCTTCGTTGATTTCGATTGCCTTGGCAATCTCGATCTTGCCGTCTTTGCCGTACGGGGTGTAGTTGGACTCGGCCAGGGCAGAGTGACCGGTACCGGCGTTGTTCCAGCCGTTGGAGCTTTCTTCGGCAACTTTGTCGAGACGCTCGACCATTTCCATGGTCCAGGTCGGCTCAAGCTCGTTCAGCCACGTGCCAAGGGTAGCGCTCATGATGCCGCCACCGATCAGCAACACATCGACTTTCTTGGTTTCTTCTGCATGCAAAGGCGTCAGTCCCATCGACAGCGCCAGGCCCAGGAGGGCTGTGTTCACTTTTTTTAACATACTGTGATTTTTCCAGGATAGAACGTCATCCCTCCGTCAATCTACGCATCTGATGACCGGTTCCACGCATGCTTGCAGGCATATCGTGAACAGCGGCAATCGGCAGGACCGACGGCTGGACATTCAAGGCTGATGCACTGCTATCAACCTCACTCTCTTGTCTCTCCTGAGCTGACTTCTTGTTTGCCATTGTTTTCAGCTGCTGAGTGACATTGAATCTCTTGGTACATCGTCAGAACAAAACGGCTCCGACAACCTCGTTACAACCAGCACCCAGGTCTTTCACGGAACAACATCTGCTACTTGCTTAACAAAAAGTCATGCGTGGTAAAGCATCTATGTACACGTGTATCGGGAACCGCAAACGGTAATTGTAATCGGATACAGGTTGCGGAGCGAACTTTTACCGATATTAGCGTGTGCGCTTAGTCGATAGTCTCGTTCGACGCGGGCCTCTGGCGCGCATCAACCAGTGCTTTGGCTTGCCGGGTTAATTGATCCAGATGCCGATCACGCTGCTTCTCGGCTTCTATCATCGGCCGCTTTCCGTGCTGCTGAAGTAAATAAGCATGAATTTGCCGAATCTCCAGCGAATTGTAGATCGGCGCTACATCCAGTACTGCCACCAGACCGTCAATGCCGTGATCCCGCGTATTCATCAATACCTGCGGACCGCGAGCGGCCAACACCTGAAAACCCATTGCTTCGAAACGCGGAACCGCGGCGGCGCGACAGGCCAGTTCGGCATGTGGGTAGCGTTCGGTCATCTGCGCCAGCATTGCGCGCGCCACGCCTTTGCGACGTTTGCTGGCCTGCACGGCCATAAACGCCACCGCGCAGGCTTCGGGATCGTCCTTGACCGTCAAATACAGCAAGAAGCCGATCACAGTGTCCGGTTCGTCAGCATCCAGCGCGACAATCAATTCAACGGGGATCCCTTTTGATCCATCCATGGCCTCGATGTAGAGATGAACTTCGAAACCGACGCCATATTGATAAAGGCTGTAGAGCGGATTACTGGGCGCAATATTGACCATGCTGATATCGGTGACGTAATCGACCACCATCTGCATGATCTGGCTTTTGATCAACTCGGGGGGCGGGCTTTCGAAACGGGTGACGGTGAACATCGAGATGGTAGCTCCAGACTTTAAGGCATCCCCGGACCGGCATGCTCGGTACGAAGGGGCGCCATCATACCCCAGACATACAGCGAGGCCCATTTGCCTCGATGGCAAAGACTGCTTTAATCAGCCAACTCACCGAAGAAGGAGTGAACAGATGGAACGTCTCACCGCGAAAGATTTTTCCCCTGAACTGCTTGAGCTGTACGACTACTACGCCCACGGCAAGATCAACAGGCGCGAATTTCTTGACCGCGCGGCAGCTTTCACCGTCTTTGGCCTGACCGCCAGTGCCGTCCTTGCTTCGCTGAGCCCCAACTACGCGATGGCACAGCAAGTGGAGTTCACTGACCCGGATATCGTCGCCGAGTACGTCAACTATCCCTCGCCCAAAGGCCACGGCCAGGTACGCGGCTATCTGGTACGCCCGGCAAAAGCCACCGGCAAGTTGCCCGCCGTGGTTGTGGCGCATGAGAATCGCGGGCTTAACCCTTATATCGAAGACGTTGCCCGCCGAGTGGCAAAAGCCGGTTTCATCGCCCTCGCCCCCGACGGTCTGACGTCAGTCGGTGGCTATCCCGGCAACGACGACAAAGGCCGCGAACTGCAACAGACCGTCGACCCGGAAAAGCTCATGAACGACTTCTTCGCCGCCATCGAGTGGATGATGAAGCACGACGCAACGACCGGAAAAGTCGGTATCACCGGCTTCTGTTACGGCGGTGGTGTCGCCAACGCCGCAGCGGTTGCCTATCCGGAACTGGCCGCCGCCGTGCCCTTCTACGGACGTCAGGCCAAAGCCGAAGATGTGCCAAGAATCAAGGCACCGCTGTTGATCCACTATGGCGAACTGGACACCCGCATCAACGAAGGGGCAGCCGCCTACGAACAGGCATTGAAGGCCGCAGGCAAAACCTATCAGGCATATGTCTATCCCGGTGCCAACCACGGCTTTCACAACGACTCCACCCCGCGCTACGACGAAGCGGCGGCGAAGCTCGCATGGGACAGGACCCTGGAGTGGTTCAACAAGTATCTGGTCTGATGCCCGGCAGAAATCTCACCACTCAAACGGCTGGACCTGGCAGTTCATCCTGTAGGACTGGCTTTAGCCGGGAGAGCGTCAACACAGTCGCATGATTTGCTTCGGCAAACAGACCGCTCTCCCGGCTAAAGCCGGCCGTACGTGGTTAAACAGCGCAACAGCAAGCTTGCGGACAATTAGCAGCACCGCAAGCAACCGCCCTCCTGCGTTGCGAAAAAAGCAACAAAGCTGCCTTCCTGCAAGGATTGATAGCGCCCCCTTTGCCTGCCCATACTCGACCCACCCCAAAAAGGAGCAGGTCATGGATTCCCTTTGGCAGCGTCTGCAAGAACAAGCTCATCAGCTCGCAGAGCGTAACCCCGTAATGAGTCATTACGTGCAGTCCGGAATTCTGTCGCAGCCCTCCTTCGCCGCCGCCCTGGCAGCAAACCTGGCCCGGCAACTCAAAGAGCAGGCTGGGCCCACCGATCTGACTGGCTGGTTTACGGACATCCTCCGCGCTAACCCTGACATCGCCTCCAGCGCCGCGGCTGACATAAACCACCTGGTGATCGTCAACCCGGCTTGTCCCGATCACCTCACCGCTTTTCTTACATTCCGAGGTATTCAGGTCGTTCAGGCTTACCGCATTGGCCACGCCTTGTGGAACGATGGCGATATTCAGAGCGCAGTGCTGTTGCAGAACTGGGCAGCCAACACCTGGAGCATCGATATCCACCCGGCAGCGCGACTGGGCAAAGCACTGTTTGTTGATCACGGGATTGGCCTGGTGATTGGCGAAACCGCCGTCGTAGAAGATGAAGTCAGCCTTTGGCACGGCGTGACGCTGGGTAGCACTCTGGCTGAAGTCGGTGACCGTCATCCGAAGATTCGCCGCGGCGCATTGATCTGCGCAGGTGCCAGCGTACTGGGCAACATCGAAGTCGGTGCCAAAGCCATCGTGGCGGCCAACGCAGTGGTGCTCAAACCCGTACCGGCGGGCGCTGTCGTTGCAGGCACTCCGGCAAAAATTGTCGGTAGCGCACCTCAGTCACTGGCCACACTGACCTCGAAAACCCTTACCCAACGGGAGTAATGACCATGGCCGCAGCCGCCCAATCCACTCAAGGTATTGACCACCCCCTGGTAACCGTACGCGACCATCCGCAGACACTGGCTCTGTATCGAAAAATGGGCTTTGAACCCTCGCCGATCAGTTATCACCCGTGGGGCACGGTCACGACGCTGGTGATGTTCCCGAGCAATTTCATCGAAATCATCGCAGTGGATGATGCCTCGAAGTTTGGCACTAACTCGGTCGATGGCTTCTGTTTCGGCCGTCAGTTGGGCACATTTCTTGATCGCGGCGAAGAAGGCATCTCGCTGGTGGCATTGCACAGCAAAGACGCAGACGCGGACTATGCACGCCTGACAAACGCCGGGCTGGCCAGCCAGGGCCGTATTGATTTCCGGCGCAAAATGACCCTGCCCGATGGCAGTCCGGACGAAGCCGTCGTGTCGTTGGGGCTGTTCATGGATGAGGAGCACCCGGACGTTTCCAACTTCATTTGCCATCAGCACCGCCCGGAATTGATCTGGGTGCCAGGATGGCAAAACCACCCAAACGGTGCCGACGGTATCCTCGCGATAACTTACCTGGCGGACCCAGCCCAGCTCGAAACCCGGTGGAAAGCGCTGTACGGCGATGCAGTTCGCTACCACGGCGATGTGCTTGAAGCTGATACTGGCTGCGGGTTGCTACGCGCCATGTCCCTGACCACCGCGCAAACCGAGTTTGCCGGAGTCAACTTGCCTGAGGCGGCCAGTCAACGCCCCCATGCAATAGCGCTGCGCATCAACACTAAAAACCTGGAGGCGGCGCGAGCCATTATCGAAAGCAACAAAGTGCCGCATCTAGCGGGTTCACAGCGCCTGCTGGTCGAGCCGCAAGCGGCCGGGAATGTGATCCTGGAGCTGGTGCAGACCCGCTGAGAGTCCTTTGCCCCACATGCCTGTCTGCATGGATGTAATTCTGTGGGAGTCGCCCCGGTGTCCCTGACACCACGCTGTCGCGCAGCAAACACGGACCCTGTAGGAGTGACCGGGGTGGCGATCCACATTGCTCGCGATTCGGCCTGTCAGTCGATGAATTTATTGCCTGTACTGGAGCTATCGCGAGCAAGCTCACTCCTACAATAAAAAGCATTCCAAATCAGATAGTTATATTTTGTTTGATAGGAGCTGGGCTTGCCCGCGATAAAGGCGACTCGGTCAACCTGTAACACCGCTTTCCTGAATAAATTCGGCTCCATGAATTACATGGGGCCTACGGGACATTTGCCGTCTGTCGCCTGCCTACTCGCCGGCAGCCAGACGGCTCTCAACCAAATGCCTGGCTTGCCGTTAAAGCACTCAGCGTCCCGGGACTGGTCGGGCGCATCCCCCGTGCGAGAGCCCCATGATCGACCTCAGTGTCTGGAACCTTACCCTGCCCATTGAAACGCCAGCCGTCACCGTGGCGACTGCACGTGTCAGCAGCCTCAACAGTCCTTACTTCAAAGTCAGCAGCAACGGCATTGTGATGTGGGCTCCCGTAACCGGCTCGCACTCTGGCACCAGTGACTACCCTCGCACGGAGTTACGCGAAACCCTCTCCAATGGCAACGCCATGAACTGGTTGTATAACAGCGGCACCAACACCATGATCGGTGCGCTGATGGTCAATCAGGTACCGTCGACGGGCAAAATTGTGGTGGCGCAAATCCACGCCAAAAATGCGCCGACGCCTTTGCTGAAGATGGTGTACCGCTATACCGCCAAAGGCGGCTTCATAGACCTCGAATATCGCGTGAAGCCAGCCGACGCTAAAAGCCCGGTGATGTACAGCACCCCCATGGCCCTGAACAAGCCCTTCACCTATTCGATTCAGATGGCACCCACCGGCAAACTCACCGTGATGATCAATAACGTGGCGGCGCAGACCACTCTCAACCCTGCCTGGTATGGCTACGCCTTTTACTTCAAGGCCGGGGTGTACACCCTGGACAACGTCGGCTACCCCACTGAAGGCGGGAAGGTCACCTACACCAGTCTTTCCACCAGCCACGTCGTGAAGAAGTAACAACCGGCAGTCGCTGTGGACCGTTGTAAATCACGCCATTCGTTTTTCAGAATGGCGTGACGCCCGCATCACTTTTCGTCGCCAGCATCCAGCGCTTCACCAATCGCATAAAAGTGTCCACCCGCGATGTAGTGCAAGCTGCGCCACGCCGGGTCGGCCGTCTCAAAGTTCCAGTGCCCGTCCTTGAACACTCGCGTATCAGCCCAGGCACCAATGACTTCGCCGATGAACAGATCATAGGTCGACTGATTGTGCGGCTCGGGTATCAGGCGACACGCCAGCCAGGCGGAGCAACCGGCCACGAACGGCAGATCATGATCGGGGATGCGGAACAACTTCACGCCTGAACGCTGCAGTTTGTCCGCTTCGTTGAACAGACTGCGCGTGCCCACCTCGTGGGTGAGTTGCAGCTGCGCTGCGGTTGGCACCTGAATCACGAACACTCCGCTTTGCTCAACCAGCTCACGGGTCTTGGCGATTTTGTCGAGCACCACAGTGAGTTTGGCAGGCATGAAATCCAGCGCGCAGGCCCAAGCAGCGGCCATGACATTGTCGACCCCGTCGTGCCGGGCCGAAACCAGAACTGTCGGACCGTGGTTGAGCAAGCGATAGGCCTTGGCGGGGTCCACCGGGGCAATAAATTCGTTCACAAAAATACCTCTCGAGACGTGGCGAGCGTGCTGACGAACGACTTGATTCGCACACATGCTCGCGCCAGTTGCTCATCGCTTACGGTAAATGAAAGCCGCACAAAACCCAGGGCAGGCTCACCGAAGGCTGCTGCGTCGAGCACCGATACACCCGCTTCCCGAAACAGTCGCCAGGCGAAGTCCAGCGAGCTCAATCCGGTGCCGCGCACGTCGAGCAGGACGAACATCCCTGCATCCGGGCTGCGCACTTCAATGCCCGGACAGTCACTCAATCCAGACACCACGAGATCGCGTCTGCGTTGATAGATATCGAGCACGCCCAACGTCACTTCATCATGAGCAAGCACCGCCGCCATCGCGCCCGCCATGACGAAGCCGGGCAATCCGTAAAGCATGCTCAACGACAGGTTTTCTGCGTGCCTGACCAACTGCGCATCGGCAATGATCCAGCCGACCCGCCAACCGGTCATGGCGTGGGATTTGGACAAACTGCCGACGATCACGCAACGCTCGGCCATGCCCGGCAAGCTGGCCAGACTGACGTGCTCCCGTTGGTAGCAAAGGCTTTCGTAAACCTCATCGACGACCACCCACAGATCATGGGCGATGGCCAGTTCGGCAATCCCTTGCAGCTCCTTGGCACTGAGCACTACGCCAGTCGGGTTGTTCGGGTTGGAGAGGAAAATGGCCCGGGTGCGCGGGGTAATGGCGGCGCTGATACGGGCAATGTCAGGACGAAAACCGGCATCGGCGTCGCAACTTACGCGCACCAGCGTCGCGCCGCTTGCCCTGAGCGTAGCCTCATAAGTCACATACATCGGGTCCAGAGCCAGGACCTCATCACCGGCTTGCAACAGGCAAAGGGCGCTCGCGAACAAAGCATTCTGCGCACCGGCCAGGGTGATCACATTGGCGGCCGCTACCGGCCGCCCCAGACGCCTGGCGTAACGCTCGGCGATAGCTTCCCTTAGCGCAGGCCTTCCGGGAATTTCGGTGTAATGGGTATCCCCTGCTCTCAGTGCGCCGACCGCCGCTTCAGTGATGAAATCCGGGGTAGCGAAATCGGGATCGCCAATGCTGAGGATAATGACATCTTCCCCTTGGCAATGAGCCTGCCAGGCGGCGAAGTGAATGTCCCAGGCGGCAGCGCCCTGCCCGGCTATCCGTTCAACAAACGGGGAAAAACGCATACCACGGCCTCTCGAATACCAGTAAAAAACGCCACGATACCGCGACGTTCTTCTGAAAGGCCAGTTTGAGCTCTACGCCACATTGATAATGGGGCAACAAGATATCTGTAGGAGCTGCCGAAGGCTGCGATCGCGGTACATCAGGAAAAATGCGTTCGCAGCCTTCGGCAGCTCCTACATAAGGCGTTCATACCGCTGCCCTTTCCAGCCAATCAAGCCTTGGCAATCTCCGGCGCCAGCAACCACTCGGCGCTGTCATTCCAGACGTCCATATGAGTGATCTTGCCGTCGCGCACTTCAAAGCGGTCCAGATAACGATTGCCGGAAAAGCTGCTGCCATCCGGCCATTCGCCGTAGAGCGTGCCGTTGGAATACACCACAGTGTGGTCACCGCGATCCATCCAGTCGAAATTGCCCAAGGCCTTCTTGACCCACGCATAACGCGAGCCGTTGAACGCGGTAATGGCCTGCGGAGTGGGCATGGCACGCCCGCCGGTGAAGGTAATCTTTACGTCGTCACTCATGAAGGTCGCTGCCCGAACCGGATCCGGGGCCATTGAAGCCTCAAGAAAATTGCTAACAATCTGTACGTCTTTATTGATTTCCGACATTACTGAGTCTCCTGACTCTCGGGTTAAGTAAATAGCCTGAACGCCTCGACATGGTGCAGCTCGCCTTAATTTGGCGCGTAAATACTGGGCATTTCAAATAAAAACCGACGTTATGACGGCCGCTATGACTGGCATCCTACTTGCTAGCAATAAATATGCAACTGCTAGCAATCAGGAGAACACACTATGGCCATCCGGCTTCCAAACCTGCAACGTCTGCTGTTTCCCGTGGCTGCGGCAGTCACACTCAATATGGCTATGTTCGGTGGCGCGCAAGCCGCTGAACCGCCGATCAAGGTTGGCCTGGTGGCAGCCCTGTCCGGGCAGTCAGCCAAATCCGGCGAAGCCTTGACCCGTGGCCTGACCATGGCGATCAATGAAGTAAACGCCAAGGGCGGCGTATTGGGTCGTCAACTGGAGTTGGTGCGCCGCGACGACGAAAGCAACCCATCGAAAGGCATGCTGGCGGCACGTGAGCTGGTCCAGCGGGAAAAAGTCACCGTACTGTTTGGTGGCCTCGATACGCCGGTGTCTCTGGCAATCGTGCCACTGGCCAACCAGATGAAAGTGCCGTTCATGGGCATCTGGGCAGCCGGTACGAAAATCACCGAAAACGGCGCTGCTGATAACTACGTGTTCCGGGTTTCGGCAGTTGACGAACTGGTAGACGAAGCACTGGTGAAATACGGCGTCGATAACGGCATGAAAAAGCCAGGCATGATCCTCATCAACAATCCGTGGGGCGAGTCCAACGAGGCAGGCTTCAAGCGCGCTCTGGAAAAACGCGGCATGGCCAACGCCGGTGTTGAACGCATTCAGGACAGCGATCTGGACGTAGTACCGCAACTGACCCGCCTGAAAAACGCCGGTGCCGACACCTTGTTGATGGTCGGTAACGTTGGCCCATCGGCGCAAGTGGTCAAATCGCTGGATCGTATGGGTTGGGACGTGCCGGTGGTTTCCCACTGGGGTCCGGCCGGTGGTCGTTTCGGAGAACTGGCTGGCCCAAATGCCTCCCGCGTGCATTTCATCCAGACCTATGTCTTTACCGAGAACAACAGTCCAAAGGGCGATGCACTGCTCACCGCATTGAAAGCCGCGTACCCACAAATCAAAACCCTGGCTGACGTGACGCCTGCGGTGGGCATCGCCAATGCCTATGACGCGCTGCATCTGGCTGCGCTGGCCATCGAAAAAGCAGGCAACACCGATGGCAAAGCCGTGCGCGATGGCTTTTACGCCATTAGCGAATACGACGGCCTGATCAAGCATTACAAGCAGCCGTTCACAGTGCAGAAACACGACGCACTGGGGCCGGACGACTATCTGTTCACGCACTTCGTCAACGACCAGATCGTACCGTTGAAGCCTTAAGGAGTCGCCATGTTCACCGCCGCCATTGTCACCGGCCTCGGCCTGGGCAGCATGTACGCGCTACTGGCGTTAGGTTTTCACCTGACCTACGTCGTATCGCGCACCGTCAACTTTGCCCAGGGCAGCGCCATGATGGTCGGCGCGGTGCTGGGTTACACCTTCTGCATCACCTGGGGCTGGTCGTTGTGGCTGGCCCTGCCTCTGACGCTGATTCTCTGTGCGCTGTATGGCCTGGTGATCGAGCGCTGGCTGGTGCGGCCGTTCCACAGCCGTGGCTCACAGGCCTGGCTGATGGCGACGGTGGCAGGCGGCATTCTGGTGGACAACCTGGCGCTGTTTACCTTCGGCAAAGAGCCTCGTCAGTTCGAGAGCAGTCTGGTCAACCTCAACGTCGAACTGTTCGGCAGCAGCGTCGGTGCGTTGCAGCTACTGATTCCTCTGGCGGGGGCAGCAATTGCCCTTGCTCTCTATCTGGTGCGGCGCTACACCCGACTGGGCAAGGTACTGGAAGCCTGCGTGCAAAACCCGCGGGCAGCGATGTTGATGGGCATCAATGTCAATCGGGTGGTGGCGATCGCGTTTGCTGTTTCTACCGTATTCGCCGCGGTAGCAGGTTTGTTGATTGCGCCGCTGTTCAGCGTCAACGCCGAGATGGGCATGCTGTTCGGACTGAAAGCTTTTGCGGTGGCGATTCTGGGCGGCATCGGAAGCGCCGGTGGTGTGTTTGCAGCCGGTCTGCTGTTCGGTCTGGCTGAAGCCTTGATCACCCTGTATTTCGGCTCCGCCTTCACCCAGATATTCACGTTCGCGCTGGTCATTGTTGCCCTGGCGATTCGTCCCAACGGCCTGTTCGGCAGCAAGGCTCTGGTGAAAGTATGAGAGATATCAAAACCCTCGCAGCTCCGGTTTTCATCGGGCTACTCGCGGTCGTATGTGGCGTTATGGCGTTCACACTGGACAGCTATTCCCTGCTGGTCTTTACCCTCTGCGCTCTGGCGGCCGTAGTGGGTGTCGGCCTGAATATTCTGATTGGCCTGAGCGGGCAAATTTCATTCGGCCACATCGCGTTCTATGCCATTGGCGCGTACGTGTCGGCATTGCTGACCATGGCCGGTTGGCCGCTATGGCTGGCGTTGCCGCTGGCGGGCATCGTGGCAGGCTTGATTGGCGCCCTGTTGGCGATCCCGGCACTGCGGGTCAGTGGTCCCTATCTGGCGATGATCACCATTGCCTTTGCGTTCGTGGTGCATCACAGCCTGATCGAATGGCGTGACGTGACCGGTGGTTCGAATGGTCTGATGGGTATTCCGCTGCCGGAATTTGCCGGTCTCGATCCAGCGATACTGCTCGCGCTGTTGGCTGGGGCGTTGATGATCGGCGCATTGCTGTTCTACCAGCGCCTGAGTCACAGCACCTGGGGCAAGGCCATGCGCGCCGTGAAGGCGTCTGAAATTGCCGCGCGCTCGCTGGGTTTCAATCCGGTTCTGAGCAAAACCCTGGCCTTCGCCGTGTCCGCCGCGTTGACCGGTTTGGCAGGTGGCCTGCTTGCGCCCCTGCTGATGTTCATCAACCCGGAATCCTTTCCGTTTTCGCAGTCGATCCTGTTTGTTCTGGCGGTGATCGTCGGTGGCAGCGGCATGCTGTTTGGCCCATTGATTGGTGCTTTGCTGATCGTGCTGGTGCCGGAGTTACTGTCGGACTTCGCCGAATACCGCCTGCTGATTTTCTCGGTGCTGTTGCTGCTGGTGCTGTGGGTCGCGCCAAACGGCTTGCTGGGCGCCCTCGCCCGTCGCTGGATCAAGCCGACCCGTCTGGTCCCGCCCACCACGATCAACACCCAACGCATTGCCGCGCATTTGCAAAGCCGTGGTCCGTCAACCGGTTTGCGGGTGACCGATATCGGCATTCGCTTCGGCGGTGTACAGGCGGCGCAACACGTCAGCCTGCATGCGCCTGCCGGAAGCATCACCAGCATCATTGGCCCCAATGGCGCGGGTAAAACCACGGTGCTGAACATGATCAGCGGGTTCTATGCCCCGGACAGCGGCCAGATCGAACTGCAACAACCACTAGCCGGCCTGCCCGCTTGGAAAAGCGCCCGAGCCGGTATCGCCCGCACCTATCAGACCACCCTGCTATTTGGCGAGATGTCGGTGCTGGATAACCTCTTGGTGGCGATGCAGAAAGGTCGCCTCGGTCTGCCCTTCAACCTGTCGACCTCCGAGCAACGCAGCCTCGCGCTGGACCTGCTGGCGCTGGTGGGTTATCGCGGCGAAGTGAACATTGCTGCCGAGGACTTGCCCCACGTCGACCGTCGTCTGGTAGAAATCGCCCGGGCACTGGCGACCGCGCCTGCGGTGCTGTTGCTGGACGAACCGGCTGCGGGTCTGAGCCGCCGCGACACCGACGACCTGGCCGTGCTGCTGCGCAAGCTGGCGGACTTTGGCCTGACGGTAATCCTCGTCGAGCACGACATGTCGCTGGTGATGTCAGTGTCCGAACACTTATTGGTGCTGGATGCGGGCAAGCCCATCGCATCCGGGCCTCCTGCTGAAATTCGTCAGAACCAGCAGGTGATCGCCGCGTATCTGGGCGGCACCGATTATCAGGCAACACCACGGGATCATGCTTGGGATGGCAGTCGCGATGCGCGGCTGTATGTCAAGGATCTGGCCATCGACTACGGCGCTGCGGCAGTGGTCAACAAAGTCAATTTACTGGTCAACCCCGGCGAGCTTGTGGCGATTCTGGGTGCCAACGGTGCGGGCAAATCCAGCATCCTGCAATGTCTGGCGGGCCTGCATCGGGCGACCGAGGGCAGCATTTTGCTGGACAACGAAAGCATCGAACAGGCCAGCGCCAGCAGCATCGCTGGCAAAGGTCTGGCCTTGGTGCCGGAAGGTCGTCAGGTGTTCCCGTACCTGAGCGTGCGCGACAACCTGTTGCTAGGCGGTTACTCCCGACGAGAAGCGTTTGATGCCGAAGCTGAAATCGAAGCGATCCTCAAACGCTTCCCGCGTTTGCGCGACCGTATCGATAACCCGGCGGGCATGCTGTCCGGTGGCGAACAACAGATGGTCGCCGTGGGACGCGGGCTGATGGCCAAACCGAAAATCCTGCTGCTGGACGAGCCGTCTCTGGGCTTGTCACCGGCCATGATCGGCGAGCTGTACGACGCACTCGCCGCTCTGCGCGATGAAGGCGTCACTATCCTGCTGGTGGATCAAATGGCCAACCTCGCGCTGCAGGTTGCTGACCGCGCTTACGTGCTTGAAACCGGCTGCATCATAAAATCCGCCAGCGCCGCCGAGTTGCGTGACGACGAGGAGCTGGCTGCGGCCTATCTGGGTGAAAGTGCTGATAGCACCAGTGCCAATAGCATTCGAGGAGTGAGTGTATGACCGCACTGAAGATTATCAATGTGCGGCTGGGTGAAGCCGACACTGATACCGTGCTCTACGTGGAGAACGGCCATTACGTTGAGGCATTCGGCCCGTCAATCATCGACTGGGAGACACTCGATTTACAGGGTCGCCTGCTGATGCCAGGCCTGATCGAAACCCATATCCACCTGGACAAAGCCTGCATCATGCAGCGCTGCCATTTGCATGAAGGCACCCTTGCCGAGGCAGTGGCGCAAACCCGTGCCGCCAAGGCGGAATTCACTGAAGAAGACGTGTACCAACGCGGTGCGCAGGTGCTGGATAAGGCGATCCTGCAAGGCACCACTCACATGCGCACCCATGTGGAGCTTGATCCGCAAATCGGCCTGACCGGTTTTAGAGCCATTCGCCGCCTGCAGACTGATTACGCGTGGGCGATCAGCCTGGAAATCTGTGTGTTTCCTCAAGAAGGCTTGCTGAATAATCCAGGCACGGAAGCATTGTTGTGCGAGGCGCTGGAGAATGGCGCGACGGTGCTCGGCGGCTGCCCCTACATGGACAGCGATCCGGACGGGCAGATCCAGCGTCTGTTTGAACTGGCAGTGAAATACAACTGCGATCTGGACCTGCACCTGGATTTCGATCTGAATCCGGAAGGCATGACAGTCATGGAAGTCGCGCGCTGCACGCAACTGCATGGCTGGGCAGGACGCGTGACCATCGGCCACGTGACCAAGCTGTCGACACTCCCCAAAGAGCAAATGACCGTGCTGGGCCTGCACCTGGCCAAGGTCGGCGTGCAAGTAACCTGTCTGCCGTCCACCGATCTTTTTCTGATGGGCCGTGAGTCGTTTCACAACAAACCTCGCGGGCTCGCGCCGCTGGAGCATCTGCACGCCTGCGGCGTTACGTGCTCGGTGTCCACCAACAACATTGGCAATCCGTTTACGCCCTATGGCGACGCCTCGCTGATCCGTCAGGCCAATCTGTTCGCCAACGTCAGCCAGATGGGCACCGTACCGCAATTGCTGCAATGCCTGGCGTGGGTGTCCAGCGAATCAGCACGCATGCTGCGTTTGACCGATTACGGTTTGCTACCCGGATGCCGAGCCGACTTCATCGTCTTCGACGCCCCCTCGCCTGCGGCAGTGGTTGCCGAGATCAGCGCGCCGTTGATGGGCTTCAAGGGTGGGCGACGGACGTTTAGTCGGCCGGTTGGGAAGCTGTTGAAACCGGATGCATAACATCTGCTGCAAACGGGGTATGTGAAAGATTCTATGTTTGCCCACAAGCTCAAGGATCGACGGCGTTTGGTTGGAGCGAGGCTTGCCCGCGAATAACGATAACGCGGTGTGTCTGACATGCCGCGTCGACTGATTCGCGGGCAAGCCTCGCTCCAACCATGTGCCACGCGGATCGTAGGACCGGCTTTAGCCGGGAGGACGTCCGGATAGTCGCTAAATTTTCTTCTGCAGAAACACTGCTCTCCCGGCTAAAGCCGGTCCTACGGATTTATGGGTTGCTACCCTTTCAATCACTCAACGCCTGCCGCAGGTTGAATTCCTCCGGCGCGCTTTCCTCCAGAGCAAGCTGCCCTTCCAGCTCGTCCAGGTGTTCAAGCATGACCGCCACAGCGCGTTCGTTATTGCCGTTTTCCAGCGCGGTGATGATTTCCTGATGCTCGTCCGACGCGCAGGACGGCACGTCATTACGCTGATAAAGCGCCACGATCAGTGAGCTGCGCACCATCAGGTTGGCGAGGATGTCACTCAGCACGGTGTTGCCGCTGATCTCGCCGAGCATCAAGTGAAACTCGCTCAACTCCCGCACGATAGCCCGACGGTCCGTCTCGTTGGTGGCCTTGCGTTCATTGTTCATGTGCGTCGCAATCCGCTGACGCTGCTTGCGCATGATTGCTGGAGTGATGCCCTCCACAATCGCACGTTCAATGGCGCGACGCGCACTGAAAATATCCCGGGCTTCCTTGGCAGTAGGCTGGGCAACCATGGCGCCACGGTTGGCCTCGATGGTCACCACCTTCTGCATTGCCAGACGCTGCAGCGCCACCTGCACATGGTTGCGGTTGGCTTGCAGGGTCTCGACGATTTGCGCTTCGATCAGTCGCGTGCCGGGTGGCAGACGATGTTGGGCGATAGCCTTGAACAACGCATCGACGATACGTTGCACCTCAAGCTGTTTGGCAGTGACAGTGCTCAGGCCCATCCTTTCCTCTATTTTCAAACCGCTTGGCGCCATCGCAGCAGGTCTGCCAGTGGCGGGCAATCGGCGGCATTATCCGCCAGCCGCACGACACCGGCAAACCCCGTGTGCAACGGGTCGGGCGATCAGTTGGGCTGCCCCAGCGCGAGGCCTTCGCCACGCGGATCATGCATGGCGCTGCGACGTCCCGTTTCATCAATCGCGATGATCCCGGCGTGACCGGTCATGGGGCTGCGCGGCGGGATGATTTCCACTTCATGGCCCTGCGCGGCAAGCCCCTCGACCGTCGCGGTACTCATGTCGCCTTCCAGCTTCAGATTGTCAGTGCTGTCGAAAAAGCTGCGCCCCAACAGGAAGCGCGGCGTCTCCAGCGCCAGATCAATCGGTTGCTGATAGTCGACCAATTGCGTGGCCAGAACCATTTGCGTCTGCGGCTGACCGTCGCCGCCTTGGGTGCCGAAGAACCAGCGGCGACCGTCATCGGCCAGATAGCAGGACGGGTTCAAAGTGTGCGCCGGACGCTTGCCCGGTGCCCAGCCGTTGACATGGTTGGCATCAGCGTCGAAACCGGCAGCGCGGTTCTGCCACAGCACGCCGGTATCACCGAGGATGCAGCCCGAACCGAAATCGTGAAACAGGCTCTGGATCAGGCATGCGGTTCGCCCCTGAGCGTCGGTGGCAGCCATCCAGATGGTATCGGCAGGTCGACCCGGTTCATTCCAGGGTGCCGCTCGCTGATCGTCGATGGCTTCCGCGTAAGCCTTGATTTGCGCGTCCTCCAGACTGGAGGCGTAATCCCACGCGGTGCTCAATGGATCGCACAGCTGTGCATTACGCCGCAGCAACCCCTGCTTAATGGCTTCCACCAGATAGTGGTAATACTGCGCGCTGCCGTTTTCCACATCCGCCAATGGCTTGTGTTGCAGTGCGGCCATCGCCTGCAAGGTGTAGAGCCCCTGACACGGCGGCGCCACGTTATAGAGTCGACCCTGACGATAACGCACCGAAATCGGCGCAACTTCAGGCGCCCGGGTGGCCGCCAGATCCGCCGCCGTCAGGCCACAACCAAGCCGGTCAAACGCCGTACCGAATGCCTCGGCCAACTCCCCTCGATAGAAGTCCTCGACGCCATGCCTGGCCAGGTGACGCAGGGTATTGGCCAGTTCCGGCTGGCGCAGGGTGTCGCCCTCGCCCATCCAGCGGCCATCGGTCTTGCACAGGCGATGCAGGTCCGGTAGCTGCTCGATGAGGGGTTGACGCAAGGTCTGCCAGAACAATTGTGACTGTGAAACAAGCGTGCCTTGATCCGCCATCGTGGCAGCGTCTCCGAGCAAGTCACCCCAACCCAGCGTCGACCCCCATTCATGGCGACTGATGTTCGCTGCGGTCTGCCAACTGGCCAGGGCGCCCGCAGTGCTCGCTACCGAGGACGGGCCGCGCACAGTGATCTTCCCGCCCTGAGGCATATGTTGACCGGCCCGACCGATCCCCACGATGGTGCGCACCTTGCTGTCGTGGATCATCCATAGCGCATCGCCGCCCAGCCCGGTCATGTGCGGAAACACCGCTGCAAGCATCGCGCTGGCGGCCAGCATCGCATCGATGGCCGTGCCCCCGGCATCGAGAATGCGCAGCCCGGCGGCGCTGGCTTCGGCGTGAGGCGTACAGATGACGGCGCGAGTTGAGGTGGCGATCATGATCAAAGGCTCTCTTTTTTTGCTAGCTATCAATAGTTTTATTGTTAGCAAAGCAAGAAATGTGCCTTGGGTATTGCGGGTCGCTCATCGATCGCGTTGGAGCGAGGCTTGCCCGCGAAGAACGATAACGCGGTGTGTCTGGCTTACCGAGTCGACTGGTTCGCGGGCAAGCCTCGCTCCAACGCAACTGGAATCAATTGGCTCAATCTCGCCACCTCAAACCAACGCAGCCTGTGCCCTTCTCATGCTCCACATCGCAACCACAGCGATCAACGCAACAATAGCGCTGAATAACTCACCCACATGACGCAGACCAAACACCGGCACGCTGACCCCCACCGCGATCACCGGCAATGACATGGACAGGTACAACACCACAAACAGCGCTGACGCGACCGCCGCTTTCTGATGCGCAGGACTGGCGGCAGTCACAGCGCCCATACCGGCGCGGAACACCATGCCCTGGCCGATACCTGCGGTGATGCCCGCAACGATCAGCAACAGCATCTGCTCGGTCGCGATACTCAGGCCCAGGGTCAGCATGCCGAGAATCAGCGCAACGCAACCCAGGGTCATGTGCTGGCGGGACGGCAACCATTGCAACAGCGCCTGACCGACTACCGATGCCGCGAAGAACGAGCCGACCACAGCACCGATCACGATGCCGTTGGATTGCTCCATGACCTGACGCATGATCGACGGCACCATGCTGGTGAACAGCCCGGCAACGCTAAAGCCTGCCAGCCCGGCGATGGCTGCCGGAATGAACAGGCCGCGCACTTCGGCGGGAATCGAAGGCCGCATGACCCGCAAGCGTGGCACCTCCGGACGCTTGACCGTTTCCCGGGCAACCATAACGCCCACCAGGGCAATCGCCAGAAACCCCAGGTGCAGCCAGAACACCAGTTGCAGTGGATGCGGTAAATGCTGAGACGTCAGACCCGCCAGCATAGGCCCCAGCCCGAGACCAAACATGTTGGCAGCCGTCGCCACCAGCGTGGAGCGCCTGCTCCAGGACTTCGGGGCCAGCTCGATGACAGCCACCGTGGCGGTGCCGGTCATGATCCCGGCGGAAAACCCGGAAAACAGTCGGCCCAGCAACAGGCCACCAATGGAATCGCAATACAGGAAAATCACCGCACTGATCGCCCCCATGACCAGACCGGCACACAGCATAGGACGACGCCCGACCTGATCAGACCAACTGCCCACCGCCAGTAAAGCGGCGATGACTCCAGCGGCATAGATCGAGAAAATCAGCGTCACCCAGGTTTCACCAAAGCCCATCTGCTGCTGGTAATAGATATACAGCGGGGTTGGCAATGTCGTGCCAACCATGACGATCAGCAATGCGCAGGCCACCAGAATGAAATCTCTGCTGGAAGATGAAACAGGCTTGGTCATGCAGGTCGTCCGGTGAGGAATATCGTGGTCATGCGTCCGGTATCAAAAACCGGGGCAGCCATAGTACAGAGGGGTGGGCAGGATATGCAGCGAAGGTTTCAAGAAATTCCAGACAGGCAGATGAAATGACGCGGCGACTCTATTCATGAGACGGCACTATTCGGTAGGAGCGAACTTGTTCGCGAGGCGTCAGCTCTGAATCACCGCGTAAAACCTTCTCGCCAACAAGTTGCCTCCTACCTGATCTGCGTCTTTCGCCCAAATTGTTCCAAACGTAGCCAGCCCCCACCAACGACACAACGGCGACCACCAGTAAGCCATTATTAATCGAATTGGAATACGATCCCCCGGTAGGAGCGAACTTGTTCGCGAGGCGTCAGCTCTGAATCACCGCGTCAAACCTTCTCGCCAACAAGTTGCCTCCTACCTGATCGGCATCTTTCGTCCGATTACTCCTTACGAAAGAAAAACGTCACTTGCCCCAACTCCACACCCAGCTTGCTCATGTACGAGCGATTGGCCAGGGTCTTTTCGTCCAGCAGGTACATCCAGTCATCGAAGTGCACTTTGTACGTGGTGCCGTCTACCGGAAGATTCAGCACGTAACGCCAGTGAAAGGCATTGCCGGACACCTCACCGAAAGCCTTGCCGTCGACATCCCCTGCTGTGCCCGTCCAGCGGCCTGGCCCATCGGGAAGAAGCGTCCATACACGGGTTTCTTTTTTACCGTCGCTGTAGGTGAAGTCTTCGTGCAGGATCAACGCGTCGCCTTCGCTGCGACCATTGATCACCACATCCATGCGTTTGGTGACTTCCCCGGAACGCTTCTGGAAGATGCCCTGAGCCACTACGCGGCCGTTGAAATACTCTCGCAGATCCAGCTTCGGGGTTTCCTGACTGTACTGCTTCACGTCCACGCCGCTGCAGGCAGTCAAACCGATACATGCAGCGATGATCATGGCCTTCAACATAGTCCAGCTCCCAGCAGAGAAATGAGTTATTTACGTGCCCCACCCATCAGTTGCTCACGCAGCTCGGGGTTGCGGGTTTTCGGGCTTAGCCAGATATCAAAGAATGCTTTTGCAAACTGCGGATCCTGTACAACATGCTGCAGCTTGTCACCGACGTAAAAGCGCGCTTCGCGGCCAGGGAAATACACCCCGGTGATTTTCATGCCCTCTTCAACATCGACAAACGCCTGGGCCATTTGCTCACGCCAGGCGACCAACTGCTTCTCGGGGATCGGCTTCGGTGAGGTACGCTTGATCTCGACAATGCTGGCCTCAACCAGATCATCCCGGGAAATCGTCCGGTGATAAGTCAGCTCCAGTGCAAACGGCTGATCAGCCTTCAGAGGCTTGCCAGCACTCAGCAATCGCGCAGTGTAGACACGGAAGCCGAACACGCGCAGATCGCCCCCGCCGATAACCTGCGCATTGGGCAACGCTTCCTGCCAGGACGCGCTCGCCAACTGGCTGAACACCTGACTGAACAGCAGAAAAAACACCAGCCAAAGTCGTGCCATACAATGCCTCTCGTCTGGGTCTTCAGGGCAAGACCAAAAAAGGGTCAGCAACCCGGTGCAAGGTCAAAGACCACAACAACACCGGGAAGCTGACCCTTCAGACTTAAAAGCTATACGACGAACATCACTTTGTACAATTTTTAGTGAAGTTTTTATTCAAACGCCTGATTGCTGAGCGCGCCCTGTTCACGCCTCCTTGTAAACCGGCTCGCCCAGATTGAGCATCAAACGATTGGCCCAGGCGAAAATCGAAATCGCGTGGATCAGGTCCAGAATCTGCGCATCATCCAGACCTTGCGCACGCAACGGCTGGATATGTTCAGCACCCAGCGCAGCCGGATCAAGGGTCAGGTCGATAGAAAAACGCACGATGGCCTTTTCCCGCTCTGTCGTCCCGGCCGTTTCAGGATCCGTGAATATCTCGGCAATCACGTCGTTGCGCTTGGCCAGTTGCTCAAAGCGCTGGGCATGCACGGAGGCGCAGTACACGCACTGATTGATACGGGAAACCACGGTGCTCGCCAGTTCACGCTCGGCGCGCGACAAACCACCGGGGGCGTACATGATGGCGTTGAAAGCCAGAGAACGCTGGCGCAGCACTTCGGGCTGATGCGCCAGGGTCAGGTAATAATCGGAGACCTTGGCCTGCGGATGACTCTCCTCCAGCACAGCCACTTGCTCGGGTGTTGCGCTGTCCAGCTTGATGGTCGGCAGCCAGGCTTTCCAGCCCAGTACTTCGCTTGTGAAACCGTTGATACGGATAGGCTCACTCATCACGCAGCTCCTGCGGCTGACAACGCGGCAAGGCCTGCCGCCAGGCGAATCTGGTACGACAGATAAGCAATCAACTGTGCGAGCACCACGATTTCTGAGGTGGACAATCCGGCTTGCTGCAGCACATGCAACGCCTGCTGATCACCTTCCACCGGGCGCTCGATCAGGGTGCGGGTGAAACCAAGAATGGCCTTCAAGCGAGGGTCCGTCAGGCGCTCAAGGGCCGCAAAATCTAATGCGCCGATCAGCAATGGATCGACGCTCAACGCCCGCAACTGCTCCTTGTAGTAATCAGCCAACAACGGGCTGGGCGTCAGACGGCTGGCGAAATAGGCCACCAGCAGGCGCTCATTCAGGGACAGATTATTCTCAAGATGCGGGTCAAAAAACTGCGCGTGGCTGCCCTGAGTAGCGGCCAGCACTTTGTCACGGGCATGACGAACCTGATGCAGATGCGTGCCGGGCGTCAGGCCCAGCAAATCATCCAGCACATCCGGCGATTGAGCGGTGGAATTCATCACAAATCCTCTGATTGCATCGGGCTGATGCCTGTCGCCCGCAAGGCGTCAGGCTCAGGGTTTCAAGACTTCAAGGCAGTTTGGTAACCATACTGGCGGCGGTACGGTCGCTGACCAGAGGCTCAACTTTCAGGTCTTTACGCGCAGCCCAGATGTTCTGGTAGTGGAACAGCGGGATGATGCCGACATCGTCAGTCACGACCTTCGCAGACTCTTCCAGAATGGTCCGGCGCTTGGCTTCGTCGAACTCGGCGGTGGCTTTGGTCAATGCCTGATCCACCAACGGGTTGCTGTAGTGGCCCCAGTTGGAAGCGCCCAGGCCCTTGGTGCTGTCGACGGTGGTCAGGATGTTGGTCAGCGCATAAGCCGCTTCGCCAGTGCCGTTACCCCAGCCAATCACACTGATTGCCAGTTCGTTCTTGTTGGCCTTACCGGCGTAAACCGCCCAGGGCAGCACCTCCAGCTGCACCTTGACGCCGATCCGCGACCAGAACTGCGCCACGGCCTGCATGGTTTCCGGGGCTTGCGGGTAACGGTCGCCCGGTACATGCACGGTCAACTGGAAGCCGTCCGGGAAGCCAGCTTCCTTGAGCAGCTCCTTGGCCTGTTTCGGGTCGTACGGGATGTTTTTCAGGTCTGCGTTGTAGCCAAAGGTATTGGCTGGCATCCACTGGTTGGCCTCGGTCACGGTGCCTTGCATGATGCGCTCGACAATTGCCTGACGATTGATCGCCAGCGACAACGCCTTGCGTACCTTCACATCGCGCAGCGGGTTTTGCTCAAGAGGTTTGCCCGCGTTGTCACGGATAAACTCGTTCGGGCCTTCGCGGAAGCTCGGTTGAACAATCAGCGCACGCAGACCGGAGTAAGCGTAAACCTTCACATTCGGGCTTTGGCGCAGGCGCGCCACGTCAGTTGGCGAAACCTTGTCGATCACGTCCACATCACCCGCCAGCAAGGCTGCGGTGCGGCTCGCGGCATTGGCGATGTAACGATAATCAACGCTGTCCCACAGCGGCTTCTCGCCCCAGTACTCGTTGTTTCGCTCGAAAATCGTGCGGTCGCCCGGCACGAAGGACACGAAACGATAAGGCCCGGTGCCAACCATCGCTTTGCCGGAGTTGTAATCGGCGCTCGCAGCACCCGCCCCGACGTGGCGACTGACGATGTAGATCGAATCGACGTCCGGCAGCAGGTTGGCGTTAGGTGAACGGGTCTTGATGATGAGGGTGTGAGCATCCTTGGCCTGGATTGACTCGACAGTCCGCATGGCGCCCGCATAGGACGCGACGGAGCCGGGAACGGCGCGGGCACGCTCGAAGGAGAACACGAAATCATCGGCGGTCAGCGGTTTGCCGTCCTGCCATTTGACGTCGTCGCGCAGGCTGAACTCCCAGGTCTTGTCGTCCAGCACCTTCCAGCTTTTGGCCAGGCCCGGCAGGGTCTTGTCATCGTGACGATTGACCAGCGATTCGAAGGCATGCAGCGCTACCGAACGATCCCCGGCGTAGTTGTTCAGTTGCGGATCGAGAGACGAGACCGGGTCGGCGTAACCGATACGCAAGGCTTCAGCCGAGGCACTGCCGCCAGCCAGAATCAGGGCCGAGGCCAACAGTGAACGAACAAGAGGTTTCATGTGTTGTTTCCTTGTACGCAATGGCAATAAGAAAGACGGACGATCAAGCGTCCGTTCAGGCTGTTTCGTTGAGGTGGCAAGCGCTCAGGTGGTTCGGCGAAACCTCCCTGAGCGGTGGAACTTCCACGCGACAGCGCGCCATGGCGTGCGGGCAACGAGGATGGAAATGACACCCGGCAGGCGGGTTCAGCGGGCTGGGGATTTCCCCTTTGATCGCGTCATAACGGGCACTGCGAATATCGAAACGCGGGATCTGCGCCAGCAAGGCCTGGGTGTAAGGATGATTGGCACGACTGAACAGATCGTCGACATCGGCGCTCTCCACGACCCGGCCCAGGTACATGACCACCACGCGATCGCACAGATGCTCGACCACGCCAAGGTCATGGCTGATGAACAGATAGGTCAGACCCAGCTCGTCGCGCAGGTCCATGAACAGGTTGAGAATCTGCGCCTGAATCGACACGTCCAGTGCCGCCACTGATTCATCACAGACCAGCAGTTCAGGCTGCACCGCCAACGCACGAGCAATACCGATTCGCTGCCGCTGGCCGCCACTGAACTGATGCGGATAGCGCTGACGCAACTGCGGGCTGAGCCCGGCACGTTGCAGTTGGGCACTGACGTAATCGTCGAATCCGGCCTTGTCGGTCAGGCCGTGCAGCAACGCGCCCTCCCCGACGATCCGGTCCACGCGAAGGCGCGGGTTGAGGCTGGCGGACGGGTCCTGAAAGATCATCTGAATTTTCAGCCGTGCCGCCTGACGCTCTTCGCTGGTGAAGTCTTCAATGGACTTACCGTCGATGGAAGCCGTACCGGAAGACACCGGCAGCAAGCCCGCGACCATTCGGCCAAGGGTCGACTTGCCACAGCCCGACTCCCCCACCAAGCCGACCACTTCGCCACGCACAATGCGCAGATCAACCCTGTCGACAGCGTGAGTCACCGAGGTCGGCCGAGTCAGTTGCAGGCGCTGCATGAGATGTTGCAGTCCGGTGTCCGGACTGGCTTTGCCGAAAGTCTTGCTGACATCGCGCAGCTCGATGATTGGCGTCGATTCATTGCTCATCGGCGGCTCCCGGATGAAAACAGCGGACCAGTCGGCCCGGCTCTATCGCTTGACTGGGCGGATCCTGCTCGCACACCGAAGTGGCTCGATTGCAACGCGCAGCGAAGGCACAACCCGAGGGCATCGACAGCAGATCCGGCGCCATGCCCGGAATCTGCCGCAGGCGCTGACCGCGCTTGTTACGGCTCGGCAAGCTGTCGATCAGACCTTGGGTATAGGGGTGTTGTGGACGATCCAGTACTGCAGCCACCGTGCCTTGCTCAACGATGCGCCCGGCGTACATCACCGCAATATCGTCGGCCAGACCGGCGACTACCGACAGGTCGTGAGTAATCCAGATCAGGGAAGTGCCCTGCTGGCGAACCAGTTTCTGCACTTCACTGAGGATCTGCGCCTGAATGGTCACGTCCAGCGCGGTGGTGGGCTCATCGGCAATGATCAGGTCCGGCGAATGCAGCAGCGCAATGGCAATCGCCACCCGCTGACGCATGCCGCCAGACAGCTGGTGCGGATAGGCGCGCAGACGCTCATCAGGACTGGCGATGCCCAGCAGCGCCAAGGTGCGGCTGGCATGCTCCCGAGCCTCGGCACGGCTCAGCGGCTGATGGGCTTGCACCGCCTCGATCATTTGCGTGTCGACTCGCAGCACCGGATTGAGGGTCATCATCGGGTCCTGAAAGATCATCGCGATGCGATTGCCTTGCAGATGGCGCAAATCCCTGGCAGACAAGCGGGTCAGGTCGCGGCCTTGAAACAGCACTTCACCGCCGCTGATCCGCCCGGGCTCATCCACCAGACCGAGAATCGAGAAACCGGTTACCGACTTGCCGGAACCCGACTCGCCTACAAGACCCAGAATCCGCCCGGGCTGAATGGTCAGAGACACATCACGCACTGCAGGCAGCACCCCGGCGCGGGTATAAAACGACGTACACAGGCCGCGCACATCCAAAGTCGGCTGTACGTTTGCCAAAGGCTCGGCAGAGAGTTTTGGCAGCCTCATCGTTGCAACCTCGGGTTCAACACATCACGCAAACGGTCACCCACCAGATTGATGGCGACAATGGTTATCAGCAACGCCAGACCCGGATAGAAACTGATCCAGTACTCGTCGCTGAGCATGTACTGAAAGCCGTTAGCGATCAGCAGCCCCAGCGAAGGCTCGGTGATCGGCACGCCCAATCCCAGGAACGACAGCGTCGCTTCCAGGGTGATGGCCCGGGCGATCTGCAACGCGCCGATAACGATCAACGGTGGCAGGCAGTTGGGCAGAATGTGCCCGACCACGATGCGCCACGAACCGATACCCTGCCCCCGCGCTGCATCGACGTACTCGCGGCGGCTCTCGGTCAGTGCCTGACCACGGGCGGTACGGGCGTAGTAGGCCCACTCCAGTACCACCAGCGTGAGCATCACATTGCCGACGCCTTTGCCCAGCCAGGCGAGAATCATCAGCGCCATGAGGATCACCGGGAACGACAACAGCAAATCCACCAGACGCATCAACAACGCATCGACCCAACCGCCTGCATATGCCGACAACAAGCCAAGCATGGTGCCGAGTACTGCGGCGATGAGCGCGGAACCAATGCCGACCCAGAGACTGATGCGCAAGCCGTAAATAATCGCCGAGAGCAAATCGCGCCCCTGGCCGTCAGTGCCCAGCCAATAGGTGTAGCCGCCGTCGACGTTCTCCGTGCCTGGCGGCAGGCGCGCATCAAGCACGTTGAGCTGCATCAGATCATAAGGGTTCTGATAGACAATCCAGGGTGCCAGCGCCGCGACCCCGACGATAAAAATCAACACCAGCAAACCGAGCATTGCCGTCGGAGAGGTCTTGAATTCCGACACGCCGCGCCGCCATGGCGACTGCGCCTTGAAGGTCGCTACAGGAACCTGACTCATCGTTTGGCCTCCACACGCACACGCGGGTCGAGGAAGTAATACAACGCATCGACAATCAGATTAAGCACCACAAAAATCACCACAACCACCATCAGATAAGCCACCACCACCGGGCGGTCGAGCATATTGATACTGTCCAGAATCAACTTGCCTGCGCCGGGCCAGGCAAAGATGCTTTCGGTCACCACGGCATACGCGATGGTCGACCCCAGCTCCATGGCCAGCACCGTGACCAGCGGGATCATGGTGTTGCGCATCACATGCATGCACATCACTCGCACCGGTGACAGGCCTTTGGCCCGGGCAAACTTCACGTACTCCTGCGGCAGCACTTCACGCACGCCAGCACGGGTCAGACGCAGCACCAGCGAGATCTTGAACAACGCCAGATTGAGTGCAGGCAAAATCAGGTGCTGCAAGCCGTCCAGGGTCAGGAAGGACCACTGGATACCGAACAGCTCGCGAGTCTCGCCGCGGCCACTGGCGGGCAGCCAGCCGAGTTTGATGGAGAACAGCATGATCATCATCAGCGCCACCCAGAATGCGGGCAGCGAAAAACCGACGATGCTGGAGGCCATCAACATGCGCGACAACGGGTGATCGGGATAGCTGCCCGCGAACATGCCCAATGGCACGCCAAGCACAACGGCAAGAAACATCGCGCTGAAGGCCAGTTCAAATGTCGCGGGCAGGCGCTGCACGATCAGGCGCATGGCGTCTTCGTGGTAAACAAAGCTCTGGCCGAGATTGCCTTGCACCGCCCCCTTGAGGAACAGCAGATATTGCTGCCACAACGGCTTGTCCAGGCCCAGATGGGCGATGGCCGCGAGTCGTTCGGCCTGATTGAGGTCTTCGCCGACCAGAATATCCATCGGGTTGCCAATGGCGTTCAGACCAATGAAAACCACCAGGGTCATCAGCAATACCACCAGCAGCGACTGGCTCAGGCGACGCAGCAGCCAGCCGATCATCCGCGTAACTCTTGAGCCGTTGGCTCGCTGGCAACCCATTCATCACCGAGCAACTCAGGCTCGGCGTAATTCTGCATGGCCGTAAAATGCAGCTCGATGTCTTCGTTGAACAACTGCCCTGCCAGACCTTGAGCGAGACGCTTGGCGCCTTCGCTGATGGCCGGAATATCACCCGACACCGCGCCATAGCTCAGGGCTGCCGGGTAGTTGAAGCAATGAATCAGACCTATGCCCGGGCAAACGCCGGGGGTCTTTTCCTGAAACTCGAAGCACAGGCCCAAGTCTGGCAGGTCCTCCAGCTCGTTATCCGGCTCGCCCCCTGGCGGTGTGAAGCTGTCGCTCCAGGCGCGGACATGCTGGGCGAAACTGGCGAACTCGGGACGCAACTGGAAGTTGGTGCGAAAGCCAGTCGCAAATACCAGAAAATCCACCTCGATCCGCGCCTTGGGCGTATCCAGCCACAGGCCGCCGGCCGGGTTTTGCTGAACGGCAACCACCGGGCTGTTCAAGAGGAAGCGTGAGTTGGGTGAGCGGGAAACCCGCTGGGTACTGCCACGTGGCGGCGGGACTTGCTGGGTGTTCAGGTATTTGCGGATCCGCCATTTCCAGGCATCCGGCAACCGCCAGTAACCATGGGTCATGCCCGGATTACCTGCGCCCTTGCCTTTGTTGACCCGTGGCAGCTCGGCCCGGCGAATCAGCAGATCGACCCGTTTCGCACCAGCTTCCAGCGCTGTAGCCGCGCTGTCCATGGCCGACGCACCACCACCGATCACGGCAACCCGCTTGCCGACAAACCATTCATCCTGCAATCCATCAGACGAATGCGCCCAGAAATGTCGTGGTAAATCGTTGGCAAAATCAGGCACCCAAGGACCGCCCAGACCGTCGCGACCGGTGGCCAACACTACGTGGCGCGCGACAATGGTCTGAAGCTGCCCGGCATGCTGGATATCCAGTTCAACCAGACCATCAGCCCGAGGCTGCACACGGCTCACGCGATGCTCGTTGCGCACGTCCAGTTTGAGTGCCTTGCGATACCAGCGCAGGTAATCAGCCCATTGCAGACGCGGGATCTTGTCCAGCGCGTTCCACGCCTCCAGACCAAACTGGGCCTCGAACCAGGCTCTGAACGTCAGCGCAGGCAGGCCCAATGCGGGGCCGGTCAGTTGCTTGGGGGAGCGCAAGGTTTCCATACGCGCAGTGGTCGCCCACGGGCCTTCGAAACCGGCTGGCGACTGATCGTAAATGCGCGCGATCACGCCCATGTTGCGCAGCTCGGCAGCCAGCGCCAGGCCAGCCATACCACCACCGATAATGGCCACATCCAACACCGCCTGCCCGTTATTGACCCGTGGTTTTACCCAAGGCGCAGCAGGCAGATCCAGCCATTGCAAATCCTGCTGCAAGCGAGCTTCCAGCGCGGCGAGACCGCTGGCGGTGTTCAGATCGGACATTTTCAATACTCGGCATTCGAGAAAAGGTGGTCACTTGCTATACAAGAAACATTCCACACTCATACATTTTCAAATTCATAAGGCTTATGAATTCGGATAACGAATAGTAGAAGCCGCGGAATATTCCTTCAACGATGATTATTGAATATTGATATTCCAGAAAGGTATTAAGAATATGGAAGCAGTCGCGCAGTCCTGTTGGAGCGAGGCTTGCCCGCGAAGCAGCCGACGCGCTGTATCAGGAATGCCATGTCATCGTTCTTCGCGGGCAAGCCTCGCTCCAACATAAAAGCTCAGAACCTGCGGCTAACCCGCATAAATGCTCTGCAGCAAAGCGTCGTGCTCGCTCGGGTCATGCATGATCATTGATGGCAACAATGCCTGGGCGGATCTGGCGAGTTCTTCGACCAGCGCCACCGACACATCGGATAACGGGCTGGCGAAGGCAGAAATCAGACCGAAGAAGAACGGGATGTTGCACTCGATAGGTCGCACTACAACGCCATTGATCGGGACGCCCAATGCCGTGAACGGGTCAACCAGTGCGATTCCCAGGCCGACGCGTGCCATCTGCATGGCAACCAGCGAGGTGTTGGTGTCGAGCATATGCGGCGCCTTGCCACCGGCATCCTGAAACGCCTTGTCGATGCGGCGACGGAAACGGAACGGGTTGGACATGGTGATCAATGGATGTGCGGCCAGAACCTCCATGGACAGAACATCGTAACGAGCCAGTTCCGAGTCTGCGGGCAGCACGGCCACGCACGGCGACTCGCCGATCCAGTGGATGTCCAGACCACGATGTTCCAGCGGCAGGCTTACGGCTCCCAGGTCCATGGTCTTGGAAAGCACGGCCTGAACAACGTTTTCCGGAGACATGCTGTGCAGTTGAATGTGCTGTGGTTGCAGCGACTGTGGCAGCCGGGACAAGGCCAGCGGCAGCAAACCTGCCGCCAGCGCCGGGATGGCCACGAGCTTGATCTGGCGATTCTCGTCCTGAGCGATGTGTAAGGCGCGCTGGCGAATGTTGCGGATGCCGAGCAAGGCACTTTCAACCTCGGCGTACATCATGAAGGCTTTCTGGGTGGGCGTGACCTTCGGACCGCTACGCTCGAACAACGCAAAGCCGAGCTCTTGCTCCAGCTCCTGAATCACCCGGGTGACCGAGGGTTGTGAACGACCGAGCATTTTACCCGCTGCCGTGACACTGCCAGCCGACATAACCGCCGCGAACGCTTCCAGTTGCCGCAAATCCATAAACACGCCTTGTCATGAACGATGAAGATCAGATAATGCCCGGCGCTCATCCGCAACCGGAAACGGCCAAGCCTAACCTATCGAACAGAACAAGCCTACTTGGGGGTTGTAGGGACTATCTATGTAGATGACATGGTGTCGCACTTTCTCGCGACATATGAACTGTAAGAGTGAGCTTGCTCGCGATTCAATATTTATCACAACAACCTGTCGTCTGATCTGATGCTATCGCGAGCAAGCTCACTCCTACAGGGATGCGGTTCAACTCTGTTAGTTGTATCTATTAAGCAAAAGTGAACGCGCTCGCGAAACAATTCCCCTGACACACCGCCTCGCCAACAAGTTGGCGCCTACAAAGACGATGCACCACATACATCCCCTGCAGGAGCGAACTTGTTCACGAAGCAATGCGACTGACACTATGCTTCGCGAATGAATTCGCTCCCACAAAGAACTGCAGCGACATCACATTAATACGAACGCTCAGCAATCCGCGCTTCAGGCTGACTCCACACATCCTGCAGCGTCTGCAGCACATCGCTCATGAACTGCTTGTCTGCGGCGGCCTTTTTGCCGACCCAGCCATGACCGCGGCGGTACATCGAGAGACGAGCGCGCAAGTTTGGGCGGCTGGCAATGAACTGCTCTTCCGGCACACCCGAGGCAAGAGGTTCAATACGCACTTCACCTTCTTCGCATACCCAAAGGATATGGTTATCGAGTGTGTCCTTGCGCGCAGCAAACAACTCGGAAAGTTCCTGGACAGTGGGTTGGTTATTCAAGTTCATGTGTAACTCCTTGACCGCTTGTCATCAGATTAATTAGTGAGCTCGAACACATCATCAAATCGGCCAATTAATTCGTATCACTGCTGATGAACGAAACATGACACATCGTTCACTCGCCCGCAGAACCGGCCCCTGACTAGATGCATGTAGCCTTGATGAAAAGCTGCTACGCGGCAGGACAAACAACAGGAAGAAGTAGCGAAACATCGGAAACCAGCGGCAATCTGAACTGCAGTCAGCCACAAGCCTCATGAGGACGTATCGCCAGCATCAACTCGCCCTGAGACGACCATGCCAGGTCAGCTTCATCAATCTGCCTTGTGGGCAGCACACATCCGGGAACATCACGACGGCTCGTCGTGCATGTCAAGAACACCCTTTCCAACTCTCCCGATCAGGGAGACAGCTGCATAATGCAAGTCGAAAAGGCATGCGTCAATGATTATGTAGTGAATATTTTAGAGCACTACATATTTCTGATTCTGACCGGCCGGTCACGGCAACGCGGCGGCCGATCAGGTTTCGCGGGGAGTTGCCTCCAGCATGGCGTTGACTTTCTCAAGCAACGCGCCCAGCTGGAACGGCTTGATGATCATGTCCATGCCCTCGCCCAGAAAGCTCTGCCGGTCCACCGCGTTTTCGGCGTAACCGGTCATGAACAATACCGGCAAGTGAGGACGCCAGAGACGGGCCCGGTCCGCCAGCTCACGCCCATTCATGTGAGGCAAACCGACGTCGCTGAGCAACAGGTCAATCGACGTGTCGTTTTCAAGTAACGACAATGCCGTAGCGACGTCCCCTACCTGAGTGCAGCGGTAGCCGGTATCGATCAGCAGCTCGTTGACGAACATCCGCACTGATGCCGTGTCTTCCACGATCAGAATGTGCTGCCCCGCCCCCTCTCGCGGAGCAACAGGCGGCGCCTCCTCGACCGGCACGGACTCAATTCCGGCTGGCAGCATCAAGGTGACTTCTGTGCCGTGGCCCACTACGCTGCGAATGACTACATCGCCTTGCGACTGCCGCGCGAAGCCGTAGATAGTCGATAGCCCCAGCCCGGTGCCCTTGCCAATGGGTTTGGTGGTGAAGAACGGATCAAACACCTTGTCGATGACACTGTGCTCGATGCCGATGCCGTCATCCTTTACCGACAGCGCCAGGTAAGCGCCATCTGCCAGCCTGGCATCGCCTTTGGAATGCGCAGCAAAGGTCGTGACCCGAATCGTTCCGCCGTTCGGCAGCGCATCCCGGGCGTTGATCACCAGATTGAGCAACGCACTTTCCAGCTGACTGCTATCCACCAGTGCAATGGCCGACTGCGAGGTGAGGTCCAGCGTCAACGCGATGCGCTTACCGATGGTGCGGCGCATCAGGTCTTCCAGCGAGCGGATATGTTTGTTGATGTCGATTGGCCGAGCGTCCAGCGGTTGCTGACGAGCGAATGCCAGCAATCGGTGGGTGAGCGCCGCCGCACTGGAGGCCGAAGCGAGTGCCGCCTCTGCGTAGCGCATGATTTTCTCGGGACGATTTTCCTGGGTCCGCCTCTTGATCAACTCGATACCGGTAATGATCCCGGTCAGCAAGTTGTTGAAGTCATGGGCAATACCGCCGGTCAACTTCCCGATTGCATCCATTTTCTGCGCTTGCAGCAACTGAGCTTCAGTTCGGGCGCGCTCGGCCACTTCGTGGGCAAGCTTGGTATTGACGCTGTCGAGTTGCTTGAGATGTGACTGCTCCCGCTGCCGGTGCTCGGTCACATCTTCAACGAACACGAGACTCAGCCCGGGTGTGCGGTAAGGTGAAATCTGCCACTCGGTCTCGCGTAATTCACCCCTTACCAACATGCGCAACGTGCCTTGCCAGCGCTCACCCGCCAGCAACCCCGCGCGCAGCTCCTGAATAACTTCATCCTGATCGCCAGCCAGAGAGCCCAGCATGGTTTCATCGGCCAGGCTTTGATGGGTCAGCAGCGTAAACGCGTGGTTGCACTCGTAGACCTTGAGCTGAGCGTCCATGACCGCAATGGGCGCGGAAATGTTGACGAAAATCTCCCTGAAGCGCGCCTCACTTTCACGCAATGCGTATTCGGTGTCTCGTACCCGGAGCAATGTCCGCAAGGTCGCCAGCAATACATCCGGATCTACCGGGTGCACCAGATAGGCATCAGCGCCCGCCTCAAGGCCGGTGACAATGTCGGTGGTATGAATCGACGCCGCCGAGACATGCACCACAGGCAGCAACGCGGTGCGTGGCTCGGCACGCAACAGACGAACGATGTCGAAGCCACTCATGTCCGGCAGGTTCACATCCAGAATCAGCGCATCCGGGAGTTGTGCTGCGATCTGCTCAAGCCCCTCGGTGCCCGTACCTGCTTCGCTGACGATAAAGTCGTGGCGCTCCATGCGTCGCCGCAACGCATAGCGTGTCGCTGCGTTGTCATCAACGATGAGCAGCCGGAGTTCACGCTTCATCAACAGGCCCTGCGGCGATGGCCAGTGGAATGATTACGAAAAATGTCGAGCCCAGTCCGGGTTCACTCTCCAGTCCGACTCGCCCGCCCAGTAGCTCGGCGAAGCGTTTGCACAGTGACAGGCCAAGCCCGGTCCCGCGCAATCGCTTTTGCAGAGGGGAGTCGATCTGCGAAAAGTCTTCGAACAAGGCGCCGTGCATTTCCTGAGGAATGCCTACACCGGTATCGGAGACCGCAAAGCGGATTTCGTTATCGCTTTCCAGACGTGCAGATACTCGAACCTCACCGCGTTGGGTGAATTTAAGGGAGTTGGAAATGAAATTGCGCAGGATCTGCGCGAGCTTCTTGTCGTCGGTGTACAGACGCGGCAAGCCTGACGGCTCCTCAAAAATGAGGTCCACGGACGACGCGTTGACGATCGGCCGGAACATACCGCGCAGTGCCGAGAACAAGTCGAACATGTCGAACCAGGCAGGGGAAATGCTGATCCTTCCGGCTTCAATCTTGGCCAGATCGAGCAGGTCATCGACCATGTCGCTCAGCTCACGGGCTGCACCACTGACAAAGCCGACCTGCTTGTGCTGTTCTTCGCTCAACGGACCGTCGATTTCGTCCTTTAGCAGGCTGGTGATGCTCAGAATGGAGCCCAGCGGCGTGCGGAATTCGTGGCTCATGTAAGACAGGAAGCGACTCTTCAAATCAGACGCCTCACGCAGTTCATCGGCCTGGTTGTCGAGTTCGGCATACAGCGCCAGTACGCCCTGATTGGTTTCGTCCAGCTCGGCACGCAGCGCGTCCACTTCATCGCGCAACTTTTGCAACTCGATGGACTGATCAGCAACGATCGGTTCAGGCATTGAAAGCCTCCAGGGTAATGACCAACACGGTGACGTCATCTCGGCCGCGGCAAAAATCGCGGTGCAGGACGGCAGCGATAACCGCCGGATGACGATAAATCAGACCCGGATAATCACGCAGGTTCCAACGAGATTGCAGGCCATCGCTGTACATCACCAGCAACTGGCCGGTCACTTGCGAATGCTCGAATGCCTGAGCCTTTCTGAACTGAAGGCCGACAATGCCAGGATGCGATACCAGTCCCCGAACTTTGTCTTCACCAATCAGCGTGGCGCCGATATTGCCAATCCCGACAAAGCGCAACGTATCCAGGCCAGCATCAAAGTTGGCCACCGCTACGGCACCGCCACGCGTTCCCTTCATGGAATGGTGCATGTCCTCGAGCACACGCTCGGCAGAATCAAAAGGCCGCTGCTGGAATTCGACCTCACCGGCACGCGCGGCGACTTCAGCATCCTCACCATGACCCAGCCCGTCGATGATCAACGCACTAATCCGCTGCCCCTCCACTGCCAGTGACCAGACATCGCCACAGGCGGGATCATCATGCAGTGAATGCTGACTGATACCGACACGCAGGTCCCGGGTCTTGTTTTTACGGGGGTAGAAACGGGCCATGACCACCGCACCGCGAGCATCCGCGTGGGCATCAAAGACATCCGCCTGGCGCTCGATAGAGCCAAGGCCAATGCCTTGGGTTCCTCGGGTTGAGAAGCCATCGGGCATGCAATCAGTCAGGTCGAAACCTTCACCACGATCCACGGCAATGATTTCGATGCCGGACAACCCCGGCGAATCGAAAACCCGCAGGTGCAATTCGCCGCGAATCGCGTGTTTGAGAATGTTGCTGGTCAACTCGGTAGCGACCAGCGCGACACGTCCGGCGTCCACTTCATCGAACGCGAGACTCTCCGCCAACTGCTGAGCGGTGCGTCTTGCGTGGCCTACCTGGCTGCTGTCCTCAATCAACAAAACCTGCGTCAGGGTACTGCGCAGGATCACGTCCATCGGGTAATCGTTATGCGGGTTCCGGCACCGGGAGCAGTGTCCAGTTCGAACTCTTCCACCAGACGCTTGGCGCCGGTCAGGCCAAGGCCCATGCCATTACCGGAAGTCCAGCCATCGGTCATCGCCAGCTTGAGGTCAGGAATGCCCGGACCTTCATCGCGGAAGGTGATCCGCAAACCTGTGCGCATATCCTCTTCGAGGATTTGCCAGTCCATATCTCCGCCACCACCATAGACCATGGTGTTACGTGCCAGCTCGCTGACAGCGGTGACCATTTTGGTCAGATCAATCAGGCGCATGCCGCACTCCTGGGCCAGCTTGCGCGCGGTCTGGCGCGCAAGTACGACGTCCTGTTCGATCAGCACGGGTTGCGAACCGCTGCTGCGTACGGTCATTGCGCTTGCACTCGCTCATGCAGCAGTTTCATGCCGCGCTCAACGTTCAACGCAGTGCTGACGCCCGGCAAGGTCATGCCCAGCTCAACCAGCGTAATCGCTACTGCGGGCTGCATGCCGACCAGTACGGTCTCGGCATCCATGATCCGCGACAAGCCGGAAATAGTGCCGATCATGCGACCCACGAACGAATCGACGATGTCCAGCGCCGAGATGTCGATCAGGACACCCCGCGCAGAAGTTTTGCTGATCCGCTCGGACAGATCGTCCTGCAGGGTCAGCGCAAGCTGATCGTGCATGTCGACCTGGATCGTGACGAGCAGATAGGCGCCCATCTGCAGAATAGGAATACGTTCCATGAACTTATACCGCCTTGGTGACGGTCAGCCCCAGACGCTTCAGCGACAGAGCCAGCGCGTCGGCGAGATTGGCTTTGGTGACGACGCCTTGCAGATCGAGGCCCAGATGGACAATGGTCTGAGCAATTTGCGGACGTACACCGCTGATGATGCAATCAGCACCCATCAAGCGAATGGCGGTGACCGTTTTCAGCAAGTGCTGCGCAACCAGTGTGTCCACGGTTGGCACGCCGGTGATGTCAATGATGGCGATTTCCGAACCCGTGTCGACGATGCGCTGCAACAGCGACTCCATCACCACTTGGGTACGCTGGGAGTCAAGGGTGCCGATCATCGGCAAGGCAAGCACGCCGTCCCACAGCTTGACCACTGGAGTCGACAGCTCCAGCAATTCTTCCTGCTGGCGCTTGATCACGTTTTCACGGGATTTCTGGAACGTGCGGATGGTGTGCATGGCCAACGCATCCAGCAACTCGGACAGCTCCAGCAACTGCTCGGCGTACAGCGTCGGATCAGCCTGATATTCACGCTGGATCAAGGCAAACAACGGGCCTTTGAGCGCAAAGACAAAACTTGCAGTCTGCTGCGAATCCTGGCCCACCGAAGCACGGCTCTGGGAAAGCTTTTCGAGGAATTGACGAATCTCGTCCCAGTCACTGCCAGCCAGAGATTGATGACGCCCCTTCTCCGCGACTGAAACCACGAGACTCAGGAACTCCGCCATCTGTTGTTTCAGATCATCGATCTTGAGGTTGCGAGTGGCACCGTTAGCTTCCAGCGCCGCCAGCCATTCAGCTGACAGTTCTGGCTGGGAGGTCTTGATTGCGTCAACGGTTTTTTGCTGCACTGCTGCCATCTTGTTTGAACTCCTGAACAATGCCGGCAAACCTGATTATCCAGGAATGCAATAACGAGTATGAATATGGGCCGACTGGCCTCTTTATGCGGCGATTCTCTACCATTCACCTTTAAATGCAAGCAGCCTCTGCTGGCACATTGCTAATAGCTTTTCGTCAAGCGTTATAGCGGCCAGTTTTTTCATCAAAACCACTCTGAATGCGACTTTTTCGACGGGCGTTACACCCATTCGACCTGATTAATGCTGCATGCCTAACCGACTGACTCAAAGACGCTGACGATGTGATCGATGACAGCCCTCACCCGTGCGGTATGTCGCAAGTCTTCATGAGTCACCAACCAGACGTCGTACGTTTGCTGCCGCTGCCGATCCGGCCAAAGCCGGGTCAGCCCGTCACGCTCGCCCAGACACACCGGGATTTCGCCAATGCCGATCCCGGCAGCAATCGAGCGACGCATCATCAGTCCGGAATTAACCGTCGCCACCAGACGCCCTTCACCGACCGGCTCGGAAACGATAGTCGCTTCACGGCTACTGTCCAGATAGGGCTGAAACATGATCAGGTCATGACCGGCAAATGCCGAACCCGGTTCAGGCTCGCCATGGCGTTGCGCATACTCCGCCGACGCATACAGCCCTACCGGCCAACGGGCAATACAGCGAGCGATCAAATCCGGATTTTCTGGTTTGACGTTTCTGACGGCTATATCGGCTTCACGCCGGGAAAGACTAAGCATTTGTATGGATGCATCGAGCCGGACTTTCACGTCCGGGTGTGTTTGATGCAGATGAGCGATGGCAGGAATCAGAAAATCGACGGCCAGCGAATCGGTGGAGGTGATGCGCACCTCTCCTTTGAGTCGATCATCCAGCCCTTGAATCTGCCGTTGCAGGTCCAGCGCCGAGCGCTCCATCTTTTCCGCCGACTTGAACGCAGCCTCCCCTGCAACCGTCAGCACGTAGCCCTCGGAGGTGCGTAGAAACACCTTGGTGCCCAAGGCATTTTCAAGGGCCGCGATCCGGCGACCTACCGTTGCCTGATCTACATTCAGCAATCGCGCCGCACCGCGCAATGTGGACTTTCGACAGACCGCCAGAAAAATTCGCGTGTCATCCCAGTTCAACGGCCACCCACCTGATGCATTTATGCATCTCACCAAAGACAATTAACTGCAAGATTGCATCAATCATCGTCGCTACCATGGACCCATGCCAAGCACTTTGTAGTGCTCACTTTGATTCCGTGATTCTGTGGGGAAGGACATTCCGCCATGCACACCACTACTGACACCTTTGCACCCCGGCGCAACAACGTCTGGCTGCACATACTTGCAGGCCTCAGCGCGAGCCTTGTGAGCATCGGCCTCGCGCGATTCGCCTATACGCCACTAATTCCATCACTGATCGAGGCGCACTGGTTTTCTGCGTCGGATGTGATTTACCTGAGCGCGGCAAACCTGATCGGCTATCTGATTGGCGCCCTCACCGGCCGCCCCATCGCGGCCCGACTGTCCAACGCGCACTCGCTGCGTTTGATGATGCTGATCGCCACCGCGTCGTTTTTTGCCTGTGCCTGGCCGTTGTCGGTCGCCTGGTTTTTCAGTTGGCGTCTGCTGTCCGGTATCGCAGGGGGCGCGATCATTGTCGTGGTGGCTGCAACCGTGATTCCTCACGTACCGGTCGCCCGTAGAGGGCTGGCCAGTGGTGCAATCTTTATCGGGGTGGGCTTGGGCATAGCAGGTTCAGGGACGCTGGTGCCGTTCCTGCTGTCGCTAGGCTTGCGAGATGCCTGGATTGGCCTGGGTCTGGCCTCCCTCGTGCTCACCGCAGCGAGCTGGTTTTGCTGGCCATCGGCAAGCGCTACTGCCGCCGTGTCTGCCTCTGCCGAAGCAACTCATCAGCCACTTAACAGCCGCATGAACCCAGGCATATACCTGCTGTTTGGCCAATACGCATTGATGGCGATCGGTCTGGTGCCGACGATGGTGTTTCTGGTGGATTACGTGACCCGCGGCCTTGGCCTGAGCGCCCATGCGGGTGCCGTGATCTGGGTCATGTACGGGGTCGGCGCAATTCTGGGCCCGGTGATGTACGGCTTTCTGGCTGACCGCCTGGGTGCCCGTACCTCGATCCGCCTGGTGCTCGCGGTACAAGCCGTGACTGTAGCGTTGCTGTGCACCACCAGTAACTTCGCGCTGCTGGCCTTGCTGGCAATCATCATCGGCTCGTTTCCACCGGGTATTGTCCCGCTGGCTCTGGGCAGGATTCACGAACTGGTCCCTCGCCACGAACAGCAGCAAGTGGCCTGGAGCCGTGCCACGGTTTCCTTCGCGACGTTTCAGGCGTTGAGCGGTTATGGGTACTCAGTGATCTTCAACGCCAATGGCGGGCATCACGTGATGCTGTTTGTGATAGCTGCGCTGGCGATTGCTGTGGCGTTGGTGGCTGATTTTATTGCTGCGTTGATCATTCGAAAGTAAATACCGCCCCTGTTGGAGCGAGGCTTGCCCGCGAAGAATGAATGCACAGTGTATCTGATACACCGTGGCAACCTATTCGCGGGCAAGCCTCGCTCCAACGGTTAAGAGTATTTAAATTAAAGAGTTGTGGCCTTCAAAACGCTTTTATCGCCTGCCGCTGCTCCCCAAGCCCTTCCACGCCCAGAGTTACCACATCCCCCGGTTTAAGAAACAATGGCTCAGGTTTATGACCCAATCCCACGCCTGCCGGGGTGCCAGTGCTAATCAAGTCGCCAGGTTCCAGCTCGATGAACTGCGACACGTAGCTGACGACCGTCGCCACATCAAATACCTGATTGGCCGTGTTGCCGTCTTGCTGGCGTTTGCCATTGACCTCCAGCCACAACGCCAGCTTGCCAGGATCAGCCACTTCGTCAGCCGTCACCAGCCATGGGCCAACGGGGGCAAACCCCGGAAAACTCTTGCCTTTGGTCCACTGCCCGCCACGCTCCAGCTGGTAACTGCGCTCGGATAAGTCATTGACTACGCAATAACCCGCGACATGCTTCAAGGCATCGGCCTTGTCGATGTACAGCCCCTGGGTGCCGATCACGATGCCCAGTTCAACTTCCCAATCAGTCTTCACCGAGCCAATCGGCAAGCGAATGTCGTCGTTGGGACCAGTGGGATGGCAAGCCTTGAGGAACATCACCGGTTCGGCAGGAATCGGCAGATTGGTTTCGGCGGCATGGTCGGTGTAATTAAGGCCGATGCAGATCACCCGCCCGCCTTTACTGATCGGTGGCCCCATACGCACATCACCCGCAACCAGCGGCAGCGTCGAGCAATCGATGGCACTCAGACGCGACAGGCTCTCGATGGAAAGCGCATTGCTGTTGATGTCATCAACATGCGCCGACAGATCACGAATGCCACCGTTGGAGTCAATGACGCCAGGCTTTTCAGCACCGGGTAGACCGTAGCGAACCAGCTTCATGGGGTTATTCCTTGTCAGTAAATGAGCGGGGGCATCATGGCATAACCTCGGCAATCTATTGAAATATCGCTCTCCCGGCTAAAGCCGCTTTTACTGGTCTCTATGTTGGTCAGCAAACACTGTTCCAGTGGGAGCGAACTCATTCGCGAAGAGGCCGGTACATCCACAGCCTATGCGTAACCTGAAATACCGCCTTCCCGAATGAATTCGGTCCTACCGGGTTATGCGTCTTGCCCAGGTCACCGGTAGGAGCGAACTTGTTCGCGAAGGGGCCGGGACATCCACAGCCTATGCGTAACCTGAAATACCGCCTTCCCGAATGAATTCGGTCCTACCGGGTTCTGCGTCTTGCCCAGGTCACCGGTAGGAGCGAATTTATTCGCGAAGGGGCCGGTACATTCACAGCCGATGTGCTGCCTGAAACACCGCCTTCCCGAATAAATTCGGTCCTACCGGGTTATGCGTCTTGCCCAGGTCGCCGGTAGGAGCGAACTTGTTCGCGAAGAGGCCGGTACATCCACAGCCTATGCGCACCTGAAATACCGCCCTCCCGAATGAATTCGGTCCTACCGGGTTCTGCGTCTTGCCCAGGTCACCGGTAGGAGCGAATTTATTCGCGAAGGGGGCGGTACATTCACAGCCGATGTGCTGCCTGAAACACCGCCTTCCCGAATAAATTCGGTCCTACCGGGTTCTGCGTCTTGCCCAGGTCACCGGTAGGAGCGAACTTGTTCGCGAAGAGGCCGGTACATTCACAGCCGATGTGCTGCCTGAAACACCGCCTTTCCGAATGAATTCGGTCCTACCGGGTTCTACGTCTTGCCCAGGTCACCGGTAGGAGCGAACTTGTTCGCGAAGAGGCCGGGACATCCACAGCCTATGCGTAAACTGAAATGCCGCCTTCCCGAATGAATTCGGTCCTACCGGGTTATGCGTCTTGCCCAGGTCGCCGGTAGGAGCGAACTTGTTCGCGAAGGGGCCGGGACATCCACAGCCTATGCGTAAACTGAAATGCCGCCTTCCCGAATGAATTCGGTCCTACCGGGTTTTGCATCTTGCCCAGGTCACCGGCAGGAGCGAACTTGTTCGCGAAGGGGCCGGGACACCCACAGCCTATACGTAACCTGAAATACCGCCCTCCCGAATGAATTCGGTCCTACCGGGTTATGCGTCTTGCTCAGGTCACCGGTAGGAGCGAACTTGTTCGCGAAGAGGCCGGTACATCCACAGCCTATGCGTAACCTGAAACACCGCCTTACCGAATGAATTCGGTCCCACAGAATCGAGGCGACCTGAAGGTATAAGCAAAAACGGCGCCCTACTCAAGGCAGGGCGCCGTTCTTTGAGTCTCAGAACTTACTTCGCAGTCAGTGCCGAGTAGCTGTTCATCAGGTTGCGGTAGTTGGGAATGCGTGGCGAGAGCAGATTGGCCAGGCCTTCCATATCGTTACGCCAGTCAACCTGAAGCTCGCACGCCACGGAGAACCAGTTGACCAGTTGCGCACCGGCAGCGGTCATGCGGGCCCAGGCGGCCTGTTGCACGGTTTCGTTGAAGGTGCCCGATGCGTCGGTCACGACGAACACTTCAAACCCTTCAGCCAGTGCAGACAACGTCGGGAATGCGACGCACACGTCAGTCACGACACCAGCGATGATCAGTTGCTTACGGCCGGTTGCCTTGACCGCTTTGACGAAGTCTTCATTGTCCCAGGCATTGATCTGGCCGGGACGCGGGATGTATGGCGCGTCCGGGAACAGCTCCTTCAGCTCGGGCACCATCGGGCCGTTCGGACCGTTTTCGAAGCTGGTGGTCAGAATCGTCGGCAGTTTGAAGAACTTCGCCAGATCCGCCAGCGCCAGCACGTTGTTCTTGAACTCGTTAGGCTGAAAATCCTGCACCAGCGAAATCAGACCGGTCTGGTGATCCACCAGCAGCACAACCGCGTCGTCTTTGTTCAAGCGTTTCCAGGGGGTAGCAGTACTCATGGGGTAACTCCTTCAGGTTTTCAGAGTAACGTCATCGCCGTGATGGCAGATGATCAGAATGCGAAACATGAACAGCCGAACGCGCCCCAGAAACCCTGGAAATCGCTGACCGGTACGCTGGACATACGTGCGCGCTCATGGCTGTGGGAATGCACGACGCAAGGGCCGCTGCACTGGTGAATCTGAGCCACTAACGGCGAATTCGGACGCCAGTGACCCGGCACCTTGACCACCGGCGACCAGTCCGGCAGCACCGGCACCTGCGGTGGCGCGAGCTTCTCGAAATCACCGCTGCCGTACACCACCTTGCCGTCCACCACGGTCAGCACCGACTCGATCCACTTGATCGACTCTTCATCGACGCTGAAGTAGTCCGCGGACAGGGCCACCAAGTCAGCCAGTTGGCCGACTTTGATCATGCCCTTCTTGCCCTGCTCGGATGAGAACCAGGCGCTGCCGTGGGTGAACAACTCCAGCGCGGTGTCACGAGACAATCCTTCCGGGTACAACTCGAGACCACCCACCGTGCGACCGCTGACCATCCAGTACAGCGAAGTCCACGGGTTGTAGCTGGAAACCCGGGTCGCATCGGTCCCGGCGCCCACCGGCACACCCTCGGCCAGCATGCGTTTGATCGGCGGCGTGTATTCGGCAGCCTTTGCGCCGTAGCGCTCGACGAAGTATTCGCCTTGAAAGGCCATACGGTCCTGAATCGCGATGCCGCCATTCAAGGCGCGAACCCGCTCGATGTTTTTCGGGCTGATGGTTTCGCAGTGGTCGAAGAACCACGGCAGGTTGTTGAACGGAATCTCGCGATTGACTTTCTCGAACACGTCGAGCATTCGCGAGATGGACTCGTCATAAGTCGCGTGCAACCGGAACGGCCAGCGATGTTCGACCAGGTGGCGCACCACCGGCTCCAGATCCTGCTCCATGCCTGCGGGCAAGTCTGGACGCGGTTCGAGGAAGTCCTCGAAGTCCGCCGCGGAAAAAGCGAGCATTTCACCCGCGCCGTTGTGGCGCAGGAAGTCATCGCCCTGATGCAACTTGACCGAACTGGTCCAGTTCTTGAAATCGGCCAGCTCTTCTTTCGGCTTCTGGGTGAACAGGTTGTAGGCGATACGCACGGTGAGGTGCTTCTCACGGGCCAACTGCTCAATCACCGCGTAGTCATCCGGGTAGTTCTGGAAACCACCGCCCGCGTCGATGGCACTGGTCACACCCAGCCGGTTCAGTTCTCGCATGAACTGACGCGTCGAGTTGACCTGATACTCCAGCGGCAGCTTCGGCCCCTTGGCCAGCGTCGAGTAGAGAATCATCGCGTTGGGCTTGGCCACCAGCATGCCGGTCGGATCGCCATTGGAATCGCGGACAATTTCGCCACCGGGCGGGTTCGGCGTGTTGCGGGTGTACCCGGCGACACGCAGCGCGGCGCGGTTGAGCAAGGCACGGTCGTACAAGTGCAGAACGAACACCGGGGTATCCGGAGCCGCCTGATTGAGTTCTTCCAACGTCGGCATGCGTTTTTCAGCGAACTGGAATTCGTTCCAGCCACCTACGACCCTCACCCACTGCGGCGTCGGAGTGCGATCGGCCTGGTCCTTGAGCATGCGTAATGCATCAGCCAGTGACGGCACGCCTTCCCAGCGCAGTTCGAGGTTGTAGTTCAGGCCGCCACGAATCAAGTGCAGGTGAGAGTCGTTGAGACCCGGGATCACCGTGCGCTTTTGCAGGTCGATGACCTGGGTCGCACTGCCACGCAGCGCCATGACTTCTGCATCGGTGCCCACTGCCACAAAGCGTCCGCCGCTGATGGCGACCGCGCTGGCCTTTGGTTTTTCACGGTCGACAGTATGCAGTTGGCCGTTGTAGAGAATCAGTTCGACGTTCATCGCGGTTCCTTCGACAGATTTTTGAGAGGCACCGGCATAGCCAGCGAAGGGAAAAGACGGAAGGATGGCCGCCGCGGCACTGAGCAACGTGCCTTTGGCCAAAAAGCGGCGGCGTTCCTGATCGGTGTCCTTGTCGTCATTGCTCATGGCGTCACTCCACGGAGGGCTGTTTCTGCGCGGCATTCAGCCAGGGCGAGAAGAGCCGGGTTGCGGCAGGCATCATCACGTAACAGACCAGCAGGACGATGGTGACCGTGACCAAAGCGGTACTCACCACGTAGTTGGCGAGCAGCGGACTCAAGGCGAACACCGGCCCCCAGAGCAGAGGAATGAGCAGTGTCAGCGGGCAAATGACCAGAAACGTCACACACGCCTGCTTCCAGCGCGGCGGCTGCGGTGCGGAAGCCTCGGAGGCAGGCGTGAACCAGAATTCGTTATGGGGATTAACTTCGGTCTGGTCGCCGTCGGCGAGCATTGGGCGGGCCTCCTCAACCAACTGGCTGCGCTGCTCCGAATCCAGCCAGCGCTGCATGGCGTCAGTAGAGTGAAAGCGCAGAACACAGGTGAACAGATGCAGCCCACCCGACTTGCTGCGGATCACATCCACGCCCAAGTGCCCCGGATAGCTGCCCGCAATACCTACGATGCGCCTTAGCCAGGCTTCGTAATCCGCTTCCATACCGGCGCGGATGCGGTGCTTGATCACCAGCGTCACAACTTCATTGAATGGCGGCTGGTTGACCACCACCGCTTCGTCGATCAAGGGGTTTGAATCAGACATAACGCACCGCTCCGTTGAAACGTGTGTTGAGCGCGAGCCTTCCCGGCCCTGCAATCAAAACAGTTGTAAAAATGATCAACAGCAACCAGCCAAACTGGCCCTGCTCCAGCGTCCATTCCGGGTGAACGGCAAGCAGTGCGACCAGCAACAGAAACAGAATGGGCAGGCATGCAAGGCGCACGAAGATCCCTGCAGCAATCAGAAGCGGGCACAGGACTTCAGCAAAGATTGCAAGGGTCAGTGTCAACTGCGCGCCCAGGTGAAACGGGTCTTCGATGAGCGTCAGTTGATGGTTGAAATCGAGGAGTTTTGGCAGGCCATGAACGACCAGAAGAAAAGCCGCGGCGCTTAGCCTGAGGAACAGCAGACCGAGATCGCGGACCCGGTCTTCAAGGGATAGGTTTTCAACTGTCGAATGATTCATCACGCACCCACGAAATTGGGAATGGCCAGGACAGGGAATCTCCGTGTACTGGTCAACTCTGGATTCGATAGTGCAGCGTTGAAGCGACGGGTAATTGAATGCTTGTGCTTTCATGGATCAGCCGTGCGCAAAAGCACAGCTGGTTTTTTTCGACAGCCGTAAACCCAGGACTAGCGCCGCACCTTGTGCGACCAGACCAAGCTCGGCTTCATCACACAAATGCAAATTAATGGGTTGAAATGCATTTTTCTGTAGGAGCTGCCGAAGGCTGCGAAGCATTTCTCCTGATACACCGCGATCGCAGCCTTCGGCAGCTCCTACAGGTCTAATGTTTGCTTCGCGACAGCGCGGTGTCAGAGCACAGAGCTATCTCCTATCAAACTAAATGTATGCACTGAATTGAAATCCATTCTGTAGGAGCGCACGAGCACCGCGATGCAGCGATGGCGGTCTGTCTGATGCACCGCCATCGCGGCCTCGCGGTGCTCGTGCGCTCCTACAGGTCCACCGTTTGGCGCGAGACAGTGCGGTGTGATGGACACTGGGACACCTCAAATCACTTCAGGCGTCTTGGCCATGTGCTGACTGATGCGCGAACGGAGCCAGCGCTCGGCGGGGTCGTTGTCATGCACCCCGCTCCAGACCATCGACAACTCGGCAGCAACAATCGGAAACGGCGGATCATCTGCGCGCAGCGTGCAACCTTCCACCAGCGCACAGGCCGCGTAATCAGGCACGGTTGCGATCAATTCAGTACCCGCCAGCAACGCCCGCAGGCCATTGAATTGCGGTACACCGAGCACGACTTTGCGGGTCCGCCCGACTTTGGCCAAATCCAGATCGATATTGCCGGACAAGTCGCCAGAGAACGACACCATCGCATGCGGCCGCGCGCAATAATCATCAAGGGTTAACGCGCCCGGGCGAGAATCGCCACGCAACACCTTGCAGTGAATATCACGCAGCTTTTTGCGTTTGGCGTTGGCCGGTAGATCGGTGGTGTAGCTGACACCTACCGAGATTTCACCTGAAGCCAGCAGCGCTGGCATCAATAGATAGTTGGCGCGGCGAACCACCACGATGATGCCCGGCGCCTCTTCCCGCAATTGATGAAGCAAAGGGGGCAACAGGCCAAACTCGGCGTCATCAGACAGGCCTATACGGAACACATCGCAGCTGGTGGCGGGGTCGAAATCCTTGGCCCGGCTGACCGCGCCAGAGATGGTATCCAGCGCAGGCTGAATTTCCTTGAGGATGTCCAGCGCCCTTGCCGTCGGCTCCATACCGCGACCGCTGCGCAGCAGCAATGGATCGTCGAACAGGTCGCGCAATCGCGACAGAGCAGCGCTGACGGCAGGCTGACCCATGAACAGTTTTTCAGCGACCCGGGTCAGGTTGCGCTCGAACATCAGCGCCTCAAAGATCACCAGCAAGTTGAGGTCGACTCGGCGCAGATCATTGCGATTCATGGGGAAGGTCCGACAATAAAGGAATGAAAAGGCCGCGAGGCTCGTCTGCGGGTCAAGTAAGCACTGTTCTTGATGGGCTGCCTTGTATTTTTGTGCGGTTGATTGCCTCTCATAGCAAACATCGGACCCTGCAGGTGTGCACGAGCACCGCCAGGTCCCGAGTTTGCCGCAAGACAGCGCGATAGTTTGCGCACGCCTGATCAATCCCGTACCGCCCTCACCTGTCAGCCTGACTGCCTAACTGACAAAAGGGCCAACTCATGCAAAACCGTCTTACGCTGGCTGCCGCTCTGGCACTTGTCGGTGCCTCGCAAGCGATGAAAGCCAGCGCAGAAGATCAGGGTTTTCTGGAAGACACGACCCTGAACCTGCTGTCGCGCAATTTCTTCCTGCATAACGACTACCGCACCGGCCACAACGGACAAAGCTATCGCCAGGAATGGGCACAGGGGTTTATCGCCAACCTGAAATCAGGCTTTACTCAGGGAGACCTCGGCATCGGTATAGATGCTCACGCTTTTTATGGCCTGAAACTGGATGGTGGACGCCGCCATGCAGGCGCCGGCCTGCTGCCGCTGGACAGCCAAGGCCGCGCCGATAATGAGTACTCCAGCGCAGGCGCTGCGCTCAAGCTGCGCTATTCGAAAACCGTCCTCAAATTCGGCGAAATGGAAGTTGAAACACCGGTTTTCGATACCGCCGACAAGCGCCTGCAACCGGAATACGCCAGCGGATTTTTTCTCGACAATCAGGAAATCGAAGGCGTTCGACTGGTAGCCGGACACTTCACCGCATTCAAGAACCAGAACGCCTCCAGCAGCCATGACGATTTCGATGGCTACGGTGCAAGCACCCGTAACGCCAGCATCAGCCTGGCGGGTATCGAGCTTTCCGGCGACGGGCCGTTAGGGGGGTCGGTTTATGCATCGCAGCTGTCCGACACCTGGCATCAGTACTACGGCAATCTGCATCTGAACCAGCAGCTTTCAGCTGACAGCTCTCTGCTGCTCGACAGCAATCTGTATCGAACCCTGGACTACGGCAGCGCCAAGGCCGGCTCGATTAAAAACACAGCCTTCAGCCTGTCCGCGAAATACCGCCTCGGCAGCCAGGCGTTTACGCTCTCCTGGCAGAAAATCGACGGCGACACGCCTTTCGACTTCGTCGGCGGTGACTCCATTTACCTGGCCAACTCCATAAAGTACGCAGACTTCAACGGCGCTCAGGAGCAATCCTGGCAAGCGCGATATGACTTTGACTTCAATACAATGGGACTCCCCGGGCTGAAGCTCATGGCCCGATACGTCACCGGCGACCGGATTGATGGCACTCACGCTGTTCAAGGCGGGGCATACAACCCGTTCGACAGCGATACAGGACGCTATCAGCCCATTCAGGGTAAAGATGGTCGGCACTGGGAGCGCGACATTGACCTCAAATACATTGTGCAATCAGGTCCCGCCAAAGACCTGTCACTGAACGTGTCGCATGTTTCTCATCGAGGTAATACCGCGCAGGCTGGCGACGATATCGACCGGTTGTATCTGGTCGTCGAATACCCGCTGGATCTTCTCAAGTAGTCAACCTGCACGACGAGCTTCGGTAGACAGAGAACGTCTCCAGCTGAACGGCGTTTGCCCTACAACCCGGGTAAACACCCGGGTGAAATGCGACTGATCGGCAAAACCGCAATCGAGGCTGATGCGCGAAATCGAAATGCTGGTCTCGGTCAGCAACCCCTTGGCCTTGTCCAGGCGAACCTGCAGGAACCAGTCACGGGGCGAAAAGCCGGTGTTCTTCTTGAACGCCCGAGAGAAATGGCTGCGTGACAACGAGCATTCGGTGGCGATCTGGGCAATGGACAGCCCGCGATCCATATGGCTGGACATCATCTCTTTGGCGCGACGCTCCTGCCACGGCGACAACGCGACTTTCTCGCAACGCTTGGGCACCACGGCTTCAGGTGTTTCAAAGCGGGTAGACAAATGCGAGCAGAGCACCAGCATCGCGCGCTCTACCGAATCGTCATGATCAGTCTGACGATCACGCAAGGCAGGCAACAGCGAGCAAATCAACCGGTAAGCCAAAGGGTCAATGCCCGGTGTTGTAACGCTGCGCTCCAGCAATTGCAGATTCGCTTCACGTGTGTCGCCAACCGATGCGGACTTCATCAGTTCTTCTACAGCGGACGACAAGGTGTCGAAAGATGGAACCTGAGTGACGCCGGCTTGATCGACATCAAGCGTGGACAAAGGGCTGAACGCATTCATTACAGACTCTCCTGCTCAGAGGTGTATGGCAGGCATTGAGTCTGGTGATGGTGGTCCTTAAAGTCCTTTGCAAAACATTAAACGTTCTGAAGCGCAGGTTAATCAGCGCAGCAGTCAACATCCGGTTCTCAGGCAGGTTAAAGACGTTTCAGGTAACGCCGAGGAGTTGAACAAGGATCTTCTGGAGTTCGACAGGGGTTGATCGCCCGTCTTTGTTGGAGCGAGGCTTGCCCGCGAAGAACGAATACGCGGTTAAGCAGGTACACCGAGTATTCGTTCTTCGCGGGCAAGCCTCGCTCCAACAAGGAATGCCACCCGCCAAGGTCTGCCTTGTAATTACTTCGCTGTTAAACCCGCTGCAACCACTGGCAACGTGAACACAAACACCGCCCCGCTCGACCGTCCGGAAAACGCCTGCAGCATCCCCCCATGAGCATCAATGATCGATCTGCAGATCGCCAGGCCCATTCCCATGCCCTTTTCCTTGGTCGTGAAAAACGCATCGAAGACCCGTTCAACATGTTCAGGATCAATCCCGTAACCATTGTCCTGAACACTGACCACCACATACTCATCAGCCACCGTATTGCACGTGATCGCCAGACGACGCGGCCGGTCATGAAGGTCGCTCATGGCGTCCACGGCATTCATGATCAGATTCAGAATCACCTGCTGCAACTGCACAGCATCTCCTTCCACGGTCAGTTGTGGCTCGCTGACTTCCCTGTAGAGCAATACATGGCGCTGCTCGATCTCACTGGCGGTCAGCAACACCACCTGCTGAATCACATCCGTGATGTACAACGGTTCACGGTTGAGCGGCGTCTGTCTGGCCAGCGATTGAAGTGCGCGCACGATGTCGGCAGCGCGCTTGCCGTCGTTGACGATATCCCTAAGCCCGGCGAGCGCCTCCTCGACTACCGGCACATCACGGTTGAGCCAGCGCAAACTGGCACTGGCGTTGGAGACAATCGAAGCCAGCGGCTGGTTGATTTCATGCGCAATGGACGCCGCCAGCTCGCCCATGGTGGTTGCCTGAGAAACCCTCCCCAGCTCGGCACGGGCAGTGCGCAAGGACGTTTCAGTGGTTTTGCGCTCGGTCACATCACTGACCACACCCACGAAAAACTGCTCGCCGTCCGGCTCTCCCAGCAGTTCGATATAACGAAGCGTCCCGTCGGGCCTGAAGATACGGAAGGTGTGTTCAAAGGCACTGGAATGTCGCAGAGCCCGGGACAGCATTGATGAAAAGGCTTGCAGATCTTCCGGGTGAATCATCTTTTCCAGCACCGGCAGTGAAGGTGCAACCGCCGTCACCGGCAGGCCCCAGACCGCAAACAGCTCGTCGGACCATTGCGCCTCATCGGTGCCCGGATCCCAGCGAAAACTCCCCGACTGGCTGATACGTTGCCCCAATGCCAGCGTCGCCTTGCTGGTGCGCAGCGCCGCTTCGATCTCTTTGCGACGCGTGTTCTCTTCCGTCAATTCAGCATACAGACGAGCGTTTTCCAGCGAGATCGCGGCCTGACCGGCGAGCAGTTCAAGCACCGCCGTGCGCCTGAAAGTAAACACCCCAGGCGCCAGATTGTTTTCCAGGTAAAGCACGCCCACTACCTGGCCTTGTTTGATAAGGGGCAAACACAGTATTGAGCGCACCTGATGCTCATTGAAGTACTCATCTGCGGCAAAGACATGTGAATGCATGGCGTCGTCCAGCACGATCAGTTGCCGCGTTCTTATGACCGTGTACAACATCGACAAGGGCAAATGCCGCGCGGTGGGTGTTGTCTCCGAGAGCTCGGTGGCGATGCCGGACTCGTGCGCCTGCCCGCGGGCACGGACCTGCGGTACTTCGTCTTTGATCAGCAGTAACAGGGCATGCTGGGCACCGGCGTGAACGATCGTATTGGTCAGCAGAATACCGATCAGTCGCTCCAGCACGATCTCTTCGGACAGCGCCTGAGAGGCCTTCATGACCGACACCAGATCCAGCGCTTCCTGCCCCATGGAAATACTGATCGAGGGCCTCGACAGCGAGGCCTGCGCGCGCAGAATTCCGCTCCGCGCTTCCAGCCCGGCGACCTGGCCCAGGCACCCACATGGCTGGTAGCAATCACAGCCACTGAGAAAATGGCCATGCGCGGAGGTATAAATCCCTTCAGTGACCCGCTTGAATGCAGCACCCCGAGCCTGATACTCCGCCCGCCTCGTCAGCAAGAATTCCGGCTCAACGCCCCGGCATCGACGATCTTTTACGGTCTCGTCAAAAGCGGACAAGTGCTGGAACTGACTCCACTCGTTCAGGCACTTGCGCAAGTCAGCCTCCAGGCGACAAGCCGTCTGATAGCGATCTTCGGGATTCTTGGCAATCAGTTGCAGAATCATTTGAGCCAACGGTACGGGAATCGAGTCCCGAAAATGCCGCGGTGACAAAGGCTGGCGGGCCACGTGGCAATACACCCATTCAACTGCATCGTCTGCCTCGAAGGGCAATCTGCCGGTCAGCAGCTCATAGAACGTCATGCCCAAAGCATAAAGATCGCTGCGCTGGTCGGACTGCAGCCCGCCCCGTCCCGCCTGTTCAGGAGACATATAAGCCAGCGTGCCGCAGATGGAATCGCCAATGTTCGTGGGCATGCAGGATCCGGTCTCGACACTGACGCCAAACCCCGTCAGACGAACAGTGCCTTGAGCATCCTGAAGCAGATTGCTCGGTTTGATATCCCGATGCAGCAGACCCTTGCCATGAGCCAGCCCAAGGGAGCGCGCTGCGCCTGACGCAAGGCGCAGGAAGCGATCAATGGAAATTTTCCCGTCAGCCAGTTCATGCAGCGTCTGGCCACCAGGATCGTCGCATACCCACAGCGGACCTTCCGCCGTCTGCAACAGAGCCTGGGGAACCAGTGCCCAGGACGGCTCAAGGCGGGAGGCTAGCGCGTATTCATGCTCGATACGACGCCTGCTGCTCTCCACCTTGCGCACTGACGAACGGAAAACCAGCCACTGTCGGTAGCAGCCCTGCACATGAACCCGGTAACGATCAATCTCGCCATCGACGAACAGCAGGTCCCATGACAGAAGCGCCAGCCATTCAGGCGTGCAGCCTTCGGCCTGATGCTCAGCCCTTGCCTGAAGACCGGAGATCAGCTCTGCCTGGATGCTGCTCATAAAGGCCCCTTACGGGCGTTCCAGTGCCCGCTTTATCGAATCGAGCAACGCCTCCTCGGAGAACGGTTTGCGCAAAAAACCCAGTGCACCAGCGTCGAGTGTTCGGCGGATGGTTCCCTCGTCATCCTGAGCGGACATGCAGAAAACGGCGACCGGTTTGCCCGCAGCTTTCAACTGCCGAAGAACTTCCAGCCCCTGCATGCCTTTCATGATCAAGTCGAGAAATACGCAATCCGCGTCATCACTTGCCGAAGAAGCCAGAAACGCTTCACCCGAAGCAAAGCCCACGCAAGCATAGCCCAAAGACTTGAGAAGATTGCCAAGACCATTACGTACGGAAGCGTCGTCATCAACAACGCAAATGAGGATCATAAGCTCAACTTCATGGCAGTGAAAGTAATAGAAACAGACTTTACGCCCTCCCACAAAAGAGCGCGCCTGACGCTATGTATAAATGTGCTGTTTTATATCAACTGACCGGAGTTGATTGTTCATGCATCTTGACCAGATCAATCAAAGTTCGTGCTTTCATTTTTGTCATAATGTGCCGTTTATGAACTTTCACCGTTATTTCACTGGTCCCCAGATCCCCGGCAATCTGTTTATTCATTTTGCCCGTCACCAACAACGTCATGACTTCACGCTCACGGGGCGTCAGGGTTTCGAACCGGCGCCTGACGCTTTCGACATGCAGCCGACCCGCCAGCTCGCTTTCATCGTGTTCAAGGGCTTGGCGCACCACCATCAGTAAATGATCCGGCTCAAAGGGCTTGGTCAAAAACTCGTGGGCGCCGGCTTTGATAGCCTTGACCGACATCGGGATGGTGCCAAAGCCGGTCATGAATATGATCGGGAAGCGATGGCCGCGACGCAGCAACTCCTCCTGCACATCAAAACCACTGGAGGCCGCAAGATTGACGTCCAGCAGCAGGCATGTTGGTTGATCTTCAAAAGACTGCTCAAGAAACGCCTGGGCGCTGGCAAAGCATTCGGTGTCGATGTCCGCAGAATGCAGCAGGCGAGCCAACGACGTGCGGATCGTGCACTCATCATCGACCACATAAACCTTGGGTGTAGCGCTCATATACCGATTTTCCGAAGCTTCGTGCTACTGGCTTGTCGCCAGAATTCGTTGGTGGTTGAGGTGAAAATAATCGGAGTCGTGCAGGCCGCCCCCTACTGCTCGCAACGTCGCGACAGACGCCATGGATGCCGGGCGCACAGAATGCTGATTGTGCTGGCGAATGCCCTGCGTTGAACCGTTATCACCCGCCAGCTCACTGATTGCCTCCACCAGCCAGCTCCGGGTTGTCCTCAATAACCGGTAAAACCGGAAAGGCCCTTCGGCGGTAATCAGCAACAGAGACTTTTGCGCCAGACTGACGATGCAGTCCATGACCCTGCCTTGAGGCAGCGCCAGGTACTGCGCCCTTTCACAGGCCTGAGCGAGGGTAAAACGGTCTTCGAAACGACCCAGACGTTTCAGTACGTTGCGCTCGTCCGGGCTCAGCAAACCATAGCTCCACTCTACCGATGCCACCAGCGACTGATGACGATCAGGGGCACTACGCAGACCGCCGGACAAGAGGTGCGGTCCATGTTGCAGGCTTTGCAGCAATTCGAACAGTCCCAGCGTGGCAGCGCGGGCGGCCGCCATCTCCAGCGCCAGCGGGATGCCATCCAGATGACGGCAGACCTGTGCGATCAACTCCACACTTTGTTCGTCCAGACTTTCCATGTTTTCTGCCGGGAAATAAGGGTCCAGCGCCCGCAAGCGTGTCATGAACAATTGTGCTGAACTGCTTTGCAGCACTTGTTGACGATCGGCATCCTGCTCCGGGATGTCCAACGGAGCGACGTTGAGCATTCGTTCGCCGCCAATGCGCAGTGGTTCGCGACTGGTGATCAGAATCCGCAGCGACGGACAACGGCGCATTAGATGCTCACTGACCGCCGCTATTGCATCGATCAGGTGCTCACAGTTATCCAGGATGACCAGACGATTCTGCTGATCAAGGCATTCGACAATCGCCTCAATCGGCGACCTTCCCGGTAACACGACCAGATCCAGGGCAGATGCCAGAGACTCGACAATGTTTTCAGGGCAGGTAATGTGCGCCAGCGGTACGAAGCAGACATGCAGGCTATCGGTCAGGGACAGATAGTGGGCAGCAGCGACTGCCAGGGACGTCTTGCCTATCCCCCCTGATCCCACGAGGCTCACCAGCGCATCGCTCAGCAACGCTTCGCAGACGTCTTCCAGTGCGGCTTGCCGCCCAATCGACGGGACGTTATGGGGAAGATCGTGTTTGCGTGGCATCGCGCTCCCGGAGGAGCCGACTGTCAGCGGGTTGTCATAATCAGCGACTGCCAGAGCAGATTCGCCCTCGCCCCCCACCAGCATGTAGCCGCGCCCCGGAATGGTCCGGATCAGATCGCGATCTTCACCCAGTGCCTTGCGCAATGCAGAGACATGCACCTGCAGATTATTTTCTTCAACGACGGTATCGGGCCAGACGCGCCGCAGAATCTCGTCCTTGCTGACCAGACGTCCCGGACAGGTAATCAACAGTTCCAGAATATCGAACGCCCGCGTGCCCACCCGCAGCGGCACGCCACATCTGAAGACTTCTCTGAGTTCAAGAGAGACACTGGCTTGACCGAGACTGATCATCGTTATTCACACTGTCCGTCGTATGTCGGTAAGTATCTGGCCCGGGGATAGATCGTGATCAATTTCATGATTTATCGCGGGAGTCTCAGGATATCTAAGCAGCTAATTAGTTCCACCGATACTATCTATAGGGATAGGCAGGAGATTCACCCGATAAACTTCGGGCGGCGACTAAGCACAATCATGCAAGTAAATGACATGAACATTTACTTCAATCGCTATCATAGTAACCAATCGCTATAAGTATGGCTGTAGCATTTACCGTGAAACGTGTTCTTCGGTGCGCTTATGATGTTGTCGATCTTCATAGAATTGAACATCATCAGGCCTGTCGTGCAGACCTTCGCTCCATACGCCCGCCGTGACGGGCCGATATTCTTCAGACTGAACATGAGCCAAAGATTATGACCTCCTCCACAGCTTCCCCCGCTCAAGCACCGCAAAACACCCTGACCCGCGGCCTGGTGCTGTTGTTTGCGTTTTGCTGTGGCGCCATCGTCGCCAACATCTACTATGCCCAGCCCATCGTCGAGCTGATTGCTCCTGAAATAGGGTTGTCGGCCCACAGCGCCAGCCTGATCGTATCGCTGACCCAGATCGGTTATGCCCTTGGCCTGTTATTTCTCGTACCGCTGGCTGACTTGCTGGAAAACCGCAAGCTGATGATCGGCACTGCCATCGTGGCGACGGCCAGCCTGCTGGCTGCGGCGTTCAGCGAACACGCCAACGGCTTTCTGATGATCTCCCTGCTGATCGGCTTCAGTTCGGTGTCGGTGCAAATGCTGATACCGCTGGCGGCGCACCTGGCGCCGGAAGAAACCCGTGGTCAGGTCGTCGGCAATATCATGGGCGGCCTGCTGCTGGGCATTTTGCTGGCCCGGCCGCTGTCGAGCCTGATAGCCGACCACTTCGGCTGGCGTGCGGTGTTCATGACCGCGTCGGTGATGATGCTGGCGATCATTCTGGTACTGGCTCTTACCATTCCAAAACGCACGCCTGATCACAAGGCGTCATACAGGCAACTGCTCGGTTCGTTGTTCACATTGCTGCGCAGGTATTCGGTGTTGCGTCAGCGGGCGTTCTATCAGGGCCTGCTGTTTGCTGCGTTCAGTCTGTTCTGGACAGCTGCGCCGATCGAACTGTCGCGTACGTTCGGACTGTCGCAGACCCAGATCGCGCTGTTTGCACTGGTGGGTGCCATAGGTGCGGTTGCCGCACCTGTCGCCGGGCGTCTGGCCGATGCCGGGCATACCCGGCGCGCATCCTTGATCGCGATGATCATGGCGCCAGTTGCGTTTCTGGTGGGTCTGAGTCAACCGGGTTACAGCGTGATTGGCCTGGCGGTCACCGGAGTACTGCTCGACTTTGCAGTGCAGATGAACATGGTGCTGGGACAACGCGCGATCTACGCTCTGGACCCGGCCAGCCGTGGTCGGTTGAACGCGCTGTACATGACCAGCATCTTCATCGGCGGTGCTATTGGCTCAGCGCTGGCCAGCAGCCTGTATGAGCAGGGTGGCTGGCACGGGGTCGTGTGGCTGGGAGCCGGTCTGCCGCTGGTTGCGCTGGTAGTTTTCTTGTTGGCCGGGCGTGTTGGTCGAAGCTAGTCAGTATGGACGCGGTTCACTTCGGACCGCGTCGCTCTTATCGCGGGCAAGCCTCGCTCCCACGTAGATCTGCGTAATCCTGTGGAAGCCGGGCTGCCCGCGAAGAACGATAACGCGGTGTGCCTGACGGACCGAAGCGCCCGTATCGCGGGCAAGCCTCGCACGGATTTGTGTACGACTTCAGGTTCATGAAGAGCCTGTGGGACCGACCGGGGTGGCGCTCCACTTCATTCGGGAAGGCGGCATTTCAAGCGATACATCAGTTGCGGATGTACCGGCCCCTTCGCGAATGAATTCGCACGGATTTGTGTTTGCAGGCCAACATAGAATCTCCCAGATAGATCTGCGTAATCCTGTGGGAGCCGGGCTTGCCCGCGAAGAACGATAACGCGGTGTACCTGGCGGACCGAAGCGCCCGTATCGCGGGCAAGCCTCGCTCCCAAGTTGGTAACATCTCAAGCTCATGCAGGACCGGTGGGACCGAATTCATTCGGGAAGGCGGTATTTTTGTCGATAAAAAGGCTGCGCATTCACCGGCCTCTTCGCGAATGAATTCGCTCCCACCGGGATCAACGCTTGCAGGCGAACATAGAATCTCCCACAGAGACCGAGCTGTTCCATAGGACGGCTCTAGCACGGGGGGCGTTCGGGTATTAGCCATATCTCTTTCAACAGAGTAAAAAGCGCTCAACTCTCTGGTATTGCTTCAAGGCCAAGATGCTCCCTTAACGTCGAACCTTCATACGCCCTGCGGAACAACCCTTTGCGCTGCAGATGCGGGATTACACTTTCGACGAATTCGCTGAACGAACCCGGCAGATAGGCAGGGGAAATGACAAACCCGTCGCTACCGCCCGCCAGGAAAATATCCGCGAGTTGCTCCGCTATCTGCGCACCGGTGCCCACCAGTTGCGGCACACGAACGCTGCTGGCGAAGATCCGCCCGAGCTCTTCCAGCGTCGTATCAGCGCCCTGCATCAGCAGCTTCTCGGCAGCCGCCGGATGAATCAGCGGCGAGCGGGCAATGTCTGCCAGGGTCGCTGACAACGGGAATGGCGACAGGTCCACATTCAGTTGCGAGGCCAGCGTCACCAGGCCCAGTTCAGGGCGAGCCAATGCATTGTGTTTGTCGCGCTTGGCCCGGGCCTCGGCTTCGCTGCCACCAATGAACGGCATCACTGCCGTCAACACTTTGCAGCTGTCTGCCGGACGCCCTTGTTGCACCACTTGCGCCCGCACGTCTTCACGAAACGCCTGCATGGCTTTCAGGTGCGGGTGAATGGTGAAGATCGCTTCGGCCCAGCGCGCACCGAAACGCCGGCCACGCCCCGAAGAACCGGCCTGGATCAGTACCGGCCGACCCTGCGGGGTGCGGGGAATGTTCAACGGCCCCTCGACCTTGAACCAGTCGCCGTGATGTTGCACCGGATGAATCTTCGATGGATCAGCCAGCACTCCGGTTTCGCGGTCCAGCTTCAGCGCGTCCCGCTCCCAACTGCGCCAGAGCTTGAGCGCCACTTCGACGAACTCATCGGCGCGATCGTAACGCAGGTCGTGTTCGAGGTGTTTGTCCTTGCCGAACAGACGCCCTTCACTGTCGTTCATCGAGGTGACGATGTTCCAGGCGGCGCGACCTTTGGACAGGTGATCCAGCGTCGCAAACTCACGGGCGATATGCGCTGGCTCGTAGTATGTGGTCGAACGTGTCGCGCCCAACCCCAGTTTGCGAGTCTGACCGACCAGATAAGAGAGGATCGGCAACGGGTCCAGACGCGTCGCGTCCTGAGCCCCGTAACGCAACGCCACGTCCCGGGATCCGCCCATTTGATCACCGACCGCGAGGCGGTCAGCGAAAAACAGAAAATCGAACAACCCCTCCTCTACCACGCGCGCCGTGCGGGCGTAATACTCAGGGTCGAGGTAGCTCCCGACCGTCTCCGGATGTCGCCAGACGGCATGACTGTGAATGACCGGTCCGGTCAGCAGAAACGCGGACAGGTGAATTTGACGGCTCATGTGCAACTCCAGTCGAAGGGGTCGGGCCTGAGGTTATTTGCTTTCAGGTGCCCAGACAGTGATGCCGGAAATCTTCAGCGGCTTGGGGATCAGCTTTGCGCCGTAATAGGTGTCAGCAATGCGCTGTTGTTCGGCCAGCTCATCCAGTTTGACGGGGACGATGTCGTAGCTGCGGCGGCTGTTGGCCAGCTCTACGGTTTCGACCGGGATGTTGCCCCACACCGGCGCAAGGATCTTCGCTGCATCCTGCGGATGGGATTTAACCCACTTGCCGGACTCGCGCAGGGTATCGATCACCACCTGCAAGACCTCGGGGTGCGCCTTGGCAAAGCTGGTGTTGGCCAGATAGAAACGGTTGTAATTGGCCAGCCCCTGACTGCCGTCAGCGATGATGCGCACCTGATGCTCGCGTTGCTGGGTGGCCAGGAACGGGTCCCAGATGGCCCAGGCATCAACCTTGCCACTGGCAAACGCGGCGACGTCATCCGGCGCTTCCAGATAGCGCGGCGTGATGTCGTTGAGGCTCAGCCCGGCCTGTTTAAGCGCAGAGATCAGCAGGAAGTGACTGCCCGAACCCTTGGAAACCGCCACGGTTTTACCCTTGAGGTCTGCCACGCTTTTGATCGGCGAATCCTTCGCGACGATAATTGCCTGCGCGCTCGGCGAGGCCGCTTCACGTGCGTAATAGGTCAACGGCGCATCCGCTGCCTGGGTAAACAGCGCAAAGGCATCAGCCACATCAGCGTGCAAATCCACCGCGCCAGCGTTCAATGCACTGAGCAGACCGCTGCTGAATTCATGCCAGTTGACGTTGAAACCCAAAGGCTTGAGGCGCTCCTCCAGTTGGCCATTTTCCTTGAGCAGGATCCACAACGTGGAAGAACGCTGGTAGCCGATATTGATAGTCTGTTCGGCATGCGCGGTGACCGCCGCAAGCATCAAGCCTGCTGCGAGGATGAGTTTTCGTAGGGTCATGGAATCCTTCGCCTTTGGAGGAGGCGTCGCTCATTTCAGAAAGCATGAGCGACGCTTTTTAAATTCCATTTAATTATAATAATTTACGAAAACTATTGAAGAACCGTATAAACATAAGCTTATGCCGTGTGCCTCCAGCGGCATCTACGCACTCCTCGAATCAGAAGCGCGAGGCCGAGAACGGCGTGATATCGATGGGCGTAGACTCACCGGCAAAAAGACTGGCGACGATTTCAGCCGTCATGGGCGCCGAAGCAAGGCCGACATGGCCATGACCGAAGGCATGCACGACGTCAGGCGTGGCCTTCGCTTTAGTGATGACAGGAAGCCCATCGGGCGTTGAGGGACGATTGCCCTGCCAGCGGGAAATGTTCAATTGCGAGGGATCATCGCCAAGCTCGGGGTAAGTCTTCAGCAAGTGGTGCAACAGGATGTCTGCACGTTTCCAGTCTGGCGGGTATCCGACACCGGCCAATTCCACCTGACCAGAAGCACGCAACCCACTGCTGGTCATGGTGTTGGCCATCTTGCCGTCAGACGGCATGACCGGAATGCGCGGGCCGCTGGCAGGCTGAGCGATTTGCACGTGGTAACCGCGCTCGCTTTCCAGAGAAACCCGGTCGCCCACACCCTTTGCAAGCGCTTTGGAATGAATACCGGCGGTGATCACAGCTCCATCGCAGACGACAGATCCCTTGTCGGTAACCACGCTTTGCAGTCGAGCGTTGCTGATGTTGAATCCCTCGGCCCGCACCTGGATCAGCTCGCCGCCCTGAGACATGAAACTGTCCACCAGGCCGCGCACATAAGCCCCCGGATCGAGGCAATGCCCGCCACTTTCGAGCAACACGCCGAAGGTATAGCGGCGACTCAGGGCAGGCTCGAACTCATGCAGGGCATCGGCGTCCAGTTCCCACCACTGAATGCCATTGTCGCGCCTTAGCTGCCACGAGAATGCTTCCAGAAGAAAGGCATCACGATCCGGGTAAACGTAGAGCAAACCGTCCTGACGAATGAGCTCAGGCACGCCGCATGCCGTGGCAAGCGCCAGATGCCGAGCGGGCGCATCAGACAACAAGGTAGAAAGAATACCGGCAGTCCGGGCGGCCTTTGCAGGCGTTGCGCCCGCCTTGACGAAGCGAATCAACCAGGGCGCGAGCTTCAACAGGTACTGCCAGCGAATCGTGAACGGGCCCAGCGGATCGAGCAGAAAACCGGGGACCTTTTTCCAGAGCCCAGGCATCGACATCGGAATGATCGACGCCGGGCTGATAAACGCACCATTGCCATAACTCGCAGCGTGCTCGCCACCCGGATCATTGGGCTCCAGAATCGTCACGCGATGCCCATCCTTCAGCAGCGCCAGCGCGGTACACGCACCGACGATGCCACCGCCAATCACGACGATGTGCCGGGGCGTTGTTGCGGTGTCCTGTTTCATGCCGGATACGCTACTCATCGTTCCGCCAGAATGCGCGCATTGCCGCGCAGCGATGCTTCCGTGACCGAAATACCCAGCCCCGGTCCGGTCGGAACGATCACGGCTCCGTCACGGTTGGGTATGCGCTCTTCCAGTACATCTTCGGTCAGCACGTGATGCGGCATGTAGAACTCACAGCCCAACGACATGCCTGGCGTCGCCGCGATGAACTGAGTGCCTGCGGCCAGGGCAATACCGCCCTCCCACAAGGTGCCGCCATAGGCCGGGATATGCACGGTATCGGCGATGGCCATGATGCCTTGCGCCTTGAGAATCCCCCCGGCTTTCATCAGTTTGACCGAGATCGCATCGGCCGCGCCGAGACGAATAATTTCCATCAGATCGCGCGCGTCAAAACAGCTCTCATCGGCCAGAATCGGCGTGTCCAGGGCATCGGCAAAGGACGCCATTGCAGCAAGGCAATTACGGGGGACCGGCTGTTCAATGAACGTCGGACGGAATTGGTCAACATCACGCAGGATGCTGATCGCACCAAAGGGTGCCAGCGCCTGGTTGTAGTCGAGGCGCAGATCAATCGAATTGCCGAATTCGTTGCGCATGGCCTCCAGATGGGCCATGTCTTCAGCATGGGATTTGACTCCGGTCTTGACCTTGAAGATGCGATTGCCGGCCGGAACCATCGCCCGCATGCGCTCCATGTCGGCATCAAAGTCAGGGTCGGCAATCGAGAACGACAGTGGAATGCTGTCGCGCACCCTGCCGCCCAGCAGGTCAGCAATGGACAAACCGCAGGACTTGCCGAGGATGTCGAACATCGCGGTTTCAATGGCGAGTTTGGCTTCGCCGTGGCCCACCAGCGCAGTATCCATTGCCAGCGTGGTAGCCCGAATCGAGCGGATATTTGCGCCAATCACCAACGGCCGAAGATAGGTGTCGATGGCGGCGAACGCGCCTTCTGCGGTACCGGTAAATACCTCCCAGGGCGCAGCCTCTCCCCAGCCGACGATGCCGGAGGTCGAGGTCAGCTCCACCAGCACCCGTTTCACGCTGCCTTTGACATTGCCCACGCCCTGAAGCCGCGCCATTTTGATCGGGCTTTCAATCAAGAAGACCCGAAGTCGTTGAATACTTTCGTTTGTCATGGTCATGACTCCTCCGCCCGCCGCGCAGCCTGAACAATCAGAGACTGGGCACGATTAATGTCTGTTGAAATCGGTCAGGCCCGGTTCAACGGGCGCCGCTACCTTTATGGAAATGGTTGAGGAAGTTACGCGTGGCGTCTTCACGCGGGTTGTCGATGGTCTCCCGCGCAGGACCTTCCTCGATCACATAGCCGTCACGCATGAACACCACACGATCAGCCACTTCACGGGCAAAGGCGATCTCATGAGTGACGATCACCATGGTCATGCCATCCGCCGCCAACTGCTGAATGGTGCTCAGCACCTCGCCTACCAATTCAGGGTCCAGCGCCGAAGTGGCTTCATCGAACAGCATCACTTCAGGTTCCATCGCCAACGCTCGTGCAATGGCCACGCGCTGCATCTGGCCGCCGGACAATGTTTTGGGCATTTGCTGAGCACGGTCAGCCAGACCGACTTTCTCCAGCTGCGCCATGGCCAGATCCCGGGCCACGCTCTTGCTCAGCCGACGCACGTGGACCGGCGCTTCCATCACGTTTTCCAGCACGCTCATGTGCGGAAACAGGTTGAAGTTCTGGAAGACCATGCCGGTTCTCGCCCGAAAAGCCGCGAGTTCTTTAGTGCCGGGCGGGCGGCGGCCCTGACCGAAAAGGAACGTGGTATCCCCCACACGGATTTCGCCCGCATCAGGCTCAACCAGCAGATTGATGGAGCGAAGGAGCGTCGACTTGCCGGAACCGGAAGGACCTATCAGCGAGACAACGCCCCCCTCTTCAACCTTGAAGTTGATGTTCTTCAACACTTCCAGCGCCCCGAAACTCTTGCGCAGCGAGGTGATTTCGATCTTCGGTTTCGCGGACATTATTGAAGGGCTCCGTGTTTCTTCTCGCGATAGCGCACGATCAGGGTGAGCGGAAACAGGATGACAAAGTAGGCCACGGCCACCGCCGAATAGGTCTCAAGCGGGCGAAAACTGTCATGGGCAATCATCTGCCCCTGGTACACAAGGTCGGGTACGGCCAGCACCGACACCAGCGAGGTGTTTTTGAATTGCATGATCGACTGGTTCATCAATGCAGGCACCATGCGCCTGATGGCCTGGGGCAGAATGATCCGCCGCATGGTCAGCATCGGCGTCATGCCCAACGCACCGCCCGCCTCGCGCTGACCAGCCTCAATGGAAACGATACCGCCACGAATGATCTCGGCGTAGAACGCACCGCCATAACAGGACAAGGCCAGCAACGAAGCGGTGATCGGCGTCATCTCGACACCCGCCAGAATCGGCAGCGCGTAATAGAACCAGATCAGTTGCACCAGCACCGGCGTGCAGCGAAAGACTTCTGTGAACATCAGTGCAAAAGCCCGCACCAGCGCAAAACGAGACAGCAGCCCCATCGCCGCCAGCAGCCCGATAACCAGTCCGCCCACAACGATGGCAGCGGTAAAGGACACTGTCAGGCCAAGGCCTTCAAGCAGCAGCCAGCGATATTCCCAGAGTGCGGAAAAATCCCACTCGTACATGTCAAAACCCCACGTCACATAAACCGTTTAAGCCGCCATCAGCAATCAAGAGTGATCAGATTTCGAAGCCTTCCGGGAAGTCTTTCGGGGTGACTTTGACCAGTTCCATGTTGCGCATGATCGCGTCCTTGATGAAGCCATTGGCACGATGCTCGGTGATCCAGGCATCAACAAATTCGCGCCAGGAAGTATCTTCCTCACGACGGAAGCCTGCATTGGAGGTGGTTGAGTTCACCGGGGTCGGCACAATCAATTGACCGATCGCAGGATTCTTCGCGCGCAAGGCAAGCGCCAGAACCATCACCAGACACTGCGCATCCACTCGGCCGGATTGCAGCGCGGCCGTGGCATCACTGGCGGTCTTGAGGCGAGACACCGCAGCGTTCGGCGCGAGGCGGGTCACGGCGCTGTCATGAGAAGAACCTGCATCGACGCTGATGCGCATATCGGCAGTGTTGAAGTCATCCCAGGTCTTGGCCGTGACTGACTTTTTGGCAATGAAGGTGAACGAGTTCTTGAACACCGGACCGGAAAAGTCGATGACTTTTTGTCGCTCTGGCGTGGGATTCAGGCCGAAGAACACATCGATTTTACTGGCCTGCAGATCCAGCACCGAGTTCCCCCAGGTGGTCTCCAGAATCGAGAGTTTTACGCCCAGGTCATCCGCAAGCTTTTGACAGATATCGATGTAAAAGCCGCGCCATGGGCCGCCGGTCAAGCTTTTCTGATAGTAAGGCGCGCCATCGGCAATGGAGCCAATACGCAAGACGCCTGAAGATTTAATGCGCTCAAGTGAGCTGTCTGCTTTGGCACTCAGTGAAACCAGTCCCGTCGACGCGCTAATGACGGTCGCCCCGAAAAGCTTGGTGAATCTTCTGCGCGTAATCATGCAAGGCGTTCCTTTTTCTGGGCCATTTGTGATGTTGTGAATTCATCATCTCGCGAAAATCTGACTGGCAGTCGAAAAAAGACAGGTGACGCAGTTGTCGATTGGACGGCGCGTTTGACGAAGTCTCGGCGCTGTTCGACTTATTGTTGGCAGATGACTTCTGCTCAGTGCTACGTATTCATTCTGTATCCCTGCACGCCCTGCATACATGCGCGCAATGCTCCGGGAATGGTGCATGACAGAGTGTTTAAACCTGGGACAGATTTGTACGACATATTGATGACATAAAGCGTTTTACAACTGAAGCCTTGAAAAATGGGGTCGCCATGACTAAAAATCATGCCACCTTCACTCAGGATCAACGTTATGCGCCGATTTTTACCCTCGCTCTCCGCGCTTCAGGCGTTCGAGGCCTCGGCACGGCACCTGAACTTCACCCGGGCGGCTGAAGATCTTTCAGTGACACAAAGCGGGATCAGCCGCCAGATCACCAACCTGGAACAGTTTCTCGGTATGCGGCTTTTCGAGCGCTCGGGCTCCCGGCTGATCCTCACGGACGCGGGCAGCAAGTACGTTCAGGACGTGGTGCCGATGCTTAACCGGCTCGAAGAAGTCTCCATTGACCTGGTACGCGGCCGCAAAGCGGATGCCTCGTTGATGATCGGCGCGAATCCCACCTTTGTGTCCCGCTGGCTCGCGCCACGGCTTGAAGACTTTGTACGCCAGGCACCGGAGATCCCCGTCGAGGTCAACCCGATCGAGGCCAACGTGGACTTCAAGACCTGCCGTTTCGATATCGCGATCATGCGCGGCACAGGTGCCTGGAAAGAGGCCAGAGCGCTAGAGTTGTTTGCCGAGGAACTGGTGGTCGTGGCGTCGCCCAGGCTGATTGCTCCGGGTGAACGGCATGACCAACTGGACTTTTCCAAAGTACCAACGCTACAAAACGCAAGTCGGCCCAGTCTGTGGCTGCAATGGCTAAGAGCGTCGGGATGTGTGGGGACGGGATTGATTCAGGGCGTCCGGTTTTCTCAGAGCGAGATGCTCATCAGTGCCGCCGTCAGCGGCCTGGGGCTTGCGGTGGTGCCCATCCACTACGTTGAACGGGAATTGCAATGCGGCGAACTTCATATGCCGTTTGGCGACCCCGTACGCTCGGGGGAATCGTATTGGGTAGTCAGCCCCGAGCGTAAATCCCAGAAGCAGCATGCACTGCTTTTTCGGGACTGGTTGATGCAACAGGTGCGGCTGAACAGACACTGATCTGATTGATCACTGACCTGCTTTAACTTGCGCCCACACGCTCACCCTTAGCGCTTCGATATCTGGAGGTATTGCCTGCAGGGGGAACAGCGTGCTGAGCGTATCTGCATCGGGATAGATGGCGATGTCGTTGTGCACGGAGGCCTCGACCAGAGCCTCGGACTTCTCGTTACCGTTCGCGTAATGCAAATAGTTTGAAATGCCGCTGATCACCTTGGGGTCGAGTATGTAATTCATGAAGGCATAGGCGGCTTTCTGGTTCGGTGCGTCTGCAGGGATGGCCATCATGTCAAACCACATCGGCGAGCCTTCCCTGGGAAGCATGTAGCGGATGCCAACGCCTTTACCTGCCTCTTGCGCCTGTTGCTGCGCGAGCATGACGTCCCCGGAGTACCCCACTGCCACACAAATCTTGCCGCTGGCCAGATCAGCTATGTAATCGGTGGAGTTGAAGTAGCGCACATAAGGCCTGATCGCAAGCAACGCCGCTTTGGCTTTCGGGTAATCCGCAGCATTTGCACTGTCGGGTGCTTCTCCCAGATAGTTGAGTGCGATCGGCAATACACTGGCCGCACTGTCGACGAATGCAACGCCGCATTGAGCCAGCTTCTTCATGTTCTCGGGCTTGAAGATCAAATCCCAGGAGTTCAAGGGCATGTCTTTGCCCAATACCGCTTCGACCTGGGCGGCGTTATAGCCAATTCCCGTCGTGCCCCACAAATAGGGGAACGCATAAGCATTACCTGGATCAACGCCAGCCAGGGTTTGCAGCAGAACCGGATTGAGGTTTTTCCAGTTGGGCAATTGGCTCTTGTCCAGCTTGTGCAGGTCGCCACGCTGAATCTGCCGAGCCAGGAAATGACTCGACGGCACCACGATGTCGTAACCGGAATGTCCTGCCTTCAGTGTTTCGTCCAGCTTCTCGTTACGCTCGTAAGTGTCATAAGTGGCAGCAATACCGGTTTCTTTCTGAAAGTTTTTCAACGTGTCCGGTGCGAAATAATCCGTCCAGTTGAAAATCTTCACGGTCGGCGCGGCCTGACTCATCGAAGCTATCAACATCAGCGGGACGAAGGCTTTGATGGACATCTTGTAGTCCTGTTCAATGTGAGAATCACATTCCATGTGGTTGTCGTGATGCTAACCCATTGGTCTGTTGCCCAATGACATTATTTTAACTATAGGTCCGGTGAGAATTAGCAAATCCAGACGGTACTGTTGACGGTGTAGAATCTGCGCCAGGCTAAAGCTGGAACGGACTGAATAGATGACTCAATGGGAACCCAGAGAATTTACGAAAAAGACCCGGAATCGGGCGCTACTGGCTTGCCTGATAATAGTCAGCTTTTTCGTGGATGTATCCTGGCTTGGGGATGGCTCATCAAACCGCAAGCGTGTGTTCAGCGCAGGGTTCGTGAGCCTGTGCATTATCGTGGCGGTGCTTGAGCTGGTGATTTTGAATGGTATCTACGGCCAGGGTCGGTGACGCCTGAACGCGCGCGAATGTGAAAAAATCTGCACGAAACGTTCACGCTTTTTTCACGCCCTGCCTCGTATTGTTATCCCAGCTCCTTCATGACTTTAAGCCCGTTGATCCCCATCGCGGGCTTTTCTTTTGCCTGCGATTTATTGCCTCTGGCTTTGAGCGTCCCCGCCCAATGCTTCGACCAATTCAGCAGAAGCCCTATATAGCGGTGCATATCCGCGCATCAGGATTTGCGTACTTCGGCGATATGCAGCGGCCTTGACGTCGATATGACTGCCTTCGGTTCTTGCACTGACCGTCGTATCAAGCTTGCCAGCCGGGTTCTCGATACTCACTTCGATGTCTGAAAACTCAGCGCCAGGCTGAGCAATCCCCACTGCGACTTTATAGGCAACTGTTCCGGGAAGCAGACAGGCAGCGGCAAGGCAGCAACCTCCGGATACCGCCATCGACGCATGGCCCGTCTGAGGCGTGAAGTAACGCACGGCGATGTTGCCGCCATGACGCGGCGCGCCGACGATGCACACCTTGGGAATGGTCTCGCTTCGCTCAAGATCTGCAAGGCTCATGAGCTCACCGTCGCGGCGACGAAGTTTCATCTTGAGCCCCGCTTCAATCCAGACTTGCCTTAGCTGTGCCATGAACGTCAGGTCAGCTTCGAGCTCCGAGACGGGTTCATGACCGGTCTTGCCAAAACTCGCCGCGTCGGCAATCACCATTGGCACCGCGACATCGACACAGGAAACGTCGTGTCCGTTGATTGTATCCAGCACATTACCCGTCGGCAGAAACGCACCGGTCTTGTTGCCTACGGGAGACTGGAGAAACAGATCGACACTGGGAAAGGCACCGTGGACGCCCGGAATTTCAGCATTGATAAAACGGCCCTGATCGTCGCGATACATCCGCGCCAGCGTAACCACGCCGGTATTGGTGTTCTTGATTTCAATCTCGAAGACGCCGCAGGCAGGCGCTTTTATCAGCCCGCTATCGATTGCCCAGAGCGGCAACGCAGACGACATGTTGCCGCAATTCACACTCCAGTCGATGCCGCTGTGATCACTGGCCAGCTGCGCCAGGGTGCTGACTATCTGAGGCCCCTTCGGTGTTTCTTCGATCCTCGCCAGGAACACCTTATTACTGGTGGCAGGCCCGCGGCCGAGGCCGGTGATCTGGCGATTACCAGGCTGATTTCCAGATTGTGGGACGCCCATCAAATGCCGCAGCAACTCCGCCCGCAGCCCTTCATCGCGGGGTAACAATGGCTCCCAGATGACGACACCCGTCGACGTACCGCCGCGCATGTAATGCAATGGCAGTTCGATTACGCCGTTTTGAAGTCGGTTACGGAGCGAGGTTTGACTGGAGGACTCGGGGCTGGATGCGTGCATGTTGGTTTCCATAGCCTTCGGAAGAATGAGCTTTTAACGCATCCTACAGACTTATAGACCCAGAAATCGATCCGCCCCCAACGACCAAAACACCTGCCCGCGTATCAAACAAGTGCTCGCTTGCGCAGCTCATACGTCGCCCGGTAACTGCCCGGTGCGGCGTCAAAGAAATCTCGAAAACGCTTGTGGAAATGCGGCATGCTCACAAAACCGGTGGCCATGGCGATATCGGTGATGGAACGATTGGTCTGCAGGACAAGCTGCCGGGCTCGAGTCAATCGCAGTTCCAGGTAATACCGACCGGGGGCGGCACCGACAAAGCGAAAGAACCGGCGCTCAAGCTGGCGTTTCGAGATTCCGGCACAGGCAGCCAGATGATCAAGGCTTAGCGGCTCTTCTATGTTCTTGTGCATCAATTCCAGCGCCAGCTTCAGGGATTGCGGCAGTGTCGGATCAGAGTCCACCGACACAGTAGATACACCGCAGACATACTCATGCTCGTCACACCCGAGAATTTCCTGCACTGCCCGGGTCAAGGAACTGCCGTGGGTGCCACGCATGTACTCCAGCATCATTCGCAGTGCACTGCTCGCGCCTGCGCACGTCATCCGGTCGGAATCAACCACATGACTCCGGTCACAGATACGCAGATTGGGAAAAGTATCCGCCATCATTGCGCGGCCATCAGGGTGGAAGGCACAGAGATATCCGTCCATTACCCGGGCATCTGCTAGAAAGTAAGCGCCATTCCACAACCCTCCCATGCTCGTGCCACAAGCTGCTGCGGCAATCAGCTTGCGTCGCAGACACGGATTGCTTTTCAACTCGACACGCAAGCCGCCGACCACAACAAGCAAATCATGGCGACTACGCAGTTCCGAAAGCTCCAGGTCAACGGGAACCGCGACCCCCAGATCACTCAAGACTGCATCGCCTTTGAGGCTGATTTTCTGGATCTCGAAAATCGGTGAATCGCTCATCAGGTTAGCAGTCACCAGTGCGTCCATGGCGCCGCTGAAAGACATCAGGGAAAAATTATCCAGCAGGATAAAGGCAACGCGCACTGCCGACTGCGGCTTTGACCGGTTTTTTGCAGAGGACGAATAACGCAGGTTCTGATCCCTGAGCACGCTTTCAAAAACGTAGGTCATCGGTTTCCCCCCTTTGGCCAGGCGCTCACTTGTACGCAGCTTCAGTGCAGGGGGACAACAGAAGATTAAGCAGACCCTCGCAATCAGGCTTTTCTGCCAGGCAGGCGACTGCCTGCTCAAGCAAACGACTGCGAGAAACCCCAAGGCTTTGCTCTGAAAACAACCGATACTTTTCGATGAACTCGGCGGCAGACATTGGGTTGGACGGGTCGCCCTTGGCCGATGTCGTCGGGCTGGAAATACACCTGCCGTCTTTAAGTTGAACCGTGACCCGAGACAGGATTTCTTCCGGGAAGCGCGCCGATAAATCAGGCGCTTCAGCGATGTTGATTATCTTGCTGATGGCAAGAATGTCCGGGGCATCGATAGCTGTGCCTGTCACTTCGCTCGCGGTGACCTGGCCACGCGCGACTAAGGCTGCAACCGGAAATGCCAATGCATACTGGGCTTCGTCGGCATTTTTTGGAAAATGCCCCTGCAAACGCACTGACTCATGAAAGGTCTCAATCTGGATCGTTTCGATATTTTCAGGAGCGATCTCTGGGTGCTCGCTCACCAGTTGCGTCATGGCAGTCAATGCTGGCTGGGCCCAGCGACAGACCGGCCAGGGTTTGAAGTATTGCTCGTCGATTTCCCAGCTTTCGCCCAAGCCCTGCCAGTAAGGGAGCCCTCCCAGCAATTCGACGGTTTCAGCGGGCGCACCAGTGACTCCAGCCTGGGCCATGAGCAGTGCACTTATGCCCGCATGAGCGCCGGCGCCGTGCGCATCACGCAGCATCGACGGGTAATCCACCACGCGCATCATTGGGCAGCGCGGGCCAAAATATTCCGCAATACCGAGGGCGTGCCTAAAGGTTTGCTCGTCCAGCTTGAGCAGGCGGGCGCCAGCACACACCACTCCAATCCCGGCGAAAGCTCCCGAAGCATGATATTGCGCAGCGGTCGCCATCAAGGCCCGTCCGGCTCTTAGCGCCGTCTCGTAGCCAATGGTCAATACACAGAGCATCTCTTCGCCGCTGATATTTTTGCCACTGGCGCAAAAGGCATCGATCAGCGCGATGATTGCCGGAACCACGGTAGCCCCCGCGTGACCTTTGGACGTGAAGTGTCCTTCATGAGCGTCCAGGCTATCGACACTGAAGCCGCCCGCATAGGCTGCGCCCAAGGGGTGGACCGGTCTGCCATCAAACCAGAGGCGGCTGGAAAGTGTGGCCGCCGGGTAATGGGCAACCGCAAACTCCTGCAGGACATGGCTGGTATGGTTGTCACGCGCGGCGGCGGCGACGCCGATAATATCGAGCAAACAGGTTTCAATCCGCTTGCGGGTTTCAAGCGGTGCGTCGGCAAGTTCGAATTGCTGAATGAACGAATAAAGGGACATACACCCCTCCTTATTTAAACGGGGTATAAAAAAGGCCGCCCGAACACGGACAGCCTGAGGCTTTATCGGTAAGGCTTACTTCTTCGCGGCGGCTCGCGCATCTGCCAGCCAGCCATCGTAGGCAGCCCGGTGCGCCGCAATCCACTCAGCGGCATGGCGCTTGATATCCGCAGCAGAGTTCTCGCCGTTGTGCATTTTCAGGTTCTGAGCGCTTTCATCATCCGTGGTGATTTGCATCTCGGACAGAAACTTGACCGCTACCGGATTCTTCTCGGCAAAGTCCTTGTTCAGCACCGCGCGAATGTTGTCCACAGCAAAGCCCAGATTTTTACCTTTGTAAGTGGTGTTGACGTCGTTTTTCCCGCCTGGAAGGTCGGTCTTCGGAACGCTTAGCCAGACCACATCCCTGCCCTCGACCAGTACGGTGGAGATCCACTGTGGAACCCAGGTGAAGTAGAGGATTGGCTTACCCTCTTTATAGCGGGCAATGGTGTCGGCCATCAGAGCGAAGTAAGAGCCTCGGTTGTCGGTGACCGTCTTTTCAAGGCCGTAGGCCTGCATATGGTATTCGACGACAACCTCACAGCCCCAGCCGGGGTTGCACCCTGTCATGTCGGCTTTACCGTCGCCATTGCTGTCAAACAGCTTGGCAATTTCCGGTTTCTTGAGATCTTCGACTGAAGTGATTTTGTATTGATCAGCGGTTTTCTTGTCGATCATGTACCCCTGTAATACACCGGGCATGATGTTGCCGACTTTCACCATGGTGTCATCCCCGCCCGCCTTGGCGTAGAACGACGCGTGCAACTGCTCCCAGGCATGCACGGTAAAGTCCGCATCACCATAAGACAGCGCGAGCATCATTGCCGGATAGTCGGTTTCCTTGGGCTGCTGCACGCTGTAGCCCAGATCCTTGAGCCCGGCCATGGCAATCTCACCACGGAATCGCTCTTCGGCAATGGTTGGAAAAATCGGTGTGATGGATACGCCCTTGCCAGGTTCCTGAGCAGCAGTAGCAAAAGCCGGTGTTATGGCGATAGCCAGAGCGGCCATACAACGAATCATTTTTGTTTTTACACTGTGTTTTTCAGCATTCATCGTCATCTACCTTGCAGGGGGATAAGGGGCAGGCGTACAGCGATCAATTAACGTCCGGCACTTAGTTGTCTTTTAAAGGTGCGCCGGTCTGTTTTGCTTCAGTCTTTTTTCCAAGTTTGAACAGCATTCCAACGGGCCCTGTCTGGTACCAGCGTTCACCCTTGACTGCGCTGTTACTGCGCTCACCCATGGCTTGGGTTAACCGGTCAAGGAAGATTGCCAATAACACCAGCCCCACACCGCCCACGGTGGCAAGCCCCATGTCCAGTCGGCCAATACCGCGAAGTACCATCAACCCAAGGCCGCCAACAGAAATCATGGAGGCGATGACCACCATGGACAGCGAGAGCATCAGTGCCTGGTTCAAACCGGCCATGATCGTTGGGGCAGCCAGGGGCAATTGCACCTTGAGTAGCATCTGCCGCGGCGTACAGCCGAACGCCCGGGCGGCTTCGACCTTGTCTTCGGGTACCTGGCGGATGCCCAGATTGGTCAGGCGCACCAACGGCGCAACCGAGAAGATAATGGTGACCAGAACGCCTGGTACGTTGCCGATCCCGAACAGCATCACTACCGGCACCAGATAAACGAACGCCGGTAATGTCTGCATCGCATCAAGCCCTGGCCTGAGTATTCTTTCCAGGCGATCACTCCGGGCGCAGAGAACACCGAGAGGCACACCAATCACCACGCAGAACACCAGAGACGTGAGGACTAACGCCAGGGTCGTCATCGCGTCATTCCAGACGCCAATCAGCCCCAGAAGCGTGAGTGTGACGAAACAGAGGGCTCCCACTTTTTTACCGCCCACCTGCCAACCGAGCAGCGTGGCAAAGATGATGAAGATCGTCGGTGGGATCGATAGCAATCCACTTTGAATACCGTTCAATATTTGATCCACGGGCCATCGTATGGATCGAAACACTTCACGGAAGTTATGCACCAGATAGTTGAGCACTACCTCGACCCACTGGCCCAAGGGGATAGTGATGCTTTGGAACGGATCAAGAACGCTGAAATCGGACATGCTGGATACCTGAGTAGCTGAGCCTGATGTTTCGCCCGGTTGACACTGTCAGTGACGACTCATTGTCTGCAGCAGAAGGCTCTTGGAAATAGTGCCTTTGAACACGCCCTGCCCATCCAGAACGGCGACGGGGTGCACGGCATTGGCGACGATGTGAAAGATGTCTTGCAGCGGAATATCAGCATGCAGCGTAGGCCGCGATATGTCTGCGTCGTACGGATGTTCTGCGCTGAGGGTCGCAACGTCGCCAGCCCGAAGAATCTTCGATGCATCAAAGCCCTTGAAAAAGGCCCTGACGTAATCGTTCACCGGGTTGCAAAGCAGCTCTTGGGGTGAGCCGATCTGTACAATGCGCCCGCCTTCCATGATCGCGATGCGATGGCCGATACGAATGGCCTCCTCGATGTCATGGGAGATAAAAATAATGGTCCGGTGCTGCTCAGCCTGCAGGCGGATAAGCTCGCCCTGCATCTCATGGCGGATGAGCGGATCCAGCGCTGAAAATGCCTCGTCCATGAGCAGGATCGCCGGGTCATTGGCCAAGGCGCGAGCCAGGCCGACTCGCTGCTGCATACCGCCAGACAATTGGTGCGGATAGCTGTATTCATGCCCGGTCAGCCCCACCTGCTCCAGCGCTTTACGGGCGCGGTCGTGGCGCTCTTTTTCATCGATGCCGGACACTTCAAGACCGAACGCAGCATTGTCGATCACGCTCATGTGCGGCATGAGCGCGAACGACTGGAAGACCATGCTCATTTCCTTGCGACGCACATTCAGAAGCGCCGCATCGGACAGCCCCGTGATTTCCTTGCCGTTGAGATGGATAGTGCCTGACGTGGGTTCGATCAAACGATTGAACAAACGAACCATGGTCGACTTGCCGGAACCCGACAAGCCCATGATGACAAAAATCTCGCCACGCTTAACCGAAAACGTTGCGTCGAATACACCAACGACTTGCCCGGTCTTATTGAAGATTTCATTTTTATCCGCACCGCCCTTTAGCATATCCATTGCTACTTTTGGCTGGGTACCAAAGACTTTATAAATATGCTTGACCGAGAGTATTTCGTCACCATGACTCATAATCCCTTCCTTCCGCGAGTGCTTTAAAAGGCTCGGCGAATAGCCCGGGCTATCACCGATCAGAATGAACTTGTTATGGCAGCAGAAGAACGTTTGAACGAGAGAAATGAGACATTTTTGAATCCTCTTATTATTATTTAGTTGTCAGTGGCTTCTGAGTGAGACGAGAGCCTTGATGACAAAGTTATTACCTTAGCCCTGTAACGTCTAACAACATTTCGTCCAGTCAATCAATAACGTCAGGTTATTGATCGTCGCTTATCCAAAAACGACATGCTCGACGGTCCCTTGTGGACAGCGCCTGTCTACGCCTGTCATAAGGCTAAGGAGCGGCGGTTATCAGCGGTGCAGGCTTCTGCGAGCCACTGGCCGCCAGCCTCGCGGCACGAGCCCTCTACACCTGTTTTCCAGAAAAATGGATACCTTAGGTTATGGTTAAGCACATCGACCCCGACAACACGTTATTAAAGATGCCGTCGCTCAAAGCAGTGAAGTCTTTCGTAGCAGCCGCGAAATACCAGAGCTTCACCCGAGCGGCTGAAGCGCTTTGCGTCACTCAGGCAGCTATCAGCAGGCAGATTCGCGAGCTGGAAGCGTATCTGGGCGTTGAGCTGTTCAGAAGGGTCGGCAGAGCCGTCGAGCTGACCGAGGCCGGTTCTGCGTTTTTCGATGCAGCGCAGTTGTCCTTCGTCAACATCTCTCAGGCCGCCAAACGGGTCGGCGCTTACAGGGCCGGTAAGTCAGAGCTGACCCTGTGTTGCTCTGCGGCGTTTGCTGCGCTGTGGCTTTCACCGAAACTGCCGGGCTTCTTCAGTCAGAACCAGGACATCGACCTCAATCTGATTAGCACACAAAATTTTCTTTCGATGGAGCCTGGCGTCACGCCCGATATCTTCATCACCAAATTCGCCAGCGTGCAGAGCGGTTACCGCAACTACCCGCTGTTTCACGACGTGATATTCCCCGTGTGCACGCCGCAGTATCGCGATGAGCATCCGGAACTCGCGACTCTTGAAGGCTTGCGCGACAGTGCGCTGCTCAACTTGAGCCCCTACGGGCGTTCGCAAGTGGCTGAACATGTCGATTGGGGCGTCTGGCTTGCCTTTCACGATACCGATATAGAAAAACGCCCGCACGACCGGCCTCACGTCTTTAGTGCCAATGACTACAACGTGGTGATCAATATGGCGCTGGCCAATCAGGGCGTCGCGCTTGGCTGGAGCCATCTGGTAGCCGAATCGATTGAAAGCGGCGCACTGGTTCGCCCTATCCAGAAAGAAGTGGTCCACAAGGATTCGCAACACTACCTCGCGTTCAGGGAAGACCGGGCCAATGACCGGGCGTGCTGCAAATTGCGCGACTGGCTGCTCGCCTATTTCACGTAACAAACCTTTTAATCAGCCCGTCACCCTCCGTGATAAAGCCAATCACCCCTGACGTCTCACGGTCAGGGCGTTGAAATATGCCTGCGACACTCTGCGCTTCGCACACTTCCCCTGCCCTGTTTTCCCGTCCTCCTCTCGCAATTGATAACATTTGTTTATGCATTGCCTGACCTAAAAGTTTCTTGTTGAACGTCGATTTGTACACGTAACCTTCACAAAAGCCGGGAGAACTAACGGTTGGCCGTTTACAGATGCTTGTCAGGATCATCGCGTCATCATTGAAAACTTCAAGTGACGGTCAATACAGAGGTTCGAACCCATAATGATCGGCAGCTGCTTTCTTACCGGACAGCAGCGCCTGAAGCGAATGGAGTGCGTGGGACGTGAATATCAGATCAGCCGTTTCTCAGCTTATTGCACAACGCAAACCCCGACACGCACTTCCAGGGGCGCTTTACAGCGATCCGGATGTCTATCAACAAGACCTTGAACAGCTGTGGCACAAGGACTGGATTTTCGCAGGCCACACCTTTGAACTGGAAAAATCCGGGCAGTATCTTTCACTGCAGGTTGGCCAGTATCCGGTTGCAGTGGTACGTGGTGCGGATGGAGAGATTCGCGCGTTCCACAACGCCTGTCGGCACCGGGGTTCAAAGGTTTGTCCCGAGGCGAAAGGCAAAGTCGCCAAGCTGGTGTGCCCTTACCACAAGTGGACTTTTGAGCTGGACGGTCGGCTGCTGTTCGCAGGCAATATGGGTGACGATTTCGACAAGTCTCAGTACAACCTCAAGCCAGTGCATTGTGAAATCGTCAACACCTACATCTATGTCTGTGTAGCTGATCTCGCCCCTGATTTCTCCACATTCCGGGAAGCAGTGACCCCCTTCCTCGCACCTCATCTGCTGGAAGACTGCAAGGTCGCTTTCGAATCGAACCTGATTGAAAAAGGCAACTGGAAGCTGGTCTTCGAAAACAATCGCGAATGCTATCACTGCGACGGCACCCACCCCGAACTGATGAATTCCTTCGTGGAAAACCTGTCGGTAGCAGGCGTCGGCGGCAGTGATGACCCGGAGCTAAAAGCTCATTGGGACCGCTGCGAAGCCGCAGGCATGCCCAGCCAACTGGTCATGGATAAGGACGGGCGCTTCCGCATTACCCGAATCCCTCTGTCATCCGGTGCAGTCAGCTACACCATGGATGGCAAACCAGCAGTCGCTGGCAGGCTGGACAACAGTGGCGAAGCAGACATAGGTGCGCTGCTGTATTTCAACTATCCGTCCACCTGGAATCATTTCCTGGGCGATCACGCGCTGAGTTTCCGCGTCCTGCCAATTGGCCCAAACGAAACACTGGTGACCACTAAATGGATCGTCAAGAAGACCGCTCAGGAAGGCGTCGACTACGACCTTGAGCGCCTGACCAAAGTCTGGCTTGCCACCAATGATCAGGACCGCACGCTGGTTGAAGGCGCACAAGTAGGTGTTAACTCCCCGGCTTATGAACCCGGCCCCTTTTCTTCGAAGGCCGAAAATGGCGTCTGTCAGTTTGACGACTGGTACTGCGACATCATGCTCGACAGACTTAAAGATGACAGCGGCACCGCTCCCCTAAAACTGAAGTCGGTGGGATAACAGTATGGCGGTGATTAAGACAGTCGCCGCCAGCCTTGTCCGAAAGACTGACAATAATAAATAACTACTCAGGATGACCTTATATTCAGAGGGCATTATTGAGTCACCTCTTAACTCTGCGCCATTACAACAATCTGGAACTTTAACGCGTCAGCAGTAATACAACGCGCGCGTTTATTGCTCTTCCGGCCATGACTATTCGGAGTAATCCTCTTGAGATTCGAAGGTATTTATACGCCTGCGGTAACACCGCACACAGCCGATGGCGAAATTGACTGGGCTGTTTTTCCGGAAGTTCTGGAGTCGCTTATCGAAGCCAGAGTGCATGGCATTATTATTGGCGGCTCGACAGGCGAATATTATGCGCAGACCGCCGAGGAACGTCTGAAACTTGCGGCCCGCGCCAAAGAAGTTATTGGTTCCCGTGTTCAGTTGATTATTGGTACAGGTGCCATTCGTACCGAAGATGCCGTGCTGTTTGCCAAGGACGCCAAAGCAATCAAGGCCGACGCGATTCTGGTCACCACTCCCCCCTACGCATTGCCGACCGATCAGGAAAACGCCATTCACGCGTTGACCATCGATCGGGCCGCCAACATGCCGATCATGTTGTACAACTACCCGGGGCGCATGTGCGTACAGATGAACGAGGACTACCTGGCTCGCGTGGGCAAATCAAAAAACGTGGTGGCCATCAAGGAAAGTTCGGGGGACATGAGCCGGGTGCATTTACTCGCCCGTGAATTCCCGCATATCGCACTGTCCTGCGGCTGGGATGATCAGGCACTGGAATTTTTCGCCTGGGGCGCAAGAAGTTGGGTATGCGCCGGTTCAAACTTTCTGCCCCGGGAGCATGTGGCGCTGTATGAAGCCTGCGTGGTCGAGAAGAACTTCGACAAGGGTCGGCAGATCATGTCGGCCATGATACCGCTGATGAATGCGCTGGATGGCGGCAAGTTCGTGCAATGCATCAAATTTGGTTGTGAATTGAACGGCCTGAAAGTCGGAGATGTTCGCGCGCCTTTGCGGCCTCTGAATGGCGAAGACAAACGTAGCCTCCAAACCGTTATCGCCAACGTGAAGCGTACCGTTGCACACATCACATCAGGAGCCAGCCATGCGTGACCTTCTTACCGCGGATGAATATGCCGCTATCGCACAATCGATTTCATTTCCATCGAACGCGTTCATCAACGGTGCATTCAAGCCTTCCGTTTCTGGCAACACGCTGGCGACGACCAACCCGGCAACGGGCGAGTTTCTCACCGATCTGGCGGCCTGCACGGCTGAGGATGTGGACATTGCGGTCAGCAAAGCCAAAGAAGCATTCGATGATGGACGCTGGAGGCTGCTTGCGCCCGGCGACCGGAAAGCCGTGTTGTTGAAGTTCGCGCGTCTGCTCGAAAACAATCGCCACGAACTGGCCGTACTGGAAAGCCTGGACAGCGGCAAGCCGGTACGTGAATGCCAACTGGTGGATGTGCCCGACACCATTCATACCTTGCGCTGGCACGCCGAATTGATCGACAAGCTGTATGACAACACGGCCCCGGTGGGCAACGACGCGCTGACCATGGTGGTGCGCGAGCCTATCGGTGTGGTGGGCTGCGTGCTGCCGTGGAACTTCCCGCTGTTGATGCTCGCCTGGAAGATCGGCCCGGCACTGGCCGCCGGTTGCTCGGTGATCGTAAAGCCCGCCGAACAGACCAGCCTGACCACTTTGCGCGTGGCCGAACTGGCATTCGAAGCGGGTGTGCCTGCAGGCGTGCTCAATATCGTGACAGGCACCGGCAAAGACGTCGGTGAGCCTATCGGCCTGCACAAAGATGTCGATATGGTCAGCTTCACCGGCTCCACCGCGACCGGTCGGCGCTTCCTGCATTACTCGGCCGATTCAAACCTCAAACGCGTGGTGCTTGAGTGCGGCGGCAAGAACCCTGCGGTCGTCATGGACGATGCTGAAGACCTGGACCTGGTGGCCGAACAGGTGGTCAATGGTGCGTTCTGGAACATGGGCGAAAACTGCTCGGCGACGTCACGACTGCTGGTTCACGCCTCGGTCAAAGACCAATTGCTAGAACGTATGGGTGCCTACATACGCGAGTGGAAAATGGGTGACCCCCTGGATCCTCAAAACCGGGTTGGGGCATTGGTCAGCAGCGACCATTTCGACAAGGTGAAGTCTTACCTGGACTACGCCAGCGCTGCCAATCTGGACATCGTCTACGGCGGTGATACTCAGGATGGCGCGTTCGTCCAGTTGACTGTGGTAGACGGCGTGGAACGGGACAGCCGACTGTTTCAGGAGGAAATTTTCGGGCCGGTGTTGTCAGTCACTACCTTCAATACGATCTCTGAAGCGATTGCTCTGGCTAACGACACGGTATACGGCCTGGCGGCCTCGGTTTACACCGGTAGCTTGCGCAAGGCGATAAAGCTTTCCCGTGAAATCCGTGCAGGTATTGTCACCGTCAACTGCTTCGGTGAGGGCGATGCCTCTACCCCGTTTGGCGGCTACAAAGAGTCAGGCTTCGGTGGTCGCGACAAATCGGTTTTCGCCCACGACCAGTACACCGAAATCAAAACCATCTGGATCGATGTGTCTGATCGGTCGGTTGATGAGACCGTAAAATGAGCACACATTCCATCAAACGCTTGCCGGTAGATACCGGTGTTTCGGGTTGGGAGGCTATTTCCAGGCGGGCTACTCCTGTGCAAGTGCTTGATGGGAGCGTGACGGCAGACTGGCTGATCATCGGGGCCGGTTTCGCCGGTCTCTCCGCGGCACGTCGGCTAACCCAGCTACGACCCAAGGATCGCATCGTGGTCGTCGACGCTCACGAGATTGCCACTGGACCAGCTGGGCGAAACTCCGGGTTCATGATCGATGTGCCCCACAGCCTTTCCTCCGGGGAGTACTCGGTGGCTGGCGAATCGGCAACGGCACGGGAAATTTCCCAAAACCGCTTCGCCATCGATTTTGCCGCGCAGGCTGCCCGCGACTACGGCATGGCCAGCGAAACCTTTGATCCCTCGGGCAAGATCAACGCCGCCGCCACAGAACGCGGCGGAAGGCTGAACGCCAATTACGCCGCATCGCTCAAAGGCATTGGCGAGCACTACGAGCTGCTCGATGCCGCGCAAATGCGCGACATCACCGGCTCCAGCTACTATCACGGCGGGCTTTATACACCCGGCGCAGTGATGATCCAGCCGGCGCAGTACATCCGGGATCTGGCAGCCGGACTGGCTGAAAACATCAGCCTGTACGAACGCTCCCCTATCGTCGAACTGTCCCGATCAGGGAATGACTGGATGGCGCGCTCTCATGGGGGGGTGGTGACGGCGCCCAAGGTCATTCTTGCCGTCAACGGGCACATCGAAGACTTCGGACATTTTCAGGGACGCTTGCTGCATGTGTTCACGTATGCCTCGATGACCGCGGGTTACCACCATGATCAATTCAAGAGACCGGTGACAGGGCGCGAATGCTGGGCTCTTCTACCGGCCGACCCAATGGGCGCTACGGTTCGCAAGATCACGGTGGATGGACTTTCACGGATCGTGATCCGAACCAAATTTACCTATGACCCGAGCATTCAAGTGACGCCTCAGCGCGTAGCAGACGTCGCCCGGGAACAACGACACTCCCTGGACGCGCGCTTCCCGGAATTGAAGTCAACACCGCTGGAATTCAGTTGGGCGGGCCGTCTTTGCTTGAGCCGCAACAGCGCGCCGGCATTCGGGGAAATAGAAGAAAACCTGTATTCAGCATGTTGCGAAAACGGCCTCGGAACGGTTAAAAGCACGCTGGCTGGCGTCATGGCGGCTGAGTTGGCGACCGGCATGAAGTCCAGATTCCTGGATGACTTCAGCAACACGCCCGGCCCCAGCAAGCTGCCCCCCAAAATTCTCACACGGCTTGGGGTGAGTTCGGTCATCAGTTGGCAGGCCCTTCGCGCTGGCAAGGAAGGCTAAAGCCCGCTCGGCCCATCGAAGTTAGCCGACTTCAGCGGCCTTCAGCCCGGAGAGAACAGCGACCTGATCATGTGAAGTTCTGCCGCATGAGTCATGGCCTCCAGGTCATCAAGACTCATTGAATGACCGCACCCTGCACATTGCTCGCCCACCAGATCCTCAATCCCGAACAGGCCGCTGGTAGTGCCATCTTTGGGATCAAAAGGGTTGCCGTTGCAGGCGATGCACCGGAAATCCTCGAAATACTGCTCGTCCAGTCTCATTGTCTGACAATCCTGAAAATTCGACCGCATGAAACAACATCTTTATCTTACTTGCTAGCCAGACCCGACGGCAGACATGCCGTTGAGTCTTTTTGACGCACGTGTGTTCTGTCATGCCCTTCTTTACCAAGGAGCAAGTATGCAATCTGCATCCCCGGAAAGGTACCTGATCAGCGACCGGTGACCTTTAGTTCGATGTAACGAAGGATGACAGTTTGTAAGATCATCCAGCCTACAAAAAGCCATGTACCGGTTTCGTGACTGACGGGCAACTCATATATGACGGTGGCGCCGAGCATGAACCCGCCTAGCGTAAGGATCGCGGATAAAATAAGCCCCACTTTTACAGCTCCATGTCTGATTGCAGCGTGTTTTTAGTATAAGCATTTTCATGCTGCCTCTCCCTGGGAAATCCCGCCGAAAAACACACCGCTGGCCGGGACTCAGCAGTGATGCGATCCGTTTGGGGGATGCCCTGATGCAGTTGAACGAGACTGAGCAGTCCAGTCACGACTTTTACAAAATTCTGAGCGGAAAAAAGGGTGGAACCTGTAAGTAAAAAGAACCGGGCCAAGTGCCATGCTTTTCGTATCTGACGAGTACCCGCCCATGCTATTGTGCCGCCCCCAAACAGGCATGGATGTACTGAAGAATGAACTCATGGAAAGCTGTGGTGATGGCACTGGCAACCTTGATCGTCGCTAAGGTAGAAGCGGCTGAATACGTCTACATGAGTTCGTACGCGACGGTTTTGGGGAGTGAAATCTCGTCCAAAAAAATTGCTGACTTGTTCACACCAGCTCGAGAAGATGCCCTCGCTTTCATTGGATCAGATGGCGATATCCGTGGCGCGCGCTTTGAGCAGGCCGTCCAGCGCTACCGCTCGACTGCTAACCAACCCCAGATGTCTGACCTTCAACTGGCTCAAGCTATTGCTGCAAGGGACTGACCGGCTCACCGGTGGGCTTTTCGTATCTGCCCTACCCCCGTCATTCCAGGTGCTGATTAACTGCGCGCTCAATGAATATTGACGTTAGTTCTATCTCCCGCAGCACTCAGGAAAACCAGGCCCCTCTGAAGAAGGTCTGAGTAAATAGAGCAACTAAAATAGGCCAGGAGCTGATCTTAATATTTGAGGACATCATTGCGCAGCAAGGTGTCTTCGAGAAAAATTGAAATCCATGCATCCATAACGCCGAAGACGTCCATTCCTGTTTCTGGTTCCATGGGTTGTTCATGCCACCAAATAATCCCGTTACTATCAGTCAGATTCTTCAGATCTATAGCAAGGTAATCTCCGCCCCCATTTGATAGTATCGTTAACCATTTTGCCGCAAAGTCTGTGCTCTCTTCGTCAATCAGTTCAGAGATGTAGGTACAATCGGAAATTTTTTGTGGCCCCATAGAGCGCGCTGGGTAGAAGGTAAATCCATTGTGAACTCCTTTATAAAACTCCGACAATCTAGTGCCAAAAGCAGAGGGAGTATCAGAGTTGGCTAGAGGCTCACCCCCTATGTAGTAATACAGCCCATTGGCGTCATGAAATATATATAATAATTCAGTTGGCGACCCCGCTAAAATAGCGGTGCCAAGCAAGCACCTATCCAGTAGCGATGTTAGCCAAGGTAACTCAGCACTGAATGCCCGCCAAGCAAGAGGAAATGAAGGCTTTTCAGAAAAGGCAATCCCAAAATTCTGCCATTCAGCAGGAATCTCGAGGTCTGGTGGCAGTTGAGCAAGCGAGAAATAAACATCTCTTTCTGCAAAAGCAGCCTTCGTGGCTTCAATGATTTCAATGGCATTTATCATGCGATACCCCTTTCTGACCTGGACATTTTACTGACGCTTGAATTCTTCATTCGCAGCAAACAGATTTGAACCGCAACTGATTTTGCACCTGCCTTATACCCTATAACTTCGCTCACCATTAGAATGAGAAAGAGTCGGGAAGATCGGCAAACAGCCGCTCAGCCAAATTGTGCTCGCCAAACTCAATTACAGCTGCCCAATGGCATCAGTGTATTCACGCTCGCAGCTCTCTGATGCAATCACGCTCAGTGCCCTTTTAACAACTTGGCGCATAGCAACTCCCACACTTTAATGAGACCCATGCTAACAGCCTCGGCGTTACTGACTAAACAATCAGCGCCACGCCAACCCGATACTCTCAGTGCGCGCGCAGCGGCCTGCAATCTCGCCAGAACGTGAATACCAGTTACCCGGCAGCTTGTCACAGGGCAGCCAATAGGGCGGGCGGAGGTTCGCCCTCTGACATGCATCACCGATGCGGATAAGTACACACCGAGAAACCGGCCCCCTGTGTCAATCATTCATTAGCTCAGAATGAAATTGATCATTTCGCGCCGTAGTTCTTGCACAGGTCTTTGGCGACATAAGCTCCCATCGGGGAGTGAATCAAGTTTTCAGCGGTGCTGCTCACTTTAGATTTATAGGCAGGGTCGGATTTGATTTTTCTCACTTCCGTCTTTGTCGCCTCGTCAATGGTGGGATCCGATGCCATCGCGTTCTCGACATCGCTGTTCATGCCAGGGTTCGCGTTATTGCAGACCTGCTCCATCGCAACCAAGACTACAAGGCCCTGCTGCTTTTCATCCTCCGAGCTCGCCAAAGTGCTGCCGGTATAGCCCAGTATGGCCAGACAAAGCGACAAAACAGGCATCCTGATCGGCGACATTACAAACTCCCTATCAATAGAAAAATTCGCCAGCACGTTGCCAGCCATAGCGACCCGCACTTTATATCACCACCCGAATCCACCCGTCAGTCTTGTCCTCATTTACTCTTAGGGGCTGGTGGCGGAGATAGAGCTTTAATGCTGCTAATCACAGTAATCCAGGGCAGCTGAGTCAGAGCGCAGCAGGCTGTACTGATGCAGGCTCAAGAACTCACCGTCTTTAAGCTCGACGTCCCGTAGAGTTCCGTCCAGGTGAAATCCGAGCTTGCGAAGCAAGGCGCAGCTCGCCGCGTTGGCGGGCTCAACATCAGCGTGGATTCGATGAACACCCATAGCATTGAACGCATAGCGAAACACAGAAGGCAGAACCTCGGTCAATAGCCCTTGGCGCCAGTAGGCAGGCATGAGCCAATACCCGAGATCTACACGGCGATGCTCATGGCTCCAATCATTGAAACCGCAGGCACCTATCATTGAGTCGTTTTTAAACTCCGCGATAGCCCACCAAGCCCCCGCTTGCTCGGCAACTATTTTCTCAAACCAGCGCATCTGCGCCTCGGTCGCCTCAAGGCTGGAGTACGAAACTCCATAGTGAGCGATGACTTGAGGATCGGATAAGCCAGCATAGACCGCTGGCAAATCCTCACGCCGTACAGGCCTCAATCTCACCCTCTCAAGCGCGAACTCTGGAAGATTCTCAGACAATTGTGGTTCTCACTTTTTGAGTGCCGAGATCATGCCAGTGTTTGGGACATTACTTCAACGAGGCACCGACGTGGTCTCAGCAACCGACTCAAGAGGTTCGGTGCTGACAATTGAAGAGCAGGAAGGATGAGCATCGAGAAGGCTCGAAAATCTCGCAGACATGAAAAAGCCCAACTCGTGAAAGCTGGGCTTTTTCATTGAATTAAATGGTCGGGACGGAGTGATTCGAACACTCGACCCCTTGCACCCCATGCAAGTGCGCTACCGGGCTGCGCTACGCCCCGACTAGGCGTGTATCAGTTTCCCATGCTGCGAAAACTTCGAGGAATATAACCTAAGCTTTTGAATTATGGAAGTATCCGGGCAATTTCTACTTGCCCAATACCACCAGAACGTCTTCCAGCTCGACGATCATCTGCCGGAGCAGTTTCTTGTAATCCTGAGTTTCATCCTTGGGTTCACCAGCGGTCATACGCAGCCGCGCACCACCAATGGTGAAGCCTTGCTCGTAGAGCAAGCCACGGATCTGACGGATCATCAGCACATCTTCGCGCTGATAATACCGGCGGTTGCCGCGTCGTTTGACGGGGTTGAGCTGAGGAAATTCCTGTTCCCAATAGCGCAAAACGTGCGGTTTCACCGCGCAGAGCTCGCTGACCTCACCAATGGTGAAGTAGCGTTTGCCTGGTATCGGCGGTAACTCGTCGTTATGACTTGGTTCCAGCATAAGCCTCAACTCGGGCCTTCAACTTCTGCCCTGGACGGAACGTGACAACACGGCGAGCCGTGATAGGAATTTCTTCCCCGGTCTTCGGGTTTCTACCAGGCCGCTGGCGCTTATCTCGCAGGTCAAAATTGCCGAAACCGGACAATTTGACCTGTTCGTTATCTTCCAGAGCGTGCCTGATTTCCTCGAAGAACAGCTCAACCAATTCCTTGGCTTCTCGTTTATTCAGGCCCAGCTCTTCATACAGACGTTCGGCCATCTCAGCTTTCGTCAGAGCCCCCATACGCTACTTCCTTAACGTGGCGTTTAACCTTTCCTCGAGTGAGGTGAGGATTTTATGCGTCGCCGCATTGACCTCATCGTCGTTAAGAGTGCGCGATGGATGCTGCCAGGTCAAGCCAACTGCAAGGCTTTTTCTATGCGGATCAATGCCTTTACCCTGATAAACATCAAATAGCCTGAGGTCTGTGAGCCATTCGCCTGCATTTTCTCGAATAACGTCAAGAACTGCAGTGGCTGCAACGCCTTCATCAGCCAGTAGCGCCAGGTCACGTCTTACTTCAGGAAAGCGCGACAACTCCTGGAATTTCGGCATTTTACCCAGCGCGACTTCAGCCAGAATCAGCTCGAAAACGAATACCGGACGATCCAGCCCCAGGGTTTTCGACAACTCAGGGTGAATGGCACCAACGTAACCCACTTCACGACCATCACGTTCGATGCGCGCTGTCTGGCCCGGGTGCAAAGCCGGATGTTTACCAGGCACGAATTTGAAAGCATCCAGCGCACCGGCGAAGCCGAGAACGGCTTCAACATCAGCCTTGACGTCGAAGAAGTCGATCACCTCCCGGCCCTGTGCCCAGCCTTCCGGCAAACGGCTGCCACAGACCACACCGGCCAGCATTGGCTCTTGTTTCAGACCGTCCAGTTGACCGACGAAGCGCAGGCCGCTTTCGAACAGACGTACACGATCCTGCTGACGATTGAGGTTGTGCTGCAAAGACTTGACCAGACCAGGCCACAACGAGGCGCGCATTGCAGCCATGTCATTGGAGATCGGATTTGCCAGCAGCAACGGCTCAGCGCCAGGGCTGAATAGCTCAAATTGCTTGGGATCGATGAAGCTGTAGGTGATCGCTTCCTGATAGCCGCGAGCGACCAACAGGCGGCGCAGCTCAGGGAGATCGCTACGCGCTTCAGCTTTGGCTTGCGGCGCGAGACGCGCCTGCGGATAACGAACCGGCAAACGGTTGTAGCCGTAAAGACGGGCCAGCTCTTCGATCAGGTCCACTTCAAGGCTGATATCGAAACGATGACTTGGCACTTCTACACGCCACTGCCCTGCGGCTTCAGCAGAAACGGTCAAGCCCAGGCCAGTCAACAATCCTTCGATTTCGACAGGGTCCATTTTCAGGCCCAGCATCTGCTCAATGCGCTCGGCGCGCAAAGTGACCGGCGCGATCGAAGGCAGGTCTTTCTCGCTGACAGCTTCAATAACAGGACCAGCTTCGCCACCAGTGATTTCCAGCAGCAGGCCTGTGGCTCGCTCCATGGCCTTGCGTGCCAACTGCCAGTCAACACCACGCTCGTAACGGTGCGAGGCATCAGTGTGCAGGCCATACGAACGGGCCTTGCCCGCGACGGCGATCTGGTCGAAGAACGCGCTTTCGAGGAATACGTCACGAGTCGTGCTGGAAACACCGCTGTGTTCCCCACCCATCACGCCGGCGATGGCCAGAGCGCGCTGGTGGTCAGCGATAACCAGCGTGTCGGCTCGCAGGCTGACTTCCTGGCCGTCCAGCAGAACGAGCTTCTCGCCCTCTTCTGCCATACGGACACGAATGCCACCGTTGATTTCAGCCAGATCAAACGCGTGCAATGGCTGACCCAGTTCGATCATCACGTAGTTAGTGATGTCGACCACGGCATCAATACTGCGAATGTCGGAGCGACGCAGACGCTCAACCATCCACAACGGGGTTGGACGCGACAGGTCGACATTGCGAATCACACGGCCGAGATAACGCGGGCAAGCGCTGGTCGCCAACACGTCAACCGGACGTACTTCATCGTGCGTCACGGGAACAGCGGCAACGGCCGGCACAGCCACAGGGATGGCATAAAGCGCGCCGACTTCACGAGCCAGACCGGTCAGCGACAGGCAGTCGCCCCGGTTTGGCGTCAGGTCCACTTCGATGCTGGCGTCATCCAGCTCAAGGTACACACGGAAGTCTTCACCCACCGGCGCATCGGCTGGCAGCTCCATCAAACCGTCATTGCCCTCGCCCACTTGCAACTCGGACTGGGAGCACAGCATGCCGTTGGATTCAACGCCACGCAGCTTGGCTTTCTTGATCTTGAAATCGCCCGGCAACTCGGCACCGATCATGGCGAATGGAATTTTCAGACCCGGGCGCACGTTTGGCGCGCCGCAGACGACCTGAAAGGTTTCCGAACCGCTGCTGACCTGGCATACGCGCAGTTTGTCGGCATCGGGGTGTTGCTCGGTGCTCAGTACTTCGCCGACGATCACGCCGCTGAATACACCAGCGGCCGGGGTGACGCTATCAACTTCAAGACCGGCCATCGACAAGCGGGCAACCAGCTCGTCGCGGGATACTTGCGGGCTTACCCAGCCGCGCAACCATTGTTCACTGAATTTCATCCTGCTCTCCAAAAAAATGCGTTACGGGCGACTCCGGTGCTCTGCGACAGCGGCCATTGGCGGCTGCCGCGAAGCGCCTCAGCGAAATTGCGCGAGGAACCGCAAGTCGTTGTCGAAGAACAGACGCAAGTCGTTGACGCCGTAACGCAGCATGGCCAGACGCTCTACACCCATGCCGAAGGCAAAGCCTGAGAACTCTTCAGGGTCGATGCCGGACATGCGCAGCACGTTCGGGTGAACCATGCCGCAGCCCATGACTTCCAGCCAGCCAGTCTGCTTGCAGACACGGCAGCCTTTACCGCTGCACATCACGCACTCCATGTCGACTTCGGCGGACGGCTCGGTGAACGGGAAGTAAGACGGGCGGAAACGCACGGCCAGTTCTTTTTCGAAGAACACCCGCAGGAACTCTTCGATTGTGCCTTTGAGGTCGGCGAAGTTGATGTCGCGATCAACCAGCAGGCCTTCGACCTGGTGGAACATCGGCGAGTGGGTAATATCGGAGTCGCTGCGGTACACACGGCCTGGGCAGACAATGCGGATCGGCGGACGCTGCGATTCCATGGTGCGGACCTGTACCGGTGAGGTATGGGTGCGCAACAGCATGTTCGCATTGAAATAGAAGGTGTCATGCATCGACCGGGCCGGGTGATGGCCTGGGATGTTGAGCGCTTCGAAATTGTGGTAATCGTCTTCCACCTCAGGGCCTTCGGCGATGCCGTAGCCAATGTGGGTGAAGAATTGTTCGATGCGTTCCAGAGTACGGGTAACGGGGTGCAGACCGCCTGAGGTCTGGCCGCGGCCAGGCAGGGTCACGTCAATGGACTCGGCGGCGAGTTTAGCGGCAAGATCCGCTTCCTCGAACTGCGCCTTGCGGGCATTGAGAACCTCTGTGACACGCTCCTTGGCGACGTTGATCAGGGCGCCGACTTGCGGACGCTCTTCTGCAGGCAAATTCCCCAGGGTCTTCATCACCTGAGTCAACTCACCTTTCTTGCCAAGGTATTGAACCCGGATTTGCTCCAGGGCATTGATATCTTCAGCGCTCTGCACAGCCTCAAGAGCTTGCGAGACCAGCGCGTCCAGGTTTTCCATTTACAGACTCCAGATACGAAATAGGGGAAGAGCTTTTAGGCTCTTCCCCTATTTATGACGTTTAACACCGAACCTCAGAAACTGAGGCCCGGTGATTGTCGGGGACTTAGGCCAAGGTGGCTTTAGCTTTCTCGACAATCGCAGCAAACGCCGCTTTTTCGTTCACTGCCAGATCAGCCAGAACCTTACGGTCGATCTCGATGGACGCTTTTTTCAGGCCGGCGATGAAACGGCTGTAGGACAGACCGTTGATACGAGCACCAGCGTTGATACGAGCGATCCACAAAGCGCGGAACTGACGTTTTTTCTGACGACGGTCACGGTAGGCGTATTGGCCTGCCTTGATTACCGCTTGCTTGGCAACACGGAATACGCGTGAACGCGCGCCGTAGTAGCCTTTAGCAAGTTTCAGAATTTTTTTGTGACGCTTACGGGCAATGACGCCACGCTTTACACGAGCCATGAGTTACTTCCTCTATTCTTGATCAAAATTAACGAAGGCGCAGCATGCGCTCGACTTTTGCCACGTCAGACGGATGCAGCAAGCTGCTACCGCGCAGTTGACGCTTACGCTTGGTCGACATTTTGGTCAGAATGTGGCTCTTGAAAGCGTGTTTGTGCTTGATGCCGTTAGCAGTTTTCAAAAACCGCTTAGCTGCACCACTTTTAGTCTTCATCTTTGGCATGTTCGGATACTCCGCATTCAGTTGATAAACATAACCGCAAGGCCTGCCGTGCCCTGGTGGTTATTTCTTCTTTTTCGGGGCGATGACCATAATCAGCTGGCGTCCTTCCATCTTAGGATGCTGCTCAACGGAACCGTATTCAAGAAGGTCACCTTCAACCCGCTTCAACAGTTCCATGCCCAGCTCCTGGTGGGCCATCTCACGACCGCGGAATCTTAACGATACCTTGGCCCTGTCCCCGTCACTCAGGAAACGTACCAGGTTGCGTAGTTTTACCTGGTAATCCCCTTCCTCCGTCCCTGGACGAAACTTGATTTCTTTAACCTGGATCTGCTTCTGATTTTTCTTGGCAGCGGCAACCTGTTTCTTCTTTTCGAAGATCGATTTGCCGTAGTCCATCAGCTTACAGACAGGGGGTACTGCATCGGCGGAAATTTCCACCAGATCCAGCTTGGCCTCTTCAGCCTTAAGCAGCGCGTCTTCAATTGACACAATCCCAAGCTGCTCACCTTCAGCTCCAATTAACCGAACCTCGCGTGCCGAGATATTCTCGTTGATCGGGGCTTTCGGTGCAGCTCGTTTATCTTGTCTCATTTCACGCTTAATAGTAATTACTCCGAATCTTGGCGACCACGCCGGGAAACCGCTTGTGCGAGAAATTCAGCGAACTGGGCGACCGGCATCGAGCCGAGGTCTGCACCTTCGCGTGTACGCACAGCGACAGTTTGCATTTCAACTTCCCGATCTCCAATCACGAGGAGATAAGGGACCTTGAGCAAAGTATGCTCACGGATTTTAAAGCCGATCTTTTCATTTCTCAAGTCGGACTTGGCACGAAACCCGCTTTCGGCGAGAATTTTTTCTACTTCAAGGGCAAAATCTGCCTGTTTATCAGTGATATTCATGATCACTGCCTGAGTAGGCGCCAGCCAGGCCGGGAATGCACCTTCGTAGTGCTCGATCAGAATCCCGATGAAACGTTCGAAAGAACCGAGGATCGCCCGGTGCAACATGACCGGATGTTTACGGCTGTTGTCTTCGGAGACGTATTCGGCGCTCAAACGGATCGGCAAGTTAAAGTCGAGTTGCAGGGTACCACACTGCCAGACACGACCGAGGCAGTCTTTCAACGAGAACTCGATCTTCGGACCGTAGAACGCGCCCTCACCCGGCTGCAGGTCATAAGGCAGGCCCGCGCTATCGAGCGCCGATGCCAGCGCGCTTTCAGCGCGATCCCACAATTCATCGGAACCCACACGCTTTTCAGGACGAGTCGACAGCTTCAGCTCGATGTCCTTGAAGCCGAAGTCGGCATAGACATCCAGGGTCAGCTTGATGAACGCCGCGGATTCCGCCTGCATCTGATCTTCAGTACAGAAGATGTGCGCGTCATCCTGAGTGAAGCCACGAACGCGCATGATCCCGTGCAACGCACCGGACGGCTCGTTACGGTGGCAAGCACCAAACTCGGCCAGACGCATCGGCAGCTCACGGTAGCTTTTCAGGCCCTGATTGAACACCTGCACGTGGCATGGGCAGTTCATCGGCTTGATTGCGTAGTCGCGGCTCTCGGACTCGGTGGTGAACATGTTATCGGCGTAGTTCGCCCAGTGACCTGACTTCTCCCACAGGGAGCGATCAACCACCTGCGGCGTCTTGATCTCCAGATAACCATTCTCGCGCTGCACTTTGCGCATGTACTGCTCAAGCACCTGATACAGAGTCCAGCCCTGTGGATGCCAGAACACCATGCCCGGCGCTTCTTCCTGGGTGTGGAACAACCCAAGACGCTTGCCGATTTTACGGTGATCGCGCTTTTCAGCTTCTTCGATGCGCTGGATATAAGCAGCCAGTTGCTTCTTGTCGGCCCAGGCGGTGCCATAGACCCGTTGCAGCTGCTCGTTTTTGGCATCGCCGCGCCAGTAAGCACCGGACAGCTTGGTCAGCTTGAAGGACTTGAGGAAGCGAGTGTTCGGCACGTGCGGGCCGCGACACATGTCGACGTATTCTTCGTGGTAGTACAGACCCATGGTCTGCTGCTCTGGCATGTCTTCAACCAGACGCAGCTTGTAATCTTCGTGACGCGCAGTGAACACGTCGATCACTTCGGCGCGCGGAGTGACCTTCTTGATGACGTCGTAATCTTTTTCGATCAGCTGCTGCATGCGCTGCTCGATCGCCGCCATGTCGTCAGGCGTGAACGGGCGCTCATAAGCGATATCGTAATAAAAGCCGTCATCGATGACTGGCCCGATGACCATCTTTGCAGTTGGATACAGCTGCTTGACCGCATGACCTACCAGGTGGGCGCACGAGTGGCGGATGATCTCCAGCCCTTCCTGATCTTTGGGGGTAATGATCTGCAGGGTGGCGTCTTTCTCGATCAGATCGCTGGCGTCGACCAGCTGACCGTCGACTTTACCGGCAACGGTGGCCTTGGCCAGACCTGCACCAATGGAAAGCGCGACCTCGGCTACGGAAACCGGATGATCGAATGAACGTTGACTGCCGTCGGGAAGAGTAATGGTGGGCATGGCGCCTCCTCTCCTAGTGGTGACCCCTACCAAAGGTCACGTGGGTTGGGATGAGCCAGTACGTGATCCGGTGGTATGCCTGCCTCACAGTGGCAGGAGCCTCGCGGCCAACCTTGAACCGAACCAGATGACTGGTTTGAAATAAAAACTGCACAACGACGGCGAAAAGAACACCAGCCAGACGCAGGCAGATATAAAGGACGCGCATCCTATCACAGCTCAACCCATTCACATGCACGCAGGATCAATCAATTGCAGCATCCGCGTTCGCCTCGTAATTTTCAAACTGAACTGGCGTCCACACTCATCGTCAGATAGCTGTGCAACCTGCAGCAAATACGTTGAACCCTATAAAGGAAAACGCCATGAAGCTTATACGTTTACTCGCCCTGCTCGCCCCAATCGCCCTGGCAATGCCACTCAGCGCTCAAGCAGCGATGAGCGGTCCAACCAAAGCCAAGTTCATCCAGGATTGCGTGGCCACCGCGGGACAAAAGCTTGATGCAGCCTCAGCGAAATCCCATTGCGAGTGTGGCGCTGAGCAAGTGAGCAAAAACTTCAGCAGTGCGGAAATTGAAAAAATGAGTAATGCCAATCCGCCACCAACCCCTGAGCAAACTAAAAAAATGAGTGATCTGGTCGCCAAAAACTGCACTCAGCCAAAAAAATAATTCATCTACATGACTTCACGAAGTAAGGCGGGGCATGTTTTCAGGATGACTGTGAGCGAACTCTGAAGGCCTTGAAATACGCGCCTTTCAGCCCCGTCTACTTACGACTCAATGTGACTTTGAGCGTCAGAAACAGGGTGACTTAGAGAAGTTATTCCGGGTTTACCTACGGTTAATGCTCAAAGTTCTTACTGAAAAAGTTCTACATTCCCACATTTCGACTATGATAGGCCGGTGTGCCCAGTTGGCCTGAGCAACACGTACACTGAAAAAATTATGTTCTTGGAGATTCACCATGTCTAATCGCCAAACCGGCACCGTAAAATGGTTCAACGACGAAAAAGGCTTCGGCTTTATCACCCCACAGGGTGGCGGTGACGACCTGTTCGTACACTTCAAAGCTATCGAAAGCGACGGTTTCAAAAGCCTGAAAGAAGGCCAGACCGTTTCGTTCGTGGCTGAGAAAGGCCAAAAGGGCATGCAAGCTGCTCAGGTTCGCGCGGAGTAATCCAGGCGATCTAAAAAAACCCCGTCACTGACGGGGTTTTTTTATGGGTACAGGAAAGGCTCGGCTCAGCCGCAGTTGACCCGCACGACCTTGCCATTGGCATCGGTGTTGAGATTGACGCGATTGGAGCGGTATTCCAGGGTGACCATATCGTTGGCACCAATGAACCGGGCATCTTGCGCCCCTGCTTTGGCTCGGGCCTGGGCGAGCAACGCAGCCGATGCTTGCTGACCTACGGCGAACTGAGCACCTGCGGCGTCGCAGCGCCCACTGGCAACCGGAGCATTCGGTTCTTGAGCTGTTGACTCAGACGTACTGCTGCACCCTGCCAGCAACGACAACGCAACAGCAAACCCGACTGAAGAGATTTTCCACGGCATACAGACTCCTTGACCGATAAACATAAGCTGAATCCTTGCGACAGCGCCGCAACCCATTCGTTGCAACACATGGCCAGTTCCAGGCCATCAGTACAGACCGCTGCGCAGTCTGCCCGAGCTTGATGCGCCACGTCTCAGCAAATCGTCACAAAACATGAGTACGTATGCACCGGGTTCTGACTCGTCACTGAGTTACCGCCGTAGGTTGCAGTGTCAAACAGCGGCTGAAATGCTTTACTGGAACTGGCGTTCGGCCGCCCAGGCCGCACTCTGTAAAGGATCTCCCTTTCAGACGACGAGACGAGGCAGCAATGGCAGTCGTATCCATCGATGCAGACATCAAGGCGAAATGGCACCAGGGACATTCATCACACAGCCCTGGCAACCCGGAAGAGCTGGCGATCATTGCTGTGGACTTGCTGGTAAAGGAGTTGGGCACAGAGGGCGCGCTGGCATTCATCACGCAAGTACTTGCTCGTTACCCGAACGAGACCGGCAAGGCGTAACAAGCGCCTGCCGGTTTCTCAGAGAGGCTTTATTTAAGGCGTGACAGGCGACTGGTCAGCAGATCAAAGAAGCCCTGCGCGTCGCCACTTTCGACCCAGAAGACGTTCTTGTCCCGGCCGAGCGTGTCGTACCAGTCGGCAACGGTCTGCCCAAAACCTATGCCTTCACGGCTATCGACAGCCACGTTGATCTGCCTGCCGCTGAACAACTCAGGCTTGAGCAACCAGGCAATGACACTGGCGTCATGCACCGGCCCGCCGGGCAGACCATAGTGAGTCATGTCCAGCTTCACGTACTCATTGAGAATACTGCCGACCAGTTTGCCCGCCTGATTATTCAATGCGGCGATCTGCGCAAGACGCTGCTCGCTGGTGAGTATTTTGTGAGTGACGTCCAGCGGCAGGTAGGTCAGTTTGACGCCGCTGGCCAGAACCACTTGAGCAGCATGAGGGTCGGCGAACAGGTTGAACTCGGCAACCGGCGTGATATTCCCGCCATTGAAGTGCGCTCCGCCCATCACGACGACTTCCTTGATGCCCTGAGTGATTTCCGGATCCTGTACCAGTGCCAGAGCCAGGTTGGTTTGCGGCCCCAGCATGGCGATGGTGATGCTGTGCGGTTTGGCCTTGCGCAAGGTGTCAATCAGGTACTGCACCGCATTACCCTGGGCAAGCCCCTGCTTGGGTTCATGCACGGGCACCCCAGGCAAACCTTCCTGACCGTGGACATTCTCCGCATAGATCGGCGTACGCACCAAAGGCTTGGACGCACCGGCGTATACCGGCACTTCTTCGCGCCCCGCCCACTCGCGGGCCAGTCGTGCATTGCGAGAGGTTTTGTCCAGACGCACATTGCCCGCCACGGTCGTAATCCCCAGAACGTTCAACTCCTCGGGGGATGCCAGTGCAAGCAGCAACGCCACCACGTCATCGGCTCCCGGATCGGTATCGATGATCAAGTCGCGTTTTTCTGCGGCCTGGGCCACGCTTGCACTGAGAATGGACAAAAGCAGCAGGCTCCGGAATAACTGTTTGATGATTGGCAATGCTTGCATAGCGAACTCCCTGTTCAGATTAAATGACTTTACGGACAATCAGAAAACCACACCGGCGACCAGCGCAATGTTGCTGTATGGCTCGCACTCACCGGTACGCACGATCGCTTTGGCACTTTTGCTCAGGGCCTTGAGCGCCTCATGACTGAGCAGCCGCTGCTCACCCAGATCGCCATCCAGATTAAGGCCCTCGATAACGCTCAGGGCGGGAGGCTTCTTGAACATGATTTCTTCGGCCAGCACATGGCTTTCGACCTGCATTTCACTCAGTACGGTATCCAGTGCACTGGCGAAGTCGACCATCCCACGGGTCAACGCCAGATCAATCAACTCCACGCCTGCCGGAATCGGCATGCCAGCGTCAACAATCATCACGATATCGCCGTGCCCCAGGGACGCGATGACGCGGGAAAGAGCGATATTCAGCAAGGGTGTTTTTTTCATGTAGGGTCAAACCTTAGTACTTCAGCACGATCAGGGATGGAAGGTTGCGCACCCGCTCGGGTTACCGACAACGCCGCAGCCTTTTGCGCGAAACGAATCGCCTCGGCTTCAGTGCGACCTTCAGCCAGCGCCGCGGCGAAACCGCCGACAAATGTATCACCCGCAGCCGTGCTGTCGACCACAGTCACGCGCGGCGCAGGAAACTGCTCCATGCCCTGCCCCGATGCCAATAACGCGCCCTGCTCTCCCAGAGTAATGATCACCTTGCCTGCGCCCGCGTCCAGAAGGGACCGCGCTGCGCGCTCTGCAGACGACAGCGAGTCCACCGCAATACCGCTCAGAATCGCTGCCTCGGTTTCATTGGGGATCAGATAATCAATCAACGAATACCACTGATCGGGCAACGCAGCAGATGCTGGCGCAGGGTTGAGAATGACCGTCTTGCCCAGTTCACGCGCTCGACGCAACACATGAGCAACGGTGGGCAATGGCACTTCAAGCTGACAGATCACCACCTGCGCAGCACCGAGCAGCGCATCAAAACGGTCAGTGATATCCGGCGTCAGCTGGCCATTGCCCCCGGCAACAATAATGATCGCGTTCTGGCCATTGGCATCGACCACAATCGAAGCGATTCCGGTGGACACACCCACCACGGTAGTGAGCCCCTGACAATCGATCTGCTCGGCCAGTAAAGCGGCACGCAGTTGCTCACCATAGGCGTCATCCCCTACGCAACCGATCATCGCCACGCGCGCGCCCAGCCGCGCCGCTGCGACAGCCTGATTGGCGCCTTTGCCGCCGGATACCGTGGCAAACGAATCCCCACTCATGGTTTCCCCCGGACCCGGCAGGCGTTGCGCTCGCGTAACCAGATCCATATTCAAACTGCCGACCACCACTACCTGGGCGTGCGACATCTCTGCATTGTTTTTCACGTTCATCGTTCTTACTCGAGGTAGTTTTTACTCAACGTCATTATGTGGCTGGCGGCGCCGTGGATTCACGCAACACAATGCTTGGGGACACGACACGCTGCTCGGTCACGCCGTCGAAGGGCCCGGTGATGCGCCTCAACAGCATCTGCGCGGCACTCTCGCCCAGCTCGACAATCGACTGACCCACGGTCGTCAGCGCAGGATAGACATAGCGGCTCATTTCGATGTCATCGAACCCCACCACTGACAAGTCTTTTGGAACGCGTAAATTACGCTCGGCCGCAGCGCGCAACACGCCAATCCCGATCATGTCATTACCCGCAAAAATGGCGGTTGGCGGGTTGTCCTCCAGCAGGCTGACAGCCGCCTGATAGCCTCCCGGACTGGTGTAATCGCTTTCGATCACCCAATGCGCCTCAACCTTGATGCCTGCTTCTGCCATGGCTCGCTCGTAACCACGCAGCCTTAGTCGCGCCACACTGGTTTGCGCCGGTCCATGAATGCAGGCGATGTGTCGATGCCCCAACCCCAGCAGATGATGGGTTGCCAGATAACCGCCCAGTTCATGATCAATACGCACCAGGTCGGCATCAATACCCTCCAGCTCCCTGTCAACCACTACCATCGGCGTGCGTACACCGGCGAGGCCGCCATCCAGACCAGGATCGCCGCCCACCGAGGACACGATCAGCCCATCGACGCGCTTCTCCAACAGCACGCGCAGATAGCCCCGCTGTTTATCCGCATTGTCATCGCAATTACACAGAATCACGCAGAAACCGTTGCGCTCGCAGTAGTCTTCGATGCCTCGTGCCAACTCGGCAAAATAGGGGTTCACGCCATTGGGGATCAGCAGCCCGATAGTCGACGTGGTTTTGGCTTTAAGAGAACGCGCTACGGCACTGGGCACATAATCCAGTTGCTTGATGGCTGCTTCGACCTTGATCCTGACCTCATCGCTCACGGGCCTGGATTTGTTCAGGACATGAGAAACCGTGGTGTAGGAAATACCGGCCAATGCCGCTACATCTTTGATCGTTGCCATATTAGACCTGGCGCTTGGCGCGATGGCTGCGATAGGTGTCGAGCACTACCGCGATAACAATCACTGCGCCGGTAATAATCCGCTTGGTCGGCTCCGTGGCACCAATTTGCGCCAGTCCGGCCGCCAGCACGGAGATGATCAGGACACCGAAGAAGGTACTGATGATCGAACCGCGCCCGCCCATCAGGCTGGTACCGCCGATCACCACTGCGGCAATAACTTGCAGCTCCAGGCCCGAGCCTGCGTTAGGGTCAGCCGCCTCCAGGCGGGAAATCTGGAACAGCGCAGCCACGCCCGCCAGCAGGCCCATCAACGAGAACACCAGAATCTTGTAAGGCTTGGGATTGATGCCCGCCAGCCGCACGGCCTCTTCGTTGGTGCCAATGCCAATCAGGTAGCGCCCGAATACGGTACGGGTAAGCAACGCCTGAGCGACAATAATGACCAGCAAGGCAATCACAAAAGAAGGCGAGATGCCGAAGGCAAAAGGGTCCGATAACCAGGCATACGAGTCGCCAATGTACGCCGTGCGCGAGTCGGTCATCTGGTACGCGACCCCCCGGGCCATTTCCAGCACGCCCAGCGACACGATGAATGATGGAATCCGCCAGGCAACAGTGATCGACCCGGTAATCGTCCCGGCGAGTGCGGCGCATGCCATGCCAAACAATGCAGCCGGGATAATGCTCCAGCCCCAGCCAAGAATGGCCACACTGACGGCTGAAGCCGCCAGTGCCAGCACCGAACCCACCGACAGGTCAATGCCGCCGATAATCAGCACAAAGGTCATGCCGACTGCCAACACCATCAAGTCAGGGATCTGGTTGGCGATGGTGCTGAAGGTGTTGTACGAAAGGAAGTGGTCACTGAGCAGCGAGAACAGCACGATCATCGCCAGCAGAGCGCCCGCCAGGCCCAGATAAGTCCCCAGGCCGAAATAGGTGCCGCTACGTTTGGCGGGTGAAGGCAAAGCCGGTGAAGGGGTGGAGGTTTTCATCAAGCAGTCCTCGGCGCGGCTTCACTGAGCAGCGCGTCGCGTTTTTGATAGCCGGCAAATGCGGCAGCGAGCAGTTCGTCCTGGGTCCAGCTGTCGCGCTCGAAGGTTTCGATCAGGCGTCCGGCAGACAGCACGCCGATGCGATCACAGATCAGCATCAGCTCGCGCAAATCACTGGAGACCACGACCAGCGCCCTGCCCTGACGGGTCAGCTCACCAAACAACCCGTAGATATCGAATTTGGCACCAACATCGATGCCCCGGGTTGGTTCATCGAACAGCATGATCGGACAGTCACGCTCCAGCCATCGACCAATCACCACCTTCTGCTGATTGCCACCGGAAAGCTCGGAAACCAACTGCGCCGGACCGGAACTGCGGATGTGCATGGCATCGATCTGCCGTTGCGCCAGGCTCGTCTCATCTTGAACCTTGACCAGTCCGCCAGCCGAGACTGCATCCATGTTGCCCAGGGCGATATTGGCGCTGATGGAATGGGTCAGCAAAAGCCCCTCGCCCTTGCGGTCTTCAGTGATCAACGCGATACCCTGGCGAACGGCGTCGGCAGGTGAACGAATCGAAACGCTGCGCAGCGGACTACCCAGCTCGATGGTGCCGCTGTCGGCCAGATCGGCACCGTAGATCAGGCGCATAAGCTCGGTACGACCCGCACCGATCAATCCGGAGATACCGAAGATTTCGCCTTTGCGAACCTGAAACGAGACATCCCGAACCTTGTCACCCCGACTCAGGCCTTTGATGCTCAGTGCGACTTCCCCAATCTGGCGCGCCCCCAGATCGATCTTGTCACCCAGTTCGCGACCGACCATCAACGTCACCAACTGCTCGCTGCTGTAATTGGCGATAGCGTCGACGCACACCAGCTTGCCATCGCGCAGCACAGCGATACGTTGCGCGACACGCTGCAATTCCTCAAGGCGGTGAGAGATGTAAATGATCGACACGCCGCGTGCCTGCAGGCGGGTGATCTGCTCGAACAACATCTCGACTTCCCGAGCCGTCAACATGGCGGTCGGCTCATCAAGAATCAGCACGCGACAGTCACCGATGAGATTGCGGGCGATCTCCACCATCTGCTGATGACCGATGCCCAGTTCACCGACCAATGTATCCGGGTCGATTGCATCCAGCCCTACTTGAGCCATGGCCTGCGTCGCATCTTCACGCAGACGCTTGCGGTTGATCCAGCCGGCACGTCGCGGCAGGTTGTCGAGAAACAGGTTTTCGGCGACGGACAGCGTGGGCAGCAGGTTGAGTTCCTGCATCACCATACGTACCCCCAGCTTTTCTGCCTGGGTTCGACTGGCCGGCTGATAGCTTTCGCCCTGGAACTGCATCTGCCCGGTGGTGGGCGCTTCCAGGCCGCCGATAATTTTCGAAAGAGTACTTTTACCTGCGCCATTTTCCCCCGTGAGGGCCAGCACTTCGCCGCGCATCAACGTCAGGTCGATATCGCCAAGTACGGGTTGCGCGTAGGTTTTGCCTATACCGCTGACAGAAAGCACAGCAGTTTGAGCTGAAACGGACATAAATCTCTCCGTGCACCTGCCCAGGACGGGCAGATGCAGTCATTCGACGAAGGAGTTACAGTTTGGATTGAGTGACCAGCGTGACCGGCGTTTCGATGACCCCATTCACTGTCTCGACTTTTTCGCCCTTGAGAATTTTCAAGGCCGCGTCGATACCGAACATGGCTTGCCTGGCGGCGAACTGATCAGCCGTCGCCAGCACTCGACCGTCTTTGATCATGGGCTGGATAGCCTTGATGTTGTCGTAGCCCACTACTTTGACCTGATCCTTTTTGCCTGCCGCTCGCACGGCAGAAACAGCGCCCAGCGCCATGCTGTCGTTACCGGCCAGCAGTGCTTTCAGGTTCGGGTGGGCATTGAGCATTTGCGAAGCAACGGCGTTGCCTTTGTCGATTTCCCAGTTACCAGACTGAACCGAGACAATCTTCATCTGTTTGGCTTCCATGGCGTCCTTGAAACCCGCCGTGCGCTGCTGAGCGTTGGTGGTCGTAGAAACGCCTTCAATGATGCCTACTTCATCACCCGGATTCAGGTCACGAGCCAGGTACTCACCTACCAGCCTGGCACCTTTACGGTTATCGGGTCCTACGAAAGGCACGCTGATGCCCTTGCTTTTCAGCACCTCAGGGTCCAGTTGATTGTCGATGTTCACGACCGTGATCCCGGCGTCCATCGCCTTCTTGATGACCGGCACCAACGCCTTGGAGTCTGCAGGGGCGATGACCAGTGCGTTGACCTTGGAAACGATCATCTGCTCGACAATGCGGATCTGGCTGGAGGTGTCTGATTCGTCCTTGATGCCGTTGGAGATCAGATCAAACTTGTCAGCGTTTTCTTTCTGGTAAGCCTTGGCACCGTCTTCCATGGTGCGGAAGAACTCGTTGGCAAGGGATTTCATCACCAGCGCGACTTTGGGCTTTTCCGCGGAGTCAGCGGATAAAGCAGGGAGGGAGGTTGTTGCGGCAACAGCAGCGAGCATAGCGACGGCAAGAACGCGTCCAGCAAATGGCAGCTTCATGGGTACACTCCGATCTTATGATTATTGTGTCGGGCAAAGTATCGCACCCCTGATCGACGATCATGGCGCAAACGTTTGCGAGAAACGAACTATGAGAAACGGCGCGACGATTGTCAACGCCCGGAACGGAGCGCGGCGCTAAATAATCGAGTAACGATTACACCGTAATGTCCATGCCACCACTTCTGTCGAGTTCTTTGAACAACGAAGCGGACATCAACATGATCGATCCGGTGACCGCGGTTATCTGACTTTGAAAGCTGGACACCACCGAGTTTTTGGCCGCGAGATTCGAATAGGCAGCGTTTTCTGCGGACTGCATCCTCGCCCTCAAGTCACGTAACTGCTCCTGCAATTCGGCCAGACGCTTGAGCAGCCGTTTGGAAGAGACACTCAGATGATCGGAAATGTCGCCGCTGATTTTTTTCTCTTCCGACGTCGTATCGAGCTTCTTCTCGTCTTCAGTAACAGCATCTGTGCTGGGGGTCGTTCCCGCACTGATACTGAACGCAGGCGCTGAAAAACCGACGGTGAAAATAGTCATGACTGTCATCCTGAATTAATGGAGTCCTGACACAGCAATCGGCTACGCCGTTTTTTTCTTTAACGCTGAGTGCCAGACGGTGATGCCTACAGGTCCGTTCTGTTTTCCTACAGAGAAGTTGCGAAATAGCCCACAGTGAAATACTGTATGCCCGTACAGCAACCCAGGAACCTTTTCCGTGGCGAAATCCAGCGCAGCAACTCAGTCCCTACCCAGCTCCTACGAACGTTTGGGCGTAAGAGTACAAAAGATCATCAATTCACCTACGGCACAGAAAGCCAAGGCGGCCTTGATATTCCGTCTGCCAGATGAAATCGAAGACGAGTGGAATCAGTTGCTTGAAGAGATCGCTGAAAACGACAACGTAACCCTCGCCTATCGGGATGATGGCGGTATACACATTTTCTGGACAGTGCCGAAGGAAGACTGACGGCATGATGGTGCGAATCCTTACCCTGTTTTGTACAACCCTGCTCCTCACCGCTCCATTCAACGTTCACGCAGAAGCGCCACATACCTTCAGCCAGGCGAAAAAAATTGCCTGGGGCCTCTACTCCGCCCAGTCAACGGAGTTTTACTGCGGCTGTAAATACAGTGGCAACAAGGTTGATATCGCCGGTTGCGGCTATGTCCCACGCAAGAACGCCACGCGCGCCAAGCGCATTGAATGGGAGCACATCGTTCCGGCATGGCAAATCGGTCATTTGCGTCAATGCTGGCAAAACGGCGGACGCAAAAACTGTACGAAGAATGACAAGATTTTCCAGCAAGCCGAAGCCGACCTGCACAACCTTGTGCCCAGCATTGGCGAGGTCAACGGCGATCGAAACAATTTCAGCTTTGGCTGGCTTCCGGCCCAAACGGGCCAGTACGGATCGTGCCTGACCCAGGTTGATTTCAAGGCCAAAAAGGTCATGCCACGGCCTTCCATTCGCGGCATGATTGCGCGCACGTATTTCTATATGAGCAAGCAGTACAACTTGCGTCTGTCGCGTCAGGACCAGCAGCTTTATCAGGCCTGGAACAAGACGTATCCCGTGGAAAGCTGGGAGCGCCAGCGTAATCAGAAGATTGCCTGTGTGATGGGACGAGCCAACGAGTTCGTAGGCCCGGCAGATCTGAAAAGCTGCGAAAAAACCGTCTCAAAGGCCCGTTAGCGGCCTACCAGAATCGGGCAACCTGAGGGACAGGTTGCCCGGTCGGCGATGCTCTCCTCTGCCTGAGGCGCAGCCCCCCCCCGACTCCATAAAGCACATCGCCACTCATCGGAGTTTTGTACAACTATGTTTAATTCGGTGTAAATCTCCGTATCTCTTTTCGGGACAAAACATCAGAAAAGCGATAGCTGGAGCAGCAGTACGATTCAAGGCCGCTTGAAGTCTTTTGCAAGCCTGTATCGATCTCTAAATGATTGGGTAGCACGTCGGACACAATCCCGGCTCAAGCTCTCAGGTACCCAGGAAGTACACATTTTCAGAGACGCATCCCTAGACAACACAGGCAGGGGCAATGATGAAAGATCAGACGGATTTTGAAATTCATTACCAGTTTCGCGGTGAACCTCGACACTTTTGCCATCAGGCATTACAGCTATGCGAAAGCGACGCGCTGCACATTGCCACACTGCACGCGGGGGTTTGGCAGGTAGGCGACAATGTTGCGACAGGGCCTATTCGAGTCGCGCTCAAGCAGGCAGAGGGACGGGGCGTAACCCAGGTGCATTGGAAAAAGACACCCAGGAACGAGAAACTCTAAACGAACCCATTTTGAGACGGTCCCAATTACCAAGCAGCGCTCATCAACCAGCAACGCGAGGTAAGCATGACAATCGATAAAGACCTTGAAAAAGAAGTCCTCACCCGACTCCTGAAAGCCCACCCGGCAGGTTTGGGTAAAGAAGTACTCGACAACTATAGGGGGGAGAACGCAGTCGCGGACACCCTGGAGTACTTGCAACAAGGCGGCCTGATTCACCACGGCAGCGTCGATTCAGCAGGCGAGCCGGGGCGTTCGCTCAATTACCCGATCAAGCTTAGTTCGGCAGGTGTAGTTGCTGCCAAAGCCTTTGAAGTCCAGGGCTAGAACGTAAAAAGCCCGACCTGTTTCAGGTCGGGCTTTTTCATGTCAGATCTCCGGATATTCGCCAGTACCCTCTGGCCATGGCGTGAGCAGCTCGAAGCCGGTCTCCGTGACCGCGACCATGTGCTCCCACTGGGCAGACAAAGACAAGTCTCTGGTTAGCACTGTCCAGCCATCAGGCAATGTCTTGGTGCCCGGCTTGCCCGCATTGATCATCGGCTCAATGGTAAAGACCATGCCGGGCTTGAGGCGCATGCCCTTTCCTTGTGCACCGTAGTGCAACACCTGAGGATCTTCGTGGTAGTTACGACCGATCCCGTGGCCACAATATTCACGAACAACGCTGAACCCTTCACGGTGCGCCACCGTCTGGATTGCATGGCCGATATCGCCCAGCGTAGCTCCGGGACGTACCGCGTGAATACCGGCACGAGTGGCTTCGTAGGTGGTGTGCACCAGACGCTTTGCCAACGGACTGACTTCACCGACGAAGTACATGCGGCTGGTATCGCCGTACCAACCATCGTTGATGACGGCCACGTCGATATTGATGATATCGCCATCCTTGAGGATGTCCGACGCCGACGGTATACCGTGACACACCACCGCATTGGGTGAGATGCAGGTGGTCTTGGTAAAGCCGTGATAACCGACATTGGCCGGGATGACTTTCAGCTCTTTGACGATGTATTCATTGCAGATATCGTCCAGTGCCTCGGTGCTGACGCCCGCCTTTACATGCGGGGTGATCATGGCCAGAACATCGGCAGCCAACCTGCCGGCAATTCGCAGTTGAACCAGATCCGCTTCACTTTTGATGCTGACCGGGCCGCTCATCGAGAAGCCACCTTCGGCTGCGATTCAACAGGCGAGATATCGTAGGTCTGCGCACTGAGTACGACGCCATCGGCGTTTTCAGTACGGATCAGCATCTGGCAGATATCACTGTAATTCAGTCCGGGGTGCAACTCGCTCAACATACCAACCCGCATCCAGTGCTCCGCCTGCGCATTGATCGATCGACTGAGTGCCGCACTCGCTGCACGGATATTGGCGTGCATATGTTCAGAAATTTTGACCAGCCCCATGATTCACCTCGTATGGAATATACGAAGCATATACGTTTCATATATAGCCGATCAAGGCAGGCTTGCGTCGATTCTGTCTGGCTACCTGATTATCAGTTGCTGAGAGTGGTATAAATCCCTGCAGCCGTAATCTGGAGAATCAAGGGTGGTGAACTTTCTGCTGGGCTGGTTCGTGGTCTCGCTGCTCGGCACATTGGTGGCGCTTCGCTTGATACGCAATGGCAAACGCCGACCTGCACGCTCCACTGCAACGACTGAAAGCGTGACCAGAGCGCACGCTGAAAACGAAGTCAGTCTGCAGCAAGGCGAACCTGGTAATCACCCGCGTTCTGGGCGTTAACGATGGCCATCGACACCAGCGGCTCATAGGCATTGAACTGACGAAGCGCGGCCGCCAGTGCCAGGAAGTCTTCGCGCTGCATTTCATTCATGCCGGCAATGATGGATGCGTGATCAGTGGTAGTGCTTGCAACGTTTTCAAGGGACATGGCAACCGCCTCTTTTCAATTTACTGTTTAAACATACAGTATTTGTATAAGGCGGAGAACGCAAGCCAGCGAGCGACGAACGGCTCTGTCAGCGATCAGTTGCAACCGCAAGGGCTTGCAGATTTGCCCATTCAGCTTGCGAAATGTCGATACCGTTCGAGAGTGATTTCGCTCGTTCCTGATAACGCCGATCCCCAGGCATGCGCTCCTGTCCGACGCCATGCATCTGCCTGACCAACTCCTCGCTGCGCTCTGCGAAGTGCTGACCACTGCCTTTGTCAGGATCAATGACGATCAGCAATTGCCCGGTCCAGGGCGTCTGGGCGCCCGGATGCCTGGACCAGTCGAATTCAAACGAGAAATTGCCCCCGGTGAGACCCGCCGCCAGTAGTTCGACCATCATCGACAGCGCAGACCCTTTGTAGCCGCCAAACGGCAGCAGCGCCCCGCCATCGAGAATGGCTTTGGGTTCCTGTGTCGGCTGACCGGCGCTATCAACGCCCATGCCGGCTGGCAAAGTGCGTCCGGCACGGGCGGCGATTTGCACGTCGCCATTGGCGATCGCACTGGTGGCAAGATCAAACACAATAGGCTGTCCGCCGGCACGCGGTGCAGCGAACGCGATGGGGTTGGTACCAAATAGCGGCTTTTGCGCGCCATGTGGCACAACGCACGTCATGCTGTTGACCACGCTCAACGCGACAAGACCCTGTTCGGCGAATGGCTCGACATCTGGCCACAACGCCGCAAAGTGATGGGAACTGCGAATGGCAAGAATCGCGATACCCGCACTTTTAACTTTCTCTATCAGCAAAGGCGTCGCCGCCGCCAACGCAGGCTGTGCGAAGCCATTGGCCGCGTCGACCCGAATAAATGCAGCGCCGACATCCTCCACCACCGGCACGGCTTGCCCATTGACCCAGCCACTGGCCAACGACGACAAATAGCCCGGAATACGAAAAATTCCGTGACTGTGGGAGCCATCTCGCTGTGCACTCGCACAGTTTTGCGAAAGGACTTCGGCTACCTCTTCCGACGTTCCGTGGCGCACGAATATCTGTCGCAGCACCTGAGCCAGCTCATTGAAACTGAGATTATGGGTTTCGATATCGCGAGGTACAGACATTTGAAACTCCGGCGTCAGGTTAAACACGTTATCCAGCGATGAAGTATTGCGTCACGCGCCTGCGCACATTACTGCGCAAACATCACGCGGGTAAATCGACGTTATCGAGGCGCTTCTGGAAGAAGTAACGGGTGTGCCCGGGTGGATAATCGTTGATCTGACCGCACTCGCTATAACCAAGACCGCGATAGAAGTCCGGTGCCTGGAAATCGAATGTATCGAGCCATATGCCCACGCAATTTTTCTCCCGCGCCAGATCTTCCGCCATCGTCATTAAACGCGAACCAAGCCCCTGACCACGGGCCTGCTCCGGCACCGCCAGCAACTCGATGAACATCCATCGATAAAAGATGCTGCCATTCAATCCGCCTAACACTTCATTGCTTTGTTCATCCCGAACCAGTAATGCAAACTTCTCCGCTCCGGACTCTCCCGCCTGAGCAACGTTATAGGCACGCAATGGTGTAAGGATTGCTGACACTTGTTCGTCGGTGGGGTTTGAGGTTTGTTCAATACGCACGTTCATCCACGGCTCCACGGGGTTAACTGGAAGAACGGCAGTCTAATACTGCTCTGCACTCAATAGGGTGCTAAAACAATGCGTTAACGCGAATTGACCTCTATTACCCAAAAAATGACCTGCTGTGTTGATATTCAATAGCCATAGCTGTTCTCCCCCACTCCTGCGCAGATGTAGAATGCTCCTACAGCCGGAGTGCCAATGACCGACCCAATTCTCAGCGAAGCCGAATACGACGCCGTCACCGATGCCGCAGCACATTGGTGCATGCGCATGCACGCCAGCGATTGCACCGCTGAAGAGCGCAGGGCATTCGAGCAGTGGCTTGATGCTCATCCGCTGCATACCGTCGAGTATCAGGCGATGCTTGAAATCTGGGAAATTTCCGAGCAAGTTGTACCGGTCAATCCTCTGCCCGCTAACCACGAAAACGTCGCGGAGTTGCGCACTGGCGCAGTACCAAAAACTTCCGGTAAAAACTGGCGCAGTTATGCCGCAGCGGCTGCGGTCATCGCCTTGGCATTGCCGGTTGCAGGCTACATTGGCTGGAACCAGGGCTGGCTGCCCAATGCCTATGACACCTATGAAGCCGACGGCAGTACCCGCTTGATTACCATGGCTGACGGCAGTCGGGTGGAGTTGAATCTGGGAACCCGCCTGACCTTCGCCAACTACAAGGATCGGCGCAGCGTAGTGCTGGACAAGGGCGAAGCGTTCTTCGAGGTCAGCCACGATGCTCAACATCCGTTTGTGGTGAAGGCCGGCCAAGGCAGCGTCAAGGTCACCGGTACAAAATTCAACGTCTGGATGTATCAGGATCAGGTTCGGGTGATGCTGCTCGAAGGCTCGGTCCAGGTGGTCAGTGACACGTCTCAACCCGGTAGCGGTTATCGCCTTGAGCCCGGCATGCAGGCCAGTTACAAAAGCGGCGATTTCCAGCCACAGATCAGCGAGACCTACGCCAACGACAACAGCCTGGCGTGGCGCAATGGCAAGCTGGTGATCAACAATCTGCCGCTGGCGCAAGCGCTACCGCTGATCAATCGCTACCTGCCGCAACCCATACTGCTGGCCGACAACGCCACCGGCGCAATCCGCATCGGCGGTAGTTACAACACGCAGGAAATGGCGAGTCTGGTGGCTTCACTGCCCAAGGTCCTGCCCGTGACGGTGACCCGTAACAGTGAAGGCAATCAGGTCATCAATAGACGTCCGAGTGCTGCGCCGAAAGGTTAGTTAGATGATCCCCAGACAGGAGCAGGCCGATGTGTGGGCCGAGCTTGGTCTGGGCGACATTCCGACAATAAGACTGGGCACGACCTAAAGGAAATCGAGTCCAGCCTTATCGCGGGCAAGCACCGCTCCCACAGGGATCTCTTTCCAATTCAGATTGATCGAATATTCCTCCTGGAGATTACTTCTGCCCCTCCTTGATAACCTGCAACCGATAAGCCGGATCCGCCTGGATCTGCTGCTCGGTGAACGGCAATACAGCCCATTGTTTTTTGGAGAACGCCTCAGTCTGGTCCCGGCGGTGCGGCGACTCCGGACTGGTTGATTCAGAGGGGGCCAGCAATCCTTGAGCATGGGGGCCGCGCTCATCGAAACTCACTACCTGCAAATAGCTGCTGCCACTGACCACTTCCCGCTTGCCATCACCACGCGGAACACTCTGTATCGCATTGTATATGCCCAAGATGCCCGGGCCGCCATGGATCGGCGTCTGCTGAGTGCCCGCGGTTGAAACCTGAATATTTCCCCAACGACTGTCTGCTTTCAGACCCGCATTGCTCATTTGTTCCGCCGATTCCAGCATCGCCGCATGCAGCGCTTCGGTTACACCCGCCTGTTGAATATTCAGCCCGCGAGGCGTGTGGATCGGATTGGCCGGATCAAATGCAATACGCCAGGCATTCGGCACACTTTGCAGCGCTTTGGTGATGTTCTGAAAATGCACGAAGCCTATACCAGCCTCCAGGTTGGCGCTGCGGTCCCACTGACTCATGCTCGTGCAAACACTTTTGATCGTCGCAACATCCGCCCCGGAATACCCTGCGCAGTATTGCAGCAGATCATCCAGCAGCCCGCCCGCCTCGGCCAGATAAACCCGGTTATCCATGACCATTGCCTGCAAGTCGGCAAGGGTAACTTTGCCAGCCTGTTGCAGGCTGGTCAGTCGATCTACTGCAAAGCGCGTGCGGGGACCCAGCGGCTGGGCATCACGGCTGATCAGCGGCGAAAAACCGGTCAAAGGCTGCGCCGGATTGGTCATCCACGCCGAGTCATTGGAATTCTGCAAATAATCGCTACGGCTTAATGTTGGCAACGCCGAACCCGGAAAAATACCCGCCTGTGCCGCTGTCGGGTCGTTATCCCAAGCGCAGGCACTGCGCGAGCCGTCCAGCACAATCATCTCCAGCCCCGCAGCAGGATCGCTGCATTGAGCGAGCTTCTGCTGGCTGACATTCGGCACAACTGAATAGTTGGTGTAGAGCGTCTGCCCCTGATCATCGACCGCGAGGGTGTTGACCCAGGGGGTGCCCTGGATTTTCTGCAACGCCCCTTTCAGCTCAGCGAGACTTTGAGCGCGGTTCATCGCGTACCACTGTTGAATGACCCGGTCATTGCCGAGGTTCGCATCACGCAGGCTGTAGGCATATTCGTGATTCCAGTCCAGCTTGCCCGGCCATTGCACCACCGGACCGAACTCGGACTGATAGATCTCACGGGATTGCTGTTGGGGCTTGCCGTCCTTGTCAGTCAGAGTAACGGTGACTGTGGCTTTTTTCAGCGGTCGGGACTGACCGTCAACGATATAACGAGTGGCATCCTTGGGATCGAGCTTGAGGCGGTACAACGTAAAGTGTTTCGAGGTATCCACCGTATGGGTCCAGGCCAGATGCTGGCTGAAACCGATATTGATCAGCGGAAAACCGGGCAGAGCAGCGCCCATCACGTCGAGTTTGCCGGGGATGGTCAAATGCATCTGATAAAAACGCATGCCGCCAACCCACGGAAAATGCGGGTTGGCCAACAGCATGCCGCGCCCGTTCTCCGACCGGTCACGCCCGATTGCCACCGCATTGCTGCCGCGCTCGAGCGCAAAGTTCTTGTCGTGGTCAGCGGCGCTGGCGAATGACATTGAATCTATTGACCGGCTGGCGGTATTGGCACCGGCGGCGGCAGGCGGTGTCGCGGCGGCCAGCGCCTCGGCAAAGCGCCCCACACCGCCTTCTACCAGCAAACGACGCGTGAGCTTGACCTGATCCTCGACAGTGATCGGGCGCAGCCATTGCGCATTAAGGCATTCAACCTGAGTACCGGCCGCTTGTGTTTCCGCGAGGAGCCGGTTGTAACCCGCCACGTATCCTTCAACCAATTGGCGGACCTGGGGCGTCTGGGCCTTCCAGAATGCTGCAACGGCCGTGGGCGTATTCAACCAGTTGAAGAACACATCGCTGGCCATGTTGTTGCGCTTCTCGAAGGTCTGATTCTCAGGACCGAAGTAACGTGAGCGCTCGCCATTAACCGTGACCACTTCGTTTGCCAGCAGGCAAAGATTGTCCTGCGCGTAGGCATAGCCGATGCCATAACCAAGGCCACGCTCGTTCTGTGCGCGAATATGCGGCACGCCAAAGGTGGTCCTGCGAACTTCCGCGCTGGCCTGTTGCGCGGGCAACTGCGCATGGGCGCTGACACTCAGGCCGAACAACAGTCCGGAAATACACAACGTCGGCACTCGCTTGAAAATGATCACTCTTACTCCTGATGGCTGGCTTACAGACAGACACAGCCGGGACGGGCTGCAGCTCACTAAAAGGACGAAGAACGACGAGTAAATTTAGTGCGCGGCGCTCAGCCGGAGAGCAGTTGAGGCGATGGCCGGTAAAGTTTTTTCAAAAAATGATTGAGGATTTGCAGCGCTCATACGTCTTACTAAGTGAGGCAAGCATTTTTAGAGCCTGAAAAGGAATTTGCGCATGTTGAATCGTCAAGCCACCACAACCCGAACGATGCTGCGCCAGTCAGCCATTGCCGCGCAGGCACAGGCGCCTGCCGCTGATACAGAACGCCAGGGCAACGAACCTATCCGCAAGTTGCTCAAAAGCTTCGGGCTGCGGACCAGCCTGGTCCGGTTGAAAGTTCTGGATGCACTGCTGCAGGCAACCAGCGAGGGTCAGCCTCTGGGCGTACGTGGTGTGCACAGTCAAATGCTCAAGCTGGATATTCCGCTGTCCTTCCTGAGCGTGCGGGAAGTACTTAAACGCCTCTGCGATGAAGGCGTCATTTTTCTCAATCCGGACAAAAGCTATAGCTTGCACCCTCAGGCCATGGAACTACTCAACGAACCGGGCAAGTCGGCTTAATGAAATGACCGCCCGGCTCTGATCCGGAACGCAAGCCCTCAGCGCTTGACCTTGCGACGAATCACGCCGTTGATGACCACGACCAGAACGGCAACGGCGATAGCGATGTACTGGAAAGTCTTCTCGCTGATGACACCGCTGGCTTGCAGGTGTGAAAGACCCAGCATGATCGCCAGTACCGCGAGGGCGATCAGCAGCGAATAGATCAAACGTTGTTTATTGGTCATTGCAAGGTTCCTGAAATCTTCGTGGACAGCATTCATTACGCTCAAATGCGCGCCTATCTTACGCTGATGTGCCAGGCCTGACAGCGGCATCCTCAAACCAGCCTCCTCGTAATGCCTTCCCTGCAATTGCTCTCCAGCCCATGCCAGAGCACATCCGGACAACGCCGGTTACAATTCGCGTGGTTTAATAGCGCCCTCTCAAGGCCGTCCAATCGGCCTTTTCGTGTTTAGCAAGGAGTCAACCATGCCCCATGAAGGCAGCCTGTTGCAGGCCGCAGTCGTGTTCCTGTTCGCCGCGGTTTTGACCGTTCCACTGGCCAAGCGGCTGCAACTGGGTGCGGTGATCGGTTACCTGTTCGCCGGTGTGATCATCGGTCCGTCGGTGCTGGGGTTGATCGGCAATCCCGAAAGCGTCAGCCATATCTCCGAACTGGGTGTTGTGTTGTTGCTGTTTATCATCGGCCTCGAACTGTCACCCAAGCGTTTATGGGTGATGCGCAAAGCGGTGTTTGGCGTCGGTATGGCGCAGGTCCTGTTGACGGGGCTGGTCATCGGCATGATTGCCCTGCTCGCCTTCGGCCAGCCACTGAATACTGCCGTTGTTCTGGGATTAGGACTGGCGCTGTCGTCCACGGCCTTTGGTCTGCAGAGTCTCGCCGAGCGCAAGGAACTGAACAGCCCTCACGGCCGACTGGCATTTGCCATTCTGTTGTTTCAGGACATCGCCGCGATCCCGTTGATTGCCATGGTGCCGCTGCTCGCCGGTACAGACGACAAGCTCAGTGCCAGCGATGGCCTGACTCATGGCCTGGAGGTACTGGGCGTCATTGCGATTGTGGTGGTAGGTGGTCGCTACTTGCTGCGTCCGGTATTCCGCATTGTGGCCAAGACAAAAATCCAGGAAGTGTCCACGGCGACCGCTTTGCTGGTGGTTATCGGCACGGCATGGCTGATGGATCTGGTGGGCGTGTCCATGGCACTGGGAGCCTTCCTTGCCGGTCTGCTGCTGGCTGACTCGGAGTACCGTCACGAACTGGAGTCGCAAATCGAGCCGTTCAAGGGCCTGTTGCTCGGTTTGTTTTTCATGAGCGTGGGCATGGGCGCCAATCTCGGATTGTTGCTCAGCGAACCTTTGGTCGTACTGGGCCTGACACTGCTACTGATTTTCATCAAATTGCCGCTGCTGTTTATTGTCGGGCGACTGGCGGGCGGGTTGGGCAAGCAAAGCGCGCTACGACTGGGCATCGTGCTCGCTGCGGGTGGTGAGTTCGCTTTTGTGGTGTTCAAGATTGGCAGCGATCAAGGCCTGTTTGACGCTCAGTTATACGACACGCTGGTACTTACCATCACACTGTCCATGGCATTGACTCCACTGTTATTACTGGGCATAGCCCGCTGGCTCAAACCCAAGCCGGTCGTGGTGGAAGTCCCGGACGAGTACCGGGATATCAACACCGACGCGCCGCGGGTGGTGATCGCAGGCATGGGCCGTATGGGCCAGATCGTTGCGCGGATTCTGCGCGCGCAGAACATCCCTTTTGTTGCCCTTGATACTGCCGTGGAGTCCATCGAGTTTTCACGCAGCTTCGGTAATGTGCCAGTGTTCTACGGCGATCCGTTGCGCCCTGAAATCCTTCGCGCAGCAAAGGTTGAGCAGGCGGAGTTTTTCATCATTGCGACGGATGATCCTGATATCAACATCAAGACTGCCGAGCTGGTTAACAAGCTGTACCCGAACATCAAGATCATCGCCCGCGCTCGCAACCGGCAGCATGTGCATCGTCTGATCGATGTCGGCGCTCAGGCCGTCAGGGAAACGTTCTATTCCAGCCTGGAAATGAGTCGGCGGACACTGATCGGCCTGGGCCTGACCCAGACGCAGGCGGACGCGCGTATCAGCCGCTTCAAACGCCACGATGAACAGGTTCTGGCAGCACAGCATCTGGTCTATGACGACGCGGCCAAGGTTCTGCAAACCGCCCGGGAAGCCAGGAAAGAACTGTCTCAGCTGTTCGAGGCGGACAGGCAGGAAGAGGAAGCCGGAAAGGATTGATAGGGCCGAACAGGCTGCAAGACCTGATTGAATGTTAAATAGTCATCGCGGGCAAGCGCGCTCCTACCGTCTGAATGCGATCAAGCGGTAGGAGCGCGCTTGCCCGCGATGACGATGTAATGCACGAATAAAACTTTATTGATTCACGGCGAACATTCGATTCAAACCCGTCGAACTGAGGCTGGATGCATTTCCCTTCTACCCATACGGCCCATCCCAATAACGACCATGCATACCGAGCTTTTTCTTCAGACGTTTAGGCAGGTGTTTTTCCTGCTTGCTGAGCTTGTAAGCCACCAGCTTTGCTGCGTTGCGAATGAACGACAGCGGCCAGAGCAGGAAGCGCCGAGGCCCGAGGAATCTGAGCTCTGATTTGACGTAACGCATCCCCTCCCCGCCAACGCCGCCGAAGGTGTCGTAGATCCAGGCTTCGCGGGACTGAAACACACCGATATCGAAGTAACGCCGAAACTCTTCCCAAATGGTGTAGTTGTGAGAATGACGACACACCGCTGAGCCTTCATACGCCACTTTCCAGTCCCGCATCAGCATCTTCGCCGTGACGTACATGTCTTCGGACAAGATCACATGCCGGGGAAAGCCCCCGATATCCAGCAAGGCTTCACGGCGGTAGGCCGCAAACGAGTTGGACATGAAGGGGGTCTTGATGCCCAATACCGGCGCATCGTCCAGCGTCTTTATCTGTGACACGGGCGGGTAATTGAACAAACGGGCGTGCTGGGCCAGCAGGCTGGCGTCTTTATGGGGTAACTGGCGCCCGCACACGGCCCCTACTTTGGGATCGGCGAAAGGCAGCAGTATATTGGCGATGGCCTGCACATCCTCGACGTACGCGTCCTGCGTCATATAGACATAGACGTCGTAATCAGGGTTGAACTCAACCATCATCTGCCGCGTGCCGCCGTGGTTGAAGTCCTTGCTGTCAATGCGCGTTACATTTGCGCAGCGCGAACGAGCCAACTCAAGCGTTCCATCGCTGGAGCTTGAGTCAACGATCAGTGTGTCGAAAACAGCGGTCTGGGTGGCCAGAGAATCCAGTAACCGCTCCAGGTCCTTTCGCCCGTTATAAGTCGGGATGACACAAGCCACTCTCAAAGACGGCATAACAAAACTCCAGGGCCAAAACCGAAATGCCCAACTTGTCAGCGTTTTTGAGGGTAGCTCATGCCTCGCGGATAGACCATACGGACCGGTAAAAACCCAATCAGCCGAGCACTTCACTCAAGGGGATGAAGTTGACCTGGTCACCCTCAGCAACGGTGCTGCCTTCGCGAACCTCGATCAAACCGTCAGCCCAGGCCGCGCTGCGCAACACGCCAGAACTCTGGTTCTTGTAAAACACCGCACGGCCCTGCTCCAGCCTGCCACGCAAATACTCTCGGCGGTTGCCGGGTTTGGTCCAGGCGAAACCTGCGGGTACCGGAAACTGTAGCGGCGTGACGTCGGCCACTCCCTGACGACGCAGCAGGTAAGGACGGGCCAGCAAGGCGAAGGTCACCAGCGTCGATGCAGGATTACCTGGCAAACCGATCACCGGCACACCGCGAAAATGCCCGAACGTCAGCGGCTTGCCAGGCTTGATTGCCAGCTTCCAAAGCGACAATTCGCCCTCCTCGCGCAGTGCGTGCCCAAGGAAGTCAGCTTCACCCACGGAAACGCCGCCGGTAGACAGGATCAGGTCCACGTCGTTGAGCGCACCCAATGCCGTACGGGTCTTCTCCAGATCATCGGGCAGAATTCCGGCATCGATCACATCGCACTCCAGCCTTTTCAGCCAACTGCACAACAACACGCGGTTGCTGTTGTAGATCTGCCCCGGCCCCAGTGGCTGACCGGGTTCGATCAGCTCATCGCCGGTCGAGAGCACAGCAACCCGTACACGCCTGATCACTTGCAGCTCCGCCAGCCCCAACGAAGCGGCCAGCCCCAGCTCTATAGGCCCAAGACGCGTGCCAGCAGCAAGGACCTTGTCACCCGTCCGGGTTTCCTGCCCCTGGGGGCGGATGTTCTGGCCGATCTGCAGAGGCTCGCTGAACCCTACACGCTGATCGGAGAAGACTTCGGCGTTTTCCTGCATTTCGATACAGTCGGCACCCGCCGGAACCGGTGCGCCAGTGAAAATCCGCGCGCACGTACCGGGCGCCAAGGGCTCCGGTGCCTGACCGGCAAAAATCCGCTGACTGACGACCAGCGGTTCGTCTTTCCAGTCAGCCAGACGCAAGACATAACCGTCCATGGCGCTGTTGGGCCAGGGTGGCAGGTCGAGCGTTGCAATCATGTCCTGAGCCAGCACCCGGCCTTGACCCTGCGCCAACAGCACTGTTTCTGACTCAGTGACGGGCGCTGCTTCAGCCATTTCCAGCAAACGCGCCAGGGCCTGTTCGACCGGCATCAACGGCTTGTTCATCGGCGCGTTACCCACGTGTTGCGCAAGGCTCGGCTTGCTTCAAATGCGGCACGAAGTTGCACGGGCGAAAACGGTTGTCCAGCTGCTGAGCGAGGATGCCGTCCCAACCGGTGCGCACTGCGTTGGTCGAACCGGGCAGGCAGCAAACCAGCGTGCCGTTGGCCAGACCCGCAAGGGCTCTGGACTGAATAGTCGAGGTGCCGATATCGGGAACGGATATCTGGCGGAATAACTCACCGAAGCCATCAACCTGTTTATCCAGCAGGCAAGCAACCGCTTCCGGTGTGCTGTCACGGCCAGTGAAACCCGTGCCACCGGTAATCAGCACGACTTGCACTTCATCATCGGCAATCCAGCCAGCGACCTTCGCGCGGATCTTGTACAAGTCATCCTTGAGCAGCACGCGCTCGATCAGGCTGTGACCGGCTTCAGTGAGACGATCGACAAACATTTGGCCAGACGTATCAGTTTCGCGAGTACGGGTGTCACTCACCGTCAAAACAGCAATATTCAGCGGTACAAAGGGGGTGTCAGCCTTGGCTTTCATCACTCTATCCAGTTGTAGAGAAAACAGGCCGGTGTTATATCACAGCACCCCATTCCACTGCTTCGGTCGAGTCGTTCATGCCAGATGCCATCACCCTTCCCGCCTGCTCCATCCTGCTGCTGGCCGGTGGTCAGGGTCAGCGTATGGGTGGCCGGGACAAAGGTTTGATTCTCTGGAACGGTGAGCCGCTGATCCAGCACCTGCATCGCCTGACCCGCCCGCTGACGGATGACTTGCTCATTTCGTGCAATCGCAACCTGGATCAATACGCAGCTTATGCCGATCGACTGGTGCAGGACGGCAACGATGAGTTTCACGGACCGTTCGCCGGTATTCGCGCTGCTCTGCCCCTGGCGCGCCATACGCATCTTCTGATCCTGCCCTGCGACGTGCCCTTGATTGACCATGCACTGCTGCAGGAACTGCGGGAAACAGCCCTCAGGCATCCTCGACAGCCGGTGATGGTGCGTAGCGGCGAGCATTGGCAACCCTTGCTCTGCGTGATCCCGACGTGCCATTTACAGGCTTTCGAAGCCGCATGGCAAAGCGGAGAACGCAGCCCGCGCAAGGTGATGGAGAGACTGGATGCTGTCGCTGTACAGTGTGAAACCGATGACCCCCGTCTCGCCAACCTCAACACCCCGGACCTGCTGAACCAGACCACAGGCTAGGGCCAGCCTTGGCTGCAATTAATATTGTTTGAACTTGCTGCAAGCAGATACGTCTTAAACGTCAGTTAACCAAGAATCGATCAGGAGACACCGTAATGAAACAACGGACCCTTCCCGCTGCCTTTTTGCTCGCACTGGGCCTGGCATCCCTCGCAGGCTGTGCATCGCCGACAGTGATCACCCTGACCGATGGCCGGGAAATCCAGGCTGTCGACACCCCGAAATACGATGAAGATTCGGGCTTCTACGAGTTCAAGCAACTCGACGGTAAAGAAACCCGCGTCAACAAAGATCAGGTGCGTACTGTCAAGGATCTGTAACTCAGAGCCTGATGCAGCAAACGTAAAAAACCCGCCAAGTGCGGGTTTTTTATGTCTTACAGAAAATGCAGCGCTACCAGTCCAGATGGATTTCACTCTGAAACTGCCGCTGCTGGCCAGTGACCGGATCGATAAAGCGCAGGCTTTGGGCGAGTAATTTCAGTGGCCTCGCGTAATCGTCCACTGCATCCTTGAGCACGTTCGGGTAGAACGGATCATTGCAGATGCCAGCCCCCAAAGCGGCCATGTGCACGCGCAACTGGTGCTTCTTGCCGGTGACCGGATACAGCGCGTAGCGCCAAAGATCACCGTTGCGCTCACAGACCTCCATGGCGGTTTCTGTATTGCTGATGCCCTCGCCTTCCTGCATGCGAAAGAACGGCTCGCCATCGATCAATCGACTTTTATGCACTCGAGGAAACTCGACACCTGGCAATGCCGGCGCAATGGCCTCATAGCGCTTGTCGATCTGTCGGGTCGGGAACAATGATTGATACGCCGAGCGCGTCTGCTTGTTGGCCGAGAACAACACAAGCCCGGCTGTGTGACGGTCAATACGATGCAAAGGCACCAGATCGGGATTATCCAGGCGACGGATCAAACGGCGCAAAAGCGTCTCTTCGACGTATTCCCCAGCAGGGGTGACCGGCAGGAAGTGTGGTTTGTCGGCAACCACCAGATGCTCGTCGGCATAGAGAATCGACTCCTGCACCGGGATTGGCGTTTCATTGGGTACTTCACGAAAGTAGTGAATCCGCAGCCCTTCCCGATAGGCCAGATCCACATCGACAGGTTTGCCGTCGGCATCCAGCACCCGTCCACGGGCAATACGGTCAAGCCACTGCTCACGGCTGATGGCACTGAAATGCGCGCACAGACAATCAAGCACAGTGAGCCACTTCCCGGGCGGTAAATAGAGGGTACTGGCCTGACTCTTGGCAGCGGAAAAAGCAGACTCGGACATACGTGGGCTCGTGGGTGACTCTTGAGTGAACAGCGCCGCATTATCACCCAAGAGCCTTACTACGGCTAATCAGCTGAAAGTGTCAGATCACACCACATGCTGCACGATCACCGCCACCACCCAAAGGCTTGGGCATGTCGGAATGGTTATCCGCACCTGCGTGAACCATCAACGCATGACCTTTGACGTCCTTGAGTTTTTTCAAACGCGGTGCCAGTACCGGGTAGTTGGCCATGCCGTCTTCGGTGACGTAAATGGCCGGGAGGTCACCCAGGTGGCCGTTCGCATAAGGACCCAGATGTTTGCCGGTTTTTTTCGGGTCCCAGTGACCACCTGCGGCCTGAGCGGCAACTTTTACGCCGTCTTTCTCGGCGGTTTCACAGCTTGGGTTTTCGTGGATGTGGAAGCCATGAACACCGGCTGGCAACGATGTGAGGTTGGGAGTGAACAGAAGGCCGTATTCAGTTTCGGTGATGATGACCTCGCCAATCGGCTTCGCCGCCTCCGTTGCACTCACGAGATTCATCGGTACAGACACCGATTCGGCGAATGCGGTGTTCAGAGAAAAAGCGCCAATCAGGCCAAGCCAGAGATAAGATTTCATCATTCGTCCATTTGCTGAGAAAAAGTGCAAGGCAGCCCGGAAAAGCCTGCCGGGATGGAGGTGGTACATAATCTTGTACCAGCTTGACGGCGAATTAGTTCCGCGGAATATGTGTGTGGGTGTTTGATTGGGGCTTGATTGGGGCTTGATTGGGGGTATATCCGTTATCTCGGCAACGGCTGATATTGGTTGCGCTTTTACAGCGCCTCACTTTTGAACATCCGGAAGCCGGCCCAGACAAAAGTAAGCAAAACGCTCTTGCCCCACCACTCGGTCCCTCGCCTAGGCTCGGGATGCCCGCCCACAGATCAAAATCAAAAGCGCGGCGGCCTGACAGCCGACCTGATGTGTGAACTTTGCGGGCTTCTGTAGGAGCTGCCGAAGGCTGCGATGCGGTTTGTCAGACGTCGAATGCGTTGGTCGTAGTGACGTCTCGCGAACAAGTTCGCTCCTACCGGTCGAGGCGATCCCGCCGTTTTCGCTCTGCTTTTGATCTGCTTTTGATTTTGATGTCAGGCGCCCCGTTAAACCACGCCGGCCGGAATTCGATATTGCTGCGTGGGGCAAACCGGCAGGGATGCCGGTTTTGCCGCCTCAGGCCATGGATGGCCGGTGGCGGCGGCCCCACGCAGCAATGTCGGATTACGGGCATGCCGAGCGACAGCGAGGCACCAAGTGGTGGGGCAAGAGCCTTTTGGTTACTTTTGGGCTCTTTTCAAAAGTGACGCGCTGTAAAAGCGCAACCAATATCAGCCCTGACCACGCCAACGGATATACACACAAAAATCACGTACCACATTCTAAAACCTACAACAGAAAACTGACCACCCGTTCGGTACTAAAGGGCCAGTCCAGTTCCGCGCCAGTATCGACACGACGCAACACCGGAATACGCAAACCATAGGTTTCAAACAACCGCTCGCTGTCGCCGATATCCACCAGTTCCACCAATAGGCCGTGCTCCACCAATGGCATTAACTCGGCTTCAGCAACCTCACACAGATGACACCCCAACGTGCCAAACAACTGACATTCAGGAGGCATACGCATGACCCTCGGCACAGAAAAAGTGAGCCTTTATTTTAGGCCTGCCTGTGATAGTCGTCGAGGATGAACCAGCACATCAAAGCGTCTCCCCGGGGCCCCGCCACTCTGGCGCTTTGTAGACTTGCCCTGCACCTGAAATCCGCATTGAAATACGATCCAGAATCGACTCCGCCGTGTATTTGGGCGTCGTCGCATTGAACGCGATAAACAACAAGCCAATCACCAAAGCTGCAGAAGGAATCCGGCCTGGCTGGAAATTTTCCAGACCCAGCAGAAAAAGGCCTGCCGCCAGAGAGCCCAGCAACGCACCGGCAATCGCTTCAGGCAACGGATGAATGAACGGTGAGACGCAGTAAATACTGAACAGCCAGCCCACTACCATGCCAAACGCTGCAGCAGGCCAACTCAACATCGGATGCACCTGCCGGGCGAGCAGACTCAAACCCACCGTGAGCACCAGACACGTATTCATCGCATGACCGCTCAGCACATAAATACCGAGACTTTCCAGCGCCACGCCCCAGCCTTTAAAGAGGATTTTACTGACGGCTACGATCGAGTAGACCGCAAAAACAGTGGCAACCCACAGCAGCGCCGAGCGACGCGAGCGGGTCATCCAGAGCCAGCCGGTGATGACGATTGCAGCCGGCAGCATGACCGTAATGCCGCCATACGGGGTAAGTGAAGCGAGGGTTATATCCAACGGTGACTCCAACACGTAGCACGCCGCCAAATCTTACTGCGCACGCTCCAGGCCAGATGAGCGCGCTCGAAAGTGTTTACGGGCAAAAGCATTGGCCCGATCCAGCACCGGCTTCTCGAAACAGCGATAACCGACCCAGCCGTAACATAGCACCGCACTCATCATCAGTGCTGTGAAGAAAATATTGTCCGCCAGCGTCTCGGGCCAACCGCCCAGCAACTGCCAGATACGTCCGATAACCCCTAGCACCAGCAAATGGGACAAGTAGACTGTGTAAGACATGTCGCCGATCAACACCAGTCCCTTGGGCATGGCCACGTGCTCACGACGTTCCAGCAATGCCAGCGTGAACACCAGCAGGCCAAACACCAGGCCGACCACCAGCATCCGTGTCAGACCATGACCTTCAAATAACCCATACAGGCCGATGACCGGAATACCCAGCAGCAATGCCCCGGTCAACAATCCCCAGACCGCAGCATCGGGGATGCGAACGTGATGTCGGCTGTAAAACAAAAGAGCCATTAACGCTCCGGCGATGAATTCAAGCGCATAAGGATGCAGAACCACTGCCAGCACAGGTGAGTACGCCTGCCAGTCCTCCAATGTGTTGAACACCAGTAAAACCAATGCCCAGACTGCCAGCAGCCATGGCAAATAGCGCTCCTTGAAAAACAGCAGGACGCTGAACACCAGATAGAACCACAGCTCAAATACCAGCGACCACGCCACCATCACCAGAAGGACCTTTTCACTGGGCAACAACAGAAAAGACAGCCACAGGTTTGACTCCCCGTGACCACTGTTGACCATTCCGGGCTGCAGCAGATAAACCGCCAGCGTGATGAAAAAATAAAGCCAGTAGGTTGGATAGATACGCGACACGCGATTGAACAGGAACCGCTGGCTTTCAACGCCACTCTGAAAACGTCCGCGACTGACGATGACCATCACAAAGCCGCTTATGACGAAAAACAGATCGACCCCTAATTGAAAGAAATCCAGCCAGCCAGGCAGCAGCCTGTCACCTCCCGAATACTTCAATTCAACAGCCGTCATATGGAAAAGCACTACGCCCAGCACCGCCAGGCCCCTTAGCCCTTGAAGGGAATACAGCCGCTCCATGTCACCCTCCAGCCCATGCCCGAGCGCCAATCGTGGCGTCAGTACTTCCATGAATTACCGAGGCACTAAACTCCCCAGACCAGCAGTCCTTGATACGTGCGAGCCATCAGATGGCGACCCGACAGCAACACACGATTCAGCATCGGGTGACAGCATAGCCAAGTCTCGCGTGATTGAGGCCAGTACCTCGCATCTAAATGCAGTACCCAAACGAAGCGCCTGCCAGTATTCCCATCAAGACAGAGCCGGAAAAATCATGGAAACTTCGGACCCAGCGCTACAACTGTAGAGGCAAACCAATACCGGCGACCTGCGCTCCTGATGAGCGCACAGCGAAAGGCAGCGCACCAACACACCGCAAAATGCCGTGCAGGTCCGCCGAACGATTTCATGCAGCATTGAAGTGAACCTTCAGCAACGCCCTGTACTCGAAACCCCATACGTACTTAATGGAGAGAAAAATGGCACGCCAAACAGCACAGAACGCCCAGGAAATTTTGATGGCTGACTTTCAGGTACTGGTTGCCGACACGGAGAAGCTCCTGGAACACACCGCGTCACTGGCAGGTGCTCAGGCTGACGAACTGCGCAGCCAGATCAATGAAAGCCTCGTGCGAGCCCGCGAAACCCTGAAGCTCACTGAAGAATCCCTCCGCGAACGCGGCAAGGCAGCCGTTGTGGCGACCGAAGATTATGTACAGACAAACCCATGGCAATCAGTCGGCATCGCTGCTGGCGTTGGCTTCCTGATCGGTCTGCTGGCTACAAGGCGCTAACGAATATGGCTCTGGGAACTGAATCCGGTCCGGCATCAGACCAGACCTCATCTTCGCCACGGCGACTGGGTGCGGCGGTCCTTGGGCTGCTGCACAGCCACGTCGAACTGTTCGGCATCGAACTGCAGGAACAAAAAGCACGTACGTTGAGCCTGCTGCTGTTCGCAGGCCTCGCGTTAGTGTTTGCCTTGCTTCTGCTGACCGGCTTGTCTGCATTGCTGCTCATCGTGCTATGGGACAGTTATCGTCTGGCTGGCATTATTGGTCTGTGTGTGTTCTATACGCTGTGCGCGCTGTTCTGCGCCCTGCGCCTCAAAGCTGCCATTTTCGACGAGTCGTCGCCGTTCAATGCGACCCTCGAAGAGCTGGCCAATGACCGTGAGCGACTGATGCGATGAGCTTGCCTGAATCCCACCAGAAACATTCCCGCCGGGAACTTCGCAAGGCACTGGTGCGCCTGCGCATGGAAATGCACCGCCAGGAAATACGGCAAGAGTCGACGAACCTGATGCAACCGTTGCGTCGGGTTCGCGGCATGACTACCGACTGGCAAGGTACATTGGGCATCAAGCATGCTCCCTTGTGGGGTATGGGCGTGGTCTCGCTTCTCGGATTTCTGGGCGGCAAGGGCGCGAAAGGCAAACGTCCCGGCGGACTCACTCGCATCGTCAAACTCGGTGTAAGTCTGTTGCCGATTATTCGACTGGCTCTGGGTTCCTCCCGAAAACACTAGTGGCAATTGGCTGCGTTCTTGCAGGCAACACTCCCCCATCAGGTTGAATCGACGGCTTCGGGTCCTACTGAAGCCGTCGATTTCGTTGTGGGATACTTTCTTGAAAGCCGTTTCACCAGCCCTTTTTGACCGCCGTTTCTATTGCCGTTAACTGCCGAGTTTACTGAGGAGGCCATGTGATTGATGGGCAACCCCTTGCCTGCTTTCAGCCGTTCATTGATACCGCTACTGGCCGTATTGCTGGTGTTGAAGCATTGGGCCGTGTTCTTCAGGATGACGGCCAACTCAAATCTGTCGGGCCATTGTTCGCTGATCCGCGAGTACCTGCTGCTGCATTGCGTCGCCTGGATCGTATTATCCGGGACGACGCACTGAGTCGACTTCACCAGGCTCCTGATGACTGGTTTCTGAGCCTGAATATTTCACCACGCTGGATCTCTCGTCTGCGCCCTGGCCAGCCGCTGCCCAGCCTCAAGCAGTTGCAACGAAATGGTGTAGATCCACGCCGTATCGTTTTTGAAATCACTGAACTGGAAGGCAACAGCCAGCGTCTTGCGGAAGTCGTGAGCCGCTATCGCGACGCAGGCGCCCGAATTGCCATTGATGATTTCGGCGCGGGCTACTCCCAACTGGATCGGGTGCTTGCACTGCAACCTGACATTCTCAAGCTGGACATGCGCTTGTTTCAGGCCGCCGCGAAAGGCGGCCCCAGCAGCGACATCGTCAAGGCTCTGGCCCAGATGGCAGAGAAAACCGGTTGCTGGATTATTGCTGAAGGTGTCGAAACCGAGGCAGAACTGCATTTCGCTCTCGAATGCGGTGCGCGGTATGTACAGGGCTTTCTGTTTGCCAGAGGCGAGCAGGCTTTTTTCGATCAGGATGCGTTTGTCGAACAATTCGCCCGACTGCGCGACTGCTATGTACAGAAAAAGCTGGCAGAACGGGCACGGGTGATGGATCTTCGCCAGCAACTGACTTCGTTGATGGCCGCTCTGCAGCATTGGGATCAGCGATCCCTCGACCAACTGCCGCAACTGCACGATTACCCCTGGTTGCTACGCTTCTACCAATGCGACCGGCATGGCACCCAGCTCACGCCCAATCTGGAGTGGCGCAACGGCGAATGGCATTCCGATGCGGCTTACATAGGCCATAACTGGTCATGGCGTCCCTATTTCTATCATTTGCTTGCAGAAGGCTGGCATGAACGCCGCCTGATTCTGTCCAACACCTATCGCGACGCCACGACCAATCAGTACTGCCTGACCGCCGGGCAGTTTTTCGACAACGACCAACGCATACTCCTGATCGATGTCGATGCGATTGGCTTTTAAAGCCTTGCAGCCGGGTCACCGAATCAGGAAGCTAGGCAGTCTTTACCGACGGAGTGAACGCCTTGGATTGGCAAACCCTGCTCAACCGCGAACGACTTGGCAAAACCCTGCACAGCCCTGAAGAACTGGGACGCAGTCCTTTTCACAAGGACCACGACCGGATCATTTTTTCCGGGGCTTTTCGACGCCTCGGGCGCAAGACACAAGTACACCCGGTTTCGAGCAATGACCACATCCATACGCGCCTGACCCACTCACTGGAAGTCAGCTGCGTGGGCCGTTCATTGGGCATGCGTGTCGGTGAAACCCTGCGCAGCGCCCTCCCCGACTGGTGCGATCCCAGTGATCTGGGCATGGTCGTGCAATCAGCCTGCCTGGCCCACGACATTGGCAATCCGCCTTTCGGTCACTCTGGCGAAGACGCGATTCGCAACTGGTTCAATCAGGCTGCAGGCCGTGGCTGGCTGGATGCAATGAGCGAGGTCGAACGTAATGACTTCCTCAATTTCGAAGGCAATGCCCAAGGCTTTCGCGTTCTGACTCAACTGGAATATCACCAGTTCGACGGCGGTACACGGCTGACCTATGCAACCCTTGGCACTTATCTTAAATATCCTTGGACGGCGCGCCACGCCGACTCTCTGGGCTACAAGAAACACAAATTTGGCTGCTATCAGAGCGAGCTACCGATTCTGGAGCAAATCGCCCAGAAACTGGGCTTGCCGCAACTTGAAGAGCAACGCTGGGCTCGGCATCCATTGGTGTACCTGATGGAAGCTGCGGACGACATCTGCTACGCGCTGATCGATCTGGAAGATGGCCTGGAAATGGAGCTGCTGGAGTATGCGGAGGTCGAAGCGCTGCTTCTGGGGCTGGTCGGCGATGATTTGCCTGATACCTACCGCCAACTTGGGCCTGATGACTCGCGTCGACGCAAACTGGCAATCCTGCGTGGCAAAGCCATCGAGCATTTGACCAACGCGGCGGCGCGGGCCTTCGTCGAACAACAGGACGCATTGCTGGCTGGCACCCTGAGTGGTGACCTGGTCGAGCATATGCATGGCCCGGCCAAGCGCTGCGTGCTGAGCGCCAAAGACATGGCGCGCAAGAAAATATTCCAGGACAAGCGCAAGACGCTGCATGAAATCGGCGCCTACACAACACTTGAAATACTGCTTAATGCGTTCTGTGGTGCTGCTCTGGAGCAGTTCGGCGGACGTACGCCGTCTTTCAAGCATCGTCGTATTCTGGACCTGCTCGGCAACAGCGCTCCGGATCCCAAGGCACCTCTGCACGCTTCCTTCCTGCGCATGATCGACTTCATCGCCGGTATGACCGACAGCTACGCGAGTGAAATGGCGCGGGAGATGACCGGCCGCTCCAGCCCGATGTAAAGGTCAACAGTTGCCGTCGCTCGCCTGCAAGGGAGCAGACGGCAGCACTGCTGTGTGCCCGTCATCGCCGCAGCGGTGCCGACGGTGCTGATTTACTACGATGGATCTACCTGATACGACTTAAAGCTTCGGACGTCTCCTACAGCCTTTTAGGAATCGTCTTATCGTAAGCGCTCAATACCTGCCAGATACTCCCGCCCCTTTAGCCGCCATCGCTGGCGCCTCTACATTACCCGCCCACGAGGCCTTGTCGATGCTGCCCGTCGTCGCAGCCTTGCGTCGGCTCAGCATCCGGGCCGCCAACAACTCTTGCCGGATTTCCTGATGTTTAAACATAAATTACGCATTCTGCTGGTGGAAGATCATCCCTTCCAACTGATTGCCACACAGATCATTCTGAACAATCAGGGCTACTTTTTACTGACCCCTGCCCTGACTGCTACCGAGGCCATGCAAGCCATAGAACGATCCGCCGAGCCTTATGACCTGCTGATTTGCGACCAGCGCCTGCCAGATGGCGCAGGACTCGACATCATAGAGCAGGCGTTTCAGCAAGGCATGGCCCGTTACGCCATCGTCCTCAGCGGGCTGGATAACGCCCAACTGCGTGCCATCGAACACCTGGCGGTTCAGCGCGGGCTGCCTCTGCTGGGTTGTCTTGGCAAACCCCTGCACGGTGCTGACCTTGCCCAACTGCTGGAGCCCTGCTTTCCGGCAAGCTGAACCGCTGAAGCATGGCGGGATGAAAGCCATTACCCGTCTACGCAGACTCTAACGCTGTAGTGAACTACGCTAGTACAACTACCGAAAGCGTATAAACAACGTGTAGGGTAATTCCCGCGCGAAATAAACAACATACACATCGCCCTCCGTTCATCAGAGTAATCCACCGCTGAATTAAACATCACGCATCAGAAAAACAGGCTCCTACGTGCTCCAATACTCTAATTACTGTAGGAACTTTCCTATATATCACCTATAGCAGGGTCTCTTCATGTGCCTGCCCGAACATCTGAGCTAAGGTGCGCCCTTTCCTCGCATCTTGTTATGGATAGAATTATGAACTCAGTTTTTATCATCGACGACCATCCGGTTATTCGCCTTGCCGTTAGAATGCTTCTGGAAAATGAAAACTACGAAGTCGTAGGCGAAACCGATAACGGTGTGGATGCGATGCAAATGGTCCGCGAATGCATGCCGGACCTGATCATCCTCGACATCAGCATCCCCAAGCTGGATGGCCTGGAGGTACTGGCCCGCTTCAACTCGATGGGGCTTGATTCGAAAATTCTGGTCCTGACCTCTCAGACACCGAGTCTTTTTGCGATTCGCTGCATGCAGTCAGGCGCGGCGGGATATGTGTGTAAACAGGAAGATCTCAGCGAATTACTCAGTTCGGTGAAAGCGGTATTATCCGGCTACAATTACTTCCCAAGCCAGGCACTCACTCCACCCAGTGGAGAAAACGGTCAACCCAGCGAAATAGAGCTGTTCAAGTTAGTCAATGATCGCGAATTGATGGTACTGCAATTATTTGCCCAAGGTAGAACGAACAAGGAAATTGCCAAGGGCATGTTTCTCAGCAACAAGACAGTCAGTACTTACAAAACACGCCTGATGCAGAAACTCAGGGTCAAAACCCTGGTAGAACTAATCGAAATGGCAAAACGCAACGCGCTAGTGTGAGGAACAGGATGTCCAGGCGCTTTAAGTACTATTTGATCCTGACCATGAGCTTTTGCCTGAGTCTGGGGTGTCAGGCCGCTTTCGCTGCAGCCGAACTCTACACCCTGCTGGGCCGCTCCAGCATCGGGCATATGGAGCTGCAACTGGACAAGACCCAATGGCAGTGGATACGCAATAAGCGTGAGCTGATTCTGGGGACTTCGGCTCCCGACTATCCGCCATTTGACATGACGCTGACCGGGCGCGACTACGAAGGGTTCACCGCCGACTACGCAAACATCATTTCCAGAGCGCTGGATCTGCCGGTCAAGGTGCTTCGCTTTGAATCCAGGCAGGCGGCCATCGCTGCCCTTGGCACCGGGCAGATCGACTTGCTGGGCAGCGCCAACGGGTTCGAAGCGATAGACCAGAAGATCAAGCTCTCTACCCCCTACGCGGTGGATCAGCCGGTGCTGGTCACCCGCACCGGTGAAACCCGCTCGCTCACCGATGGCCTGGCAGAAATGCGCCTGAGCATGGTCTACCACTACCTGCCACCGGAGGAAATCCAGAAGCTTTATCCCAACGCAGCGCTGAAAACCTATCCGTCATTTCAAAGCGCGATCAATGCCGTTGCCTTCAATCAGGCAGACGTCTTTCTTGGAGACACTATTTCTACCCAATACATGATCAACAAGGGGTACCTCAACAACATCCAGATGGCCAATTTCGGCAGACACGAACCCGACGGCTTCAGTTTTGCGGTCGATGGTGAAAACAATCAGTTGCTGGATATCATCAACCGCACGCTCAAGGCCATTCCGGTTGAAGAGCGCATCGCGATTTCCAGGCGCTGGGGAGCCAGCGACCTGATGCTGACTGACCAGAAGCTGCAATTGACTCACCGGGAGGAGCGCTGGATCGAACAGCACCCGAACGTCAGAGTCGTGATCAACGAATCATACGCGCCGCTGACGTTCTTTGATGCCAGCGGCAACTTTCGTGGAATAACCGCCGACTTGCTTGAACTGGTGCGCCTGCGCACCGGTTTGCGTTTCGAGATTACCCGGGCGCCCACCATGGCCGATATGATGAGTCAGGTCAGTCAGGGCCAGGCGGACCTGATCAGCGCCCTGATTCCCAGTGAAGAACGCGAAGATCAATTCAGTTTCAGTCGGCCTTACCTGGACAACTCATTCGTACTGATCACGCGCAAATGGCCTGAGAATTCGATCAATCTTGAGCAATTGAGTGGCAAGCGGGTCGCAATCACTTTGGGCAGCCCTATCCTGCCTTTCCTGCGGCGGGAGTTCCCCACGGTAGTCCCCATCGAAGTCGATAACCCCTTTCAGACTCTGGAAATGCTTGCCCAAGGCAGGGTCGAAGCGGCGATCACCTCCCTGGTGAGCGCCAACTATTTCCTGAGCTCAGGAATATTTGAAAACCGGTTACAAATAACCACGACAGTTGGCGACAAACCTGCGCTGATCGCTATGGCCACTTCCCGAAAAGCCACGGAGTTGATCAGTATTCTCGACAAGGCGCTGTCCAGCATCGCACCGCAGGAACTCGCAGCGATTAACAACCGCTGGCGCTCCTTCACTCCTTCTGGCGGCAACTGGCAGGATTACCAGCGGCAGATTTATCAGATCGTACTGGGGGCTGGCCTGTTATTACTCGGTTCGCTGGCCTGGAACGCTTACATGCGCCGCCAGATCAAACAACGCGAGCAGGCCGAGCGGGCTTTGAACGATCAGTTCGAATTCATGAGAGCACTGGTCAATGGCAGCCCGCACCCTATCTACGTGCGTGACCGTGAAGGCCTTCTGCGCATGTGCAATGACAGCTACCTGAAGGCATTTGACGCGCAACGTGAAGATGTACTCGACAAAGGGGTTACTGAGGGCGTTCTAAGTAATGTTTTCGAGGCCAGGGAATTCGCCAGCGACTATCAACTGGTCATGGCGACAAACAACCCCATGATTCTTGACCGCACGTTGCAGATCGGAGAGCGGCAACTGACGATCTATCACTGGATTTTGCCTTTTCGGGACTCACTGGGAGAAGTAAAGGGCATTATTGGCGGCTGGATCGATATCAGTGAACGCCGACAACTGATCGAAGACCTGCGCTCGGCCAAGGATCAGGCCGATAACGCCAACCGTGCGAAAAGCACCTTCCTGGCCACCATGAGTCACGAAATACGCACGCCGATGAATGCTGTGATTGGCATGCTCGAACTGGCGCTCAAACGTGCCGATCAAGGCCACATGGACCGCCCTGCCGTTGAGGTTGCCTACAGCTCGGCCAAGGATTTGCTTGAACTGATTGGCGATATTCTCGACATCGCACGCATTGAATCCGGTCGGCTGACCTTGAGCCCGGAACGCGCCAACCTGCGCCAACTGGTCGAGTCCGTTGTACGAGTATTCGACGGACTGGCCCGGCAAAAAAGCCTCAGCCTGTTGCTCGATCTGGACAGTGGCATCAACGCCGACGTGCTGATTGATCCGTTACGCTTCAAGCAAATCCTTTCGAACCTGATCAGTAATGCAATCAAGTTCACGGAAAAGGGCCAGATCAGAATCACCTTGCAGACCGAGACCGACACAGATCCGCGACAGTTGCAGCTGCACGTCAGTATTCAGGACACAGGCATAGGTATCAGCGAGAAGGATCTGCAACGCTTGTTCGAACCTTTTGCGCAGGCTGACGACAATGGTCAACAGGCGCGCACCGGAGCAGGTCTGGGGCTGGTGATCTGCCGCAGCCTGTGCGAAATGATGGGCGGCACACTTGAGTTGAACAGTGAGCAGGGTAAAGGCACGCAGGTTCACATGACTTTCAACCTGACCACGCTGGAGCCTTTGGCGACGCTGAGCGAGCAACCTGATAACCCTGTCATGGCAAACGCCACGCTGAATATTCTGGTGGTGGATGATCATCCGGCCAACTCCTTGTTGCTTTGCCAGCAACTGGAATTTCTCGGGCATCGCTGTGCAGTGGCAGAACAGGGCGAGCAAGGGCTACAGCTTTGGCTGGAGGGTTACTTCGATGTGGTCGTGACCGACTGCAATATGCCCATCATGAATGGTTACGACCTGACGCGGGCCATCCGCCTCCAGGAGCATGAAACCGGTCAACAGCGTTGTGCGATATGGGGCTTCACCGCCAATGCACAACCGGAAGAAACACAACGCTGTCGTGAAGCGGGTATGGACGATTGTCTGTTCAAACCGATTAGCCTCACATCCCTGAGCGAACGGCTTGGCAGCGTTCATCCACGGGGAGACGCATTGACCGAGAGCGAGCAGACTTCACCCGTTAAACCGCAACCGCCATTCAACATGGCCAGTATCAGTGCCCTTACCGGTGAACGCCCGGAAATGATTCAGCGTCTGCTCAAACAACTCCTGCGCAGCACCGAGGAGGATCGTCATCAGTTGACGGCTTTACAAGCGACCGAAGATCAATACGAGTTGTGCCAGCTTGCGCACAGGATCAAAGGTGCGGCGCGAATCATTCGGGCAACCAGAGTGATTGAAACGTGTGAGGCATTAGAGGATGCATGCCAGGAGACATCGGCAGAGGAGGAAATCAGGGATGTTCAACAAGCAATGGAGGTTGCCATGCTCGATCTGGAGCAGGCTTTGCGAGACGCTCTGAACAGAGCAGTGTGACGAGGGAAATAAAGCGGCGGGCCGGAAGCCCGCCGCGGGAACATCAAGCTACCGAATTGATCGGTGTTTCCGGGTGCCAGGCATCCATCAACGGGCTGACTTCAACCTTGGTCAGTTCGCTGCGGCCCTTGAGCCATGCTTCAACGACTGCGCGCTGCTCTTCATTGACGGAACCACGTTTTGCCAGGCAAACCAGACCGAAGTCATCACCGCCAACGTAGTCAAGACCGTTGGCGTCCATGGCTTCAGTCAGAAAAGCGTTGAGGAATGCGTCGATCGCCTCTTCATCCAGGTCTTCCTTGAAGTCCAGGTTCAGCTCAAAACCCAACTCCTGGAATTCATCCACGCAGAGTTTTTTGCGCAGACGACGGGAACGATTAGTGGCCATTGGAACAATCCTCTTGAGTAATATCGGGGCGCACTTTATCAGTTTGGAAAGGCAAATGCCCATAAAACCGGCACAGCGCGATAATGCCTGCGACATCAATAGCGGGCTGATTATGCATCGCGATGACAAAAATACTTTATTCAGAGGCCTGGGCGGGACCCAAGTCGCCCACGATTGGGGCATAATGCCGCTCAATTCAGACGTATTACATATTGTTAGCGAAACTGTTTGAAGCCACTGGTATTCACGTCATCTTTATTTTTGTTGAGGGAATCCATCTATGCCCTCTCGTGTCCCGTCTTTGTTGTAGGGGTTACTGAATGATCAAATCATTGCGTCCACTGTTTTTTGCCACCCTTCTATTGCCACTGGCCTTGCCGGCTCACGCCGCGCCCGTCAACACTTCGCTCCCCCCAAAGGTTCAGCAAGCACTCAAAGCCAGCAAACTGGGCAATGACGCATTGTCGCTGGTAATGCTACCCCTCAACGGTCAAGGCACCCCGACCGTATTCAATGCCGACGTCTCCGTAAACCCGGCATCGACCATGAAGCTGGTCACGACGTACGCAGCGCTGGAAATACTGGGCCCAACCCACCAGTGGAAAACCGAATTCTTTACCGATGGCACGCTCAATAATGGCGTACTGCGCGGCAACCTTTACCTCAAGGGCGGCGGCGACCCCAAACTGAACATGGAGAAGCTCTGGCTGTTGATGCGCGACCTGCGGGCCAATGGCGTACAACAGGTAACCGGTGACCTGGTACTGGATCGCAGCCACTTTGTACAACCGCAATTGCCGGTGTTCGATGATGACGGCAACGACAGAAACAAGCCGTTTCTGGTCAAACCCGACTCGCTGATGGTCAACCTCAAGGCGCTACGCTTCATCACGCGTAACGACGGCGGCAAGGTCATGGTTTCGGTGGAACCGCCGATTGCGACCATTCGCGTCGATAATCAGGTCAAAGCCATCGCGTCCAAACAGTGCGGTGACGTTCGTTACAACCCGGTCACGCAGCCAGATGGCACCGTCAATGTGACCGTTACGGGCCAACTCGGTGACGGCTGCAATTCGCAGACTTACCTGTCGCTGCTCGACCACCCGACTTACGCAGCAGGCGCAGTGCGCGCTATCTGGCAGGAACTGGGCGGCACCATCCAGGGCAAAGACCGGGTAGACGTCGTACCGGGCAGCGCCAAGCTGCTGGCAAGGGCTTTTTCGCCAGATCTGGTTGAAGTCATTCGTGATATCAACAAATTCAGTAACAACACCATGGCCCAGCAGTTATTCCTGAGCCTCGGTTCAGAGTTCCGCAATGATGCAGACGGTGACGATGCCAAGGCAGCACAGCGGGTCATTCGCCAGTGGCTGGCCAAGAAAGGCATCACCGCACCGCATCTGGTGATGGAGAACGGCTCGGGGTTGTCCAGGGATGAGAGGGTCAGCGCCCGTGAAATGGCCATCCTTCTGCAGGCGGCCTGGAAAAGCCCCTACGCTGCAGAGTTCATGAGTTCAATGCCACTGGCAGGCATGGACGGCACGATGCGCAAACGCCTCAAACGCACCCCGCTACTGGGTGAAGCACATATCAAGACCGGCACTCTGAACAACGTCCGCGCCATTGCCGGTTTCAGTCGCGACAGCAACGGCAACACCTGGGCTGTGGTCGCCATCCTCAACGATCCACGCCCATGGGGCGCGTCTTCGGTGCTCGATGAAGTACTGGTCGAGTTGTATCGCCAGCCAAAGCTGGGTGATAACACCGTATCGATACGGCAGCAGTGAAGAATTGCAGTAAATGACTTTGTAGGAGCGCACGAGCACCACGAGGCCGCGATGGCGGTGCATCAGGCAGATCGCTATCGCTGCCTCGCGGTGTTCGTGAGCTCCTACAGGGAAATGCATTTCAGCTCAGATATCGATGTACTGGCATCTGTAAGCCCGCCACCGCCACTCACACACTCGCCTCCCCCTGCTTTTCACCCTCCACTCGATCCCGCCCCGCCTGTTTGGCTGCATAAACGCAGGAGTCGGCACGTAGCAACAGCGCATCGGCATCCTCACCTTCACGCCAGCTCGCCACGCCAAAACTGGCTGTGACAAGACCGACGCCATCCACCGGCTGGCTGCGCAGAACGTTCCAGAGCTGGATCGCCAGTTCATGCGCCGCAAATGCAGTGCTCCCAGGGCAAAGCACCATGAACTCTTCACCACCCAGACGGCAGAACACGTCACTACGGCGCAAGCGAGTGGTGATTCGTTGGCAAATGACCTGCAGCACTTTATCGCCCACCGCATGACCATGCAGATCATTGACGCGCTTGAAGTGATCAATGTCCAGCATGATCAATGACAAGGCCCCGCCATGACGTTTGACCCTCGCCAGCTCAGCACTCAAGCGTTCCTGGAAATAACGCCGGTTGTAGGCGCCGGTCAGCACGTCGGTGACTGACATCGCGCGCAACTCTTCCTCCACGCGTTTCATGTCAGTGATCTCGGAAAGGAATCCATGCCAGACCACGCCGCCGCCAGCCTGAGCTTCCGGCATGGCGTGGCTGTGTACCCAACGCAGTCCATGCCCTGGAACATTGAGTCGATACTCGTCCTGCCAAGGCGTCATGTGTTGCGCCGAAGCGCGCATGGAGTCTTTCACACGTCTTACATCCAGCGGATCAACACGGGCAAACACCGACTTGAAATCAAGCAGCATTTGCTCACGGGTCATACCATGCAGTTCGCACATGCCATCGTTGATGTAATTGAATCGTGACTCACCGCTGGCATCGATCTGAAACTGGAAAATCCCCCCGGGCACGTGTGCGCTGATTTTCTTCAGTAACATGTCACGTGCGGCCAGAGCTTCGTAAACCAGTTTGCGCTCAGTGACATCGATACAAACAGCCAGATACCCCACCCACTGCTCATGCTCGTTGCGCACCGCGGTCAAAAGCATATTGACCACGAGCGAACTTCCGTCATGCCGGATAAACGTCCACTCGTGAGACTTGTGAGGGGCGTCATCGTCGGCCTCAACGAAAATCGCCTGACTGGCCGTCACCCGATAGCCATAAGCCTGACTCAGATGTTGAGCATGCGCTTCCAGCTCGGCCGGCATCTGCAGGTCCTTGAGCTGAAGCTGACCCAGCACCTCTTCCTCTTGATAACCCAACATCTTCTGGGCACCGACATTGAAGGTGCTGATAACGCCGTTAAGATCCGTTGCAATAATCGCAACGTCGGTAGCGGCGTTCAGCACGCTACTGAGTTGTCCGTGAGCACCGCGCAATTGCCGCTCGCGCAGCCGCAGTTCAGAAGTGCGCTCGTCCACCAGACGCAAGGCACGCTGGCGCTGACTGATCAGGTTGTACAGCAACGCACTCAACAGCAGGCTCAGCAGCCCGCCCATGAGAATCACACTTCCCACCAGCGACTGGTTGCTTGTCATGAACGCCGCGGTCGGCCGAATTTCCAGCAGGTAGTCACGGTTGGCCAGCCCCAGCAAGGTACTGACGCGTATCTCGCCGGTTACTGCGGGGATGGGCGACTGATAAAGCAGTTGTTGTTCGACTGGCGAGGCGAGATCGCTCATGGTCAAGGTCAGGTTGTCCTGAGACGGCAACCCCTCAGTCATCAGCTTGCTGAGGCTGATGACCGCCATGACATAACCGCTGACATCTGCAGCCTCGCCCACCGGATTGGTGCTGGAAGACATCACCGGCGCCAGCAGCAATACCCCACTGGAGTTGCCCGGCTCCAGCGCCACTAGACTCATGCGCGGTGTCGCGACCATAGCACCCAACTTGCCCGCCAGATCAACAGCGCTACGGCGAACGCTCTCGGAGCCGATATCAAACCCCAGTGGCAAAGGCTCGGTGCTGCGCGAACGCGTAAACAGAACCGGAAAGTAATCAGAGCGTACGTCCGCAGGTGCAAGCACGCCTTCTTGAGTCACTTCACGTATCGAAAAGCCTGTCAGCCCTTCTGTAACGGTCTGCCGTTCAAACTGGTGACGCTGGGCATTCGTCACTTTTGGCGCCCATGAGTAAGCCTCGGTGCCGATCAGCAACGGATCAGCGAAGCCGTTGAATTCAGCTCGGGTGACGACAGTGGAGAACATGAAGAAACGACGCAGGCTGTCCAGGCGGTAAACCTGGCCGTCGAGCCGCTCCTGAATGCGACTGAAGCGCTCATTGGCCAACAGATCAAAACGCTGACGCAGTTGACGTTCATAAAGCTCGAAGTTGGCGAACGCCAACAATACAGTCAGAGCAGCACCTACCAGAAAGGCGAATGCGGCAACGACCCACGCGGAGGCCTGCTCATTGATAAAGCCGAGAATCCTGGGACGAATCTGACTCGTGGGCATCATTCGACACTCGCAACGCCACAGCATAGAGAAGCGTCACGCTGGCTGTAGCTCACTTATAGCTATTAGCCAGTATTTTGCCTAGCCTGACTCGACACCGATTGCACATCGATCCATCACAAATGCGAACGGATCGATGTGCGCGGGCCGATTATCTGGCTGTGATTTTCCACGCCTTATGAATTTTGCTGTTGCGGGCGAAGTCAGGGTCAATGGTCTGGGCGGTGATGTCTTCCACGGCATAACGCTGTGCAAGATTTTCATCGAGGACAAACTTGCGGAAGTTATTCGAGAAATACAGCACGCCGCCCGGCGCAAGACGGGCCATGGCCAGATCCAGCAATTGCACCTGATCGCGTTGCACGTCGAAAATCCCTTCCATGCGCTTGGAGTTGGAGAACGTCGGCGGATCGATGAAGATCAGGTCGTACTCTTCACGACAGGCGTCCAGCCAAGCCATCACGTCACCCTGCTCCAGGCGGTTCTTGTCGGAGAAACCGTTCAGCGACAGGTTGCGCCGCGCCCAGTCCAGATACGTCCGGGACAAGTCGACACTGGTGGTGCTGCGCGCGCCGCCTTTGGCTGCATGCACGCTGGCCGTCGCCGTGTACGAGAACAGGTTGAGGAAACGTTTGCCCTGAGCCTCGCGCTGAATACGCATGCGCATGGCGCGGTGATCCAGGAACAGCCCCGTGTCCAGATAGTCCGTCAGGTTGACCAGCAGCTTGACGCCGCCTTCGTTGACCTCGACAAACTGCCCTTGAGCACTTTGACGCTCGTATTGTTTGGTGCCACTCTGGCGCTCGCGACGCTTGATGACCACGCGGCTCTTGTCGACATTCAGCGCCTGAGGGATAGCCGCCAGTGCATCGAACAGGCGAGCCGAGGCTTTTTCCGGGTCGATGGACTTGGGTGCGGCATATTCCTGAACGTGTACCCAATCCTGATACAGATCGATGGCCAACGAGTATTCAGGCATGTCGGCGTCATACACGCGATAGCAATCAATGCCCTCACGACGTACCCACTTGCCCAGCAACTTGAGGTTTTTCTGCAAACGGTTGGCAAACATCTGCCCGCCTTCGCTCAAGCGCGGCTGCTCGATCACCACTGGAGCCGGTTTGATCGGGTTACCGTTCTTGTTGAACTTCTCGTATTTGCCAGGGGTCACCAGCGGGCTAGTGTCTTCCGGCTCGACGTGTTCACGCTCAACCTGACGCTGTTCGGCAGTACGGCGTTCGCCGGTCACGAACTGGTCAGGCAACACTTTGATCAGCAGCAGCTTGCACGGCAAGGCACCGTTCCAGAAAGCGTATTGCTTGTGGCTGCGAATACCCATGCGTTTGCCCAGATCCGGAGCGCCGGTAAATACCGCGGCTTCCCAGTTCAGACAGGCCTGACGCAGACGCTCACCAAGGTTCTGGTAGAGATAGAGCAGACTGGCTTCGTCGCCCAGTCGCTCGCCGTATGGGGGGTTACAGATCACCAGCCCCTTCTGATTCTGGTCAGGGCGCGGCTCGAATGTCGCCACTTCGCCCTGGTAAATCTTGATCCATTCGCTGAGACCGGCACGCTCGACGTTATTGCGGCCCGGTTGAATCAGACGAGGGTCCGCTTCATAGCCACGAATCCACAGCGGCGGCTTGGCGAGACCGGCTTCGGCACGTTCCTGCGCCTCGTCGTGCAGCTTGCGCCACAGGGCGGGCACGTGGCCGAGCCATGCCGAGAACCCCCAACGCTCACGCTTGAGGTTTGGTGCAATGTCGGCAGCAATCATCGCCGCTTCAACCAGAAATGTGCCCACGCCGCACATCGGGTCAGCCAGCGCGCCGCCTTCAGCAGCAATGCGCGGCCAGCCTGCACGAATCAGAATTGCGGCAGCCAGGTTTTCCTTCAACGGTGCAGCTCCCTGCTGCAAGCGATAACCACGCTGGTGCAGGCTGTGGCCGGACAGGTCCAGGGACAGGATTGCTTCGCCACGGTCCAGACGCAAATGCACGCGCAGATCCGGATTCAGCTTGTCCACTGACGGCCGCGAGCCGTCAGGCATGCGCAGTTTGTCGACGATAGCGTCCTTGACCTTCAGGGCGCCGAAATGGGTGTTGTCGATGCCTGAACCATGGCCGCTGAACTCAACAGCCAGCGAGCCATCCGGCTCAAGATGATCATGCCAGTCGACATGCAACACGCCGTTGTACAGGTCTTCGGCATCCTTCATCGGGAAACGCTTGAGGACCAGCAACACGCGGTTGGCTAAACGCGACCAGAGGCATAGCCGGTAAGCGGTCTCCATGTCGGCACTGCCGCGAATGGCTGAGGTATGTTCGCGGGTTTCCTCGAGGCCAAGCGCAGTGGCTTCCTCTGCAAGAAGCCCTTCCAGGCCTTTAGGACAGGTGAGGAAAAGTTCGTAACGGTCCGACATGAGTATTCCAGGGCTTTAGCCATAAGCGGCGGGCAACGCATTGCCCGACCAGATTTAAAACAGGCGTCTTTCTTGGAGAACGCCTGCGCGGCACACAATTTGTGCCAGACCACCTCATGAGCCTATACGTCATCAAGGCAGTCATCCCTGGACCATCATGGCCAAGGGAGATTTAAAAACCACTATTCAGCACGACGACCTTCGCAATAAAAAGTCACATCGCGACCCTTCGTCGATTTAGGCCTACTTGCAACAGGCCATCATCTGCGGTTGCGAAACAGTCGCAACATTTCTTGCAAGCCTTGCCAGTTCAGGGCTGCCGAAATAATCAACTTTGAAACACAAGCTTGCTTATGTTCCAGTTATTACAAATATGACGTGCTTATGACAAAACGATCATTCACAGCACTCGATCCATTGGTTAGAAATCACCACAGGTTGTCACCGCAACGGTGAGAACACCAAAGCCCGCGACGCCGGCAGCGGGTACCAACGGCAGAAAATTTTCTGCCCGACCTCGACATGAGGTCTCAGGGACATAACAGTCAACAAACGAGGGCAACACCCTATGAGAAGACTTAAGCGTGATCCGTTGGAAAGAGCATTTTTACGCGGATATCAGTACGGCGTTCATGGTAAATCCCGTGAGCTTTGCCCTTTTACTCTACCGTCGGTGCGCCAAGCCTGGATCAATGGCTGGCGAGAAGGACGTGGCGACAACTGGGACGGTATGACCGGCACTGCGGGAATCCACAGACTCAACGAACTTCACGCGGTCGGATAACCAGGTAACTTCCGATCAGTCCATCAAATCTCTGAAATCGTGTCAAAACCAGAAGCGTCCCATCCGGGCGCCGGGCGCAAGCCCAAGGGGTTCCTTTAGGGAGCCCCTTTTTTTGCCCTCAGTATTTGCGCATCGCGGCGATCGCATCCACCGACTGGCGAATCAACGCCGGGCCTTTATAGATGAAGCCGGAGTAGATCTGGACCAGGCTGGCGCCAGCAGCGATTTTCTCAGCCGCGTGCTTGCCTTCGGTGATACCGCCTGCCGCAATGATCGGCATCCGCCCGGCCAGTTCGCCAGCCAGGATCTTCACGGTATGGGTGCTCTTTTCGCGCACTGGAGCACCGGACAAACCGCCCGCCTCGTCACCATGGGGCAAGCCTTCGACGCCAACGCGGCTCAGGGTGGTGTTGGTGGCGATCACAGCATCCATTCCTGACTCGATCAGCGCAGCGGCAACCAGCACGGTTTCTTCGTCGGTCATGTCCGGTGCGATCTTGATGGCCAGCGGCACACGCTTGCCGTGCAATTGGGTCAGCGCTTCCTGACGAACCCGCAACGCTTCGAGCAACTGCTTGAGCGAGTCACCGAACTGAAGGCTGCGCAGGCCCGGGGTGTTAGGCGAACTGACGTTGACCGTTACGTAGCTGGCATGGGCGTACACCTTGTCCAGACAGATCAGGTAGTCGTCCACTGCCCGCTCGACCGGTGTGTCGAAGTTCTTGCCAATGTTGATACCCAGAATGCCTTTGTAGCTGGCGGCCTGAACCCGGGCCACCAGGTTATCAACTCCCAGGTTATTGAAGCCCATGCGGTTGATGATCGCTTCAGCTTGCGGCAAACGGAAAATCCGTGGCTTGGGATTACCCGGCTGAGGACGTGGCGTCACTGTACCAATTTCAACGAAGCCGAAACCGAGCTGGGCAAACCCGTCGATGGCTGCGCCATTTTTGTCCAGACCGGCAGCGAGCCCGACCGGGTTGGGAAAATCCAGGCCCATGACGTTCACCGGCAGACGCGCCGGCGCCTTGCTCAACAAGCCATTGATGCCCAATCGGCCACCAGCGCCAATCAGATCAAGCGACAGGTCGTGGGAGGTTTCCGGGGAGAGTTTGAACAGTAACTGGCGGGCCAGGTTATACATGGGCGGGCGCGGCTCGTAAGAAGCTGAATTCAGGGCGGCGATTATAGACGTCTGTGCGATTGCGTGCGAGGCATGCCTGCAGGCTTTTGCGGTATAGGTATTTAGATAACCCCTGCATTGAGCACCATCCATTGCTGCGGTAACGGCTTCTTTGGGGTTGCGCCCTTACGGCGCCTCACTTTTGATAGAGCCCAAAAGTAAGCAAAAGGCTCTTGCCCCACCACTGGGTGCCTCGCTGTCGCTCGGCATACCCGTAATCCGACATTGCTGCGTGGGGCCGCCGCCACCGGCCATCCATGGCCTGAGGCGGCTAAACCGGCATCCCTGCCGGTTTGCCCCACGCAGCAATGTCGAATTCCGGCCGTCGTGGTTTAACGGGGCGCCTAAGATCAAAATCAAAAGCAGATCAAGAGCATCGGTTTCACCCCGGGGATCGCCTCGACCGGTAGGAGCGAACTTGTTCGCGAGACGTCACCACGACCAACGCATTCGACGTCTGACAAACCGCATCGCAGCCTTCGGCAGCTCCTACAGAAGCCCGCAAAGTTCACACATCAGGACGGCTGTCAGGCCGCCGCGCTTTTGATTTTGATCTTAGGCGCCCCGTTAAACCACGCTGGCCGCCCGCAGATTCTGAACCGTGGGCAACCCGGCAGGACGCCGGGTTAGCCGCATTGGGCCATGGATGGCCCGTTGCGGCGGCCCACGGTTCAGGATCTGCGGGCGGGTACGCCGAGCGACAGCGAGGGGCCGAGTGGTGGGGCAAGAGCGTTTTGGTTACTTTTGCGCTCCATCAAAAGTGACGCGCTGTAAAAGCGCAACCAATATCAGCAGCAACCGCAATAACGGATATGTACACGACATGAAATCTGTGCATGTACCTATGCCACGACAAGGTGAGAACGGCACTGGCATATCGCTTGCTTGGCTTAAGCTAATAGCAGCGTGCCAACGAGGGCCCGATGCATCGACAATGGCGTCGTTCCGTCTTTGCTTTTTGGCAAAGGATTGAACGACGCTTTTTTTATGAAAGATTTCTGCCAGCCTGGCTCGGGCTCGCCCGCTCCACCCGCAGTTGTCGTGGCAGAGGACAGATGACACTTATGAACGAACCCACACGAGACCCATTGGCCTGGGTAGCTGGTAGCGATGCGCCAGAAATAAGCAGCCTGGATATTGGCTTCATGCCGCTGTCCGACAGCGCCTCGATAGTCGTTGCCGCGACCCAAGGCTTCGCGCAACCGTATGGCCTGAGCCTGAACCTCAAGCGCCAACCGTCCTGGGCGAGCCTGCGGGACAAGCTGGTCAGTGGCGAACTCCACGCTGCCCACAGTCTTTACGGTTTGATCTATGCCGTGCAGTTAGGCATTGGCGGCAGCGCGGCCACCGACATGGCCGTGCTCATGGGGCTGAATCAGAACGGTCAGAGCATCAACCTGTCACGTTCGCTACAAGAAGCTGGCGTGATCACTCCTGAGGCACTGGACCAGCAAGCGCACCAAAGCGGCACAAAGCTGACTTTCGCGCAGACCTTCCCTACCGGCAATCACGCCATGTGGCTTTATTATTGGCTCGCCAGTCAGGGCATTCATCCCTTGCAGGACGTGACCAGCGTGGTTGTTCCGCCGCCGCGCATGGTCGAACATCTGCAAGCCGGTCGTATTGATGGTTTCTGTGTCGGTGAACCCTGGGGCGCCAGCGCAGTGGATCAGCAACTGGGCTTCACCTTCGCCACCACCCAGGCAATCTGGCCCAACCACCCGGAAAAAGTGCTTGGCTGCACCCGGGAATTTGTCGAGCAGAACCCCAACACCGCACGGGCATTGGTCATGGCCGTACTGGAAGCCAGTCGCTTCATCGAATCCAGCGACGAAAATCGGCGCAGCACCGCGCAATTGCTTAGCGGCGCGGATTATCTGGACACTCCCGCCAGTTATATCGAACCCCGCTTGCTGGGTGATTACCGCGACGGCCTGGGTAACCAATGGCACGACCATCACGCTCTGCGCTTTCACGGCAATGGCGAAGTCAATCTGCCGTATCTGTCCGACGGCATGTGGTTCATGACACAGTTCCGCCGCTGGGGTTTGCTGCGTGAAGATCCGGACTACCTCAATGTCGCCAAAGGCGTGCAACAACTGGCGCTTTATCGTCAGGCCGCAGAGGCACTGGATATACCGGTTCCGACGGCAACGATGCGCAGTAGCCAATTGATCGACGGCAAGGTCTGGGACGGTTCAGACCCAGCTGGTTATGCCCGCAGCTTCAAGCTTCACGCCATGGCCAACGCGGCCGCCGCCGTGACTCAATGAGGAGCTGACGATTATGCTGCGTATCCTCTTGATCAATGACACAGCGAAAAAAGTCGGACGCCTGAAAGCCGCGCTGAGTGAAGCGGGCTTTGAAGTAATCGACGAGTCCGGGCTGATTATTGACTTGCCCGCCCGGGTTGAAGCGCTTCGCCCGGATGTCATCCTGATCGACACTGAATCACCCGGCCGCGATGTCATGGAACAGGTTGTGATGGTCAGTCGCGACCAGCCTCGCCCTATCGTGATGTTCACCGACGAACATGATCCGGGGGTGATGCGTCAGGCCATCAAGTCCGGTGTCAGCGCGTACATCGTTGAGGGTATTCATGCCCAGCGGCTGCAGCCGATTCTCGATGTGGCCATGGCCCGTTTTGAGAGCGATCAGGCCTTGCGTGCACAACTTCAGGCACGGGACCAGCAACTGGCCGAGCGCAAACGCATCGAGCTGGCCAAGGGGTTGCTGATGAAAATGAAGGAGTGCAAAGAGGAAGAGGCCTATACCCTGATGCGCCGCCAGGCCATGAGCAAACAGCAGAAACTGATTCAGGTGGCTGAGCAGATTATCGCTATGAGTGAGTTGTTGGGGTGAATTCTACACTTCACCTCATTTTGGAATGTAATCCTGAGGGAGATTCTATATTGGCCCGCAAGCGTTGATCCCGGCGGGAGATCTATGTTGGCCTGCAATCTCGTAGGACCGGCTTTAGCCGGGAGGGCGGTATTTCTGGCGAAGAAGATTTGGTGGGTTTCCCGACGCCTCCCGGCTAAAGCCGGTCCTACGGAAGAGCGCAATTTCATGTGTGCGAATTCATTCACGAAGAGGCCGGCGACCCGCAGCTTGTTTATCGTCTGAAATACCGCCTTCCCGAATGAATTCGGTCCCACAGGTCAGTCATTAACCTGAGAGTGAGGCCAACCTGTCGGGTGTCTGGTCCGCTCGCACAAACCAGGAAAACATCTCACCCATCCAGATGGCCCAGCTTTTGCTAATTAATCAACACAGGTAACCAACGGCGGTTGCCCCACTTTACGACAAAGACGTCGCACACCTCTTTCGCCAACGCGAATCGGGTTGCGGCGTTTTTTGCGTTTTGGTCCCAGTGATCGGGGTCGGTGGTGCTGCCGAGGTTATGGACGCCCCACCTGCAAGTCTCTCCAGCTTCAAGCCCTTACGTTTCGGGTCCGTGCCCGAGACAACAGATCTTCCTTTTTGCAGATGAGGTGTTCAATGAATACAAGCTTCTGGAAGGCCGGCCACAAACCGACCCTGTTCGCCGCCTTTCTGTATTTCGACCTGAGCTTCATGGTCTGGTACCTGCTCGGCCCGCTGGCGGTGCAGATTGCGACCGACCTGCAACTGACAACCCAACAACGCGGCCTGATGGTGGCCACGCCGATACTGGCGGGTGCACTGCTGCGTTTTGTGATGGGGATTGTGGCGGATCAACTGTCGCCGAAAACCGCCGGGATCATCGGTCAGGTCATCGTAATACTTGCACTGTTCACTGCCTGGAATCTGGGCGTTCACACCTATGAGCAGGCGCTGTTGCTGGGCGTGTTCCTCGGCGTTGCCGGTGCATCGTTCGCCGTCGCGCTGCCGCTGGCTTCCCAGTGGTATCCAGCAGAGCATCAAGGCAAAGCGATGGGCATTGCCGGTGCAGGTAATTCGGGCACCGTGCTGGCCGCGTTGATTGCTCCGGTACTGGCTGCGGCGTTTGGCTGGAGCAACGTGTTCGGCTTTGCGGTCATCCCGCTGGTCCTGACCCTGATCGCTTTTTCGCTGATGGCACGTAATGCGCCGGAGCGGGCGAAACCCAAGTCCATGGGCGACTACCTCAAGGCGCTGGGTGATCGTGACAGCTGGTGGTTCATGTTTTTCTACAGCGTCACCTTCGGCGGTTTCATTGGCCTGGCCAGCGCCCTGCCCGGCTACTTCAACGACCAATACGGCCTGAGCCCAGTCACTGCCGGTTACTACACCGCAGCCTGCGTCTTTGGTGGCAGCCTGATGCGCCCACTGGGCGGTGCACTGGCTGACCGATTCGGCGGTATCCGCACCCTGGCGGGCATGTACGCGGTGGCTGCTATCTGCATCGCGGCCGTTGGTTTCAACTTGCCAAGTTCCTGGGCGGCACTGGCGTTGTTTGTTGCAGCGATGCTCGGTCTGGGTGCCGGTAATGGCGCAGTGTTCCAACTGGTGCCACAACGTTTCCGCAAGGAAATCGGCGTCATGACCGGCTTGATCGGCATGGCTGGCGGCATCGGTGGTTTCCTGCTCGCAGCCGGTCTGGGCTCGATCAAGCAACACACCGGTGATTATCAGATGGGCTTGTGGTTGTTCGCGTTTCTTGGCGTACTGGCGTGGTTCGGCCTGCTTAACGTCAAGCGTCGCTGGAGAACCACCTGGGGTTCGGCAGCAGTAACCGCTGCTCGCGTCTGAGTCGCTTGATGAGCTTGCAACTGAGCCTGGCTCAATTCAGCGCCAGTGGGCCGCGGGCGGAGAATCAGGACGCGATGCGCCTGGTGACTCCGGCCCCGGCCCTTGCCGCCAGCAAGGGCTATTTGTTTGCCCTTGCTGATGGCGTCAGTCAATGCGTTGATGGCGCCCTCGCCGCGCAATCAACCTTGCAAGCGCTGGCGCTGGATTACTACTCGACGCCGGAAACCTGGGGCGTCGCCCAATCCCTTGACCGGCTACTGCTGGCGCAGAATCGCTGGTTGCAGGCCAATGGCTTGCTAACCACACTCAGCGCCCTGGTGCTACGTGGCAGGCGCTTCACGCTGGCCCACGTCGGCGACTGTCGCGCCTACCGTTGGCACGACGGAGTGCTGCAACGCATCAGTGAAGACCACGTCTGGGAGCAGCCCGACATGCAGCACGTGCTCAAACGCGCACTGGGCCTGGATCAATACGTGGTCATGGATTATCTGGACGGCGAGCTGCGTGAGGGCGAACGCCTGCTGCTGCTCAGCGATGGTGTCTGGGCGACGCTGGGGGACGCCAGCATTCGCTCGATTCTCGCCGAACAGGAGGATCCGGATCGTGCCGTGCAGACGCTGGTCAGCGCCGCGCATCTGGCTGGCAGTCAGGACAACGCCAGCGCCGTGCTGATTCGCGTCGATGCGCTGGGTCAGGACGACCTTGGCGACGCGATGATTCAGCTTCAACAATGGCCGCTGCCGCCAGTACTAAAGCCCGGACAACCTTTCGAAGGCTGGCAGATAAACAGTCTGCTGGCCGAGTCTCGACAGTCGCTGCTGTATCGGGTCAGCGATGCGCAAAGCCAGCACTGGCTGCTGAAAACACTTCCAGGCAATCGCCATGACGAACCCGGTGCGGGCCAGGGATTGCTGCTGGAAGAGTGGTTTTTGCGCCGGGTTGCGGGACGCTTCTTTCCTGAAACCCATTCAGTACCAGATCGCCAACACCTGTATTACGTGATGCGTGAGCATCCGGGACGCAGTTTGTCTCAATCATTCAAAGAGCACGGCCCGGTCTCCGTGGCGCAATGGCTGGGTCATGCCACGCAACTGCTGCGTGCCGTGGGCTTGCTGCATCGGCGCAATATCATCCACCGGGACATCAAACCGGAAAACCTGCTGCTCGACGATAACGGCGAGTTGCGCCTGCTGGATTTTGGTCTCGCTTACTGTCCCGGCCTCTCCACACTGATGCCGGGCGAGTTGCCAGGCACGCCAAGCTTCATTGCACCTGAAGCGTTCAAGGGCGACGAACCCACTCCACAGCAGGATATTTACGCGGCGGGCGTCACCCTTTATTACCTGCTGACCGGGCATTACCCGTACGGCGAAATCGAAGCATTCCAGCATCGACGCTTCGGTACGCCCACGCCAGCCAGCCGGTACCGCCCGGACCTGCCCGACTGGCTGGATCACAATCTGAGCAAGGCACTGCAAGCTGATCCGCAACTGCGCTATGAAACCGCAGAGCAATGGTTGCTGGAGCTTGAACAAGCCGAACACCGGCCAATGGTGAAACGCGCACAGCCGCTGCTGGAGCGTGAGCCGCTGAAAGTCTGGCGCACGGTTGCACTGGTTTCACTGCTGGTGAATCTGGTGGGGGTTATCTGGTTGATGCGTCATTGAGCAGTGATTGCCCTGCAACGGTGCAATTCGCACCAAAGCGGCACTCGCTCGCTGAAACGCTATCCCGTAGGACCGGCTTTAGCCGGGAGGACGTTATCCCAGGATAAAGAGATTGATAGAACGCTCCAACGCCCTCCCGGCTAAAGCCGGTCCTACGGGGTTGCGTAGATACCAAAGTCTGGCACAACCCCTGCATATCCATCCTCAAGCAACTCACATCGCTACAGCCTTCAAAGACGAAGGCTGAGCTTCCCGAGAGAACGGGACCGGACAAAGGCGTCCTCGCTAGATATCTAGCGGGACGCCTTTTTTGTTTGTGCAGAATTTGTCGAGCACCCTCTCGCGGGCTTCTCGGAGGCAAAATGAAAAAACTCAAGCTGGTGATGATTGGCAACGGCATGGCCGGAGTTCGAACGCTTGAAGAGCTGCTCAAACTCAGCGACGAGCTCTACGCCATCACGGTGTTCGGTGCCGAGCCGCATCCCAATTACAACCGCATCATGCTGTCTCCGGTGCTGGCCGGTGAACAGAAGTTCGAGGACATCGTGCTCAACGATCTGGAATGGTACTTGAGCAACAACATTCGACTGCTGCTCAACCGCAGGGTCGTAAAAATCGACCGCGCGAAACGCCAGGTGATTGCCGACGACGGCACCGTCGCGCATTACGACCGCCTGCTGATCGCCACAGGCTCGACGCCCTTCATGCCGCCCATGCCTGGCAGCGCCCTCAGCGGTGTGATCGGCTATCGCGATATCGCTGACACACGAATCATGATTCATACCGCCAAAATCCGGAAACACGCGGTGGTCATCGGCGGTGGCCTGCTCGGCCTGGAAGCGGCCAACGGCCTGAAAATGCGCGGCATGGACGTGACCGTCGTCCACATCGGCAAATGGCTGCTGGAGCGCCAACTGGACAAAACCGCCGGGCAATTGCTGCAAACCGCCCTGGAATCGCGTGGCCTGCACTTTCGCCTGAACGAGCAGACCGAAGCGTTGCTGGATAACGGCAAAGGCGCGGTGAAAGCCGTGCAATTCAAAAATGGTGACGTGATCCCTGCCGACCTGGTGGTCATGGCAGCAGGCATTCGCCCGGCAACCGAGCTGGCAGAACTGGCTGGACTGCCCTGCAATCGCGGGATTCTGGTCAATGACACCCTGCAAACCTACGACCCGCGTATTTATGCCATCGGCGAGTGCGCAAGTCATCGCGGTACGGCCTACGGCCTGGTAGCACCGCTGTTCGAGCAAGCCAAAGTCTGCGCCAATCATCTCGCGCAACTGGGCTTCGCTCGCTACAAAGGTTCGGTCACTTCGACCAAATTGAAAGTGACCGGCATTGACCTTTTTTCTGCCGGGGACTTCATGGGTGGCGAAGGCACCGAAACCATCACTTTGCTGGACCCCATCAGCGGGCGCTATAAAAAACTGGTAATCAAAGACAACGTGCTAGTGGGCGCTTGCTTGTACGGCGATACCACGGACGGCGGCTGGTATCTGCGCCTGATCCGCAGCGGGCAATCAATCAGCGGACTACGTGACCAACTGATGTTCGGCGAAGCCACCACGCCGCAAAAGGACATCGCGCTATGCGCCTGACCAGCATCCCGGCGCCCGCGACGCAAACCACCGCATCCACCTGCTGCTATTGCGGGGTCGGCTGCGGCGTACTGATCGAACATGACGGACGCAACATCATCGGCGTCAGCGGAGATCCCGCGCACCCGGCTAACTTCGGCAAGCTGTGCAGCAAGGGTTCGACCTTGCACCTGACGGGCGACCTCAATGCCAGGGCGCTGTACCCGGAATTGCGCCTGAGCAAAAGTCTTGCGCGAGCGGTTACGGATTGGGACACCGCTCTGGATCACGCTGCTAATGTATTTGCCGAAACTATCCGCAAGCACGGACCTGACAGCGTTGCGTTCTATATCTCGGGGCAACTGCTGACCGAGGACTACTACGCGTTCAACAAGCTGGCCCGAGCGCTGGTAGGCACCAACAATATCGACAGCAACTCCCGCCTTTGCATGTCTTCCGCCGTGGTGGGGTACAAGCGCAGCCTGGGCGCAGACGCTCCACCCTGCAGCTATGAAGATATCGAGCTGAGCGATTGCGTGATGATCGTCGGCAGCAACATGGCTTACGCGCACCCGATCTTATTTCGCCGCCTGGAAGAAGCGAAAAGCCAACGCCCGGACATGAAAGTCATCGTTATCGATCCACGCCGAACCGATACGTGCGATCTGGCGGACATGCATCTGGCGATCAATCCCGGCACAGACGTGGCGCTGTTTCACGGGATCCTGCATCTGCTGCTGTGGGAGGGCTGGGTCGATCAGGATTTCATTGATCAGCACACCGAAGGCTACGCCGAACTGAAAAGTCTGGTGCACCATTACACGCCGCAAATGGTCGCGCAGACCTGCGGTATCTCGCGCCAACAACTGCACGACTGCGCGCAATGGATCGGTCAGGCCCCGAGCTTTCTGTCGCTATGGTGCATGGGCCTGAATCAGTCCACCGCAGGCAGCGCCAAGAACAGCGCATTGATCAATCTGCATCTGGCTACTGGGCAAATTGGACGTCCGGGTGCCGGGCCTTTTTCCCTTACGGGCCAACCCAACGCCATGGGCGGCCGCGAGACTGGCAGCCTGTCCAATCTGCTACCCGGCCATCGGGAAGCCGCCAACGCCGAGCATCGTGCTGAAGTGGCGCAGTACTGGGGGATCGATAAGCTGCCAGAAACACCCGGCTTATCAGCCATCGAACTGTTCGAGCAGATGCAGAATGGCAAAATCAAAGCCATATGGATCGCCTGTACCAATCCGGCTCAATCGCTGCCTGATCAGACTCGAGTTCGCGAAGCCTTGAATACCTGTCCATTCGTGGTCCTGCAGGAAGCGTTCCGAACAACAGAAACTGCACGCTTCGCCGACCTGCTGCTACCCGCCGCGAGCTGGGGCGAAAAAGAAGGCTCGGTCACCAACTCCGAACGACGTATTTCTCACGTACGCAAAGCGATCGCCGCACCCGGCGAGACGAGGCCGGACTGGGCGATCACCGTTGATTTCGCCCAACGCCTCCAGGCTCGGCTGCAACCTGACGCGAAGGCGCTTTTTGATTTCCAGACGCCCCAGGCGCTGTTCGACGAATACAAGCTCCTGACCCAAGGCCGTGACCTGGATCTGTCCGGGATCAGCTACGACATTATCGACCAGCATGGCCCACAACAATGGCCATTCCCCGCAGGAGCAACCTGCGGTACGGCGCGGCTTTATCTGAACGGCCAATTTCCGACGCCAACAGGCAGAGCCAGATTCATCAGCGAACCGTACAGCGCGCCAAAAGAACTGCGCGACAGCCGCTTCCCGTTGACGCTGAATACTGGCCGTCTGCGCGATCAATGGCATGGCATGAGTCGCACCGGCACCGCTGCGCGCCTGTTCGGTCACGTCAGCGAAGCGGTATTGAGTCTGCACCCTGAAGACCTGCATCGCTATCGACTGCAATCCGGTGATCTGGTCACCCTGAAAAGCCGACGCGGCAGCGTGATTGTGCCGGTAGGCAGCGATGACGGCTTGCGGGCGAGTCATGCCTTCATGCCGATGCACTGGGGTGATCGTTTTCTCAAGGGCGGCGTGAATCTCCTGACACAGCCAGCCTTTGACCCCATCTCCAAACAGCCTGAGCTGAAGCATTCTGGCGTGCGCGTCGACAAGATCGACCTGCCATGGCGACTGTTTGTGCTGATAGAAGGTGATGTGCAACTCCGACTGGATGCCCTGCGCTCACTGTGTGACGAGTTTCCTTACACCAGCTTGAGTCTCGCCGGACGTGAGCGCTCTGCCCTTACCCTGCGTGCAGCCAGCAGTGAAGCACCTGCTCAAGAACTCCTGGATCGAATTGACCATTTACTGGGGCTGGATCACGGCCCGGTGCTGGCTTATGACGATGCCCATCGCGGTATCAGCAAACGCATTCGTCTGGATCAAGGTCGAGTCACCGCGATCCGTCTCGGCGGGGAAACGCTCGCCAGGGACTGGTTGCAAAGCTTGTGGCTGGATGGAAAGGAGATCGATGACGAGCTACGCCGCTGGCTGCTTGCCCCGATCAGCAGCGCTCCCGGTTCGAGCACTACCCAGGCAATCGGCAGCAAGACGTTGTGCAACTGCATGAACGTCAGTGAAAACGCGGTGTGCGACGCCATCGAAAAAGGTCTGGATCTGGGTCAACTGAAGGCACAACTGGGCTGCGGCACGATGTGCGGCTCCTGTGTGCCGGAAATCAAACGACTGCTGACGGCCGTCGCGGTCAATTAATGAGGTGTACGGCATGAGTGCAAAAGTCTGGCTGGTCGGCGCAGGCCCGGGTGATCCGGAGCTACTGACCCTCAAAGCTGTACGCGCTTTGCGAGAAGCAGATGTGGTACTGATCGACGACCTGGTAAACAGCGCCGTTTTGGAGCATTGCCCAGCCGCCCGAGTGATTGCAGTCGGTAAACGTGGCGGTTGCCGCTCGACACCACAGGCGTTCATCCATCGCCTGATGCTTCGCTATGTGCGCCAGGGCAAATGCGTGGTTCGACTCAAAGGTGGAGACCCCTGCATATTTGGCCGTGGCGGCGAAGAAGCCGACTGGCTGAGGGCCCATGGGGTTGAGGTGGAACTGGTCAATGGCATAACCGCAGGCCTGGCGGGTGCGACGCAATGCGGTATCTCGCTGACGCTGCGCGGCGTCAGTCGCGGCGTAACACTGGTGACGGCTCACACTCAGGATGACAGCACCCTGAACTGGCAAGCATTGGCTCAAGGGGGAACAACGTTGGTCGTGTACATGGGCGTAGCAAAACTGGCAGAGATACGTGACAGCCTGATCAGCGGCGGCATGTCGCTGAACATGCCGGTGGCAATGATCGAAAACGCTTCACTGCCTCAACAACGGGAATGCCGTAGCTCACTGGCAGAGATGCAACGGGATGCTGCGCTATTCGAATTGAAGAGCCCGGCCATTCTGGTGATTGGTGCGGTCGCGGCGGGAACGGAGATGGATTTACTGCATCTGGCAGCAAGCAAAACGGCCTGATCTTTTCGCTCAAATCGCAGGCAAAGAAAAGCCCGGCCTGAGCCGGGCTTCTCTATTGAAGCGAGTAAAGCAGGCTAATTACTTAGCTTGTGCTTCAACTTCAGCTTCTACGCGACGGTTAACAGCGCGGCCAGCGTCAGTTGCGTTGTCAGCAACTGGACGGGATTCGCCATAACCAACCGAGTTTACGCGGCTAGCGCCAACACCGTACTGGTTAACCAGAACCTGTTTAACGGCGTTTGCACGACGCTCGGACAGTTTCTGGTTGTAAGCGTCAGGACCGACGGAGTCAGTGTGACCTTCAACAGTGGTGGTGGTTTGTGGGTACTGTTGCATGAAGTCAGCGAGGTTCTTGATGTCGCCGTAGCTGTTAGGCTTGACTACGGATTTGTCGAAATCGAACTTCACGTCCAGCTCAACACGAACCACTTCGGCAACTGCTGGGCAGCCATCAGCGTCAACAGTAACGTTGGCTGGGGTGTCCGGGCACTTGTCGACGTTGTCGCACACGCCGTCGTTGTCGCTGTCAGAGCACACTTCAGCTACTGGAGCTGGTGCTGCTTCAACTTTCTTGGAGCCGCCACCGAAGTTTACGCCGATACCGACGCTAGGAGCCCACTCGGTGTCGCCTTGGTCGATGTTGTACTGAGCTTCAACGCCAGCACGGGCATAGAAGTTGTCAGTGAAGTAAAGCTTGGCACCGCCGCCGATGTTGGCGAAGGTAGAACCGTTACGGCCGCCGCGAGCGTCTTGACCGATGCTTTGATCAGAGAAACCAGCCGAAACGTACGGACGCAGCATGTCGCCCGGGTTGTTGAAGTGGTACAGAGCGTCAAGGGCAGTGTTGGAGCCTTTGATGTTCTTGCCGCTATCGCTGCGAACGTTGTGAACTTCGTCGTAACCCAGACGTACTTCTACGTCGTCGGTCAGGAAGTAACCAATCGAACCGCCGAACAGGTTGCCGTCGTTTTTAAAGTTACGGGCGCTGTCGTAGTATTCTTTCTTGGCGAAGCCTTCGATTTCGACTGCGCCTTGGCCTTGAGCCAGAGCGCCGAAAGATGCTGCGGCAACAATAGTACCAATGGCCAAGCCCAAGGTGTTTTTCAGTTTCATCCGTTAAATCCCCATCTGGTGATTGTAAAGCAGTCCCGCAATAAGGGGACAACTCATCGGCAAGTCTATCAGAACTTGCCTGGTTGTTAGAGATATTTGCATCGCCTTAAGTTTCGGTAATGCCTGCAAATTTCTCACGTAATTTATCTAAAGCCCGCTTGTAGCGCATTTTCGTTGCACTCAAGCCCATGTGCATAATGTCAGCGATCTCCTGGAATTCAAGCTCTGCAACAAATCGCAGCACAAGAATCTCCCGATCGATCGGGTTCACATGCACAAGCCAGCGATCAAGTCCGCCCCGTTCTTCAGGTTTTGGCGTCTTTTCTTCCGACGCTTCCTCAAGTGGATCCAGACTCAAAGCGTCCATCAAGCGACGCTTACGCCGTTCCTTCCTGTACTGCGTGATGCATTCGTTGTAAGTGATGCTGTACAGCCATGTTTTGAATTTCGATTTACCCTCAAAATTCTTCAAGCCATACAACACCTTAAGCATCACTTCCTGACAGACATCATCTGCGTCACGATCGTTCCCTAAATAACGTGCACAGACGTTAAAAAGTGTTCGTTGATAGCGACGCATCAACTCTTCGTATGCCCGCGTCACATGAAACAATTCGACGTGGGCGCGCGCGACCAGCTCCTCATCAGAGAGCTCGCTCGGGTCGTAGCGCATCGATAGCGGTTGAGGGTTATTCAAAACAAATCGTGCCGACAGTCAGGTCATTGGCCGCCACTGCCCTTGAAGCGGCAATTTGTGGCGGCATAGAGTAGCAGGTTAGCCGCTTAACGGCTGCTCACTCGCTGCTCCAGAAGAACGCGGTTGGACAATGAAACCAACTCCCCGTCGTCTGTCAGCAGCGTGGTTTTCACCGTACCGATCTCTTCGATCTGCCCTTCGACATCACCAATCCGCACCTCTTGCCCTACCTGATACAACTCCCGCACATAAATCCCTGCCAGTATTTGGCCAGCAAGCTCACGACTTCCCAACCCCATGGCCAGCGCAATTGCCAGACCAACGGTAATCAAAACGATCACAATCACGTGATTGAGCAGGTCAGTTTTGACTTCCAGCTGACTGATCGCCACCGAAATACTGATAATGATGACCAGACCCTGGGCGACTCTACCCAGGCCTGCAGCATAATCAAGCCCTACTCCTTCGGCACCGCCTCGCACCAGGCCGTTGACCAGTTGCGCCAGTAGCACCCCAACCATCAGCACCAGTGCAGCACCAAATACCTTTGGCAAATACCCTGTCAGCATGTCCAGCGTCGCGGAAACCCGCTCCAGCCCCAGCGACCCAGCCGCTGTAACCAGAAAGGTCAACAACACGAACCAGTAAACAATTTTGCCAACCAGCGTCGAAATGGGCACCTGAACGCCGGCACGACTGATCAGCTTGGTCAGGCCAGTGCCTGCCATCAAACGATCCAGACCAACCTTGGCGAGCAGCTTGGACAGCAAGGTTTCGAGCAGCTTGGCGACAACAAAACCGAGCAACACGACGACCAGAGCGCCCAACAGGTTCGGGATGAAAATCGCAACCTTGGTCCACAATGCGGTCATTGCGGCAACCAGACTCTGGGTCCAGACATCCAATTCCATGTTCAATCAGCCTTATCGACAGGACGAGCGGTAGAATTCTTTTTACGTGAAACCGGTGCAACATGGGCCGAGCCGTTGTTCAAAGCGATCATCATCGCTTCAGTCCAGCGGCCCAGCAGACTGAACAACACACCTGCGCCGACCTGGCGATTGGCGGTCTTCAGTACGCGACCAAGGCATGCATCATCATCCCGGCTGGAGGATGAGGACTTGAGCATGTCGCGCAATGATTCTTCAAACGGATCGTGCATAGGCACCTCTCGTAACGTCCAGTGAAGACGCATGCCGATTCGGACGAGTCACAAATCAGTCCCTGGACGCACGTTAAAAAACTTAACACTAAACCCAGCGCAAGCGCCGAAACAACCACCACTGCCCTAAAGCCAGCGCGACGATCAATGCGCAGGCCACCAGAAATCCGTACGAGCTGTCAGAGCCGGGAATCCCGCCAACGTTGATCCCCAGCAAGCCTGTCAGGAAGCTCATGGGTAGAAAAATTGCTGTGATTATGCCAAAGCGGTACATCGTGTGATTCATCCGCTCCCGCAAACGCCGGTCTTCGGACTCCAGCACCAGCCCCACTCGCTCGCGGGTTAATTCAAGCTCTTCGAGATAACGCGTCAGGCTGTTGTTCAGCTCGTTCCAGTAATCAGCGTCATCGTCAACGAACCATGGCAACTTGCTGCGACTTAACTGTCCGTAAATCTCCCTCTGTGGAGAGAGGAAACGCCGCAGTCCCGCAGCCCGGCGACGAATATGCAGCATTTTGCCATGATCAGGGGTATACCGTTCGTCGGCATCTATCTTTTCTTCCTCTTCATCCACTGATTCGGTGAGGTCACCCACCAGCGCCTGAACCTTGTCGGTCAGGTATTGGGCGAGATAAAGGATCAGTTCAGAAGCCGTTTTAGGGCCCTTGCCTTCGTTCAGTTGTTCAATCAGCTCGTCCGTGGCGCGTAATGGTCGCAAGCGCAAGGAAATAACTTGCTGGGCTGCGGCAAAGATCCGTACCGAGACCATGTCCTCCGGCTCAGCCCCAGGATTGAGATTGACCCCACGCAGAAACAGCAGCAGTTTTTCGTCTGGCAGCGGTAGCAAGCGCGGCCGGGTATTTTCCTCGAGCAAAAGGTCACAGGCGAACTCGCTCAGACCGCTGGCCGTCCGCAGCCATGTATGAGTTTGCGGATGACCACGGTCCCAATGCAGCCATACACTTTCGTGCGGCTGCAATTGCAGGCAATCCAGTTCGGTCCGAGCGATGAAGCGTGCCCCGCCTTTACCGTCCAAAACGAGGGCATGAACCAGCCCCCACTGCGCGTTTGTTTCGTCGAACATTAATACTTCGCTTATTCGGGCATTGTCAGAGGCGACGGTGAAACAATCACACCATTGTTGTCGGCATACACATATTCACCCGGACGGAACGTGACCCCGGCAAAGGTCACCACCACATTCAGTTCACCAATACCGCGCTTGTTGGTTCTCAGGGGATGACTGGCCAGAGCCTGTACGCCCAGATCCGTTTGCGCCAGGACATCCACGTCGCGGATACAGCCGTAGATCACCATACCTTGCCAGCCGTTGTGTGCGGCCTTCTCGGCAATCATGTCACCGAGTAGCGCGCAACGCAGCGAACCGCCGCCGTCGACCACCAGCACCTTGCCCTTCCCGTCCAGCTCGGCCTGCTCCTTGACCAGCGAGTTGTCCTCAAAGCATTTGACGGTCACGATTTCGCCGCCAAATGAATCACGGCCACCAAAATTGCTGAACATCGGCTCAAGAACCTGAACCAGATCCGGATAAGCGTCACACAGGTCGGGAGTGAGGTAATGCATGGTGGTACTCCTGTCAGTGAAAGATCAGCGTCTTATGATGTGTCTGCCTATGAACCGTAGCTCATAAGATCAAAACGTATCCAGCTTCGCGACCTTTAACTGATACAGCCTTTGACTGAAATGCATTTCGCGTCCTGATGGAGTTGCAATCTGCGCCCAGTGTAATACGCCGAAGTCACTCGCCAACGGCCATCGGCGTTTGTGACAGCTCCTGTACAGCCAGGCAGCCGTCGTTCAGCCATTCCGGGACCAACGGCCAGACCTCGCGCTGGGCGCTTTTGCTGACCAGCATCTGTACATGGTCGAAATCTTGCGAGAAACCCTGCTCACGCCCCAGGCAGAGGAATTTGCGCTGTTGCGATCCCACCTGATCAAAGAGCTTGCGGCACGCCCAGACCGGGTCTTGATGGTCGCCAACGGCGGCAACCGCCAGCACCGGCACTTCAACGCTGGACAAACCTGCCCACCAGTCCGTCTCGCGGTCACCGAAGCGGCCGAACATTCCATGCCAACGCATACTTTCCAGCACCAGACCGATGGGCTCATCCTCTGGACCCCGCTTGAAACGCGGGCCGGAAATGTGATCAAACGGCTTCAACAGCATGCGCCCCGCCCACTGCACTGGCGGAATCTTCAGCGGCCAGTAATCACGACTGACCTGGCTGCCGAACAAGGCAACGGAGGCTGCACCAGGTGGGCCAAGATACTGCCCGCCCAGCGCAGCCGCCAGAGTGGTGCCGCCCAGGGAATGGCCGATCCAGTGCGGAATCTGCCCGCTCTGCTCCCGCACGAATGCCGCAATGGCGGGTACGTCATAGCGGGCGTAATCAGCGACACGATTGGAACGGTACGCCTGGTTACGCGCCGACAGACCGTGACCACGCATTTCCGGGATCCATACATCGAAACCGGCTCGCGCCAGATAGGCACCCAGGCCAATGCCTTTAGGGGAATACCAGAAGCGCCGGTTGGAAAAGCTGCCGTGCATCAGAATGACCGGCACACCGCGAACATCAGGCTGCGCGACCAGACCCAGCCGGGTCACCGCAATTTCGACGCTGTAATCGGGACTGTTGGCGGGCTTGAGGCGGTAAACGTCTTCGATCAGATCGCCACAACGTTCTGCGCTGATCAAAGCCACAGGAAAGAGAGTGCTGCTGCTTTGCATATTGCTCAAACAATCAAAGGTCGGTGTGAAAACCGTCCGTGGTAAACGTAAAAAAGCCCCGGCTCACCGAGATGAACCGGGGCTCCACTCAATCACATCAGACCGGGGCCTGAGCCTCAGCCAGGAAGAACCAGGTTTCCAGCACGGAATCCGGGTTCAACGAAACGCTTTCAATGCCCTGATCCATCAACCAGCGGGCCAGATCCGGATGGTCCGATGGACCCTGACCGCAGATGCCGATGTACTTGCCAGCCTTGTTACAGGCCTGAATGGCATTGGACAGCAGCTTCTTCACTGCTGGGTTACGCTCGTCAAACAGATGCGCGATAACCCCGGAGTCACGGTCCAGCCCCAGTGTCAGCTGGGTCAAATCGTTGGAACCGATGGAGAAGCCGTCAAAGTACTCGAGGAACTCCTCAGCCAGAATGGCGTTGGACGGCAGCTCACACATCATGATCACGCGCAGGCCGTTTTCGCCGCGCTTCAGACCGTTCTCGGCCAGCAGATCAATAACCTGACTGGCTTCGCCCAGCGTGCGCACGAACGGCACCATGATCTCGACGTTGGTCAGGCCCATTTCCTCACGCACACGCTTGAGGGCACGGCATTCCAGCTCGAAACAGTCGCGGAAGTTTTCGCTGATGTAGCGGGAAGCGCCACGGAAACCCAGCATCGGGTTTTCTTCTTCCGGCTCGTACATCTTGCCGCCGATCAGGTTGGCATACTCGTTGGACTTGAAGTCCGAGAGGCGCACGATGACCTTTTTAGGAGTAAACGCTGCGGCCAGGGTACTGATGCCTTCGACCAGCTTCTCAACATAGAAGCCAACCGGGTCGTCGTAACCGGCGATACGCTTGTCGACGCTGTCTTTGATGTCCTGAGGCAGGCTGTCGTAGTTGAGCAGCGCCTTGGGGTGCACGCCGATCATGCGGTTGATGATGAATTCCAGACGCGCCAGACCGACACCGGCGTTAGGCAATTGAGCGAAGTCAAATGCACGATCCGGGTTGCCGACGTTCATCATGATCTTGAACGGCAGCTCAGGCATGGCATCGACCGAGTTGGTCTTGATGTCGAAGCCCAGCTCGCCTTCGAAGATGTAACCGGTATCGCCTTCCGCGCAGGAAACCGTGACGCCCTGACCGTCCTGCAACAGTTGCGTGGCATTGCCACAACCCACGACCGCCGGAATGCCCAGCTCACGGGCAATGATCGCCGCGTGGCAGGTACGACCGCCCCGGTTGGTGACGATGGCGCTGGCGCGCTTCATGACCGGCTCCCAGTCCGGATCGGTCATGTCGGAAACCAGTACATCGCCGGGCTGGACCTTGTCCATTTCGGACACGTCTCTGATGATGCGGACCTTGCCTGCGCCGATGCGCTGACCAATGGCCCGACCTTCCACCAGCACCGTGCCGGTTTCCTTCAGCAGGTAGCGCTCCATGACATTCGCCTGGGCGCGGCTTTTCACGGTTTCAGGACGCGCCTGGACGATGTACAGCTTGCCGTCATCACCGTCTTTGGCCCACTCGATATCCATCGGTGCCTTGTAGTGCTTCTCGATGATCATCGCCTGCTTGGCCAGCTCTGCGACTTCCTCGTCAGTCAGGCAGAAACGCGCGCGATCAGCAGGCTCGACGTCCACGGTTTTCACCGAACGCCCCGCCTTGGCTTCTTCGCCATAGATCATCTTGATGGCCTTGCTGCCCAGATTGCGCCGCAGGATGGCCGGGCGACCCGCTGCGAGGGTGCCCTTGTGTACGTAGAATTCGTCAGGGTTGACCGCGCCCTGCACCACCGTTTCACCCAGGCCGTAAGCGCCAGTGATGAACACCACGTCGCGGAAGCCGGATTCGGTGTCCAGGGTGAACATCACGCCTGCCGTACCGGTTTCGGAGCGCACCATGCGCTGCACGCCCGCCGACAAGGCTACGAGCTTGTGATCAAAGCCCTGGTGAACACGGTAGGAAATGGCCCGGTCGTTGAACAACGAGGCAAACACTTCCTTGGCCGCACGGATGACGTTTTCAACGCCGCGGATATTAAGGAAGGTTTCCTGCTGCCCGGCAAAGGACGCATCGGGAAGGTCTTCAGCAGTGGCGGAAGAACGCACGGCAACGGCGAGATTCGGGTTGCCTGCCGACAGTTCGGCAAAGGCAGTGCGGATTTCGGCGTTGAGCTTTTCGGGGAACTCGGCTTCCATGATCCACTGACGAATCTGCGCACCGGTTTTGGCCAGCGCGTTGACATCGTCGACATCCAGAGCGTCCAGGGCTGCGTGGATCTGATCATTCAGACCACTCAGCTCAAGGAAATCACGGTAGGCCTGGGCCGTAGTGGCGAAGCCACCGGGCACCGAAACGCCAGCACCTGCAAGGTTGCTGATCATTTCGCCGAGGGATGCGTTCTTGCCTCCCACATGCTCCACATCATGGACGCCGAGCTTATCGAGGGAAACTACGTACTCTACCAAGGTGATCTCTCCACTAACTGTGTTGTTGTTGGGAAAAGCTCAGTCTGGGTCGCCCCGCTACCGCGAGGCCCCGAACGCGTTCTGGCCTGGCCTCAAGCCGAAACCTGGAAAAAAGTTGTGAATGCCAACCACTCGGGCCCGCAAGCGCGCCTATGATATCCAACAATCGTCACCAGCTTAAGGCCAAAGGCGCAAATGAAACGATCTGCTTTTTTTATCTCCGACGGCACCGGGATTACCGCTGAAACCCTTGGCCAAAGCCTGTTAGCGCAATTTGAGAACATTACGTTCAACAAGTTCACCAGGCCCTATATCGACAGCGTCGAGAAAGCGCGGGCGATGGTACAACAAATCAACAATGCCGCCGACAAGGACGATGTCCGCCCGATCATCTTCGACACCATCGTCAATCAGGACATCCGCGAGATCCTGGCGACGTCCAATGGTTTCATGATCGACATCTTCTCGACCTTCCTGGCACCGCTGGAGCAAGAGCTTAGTTCACACTCCTCCTATTCGGTGGGCAAATCGCACTCCATCGGCCACAACTCCAATTACATGGAGCGGATCGAGGCGGTGAACTTTGCGCTGGACAACGACGACGGTGCCCGTACGCACTACTACGACAAGGCAGACATCATTCTGGTGGGCGTGTCGCGCTGCGGTAAAACCCCGACCTGCCTGTACATGGCCATGCAATTCGGCATTCGCGCTGCCAACTACCCACTGACCGAAGACGATATGGAGCGCCTGCAACTGCCAAATGCGCTGAAGGAACACCGTAGCAAATTATTCGGCCTGACTATTGATCCAGATCGCCTTACCGCCATTCGCCACGAACGCAAGCCCAACAGCCGCTATTCCAGCTACGCCCAGTGCGAATTCGAAGTTCGTGAAGTGGAAAGCCTGTTCCGCCGGGAAAACATCCCGCACATCAACTCCACCCATTTCTCAGTGGAAGAAATCTCGGCCAAGGTGCTGGTGGAGAAAGGGGTTGAGCGACGGTTTAAATAGGCCTGCGCCGCCCGCCTGTAGGAGCGCGCTTGCCCGCGAGGCGGTGTGTCAGCAAAAAATCAATTGACTGATCTGACGCCATCGTGGGCAAGCGCGCTCCTGCAGCACCTCATTCGCCTAACCCGGCACTCTCACCCAACCCTCCATCAACACCCTCGCGCTACGGCTCATGATGGCTTTGGTGACTTTCCATTCGCCAATGCTCTGCAGCGCCTGAGCCCCGACCCGCAAGGTGCCGGATGGATGTCCGAAGCGCACCGCCTCACGCTCAATGCCACCCGCTGCCAGATTGACCAACGTACCGGGAATCGCTGCGGCTGTGCCGATCGCTACCGCCGCGGTGCCCATCATGGCGTGATGCAACTTGCCCATGGACATGGCCCGCACCAGCAGGTCGATATTACTGGCAGCTACCGGCTTGCCGCTGGACGCGATGTAGTCAGCAGCTTCTGCCACGAACGCGACTTTCGGCGTGTGCTGGCGGGTTGCAGCTTCTTCCAGATGCTTGATCAAGCCCATGCGCAGCGCGCCGTGGGCGCGGATCGCTTCAAACATCGCCAGCGCTTTAGGGTCGCTATTGATATCGCCCTGCAATTCACAACCGCTGTAGCCGATGTCTCGAGCGTTAACAAAAATGGTCGGGATGCCAGCGTTGATCAACGTGGCCTTGAACGTGCCAACACCTGGCACCTCCAGCTCATCCACCAGATTGCCGGTAGGGAACATTGAACCACCCGCGCCCTCCTCGTCAGCGGCTGGATCGAGGAACTCCAGCTGCACTTCGGCTGCCGGGAAGGTCACGCCATCCAGTTCGAAATCGCCGGTTTCCTGCACCGCGCCGTCAGTAATGGGCACATGGGCAATAATTGTCTTGCCGATATTTGCCTGCCATATCCGCACCACGGCAACGCCGTTTTGGGGAACCCGCGAGGCGTCCAGCAAGCCGCTACTTATCGCAAATGGGCCCACTGCGGCAGAAAGATTCCCGCAATTGCCGCTCCAGTCCACGAAGGGCTTGTCGATGGAGACCTGACCGAACAGGTAATCCACGTCGTGATCCGCCCGACTGCTGCGCGACACGATAACCGTCTTGCTGGTACTGGAAGTCGCAGCACCCATCCCGTCGATCTGCTTTTCGTACGGATCCGGGCTGCCGATGACCCGCAGCAGCAAAGCATCGCGAGCCGCACCTGGCACCTGCGCTGCTTCGGGCAAGTCCGCCAGCTTGAAGAACACGCCTTTACTGGTACCGCCGCGCATATAGGTGGCGGGGATTTTTATTTGTGCTTTATGAATCATGAAATCATTGTCCTCACTTGATTGGGTCCGGACGCTACGCGCTGAACTGGACCCGTTGGAGCGAGGCTTGCCCGCGAAGAGGCCAGATCAGACATAGACTTCCTAAAACTCAAAGATGGCCTTTGCGGGCAAGCCTCGCTTCAACAGAAACTAATCCCACAAGTGATCAAACCGTCTCGGCCGCCTCAAGAAAATCCTGCGCAAAGCGCTGCAAAACCCCGCCCGCTTCGTAGATCGAAACCTCTTCAGCCGTATCAAGACGGCAGGTCACCGGCACATCGACTCGCTCACCATTCTTGCGGTGGATCACCAATGTCAAGGTGCTGCGGGGTATACGCTCGCCGACTACATCGAAGGTTTCGCTGCCATCAATGCCAAGCGTATGGCGATCGACACCCGGCTTGAACTCCAGCGGCAGAACGCCCATGCCCACCAGATTGGTGCGGTGTATGCGCTCGAAACCTTCGGCAGCGATGGCTTCGACACCCGCCAGCCGCACACCTTTGGCCGCCCAGTCACGAGAGGAGCCCTGGCCGTAATCTGCGCCCGCAATAATAATCAGCGGCTGCTTGCGCTCCATGTAGGTTTCAATCGCCTCCCACATTCGCGTGACCTGACCTTCCGGCTCGATACGTGCCAGCGAGCCCTGCTTGACCTTGCCGTCGATCAGCACCATTTCGTTGATCAGCTTGGGGTTGGCGAAGGTCGCACGCTGCGCGGTCAAATGGTCGCCCCTATGCGTCGCGTACGAGTTGAAGTCCTCTTCCGGCAGGCCCATTTTCGCCAGATATTCCCCGGCAGCGCTGTCGAGCATGATCGCGTTGGACGGTGACAAGTGATCAGTGGTGATGTTGTCGCCGAGCACGGCCAGCGGACGCATGCCTTTCAATGGACGAGCCCCCGCCAGCGCGCCCTCCCAATAAGGCGGACGTCGAATGTAAGTGCTTGGCGCACGCCAGTCATAAAGCGGTTTGACCCGCTCACCGTCGTCGGCCTTGATCTCGAACATCGGGATGTAAACCTGACGAAACTGATCCGGCTTGACGCTGGCTTTGACCACCGCGTCGATTTCCTCGTCACTCGGCCAGATGTCTTTCAACGTGACCGGATTACCTGCCTTGTCGATGCCGAGGACATCCTTCTCGATATCGAAACGAATGGTGCCAGCAATCGCATAGGCCACCACCAGGGGCGGTGACGCCAGGAAGGCCTGCTTGGCATAAGGATGAATGCGCCCGTCAAAGTTGCGGTTACCGGACAATACCGCCGTGGCGTACAGATCCCGGTCGATGACTTCCTGCTGGATGACCGGATCCAGCGCGCCGCTCATACCGTTACAGGTGGTGCAGGCAAAACCGACGATGCCAAAGCCCAAGGCTTCCAGCTCCGGCAGCAGATTGGCTTCCTCCAGATACAACTGCACCGCCTTGGAACCCGGCGCCAACGACGATTTGACCCAGGGTTTTCGGGTCAGACCAGCAGCGTTGGCATTGCGCGCCAGCAGACCCGCAGCAATGACATTGCGTGGGTTGCTGGTGTTGGTGCAACTGGTGATCGCCGCGATGATCACCGCGCCGTCGGGCATCAGACCCGGTTCATTTTCCACCACGCCGGAAATTCCCAGCGCGGCCAGTTCGGAAGTTGGCACCCGGCGATGAGGATTGGAGGGTCCAGCAATATTGCGTACGACGCTGGACAAGTCGAATTTCAGCACACGCTCGTACTCGGCGGTTTTCAGACTGTCGGCCCACAGGCCAGTCTGTTTAGCGTAGGTTTCGACCAGCCTGACTTGCTCGGGCTCGCGCCCGGTCAGGGTCAGGTAATCAAGGGTTTGCTGATCGATGTAGAACATCGCCGCCGTCGCGCCGAATTCAGGCGTCATGTTGGAGATCGTTGCTCGGTCGCCCACGGTCAGCGCGTTGGCACCGTCGCCGAAAAACTCCAGGTACGACGACACGACTTTCTCGGCCCGCAGAAACTCGGTCACGGCCAGCACAATGTCAGTGGCCGTGATACCCGGCTGACGTTTGCCCACCAGCTCAACGCCGATGATGTCCGGCAGGCGCATCCACGACGCCCGGCCGAGCATGACGCTCTCGGCTTCCAGCCCGCCGACGCCAATGGCGATCACACCCAGCGCGTCCACATGAGGCGTATGACTGTCGGTACCGACTAATGTGTCCGGAAATGCCACGCCCTCCAGTGCATGTATCACAGGCGACATTCGCTCCAGATTGATCTGGTGCATGATGCCGTTGCCGGGCGGGATCACATCGACATTCTTGAAGGCTTTTTTGGTCCAGTTGATGAAGTGAAAACGGTCTTCGTTGCGGCGATCTTCAATCGCCCGGTTACGTTCGAAGGCATCAGGTTCGAAACCGCCATGCTCAACCGCTAGAGAATGGTCGACGATCAACTGCGTCGGCACCACCGGATTGACCAATGCCGGGTCACCTCCTTGCAACGCGATGGCGTCACGCAGGCCGGCCAGGTCAACCAGCGCCGTCTGGCCAAGAATGTCGTGACACACCACTCGGGCCGGAAACCACGGGAAGTCCAGGTCGCGCTTGCGCTCGATCAACTGTGAAAGGGATGCGCTCAGGGTGGCCGGATCACAGCGCCGCACCAGATTTTCCGCCAGCACTCGCGAGGTATAGGGCAAGGAGTCGTAAGCGCCGGGTTTGATGGCATCCACTGCTTCACGTGCATCAAAATAGTCCAGTGAAGTGCCGGGCAAGGGTTTGCGGTGTTCTGAATTCATGGCGCTGGGCCTCAATCACGGAAATGGTGGGAGCTCTTATAAGGGGCAACAAACTCATCTCACTCTGTAGGAGCTGCCGAAGGCTGCGAAGCGTTCATCTGACACAACGCCATCGCGGCCTTCGGCAGCTCCTACAGGTCCAATGTTTGCCGCGAGACAGCGCGATGCCATGGACACCGGGGCAGCCCTTACCTGAACATTTTTATAATCAGCGCTTATCGATACTCACAAAACTGCGCTGCTCCACGCCGACATACTCGGCGCTGGGTCGGATGATGCGGTTATTGGCACGCTGTTCGAACACGTGCGCCGCCCAGCCAGTCAGGCGTGAGCAAACGAAAATCGGTGTGAACAGCTTGGTCGGGATGCCCATGAAGTGGTACGCCGAGGCATGGTAGAAGTCGGCGTTGGGAAACAGTTTTTTCTGCTCCCACATGGTTTTGTCGATGGCTTCAGACACTGGGTACAACACGGTGTCGCCCGCTTCCTCGGCGAGCTTTTTCGCCCAACCCTTGATCACTTCATTACGCGGATCCGACTCTTTATAGATCGCGTGACCAAAGCCCATGATTTTGTCTTTGCGCTCCAGCATGCCAAGGGTGCCTTTGATGGCGTCTTCGGCAGAGTCAAAACGCTGAATCATCTCCATGGCCGCTTCATTGGCGCCGCCGTGCAACGGACCGCGCAACGTGCCAATCGCCGCCGTGATGCATGAGAACAGGTCGGACAGCGTCGAGGCACAGACCCGCGCCGTGAAGGTCGAGGCATTGAATTCGTGCTCTGCGTAGAGGATCAGGGAAACGTCCATGACCTTGCGATGCAGGTCACTGGGTTTCTTGTCCAGCAACAGATGCAGGAAATGCGCGCCAATAGAGTCCTCGTCGGTCACGCAATCAATCCGCTTGCCGTCGTGGCTGAAGCGATACCAATAACACATGATCGCCGGGAAGGCCGCGAGCAGGCGATCAGTTGAATCACGCTGTTGCTTGAAGCTGGCTTCCGGCTCCAGCGTGCCCAGCATCGACGCGCCAGTGCGCATGACGTCCATTGGGTGGGTATCAGCAGGGATCCGCTCGAGGACTTCCTTCAAGGCTGGCGGCAGGTCACGGAGCTTTTTCAGCTTCGCCAGGTAGCTATCCAGTTGCGCCTGAGTCGGTAGCTCGCCATACAACAACAGATAGGCGACTTCTTCAAAACGCGCTTCGGCAGCCAGCTCTTTTACGTCATAGCCCCGGTAGGTCAAACCGGCACCGGTCTGGCCCACGGTAGACAAAGCAGTCTGCCCGGCAACCTGACCACGCAGGCCCGCGCCGCTTAATACTTTTGCTTCAGCCATTGCTCTCTCCAATTTTGGATTTTTTAGGGATTTGGCAATTCGTTGAGAACTCAGAGCTCCCGGTAGGAGCCAACTTGTTGGCGAGGCGGTGTCAGACCCGACGCTTCGCCAACAAGTTGGCTCCTACCGGGTCGTCGCGCCTTACCCTTTCTTCTGCGCAAACAGCGCATCCAGCTTCTGCTCGAAGGTGTGGTAATCAATTGCGTCGTAAAGCTCCATGCGGGTCTGCATGGTGTCGACCACATTTTTCTGGCTGCCATCGCGGCGAATCGCGCCGTAGACATTTTCCGCCGCCTTGTTCATGGCGCGGAACGCCGATAAAGGATAGAGCACCAAGGACACATCAGCGCTGCGCAGCTCGTCCACGGTGAACAGCGGCGTGGCGCCAAACTCGGTGATGTTGGCCAGAATCGGTGCTTTGACCCGCGAGGCAAACAGCTTGTACATGTCCAGCTCGGTGATGGCTTCGGGGAAGACCATGTCGGCACCCGCTTCGATGCACGCAGCCGCACGCTCAAGGGCTGATTCCAGCCCTTCCACCGCCAGCGCGTCTGTGCGGGCCATGATCACGAAACTGTCATCGGTGCGGGCGTCCACGGCTGCTTTGATGCGATCGACCATTTCCTGCTGGGTCACGATTTCTTTATTTGGACGATGGCCGCAGCGCTTGGCACCCACCTGATCCTCAATGTGGATCGCCGCCGCGCCGAACTTGATCATCGAGCGCACGGTGCGTGCGACGTTGAAGGCCGAAGAGCCAAAACCCGTATCAACGTCTACCAGCAAAGGCAAATCGCAGACATCGGTGATACGGCGTACGTCAGTCAGGACGTCATCCAGGCCGGTGATACCCAGATCAGGAATGCCCAGAGAGCCCGCCGCCACCCCGCCACCCGACAGGTAGATCGCCTTGAACCCGGCGCGCTTGGCCAGCAACGCATGGTTGGCATTGATCGCGCCGACCACTTGCAGCGGATGCTCGCTGGCAACCGCATCACGAAAACGTTGGCCAGGAGTGGTTTTATTGGAATTCATTATTCACCTCGGGTTGGGGCAGGCTGTTGCAGGGAACACTGCTCTAAATAGTGCCGCTCGATATTGCGTTTGGAGGCGCCGATGTGGCGGCGCATCAACAGTTCGGCCAGCTCGCCGTCACGGTCGGCGATGGCGTCGAGAATGCGATGGTGTTCGGCGAAGGCTTGACGAGGCCGGTTGGGCGTTGCGGAGAACTGGATGCGGTACATACGCACCAGTTGATAAAGATCGCCGCAGAGCATTTGCGTCAGGGTTTTATTGCCGCTGCCCTGGATGATCCGGTAATGGAAATCGAAATCCCCTTCCTGCTGGTAATAACCGACTCCGGCCTGAAACGCGGCATCACGTTCATGGGTTTCAAGCACGCGGCGCAAGTCATCGATTTCCTCCGCAGTCATGCGCTCGGCCGCCAGACGGCAGGCCATGCCCTCGAGGGACTCGCGGATTTCGTAAAGTTCGATCAGTTCGGCATGACTGAGGGAAACCACACGGGCACCCACATGCGGCACCCGCACCAGCAGCCGTTGACCTTCCAGACGATGAATGGCCTCACGCAAAGGGCCACGACTGATGCCGTAAGTGCGCGCCAGTTCAGGCTCGGAAATCTTGCTGCCGGGAGCGATCTCACCTTTGATGATGGCGGACTGAATGCGACGAAAGACGTTTTCGGAGAGGGTTTCCGGGTCATCTGCCACTGGAGCAGCGCTTACGGCTGAATCCAACATTGTCGACACTGCCTGAATTATTTCAACTAAAGTTAGCTATAGATCATCCAGCAGTCAAAGAAAACCTTGAGAGTGTCGACAATATCTTTACAGCACACTAGTTTGTGGGAGCCGGGCTTGCCCGCGACAAGGGCACCAAAAGATCCAGGTATTGCGGTTGCCTTATCGCGGGCAAGCCCGGCTCCCACAGGATCATCGCAGTGAGCGAGACGCACCTTCATGCTAGAATGCCGCCCCGACTGATCGTCAGTAATAGCACTGCGCCAGCCAACAAACGACTCAAGGGCGATGTCCGGATGACCGCCCTCAATGTGCCAGGATTTATGACACTCAAAGCCCTCCCCGCCCTGCTCTGCCTTCTTCTGCTATCAATCAACGGCATGGCAGCCGACAAGACCGTTTATGGTCTGAACGAATACGCTCAGCTCAACGATATCGACCTGCAGGTTGCCGCCAAACTCGACACCGGCGCCAAGACTGCTTCACTGAGCGCACGGGATATCAAACATTTCAAACGCAATGGCGAGACCTGGGTGCGCTTCTATCTGGCGATCGATGATGCCCATGCGCACCCCATCGAGCGGCCGCTGGCAAGGGTCAGCAAGATCAAGCGACGAGCCGATGATTACGACGCGGATGAGGAAAAAAAATACACGGCGCGCCCGGTGATCAGCCTTGATGTGTGCATGGGTGCATCTTTACGCACCATTGAAGTGAACTTGACGGACAGAAGTGCTTTCCAATATCCGCTTTTGATCGGCTCCGAGGCTCTAAAACGCTTTGATGCGCTGGTCGACCCAAGCCTTAAGTACGCAGCTGGCAAGCCTGGCTGTGAAATTACTGCTCAAACCACCGAGTAAACCCATGCGTTCTTTGACTTTGCATCTGAAAATCCTGATCGGCGTCCTGGTGGCCCTGGGAATCGCGATCACGGCCTATCAGATTCTGGCGCTCGGCATCCCCATGACTGAGGATGAAACCGACGATTTGTGGAATATCGACGCCAAAGTCGAATTCGTTGCCAACAACAATAAGGATTCGGTGAAGGTCCAGATGTTCGTACCGCCACTGGCGCGGGATTTCATCAGCCTCAACGAAAGCTTCATTTCCAATAATTACGGCGTCAGCGTCAACCGGGTCGATGGCAATCGGAAAGTCACCTGGTCGGCACGTCGCGCAACCGGCAATCAGACACTCTATTACCGCCTGGTGCTGACCAAGCGCTACAGCGGCGAGAGGCTCAAGACCAAAGGTCCGATCTTCCGTGACAGCATTCCTGTCGAAGGTCCGGAAAAAATCGCTGCCGAAGCACTGCTCGCTCCCATCCGCCAACACTCGGCCGACGTTGAAACCTTCATCACTGAAGCCATCAAGCGGGTCAACAACCTGAAGGATGACAACGTCAAGCTGCTGCTGGCGGGTGATACCTCCAGCACCAACAAAGCACGCATTACCGAATTGCTGCTGTCCATTGCCCACGTACCGATGGAAAAGGTCCACACCATTCGTCTCGTGGCTGACCAGCCGCAAAGCCCGGAACTCTGGCTGCGCAGCTTCAACGGCAAGGACTGGCTGTATTTCAACCCGGACACCGGCGAAAAAGGCCTGCCTGATGACCGTCTGCTGTGGTGGACCGGCGACGACAATCTGATCAGCGTCGAGGGTGGCAAAAAGGCCTTGGTCACGTTCAGCCTCAACAACAGCGAGATGAACGCGATTCGCCTGGCACAGCTGACCGATGCCAGCACTGACGCTGACTTCCTCGAATACTCGTTGTATGGCCTGCCGCTGGAAACCCAGCATACCTTCATGATCATGGTCATGATTCCGATCGGCGTGTTGGTCATTCTGGTCCTGCGCAACCTCATTGGCCTGCAGACCCTCGGTACATTTACCCCGGTACTGATCGCTCTGGCGTTCAGGGAAACCCAGCTTGGCTTCGGCATTATCCTGTTCACGGTAATCACCGCGCTCGGCCTGTCGTTACGCTCTTATCTGGAACATTTGAAGCTGCAAATGCTGCCCCGCCTGTCAGTGGTTCTGACATTCGTGGTGGTGCTGATTGCGGCCATCAGCGTGCTCAGCCACAAACTGGGTCTGGAGCGCGGCCTTTCAGTGGCACTGTTCCCGATGGTGATTCTGACCATGACCATTGAACGCCTGTCGATCACCTGGGAAGAGCGCGGTGGCGGCCATGCCATGAAAGTTGCTATCGGCACGCTTTTCGCGGCCTCCCTGGCGCACATCATCATGAGCGTGCCAGCGCTGATCTATTTCGTCTTCACCTTCCCGGCAGTGCTGCTGATTCTGGTGGGTTTCATGCTGGCCATGGGTCGCTATCGCGGTTATCGCCTGACTGAACTGGTTCGCTTCAAAGCCTTCCTCAAGGAAGAATCCAAGCAAGAAGAAGCCAAATGATCGGCTGGTGGAAAACCTGGAAGGCGCTGGAAGCCCGGGGCATCATGGGCATCAACCGACGCAACGCCGACTACGTGCTCAAGTACAACAAGCGCAGTCTGTATCCGATTGTCGATGACAAAATCATCACCAAGGAACGAGCCATTGCCGCGGGCATCAACGTGCCCGAAATGTACGGGGTTATTTCCACCGAGAAGGAAATCGAAAAACTCGACGAGATCATTGGCGGCCGCAGCGACTTTGTGATCAAGCCTGCCCAGGGCGCTGGCGGCGATGGCATTCTGGTGATCGCCGATCGTTTCGAGGGTCGCTACCGCACTGTCTCCGGGCGCATCGTCAGCCACTCGGAGATCGAGCATCAGGTGTCGAGCATCCTTACCGGGCTCTACTCGCTGGGCGGCCATCGGGATCGGGCGCTGATCGAATACCGCGTCACTCCGGATCAGATTTTCAAAAGCATCAGCTACGAGGGCGTGCCGGATATTCGCATCATCGTGCTGATGGGCTATCCGGTCATGGCCATGCTGCGCTTGCCCACCCGGCAGTCCGGCGGCAAGGCCAACCTCCACCAAGGCGCGATTGGCGTCGGTGTCGATCTGGCCACGGGAATCACCCTGCGCGGCACCTGGCTGAACAACATCATCACCAAACACCCGGACACCACCAACGCCGTGGATGGCGTTCAACTGCCCAATTGGGACGGTTTCATGAAGCTGGCCGCCGAGTGCTACGAGCTGTGTGGTCTCGGCTACATCGGCGTCGACATGGTGCTGGATCAGGAGCAAGGACCGCTGATTCTCGAACTCAACGCTCGGCCCGGCCTGAATATCCAGATCGCCAACGACTGCGGCCTGACCCACCGGACCCAGGCGGTTGAGGCGCGACTGGAGCAATTGGCTCTCAATGGCGAGCAGGAAACACCCGAGCAGCGCGTACAGTTTGTTCAGGAGTTGTTTGGTCATGTGCAGGTGCCCTGAGCACTCAGCCACTCCGTAATGACACTCGTAACAGCCCAATTACGACGCCCCCCTAGGAGCGATCCCGACGGAGGACTACAATCCCCGTCCCGCGCTCCGAACTGACACCCTCGAATGCCTGACTGCTTACTTTATTCGCTGCCTTATCGCGCCGACCCAGCGGATTATTTCCAACGCATCCTTCACGCCCCGGGCGCCATTCTTCTCGACAGCGGCAGGCCGACTGCCGACCGCGGCCGCTACGACCTGCTCAGCGCCTGGCCCGTGCAAACATTCGTGCCGGACAGCGCAGAAACCGGCAGCGGATTTTTCCAGCGCTTGCGTGATGGCTTGAACGCCCTCGGCCAGGCGCAGTTGCCAGCCCACTGTGAGTTGCCATTCGCAGGCGGTTTGATCGGTTACCTCAGTTATGACTTCGGTCGCCGCCTGGAAGCACAATCCGGCGCTGCGCTTGATGACCTGCTACTTCCCGACGCACGACTGGGACTCTATGCCTGGGCATTGATCAGCGATCATCAACAGCAGACCAGCCAACTGGTGTTTCACCCGTCGCTTGCAGACGCCGAGCGGCAACGGCTGATTGCGCTGTTCAGCGCTCAGCACGCATCCGAGCCGAACCTCTTCGCCCTCGTCGGCCAGTTCGAGACCTCAATCAGTGCCAGCGCTTACCGTGAAGCCTTTGAACGCATCCAGGCCTACATCCACGCAGGCGACTGCTATCAGGTGAATCTGACTCAGCGCTTCCAGGCCCGCTACGAAGGCGACCCGTGGGCGGCTTACTGCGCATTGCGGCAGGCCTGCCCTACCCCGTTTTCCGGTTATCAGGCACTGCCAGATGGCGACGCGGTACTGAGCCTTTCACCTGAACGCTTCGTCAAGGTCAGCCAGGGCCACGTCGAAACCCGGCCCATCAAAGGCACACGGCCTCGTGGCAAAGACAGCACCGAAGACCAGGCCTATGCACAGGAACTGCTCTCCAGCACCAAGGATCGTGCAGAAAACCTGATGATTGTCGACCTGCTACGCAACGATCTGGGGCGCAGCTGCCGTATTGGCTCAGTGAAAGTGCCGGAACTGTTCAGCCTGGAGAGCTACCCCAACGTGCACCACTTGGTCAGCAGCGTGGTGGGTGAGCTGGCGGACCATCACGACGCGCTGGACTTGATCGCAGGCAGCTTTCCTGGTGGCTCCATCACCGGCGCGCCAAAAATTCGCGCCATGCAGATCATTGATGAACTGGAACCTACCCGCCGCGGCCTGTACTGCGGCTCATTGCTGTATCTCGACGTGCGTGGCGAGATGGACAGCTCCATCGCGATTCGCAGTCTGCTGGCAAGGGACGGCAAGATCTCCTGCTGGGCCGGTGGCGGAATCGTTGCGGACTCCGACTGCGAAGCCGAGTATCAGGAGTCGTTTACCAAGGTCCGGGTTTTGCTGGATACGCTGGAAGCGCTTTAACCACCGATGTAATTCGCTTCCTGTGGGAGATTCTATGCGGCCTGCAATCCCGTAGGACCGGCTTTAGCCGGGAGGCCGTCGGTACATTCACCAAACTGTCTCCGCTAAAGATATCGCTCTCCCGGCTAAAGCCGGTCCTACGGGATTGCGCACAACCCGCAGGCCAATTCGACGACAGTTTTTGTTAACATTCGCGTCATTACGAGCGCCTAAGCGCCATATTTAGGAAACCGCCTGATGAGCACACCCTTCGATGTCGCCGAACTCGCCGCGACCTACGCCAACAAGTCGGCACAGGACATCCTCAAACTAGCCTTCCAGCATTTCGGTGACGAGCTGTGGATTTCGTTCAGCGGCGCCGAGGATGTGGTGCTGGTGGACATGGCCTGGAAACTGAACAAGAACGTCAAAGTATTCAGCCTGGACACCGGTCGCCTGCACCCGGAAACCTATCGCTTCATCGAACAGGTCCGTGAGCACTACAAGATCGATATCGAAATCATGACCCCTGATCAGCAAAAGCTCGAACCTTTCGTCAAAGAGAAAGGCTTGTTCAGCTTTTATCGGGACGGTCACGGCGAATGCTGCGGCGTGCGCAAGATCGAACCACTGCGGCGCAAACTGTCGGGTGTGAAAGCCTGGGCCACCGGTCAACGTCGCGACCAGAGCCCTGGCACTCGCAGCCAGGTTGCAGCACTGGAGATCGACAGCGCGTTCTCCACCCCGGAGCGCACCCTGTACAAGTTCAACCCGTTGGCACAGATGAGCAGTGAAGAAATCTGGGGTTATATCCGCATGCTGGAACTGCCATACAACAGCCTGCACGAGCGTGGTTTCATCAGTATTGGCTGCGAACCGTGCACGCGTCCTGTGCTGCCGAACCAGCATGAGCGCGAGGGTCGCTGGTGGTGGGAAGAAGCCACCCAGAAGGAATGCGGGCTGCACTCGGGGAATCTGATCGCGAAGGTGTAACGCTATTCCTGCGGGTATTACATGACCTGTGCAGACTGTGTGGGAGCGAATTCATTCGCGAAGAGGCCAGTGCTCCAGATGAAGATCCGTCATCTGGGCCACCGCCTTCGCGAATGAATTCGCTCCCACAAGGATCATTGATGCCTCAAAGCTTGCCGATTAATGCACCGGCAGTTCGACGCCGTCAAACAGCTCTTCAAGCTCCTGCTTGTTGTGGCACTGAATCGCCTTTGCCATGACTTCGCGGGTCAGGTGCGGCGCGAACTTCTCGATGAAGTCGCACATGAAGCCACGCAGGAAGGTGCCGCGACGGAAACCGATCTTGGTCACACTCGACTCAAACAGATCGCTGGCATCGAGCATCACCAGATCGCTGTCCAGCTTGGTGTCGACCGCCATTTTCGCAACGATGCCAACACCTAGCCCCAGACGTACGTAAGTCTTGATCACGTCAGCGTCGGCAGCGGTGAACACCACTTTTGGCGTCAGGCCGCGATGGCTGAACGCTTCATCCAGCTTTGAACGACCGGTGAAGCCGAACACGTACGTCACGATCGGATACTCAGCCAGCACTTCCAGGGTCAGCTTCGGCACTTTGGTCAGCGGGTGACCATGAGGCACCACGACGCAACGGTTCCAGCGGTAGCAAGGCATCATCACCAGATCACCGAACAACTCCAGCGCCTCCGTGGCGATGGCGAAATCGACGGTGCCGTCAGCGGCCATTTCCGCGATCTGCATTGGCGACCCCTGATGCATGTGCAGCGACACGTCCGGGTATTGCTTGATGAAATTGCTGATCACCGGCGGCAGCGCATAACGTGCCTGAGTGTGAGTTGTTGCAATGGACAGCGTGCCTTTCTTCTCATTGGAGAATTCCTGGGCAATCTGCTTGATGCTTTCAACCTTGCGCAGGATCTCGCCCGCAGTGGTAATAATGCGCTCACCGGCCGGAGTTACACGGGTCAGATGCTTGCCACTGCGAGCGAAAACTTCTACGCCCAGCTCATCTTCGAGCAAGCGGATCTGCTTGCTGATACCTGGCTGAGAGGTATACAGACTCTGAGCCGTCGCTGAAACGTTGAGGTCGTGGTGCGCCACTTCCCAGATGTAGCGCAGTTGTTGAAGCTTCATATGAATCCCTCAAAGCAGGAAGACGCCAGGGGCATCAGCGACGGTATATAACTGGATTAATGGTAATGACGACAAAGCTAGAACTTTTTATCACCTTTGCGCGATAAAGGCACGCTCGATTTTATTCGACCGGCCCATTCAATCTGCGCACGCTTTGAGTACAACCTGGCACCATATACACCGGCACCTGCGAAAGCTGCAGAACCCGCGCTGCAGTGCGACCTATGGGCGTGGTGGGCTCTGCCCCGCGACAATGGCTGCCGACGATCACCAGATCGACCTTCAGCTCTTCAGCCTGTCCCAGAATCACATCGCACGGATCACCCTGAACCACCCGCACCGTGCTGATCAGCGCCAGATCCTGATGATCTTCGCCCAACTCTTCACGAAAACCATCAAGCACTCTCTGCTCAATACCTTCCATGACTGAACTCAACCCCTGACTGCGCAGATCCTTCAACGCGTCCTCATCCAGATAGCTCTGTAGTACCGATTCGGCAAACGACCCGATGGGCTCCACCACATGCACCACATAGAGCTCGGCCTTGAATGTTCGAGCCAGTGCCAGCGCGTGCTGCATAACATAGGGCGCGTACAGACCGAGGTCTGTGGCATAAAGCATCGAACGAATCATGTACGACCTCCCGGACAGCCAGAATGGCGGAGATGGAATCAGCTTAGCAGCGCCCCAAGGAGTGTGGCGGCAATTACCTGCGAGCCTTTGAGGTCATAGCCTTCACTGGCGGCGGATGCCGCGAGCCCTATGTGATCCGGTTGTTACGCGCGTCAAGAAACGCAAGTGCCTGGTACAGCATTCGCACCTGCGGCATATCACATTTCGCCTGCGTTGCAGCCCTTAAAGGCTGGATATAGATGGCGTCGAGCTCCAGCGGACGTTGCTCTTTGTAGTCCAGATACATGCTGGGTTGATAATCCGGCATCTTCTCGGTCATGGCGAACAGGTGATGCGCATAGCCCTCAGGCAACACATGACCGCAGGCCTCGGCACCCCGCACGACCTCATTCATTAATGTCAGGATCAACGCCCGGGTATGCGAGTCCGTCATCAGTGCTTCAGTCCCGGCCTGCAACAACGCGGATAAACCGTTGTAAGGAATATTCCAGACCAGTTTCTGCCAGCGCGCCTGCTGAAGATTGACCATGGCCTGGGAATCCAGACCCGCTGCATGAAACAAACCCGCCCCTTGCTCGACGATAGCCTGGCGAGTAGCGGCGTCGGCAGCCGGCCCGCTGTGATACCCCAGATTGACGCCACCCAGCGCCTGATGAACCACCTTGCCAGGGCCAGAGCGATGTACACAGATGAAACACAAACCGCCCAGCAGGTGCAGCGAATCAGGAAGCCCGGCTCGCAGGCTATCTTCCACCGCGAGACCATTCTGCAGGACCAGCACCCTGGCTCCCGGGGCGGCAGCCTGAAGGATCGCGGGCGTCAGCGCCGCATTGCTGGTGGATTTGGCGCCGATCAGCAACCAATCGCATGGCGGCATATCAGCTGCGCAGGAATAGGCCTGAACCGGATTGAGCACCAGCTCTCCATGCACTGCGCTCTTTACACACAGCCCATCCCGCACCACCGCATCGAATTCACTGCGCAGCAGAAAGTGCACATCGAACCCTGCCCGCGCCAGCATGACGCCGTAAAAGCCTCCGATAGCACCCGTGCCGATAACGCCGATACGTGGCCGCTTCAGCTCATGACTCATATGACTCTCCTGTTCAAAACCGTTCAGGGCAATTCATCAGGCTGCCGCGCCAAGGCTTCCACTATTGCCTGGCGCAGGCTGGCCTCGGTCAATGACGCACGCAATGCCCCATAAAATTGCCCGTCACGAATGACGAATAACGCGGGCAAATGAAACACTTCATAGCGCGTGACCGCCCCGCCGCTTTCGGCCGCGTCGATCCAGCATATTCGCTCCAGAGCAAGATCCAGAGTCGGTAACTGCTGCCGGGCATAACGACAACTCGCGCAACCGACGCTGGTGAATATCAGCAACGAAGTGCCAGGTAACTGCAGTAATTGCTGGTCGACATCAAAGTCGCTGAGTTCTAGCTGATTCAACATAGCCTCCCGGATCAAGGTGGATACTATCCTTGCCTGCCCGATGCGGTGCAAATAGTGGCATTCCACGCCCGGCTGGCCAAACTGACTAAAAACCACCTCCAGGGCTCGATAAAGCGGCGTTTGCCCATTGTATCGGCAAGGCCTAACGCGCTAAGGTTCGGTCCCCCGTTTCGCTCAATCATGCCTGGCTTCGCCCCACGGGGTTCGTTGGCGGCCGGCATACGCGACCTGATGAGTAGCACGATGGCTGATTTACCGATTGACGACCTCAACGTTTCCTCCAACGAGACACTGATCACACCGGATCAGCTCAAGCGCGAAATCCCGCTGACCGCCGCCGCACTGAAGACAGTGAGCAAGGGCCGCGAAGTAGTCCGCGATATTCTCGATGGCAAGGATCACCGCCTGTTCATCGTGATCGGGCCGTGCTCGATTCATGACATCAAGGCAGCACACGAATACGCCGAACGCCTCAAGGCACTGGCCGCAGAGGTTTCCGACACGCTGTATCTGGTGATGCGCGTCTACTTCGAGAAGCCGCGCACCACCGTGGGCTGGAAAGGTCTGATCAACGATCCGTACCTGGACGACTCATTCAAGATTCAGGACGGTCTCCATATCGGCCGTCAATTGCTGCTGGACCTGGCCGAAATGGGCCTGCCGACAGCCACCGAAGCCCTTGACCCGATCTCCCCGCAGTACCTGCAGGACCTGATCAGCTGGTCGGCCATCGGCGCACGGACGACCGAATCCCAGACTCACCGGGAAATGGCCTCTGGCCTGTCCTCAGCAGTGGGCTTCAAGAATGGCACCGACGGCGGTCTGACCGTCGCAATCAATGCCCTGCAATCGGTTTCCAGCCCGCACCGCTTCCTGGGGATCAACCAGGAAGGTGGCGTGTCCATCGTGACCACCAAAGGCAATGCCTATGGTCATGTGGTATTGCGCGGCGGCAACGGCAAACCCAACTATGATTCGGTGAGCGTTGCGCTGTGTGAACAGGCGCTGAACAAAGCGAAGATCAAACCGAACATCATGGTGGACTGCAGCCACGCCAACTCCAACAAAGACCCTGCCCTGCAACCGCTGGTCATGGAAAACGTCGCCAACCAGATTCTGGAAGGTAACCAGTCGATCATCGGCCTGATGGTCGAAAGTCATCTGAACTGGGGCTGTCAGGCAATTCCCAAGGATTTGTCCGAGCTGCAATACGGCGTATCCGTGACCGATGCCTGCATCGACTGGGAAAGCACCGAGAAAACCTTGCGCAGCATGCACGCCAAGCTCAAGGACGTACTGCCGAAACGCCAACGCGGCTGACAAGCAGCAGAAACGAAAACGCCGAGCATATGCTCGGCGTTTTTCCTGGTGCTATCGGGTTACAACAACTGTCGGGAATACCGACTGAACCCTGACTCAGATCTTTGCCGCCTGACGTTGATTGCGCTCCATGTAGCGCTCTACATAAGAGCATGACGGGATGACCGTATATCCGATGCTGTCGGCGTAATCGAGCGCCTGTTCGGTCAGTGCAGCAGCAATGCCTCGACCACGTAGGGCATTGGGGACGAAGGTCCGATAGATATCCAGAGTCTGCTTACCCAGGTCCATATAGGTCAGGTAGGCACGGTGACCGTCGATGTTGATTTCAAACTGGTGACCGGTCTCATCATGGTGGATGGACAGCGCCTCGCTCATCACTACTCCTCGCGGGTCTTGGAATTTGACCCCTACCTTACCGATGTTTTTCCGGCGAAGGAACATCTACGCCACCCCGTGCCTGTTTTGGACACCGAGAAGAGCTTTGCTGATCCCAACAAAAGAGCACCTGCAAATAGTAGGCGTCATTGGGGAATATGCTCAAGCGAATCGACCGCAAAAATCCGCGACCGGATATCTGATTGAGCAAAGCGTTGAACTGAACATTGCCGGAGCTTGTCGATTGAGACGCCGGGGTGAATTGAAAGTCACCTCGACGTGAGCTAAACAGATACATGTTCCTCATATATCTAGGGTCCTGAAGAGTGCAGGTCTGCGACTCTGAAGCCCTTGGGCATATGGGTAAGGTGTAAGCGTGCGGCGGCTGGATATTTTTTATACAAAACACATGAGAAGTAAGGCGGAACACTTTCAAAGCAGAGAAAATCTCGGGCTTCTTGCGCTTCGTCAGTTTACTTACTACAAACAGTGGGTACTATGTACGCCGGTCATTTTCTCATTTTCGAGAGATGACTAATTTGAAAAAATTCCTTGAAGGGGAACACAATGAACAACGCTCTGAAATTCTCTGCTCTGGCTCTGGCAGCAGTTCTGGCTACCGGTTGCAGCAGCGTATCCAAAGAAACCGAAGCTCGCCTGACCGCTACCGAAGACGCAGCTGCTCGTTCGCAAGCTCGCGCTGACGAAGCTTATCGCAAAGCTGACGAAGCTCTGGCTGCTGCTCAGAAAGCTCAGCAAACTGCTGACGAAGCCAACGAGCGCGCTCTGCGTATGTTGGACAAGGCTAGCCGCAAGTAATAATCCCTTCGGGATTGTTGTTGCAAAAAAGCCGATCTGGTTATCCGGGTCGGCTTTTTTATTGGCTGTTTTTTGATTGTGGTTTGTGGTTGGTGGATTGTGTGAGCATATCCGTTATTAGGTAACGGCTGATATTGGTTGCGCTTTTACAGCGCCTCACTTTTGAACATCCGGAAGCCGGCCCAGACAAAAGTAAGCAAAACGCTCTTGCCCCACCACTTGGCACCTCGCTGTCGCTCGGTGTCCCCGCCCGCAGATCCTGAACCGTGGGCCGCCGCAACGGGCCATCCATGGCCCAATGCGGCTAACCCGGCGTCCTGCCCCTCTTCAACTCAAGGGCGCCCCACGCTTCAGGATCTGCGTTCGGCCAGCGTGGTTTAACGGGGCGCCTGAGATCAAAATCAAAAGCGCGGCGGCCTGACAGCCGACCTGTTTTCTTGGGTTTGCCGACATTCTGTAGGAGCTGCCGAAGGCTGCGATGCGGTGTGTCAGACGAGACCTTTGTTGGCTTTGCTGACGTCTCGCGAACAAGTTCGCTCCTACCGGTCCGAGGCACTATCGCCGTTTTCGTTCTGCTTTTGATCTGCTTTTGATTTTGATCTTGGGCGCCCCGTCAAACCACGCCGGCCGGAATTCGATATTGCTGCGTGGGGCAAACCGGCAGGGATGCCGGTTTAGCCGCCTCAGGCCATGGATGGCCGGTGGCGGCGGCCCCACGCAGCAATGTCGGATTACGGGAACACCGAGCGACAGCGAGGGGCCAAGTGGTGGGGCAAGAGCGTTTTGCTTACTTTTGCGCTCCTTTCAAAAGTGAGGCGCTGTAAAAGCGCAACCATTATCAGTCGTTACCGCGAAAACGGATATATACACAGAAGCATCACTGCAACGGAACCGAATCCTGAACACTAGCAGCCACCGCTGCACCCGGCACCGCGATTTCGACCGGCATACCATCCTCAGCCGCAACCACATCACGCACCAGATCCCAATTCATGCGCAGGTTATTAGCCAGGTCTTCGCGCTTTAGCAACGCATTGATCACCGCAGTGTGCTTATCGACCACCGAAGGATTGCCGTTGTCATCCACCGGCGTATGCGCCTCCAGATAAACCTTGCCGCCGCTCAAACCGAACTTGTACGGCTCGGCAATGATACGCACCGTAGTACCCACCGGAGCCATATCGGCCAACTCCAGCACGTTGTTGTTATACATACGGAAGCAACCGTGACTGGTGCGCATACCGATACCAAACTTCTTGTTAGAACCGTGAATCAGGTAACCGGACATCCCCAGGCCAAACTTGAACGGACCCAGAGGATTATCCGGACCGGCAGGCACCACGCTTGGCAGTGGATCACCATCAGCAGCGTGCTCGGCACGGATCGACGCAGGCGGAGTCCACGTCGGATTTGGCGTCTTGGCGATCACCTTGGTGACACCAATTGGCGAGCCCCACCCTTCCCGGCCGATACCCAGCGGATAGGTGTGAACCACGTTCTGCCCTTTCGGGTAGTAATACATCCGGTACTCGGACAGGTTGATCACGATACCTTCGCGCGGACCGGCTGGCAGTATGAAACGGGTCGGCAAGACGATCTGAGTACCAGCGCCCGGCAACCACGGGTCAACACCCGGGTTGGCGGCGATCATTTCCAGATAACCCAGATCGTACTTCGTGCCCAGGTCGGCAAAGGTATCTTCGTACCGGGCCGTAACGGTCTGCACCTGGCCAACGATATCTTCACCCGGTGGCGGCAGAGGGAATTCCAAAGCGGAAACAGAGCCCGCCGCACACAGTGCAGCAAGCGACAGGCAGCGGGTAACGGCTGGAATGCGCGACAACATCCGGGAATCCTTGGGCAATACGGCGGGTAGTAAGTGGCGAATTGTACACCCAGACCTGACGGACCGGGAGTCAACCGGCAATTTACTCCATGAAGCGTAATTCAGGCCAGATCGGCCGATTGCCGCTCTTCTGTGCTTCGACGATAGCGCGGCACAACGAGCACAACCGCTCGTCACGAAAAACCTCTCTCGCCACCACCGACCAACGCGGCTGTGCGGGCAACAAGGTGCCACACAGTGTGCGGTCGACAGTCCCGCCAAGCTCCAACTGACGGGCCACCAGATGCACTTTGACTTCCTGGCACGCGAACAGATCGAGCTGCTCATCGGGCTCGATCATTTGATAGGCATACAGGGACCAGGCGGGACGTGGCATGGAGGGCTCCAGATTGGGGGCGCCACCTTAGCCGAAAGCCCCCGGCTAGAAAAGCCTCAAAGCAGCGGTTTTAGCGTCGGCCAGACATTTTCCAGCAACTTTTGCTGAGCATTGGCCGCCGGATGCAAGCCATCCGCCTGCATCAGTTCGGGAACACCGCCCACGCCCTCAAGAAAGAATGGCACCAACGGCACTTTTTTCTCTGCGGCCAGATTGGTGTAGACCTCTTTGAACGCGTTGGTATAGCGCGGCCCGTAGTTCGGCGGGATCTGCATGCCCAGCAAAAGCACCTTGGCGCCAGCGTCCCGCGAGCTATCGATCATCGATGCAAGGTTTTGTTGCAATTGAGTTGGCTGCTGACCCCGCAAGCCGTCATTGCCCCCCAGCTCGAGGATCACCAGTTCCGGCTTATGCTCTGCAAGCAGCGCAGGCAGCCGCGCTCGACCTCCGGCACTGGTATCGCCGCTGATAGAGGCGTTGATCACTTTATCGGTGAAACCCTCCTGCTTCATGCGCTGCTCAAGCAAGGCAACCCAGCCAATGCGGGTATCCAGGCCGAAAGCCGCGCTGATACTATCCCCAACGATCAATACTGTGCCCGCCGCTGCGGCTTGTGACAGCAACAGCAAAACCAGGCCAGCACTTAAAAACCACGCACGCATCGGACTCTCCATGAGTGAAAGTATTCTCAGTGCTCTGAGCCTCAACAAAGTGGTCCCCAGCACCGAAGGTGACCTGACCATCCTGCACGAACTCTCTCTGGAACTAAACAAGGGCGACAGTCTGGCCATCGTTGGCGCGTCAGGTTCTGGTAAGTCGACGCTGCTCGGCCTGCTGGCCGGCCTCGATCTGCCCAGCTCTGGAGCAGTGATCCTTGCAGGCCGCAACCTGAGTGAGCTGGACGAAGACCAGCGCGCCCGGGTTCGCGCCGAACATGTGGGTTTTGTATTCCAGTCATTCCAGTTGCTCGACAGCCTCAATGCACTGGAAAACGTCATGCTGCCCATGGAGCTGGAAGGTCGCAAGGATGCGCGCGAGCAGGCCAGAGTTCTGCTTGAGCGAGTCGGGCTGGGCAAACGCCTGACCCACACGCCACGGCAACTGTCGGGAGGTGAGCAACAACGGGTTGCCATTGCACGCGCATTCGCGGCAGATCCGTCCGTGCTGTTTGCCGACGAGCCCACAGGCAACCTGGACAGCCAGACCGGTGAGCGCATCAGCGACCTGCTGTTCGATTTGAACAAGGAACGCGGTACCACGCTGGTACTGGTCACCCACGACGAACGTCTGGCCCATCGTTGCCGACGCTTGATCCGTCTTGAAGGTGGCCGTCTGGTCGCCCCGTTGGAGCCTTGATGGTACGCCTGCCGTTTTCGCGCCTGCTCACCCTCGCCACTCGCCAACTGCTGCGCGATGCGCGCGCCGGTGAACTGCGAGTCCTGTTCTTTGCCTTGCTGGTCGCCGTAGCCGCCAGCACCGCCATCGGTTATTTCGGTGCCCGCCTTAACGGCGCGATGCTGTTGCGCGCCACCGAGTTTCTTGGTGCTGATCTGGTCGTAGAAGGTTCAAGCCCGGCCAGGCCTGAGCAAATTCAGGCGGGCGAAGCACTCAAGCTCAAGCATGCACAAATCGTCGTGTTTTCCACGGTCATCGCCACCGATGCCGGGATTCAGCTTTCGAGCATTAAAGCCGTCGACGGCGTTTACCCGCTACGCGGTGAACTGAAAAGCGCTGCCGACCTGTATCAGCCTGAAGAAGTCAGCCGCGGTCCGAAACCCGGTGAAGCCTGGGCTGAGTCGCGATTGTTACCGGCAGTGGACCTCAAAGTGGGTGACGACATCGACGTCGGCTCCAAAACACTCAAGCTGACCCGGGTTCTGACGTATGAGCCTGATCGCGCCGGTAACTTTTACAGTCTGACGCCTCGCGTCATGATCAACATGGCCGATCTGCAAGCCACCGGCGTTGTCCAGCCGGGTAGCCGCGTCAGCTATCGGGACATGTGGACCGGCCCGCCTGAAGCGTTGGCCGCCTATCGCAAGGCCATCGAACCGGGCATGGAGCCGCATCAGGAAATCAAGGACGCCCGCGACGGCAGTCAACAGATTGGTGGCGCGCTGGGCAAGGCCGAACGATATCTGAATATGGCCAGTCTGGTTGCGGTGCTGCTTGCCGGTGTAGCCGTTGCATTATCCGCTGCACGCTTTGCCGTGCGCCGATTCGACGCCAGCGCACTGATGCGCTGCCTTGGCCTCTCCCGGAATGAAGCGCTTGTGCTGTTCAGCCTGCAACTGGCCATGCTCGGCCTGCTTGCCGCATTGAGCGGCGCATTGCTGGGCTGGCTGGCGCAACTGGCGCTGTTCGCTCTGCTGCATAACCTGCTGCCCGCCACCGTACCTCCCGGTGGCGTGATGCCTGCTCTCGCAGGTATCGGCACCGGGCTGGTTGCGCTGGCCGGGTTTGCCCTGCCACCGCTTGCAGCCTTGGGGCGAGTACCACCGCTTCGTGTACTGCGCCGAGACATGCTGCCAATCCCGGCCAGCTCATGGCTGGTGTACGGCGCCGCCCTGCTTGCTCTAGGTTTGATCATGTGGCGGTTGAGCCTGGATCTGGTACTGACTTTTGCCTTGCTCGGCGGTGGTGTGATTGCTGCAGTGGTGCTTGGCGGCTTGCTGTTGCTGGCGCTGAAAAGCCTGCGTCGCTTGTTGGCCCGCGCATCCCTGCCGTGGCGCCTGGGCCTGGGTCAACTGCTGCGATATCCCATGGCTGCTGCCGGGCAATCGCTGGCGTTTGGCTTGATTCTGTTGTCCATGGGGCTGATCGCGTTGCTACGTGGCGAACTGCTGGACACCTGGCAAAACCAGTTGCCCAAAGACGCGCCGAACTACTTCGTGCTCAACGTGCTGCCGGATCAGAAAGACGCCTTCAGCCAGCAGATCAGCAAACTGTCGCCTCACGCGGCCCCGCTCTATCCCGTGGTGCCTGGTCGCCTGGTAAACATCAACGATAAGCCGGTGAGCGACTTCGTGACCAAGGACTCACGCGGGGAAAACGCTACACGCCGCGACCTGAACCTGACCTGGTCGGCAAACATGCCGGAAGGCAACACCTTGACCGCAGGCAACTGGTGGCCAGCCAACGGCGAAACCAGTGCAACTCCCGGGGTGTCGGTAGAAGCCAAGCTGGCTGACAGCCTGCAGATCAAACTGGGTGACCGTCTGAACTTCATGATCGGCGGGATGAGTCGTGATGCAGTGGTCACCAGCCTGCGGGACGTTAACTGGGACACCTTCCAGCCAAACTTCTTCATCATCTTCCAGCCCGGCACTCTGCAGGATCTGCCCACCACCTACATGACCAGCTTCTATCTGCCTGCGGGCAACGATAAGCAGATCGTCGAGCTGTCGCGCACCTTCCCGGCCATCAGCATTCTGGGCGTTGAGGCACTACTGGAGCAGGTGCGCAGCATTCTGGATCAGGTCACGCTGGCCGTGCAGTTCGTGCTGCTGTTCGTCCTGGCGGCGGGTATTGCCGTGCTGTTTTCCGGTCTCCAAGCGACTCTGGATGAGCGTATTCGCCAAGGCGCGCTTGTGAGGGCTCTAGGTGCAGAGCGGGCATTACTGGTCAAGGCGCGACGCATCGAGTTCGGCCTGCTGGGGGCCGTGAGCGGCCTGCTGGCTGCACTGGGTTGCGAGCTGGTGACGTTCGCCTTGTACCGCTACGCCTTCAACCTTGACTGGGCGCCTCATGCCTGGCTGCTGCTGTTGCCTGTAATCGGCGCTTTGCTGGTGGGTGGCGCAGGGGTATTCGGTACTCGTCGGGCGTTGAATGTGAGCCCGCTGACGGTACTGCGCGATGGCTGATAGACTTCGCGCCCTTGTTCCCTATAACGACAATCCATGAGCCGCTACCGCCCTCCCCGCACCGCTGGCACCGCGCTGATCACCCCTGAGGGTGAAGCGCGGATGCGAGCCGAACTCCATGAGCTTTGGCACGTCCGCCGCCCGCAAGTGACGCAGTCGGTGAGCGAAGCAGCGGCCCAGGGGGATCGTTCAGAGAACGCCGAATACACCTACGGTAAAAAGATGCTGCGTGAAATCGACAGTCGCGTGCGCTTTCTTACCAAAAGGCTGGAAAGTCTGAAAGTCGTCGCCGCACACCCCAGCGACGTCAACAAGGTCTACTTCGGCGCCTGGGTGACCATTGAGGACGAAGACGGCAAAGAGTCACGCTACCGGATCGTCGGCCCTGACGAACTGGACCTGAAGCTGAACCTGATCAGCATCGACTCGCCATTGGCCCGTGCCCTGATCGGCAAAGCGCTGGATGCCGAAGTGAAAGTTCACACCCCCACCGGCGAACAGCTCTGCTATATCGTGGCGATTGATTACCTCTGACACCGCTGCATGTGTAAGGTCGGCCGGCCCTGTGGGAGCAGGTTGAATCCGTAGGACCGGCTTCAGCCGGGAGGACGTCGGAACATTCACCGAACCGTCTTCGCCAGAAATACCGCTCTCCCGGCTAAAGCCGGTCCTACGAGATTGCAGGCCATCATAGAATCTCCCACATAAATGGCATTCCAGCATGTGTATGCAGTGTTTTTTATGAGCGCCAGGAGATCGGACATTCCCTTGGGCTAGAAGCCCTCAACACCGAGTAATCAAGCCCTGCCGGGCAATCCGCGTCAGGTCACGCACCACTTCCTCCACACGCTCGGCAGACGGCGCCTGAACCACTGCCAGATCGAACTGGTCATCCTTGAAGCTGGCCAGTGATTGTTGCGGATCGACAAACTGGATCAGGAATGCGTGAGGCCCGCCGTTGCGACGTGGACGGCCGTCCAGGAAGCGCAGCAAGGTGGGCTGATGTGAACCGCAGAGCAGGATTTTCGGGTTGCGACGGGAAAACTGGGTGGCGATCGGGGAAATACGAACGACGGGATGGCTCATGATGTTTTGTCTCAGCCTCAAATGCTCCGCTGGGCAGCGGTGAGAGGCAACACCGAACCAACGCTTTAGCGGTATTTCGAAGCCCCTTAGGACTTCTATCGACAAGCTTCATGCTCATCTGGCGCCCCGCAAGTAGTTGTGTAAATCGGCGCATGGGCAGCATCGTAGATAAGCCACCCGCTGATTGTCAATTGTCAGTAGCGCACTTCTGATTCGCCCCCAAATAAAAAGACCCGCACGAGGCGGGTCTTTGAAGCATCACATCTATCAGTAATGTAGATCAGTTACCGATGGCGCGATCAATGGACAGTTTGCCCGCCCCTTCAATCAACACCGCAATCACACCGCCCAGGAGGGCAAGCGCGAACTCGTAACCGTTGTTGGCCATGAACAAGCCGTTGTGGATATGAACCGAGAGGATCGCCACAACCAGTGTCGCTGCCAGTACCAACGCAGCAGGACGAGCCAGCAAACCCACTACCAGACCCAGACCGCCGAAGAACTCTGCGCTACCGGACAGCAGCGCCATCAGATAACCCGGTGTCAGACCCAGGCTCGCCATGTACTGGCCGGTGCCTTCCAGACCGTACCCGCCAAAAGCGCCAAACAGTTTCTGGCTACCATGGGCAACAAAAATGATGCCAACCAAAATGCGCACAACAGTCAGGCCATAGCCAGCGCGGGTGGTGAGAAGCGATTTGATCCGAGTGTTCATGTGGTGCGTTCCGTGAATGAAGTTGATGGCGCCATATTAATCGGATCAGCCAATCTAACAATCGCAAAAAACTCGGCATCATTATCTATTTATTCGATTACTTCCTGACTACGGCTTTGCCGGACGGCGACCGTTCCAGTGAATCCCGCTCACGATCAAACGCCAGGTAGTACTTGTTGACGCTGTTGACATAACTCACCACGCCCATGCCAGCCTGATCCATGGCGACCCGCTCAGTCTGAAAGAACCACTGATCAGGGTTGAGCCCTCGTCGCTTGGCCTCCTTGCGCATGCCTTGCACCCGCTCGGGGCCGAGGTTGTAGGCCGCCAGGGTGAACGCCATGCGTTCCCGCTCGTTGAATCTGGAACTGCCGAAGAACTTGCGCCGGATCAGAGCCAGATACTTAGCCCCGGCCTGCACATTGCTGTCGGTAGACTGGATGTTGCCTACGCCGACCCGCTTCGCTGCGGAGGGCGTGATCTGCAACAGACCGGTAGCCCCACCGCTGCCCTGGGCCTGTGGCTCAAGCCCTGACTCCTTGAAGGCCAGTGCAGCCAGATTCAACCAGTCCATACCCTGTGCATCTGCATGGCGTTGCAACGTCGGACGCAGTTCCTCAAGGCGCTGACGATCGGCCCTGGCCAACGGGTTATGGACTTTATAGAGATTTTTATAGGCCTTCTGGAACGCAATGTCCTGATTGGCAGGCGGCTTATAGGTCTTGATAAAGCCATCGATGGTGGCTCGCAGCATCGTAGCGTCCTGGCGCACAAACCAGTTCATGTCGCTGTTGGTGCTCAACGTTAGCGAGCGATCCACACGCAATTTGGGCATGACTTTGGCCCAGCGTTCTGCGATAGGCTGCTCGACCACAGTGAGGTGGAAGATCCCGGCCTGAACCATTTCCAGTACATCCTCCACCGCCAGGCTGGGATCGACCCACTCGATTTTCACCGGGGCCAGCTTGCGCAGGGCCAGTCGCTGATTAAGCAGATGCACAGCGTCATCGGCAGCACTGCCCGCCGACAAACTCAGGGTTCGCCCGGAAAGCTGTTCGATATGTTTGAAGCTGCGTGTCCCTCTGACACCCACCACAACCAACGGCACATGACGGATGATCGGCTCACTGGCCTGAACGCCTCTGGCTTCCCGGGTGTCGAGCAGCTCGCCGGGAGCAACCAGATCCCCTTCACCACGCTGCAGCGCGATGAGTAACTGGTTTTTGGCTTTGGGCATTATTTTGAAGGTGACTTGCTGACCATCACGGGAATGGCTATTGAGGTATTTTTCGAAGGCTTGAAGTCGATGGTACTCGACGCCGATTTCCTCTCCCTTGGCATCCCCTGAGCTATTGCGGCTCTGATTGACCAGCACTCGCAATACCTTGCTGCTGCGAATTGTCGGCAGATCGCGCACGACGGTTTTGTGCTCGGCTACCTGCGGCCCGGCCTGGCGGGCACTGACCGAAAATGGCAGCAGCAGCGACACAGAAACCATCAGGTAAAGGGAGGCTCGGATCATTCACTCTCCAGGGAAATGCCGTTCGCAAAACATGAAAAAAGAAGTGGGTAAAGCTGGTGCGATGACGCGCGGATCATCTGAATATTGCGAAAGACAATCAGAAATCTCTCTCAAGAGCCTGATTGTATTACCTTTTATTATTAAAGCCGTAGCTCTGATATCCTCAGCGGTCTCCGGCCTGAGGTAGCACCATGCAACTCATCGACATCGGCGTCAATCTGACAAACGCCAGCTTCGACTCGCAACGACAAGCGGTGCTTGATCGCGCCTATGCTGCGGGCGTCTGTCAGTTGCTGCTCACGGGTACCAGCGTCGAGGGCAGCGAGCAGGCCTTGAAGCTTTGCCATGAGCTCGACGAAAGCGCTTTGCGACTGTTCAGCACCGCAGGGATTCACCCTCATTCGGCGGTTGACTGGAACGCTGACAGCGAGCGCCAATTGCGCGACCTGCTTCAGGAAGACCGTGTGCGGGCCGTTGGCGAGTGCGGGCTGGATTTCAATCGCGACTTCTCCCCTCGCCCACAACAGGAAAAGGTCCTGGAAGCGCATTTGGCACTGGCCGTGGAACTACAAATGCCGGTGTTCCTCCACGAGCGCGATGCCAATCAACGCTTGTTGGAAATCCTCCGCGACTACCGTGATCGTCTGCCCGCAGCCGTCGTTCACTGCTTCACCGGCGAACAGCGCGCGCTCTACAGCTATCTGGATATGGACCTGCACATCGGCATCACCGGCTGGATCTGCGACGAGCGCCGCGGCGGCCACCTGCATCCCCTGGTCCGCGATATTCCCAGAGGCCGATTGATGCTGGAAAGCGATGCGCCGTATCTACTGCCACGCACCCTGCGGCCCAAGCCGAAGAACGGCCGCAACGAACCCGGTTTTCTGCCGGAAGTCTTGCGTGAAGTCGCGCAGCATCGCGGTGAGACCCTACAGGATCTGGCCAGCCACAGCAGCGCTACCGCTCGGGATTTTTTCGCATTACCTCAAATACCTGTCGCCGCTCAGGATTAGGTTGATCCAGGTCAAGGAACGCTTTGTTCAGTGGGAGATGATGATGGCACCTTGCTGCACTTCTCCTCCTGACTAACCAAAGAAGACCTCCCATGGGCACCTGGATTAGCAACCTTTCCCTGAAGTACAAATTCTGGGCCGTCAACGCGGTGGCCTTTTTCACCACGTTGATGCTGGTTATTTACGCCCTGCACCTGGAGCAACAGGCCCGCATTGATGACGCTCGAGAATCAGCTCAGGCGCAGGCAAGACTGCTCACTGCCTGGCCTGCATCCCAGGCGCTGCCGAGCCAGCCAGAGCTGCTGGTTTTCACTGCCGGGCAAACACCCGAATTTAAGGGACAACCTCTGCCTGAGTTAAGTGCTGCCACAGAATGGGTGGAACTCGGCTCACAATCGTTAACGGGCGAACACCTCCTGACAGGTGCTCAGATCGTGTCACGGCCTGACGGGCAGCGCATTGCGGTACTGGCGTTTGCCCCAAGCCTGATGCAAGTGCTGGAGCAGCGCTTCGCCCACTACGCCATTGCCGTGTTCGTACTGATGCTCGCGATGCTCGGCGCTTCGCAATTGCTGATCCGCTTCCTGCTGAGCCAGCTCAACACGCTCAAGGATGTCATGCTGCATGTGGAAAAAAGCGGCGACCTGTCTGCTCGCGTGCCGCTGACCGGCGAGGATGAAGTGGGTCAGATGGCCAAGGCATTCAACGCCATGCAGGCTGGCTATCAGCGGGTCGTCACCACCGTCTCGCAGACGGCTGCGCGCCTGGATCAGGGCGCAGTGCATCTGGCGACAGGCATGAACGACGTGCGCCATGGCATGCTTGGCCAGCAAAGTGAGACCGACCAGGTTGCCACCGCCATCAACGAGATGTCTGCGACGGTTTTCCATATCGCCCAGCACGCCAGCACCACACGGGATCAATCCCGAACCGCCGATACTCTGGCGGGCAGTGGCAAGGCTGTGGTTGATCGGGTCCAGACCTCGATTGCCGGTTTGTCGAGTGGCGTGCAGCAGACCGCCGGGATGATTCAGCGTCTGGCCGAAGACAGCCATAAGATCAACGGCGTGGTTAGCGTGATTCATAGCATCGCCGAGCAAACCAATCTGCTGGCCTTGAACGCGGCCATCGAAGCGGCACGGGCCGGGGAAATGGGCCGCGGTTTTGCAGTGGTCGCCGACGAAGTCCGCAACCTGGCCAAACGCGTACAGGTCTCCACCGATGAAATCACCACGATGGTTTCAGCGTTGCAATCCGGCACACGGGATGCCGTCGACTTCATGCAGGACAGCTCGTTCAAGGCTGATGAATGCGTACAGCAAGCACATGAGGCAGGCGAAGCGCTGGCGGCCATTGCCGATGCGGTGGCGCAAATGCGCGAAAGCAACACCCAGATTGCCGTGGCCGCACAGCAACAAAGCCAGGTCGCCGAGGAAATGAACCGCGCCGTGGTCAGCATACGCGACGTGACCGAGCGCACCGTCAATCAGACGGTGGACTCGGCGAGTACCAGCGACGAGCTTGCGACCTTGGCGGGTGAACTGAGCAAAGCGATTGGGCAGCTTAAGCTTTGAAGCGGACTCGCTGCCCCTTCATTTGCCCAGGTCCTGTGCCATACCAGACTCTGTGGGAGATTCTATGTTGGCCTGCAAACAAAAATCCGTGGGAGCGAATTCATTCGCGAAGGGGCCGGTACATTCGATGTATCCGTGCCGTCAGGAATGCCGCCTTCCCGAATGAATTCGGCCCCACCGGGATCAGCGCTTGCAGGCAACCATAGAATCTCCCACATGTGGATCGCATTCCAATCCACAAACGGGGTTTTGAAACTTAATAATTTAGCGCCTATCACACCGATAGTCAGACTTGATTCGCCGCCACTGCGAGTCGGGCCTACTCTTCAGGCATTCATAGTGTTTGAAGAGGAATGCAGTCATGGCCAAGCGCTTACTCAATCTCCACATAGGGCAATGGCGCGGCAACGCGGAAAATCATAAGCGCTCGACCCAGCATATGATCGCCGTACCGTTATTACTTCTGGCTACGCTGCTGATTCTGGACGGGATATTTTCCATGAGCGTTATCTCGTTGGCCGTTGGCATCATCGGGATGATCGCCGCGTCGGGCATTGAGCGTCACGGGCAATCGCTAGCGGCGTGACAACGGGCTCATCCAAACACCGTCACCGTCTGCCGACTGATCGCAATCAGCTCCCCTGTCGACGACCATAGCATCGCGGCGGTATGTCCGTAACCATCGCGAGCATGCTCGATCACCGCTTTGTAAGAACACCAGTCATGCGTGCTCAAGACAGGCATTGGCTGGACAAACTCAATGGTCCACGTCAGTGAACTGCCCGGCGCGGGTTTGTTCAGGTGAGGCAACAGCGCCGGTGGCCAGGCGTCGACCAGCGCCAGCATGTGGGCTTCGCTGGAAGGCCCTTCTTCGATATCGCGAAACCGCACATAACCGCCAATGGCCGGGGAAGGCGTGTTGCTGAAGGGCAAACCGCCCAACGCCCAACGCAGCTCCATAAAGCGCAGGTACTCGGGCATCATGCCGCTGACGAAGGGCAATTGCGGACACGCTTCCAGCGGCTTGAGCGTTGGCGCGGGATCAGCCTTGACCGAAATCACCGACTCACGGGACGCACCGAAGCTGCCCTGAATCAGCGTCATCACCTGACCATTTTGCGTGGCTCGCCCCAGCAACTGGCTGACGGCTTTGCCCTCGCGCAATACCTCTACTTCGAAAGCAATCGGGACGCCAGGCTCGGCCGGGCCGACAAAGGTGATCGCCAGTGAGCGCACCGGCCTTCCCTCAGGCACTTTGGCGCGCATCGCTTCATATTGCAGCGCTGCCATCAAACCACCAAAACTGGCGCGGCCTTGCGCCCATTCAGCCGGGATAGTCACGGCCAGCGGGTTACGCTGCACCGCGTCGATCAGCTCGGAAAACTTCATGTATACCCCGTAGTACCGGTAATAAAAAACCCGCGCGGTGGCGAGTCAGCAAACAGGTGTTGATCTTAACCAGCCATCATGGATAGCGCATACGTCATATTGGCCATATTTGCGGCCGGATCAACGCCATGATGCCTCTAAGCGAATATTGAATCTGTAGGAGCTGCCGAAGGCTGCGATCGCGGTATCACAGGATGAATGCTTCGCAGCCTTCGGCAGCTCCTACAGAAAGTGCATTCAATCTGTGATTTATGTGTTCCGTTATGCGCGTCAACCGAAGCAGGTCTTGCTCAAACGCAGCAGCGCAACGTCAGCCTTCTTCTCGGCACGTACGATGCCGGTTTGCCAGGCGGCGATGCAAGGCGCCAGATCGCGCTCCTGTCCGGCCTGAGCCAGCCATTGCAGATGATCATGCCAATCGCCCAGCGCACCTTGAGCGGCCTTCAGACGCGACTGCATTTTCTTCGGCTGATGACTCAACTCGGGATAAGCGTCCGCGGCGTAGCGCACGCGTTTGATCAACAAGCGCAGACGATGCCGGTCATGAGCCGGATCGGCGATGGCTTCGCGAAGTTTTTTCCACTGCTTGTCCATGCCTTTCTCGATGGTCTTGCGCAGGCCTCGCAGCAATTGCTGGCGTTGTTGCACCCGCAAAAATCCCGGAAACTGGTCCAGGGTGCTGAACAGTCGAGCGAGCTCAGCCGATGTCGCAACCTGCCCGTAAGCTTTGCTGACCTTATTGATGCGCACGGACGCAGCCTCGGCCAGGCCCTGCTCGGCCAAGTGTGCGGCAAGTACTTCCATGTCCAGCAGCGGCGTGGTCAATTCCCCTACCGCCTTGGCTGCCGCTTCCAGCTGCTCGACACCTGATACGCCGCGAAGGGGGCGCAACAGGCTGCGCAGACGCCGGACCGTGGTGCGCAGGTCGTGCAACGCCTCGGGGTCGGTGGACGCGGCAAGGCGCGCCTGACAAGCCAGCAACTTGACGTGCAGGCCCAGGACTTGTGCGACCAGATGGTCAACCATCGATGACATGAACTCATCCTTATCGTGAATCGTGGGTTTCTTTGACTGGCGATAAACGCCATGGCAAACGTCGCCGTAATTGCTTCAAACGCCGCCGCAGTTCGGCCGGTGAAGACGAGCTACCCGCATAACGCTGAGCCTGAAACTCTAGGGCGAAGGCGACAATTGCGTCGGCATGCCCCGGCAATACCAGCGCAGCACGACGCGAGAACTCCTCGGCGCCCTCCCCCGGCAAACGCCGCAGGCCATGACGTGCCAGCAGTCTTTCGAACGCGCCGAACAGGCGAAGTTGCGAATCACTTTCGCGCTGCCAGGGTTTGAACACCCATAACGCGATCAACCCCATAAACACGCACAGACCCACGATGAACGCCGGAGCCTCCAGGCCGGAGAACCAGCGATTCAGCACCCGCAACTGCTCTTGCCCCTGATAGCCAAGCACCCACCGCTGCCAGCCGTAATTGAGATTATCCCAGCTGAGGCGCAGCGAATTGAGCCACGGTACATGGCGATAGCGCAGCGCCGACATGGGCGAGTCCGCTAGAAACGCCTCGTCCGCCGCCAACGCCTGCTCCAGTCCTTGTTCTATACGTTGCGGCGCCACCGCGGCGGTGGGATCGACGCTGCGCCAGCCAACACCGGGCTGCCAGTACTCAACCCAGGCGTGAGCATCAAACTGGCGTACCGTCAGGTACTGGCCGTCCGGATTGAGTTCGCCGCCCTGATAACCGGCCACCACCCGCGCCGGAATACCCGCCGCACGCAACACGAAAGTCATCGCCCCTGCGTAATGCGCGCAAAAACCACGGCGGCTTTCAAACAGGAAGTCATCAATGCTGTCTGGTCCCAGCGTCGGTGGTTTGAGGGTGTAGTGATAAGGCTCGCGGGCAAAGTAATCGAGCATCGTCTGCACCAGCTCATCGGGCTGTGGATGACGGCGCAACAGATCGCTGGCCCACTGCCGTGCCTGAGGGTTGCCCTTGGCGGGTAATTGCAGGTCCTGTCGCTGAATGTTCTCGCTGAGTTGCGCCTCACGGGTCGCGTCCGGCCAGGAGATGACGTTGTAGAGCAACGACTGCTCCACCGGCCGACGTCGCTGCAAGCGGAAATCGTTCATCTGGCGCACATCACCCAGATTGCTTTCGGCTACGTCCAGGCTCGACAACCAGGGTCGGCCGCTGGGCTCCATGACGATGCTGTAACTCAGGGAATCACCACGTTTCTGCCATTGCGGCATCTGCACGGTTTGCGCGCGCGGCGACTGCGACCAGCGTCGCCCGTCAAATTGTTCAAGGGTCAGGGAGCGCCAATACAGCTGATTCCGAGCCGGAATCGGGCCGTCAAAACTGGCACGAAATACCAACGCCGCTGACTTGCTCAACTCAGCCATGTCCCCCGGCGCCATGTTGTCGGAAAGCCCCGTCTGGCCTTTATTACTCGGCTGCGGCAATGACCAGAGCGGCTCCAGACGCGGGAAGAACAGGAACAGCAGAAGCATCAGCGGCACCGCCTGCACCAGCAATTTGAGCGCCAGCTTGAGGCTGCCGGGCTGACTGCTGGAATGACTGGATGACTGCAAGCCGATCAACGCCGCCAATAATGTGCTGACGGGTAACAAGGTGAACGCCGCCCACAGCAGGTTGTCCTCGAACAAGTAGCCGACCGTGATGCAAAAGAAGCCGAGGAAGATCAATACCAATGCATCACGCCGACTCTGCATCTCGAGCATTTTCAGCACAAAAGCCGCCACCAACAGCGCAGCGCCCGCCTCCAGCCCGACCAGGCTGCCACGGGCCAGATACACCCCGCCCGCCGTGCCCACCAGCAGCCCGCCTTTTATCCATGCACCGGGATGGCGAGCACGCATGCGGAAGATCTGCACGCGCCATAGCATGCAGGCCAGCCACAAAATGATGATGGTTCCAGGAATGTGCTGAATAAACGGCACGATGACCAGCGCTTGTGCCAATAGCAGCCAAAGCAGACTGGTACGCGGAATCGGCCCGCTCAGGCCGGACGCGACGGCGCTCATTGCCGCACGCCATACAACGCAAGTGCCCGAAGGCAGGTTTCACGATGTAGATTGCCACTGTCCACGGCTGACAGATAACCCGGCAAACGCAACGCAAACGGTTGCTGACGCTGGGACAGAATCACCACCCAGTAGCACAGGCGCGACAGCCGCTCTTCGATATCACCGCCCAACGCCATGAAATCCAGGCAAAAATCCTGGCCACTCAGATCAGTGAAGTCTTTGAGCAGCAGCCCTTGGCCCCTTGAATACGCCTTCCAGTGCAGGCGTCGCCGATTGTCTCCGGGCTGATAAGTACGCAAGCCCTGGTAGTCATCGACGCCGGGGCCCTGAGTGGCCACGCCGTGATCTTCGGCATGAGGTTGAACGCCCTTTAGCAGTGGCATTGCACCCGCCACCGGCCGAGGGTAAATCAGCGCAGTCTGCTCCAGGTCCAGCCAGCTCCAGGTGCGCAAAATGCTTAACGGAAAGACGCTTTCAACCCGCAGCCTTGGCGCCCGCAGCCAGCCTCGATTATGCGCAGGCAAGCTCAGCTCAACCTCGATCCGCGCCTCGGAAGCAATATCGACCTGCTGTAACTGCTCGGCGTCCCAGCCCAGCGAGATCGCCTGATGAGCGTGATGATCACTTTCCAGGCGCAGGCTCAGATGCACGGTCTCACCGACAAACACCGGCCGCGCCGTGCCTGCGCTAATCACCAGACCACTCAAGTTTCGGTAGGTGTGCAGTATCCCCAGAATAGCCATCGACAGCAGCAGGAATGTCAGACCATACGCCAGGCTGTTCTGATAATTGATCGCCACCAGCAACATCAAAAACAGCACCAACGCGAAACTGCCACCCGTGCGGGTGGGCAGAATGAAAATGCGCCGGTGGTCGAGTTTGACCCGCGACGCGGGGGGTATACGTCGCGCTAGCCAGCGCTGCCAGAACGGTTTGAACTGTTCGATCAAAGCGCCGGCACCTCACGCAACAGCCATTGGACCAAGGCCCCACCGCCGTGCCCGGTGGGATCGGTCCGCTCACGAAGACGATGGCCGACCACCGAGGGCAAAATCGCCTGCACGTCTTCGGGGATCACATACTCGCGTCCCGCCAGCAAAGCCCAAGCCCGCGCTGCACTTAGAATCGCCAGACTCGCCCGTGGCGACAACCCATAAGCGAACTGCGGCTGGGCACGGGTTGCGTCCACCAGCCGCAAGACGTAATCCACCAACGCATCACTGACCCGCACTTGCCGGGCCTGCGCTTGCAGTGCGCCCAGCTCGGCGTGATTAAGCAGCGGCTGTAAACGGGGTAACAGGTCCCGACGTGATTCGCCCAGCAATAGGGCTTTCTCGGCAGAGCGTGCGGGATACCCCAGAGAAAGACGCATCAGGAAACGGTCCAGCTGCGACTCGGGTAACGCGAAAGTGCCGCCTTGGCTGAAGGGGTTCTGGGTGGCGATGACAAAGAATGGATCCGGCAACAGACGCGTCGCGCCTTCGATAGTGACCTGCCCTTCTTCCATGGCTTCAAGCAAGGCGCTCTGGCTCTTGGGCGTGGCGCGATTGATTTCGTCGGCCAGCACCAGCTCAGCAAAAATCGGCCCCGGATGAAAGGTGAACTGCCCGGTTTCCCGATCGAACACCGAGGTGCCGAGAATGTCACCTGGCAACAAGTCCGAGGTGAACTGAATCCGCTGAAAGCTCAGGCCCAGCACCTTGGCCAAGGTATGGCTGAGAGTGGTTTTGCCCATGCCGGGCAAATCTTCGATCAACAAATGGCCGCCACCGAGCAGGCAGGTCATTGCCAACCGGACTTGCGGCTCCTTGCCTAACACCACCTCATTAATGGCGTTGAGGCACTCATCGAGTTTTCTGCCCATCGAAAACACTCTCCAGGCGACTGCCTATGGCTAAAAACAGGACTGCTGTGCAGTCACAATAAAGTTAGCGTAGGTGTTTTCGCCAGAGAGAAGAGGAAATTGCTTAGGTTGAATCGACAGATAAAGATCTGTAGGAGCTGCCGAAGGCTGCGAAATCGATTCGCCTGAACAGACGGCTTCGCAGCCTTCGGCAGCTCCTACAGGGGAGTGGTGGGAATTAATCAGCGACCTGCGCGGGATTCGCGAATATAGAAGCGGGCTTTTTCGGCTTTCTCGGTGCAACCTTCGAAGGCTTCGAATTGTTGCTGGGTCTTGGCGCCGGTCAGCAAGGACAAGGCCTTGGAGTAGCTGACAGTGCCGGCGAAGCCTTCAGCCTTGGCCAGATCGAGCTCCTTCCAGGCCGAATCAAGCTGCGTCCCGCAACTTTCGCGATAACCGGTTTTACCCGCGCAACCAGTGAGAACCAGAGCAAACAAGGGCAGGACAATCCAGGCTTTCATCGGTGTTACCTCAAGAAGAAATATCAATGGTGCAGCTTTGACGGTGTCACTTGCTGAAAGTGCCATCACCGGGGCCGCAAGGGTAACTGTTTTTTTGCTGAATCAGAGCCTTCACATCGCGCAAATGAACGATAAAAATAGCCCGATTCAAGCGTATGGTGGATCAATCTGATTCGGAGGTCGTTCATGAAAAAACGTATAGCACTGGTGCTCGGTTCTGGAGGCGCTCGGGGTTATGCGCATATCGGTGTCATTGAGGAGCTGGAGCGCCGCGGTTACGAGATAGCCTGCATTGCGGGTTGCTCCATGGGCGCAGTGGTTGGCGGTGTCTATGCGGCAGGGAAACTCAGGCAATACCGGGAATGGATTGAGAGCCTGGACTATCTGGATGTGCTGCGTCTGGTGGACGTCAGTTTCCGCCTCGGTGCGATTCGGGGCGAGAAGGTATTCGGTCAGATCCGCGAGATCGTCGGCGAAATCAACATTGAAGACCTGCGCATCCCCTACACCGCCGTGGCGACCGACCTGACCCATCAGCAGGAAATCTGGTTTCAGGAAGGCTGTCTGCATCAGGCCATGCGCGCCTCGGCGGCAATCCCCAGCCTGTTCACGCCAGTGATGCAGGGTAATCGCATGCTGGTGGATGGTGGCTTGCTCAATCCGCTGCCCATCGTGCCGGTGGTGTCCAGCCATTGCGACCTGATCGTGGCGGTCAATCTCAACTCGACCACCCAAGGGCATTATCAATTACCGGTGATCGAGCGTCCGCCTGCGGTGAAACGGCGCTTCGATCACATGATCAGTTCACTGGGTTCGCGCCTGCCGTTCCGTCGCAAACTGGACGCCGCTGGCAACGAGGTGTTGCACCTGCCGCAGAACAGCCCCAAGGCCAGCGCGGCGATGATTGACAATCCGTGGCTGGAATCTGCCGACCCTCAAGGTCAGCAACCCGCTGCAGCCCCTCAAGGCGAGAGCGCGCCAAAGTCCGCCACAGGATCAGTGATCATCGACAACGTCGGCCCGGCATCACTGCTGGACCTGATCAACCAGAGTTTTGAGGTGATGCAAACCTCGCTGGCGCAGTACAAGATAGCCGGGTATCCGCCGGATATCCTGATCAATGTGCCAAAACGCGTGTGCCGTTTTTTCGAGTTTTATAAGGCACCGGAACTCATCGCTCTGGGCCGGGAAATCGCCAGCGATACGCTGGATCGGTATGAGGCGGAGCATCGAAGCGGCAGTTGAAATGTAGATTTTGAGCCTGGCGCACCGTCAATATTCAGGATCGTAACTCTCGTTGGAGCGAGGCTTGCCCGCGAAAGCGTCAAGTCAGTCGATACATGTGCTTGCTGAAAGGACGCATTCGCGGGCAAGCCTCGCTCCAACAGATATATATTCCAATTACAAAAAACTGTTCAGCTCTCCCGCAACCGGTCCCCCCCCCCCGCCTCTGTCACGATAAACCTTGGTGCAGTTGGGTCATCCGCCAGCTTCTGGCGCAGGTGACCGACCACAATTCGCAGGTAATGGCTGTCTTCGGTGTGGGTCGGGCCCCATATATCCTTGAGCAGTTGCTGCTGGGTGATAACCCGTCCCGGATGCCGCGCCAGTTGGGCCAACACCGCGTACTCCTTGCGGGTCAAGGCCACTTCTACTCCATCCAGCAGCACCCGGCGATACGCCAGATCCACGGTGAGCGGACCGAACACCAATGCCGCGCCCTGCTGTTCGCCCGAGGGAGCCTGACGCAACAAGGCGCGAATACGAGCCAGAAATTCCTGAATACCGAACGGTTTGGTCACGTAGTCATTGGCACCACCATCCAGCGCCTCGACCTTCTGTGCTTCGCTGGCCCGCACCGAAAGCACCAGCACCGGCACGCTGGACCACTCGCGAAAATCGCGTAGCACTTGCTGGCCATCCATGTCCGGCAAGCCCAGGTCCAGCACCAGTAAGTCGGGTTTGTTCAGCGCGGCCTGATTCAGGCCTTCAACTCCGGTCCCGGCCTCCAGCACCTTGTAACCTTGAGACGCGAGGCTGATGCGCAGAAACTTGCGAATCTGCGGCTCATCATCGATCACCAGAATGGTTGCGGTCTGACTCATGATCACCCTTATTCTTTAACGTAAAACGGAATCAAGACAGCAGTTCCGCTTCGCTTTCGCCTTGAGGCTGGGCCTGCAACGGTAAATATAAAGTGATGCATGTGCCATGGCCATCAATCCCCTGACCAACACTGATCCGGCCACCATGCGCGCCTACCATGCCCTGACAGATGGCTAACCCCAATCCCGTGCCCTGCCCGCCGCGATCACCTCGTGCCGCGGTATAAAACATGTCGAAAATCTTTGCCCGCTCTTCTTCCGGGATGCCCGGTCCTTCATCACTGACGGCGAAAAACAACTCGCCATCGATGGCCCCGGCTTCCAGTTCAAGCCGCCCATTCACGGGCGAAAAGCGCGCCGCGTTTTCCAGCACGTTGACCAGTGCCTGCTCGATCAACGCGGCGTGCACATAGAGCAGCGGCAGTTCGCCGGGCAGCAAGGTCTGGACTTGCAGCGGCGCCATCACCGCACGCAGCCGGTTCAGGGCACTGCCGACGATATCCCCCGGCGAGACCCAGTCCCGCGCCAGTTTCAACGCGCCGTGACCAAGGCGGGTCATGTCCAGCAGGTTCTGAATGTAGCGATCCAGACGTTCGGCTTCGTCGCGAGTGCCTTCGAGCAGTTCCCGCCGATCTTCAAGGGGAATGGCTTCACCCAGTGCCAACAGACTGTCGATGCTGCCGCGCATGGCGGTCAGCGGCGTGCGCAGATCATGGGACACAGACGCCAGCAATGCGCTGCGTAACTGTTCGGTTTCGCCATGTAACCGCGCCGCCTCCAGATCATCCGCCAGCTGCGCCCGCGCCAGGGCCTGGGCCAGCGGCTGGGTCAGCGCGATCAATAGCCGACGCCTCTGCGCGCTAAAATCTTGGCCTGCCCGCGCACTGACGCCCAGCAAAGCCAATGGCCCCTCTTCGCCTGACAAGGGGTACCACCACCAGCGACTGGAGGGCAGCGTGCCGGTGCCCTGACCCGCTGGCTGATCATGTTGCCAGGCCCAGTCAGCCGCTGCGCGCTCGGGCTCGGAAAGCCGCGCGATACCACTTTGTACCTTCCAGCCATTCGCGCCGTCACGGTCTAGCAGGCAAATTTCCAGTTCCTGCCAGCCGCTCAGGTGCTGCTCGGCAGCGCTGATCACCGCCTGGCGATCAGTGGCCGCAGTCAGCTTTCGCGACAGGTCGAGCAGTTCACTGGTTTCTTCCTGTGTTTCGCGCAAGGCCTGCATCTGTCGGCGCTGGCGGGCCGCAAGGTTGCCGGTCAACGCTGACATCAGCAGGAAAAACAGCAGAGTCAGCACGTCTTCTTCGCGCTGGATACTCAGGGAAAAGCTCGGCGTTATGAATAAAAAGTCATAGGCCAGAAACGACAGAATTGAAGAGGCCAGCGCCGGTCCCGTGCTGGTCCGTACGGCCACTAACAGCACGGCGGCCAGAAACACCAACGAGATGTTCGGTAGATCCAGCGCGCTGGACACCACCCAAGCCAGAGCACTGGCCAAAACCGTGGCCACAACCGCAAGTAGATAGTCCTGCCAACGGGCAGGATGCGAAGAACGCACCCGGGGTTGATCCGGCAACGGCTCGCTGTCCAGCACGCTGATTTCAAGACCGTGGGCTTCGCGCAGCAGTCGTTCCGCCACCCCGCCGCCCAACCAGCGACGGCGCAGTCGCGGCTGTGACTGGCCGACCAGCAAGACACTGGCGCGACGTTCACCCGCGTGCTGGATCAAGGTTCTCGCCACTTCACCGGCCCGCAACAGCACCACTTCACCGCCCAGCCGCTCGGCCAGTTGCTGTGCACTCTGCAGGCGAGCGCGATTTTGCTCATCGAACGGCCGACCATTGTCGACATGCACCAGGCTCCACGGCAGATGTCGCCGTTGAGCGACACGGCTGGCGTGGCGTACCAGACGATCGGCGTGCGCATCGCCATCGACGGCCACCAACAGGCGACCGCGAACGGCCGGTGCAGCCTGCCCCAACTGGCGATACCCCTGAGCCAGATCGTCGTCGACCTGGGCCGCAGCGGTCTGCATCGCCAACTCACGCAAGGCGGTCAGGTTGGTCTGAGTGAAGAAAGCGTCGATAGCCGCGCGCGCCTGCTCCGGCACGTACACCTTGCCGTCGCGAAGACGCTCCAGCAGTTCCCGTGGCGGCAAGTCGATCAGCACCAGTTCATAAGCTTCCTGCAACACCCAGTCCGGCAAGGTTTCCCGGACCTGCACGCCGGTGATCCCGCGCACCTGATCGTTGAGGCTTTCCAGATGCTGGACGTTGACCGTGGTGTACACGTCGATGCCCGCGGCCAACAGTTCCTGAATATCCTGCCAGCGTTTGGCATGGCGACTGCCGGGGGCGTTGCTGTGAGCAAGCTCGTCCACCAGGACCAGTTTCGGCTTGAGCCTGAGCAGACCGTCGAGGTCCATTTCTTCCAGGGTCACACCGCGATATTCCGAGCGAACCAACGGCTGCTGCGGCAAACCGCTCAGCAACGCTTCGGTCTCGGCGCGACCGTGGGTTTCGACGACCCCAGCGATCAGCGCCACACCCTGGCGCAATTGAGTGTGAGCAGCCTGCAACATGGCGTAGGTCTTGCCCACACCCGGCGCAGCGCCGAGGAACACCTTGAGCCGACCGCGCCCGTCTCCGGGCATCTCGGCTAGTAACGCATCGGCACGGCCGGAATCACTCATATTGCTCACTCAAAGCTGTGCTTGTTGTTGCGCAGACGTTAACTCATTCAGGCTGCGATTCAAGTTCAAAACGTTAACCACTGGCGGGCCAATCAACGGCCGCGAGGTATTGGCCTCGATCAAACCCTGGACTTTCTCCAGAGGCAGCTTGCGCGCAGCAGCAACCCTTGCAGTCTGGTATGCAACGGCCTCGGGTGAAAGGTGCGGATCAAGACCGCTGCCGGAAGTCGTCAGCAGCGCCAGCGGCACCGGGCCCTGACCTGGCACGACTTCTTTCGCAGCGTCTTCGCTGATCCGCGCAGCGAGCGCCGGATTGCTCGGAGAAAGGTTGCTGGCACCACTGGCGACCGTGGCAAAAGCGCCTGCAGAAGGACGCGAGTGGAACCACTCGTCTCCCGTGAAGGACTGGGCGATCAGCTGCGAGCCGCGAACCTTGCCGTCGGCATCATGAATCAGGCTGCCATTGGCCTGATCAGGGAAAGCGACCTGAGCAACGCCGGTCACAACCAGCGGATAAGCGACGCCGGTGATGAGGGTCATCAAGACCAGAAGACTCAGGGCGGGACGGATGATGGTGGACATGGTGAGAATCCTCTACAAAAAATGTGCGCCGATCCGTAGGACCGGCTTTAGCCGGGAGAGCGATATTCTTGCCAATACAAATGCTGCGAATGAACCGGCCTCCTCCCGGCTAAAGCCGGTCCTACAGACCTCCGTTTTTTCTTCAGTTAAACCAGGTGCAGCCCAACCAGAATCATGTCAATCAACTTGATCCCCACGAACGGCACGATAATCCCGCCCAGCCCGTAGATCAGCAGGTTACGACGCAGCAACTGCGCAGCATTGGCCGCCTGGACACGCACACCGCGCAGGGCCAGCGGGATCAGCACCACGATGATCAAGGCGTTGAATACGATGGCCGACAGGATCGCGCTCTGCGGGCTGGCCAGTTGCATGATGTTCAGCACGCCCAGTTGCGGATAAATCGCGGCGAACAACGCAGGCAATATCGCGAAGTACTTGGCAATATCGTTGGCAATGGAAAAAGTCGTCAGCGCACCGCGGGTCACCAGCAACTCCTTGCCGATCTGCACCACGTCCAGCAACTTGGTAGGGTCACTGTCGAGGTCGACCATGTTGGCCGCTTCCCGGGCAGCTTGCGTGCCGTCATTCATCGCCATGCCGACGTCGGCCTGAGCCAGTGCCGGCGCGTCGTTGGCACCGTCACCACACATCGCCACCAGACGGCCGTCGTTCTGCTCGGCACGAATGCGCTCAAGCTTCTTCTCCGGCGTGGCTTCAGCCAGCACATCATCAACCCCGGCTTCAGCGGCAATCGCCGCAGCGGTCAGCGGATTGTCTCCGGTCACCATCACAGTACGAATGCCCAGCTTGCGCAGCTCGGCAAAGCGTTCACGGATGCCTGGCTTGACCACGTCCTTGAGGTGAATTGCGCCGATCAATTTCTTGTCGACACACACCAGCAGCGGCGTACCGCCAGTCTTGGCGATGCCGTCGATTTCCCGGGCCAGCGACGCGGGCAAATCACTGCGTTGCATGTCGACAAAAGCCAGCAGCGAATCCACTGCGCCTTTGCGATACACACGGTTCTGATAGTCCACGCCAGACAAACGGGTTTCAGCGCTGAACGGCACACCGGTAACGTCGGCAGGTTTTGGCTCAACCATCGGGTGCAGATTGCGCAGGTACTCGACGATGGATTTACCTTCCGCCGTGTCGTCGGCCAGGGAAGCCAGCAGCGCGGCTTCGCTGAGTTCTTTCGGGGTGACGCCCGGAGCGGCATACAGCGCACTGCAACGACGGTTACCGAAGGTGATGGTGCCGGTCTTGTCCAGCAGCAGCACATGCACGTCCCCCGCCGCCTCCACGGCACGCCCGGATTTGGCGATCACGTTAAGCCGCACCAGACGATCCATCCCGGCAATACCGATGGCCGACAGCAGGCCGCCAATCGTCGTCGGAATCAACGTAACCAGTAGCGCCACCAGAAACACCAACGGTAAGCTCCCGCCCGCAAAATGGGCGAACGGTTGCAGGGTTACTACCACCAGCAGGAAGATCAGCGTCAGGCCGATCAGCAGGATATCCAGCGCCACTTCGTTGGGGGTTTTCTGCCGTTTGGCGCCTTCCACCAGAGCGATCATGCGGTCCAGCGTGGATTCGCCAGGGTTGCTGCTGATGCGCACCAGCAACCAGTCCGAGACCAGCCGGGTATTGCCGGTAACCGCCGAGCGATCACCACCCGACTCACGAATCACTGGTGCGGATTCACCGGTAATCGCCGCTTCGTTGACCGCAGCAATACCTTCGATGACCTCGCCATCGCCGGGAATCATTTCCCCGGCCTCGACTCGCACCACATCACCTTTACGCAGGGCGCTGGCATTGACTTCGCTGAAACGCCCCGACTCATCACGACGGCGCGCTTTCAGGCCTTCACTGCCCGCTTTGAGACTGTCTGCTCGTGCCTTGCCGCGACCTTCCGCCAAAGCCTCGGCGAAGTTGGCGAACAGCACGGTGAACCACAACCACAAGGCGATCTGTACCGCTACGCCAGTGGAAACAGCCGGATCGGGAATCAGGCACAGCACGGTGGTAAGGATCGCGGTCAGTTCCACCACCAGCATGACGGGCGAGCGTGCCAACTGCCGAGGGTTCAGTTTGACGAACGCCTGAATCAGCGCCGGGCGCCACAAGGCGGAGAAACCGGTTTTCACCGTCTCGGGGGCTGGCTGTGCTTGCACAGGCTTTGGTTCGGGCGATGCGGGTTTAGCGATAGGCATATTCATGGTCGGCTCCTCAGAAACCCAGACTCAAATGTTCGGCAATCGGTCCCAGTGCCAGGGTCGGCAGGAACGTGAGGCCGCCGACAATCAGGATCGTCATGGTCAGCAGGGTGACAAACAGCGGGCCGTGGGTCGGGAAGCTGTTCAGGCCCAGTGGCGCGCTCTTCTTCATCGCCAGGCTGCCAGCCAGTGCCAGCACCGGCAGGATGTAGCCGAAGCGGCCGATGAACATCGCGAGGCTGAGCATCAGGTTATGGAACACAGTGTTGGCGCTGAAACCGCCAAATGCCGAGCCGTTATTGGCCGTCGCCGACGTGTAGGCGTACAGCAACTGGCTGAAACCGTGCGGGCCGGGATTACTTACCGACGCTATCGAGGCAGGCAAACTTGCCGCGATGGCACCCAGCACCAATACGCCGACCGGCATCACCAGCAACGTAGCCACCAGCAACTTGACCTCATTGGCCTGCAGTTTTTTACCGAGGTATTCGGGGGTACGGCCGATCATCAATCCGGCGAGAAACACGGCGATCAGCACGTTGAGCAGCATGCCGTTCAGACCAACACCGACACCACCGAAGATCACTTCGCCGACCATCATGTTGGCCAGCGCCACCATCCCGCTCAGCGGGTTGAGGCTGTCATGCATGCCATTCACAGAACCGTTGGACGCGGCCGTAGTTGCGGTCGCCCACAACACGGTGCCGGTGGTACCGAAACGACTTTCCTTGCCTTCCAGCGGAGCGGTCTGTTCCACATTGGCGACATTCAGTGTCGGATTAGGCTGATATTCGGCCCACATCGACACCGCACCGCCAATGATCAGCAAGGTCAGCATGCAGGCCATGATTGCCCGGCTCTGACGCATGTCTTTAACGTAATGGCCGAAGGTGAATACAAGAGCCGCCGGGATCAACAGAATCGACGCCAGCTGAAACAGGTTGCTCCACGCGGTCGGGTTCTCGAACGGGTGCGCCGAGTTGACACCGAAGAAGCCGCCACCGTTGGTGCCCAGTTGCTTGATCGCGATCTGGCTGGCAGCCGGACCCATGGGCAGGCTTTGATCAGCGCCTTGCAGGGTCAGCGCATCAATGTAGTGAGCGAAGCTTTGCGGCACGCCCTGCCAGACCAGCAACAACGCCAGCACGATGCACAATGGCAGCAAGCCATAAAGCGTGACGCGGGTCATGTCGGTCCAGAAGTTACCGAGGTTCTGTGTCGAGCGACGGCTGATGCCACGGCAGAGCACCAACAGCACGGCGATACCAGTCGCGGCGCTGACGAAGTTCTGCACGGTCAGGCCGACCATCTGGCTCAGGTAACTGAGCGACGCTTCACCGCTGTAGGCCTGCCAGTTGGTGTTGGTGACGAAGCTCATGGCGGTGTTGAACGCGAGTGACCATTCCATGCCCGGCAATTGTTGCGGGTTAAGCGGCAGAGCGCCCTGCCCCAGAAGCATCGCGAACAGCAGGACGAAACCGGCGAGGTTGAATGCCAGCAAGGCCCAGAGGTAGGTTTTCCAGTTCTGCTCGACAGCCGGGTCAACGCCCGACAGGCGATAGCAGAGGTTTTCCACCGGTCGCAGAACCGGCGTCAGCCAGGTGCGTTCACCTTCCACCACTCGGTAGTAGAAACGCCCTAACAATGGCGCGGGCAGCAGCACCAGTACGAGGAAGGCCAGAATCAATAGATAGTCATAGCTGTGCATGGCGACTCCACTCCTAGTTCTGGCCAGCGCGTAATAGCGCAACCAGCAAATAGATGAATAACCCTGCGGCCAATAACAGTGATACCCCGTCTACAGCGCTCATCGAATTACTCCGTCTCTACGGCGATTGCCGTGTGTGGAGTAATTGTCGTGAGAGTGGGTGTAAAGGAACGAGAGCGAGGGGTGGGGAGCGGCGTAAAGATGGCGTAAAGATGGCGGTTTTTGTGTGTATATCCGTTGTCGGGTAACGGCTGGTATTGGTTGCGCTTTTACAGCGCCTCACTTTTGTTCCGGAAGCCGGCCCAGCCAAAAGTAAGCAAAAGGCTCTTGCCCCACCACTAGGTGCCTCGCTGTCGCTCGGTGTACCCGCCCGCAGATCCTGAACCGTGGGCCGCCGCAATGGGCCATCCATGGCCCGGTGCGGCTAACCCGGCGTCCTGCCGGGTTGCCCACGCTTCAGATCTGCGTTCGGCCAGCGTGGTTTAACGGGTCGCCCAAGATCAAAATCAAAAGCGCGGCGGCCTGACAGCCGACCTGATTGTGTGGATTTGCCGGGCATCTGTAGGAGCTGCCGAAGGCTGCGAAGCGGTGTGTCAGACGAAACCTGTGTTGGATGTGCTGACGTCTCGCGAACAAGTTCGCTCCTACCGGTCCGAGGCGCTATCGCCGTTTTCGCTCTGCTTTTGATCTGCTTTTGATCTGCTTTTGATTTTGATCTTAAGCGCCCCGTTAAACCACGCCGGCCGGAATTCGATATTGCTGTGTGGGGTGAACCGGCAGGGATGCCGGTTTAGCTGCCTCAGGCCATGGATGGCCGGTGGCAGCGGCCCCGCGCAGCAATGTCGGATTACGGGTATGCCGAGCGACAGCGAGGCACCCAGTGGTGGGGCAAGAGCGTTTTGGTTACTTTTGCGCTCCATCAAAAGTGACGCGCTGTAAAAGCGCAACCAATATCAGCCTTAAACGCGGTAACGGATATGCACACATAAATCATTAATGTACAGATACCTATGCTTTTGCCGTCCTACGCCCCCCGCAACTGCCGACATCCCCACATCCCCCAGCCATCCTTACCCACTCAAGAAAAACACATCCAGATACATCTTTTAAATATGTAATGAGAATTAACACTGGGAGTATTTGATTCTCATCCGTCCTAGTAATATGCAGCAGTCCCGATGGCAACAGCCATAACTGCTTTTTATCGACACCCCTAGCCCTAAAGATAATCGGGCTGCTCCACACCGTGAATCGAGACCGTTACTCCATGTCCAAGAAGTCCCGTTCAAAAATCTGGTTTCTCGTCCACAGCTGGCTGGCCCTGCCCATCTGGTTCTTCGTCCTGATCGTCTGCTTCACCGGGACGCTGGCAGTGGTGAGCAAAGAAATCATGTGGCTGGTCAACCCGGAAATGCGCGCCAACCCACCGTCCGCGGATGCCCCGCGCCTGAGCTTCGAAGCAGTCAAAGCGACCATAGAGCGTAACGACCCGCAGATAAAAGTCGGCAGGATCTCGGAACCCGATGGTGACTACTTCGCCTTGAACGTTCGCGCCACTTATCCAGGTGGCCGCGCCGTTGTCGCCTATGCCAACCCGTACACCGGGGTGCTTCAGGGGGTTGCGCCGTCGTTCGACTTCCCGGCCTTCACCCGTGCCCTGCATGGCTGGTGGCTGGTGCCCTTCACCAACGGCTTCTCCTGGGGCTGGTACATGGTGTCGCTGTTGAGTATTCCGCTGCTGGCCTCATTGGTGACCGGCCTCGTGGTCTACAAGAAATTCTGGAAAGGCTTTTTCAAGCCCACCCTGCGCATTAGCCAGGGCGCGCGTATTTTCTGGGGCGACTTCCACCGCCTCAGCGGAATCTGGTCGATCTGGTTCATCGCTGTCATTTCCATCACGGGCATGTGGTTCCTGATTCAGGCCATCCTGTTCGATAACCAGATCAGTATTTCCAGCCAGTCGCCCATCGCCTCGGTCATTCCCCACGCCAGCGTGCCGCTGACGGCAGACGGCAGCCCGGCGCCCATGATCAGCCTTGATAAAGCTGTGGAGATTACCCGCGAGAAGATTCCCGGCTTGGAACCCAGTTCCATCAGCATGCCGCTCAACGCCTACAGCAACATCAGCGTGGCAGGCCGCAGCTGGTATCCGTTGATGTTCCAGACTGCGGAAATCAACCCCTATAGCGGTGAAATCGCCACCTCGCACCTGTTGTCGGATCGCTCGGCCCTGGAATTTGTCACGGAATCCATGCGTCCTCTGCACACCGGAGATTTCGGCGGTATCTGGATCAAGCTGATCTGGACCTTCTTCGCGCTGATCCTGAGCATGATGGTCCTCAGCGGCCTGCTGATCTGGACCAAACGTACTGCTCAGGCCACCGTCAACGCCCTCAAACGCAGTGAAAAACTCGAACGTGCCAGCCCCCGGCAACAAACGCTCGGACCCGTGGCCACCAGGATTCCGGAGAACACCCTGTGAGCAAGGCTACCGTGGCAACACAACCGTCGACCCTGGGCCGTTTCTGGCACAAATGGCGTTTTCACATAAACATCTTGCTGGTGCTGATCCCGTTGGGATTCATGCCCAAGTACTTCACCGAAATGGCCCTGTTCCGCGGTGACAGCGGCCTTGGCCAGCGCGAGATCGGCGAGGTTCAGGTCGGTCCGTGGAGCATCCGCATGGCGGAGTTCTTCGATGAAGCGCCGCGCCTGGAAGGTGCCTCCGGTTACACCAAAACGTTTAACGCCGCGCTCTGCGCCGAATGTGCGAACAAGGTCAAGGCGACCTATCTGCGCATCGGCAAGCCACGCAGCCTGCGTGCCGCCGGGGTGATTTTCTTTGGTTCGCCCTATCGCATGAGCGCCTTTATGCAGATTCCTGAACGCACCGACCCCGACGCTGACCTGTGGATCACCATGGAAGGCTGGGACGGTTCGATGCATCAGGCGTCCATTCCGTTATCACAGGCGTCCCCCGCGACCGTCGCCTGGCTGAAAAAACAAGGAGTCAAACCATGATCGGCAGACCTTATCTGCGCTGGCTGGGTGTCAAAGCACTGCCCTTGATGACAATGGGCCTGATTGGCCTGGGTCTGAGCAGCAATGCGCTGGCCCATAACCCGATGTGCGAGTGCAAACAGATCGATAACGAACAGATTCGCTGCACCGGCGGCTTTTCGGATGGCAGCGGCGCGCCGGGCGTGACCCTTGACGTGATCGGCTACGACGAAACCATTCTGGTGCCCGGCAAGCTGGGTGAAGACTCGACAGTCACCTTCAAAAAACCCGCTTCCGAGTTTTATGTCCTGTTCGACGCGGGCCCTGGTCACGTGGTGGAAATCGACCAAGCGGATATCGAAGCCCCATGAGTACGCCGACCCATCAAGTCGTCCGTCCGGCAGGGGCCGGTCACGAAACGCTTTATGTATTGGCGTTGTGCCTGATCATTCTGCTGGTTGCCGGGACGGTCATAGGCTGGCACGGGGAACGCCAGGACGTGCAAAGCGTGGCAGCCCATGAGCTGGATGCCCGGCGAGACCTGACGGCGTCCGAACAAGGTATCTATGCCGACCTGCGCGTCACGCTGGACGAAATTCGCCTGTTGGCCCCCGAGCAAGTCACGCCGGTGACGCCGCAGCAACTCAGCGAGGAAGGTCTCGCCCCGTTTGTCGAGGACGCGAGTTCGGTCAGCCGTGGCGGTCATGCCTGGCGAATGATCGACAAGTCTTACCTCGGATTGAGCCAGAACCCCACCGTTGCAGGATCTTTTCTGTTGCGTATCGGAGCGACTGACGATGCTCAAGCTGACATCTGGATCAATCGCAGTCCTTCGTTGAGCCAGGACATTACCGATGTCAGCGACAAGGCCCTGATCGCTTCGGGCTGGAAGCAAGTCGTCGCCCAGTTCGATGCAGGCGTGACTCGCCAGCACAAACACTGACCCCCTCGCACTCATTTGAAAGAAGACTGCTTGCCCATGCCTATTTCTCTGAAACGCCGCCCACTGCTGCGCGTGGTACTGGTCGGCCTACTAGCGACCCTCCTCTCGCCACTGGCCCATGCCGACGCGAAGCGCTTGCGCATTGGTATCACCCTTCATCCTTATTACAGCTATGTCGCCAATATCGTGGGTGACAAGGCCGAGGTCGTGCCATTGATTCCGGCAGGCTTCAACCCACACGCTTACGAACCACGTGCCGACGACATCAAGCGCATCGGTTCGCTCGACGTGGTGGTGCTCAACGGCGTAGGTCACGATGATTTCGCCGACCGCATGATCGCTGCCAGCGAAAAACCGGATATCCCGGTGATCGAAGCCAACGCCGACGTGCCGTTGCTGGCCGCAACCGGCGTGGCTGCTCGGGGCGCCGGCAAAGTGGTCAACCCGCACACCTTCCTGTCCATCAGTGCGTCCATCGCGCAGGTCAACAACATTGCCCGGGAGCTGGGCAAGCTTGACCCCGACAACGCCAAAACCTACACCACCAACGCCCGCGCCTACGGCAAACGCCTGCGCCAGATGCGCGCTGATGCACTGGCCAAACTGACCAAAGCACCCAACGCCGATTTACGGGTGGCTACCGTGCATGCCGCTTACGACTACCTGCTGCGTGAGTTCGGTCTGGAAGTGACCGCAGTGGTTGAACCCGCTCACGGCATCGAGCCGAGCCCGAGCCAGTTGAAGAAAACCATCGATCAACTGCGCGAACTGGACGTGAAAGTGATTTTCTCGGAGATGGACTTTCCGTCCACCTACGTCGAAACCATCCAGCGCGAGTCCGGTGTAAAGCTCTATCCGCTTTCGCACATTTCCTACGGTGAATACACCGCCGACAAGTATGAGAAGGAAATGGCAGGCAATCTGGATACCGTTGTGCGCGCCATTCAGGAGTCCGGGGCATGACCGCTGCTGAAAAAATCACGCTTACCGGCAACGGACCGGGCGTGGAGTTCGCCGATGTCAGCCTGACCCTGGGCCGCACGGTGATTCTCGATCGCGTCAGTTTCAAGGTCAGCCCTGGCAGCATTCATGCACTGGTTGGCCCGAATGGTGGCGGCAAAAGCTCGCTGATCAAAACCATGCTCGGCCAGATGCCCCACCAGGGACAGTTGAGCCTGCAATGGCCTGGCTCGCCGGGACTGATCGGCTATGTGCCCCAAGCACTGGAGTTCGACCGCGGCCTGCCGATCACCGTCGATGATTTCATGGCCGCCATGTGTCAGCGTCGTCCGGCGTTTCTCGGTCTGTCGAAACATTACGCAGCGGCCATCGGTGAAGCGCTGGAGCGGGTCGGCATGCAAGACAAACGCAAGCGACGCATGGGCGCGCTGTCCGGTGGTGAACGCCAGCGCGTGCTGCTGGCTCAGGGCCTTATCCCGGCGCCACAACTGCTGGTGCTCGATGAACCCATGTCAGCTCTGGATGAAGCGGGCATTCAAGTGTTCGAACGTCTGCTGGGTGACTGGCGCAAGGCAGGTATCACCGTGCTCTGGATCGAGCACGATCTGGAAGCGGTGAAACGGCTGGCGGATAACGTCACAGGCCTGAATCGCCGGGTGCTGTTCGACGAACCGGCAGCCACCGCGCTGACCCCGGATCGTCTGCTGACCCTGTTCTCTGCCCATCCTCGCGCTGTTGAAACAAGCAAAGGGAGCGCTGCCTGATGGACTACGAGCAGTTTCGTCTTTTCATTCAAGGACTGGCGTCGTCCGGTTATCTGCCGGAAGCATTGGCCTACGGCTTCGTGGTCAACGCATTGCTGGCCGGGTTGTTGATCGGTCCGGTCCTCGGTGGTCTGGGTACGCTGGTGGTGGTCAAGCGCTTCGCGTTTTTCTCCGAAGCCGTGGGCCATGCTGCGCTGACCGGTGTCGCCGTCGGTATCCTGCTGGGTGAACCCTACACCAGTCCGTACGGCGCGCTATTTGGCTATTGCCTGTTGTTCGGCATCGTCCTCAATTACTTGCGTAATCGCACCGGTCTGGCACCGGATACACTGATCGGCGTGTTCCTCTCGGTATCGCTGGCCTTTGGCGCCAGCCTGCTGTTGATTCTGGCAGGCAAGATCAACATCCATATTCTGGAGAACGTGCTGTTCGGCTCGGTACTGACCGTCAACAGTGGCGATCTTCTGGTGCTGGCGGTGGTGGGTTCACTGGTCATGGGCCTGAGCCTGCCGCTGTACAACCGGATCATGCTGGCCAGCTTCAACCCGCAGCTCGCGGCGGTGCGCGGCGTTGCCGTCAAAACGCTGGATTACCTGTTTGTGATTCTGGTGACGCTGATTACCGTCGCCGCAGTCAAGGTCATCGGCGCAATTCTGGTGGGCGCATTGCTAGTGATCCCGGCCGCTGCCGCCCGCCTGCTCAGTCAGTCGCTGAAAGGCTTCTTCTGGATATCGGTGGCCATCGCTACCGTCAGTACCTTGTGCGGCATTCTGTTGCCGATCATTTTCGACCTGCCTGTACCGTCCGGCGCGGCGATCATTCTGGTCGCCGGTATGGCGTTCGCTCTGGCTGCCATCGCTCGCGGCACGGTACCGAGCCTCAAAGGGAATATTGGATAAATGTTGCGTAAATTGACCCTGGCACTCGCTGTTACCGGCCTGTTTGCCGCCAACGCTCACGCCGCATCCACTGCGCCTGAGAATCAGAAACCTGTGCGCGTGCTGGCCAGCCTGCCTATCACCTTTGGCCTGGGGCAGATTCTGCTCAAGAACAGCGGCGTGGTACTCGAACGCGCCGCAGCAGCCAACCTGCCTGGCTCACGCCAGACGGCGTACTTCACCGGTCGCGGTGTCGAGGCATTGCGTAAATTGTCGGTGGATGCCGATGCGGTGATCGGTCTACGTTCGATCTGGGCCGATGATCCGCTGTATCCCAATGCACGACGCAGCAATATCCGCATCGTCGAAATCGACGCCGCACGCCCAGTGGACGGCGGCTTGCCGGGTATTGCCGTGCAGCCGGGCCAGGGCGTGGATGGGCTGAACAGCCAACCGTGGCTTTCCAGCAACAATATGGGCCGCATGGCGGATGTCATGGCTGCCGATCTGGTGCGCCTCGCCCCCGCCGCCAAACCGCGCATCGAAGCCAATCTGTCGACCCTGAAACAGCAACTGCTGAAACTGACTGCCGATAGCGAAACGAGCCTGGCCAGCGCCGACAACCTCAGCGTGGTCAGCCTCTCCGACCATTTGAGCTACTTGATCAGCGGCCTGAACCTGGAACTGGCTGGCACGCAAATACTGCCCGACGATCAATGGACACCCGAAGCCCTGAAAAAGCTGACCGACACCCTTAAGGACAACGATGTGGCATTGGTTCTGGATCATCGCCAGCCGCCGGAGCCGGTGAAAGCTGCCATCAGCGAGGCAGGTAGCAAGTTGTTGGTCCTGACTCTGGACGGTGAAGACCCACTGGCCGAGTTGCAGGGCAATATCGGGCAGGTGACGCAGGCGTTGGCCGGGAAAAAATAACGGTTCGATATATCTGCAATTTTGAGGGATTGAAGTACGTTTTATGTAGGAGCTGCCGAAGGCTGGGATGCATTTATTCTGACATACCGCGATCGCAGCCTTCGGCAGCTCCTACAAATCCAGTGCTTGCCAAGCGAACGCAACCTCCACACCCAAACGTTTCCAGCCGCCCCAAAGCCGGGCATCCCGCACCAGTCGATGCCACCTTCGGTGACAGGCACGCCGCAGCCCACCGATACAAATCCTCTACAGTCCAACAAAACCGGGAACATATTTGCTTGGCCCGGCTTTTGCCTTATCTTGTATATACAGGATGATATAACTCACGTATCCGACCTCGGGGATAATTCCGGGCCGGTTCGGCAAAAACTACAACTCAAGCAGGAAAGCGCACCATGCCAGCAGCACTTCTACTCAAGCCAGGTCAGTTCAATCTCGATCAGTTGCGCGCCATTTATCAGCAGCAAAGCCCTTTTGAACTTGATCCATCTGCCCGTGAAGTGGTCGACGCCAGCACCCGCACTGTGAACGAAATCATTGCCAACCAACGCACCGTGTATGGCATTAACACGGGCTTTGGCCTGCTGGCACGCACGTCGATTCCCACCGAGTCATTGGCCAGACTGCAACGTAATCTGCTGCTTTCACACTGCACCGGTACCGGGCCGCTGCTCGATGACGCCAGCGTGGCGCTGATCATGGCGCTGAAAGTCGGCTCCCTCGCCCGAGGCTTCTCCGGGATTCGCTGGGAAGTCATCCAGGCGTTGAGCGCGCTTTACGCTGCCGGGGTTTATCCATGCATCCCGTCGCAAGGCTCGGTGGGTGCCTCAGGGGATCTGGCACCGCTGGCGCACATGTCAGCCGTGCTGATCGGGGTGGGTCGGGTACGTCATCAGGGTCGCGAAATGGACGCGGTCGAAGGTCTCGCGCTGGCGGGCCTCGAGCCCATGGTACTGGGCCCGAAAGAAGGTCTGGCGTTGATCAATGGCACCCAGGTCTCCACCGCTCTGGCCCTGCGTGGCCTGTTTGCCACGGAAAAGCTGTTCACCGCAGCCGTGGTCGCCGGTAGCCTGAGTGTCGAAGCCTTGAAAGGCTCCGACGTACCGTTCGACCCACGTATTCAGGCGGTACGCGGTCAACCCGGCCAAATCGACGTGGCAGTCTTGTATCGTGAATTGTTGGCTACCAGCGAGATACGCAAGTCGCACGTGGATTGCGGCCGCGTACAAGACCCGTATTCCCTGCGCTGCCAGCCACAAGTCATGGGCGCATGCCTTGATCACATGCGTTTCGCTGCGGGAGTTTTCCTGCGTGAAGCCAATGCGGTGTCGGATAATCCGCTGGTGTTCAGTGCTGATGGCGACGTGTTGTCAGGCGGTAACTTTCATGCGGAACCCGTCGCCATGGCCTCCGATGTGCTGGCCTTGGCGATTTCGGAAATCGGTGCACTTTCGGAGCGCCGTATCGCACAACTGGTAGACCCGGCGTTGTCTGGTCTGCCTGCGTTTCTGGTCAAGGAAGGCGGTCTGAATTCGGGCTTCATGATTGCTCAGGTCACGGCAGCAGCTTTGGCATCCGAGAACAAGACCCTGGCCCACCCTGCGTCGGTCGATAGCTTGCCCACATCAGCCAATCAGGAAGACCACGTATCCATGGCAACGTTTGCTGCGCGGCGCTTGCTGGATATGGCGGGTAACAGCAGCGCGGTGGTAGCGATTGAACTGCTGGGAGCGGCGCAAGGCGTAGACCTGCACGCACCGCTGCGCACCTCGGAAAAACTCAGCGAAGTGCTGGAGATGATCCGTAGTGAAGTCGCCCACTACGATGAAGATCGCTATTTCGCCCCGGACATCGCGGCGGCACGTGCCTGGGTGGAAGAAGGTGCATTTGCACGCTGGTTGCCGTTCGAGCGTCTCTACGGCTGACTCCGATTGAGTTGTTAACTGAGCGCCATCCGCAAGAATGGTGCTCATTCATAACGAATCAGTTGCCGGTCGTCATATTGATCGAACGACCCCGTAACGACGTCCTCAGATTTTTGTAAGCCATCGCAGCTGAACAATAATCAGAGGTGAACAATGAGCGATCAAAATCAGGATCCAGTCGACCGCAACGACCCGGCAATCAAACCGGACAATGCCCCCGATACACCGACCCAGGAGCAACAGACTCAAGGGTACGACTCTCAATCCCAAGGCAGGCCGCAGGGTCAGCCTGACACCCAGTTTGAGCAGAATCAGGAATCAGGTGGTAACACGTACACGCCTGATTACGAGCCTGAAGAAAAACCGGAAAAAGTCCCCAACAACCTGCATCCAACGCAAGGCAAGGACGCAGATATTGATACTGACGGAGGCTAGATCGGCGATTTCTGTGTCATGGACGGCATCCACCCAGACATATTGACGTGGAACCGGCTTTAACCGGGAAGGCGGCTTTTTTACGATACAGATGCGTCATCTGTATCGGCCTGTTTCCGGCTAAAGCCGGTCCCACGTCGAACCTCATATGTCACGTTCTGCAAACTTACCTAACGTTGCAATCTCTACCCTCTCCAACCGAAACATCTGCACACACTCCATCAAAAATCTGATGTTGTACGACGTCTGACGTTATGTTCGACTTGCATCCGTCTCACTAAAAATAACAATGGGGATACTCCTATGACGAGCACCAGCTCAGTCGATAAAAAAGCTACTGCTGCGCGTGAATCGGTTTTTGCCAAAGTCACCAAGCTTCTTGGCCCCGGCATTATCGCGGTGCTGTCATGGCTGGGGGCCGGTGATCTGATCACCTCTTCAGTGGCAGGCGCCAACTACGGCTACGCCATGATGTGGGTGCTGGCGGTTTCGCTGCTCCTCAGATTCCTCATCGTCAACATTATTGCCCGCTTCCAGCTCTGCAATAACAAGGGCATGAGCATCCTCGAAGGCTACGCCCAGCTCCATCCCGTCTTTGCCTGGTTCATGCTCGGCTACGCCTTGCTCATGGGGCATTTGATCAATGCTTATATGATCAAAGGCGCAGGCGAAGCACTGGCCATGCTGCTGCATATCAATCAACCGTTGCTGTGCTCTTTCGCGGTAGTGATCGCGGTCTGGTTGCTGGTGGGACGCAACATCTACAACATGATTGAAGGCGTCATGAAGGGCTTGCTGGCACTGATGACCCTGGCGTTTCTGGCACTGGCAATCATGTCCAAGCCGGATATGGTCGGCATTCTCAAAGGCACCATAGGTTTCAGCATTCCACCGGATGAAGGTGTACACGGCGCACTGCTGGTGGCGGTTTCGGTGATCGGTGCAGTTGCCGGCTCCATCGCCAACTTCGTACACCCATATGTGATGCGTGAAAAAGGCTGGATAGGCCCCCAGCACAAACGCATGCAGCGTAATGACCTGCTGTTTGCGGTATTCGTCGGCATTATCATCAACCTGGCTATCTGGGTTGTGGGTGCAGAAATTCTGCGTCCGAACGGCATTCAGGTGACCAACTTGCAGGACTTGGGCAAAGCCCTGGAAATGTTCTTCGGCTCGGCGGGCTGGTACATTTTCTTTGTTGGCGTGTTCGCAACGCTATTCGCCAGCATCGCGGGCAAGACAACGGCCTTCCCGATGCTGATCACCGATGCGTTCCAGCACATCCTCCCGAAACGTCGCGAGAAATACGGGAAGGAGTTCCACAAAGACCCGATGCACAAATGGTTCATGTTGTTCATTCTGGTCACTCCACTGGTGTGGTCGCTGCCCGGCATGCCGGACTTCGTGACCCTGACCATCGGCGTGAATGCACTGAACATCATTGGTCTGCCAATCATTTCTCTGGGCCTGCTGATCATGTCCAACCAGAAAAAGCTGCTCGACAAGCAATACCGCAACAACCTGTTCGAGAACATTGCTCTGGTATTCGCGACAGGTCTGGCGTTGTGGGTAGCGTTCCAATTGGGGACTGATTTGCTGAGCTGAGGGACAAAATGGCTCTTCTGATCTGAACCCATTCCTCCAGGAGTGGCCGGGGTGGCGATCGCGGTTTACCTGACAAACTGCATCGCTGCCTTCGGCTACTCCTACAGCTGATGTGCCTTTAGCGTTGAAAACATTTTGCAACAAACCGTTGCACAGCAGCCGTGTAAAACAGCAGGATCACTCTAGCGTCTGCATAGCGCAGGCATCCCTGCTCGAATATACGGAGCCCTGCTGGTAATGGATCAAGCCTCTTCGCCCACTGCCACCCGGCTGACATCTCGTGAGTTTCGCGGGATGGTCGCCATTCTCCTGTCTATTGCCCTCGCCACGCTGGATACGGCCATCGCCAATACAGCATTGCCCAGCATCGCAGCTGACTTGAATGCATCGCCTGCCGCTTCGGTATGGGTCATCAACGCCTACCAGCTCGCCGCTGTGGCGACTTTGCTGCCATTTGCCGCGCTAGGCGGCGTCATCGGCCATCGCAAGGTTTATCTGGGCGGACTGATTCTTTTCGTGTTGTCTTCGGCGCTGTGTACCTTTGCCTGGTCGCTGCCGTCCCTGACCATCGCCCGAGTCATGCAGGGGCTGGGAGCGAGCGCCATCATGGCGGTCAATGCGGCGCTGATCAGTTCGATCTTTTCTCACGAACACCTGGGCCGAGGGCTCGGCATGAACGCGCTGGTGGTGGGCACTTCATTTGCAGCCGGTCCCACCATCGCCTCTTTAGTATTGTCGGTCGCCAACTGGCCCTGGCTGTTTGCAATCAACCTGCCGCTCGGAATCTTCGCCCTGGTATTCGCCTGGAATTCTTTACCCGCCAGTAAGCCTGGCACCCTGACTTTCGATCGTCTGACCGCCGTGCTCAACGTGATTACTTTCGGCGGACTGATATACGCTCTGGGTGAAGCGGCCCAATTGGGCTCAAACACCAGTGTATTGATCGCTCTGGCAGCCTTTCTGATCGCGGGCGCATTGATGTTGCGCCGCGAAGCCGGTCACCCGGCGCCGATGTTCCCGCTGGATTTGCTCAAGCGGCCGATGTTCGCCCTCTCCGCCCTCACCGCTTTCTGTTCATTTGCCACCCAGGGGCTGGCCTTTGTCTCGCTGCCGTTCTTTTTCGAAACCGTTCTGGGCCGCGACCCGATCCAGACCGGATTTCTGATGACTCCATGGTCGGTGGTCGTGGCTATGATCGCGCCCATTGCCGGACGCCTGTCAGACCGCTATGCGCCAGGGATGCTGGGCGGTATCGGGTTGGCGATTTTATGCGCGGGGATGATTTCGCTGACGATGATTCCCGCCGACGCCAGTGCGTGGGAAATCGGTATTCGCATGATCATCTGCGGGCTCGGTTTCGGGTTCTTCCAGGCGCCAAACCAAAAGGCTCTGATGACCAGCGCTCCAAAAGAGCGAGCCAGCGGTGCCAGTGGCACGATCGCTACCGCACGCCTGATCGGGCAAGCGACAGGCGCAGCACTGGTCGCATTGAGCTTCGGTATCAGCGGCGAACATGGACCGGTTCTGGCGCTTGCCATTGGTGCCGGTTTTGCGGCTGTTGGCAGCATTTCCAGCGCATTGCGGCTGGTTACAGGCAAATCCCCCGCTGCCGCAAGCTGAACGAACCTCACATAAAGTGAAAATAGTGCCGTTCGTAGGAAACCTTCTGCAGAGTAAGCCGTCCCAGCTATGATGGCACAAGGCCTCTCAATACCGAGACCACTCTGCGGCTGTCCGGAACGTCTATGCAATTATCATTACAAGCCGAAAAACAACGTCTCGCGGCGATCCGCGCCATCCAGTGGCTGGAAACCGCCGCTGACGAGAACTTTGATCGCATCTGCCGACTGGCTTCAGCCTATTTCAACGTACCCACCGTGTTGGTGTCGCTGGTAGAGAAGGATCGTCAGTGGTTCGCGGGCAGAGTCGGCTTTCCGAAGCCGCAAACCCCTATTCATCAGTCTTTCTGCGCGCACACGATAAAGCAGGAAGGCGTCATGCAGGTCGTTGATGCCTGCGCTGATCCACGCTTCATGGATAATGAGCTGGTGACGGTTGATGGCGGCATCCGTTTCTACGCCGGAGCCCCCCTGATCACGCGTGACGGGCATGCAATAGGCAGCCTGTGCCTCATCGACAAATTTCCTCATCAACTCAGCCATGCCGAAACACTGGTCCTTCAGGATCTGGCCGAGATGGTGATTTCGCAGATCGAACAGCGACAACAGACCAGCATGTGCAATGCCACAAGCGGTCTGCCCAATCTGCGCCAGTTTCTGACCGACAACGCAGGTCCATGGCTGGATGCTGAGGCTTCAACACGGGTACTGATGGTTGTCGAGATTCTTGAAAGCCAGTGGGCTCATGGCTTTGCGCTTGAACAAGACTCCGGACTCATTGATGCAAAGGCGAAGGACATCACCGCTCGCCTTAGCCAGGCGCTGGGTGAACAGCTGACGGCTTACCATATCAGCGAGCGCCACTTGTGCCTGTTGATTCCTGCCAGACCTCAGGATCAAAGCGAGTTGATCCTTACCCTCAGCACAATGGTTTGCGAACCCTGCGCCGAAGATTCGATATCCACCTTGCCCGGTCTTCGCATAGGTATTGCCGCATGCGGGGACGGAAAACAATCAATCGGCGACCTGCTGCGCAAAGCACGGGCTGCAGCGGACTCAGCTGCCCGGGACGGAATTGACTGGGCTGTCTGGGATGAAGACCCGAATAGCGCGTCTCGTCGTTCCGACGCCCTGATCCACGATGTGGCTGGCGCGCTTTCCAGAGGCGATATTTCGCTGGTATTCCAGCCACGCTTCAGACTTGAGGATGGCCGTCAGGTCAGCGCCGAAGCATTGCTTCGATGGAATCACCCAGTTTTCGGACCGGTATCCCCCGCTGAGTTCATCCCGCTTATCGAACGCTCCGGGCAAATCAGCATCGTGACGCGGTGGGTTATCGACAATGCCCTGGCTGCCGCTGCTGGCTGGACCGACAGCGAGGCCAAAGTCTCACTCAACCTTTCAGCCCTGGACTTTCAACACATTGATATCGCCCAGGCGTTGAAGGCGGGCTGCGAAAAACACAATATCGGGCCGCATCGCGTCGAGGTTGAGATAACCGAAGGTGAATGGATAAGGGCCAGCAACAATGTGCTGGCCCAATTGGCGGAGATTCGCGCGCTTGGCGTGGATGTCGCCATCGACGACTTTGGTACAGGCTACAGCAACTTCGCTTACCTGCATGAAATCCCGGCAAACGTGATCAAGCTGGACAAGTCGATCATTACCGATCTGGAAAACAAACCACGCAACCGCATCATTGCTCAATCTGTTTTTCAGCTGGCGCATCAGTTGGGCTATCGAACCGTTGCAGAGGGAATCGAAACCTTCAAGTGCATGGATCTGGTCAGAGGCTACGGTTGCCATGAGGCACAGGGCTTCTTTCTGAGCCGACCGCTTTCAGCCGAACAGATCATGCTGACAATGATGGGCAGCCCTTTCCTTTTGAGCGCCTGACCTTCACTAACTCGTGTGTGCGAGAGTTACTCGCCGCTCTTATAGGGCGGGTACTTGTCGTCGCCATTCACGCGTTTGTCCTCGTCCAGGTCATGCCCATCTTCAGGAGACTCTGCTGGCCCCACCGGATCGACCTGCGGGTCTGCCAGGTCAGGAGAGTCCGGGTCAAAACCCAGATCCTGCTCGGGGTCACGCTGATTGGTCGCCATACTCACCTCCTGGTAAATGCCCAACGGCGTTGGGCTACTCACTTAAGAAGCAGGGCAGCTCGCAAAGTGCAGCGTAACTGACGAGCGGGCCCTCATCCCTGCTGTGGCATGGCCGAAGAGTGATGATTCAGGATCAGCCATTCACCATTAATCTTCTGATAGAGGTAGGTATAGCGTGCCTGCACCTGACGTTTGCTGCCGTCAGCCTCGGTAAGCGTGAAGGTATACACGCCGGTGTCCAGCGCCTTGTTTTCATTCAGGCGACGAATCTCACGGAAGTTGACGACCCCGACTGGTTTCAGCACCAGGAAGTGGTCGAAGTAATCCTTGATCTCCGCAGGTGTAGTGCGCACTTTATTGGATACAGTGGGCTGCAGGATTGCGTTCTTCGCGTAAAGAGCGGTTACCTTGGCGGAGTCACCCGTCTGCAGCGTACGATTCCAGCGCTCGAATAGAGCGGCGATTTCACGATCTTTGACATCAGTCGGTTGCGGGGCGATCTCCGTGTAGGAATGCGGTTTGACCGGCGCAGTGTCGACAGCATGGACCAGGGGCGTTGCCAGAATAGCGATCAGTGCCACAGCAGAAATTTTTATGTTCAGCTTCATTTACGGTATTCCTATCGGCTTTTGGTGGAGCTACTGTGCCGCGTCTCGAACGTGCGGCAATCAGCCGATTGGTGCGATCTGTCTATGCCATTTGGCAGATAGCGGCACCACACCGGAAAAGGTCTAATGGCGCCACTTTTTGCCGAATGGATCCGGCCCCTGTGTTGGAGCAGTACATGCACAAGCCTTCCGATGATCCGGCCAGCGCGCTCAATCTGCGCAGTCAGTACCGTCAATGGGAAAGTCGTGCCGCGCGATTGAGATTGCTCGTCGACACCGGCCACGAACTGACCCGCCTTTCGCCCTCCTCCATGCGCCAACGCGCAGTACAGAGAGCCTGTGCATTTCTGGCGCTGGATCAGGGCATTCTGCTTGAATGGACCGGCGAGACGCCCTCGAGGTTGAGCGCCAGCCATGGCAATCCACAACGCTTTCAGACACTGACGACACTCCTCGACAGGACCATCCTGACGCCGGAATGGCGAGTTCAGCCTTGTGCAGAAATCCCCTGCGTATTGCATCTACCCCTACTGGGGGCCGACGGCGAGCCCTTCGCGGCCCTGCTGCTGGCCAACAGCGCGAACATTGCAGCGCCTGATACCGAAGACCTGCAGTCTCTTCAACTGCTGGCCACCCTGCTCGCGGCACATCTGGAAAACAGTCGTTTGCTCGATGCGCTGTCGGCACGCGAGCGGGCCATGTCCGAGCTGGTTCATCGTTTATTCAGTGCTCAGGAAGATGAGCGCAAACGGGTCGCCTACGACCTGCATGACGGGCTGGCACAAACCCTGGCAGGTCTTCACCAACGCCTGCAAGGTTTTGCCAGCCAATGCCCTGACCTCTCTGAGCCTTTGAGTCAGGAGCTGTCAACGATTCTGCAACTGGCGCAACGCTGTGTCGGCGAGGGTCGACAACTCATCGGCGGCCTGCGTCCGGTTGTGCTGGATGACTTCGGTCTTCTTCAGGCCATAGACAAGGAGGCGGATCGCTTGCGCGAAGCGGGTCACGCCGTGCAATGGACGGCCAAATATGCCGAGCGATTGCCCGATGTCATTGAAATCACCTTATTCCGCATTGCACAGGAAGCCATCAACAACGTCCTCAAGCATGCCGGTCCCTGCAGTGTCAGGCTTGCCCTGCAAATGCGCGGCGCAGAAGTTGCCGTGCTGATTGAAGATCAGGGTCGAGGGTTTGCAGCCCGGCAAGCATCGAGAAATGGCTCGACGGAAGGGTTGGGACTGACGGCCATGCAGGAGCGCACTCACCTTGTCGGTGGCCGGTTTGAATGTGCCAGTCAGCCGGGCAAAGGTACACGTTTGAGTGCCATTGTCCCGCTGGGCAACAACGAGGTCCCGGCATGAACAGAACAATAAGACTGGTCATGGCAGACGACCATGAAGTGACCCGCGCAGGGTTCATCTCGCTGTTGGCTGGACATCCGGAGTTTGAAGTCGTGGGGCAAGCCAATGATGGTCAGGAAGCCCTGGAGCTTTGCGAACGCCTGCGCCCGGATATCGCCATCCTTGATGTGCGCATGCCGATCCTCAACGGCCTCGGTGCCGCACGCCTGCTGCAACAACGCATGCCGGAACTGAAAGTGGTGATGTTCACCATGGACGACAGTCCGGATCATCTGGAAGCGGCTATTGCAGCCGGGGCTGCTGGCTATCTGCTCAAGGACGCCAGTCGCGAGGAGGTCATCAATGCTCTGCGTCGGGTCGCAGCCGGAGAGGACGCGCTGAACAGCGCGATGAGTGCACGTCTGCTGAGACGTATCGCCACCCGCCGGGCCGCCGGTTCAGCGCCTCGGGAAAACCTCACCGAACGAGAGCGTCAGGTTTTGGGACTGGTTGCCGGAGGATTCAGTAATCGTGAGATTGGCGAAAAACTGGGTATCGCCACCGGCACCGTCAAGGCCCATGTCGAACGCGTCATCAGCAAGCTTGATGCCTCTGACCGAACCCAGGCTGCGGTGCGCGGCATAGCCCTGGGGCTGGTTGCCCAGCCTGACGGAAACTGGACATGAGTCGCTGGTCGGATTTGCCACTCAGGGGCAAGGCGCTGATCGCAATCGCCCTGCCGCTGGTGATCCTGTTGTCCTCACTGGTGCTGATTTACCTCGCCGAACGGCAGACCGCTCGTGCCGAAGAAGATGTCCGCCGGGTGCTGCTGGTGCAAGGAGATATTCAAACGGTTCACACCCTTCTCGCCGAGGCAGCCGCCAGCGAACGTGGGTATCTGCTCACCCATCGCGAAGACTTTCTGCCAGCCTACAACAGCGCGCGGCCATTGATTGATGCGGCCTTGCAGCGTCTGGATGCCAACGTTCGTGACCCTGAAATTCGTGATCGCCTGCAACTCATCACTCCGCTGATCAACATCAAGCTGGGGGCCCTGGCAAAACTGCGTGAGGGCAACGGTAAAGACCCGGCGCTTGTCACCGATATTCTCGTGAGCAACAAACAGGTGCTCGACACCTTGCGAGAACAGATCAGCGCCATGCGCAACCGTGAAGCCACATTATTGGAAGAACGTACCGCAGCCGCTGCTGAAACCCGTGAGCGGCTGGTGTTCGCCACGTTTCTGGCCGCCTGCTGCGGGGTATTCGCCGCTGTCGCGGCAATGCTTTTGCTGTCCAGAGGCATCGTCAGCCGGGTCGAGCATGTGAAGCGCAACGCGCAATTGCTGGCTGCGGGTCATCCACTGATGCCGCAACCTGCGGAAAAGGACGAAATAGGCCAATTGGGCACCCGTCTGGTGGAGGCCGCGCACCTGCTGGCCCAGCGTGAAGGCGCGTTACGGGATAACGAAGAACGCTTGCGACTGATCATCGACGCGGTCAAGGATTACGGTATTTTCGCCCTGGATGCCAGCGGCCGTGTCACGACATGGAATGTCGGAGCAGAGCGAATAAAGGGCTACAGCGAACAGGAAATCATCGGTCAGCCGTTCTCCGTTTTCTATTTGCCGGAGCAGTGCCCTCAGCGTCCGGAAATGGCTTTGCGAGAAGCCCGAAACAAAGGCTATTTCATGGAAGAGGCCTGGCGACGCCGCAAGGATGGCAGCCGCTTCTGGGCCAGTGTGGTTATCAGCGCCCAGTACGATGCCAGCGGCACCTTGCGCGGTTTTTCCAAGGTCACCCGGGATATCAGCGACCGTCATGCCGCCGAAATCGCTTTGAGCGCAGCCCGGGAAGAAGCCGAGCGCGCCAGCCGCGCCAAAAGTGAGTTCCTGTCACGCATGAGCCATGAGCTGCGCACCCCCTTGAATGCGATTCTCGGCTTTGCGCAACTGCTGGAAATTGATCCACTGCCGACACAGCGTCAGCAGATCGGACATATCCTCAAGGCGGGCCAGCACCTGCTGACCCTGATCAATGAGGTCCTCGACATTGCCCGTATCGAGTCAGGGCACCTGCCGGTCAATCTGGAGCGCATTGCGCTAGGCTCCGTCCTGCACGAAGCGCTGGCGCTGGTTGCACCTATGGCCAGTGAAGCGCGGATCCGTATTGCTCCCCTGCCAGTCATACGCCCCGACGAAGGTGTAATCGCCGACCGCCAGCGATTGATGCAGGTGCTGCTGAACCTGCTCTCCAATGCCATCAAATACAACCGCACAGAGGGTGAAGTGACCCTCCAGGTAGCCCGCAGTGGCCAGATGCTCTCGGTGACGGTATCGGACACCGGCCCCGGCATTGCCAAGGATCAATTGCACAAATTGTTCCGGCCCTTTGAACGTCTGAACGCCGACCATCAGGTTGAGGGCACCGGTCTTGGATTGGCGCTGAGCAAGAATCTTCTGGAAATGATGGACGGCAGCCTTCAGGTACTCAGCGCTACAGATGCGGGATGCAGTTTTATTTTAAGTTTGCCCCACGCCGTCATTCAGCCGGAGACGGCTGTGGTCGCGTCGCAAATCAGCACAGTGATTGATAACCCGGAGCCAACTTCTGCGCCCTATCGGGCCAGTGTGCTGTGTATCGAAGACAACCTGGCCAGCCTGACACTCATAGAAACCTTGCTGCAGCGGCGCTCGGGCATTCAACTGTTCTCAAGCATGCAGGGACAGATGGGCCTGGATCTGGCTACGCGACATGCGCCGGACCTGATTCTTCTGGATATCAATCTTCCTGATATCTCCGGCATCAAAATACTGCGCCGCCTGCGTCGCGCTGTACAAACTGCAAATATCCCGATCCTGATGATGACCGCCGACGCCACGCCGATGACTCACAAGGTGCTCCGCGAAGCGGGCGCTACAGCTATTCTGGTCAAGCCGATCAACGTCCGGATGTTCTACGACCAGATTGATCAGTTCCTCACGGAGCCTGTATGACTCAAGACCTTCGTATCCTGCTGATTGACGATCAACGCGCCAATCTCGAACTGATGGAGCAGTTACTCGCCCGTGAAGGACTGCTTAACGTCCTGAGCACTACCCAGCCCACGCACACACTGGAGCTGTTCAATAGCTTCGAGCCGGATCTGGTAATCCTGGACCTGCACATGCCTGAATTTGATGGCTTTGCCGTGCTCGAACAACTGGGGCGGCGTATCCCGCCCCATGAGTATTTACCCATTCTGGTACTCACCGCCGATGCGACTCGTGATACCCGGATACGCGCTCTGGCTTTAGGCGCAAGGGACTTCATCAGCAAACCACTGGACGCACTGGAAACCATGCTCAGGGTCTGGAACCTGCTGGAAACCCGCGTGCTCTACAAGAGCCTTCGGCAGTTGCTGCCGGCGGAGCAGATTGAATTACTGCAACAGCGGCGTGGGGGGAGCACGCCACGAGAGTTACGTTAGCTGTCCATGGCACTGCGCTGTCGCGCAGCAAACATAGAATCTGTAGGAGCTGCCGAAGGCTGCGATCGCGGTGTGTCAGGAGAAATGCTTCGCAGCCTTCGGCAGCTCCTACAGACAAGTATTTCAGCAACCACCTTGCCGCGCACTTATCTCGTTACGCAGCAGCCGGGCCAGCGCTTCAACCGAATACGGCTTTTGCAGAAACGTAAAGCCCTGGGAGTTTCCCTGAGCCAGAGCGGGACTGTAACCACTGGTCAAAACAATCGGCAGCTGCGGATACAATCTCTGGACTTCAAGAGCAAGTTCCACACCGTTCATGCCTGGCATTACTACGTCGGAAAATACTGCCTGAAAGGTATCAGCCCGCTCTGCCAGTACCGCCAAGGCCTCGACCCCATTCCTGACCCAGTGAATGTCGTAGCCGAGTTCTCGCAACGTCTGGCTGGAAAAATCGCCAATTTCGGGGTTGTCCTCAACCACCAGCAACCGGGCGCCTTCGCCGCTAGTCTGCAGTTCCATATCCAGTGCCGCATATTCCGCACTCGGCGTGGCGATGGACCGAGGCAGATAGAGGGTAAATTTACTGCCCTCGCAAAACTCGCTCTCGACGATTACTTCGCCCCCGGACTGTTTGGCAAAGCCGAAGACCTGTGACAGACCAAGTCCTGTGCCTTTACCGACATCCTTGGTGGTGAAGAACGGATCGAAAATGCGATCCAGCAAGTCCGGTGCGATTCCCGAACCGGTGTCGATCAATGAAACCGCCACATAATCGGCAATCACGGCAGCATGGGTCCGTCGAGCGGGTATATGGCCTACCGGCTCGACACAAATCCTCAACGTGCCCTCGCCGTTCATGGCATCCCGGGCGTTGACCGCCATGTTGATCAGCGCAGTGTCGAACTGCCCGGCATCGGCATTGATGTAGCAAGGCTGCGCTGGAAGCTCGACCACCACTTCGATCCGTGCACCGGTCAGTGAACTGATCATCTCGCCGATGGCCCGGACGCTCTTGCCTGCGTCAAAGACTTCAGGACGCAGGGTTTGCTGACGGGAAAACGCCAGCAGTTGCCCGGTCAGTTTGCTCGCCCGATCAACCGCATTGGAGATCGCGTCGATGTAGCGCCGACGTCGTTCCTCGTCCAGATTACGCTTGAGCAGATCGGTTGAAGCTTTGACCACTGTCAGCAGGTTATTGAAGTCGTGGGCCACACCACCGGTCAACTGACCAACCGCTTCCATCTTCTGCGACTGGCGTAATGCGGCTTCGGTGCGGCGCAATGCTTCTGCTGCCTCGCGTTCGGCCTGAACATCGCGGCCGACGGCATGGATATAGGACTGATCAGGTACAGCCGTCCAGGATATCCAGCGGTACGAACCATCCTTATGCAAATAGCGGTTTTCAAAGCTGGAGAAGCTGATGCCTTGAGAAAGCTTCCCCGCAGCGGCCGCTGTGCTCAGTTCATCATCCGGGTGCAAAAACTCCAGAAACGATCTGCCAACCAGCTCATCTGGAGTCCAGCCCAGCAAATGACTCCAGGCCGGATTAACTGCCGTGATGGCACCTTCAAACTCGGCGATCAGCATCAGGTCAGTGGACAGCCGCCAGATACGGTCGCGATCCTGAGTGCGGGCTTCAACCCGCTCTTCCAGCGTCGCGTTGAGCTTGCGCAAATCTTCTTCCGCAGCACGAGTGGCGGTGATATCACGAGAAATGCAGAGGATCTTCTCCACCGCGCCTGCGGCATCGAACATCGGCGTCACCTGCACATCCCACCACCTCGGCGCGCCCAGATAGGTATTGGCAAACCCCTGAAAGCGCCCAGGCAAACCGGCCTTTGCACGATCAATGGCTGCCTTGGCGTCGATGTGCCCCTGATCTTGCCAGAAGTCAGGCCAAGGGCATCCGCGCACGGCATTGAAATCGCTGATATCCATGACACGCATGCCGCCTTCGCTCATGAACGCAAGATTGCCATCCAGATCAATGACCTTGATGCAGTCGTTACTGCTGGCCAATACCCGGCTGTTGAATTCTTCGGTATCCCGCAACGAGGATTCGATACGACGGGCTTCAGTCACGTCCTTGAACAACATCGCGATGCGGTTCTGGGCGTACTCATGGATCTTGTAGGCGTAAATTTCATACCAGCGCCCGTTGAGGGCAACAGCGGGAGCATTAAAGCCCATCGATTTGCCGCCCAATACGACCCGCGCATAGACCTCAAACCAGGGCACCGGACGCCCTTCGGCAATGTCCCGCAGGCTTTGGCCGATCTGCTGTTTAAGCTCGGTCATGCTCTCGAAGGCAGCGTTTATCTCAACGAGATGGCAGCCCGCCAATGCTTCGTCTGCATACGACACTTCCAGCACACAGAAGCCGATATCAATGTTGCTGAACAGTGCACGGTAACGTTCGTCGCTGGACTTGAGTTGCTGGTCAACGCGCACCGAATGAGTGGTTTCGACGGTGTGGCACAAAACACCCAGCACCGACTCTTCGAGTTCGTCGTAGATCGGCGAAAATGAAAATGTCCACCACGTCTGCTCTTCAACGCCATAGCGCGCCATGCTGATCGGCTGATTTTCGTAACGACTGGATTCGCCAGCAAAAGCAAGCTCCACCACGGGACGTATCTGCTCCCATGCGTCGGCCCATAAAGTGGTGACGCTCTGCCCCAAAGCCCCGTCAAGACGCGGACCGAGAATGGGCCGATAGGCATCGTTAAAAAAGAAATTCAGATCCTGCCCCCAGAGCAGATAAAGGCTTTCAGGGGAGTTGAGCATGATGCTCAACGCCGACCGTATCGGCGCAGGCCAATTCTGCATAGGCCCAAGGGGGGTAGCAGCCCAGTCAATAGCTCTGATGGCTGCGCCGGTCTCGCCGCCGGGAAGCGTGCGTGAAGTCGGGCTGATGAGGGAGGTCATGGGCATTTACTGACTGCTAAGGCGTCACAAGACGAAGATCATCGGCCGAATCAGCGCAAGAGAACCGCTGAGTCTGGAGTGCTGGCAAACAAACGCAATCATCGCAGTTTCTGCGGGTACTGGCTAATTGCAAACAGATTGACCCTTGGGACGCAAAAACGTTCTGCGTTCGCTGAAGAAGCCTATGCAAGCCTTGTTAGACATGGCTGCCGTATACTGACGGGCCGCACCCGCACTTAAGGAATGAATGCCAATGCGCGCCCCGTCCTCTGCCATCGTTGTCGAACGTTTTACCGAGGCCCACGCCGAAAGCGTAACCGCTTTGTACAACGTCCCTGCAGTTGCCCGGCAAGTCCTGCAAATGCCTTATCAATCCGCTGACATCTGGCGTAAACGGCTGGACAGCAGTAACGAACGACTGATCAGCCTCGTGGCACTGCATGAAGGGACCGTGGTTGGGCAAGGCTCCCTGGAGCAGTTTTCCCGCATCCGCCGCAGTCATTGTGGCTCGATCGGCATGGCCGTCGCGCAGGACTGGCAAGGCCAGGGCATCGGCAAACAGCTTTTGACTGCGTTGCTGGAAGTGGCTGATAACTGGATGAAACTGCGCAGGGTCGAGCTGATGGTTTATTCAGACAATCAGGCGGCAGTGATTCTCTATGAAAAGCTGGGCTTCGAAACCGAAGGGCTGCTGCGTGATTATGCCGTTCGTGATGGTCAGTTCACCGATGCCCTGACCATGGCGCGCATTCGGGCCTGACGCAGGACTGCGCAGGACCTGTGGGCCGGGATTGCCAGCGATAATCTGTAAACCCAATCGCGGGCAAGCCCGGCTCCCACAGAACCTACGAAAATCTGCAGGAACTGTTTCAGCCTGAAGGACGTCGGGGTATTCGCTCAATTTTCTTCGGCGGACAAACCGCCCCCCGCCCAATACCGGTCCCACGTCTGCTCTCAAGCTGCTCATTGCTTGCGCCAAAACCCGGCAACGCTACACGCACGCAATCCCGCAGGCTGAAACGATTAACCTTTAATTCAATATGTTTCCGGTTTTTACGGAACTAGCCCGACTGACCACCCCCTAAGCCTTCAAGCCAGCGGTCTGGCAAGGCTATTTTCCGTCAATCTGCACCAGCATCGGAACGTCCCCTGCCCAGCCGCGTCATCGTTCAATCAAAGGATCTGCAGTTCATGTCCTCAAACACGACAACCGCCTCCTTGGGCGGCGATAAAAGCGGGCAGCATATTTCGGCCCGCAGATTGGTATTCATTTCCGTACTCGTTGCAACCATGGGTGCCCTGGCGTTCGGCTATGACACGGGCATCATCGCCGGTGCGCTGCCGTTCATGACGCTGCCTGTCGAGCAGGGTGGACTCGGGCTTAACGCTTTTACAGAAGGGCTAATCACGTCCTCGCTGATTGTCGGCGCAGCATTCGGATCGCTGGGCAGTGGTTATCTGTCCGACCGTTACGGGCGCCGCGTGACCCTGCGCCTGCTGTCACTGCTGTTCATCGCAGGTGCCTTGGGTACCGCCATCGCGCCGTCGATTCCGTTCATGGTTGCCGCTCGCTTTGTGCTGGGCATCGCGGTCGGTGGCGGCTCCGCCACGGTACCGGTGTTCATTGCGGAAATTGCCGGCCCGAAAAAACGTGGCCGACTGGTCAGCCGCAACGAACTGATGATCGTCAGCGGTCAATTGCTCGCCTACGTCCTCAGTGCGCTGATGGCGGCCTTGCTGAGCTCCTCGCACATCTGGCGCTACATGTTGGCTATCGCCATGCTGCCCGGCATTTTGCTGCTGGTCGGTACCTTCTTCGTCCCGCCTTCTCCGCACTGGCTCGCCGCCAAAGGGCGCTTTGACGATGCCCAGGATGTGCTGGAAAAGCTGCGCGATACGCCTGAAGAGGCCAAGCGCGAAGTCGAAGAAATGAGGTCGCAGAAGGAAAACGCCCGCAAGCGTCCGCCTGTTTCCGAGCTGCTGCGTCAGGGATGGATAATCAAGCTGTTGCTTATCGGCATTGGCTTGGGTTTCACCGCTCAGTTCACGGGCGTGAACGCCTTCATGTATTACACCCCGATCATTCTCAAGACCACTGGCATGGGCACTAATGCCGCTCTGACAGCCACCATCGGCAACGGCGTCGTCTCGGTCATCGCAACCCTGCTGGGCATCTGGGCCATTGGGCGTTATGGCCGTCGCCATTTGCTGATGACCGGATTGGTGACAGTGATTCTGGCCCAGATCGCCCTGGGCTGTGTATTGCAATTTATGCCGCAGAACCTGACCCAGAGCTACGCCGCCCTCGCCTGCATCCTGTTGTTCCTGCTGTTCATGCAGATGTGCATTTCGCCGGTTTACTGGCTGCTTATGTCTGAATTGTTTCCTTCGCAGATCCGCGGCCTGCTGACCGGTACTGCGGTGTCCATGCAGTGGCTGTTCAACGCTGCGGTGGCATTTCTCTTCCCGATGGCGCTGGACACACTGGGTAACCCCACGTTCTTTGTCTTTGCGGTAATCAACGTTGGCTCTCTACTGTTTGTGTTCTTCTGCCTGCCGGAAACCAAGGGCAAATCACTGGAAGAGATCGAGAAACACATGAAAAAAGAGCTGTAAACACCTTGGGCCTGCTGCTCTAATCGCAGGAGCTTGCAAGCCTGATACGCTCAATGGCTCAGTAATACACCCGGCGGACGCTCGAACGCTCAAGCGTCCGCCAATTTTTTTTGCGAGGATTCATGAGTACCTCTGCCGACACCCAACAGACCAGCTGGATCAGTGTAGGCGCACTGGCAGTAGCAGCTTTCATCTTCATCACCACCGAATTTGCCCCGGTGGGTCTGCTGTATGCCATTGGCAGCAGCTTCGACATGACCGCTGCACAGGTGGGGCCGATGCTGACGGTCTATGCCTGGACGGTGTCGCTTATGTCCCTGCCCATGATGCTGCTGACTCGCAACGTTGAGCGACGGCTGTTGCTCAAAGTGGCGATTGGCACGCTGATCGTCAGCCACATCGCGCTAAGCCTTTCACCTAACTTCACCATGGTGGTGATCAGCCGGATCGGCATTGCCTTGGCGCATGCTGTGTTCTGGTCCGTCACCGCTTCGCTGGCGGTGCGCCTGGCCCCGGGCGGTAATCGTTCGCGGGCGTTGAGCCTGCTGGCAATGGGCGCTTCGCTGGCTATGGTATTGGGGATTCCCATCGGCCGCGTGCTGGGCGAAAGCATGGGTTGGCGCGCGACGTTTATCACCATCGCAGCCGTCGCAGCGCTGATCTGGTTTCTGCTGGCTAAAAAGCTTCCCCTGCTCCCGAGTCAAAACAGCGGCAGCCTGAAAAGCCTGCCTATCCTGTTCAAACGCCCGGCGCTGGTTTCTCTGTATGGCATCACGGCACTGGTGGTCACCGCCAACTTTACCGCGTACACCTACATCGAGACGTTTGTGCAGTCGGTTGCGGGCTTCAGCGAAGAAACCACCACCTGGATGCTGCTGCTCTTTGGCCTGGCCGGACTGATGGGGTCGATTTTCTTCAACACCCTGTACACCCGCTTCGCCAACCACCTGACCACCATGGCCATCGGCTCGTTGTGCATCTGCCTGACCTTGATGCTTTGGGCTTCATGGAGCATTTACACGTTGGTCGTGGTTTTTGCGCTCTGGGGGCTGGCGATGTTGTGCTTCGGTATTCTGATGCAGTCGCAGGTCATCCAACTGGCACCCGACGCCACCGATGTCGCGTCCGCCATGCACTCTGCCATCTACAACGTCGGCATCGGTGCCGGTGCACTACTGGGCAGTATCGTGGTGCATCATCTGGGCTCGGCGTGGGTCGGCTTCGTCGGCGGGTTCCTGGCCTTGTGTGCCCTGATCATCAGTCGGATAACGAGCCAGCGCTATGGCAGTGCTGAACCGGGACCTGGCACCGTTGACATCATGCACTGACAGGGCCTGCTCAGAAGCCTTCAGTTGAGCCGCCCGGTACGTGATACCGGGTGGCCATGCAGACCAACATCACTGACGCTTCCTGCACTCTGCATAGCGTTTGCAAACGCCATACTGTTTATCCATTTTCGCTATGCGCCTCGTCTTTCAATGCCTGATCGCCCTGCTCCACGCCTGATCCTTGCTGTGCTGCCAGTCCCGATCAGCCTGGCTGTCGATACCGACATGACGCTGAAAGTCGCTGGTGGTAGTGGCCTGACATTGGCGGAAGCCGTCATCCCAGCCCGTGGCGTACTTGCGATCCTCCAGGTAGACGGGCACGTTCTTGCGAAACTCACCGAGGGCGCCAGCCGCTTGCCGACCACTGCCACAGCCGTCGTCAAAGCCACTGGCATACGGCGCTGGATATCCTTGAGCGAGCAGTCGTTCCCGGGTGCTTTCACAGCCTGCCAGCACAGCGACAGACAGAAACAACGACAACACCGCAATGGCACGTCCACCCGAGATTTGCATGTGCATGATGTCAGCCCTTCCCGCCTGCCGCTTCTATGGAGCCAGAGTTGAACGACGTCTGTGCTTGCGGACGATAGAGAATCCAGCGGTAGCAGAGCACACAAATCACCCAGTCAAAAAGTAAAGTCCAGACGTTGTGGGAAAGGAAATGCGCCCCCTGCATCATCCGGCCCACCGACAAAATCACGCCCAACCCGAGCGCAATTCCCAAGGCGATTCGTGCCCCTTTCAGATGGCGGTCCCGCAAGGCAAAGAACAAGGCCAGCAACGAGAAGCCGGTAGAAGCATGCCCGCCCGGCCAGCAGCGGCCAGGTTTGAGGGTGTCCGGGCGCTGGCTGAGCAGTGGCGTGTAAGTCTCGCTGCCTCCAAAATCGCTCAGGCTCCACGGGCATTGCACGGCAGTCACCACTTTCAGCGGCGTAACAATGGCAGTGGTCAATGCAATCGCCAGAACGGTGTAACCCAGCGGCCTGCGCCATTCAGCAAGGCGGGAAGAAAACCAGCTGCTCAGATAAGCAATCGTCAGTACAACGAATAGCACAATCACAGCCTGCTTCACGCGGTCGTGGAGGATGTCTTCCAGCCAGTAACTTTTACGTCCAATAAAGCCCTCGCCCGGCACATAAAACATCTGGGCGATGGAGAAATCCAGAGCCGTTGGATCGAGCAGCAACATCAGCCCCATCAAGACGATGGGGATACCTAATGCGAGTCGAAAATCAAAAGGTCGCGATGCGCGAAGCGGTAGTGCAATAGCCATGGACAGGTTCCGTTATTGGATTACAGATGCAGTGCTTGTTAAGTGTTGGGGCTCTGGGGTTAGCGGTACGGACTCAATCCCGGGCTCTGCGCCGGCTCGTATCGGCTGCTGCAAGGCCGAGCGGCCGTAGAAAAACAGCGCCACCAGCAACGTGCTCAACCAGACAAAAATGCCTGCCCAGAACGTATGCGACAGGTAATGCCAGCCCTGCAAGACCCGCGTTGTGCCGTAGACGAGGCCCAACAGAATCACGCCTGCCAGCAACAACCTGGAGTGCTGCCAACGGTAGCGTCGTGCGACGAAATACACGGCGAACAGGCTGAATGCACTGGAGGCATGTCCCCCTGGCCAGCAGCGACCAGCGCCCGCTTCACGCCACAACGTGAAGTTCTCGAACCATTCCTTATGCAACTGTTTCCCGCCATACAGCGTTGTTTCCACCGGACAATAAATACTGGTGTGGCTTTTGAGGTAATGGATCAGTCCGGTACTCAGGGCAAAGGCAACGATGACGAAAAAGAAATCGAGCCGGTGCCGCTGCAGAAATTTCAGCAGACTTGCCACCCGCGAGCGGGCGATGAATCGGCCGGGGCGTGTTTGACGATAGCGCTCCACACACGGCCAGACGAACGACAGCAATGCACCGATAATGGCTAGCTCACCCGTCCAGTCCGGAATGATCCGGGCCCACTTGTGAGTTACCTGTTCAAAAAGACGACTTTGACCAATGGGGAAAACGCCAGCGGCAGGGTCATAAAAAAGGTTGCTGAACAGCCGGTCGAGATCGGTCAGATCAAAGGCCAGGAACGTTATCAACGCCAACAACAATGGCACGCCCAGATAGCGGGAATAGAAGCGGGATCGGGCACTCAAAGCGTTCATTGATTCACCTGCCCGATCGTCATGTTTTTCCACTGCGCTGCGTCCATTGAACCGATGATGCTCGGCGCATGCTTACCGTCGACACTTACGAACACTGCCTGGGTGTATTCGCTGGAGCGGTCGCCTGCGCGCACGCCCATCTTGCGTTCAAATTGATCGATGCAACCGCTGTGCGTAATCAGCACCAGATTTTGTGCGAGCTGCTTGTGCGCCAGAACAGCGTCCTTGAAACCGCTGTTGCATTCACCGGCCCAGCTCTGGGCCGGTACAACTCGACCCAGAATAAAGTCAGCCGTCTGGCGAGTGCGAGTCAGCGGGCTGGCTATGATCCGGGAGTTTTCAAGACCCATTTGCTGCAAGCCGACACCCACTGCCTGTGCTGACTGGCTGCCTTTGACAGTGATGCCATCAGCACTTCCCAGGCATGGGTTACCAGAGCGATCGCAACGTTCTGCGTGTCGGACCATGACCACCACATCTCCCCGGACCCAGCGGTCATACAATTTAGAATTGTTAAAGTTGTTATTAGTACTTAGATCGACGACGGGAGTCGCTTTATAAAACCAGGCAATTAATACCACAGCAAAAATAGCCGCCGCCACGGACATTACTGAACGGCCGCTGAACATAGCCGTGAAAGAGGTTTTACCGGGAATAACTGATTCATTGATCAGGGTAGTGCTCACGCCTTCGCTCCTGCAAAAAGACCATGGCAACCGTCAGGCGTCGCCCCCTGAAGTTGTCGTACTGTGAGCAAAGCCTAAAGTTAACAACGTGGGAGAGCAGTGAAAACGATGTGAAAAATAAGTCGCAAACAGCCCGCCAAAATGCAGTTATTCAGCCGCCGTTCAGTTGCTAACAATTAGCATTAACTTCTACAAGTACATCCACCTTTTATTGGCATGTTTTTCACAAAAATTTGATCATTCCCTGCCTAGAGTCTGCGCCATTGGAGACACCATGCTCAATCACTCGAGCGACCTCCCTCATTCAGTGAAGCGGAATCACATGTTTAAAATCAAACACCTTCGCCCCGAGGTAGCGACGGCGCTCGGCAGCGCCTTCCTGTTACTCGGATTCAACAGCACCCTTTGGCAACACCTCGTGAGTATTACCGACCACAACGCGATGCTTCGTCTGGCGTTCGGCATCATGTTGTTTGGCGTGTTTAACATCACGCTGACGCTGCTGGCGTTTCGCAAAACATTTAAACCGGTACTGATCACCTTATTCATGATCAGTGCGGGCGTCGCTTATTTCATGAGCCGTTACGGCGTACTGATTGATGCCGGTATGTTAAGAAACTTTGCCGAGACCAACGCAACCGAAGTATGGGATCTACTGTCGCCTAAACTTTTCGTTTATATCTTACTGCTCGGCATCGTTCCGTCTTTACTGTTATGGAAAACCCCAATCAGTTATCGCCCACTGCACCGCGAACTCATCAGCAAGACTCTCGTCACTCTCGGCTGCGCCGCCATGATTGGCAGCGTGGCACTGGTCAACTATCAAGGGTTATCGTCTCTATTCCGCAACCACCACGAGTTACGTTTAATGGTGGTGCCCAGCAACTACGTTGGTGCCTCACTCGGCTACCTGCGTGAACAAGTGGTTACGGCGCAAAAACCTTTTCTGAAAGTCGGCGAAGATGCCACCCGAGACAGTGCCTGGGTACAGCGCCCACGTAAATCGCTCACCGTACTGGTCGTAGGCGAAAGTGCCCGCGCCGAGAATTTCGGGATCCTCGGTTACAACCGGGATACCACCCCGCAACTGCGAGCAGAACCTGGCGTGATTGCCTTTACGGACGTCCACTCCTGCGGGACTGAAACGGCAGTGTCGGTACCGTGCATGTTTTCCAACATGGGACGCAAGAACTACGACGCGCCCACCGCCAAAACCGAGGAAGGTCTGCTGGACGTGCTCAAACGTGCCGGAATAGACGTGATCTGGCGTGACAACCAGTCCGGCTGCAAAGGCACCTGCGACCGGGTTACGCTGCAGGATGTCAGCAAGCTGAAAGACCCTGAGCTGTGCGCCAACAGTGAATGCCGGGATGAAATCCTGCTGCAAGGGCTGCAGAACTTCATTGAGCACCTGGACAAAGACACGGTGCTGGTACTGCATCAAATGGGTAGCCACGGCCCGGAATACTTCAAACGTTATCCGAAGGAGTTTGAGAAATTCACCCCGGTCTGTGAAAGCAATGCGCTGGATAAATGCAGCCGGGACAGTATCGTGAACGGTTATGACAACACGTTGCTCTACACCGACCACGTACTCGCGAGCCTGATTGATATCCTGCGCCGCAACCAGACCAACGTAGACACCGCGATGATTTACCTTTCCGATCATGGTGAGTCGCTGGGTGAATACAACCTGTTCCTCCACGGCACGCCCTACATGCTCGCCCCGGACCAGCAAAAACATGTGCCGATGATGGTCTGGTTTTCGGATAACTATCAGCAGTCTTTTGCCCTTGATACGGCATGCCTGCAACAAACCCGTAATGCGTCTCTGAGCCAGGACAACCTGTTCCATTCGATGCTGGGTTTACTGAAGGTGCATACTCACGTTTACGACCCGTCGCTGGATATGTTTGCCGGTTGCAGAAACGGTACTGCTGACGGCGTATTGGCCAACAAATAACAAACGTCATGTCCGGGACAGCCCCCCCTGTCCCGGTAGACCAGAAAATAATGTGAGCCCGATGCGCATACTTGTTATCGAAGACCATAAAGATATTCTCGCCAACGTTTCGGAGTACTTCACGCTGAAAGGTTGTGAAGTCGTCGGTGCGCTAGACGGGCTGACGGGACTGCATCTGGCGACGACCGGCAATTTCGACGCGATCATCCTCGACCTGATGCTGCCCGGCATGGACGGCAATCTGCTCTGTCGAAAGCTGCGCGAAGACGCCCGCCAGCAGGTTCCGGTCCTGATGCTGACTGCACGTGATCAACTGGAAGATCGTTTGACCGGGTTCAACGTCGGCGCCGACGACTACATCGTCAAACCGTTCGCGCTCTCGGAGCTGTATGCCCGGGTTGAGGCGGTCACGTGGCGCTCAACCGGCATGAAGAAGAACGTGCTCAAGATCCACGACCTGACCTACGATCTGGACTCGCTGGAAGTCAGGCGAGGCGGAACATTACTCAAGCTCAACCCTACCAATATGGTGCTGCTCGAGTTATTGATGCGAAAAAGCCCAATGGTGGTTAAACGAAAGGAGTTCGAACAAGCCGTCTGGGGCAACAATACGCCTGACTCGGACAGTCTGCGCACCAGCCTGTACATGCTGCGCAAGACCATCGACAAACCGTTCGATATCCCGTTGCTGCATACCGTTCATGGCATGGGTTACAAGCTGCAAGGGCCACGGTAGTTCGGCACTTGAGGCAGGGTCGCCAGAGCCTACTCGCGGCCCGCGGGTCTGATCTGAATATAGCGTTGCACCAGCCCCAGACCTGCCAACGGCACACCAACACCCACGATACAAAAGCTCCAGGCAATGCCTTCGATGCCAAAGGCAAGCAGCGCGCCGCCGATGAATGTGGCAGGCAACACCGGGAATACCAATGTGCATATCAACAGTGCATGTGCCCCTAGAAATTTCCTGAGTCGACCTTTGGCGTTGAAAATGCAGACCATCCATAGAACGGCCCAAAATCCGATACTCATCAGGTAAAGAGCCAGATGAAGCAGATCTCCTATCATTCCATAGCCATGCATGTCCTTGGCTCCATGTAAAATAATGCTCGCACCGAGCTTATTGGTTCATGGATAGTCAGTTTGCCTATCCATCCGTTCAAACGTGGGCATGATAGGGATACACGCTGATACCGGATATGTACGCGCCAACAAAGAGAGCTTTCCTACAGCATGAAGCTACAAATCTGACGCGTCCCGCGTGTTGGAAAACTGGCGACCCTCATTGATTAACCCTTTCGCTCATGGAGCAGGTCATTTGTCCTCCCCCGCCTCGCCCGGCACACACCGATTAAAACTGATCGAAACCTGCGGCCTCAGTCGCCAGGATCAGAATGGCGCCTCCCAGCTACTCCACCCCGTGGACTTCATCCTGAGCGGCGGCGACAGAGTGGCGATAACCGGCTCGTCAGGGTCTGGAAAAAGTGTTTTTTTGCGCACCCTGGCGCTATTGGATGCGCCCGATTCAGGTGAAGTACTCTGGCACGGCCAGCCCGTGAATGCCGGGCAGATCCCCTCGTATCGCAGTCAGATTTGCTACCTCGCACAACGCCCGTCGATGATGGATGGCACCGTTGAAGACAACCTGCGTTTTCCCTACAGCCTGAATATCTTCAAACAGAGGAAGTTCGATGCCGAGAAGGTCAAAGCGCTTTTACGTCAGGCAGGAAAACCAGAAAGCTTCCTGGTGAAGGCCGCAGACGATCTTTCCGGAGGTGAGGCTCAGGTTGTTGCACTGATTCGCGCCATTCAGCTGGAGCCGGAAGTGATCCTGCTGGATGAACCTACTGCCGCGCTCGACCCTCAGTCTTCCCGCGATGTAGAAACACTGGTCAATACCTGGTTTACCGGTGGCCTGACGTCCTCACGCGCTTATATCTGGGTATCGCACGATCTCGATCAGGCGCAGCGAATGAGCAACGTCAGATTTGAAATGCACGCCGGTGTGCTGAGCGCGATGGGTAACTCATGATCTATCAAAGCCTGTCGGCTGCAGACATCGCCATCGCCGCGTGCCTGATTCTGATCAACGGGGCGTTATCCCTGGGTTTGAAACTGGGGCTGGAGCGTCAACTGATCTGGGCCTCGGTACGCACGGTCGTTCAGCTACTTGCTATCGGCTACATCCTTGGCTGGGTATTCGAGTTTGCCTACTGGTATGTCGTGCTGCCGCTGATGTGCCTGATGACGTTGATTGCCGGTATGTCGGCAGCGGGACGAGGCAACCGCACTTATGCCGGGCGGCGTCTGGACAGTGTTGTGTCAGTGTGGGGCAGCTCGTGGCTAGTGGCTGCGATAGGTCTGTTGCTGGTTATTCAGATTCGCCCCTGGTACGAACCGCAGTACGCGATTCCGATTCTTGGGATGATTCTGGGCAATACCCTGACCGGTGTGTCGCTGGGAATCGAACGCATGATGCAGGAGCTGTCGTCGGGACGAAGTACCGTGGAAACAATCCTCGCACTGGGCGGTTCACGCTGGGAAGCGGCGCAAATGGCGGCCCGGCAAGCAGTAAGAGCAGGCATGACGCCTACTCTGAATCAGATGAGCGTGGTGGGCATCGTGAGCCTGCCCGGGATGATGACCGGCCAGGTGCTGGCGGGGCAATCGCCCGTAGAAGCTGTCCGTTATCAGATCGTGATCATGTTCCTGATCGCCGCGTCCTCAGCACTCGGCACCGTCTGCGCCGTACTGTTGACGTACCGTCGATTATTCTCGGCTGATCATCGTTTCATGATGCATAAGCTGACCAATAGAGTCTGATGGAGACGCACCAGGCTTACAGACCGCCATCGCAGCCTTCGGCAGCTCCTACAGATCACGCGTTTCGGCACGGCGCGGAGCACACGCGGAATTCATGGCACCACGCGATTTCCTGTAGGAGCCATCGGAGGTTACGACGGTCGCGAAGCGGTGCATCGGGCGAAACACGATAACGGCCTCGCCAACAAGTTGATTCGCTCAGCGCCCCAATGCCTGAATGAAACTGATAAAAGCCCGCAACGGCGCAGGCACATTTCGTCGCCCCGGGTAATAAAGCATTAACCCTGGTTCATCCTGGCACCAGTCATTCAGCAACAATTGCAGTTTTCCGTCAGCCAGACTTTGCGCGACAGCTTGTTCCAGGACAAACGCCACTCCAAGGCCACCTTCGGCAGCCTCTATCATCAGGGCCATGCGGTTGACGGTCAGCGAGCCTGGCACATCCAGCTCGACTCTTTCACCCTGCCGTTCAAACTCCCAGGCATAGCGCTCGCCTCTGGGCATTCTGATCCGGATACATCTATGCGTCTTCAACTCCGCCGGGTGAACGGGACGACCGTATTGCTTAAGATAGCCTGGAGAAGCCACGGGAACGAAACGTGCCTTGCCGCCAAACGGCACGCCGATCATGTCGATCGGCACACTGCTGCCCAGCCGGATGCCTGCGTCACAGCCATCGGCGACGATGTCCACCGGCCGCTCCTCGTGGCGTAGCTCAAGCTCAATGTCCGGATGAAGCGTCATGAACGCTGGCACCACCTCCTTCAACAGATAGCGGGCCGCAGCAAACGGGGTGTTGATGCGCAGCTCACCGCTGATGCTGCCGTCCTGCTGCTGGTTGATTTCGTCGACGGCAACGCGCAGCTCACCGAGTACCGGACGAATTCGGGACAGGAAAGCTTCACCTTCCACCGTCAGCGCGACGCTACGGGTGGTGCGATGGAACAGGCGCAGCTTGAGTGTTACCTCAAGTTCAGTGATTGCGTGACTGAGACTCGAAGGCGCCATTTCAAGCAATCGAGCGGCGCTGCGGAAGCTGCCAGTGTCCGCGACGGCCAACGCCATGCGCAGGCTTTTCAAGCTAAGGTCATGGATTGGTGTCAATTTTCGATCAGCCTGTTCGTGATTGATGGTCTATTCAGAACAGCATGCCAGTCCCATCCTTGATTTGAAATCCACAAACAAGTGAGGACATCAACATGCCTGCATCATGGTTCATAACCGGTGCAAACTCTGGCTTCGGCCGACTCATGACTGAAATGCTGCTTGAACGCGGCGACCGGGTCGCTGCCACCTACCGCAGCGATGGTGTACTGGATGATCTGACGCAACGCTTTCCCGAATCGCTCGTTCCCATTCAACTGGACCTGACCGATAGCGACCGCATCGCCCCAGCCGTCGCTGAGGCTTTTCAGGCATTAGGGCGTATCGACATCGTCATCAGCAATGCAGGTTACGGGACCTTCGGGGCTGCGGAAGAGCTTTCCCAGATGCAGATCAGACGTCAGATCGAGACAAATCTGCTCGGCTCGATCTTTTTCATCCAGGCGCTGTTACCTCACCTGCGCCAACAAGGGAGCGGTCGTGTTCTCCAGGTCAGTTCCGAAGGCGGAAGGATCAGCTATCCAGGCTTCAGCCTCTACCACGCCAGCAAATGGGGTCAGGAGGGATTTGTTGAAGCGGTCGCTCAGGAAGTCGCCCACTTTGGCATCGAGATGTGTCTGCTGGAACCCGGCCCTACGGCGACGAATTTTCTTGCCGGTATCGACAGTGCATCGCCGTCAGGCGCTTATGAAAACAGCCCGGTAAACGCCCTGCGCAATCGCCTTGAAGGTGGCGAGTTCAGCCCGCACATGGGCGACCCGGTCAAGATTGCCCAGCAGATGATCGCCATCGCAGAAGCCGACGCATTACCGCTTCGAGTGCCATTGGGCAGTATTGCCTGGGACAATATCGATGCGAAATTACACGAGCGCCAAACGTTGTTAAGCACTCAAAAAGACCTGGCTTATGGCTGTGATGTCGACAGCAATAAATACCGCGTTTGACTTTATAGAAGGCTGAAGAGCTCAGCCCGGAGCATCCACCACACACATCCGTATCCGGGGTATGAATTTCATCAATTCCGATAATCAACGGAAGCATTTGAAATTATTAATAAAAAGGCGTCCCCTTGCGAACCGCAACTATCAGGTTGCCTCGCAAGTCTGGAGCTTTGGTTTTGCCCCTCATTTTCAAAGATTTAAAAAACGCGTCAGTCATGTTCCTGTTCAAACTTGTATTGACGGGCATCGTTTCGGGATGATCTGGCTGGACATCGCCGTATTTGATACTCAACTGCTGGAGACTTCATTCACTGAAGTCTCTCAGGAAATCATGCTGTTCGCTTGCGCTCTGCTCTTCTGGTTTTCACCTGCTAACGATGGTCAGAAAGGTTTCAAGTCTTTGGTTGCGGGTTTCTTCGCCTGCCTTCTGATGAGGGAGCTCGACGGTCTTTTTGACCCTATCAGCCATAGCGCCTGGTGTTGGCCGTTTTTGCTGATCGCCATCACGTCGCTGACCATCGCTTTCAATTCGACGAATCGTCAGAACACCCTGCAAGCCTTGGCTGCCTTCACCAAAACCCCGGCCTTCGGTACGTTGTCGACCGGATTATGTGTGCTGGTGTTTTCCCGGGTATTCGGCATGGGCTCGCTTTGGCATCTGATTCTGGATGACGGTTATGCACGCCTGGCCAAGACGGCTGTGGAGGAAGGGATCGAATTGATGACCTATGCCATGTGGCTGTCAGCCAGTGTCGGCTACTGGCTGCAACAGCGGTCTGTGGCTGCAGATGTTCCAGGCAGAGTGAGTAACTCAAAACTGCAGACGAGCGCTGTCTGAGTGCCAGGTTAAATCACAACCCGGATCCCTGTAGCTCACCGAGGTTACGAGGCCAGCGACGGCGGAGTGTCAGACAAACCGTGATCGCTGGCCTCGTAACCTCGGTGAGCTCCTACAGGATCGGGGTGCAACCAGAAAAACTATTGCAGCCAGAATCAAACGCTGTCTTAAACGCCCAACAATTGCTTCGTTGTCGTCATCGACGTCTGCAAAGGCTGACCATCGCGCTGTAGTTTGTTCAACAGGCTGGCGCCCAGCCACATCTGATAAAGCGTTTCTGCCAGCTGTCGCGCATCGCTGCCAGGCAGGCACCCTTCGGTTTGCCCTTGCCTGATACATGCCGTCAGCCGCGCCACAATTTGCTCGGCACCGTCACGCAAAGTGATGCGCATCGACTCCGACAAGTCCGACACTTCAGCGCTCAATTTGACCACCAGGCACTCGTTGCCGCTGAAAGGCTCGACACAACGCTGCTGCCAGCCGAGCCAGTAATCCATCAGGCGCTCTCGAGGCGTTAGCCCCGGCAAGGCCAGGCGCCTGTCCATGTCAGCGAGATAGCCAGCAAAGTAATCTTCCAGCAAGGCCTGCCCGTACTGCTCCTTGGATTTGAAGTAGTGATAGAAAGAGCCTTTGGGCACGCCAGCGACTTGCAGCAGCTCACTGAGCCCCACGCTGGTGAAGCCCTTCCCCGCCATCATGCGGTGGCCGGTATCGAGCAAATGCTGGCGAGTGTCGTCATAGGTCGGTTTCATAAGGCGCAAAATACCAAACATTAGACCAGTCGTCTATTTTTTGAACGATCATGCGGGTTGAATGACCAACTTTGTGAACGCGCTTTGAAAAAAAATCTAGACGACTGGTCTATTCCGAGTCTAAGCTTTGTCCATCGGTGACCTGAGGCGCTGGTTTTCCAGCTCCCGCTTCGATCGCCTCATTGCCAGTCCTTCACCTTCAAGGAGTACCTTATGAAAATTCTGATGGTTCTGACTTCGCACGATCAACTGGGTAATACCGGCAAGAAAACCGGCTTTTGGCTCGAAGAATTTGCTGCTCCCTATTTCGCGTTCAAGGATGCGGGTGCCGACATCACTGTCGTCTCGCCAGCCGGTGGTCAGCCACCACTTGATCCGAAAAGCGACGAGCCTGATGCGCAAACCGCTGAGACCGATCGCTTCCGCAAAGACGCTGAGGCTCAACGCGTACTCGCCAACACTGGCCTGCTGTCAGATGTCCGCGCTGAAGACTTCGACGCAGTCTTTTACCCAGGTGGCCATGGCCCGCTGTGGGATCTGGCTGTAGACAAGAACTCGATTGCGCTGATTGAAGCCTTCGACCGCAGCAACAAGCCTCATGGCTTTGTCTGCCACGCACCTGGCGTGCTGATCAACGTCAAAGGCGCAAACGGCAAGCCGCTGATCGAAGGTCGTAAAGTGACTGGCTTCACCAATTCGGAAGAAGAAGCCGTTGGCCTGACAGAGGTGGTGCCGTTCCTGATCGAAGACGAATTCCAGCGTCTGGGCGGGCACTACTCCAAGCTGGGCGATTGGCAGGTCTACGTTGTAGAAGACGGTCAACTGGTCACTGGCCAGAACCCTGCAAGCTCGGCAGCAGTCGCTGAAGCATTGCTGAAAAAACTGGGCTGATTCTCAGGCTTAAGACTTCCTGTAAAACGATTCACCGTGGACGCTGCGCCGAACGGCAAAGCGTCCATTATTTTTAGCTAAAAACTAGTCGACTGGTCTAATAAGCACCAGGACCTTCCATGTCGAACAAGGCAGATCAATGAACAACTCAGTCAAAAACAGCAATTTCTTCACCCCGACTCAATTGGGAAATCACTCTCTCAAAAACCGTATTGTCCTGCCGCCCCTCACCCGGCAACGCAGCAGCCAGCCTGGCAACGTCGCCAATGAACTCATGGCGCAGTACTACAGCCAGCGTGCAGGTGCGGGATTTCTGGTGACTGAAGGTACGCAAATCGAACCTCGCGGTCAGGGCTACGCCTGGACACCTGGCATCTATACGCCCGAGCAAGTCTCTGGTTGGCGCAAGGTGACGGAGGCGGTGCATTCCGAAGGCGGCGTGATCTTCGCCCAGCTGTGGCATGTCGGCCGGGTGTCTCACACCGCGCTGCAACCGAATGGCGACGCCCCCATATCGGCCTCGGCCATTGCAGCGGATCAGGTGAAAGTGTTTATCGAAACCGCGCCGGGCGCAGGTGAACTGGTCAAACCTTCGATGCCGAGAGCGCTGACCACCGATGAAGTCCAGGAGCTTGTTCAGCTCTACATTCAAGCCGCCCGCAATGCGATGGAGGCTGGTTTCGATGGCATAGAACTGCATTGCGCCAATGGCTATCTGGTTAACCAATTCATTTCGGCCCACAGCAACCATCGCGAAGACCAGTACGGCGGCTCGCTTGATAATCGCCTGCGCTTCTTGCGCGAAATCGTTGCGGGTGTTGCCGAGTGCATTGGCAAAGAGAAAGTCGGCGTACGTTTTGCGCCTCTGTTCACGACGACGGATGAAGACCGTACTTACTTGGGGTTGGTAGAAGAAGATCCGCACACCACTTATATCGAAGCCATCAAGGTTCTGGAGAACGTCGGCATCGCTTATCTGTCCATTGCCGAAGCCGATTGGGATGACGCGCCAGCCATGCCTGAAGCATTCCGCCGTGACGTGAGAAGCACCTTCAGCGGGGCCATCATGTATGCCGGAAAATACACGGCACAAAGCGGTTCAGCCCTGCTGGATTCAGACCTGGCGGACCTCGTCGCGTTTGGCCGACCGTTCATTGCCAACCCGGACCTCCCCGCCCGTATTGCTAATGACTGGCCGTTGAATCCGATCAATCCGGCGACGGTGTATGGCGGTACCGCCGAGGGTTATGTGGATTATCCGGTGTACGCTGAGTAGTCATCCAGATACGACGTGACGCTTGCTCGCGATTCAGATATCTGCGATTTGACAGGTAAACCTGGTTGCTCTTGTCGCGGGCAAGTCGGGATGCCGCCCACTCGCTTGTATGGTTAGACTTGAAGGGGTGGTGGGACGAACAGTTCGCATCTGACTGCTGCAACAGTACAGACCGTGGGAG
>NZ_LKBT01000011.1 GCF_002699985.1 Pseudomonas sp. ICMP 561 | reverse complement strand
CTCCCACGGTCTGTACTGTTGCAGCAGTCAGATGCGAACTGTTCGTCCCACCACCCCTTCAAGTCTAACCATACAAGCGAATTCATTCGCGAAGGGGCCAGTTGCGCTGCCTTTGTATCGCTTGGGATACTGCCTTCGCGAGTGCAGTGAAACGCCATCGCGGGAGGCTTCCGCGATGGCGTTTCTGTCAAGACAGCGCTTTTGACGCCAACCAGAACAGTGCGGCCGACAGGGCCACCGTCGCTGGCAGGGTCAGCACCCAGGCCAGGAGGATGGTGCGCACAGTGCCGCCTTGCAGGCCGCTTTTGTTGGCGACCATGGTGCCTGCGACGCCAGAGGACAGAATGTGTGTCGTGGAAACCGGCAGGCTGAAAATGTTGGCCGCCGCAATGGCGCACGCTGTGGTGATCTGCGCCGACATGCCTTGTGCGTAAGTCATGCCTTGTTTGCCGATCTTCTCGCCAATGGTCAGCACGACGCGTTTCCAGCCGACCATGGTGCCGATACCCAACGCCAGCGCCACGGCCAGAATCACCCAGAATGGGGCGTATTCAGTGGTCGCAGTCAGGTCTTTGCGCAATTTATCCAGATCCGATTTTTCACGTGCGCCGAGGTTTGGCAACTTGGCGACCTTGCGTGCGGTGTCGTCCAGGCACAGCAAGTAGCGACGTACTTCGATGCGCCGCTCGGGAGTCAGAGAGTGGTAATCGGCCACGCCGGTGAGGTTGTCGAGCAGCGCAGCAATCGTCGGTTCGGTTTGTTCCGGGTTGCAGCTGGAGCTTTCCGGCAGATCACCTTTTTCCGCTTTACCCAGCGCCAGGTACTCGCCCAGAGTGCTGTTGTTGCGCTGATAGAACTGACTGAGGTGCAAGGTTGCATCACGGGTACGTTCGATCTGGTAAGTGGTGCTGTTCAAGTCCAGTACGAACTGGCTTGGCACGATACCGATCAGGACCAGCATGATCAGGCCGATACCTTTCTGACCATCGTTGGAACCGTGCACGAAGCTCACCGCCATGGCGGAAATCACCAGAACCAGACGGTTCCAGAATGGCGGATGCTTCTTGTCGTCGAGCTTGCGACGCTGTTCGGGCGTCTTGTGCATCTTCGACAGTGGTCGCCACCATTTAAGTCCGATCAGGACCAGCGCAGCAACGAGGAAGCCCGCCAGTGGCGAGAAAACCAGCGAGGCGCCGATATCGATCGCTTTTTGCCAGTTAACCCCGTCTGCCAGCGGAATGTCGTTGATCAGCGCGTTCGCCAGACCCACGCCGAGGATCGAGCCGATCAGCGTGTGAGAACTCGATGCCGGAATACCGAAATACCACGTGCCCAGGTTCCAGGTGATCGCTGCTGCGAGCAGCGAGAACACCATGGCCAGGCCGTGGCCGGTGTTGACGTTGATCAGCAGTTCAACCGGGAGGAGGTGAACGATGGCATAGGCAACGCCGACCCCGCCCAGCAGCACCCCCAGGAAATTGAAGATCCCGGAGAAGAATACGGCCAGATGCGGCGGCATCGCTTTGGTGTAAATGACTGTCGCCACCGCGTTTGCGGTGTCATGAAAGCCGTTGATGAACTCGAAGGTGAGGACGAAAGCCAGGGCGAGCAGCAGGCTCACAAGTACCCAGGCATCTAGTCCGCTGAATAAATCGATCATGAAGGTTTTCTGACCCGGTCTGAAGGGGGCGGGATTATGACAGAAAAAATACAGATCGATGTGTCGACTGCCGATTGGTATCGCCGATTATCTAAATTTTATCCTCGGCGAAGCCTCCTCATTGATAAGTCAAGAGGATGTTGGAGCCATTTGGCAGTCATGCAAAACAATTGGCCGCTCTGAAAAATCTGCCCGGGCCATCAGAGGTAGCCCGGTTCCCAGAGCTGAAGGGTTATCCCTCTTCGCTCAGGTCTTTTTCCATTTTTTGCAGTTCTTGCTTAAAGGCCTGATCCAGAATGCTGGCCTTCTTGCGCCAAGGTTTGCGTTCCGGCTCTGGTTGAGCGGCGTAGGTGGTGATTTCGCCACCGTAAACTTCCTTGTAGCGTTGTTCCTGGCGCTCAAGTTCCGCGCGCAGTTCATCTTTGGTCACTTTGTTACCTGATCAAGTCAAAATTAATCTGGCGTTATCGCTGAGCGGCTTGATAGTCCACACAGGGTCTTGTTCAGAGACTGCTGAAAGGCTTCCGCCAAACAAATTCTGAACCAGACCATGATCTGAACATCCAGCGGCTCGCGGCTACGGACACCAGAAAACATAATTGTCGTAGCGACAGTGGTTTGAGTTGCGAGTGCAGTGGCTACTTTGGCTGGAAATTCCTTCGCGAGGATAATGCTTTGGCAGCATTGCTGCGGTGCCTCGATCCTGTGGTATGCCTGGGCATGGCGCCCGGTACTGCAACCACTGCGAATCGTTATTACGAGCCAAGTGGCAGGTACTATCTCCAAGAACTTCCAATCAGTCAACTATATGTGCAGTTGATTATGAAAAGACTTCTGTAAAAGACTTTTCTTGTACGACAGTTCCGAAGTTTCAGTGAGTGACATACGACGTAACTTTGATGTCCTCAATATTGACGCTAATAGACAGAATTCTGACGGCATAGTTCGTTGCGACATGGGGCGTATGTGCAGAACAAGCGATATTTGTGACAGAAGCACGCATGAGGAGAACACAAACCGTCGATTTGTGGCTTTTCGATATCATGCATAGGGGAGAAGCATGCGGGAATAAAAACGGCCTCGCTTCATGGGCAAGGCCGTACCTTGGACTTCTCGTGGGTACCTGACCAGTATTTCCAAGAAGCCACTTAAGGCTATGTAAAGGTATAAGTATCTTTGCGATGGGTCAATTGCGATTATCGGCCACTTGTTCGATAATCGCCCAAAGTGGCTTGGATGCTTTCCGCTAAAAAGTCGCGGAAAAGCGTGGAGGCTGCGATTTATATGGCCTGACAGGGTTCACCGAGGTACTGGCAATGAATGATGAACTGCGTAATTCTTTTGCTTCGTTGGCACCACCGATCGTGGCATCGCCCGCCAAGCGGATTCAGGCACTGACCGGCGACCCGGATTTTATGACTTCGCTGGCCAGAGGGCTGGCGGTGATTCACGCTTTTCAAGAGCGCAAACGGCATCTGACCATTGCCCAGATCAGCCATCGCACGGAAATTCCGCGAGCGGCGGTAAGGCGTTGTCTGCTGACGTTGATCAAACTTGGCTATGCAACGACGGATGGTCGAACCTATTCGCTGCTGCCGAAGGTGCTGACGCTCGGCCACGCTTATCTTTCGTCGACGCCGCTGGCGGTATCGTCTCAGCCCTATCTGGACCGGATGAGCGATCAGCTCCATGAAGCCTGCAACATGGCGACCCTGGAGGGTGAAGACATTCTGTATATCGCTCGGTCCGCCACTACGCAGCGTCTTATTTCAGTGGACCTTTCGGTCGGCGGCCGACTGCCTGCCTATTGCACGTCCATGGGGCGCATCCTGCTCTCGGCGCTGGACGATGTGACATTGCGCGAATACCTTGACCATGTGGACCTGCAGCCCAAGACCAGCCGGACGATTCGCTCGACAGAAGCGCTGTTTGAATGTCTTCAGCAAGTCCGTCAGCAGGGGTGGTGTATCGTCGATCAGGAGTTGGAGCAAGGATTGCGCTCGATTGCGGTACCGGTCTATGACGCGTCCGGTCAGGTCCTCGCAGCACTTAACGTGAGTACCAGCGCAGGCCGTGTGGCCAGAAGCGAGCTGGAACAGCGTTTCCTGCCCATCATGCTGGATGCGAGCAGGGATTTAAGTACGCAATTGTTCACCTGATAGCACGCTGAATTTGTGCGATTAACGAACGAATAATCGATTATCGGATTGTTTGGCCTCAGGCCCCGGCATAACCTCAAGTCCATTCCAGCGTAGCCCATCTACGCTGTTCATTGGATGCAATTTGAGTTCGGGAGCACCTCATGGCTGAAATTCTTTCTCTACGCGACGCCGTGAAGCAATTGGTCAACGATGGCGACACCGTTGCGCTGGAAGGCTTCACCCATTTGATCCCCACGGCCGCAGGCCACGAAATCATTCGTCAGGGTAAAAAAGACCTGACGTTAGTGCGTATGACGCCGGACCTTATCTACGACCAGTTAATAGGCGCAGGGTGTGCGAAGCGTCTGATTTTCTCGTGGGGCGGTAATCCTGGAGTCGGCTCCCTGCATCGTTTGCGTGACGCCGTTGAAAAGCAGTGGCCACACTCGATGGAAATCGAAGAGCACAGCCATGCCGACCTGGCTAACGCCTACGTCGCTGGCGCATCCGGTCTGCCATTCGCTGTGTTGCGCGCTTACGCCGGTTCCGATCTGCCCAAGGTCAATCCGCTGATCAAGACGGTAACCTGCCCATTCACCGGCGAGGTGCTCGCGGCAGTGCCCGCAGTGCGTCCTGATGTGACAGTGATTCATGCGCAGAAGGCCGACCGCAAAGGCAACGTGCTCCTGTGGGGCATCCTCGGTGTGCAGAAGGAAGCCGCTCTGGCTGCCAAACGCTGCATTGTCACTGTGGAAGAGATCGTCGACGACTTGAATGCGCCGATGAATGCCTGCGTGCTGCCGACCTGGGCACTGAGTGCTGTTTGCCATGTGCCCGGTGGTGCTCATCCGTCCTACGCCCACGGTTACTACGAGCGCGACAACCGGTTCTATCAGGCCTGGGACCCGATTGCCCGTGACCGCGAAAGTTTTAGCGCATGGATCAAGGAATACATTCAAGGCACCGCGGACTTCAGCGAATTCCAGAGCAAGTTGGCCAGCGCTTCGGAGGCAAAATAATGACTTACACCACCAGTGAAATGATGACAGTGGCAGCGGCTCGTCGTCTGCGTAACGGCGCGGTCTGCTTTGTCGGTATCGGTCTGCCTTCCAAGGCCGCGAATCTGGCGCGTCTTACGTCCTCACCGGACGTCGTGCTGATTTACGAGTCAGGTCCGATTGGTGCCAAGCCTAGTGTGTTACCGCTGTCCATCGGCGATGGCGAACTTGCAGAAACGGCTGACACGGTTGTGTCCACCAGTGAGATATTCCGCTACTGGCTGCAAGGCGGTCGCGTTGATGTGGGGTTTCTTGGCGCTGCCCAGGTTGATCGTTTCGGCAACATCAACACCACGGTGGTCGGTGATTACAACAACCCGAAGGTACGTCTGCCAGGCGCAGGCGGCGCGCCGGAAATTGCCGGGTCCGCCAAGCAGGTCTTGATCATCCTCAAGCAATCCGCGCGTGCTTTCGTCGACAAGCTGGATTTCATCACATCGGTTGGCCATGGCGAGGGTGGTGATTCTCGCAAGCGTCTTGGATTGCCTGGCGCAGGGCCGGTCGGGATTATTACTGACCTGTGCATCATGGAACCGGAAGAGGGCACTAACGAGTTTGTGGTGACTACCTTGCACCCCGGCGTAACCCGCGAGCAGGTTATTGCGGCCACCGGTTGGGAACTGCGTTTCGCCGAAAACGTCGAGTACTCCGCCGAGCCAAGCGAAACAGAGCTTGCCGCTCTACGTGATCTGGAAGCCCGGACCGCTAAAGCGCACGGCCAAGCACCGGGAGAAGCATGATGCGCGAAGTATTTATCTGCGATGCGATTCGTACCCCCATTGGCCGCTTTGGCGGTGGGTTGGCCAGCGTTCGCGCGGATGATCTGGCCGCAGTGCCGATCAAGGCGCTGATGGAGCGAAACCCTTCGGTCAACTGGAACGAAGTGGACGAAGTGTTTTTCGGCTGCGCTAACCAGGCCGGTGAAGACAACCGCAACGTAGCGCGCATGGCTGCGTTGCTGGCTGGCCTGCCGGAGACGATTCCCGGCGTCACCCTTAACCGTCTGTGCGCCTCGGGCATGGACGCCATCGGTACGGCATTTCGGGCGATTGCTGCTGGCGAGATGGAATTGGCGATTGCCGGTGGTGTTGAGTCGATGTCACGCGCGCCCTTCGTTATGGGTAAAGCCGATGCTGCGTATTCCCGCAACATGAAGCTGGAAGACACCACCATTGGCTGGCGTTTCATCAACCCTTTGATGAAAGAGCAATATGGCGTCGACTCCATGCCACAAACCGGTGACAACGTCGCCGATGATTTCAAGATTTCTCGAGCCGATCAGGACGCTTTCGCCCTGCGCAGCCAACAGCGCACTGCCGCTGCTCAGGCTGCGGGCTTTTTTAAAGAAGAAATCACCCCAGTACGCGTTGCCCATAAAAAGGGTGAAACGTTGGTGGAGCAAGACGAACATCCACGCGCTGACACCAGCCTGGAAACCCTGGCCAAACTCAAGCCGGTCAATGGTGCGGACAAGACCGTCACCGCCGGTAATGCGTCTGGGGTCAACGACGGTGCCGCCGCGCTGATTCTGGCGTCTGCCGAAGCGGTCAAAAAGCATGGCCTGACGCCCCGGGCACGCATTCTCGGCATGGCCAGTGCCGGTGTAGCGCCGCGCGTCATGGGCATCGGCCCGGTGCCTGCGGTGCGTAAGCTGGTGGAGCGCCTTGGCCTGGCAGTAAGCGATTTTGATGTGATCGAGCTCAATGAAGCCTTTGCCAGTCAGGGCCTGGCGGTTCTCCGTGAGCTAGGGCTGGCCGATAATGCACCGCAAGTGAACCCCAACGGGGGCGCCATCGCCTTGGGTCATCCCTTGGGCATGAGCGGCGCACGACTGGTGTTGACCGCCCTGCATCAACTGGAAAAAAGCGGTGGTCGTCGAGGTCTGGCGACCATGTGCGTCGGCGTAGGGCAGGGGCTGGCGCTGGCGATTGAGCGCTGAGACCGAACATCACTGAATACAGTCACCCAGCTTTTTGATGGCCTCCACGAAAAAGTCATCGTGGACTGTTGGAGCGAGGCTTGCCCGCGAATCAGGCGATGAGGAGTTTCAGATACACCGCGTTGTTGTTCTTCGCGGGCAAGCCTCGCTCCAACAGAAAATTCATGAATTCGCGCCATCCTCAATGGCGCCCACCACCCCACAATGGAATTCTATAAAGCTGCTTGTTGTCCCAAAACATGTTACAGCTTATGTCCTGGATGACTGTTCAGCTTTAATGGGGAAAAATAATGACAACCACGCATTACACGGGTGAAGAACGCAGCAAAAGGATCTTTGCGATTGTGGGCGCCTCCTCAGGCAATCTGGTCGAGTGGTTCGATTTCTACGTCTACGCTTTCTGCGCCATCTACTTCGCTCCGGCGTTCTTCCCGTCCGATGATCCTACCGTTCAGTTGCTCAATACCGCAGGCGTGTTCGCTGCCGGGTTCTTGATGCGGCCTATCGGTGGCTGGTTGTTTGGGCGGGTGGCTGACAAGCACGGCCGCAAGAACTCAATGATGATTGCCGTACTGATGATGTGCGGTGGCTCGTTGATGATTGCCTGTTTGCCGACCTACGCAACGATTGGCGTGTGGGCACCGGCTTTGCTGTTGCTGGCGCGACTGATTCAAGGCTTGTCGGTAGGGGGCGAGTACGGCACCACGGCGACGTACATGAGTGAAGTGGCGTTGCGCGGCCAGCGAGGCTTTTTCGCCTCGTTCCAGTACGTGACGTTGATCGGCGGGCAACTGCTGGCGGTGCTTACCGTCGTAATCATGCAACAGTTTCTCAGTACTGAAGAGCTGCGCGCCTACGGCTGGCGCATTCCGTTCGTGATCGGTGCGGTTGCAGCGGTGATCTCGCTGCTGTTGCGTCGCTCGCTTGAGGAAACCACCACTGCTGAAATGCGTCAGGACAAGGACGCCGGGAGCATCAGCGCACTGTTTCGCGATCATAAGGCTGCGTTCATCACAGTATTGGGCTACACCGCAGGCGGCTCGCTGATTTTCTACACTTTCACCACGTACATGCAGAAGTACCTGGTGAACACGGGTGGCATGGATCCCAAGACCGCCAGTTACATCATGACCGGCGCTCTGTTCCTGTACATGTGCATGCAGCCGCTGTTCGGCATACTGGCGGACAAGATCGGTCGCCGTAACTCGATGCTGTGGTTCGGCGCTCTGGGTACGCTTTGTACGGTGCCGATCCTGATGACATTGAAAACCACGACCAGTCCTTTCCTGGCTTTTCTGCTCATCACCTGTGCGCTGGCAATCGTGAGCTTTTACACCTCCATCAGCGGTCTGGTGAAAGCCGAAATGTTCCCTCCGCAAGTTCGTGCGCTGGGAGTCGGTCTGGCGTACGCAGTGGCTAACGCGGTATTTGGTGGCTCCGCAGAATTTGTTGCACTGAGCCTGAAAAATCAGGGCATGGAGAACAATTTCTATTGGTACGTGACGATCATGATGGCCGTCGCGTTTCTGTTCAGCCTGCGCCTGCCCAAGCAACCGGCGTATCTGCATCACGATCACTGATAAATCACTTTCTCTGACTCAATAAAAAACCCACCGATGAGGTGGGTTTTTTATTGAGTCGCTTATCAGAACAGGGGTCAGAACAACTGAACTGTTGGCTTCTCTTTGTCGATCGGTTTGGCCTGTCCGGTTTGCTCATACCAACCACCGCCGAGGGCCTTGTACAGGTTGACCTCGCTGGTGAGTTGAGAGAGACGGTCGGTGATCAGCGATTGTTGTGCGCTGAACAGCGAGCGTTGAGCATCAAGGAAGGTCAGGTTGCTGTCGATACCGATCCGGTAGCGACGCTCGGCCAGACGGTAGTAGTCCTGGTTGGCGTTGACGAAATCACGCTGGGCTTGCAACTGCTCGTTGTAAGTCTTGCGCGAGGCCAGGCCGTCAGAGACTTCCTGGAAGGCGGTCTGAATCGCCTTCTCGTAGTTGGCGACGCTGATCTCTTTCTGGATTTTTGAATAATCCAGGCTGGCGCGCAGGCTACCGGCGTTGAAGATCGGAATGTTGATGCTTGGCTGGAACAACCAGGTTCCCGAGCCGCCGTTGAACAGGCCGGAAAGATCCGGGCTGATCGTACCGGCATTGGCTGTCAGGCTGATGCTAGGGAAGAACGCAGCACGGGCCGCGCCAATATTGGCATTGGCAGCCTGCAAGGTGTGCTCGGCTTGCAGAATATCCGGACGACGCTGCAGCAGGTCAGAAGGCAGGCCCGCTGGCAAAGCGCTCAACAAATCGGCACTCAAAGGCTGAGCCGGCGGCAGATTGTCCGGCAAGTTGGTGCCCAGCAACAGGGTCAGGTTGTTCTGATCCTGAGCGACCTGACGCTGGTAACGCGCCAGAGCAACTTTGGCGCTTTCCACCGAGGTGCGTGCCTGGCTCAGATCCAGCGCCGACGAGACGCCCACTTCGTTGCTACGGGAAGTCAGACGCAGACTTTCTTCGTAGGTCTTGAGTGTTTCTTCGGTCAGCTTGAGCAGTTCTTTATCGGCCTGCCAGGTCATGTAGGCATTGGCGACGTTGGCCACCAGGCTGATCTGTGTGCTGCGACGTGCTTCTTCGCTGGAGAAGTAAGTCTGCAACGCTTGCTCGCTCAGGCTGCGAACCCGGCCGAACAGATCCAGCTCATAGGCACTGACGCCCAGCGTGGCCGAATACTGGCTGGTAATGCCTGATTGGCCCGTGGTGGACATATCGGCTGGCAACCGCTGACGGCTGCCGCTGCCATCAGCAGAAACAGCCGGGAACAGATCAGCACGCTGAATGCGGTATTGCGCACGATAAGCATCGATGTTCAACGCCGCGACACGCAGGTCGCGGTTGTTGACCAGCGCCGTCTGGATCAGCTGTTGCAAGGCCGGGTCATGGAAAAACTGACGCCACCCCTGTTCGGCTGCCGCGACGTTCGCCGCTTCAGTCGGCGAGTAAGCCGGACCTTGCGGGTACTGCGCCGCGACCGGAGCCGCAGGTTGCTTGTATTCAGGGATCAGCGAGCAACCACTGAGGATGACCGCAGTGACTGCCAGAGAGATCAGGGACTTGCTCATTGGCCAGCCTCATCGTTTGAGATTTGTTTCTCGTGTTCCTTGTCGTACTTGCTCTTGAACATCGACGACACGGCAACGTAGAACATTGGGACCCAGAAAATTGCCAGGACGGTGGCGGTGATCATACCGCCGATTACGCCTGTACCGATTGCGTGCTGGCTACCCGAACCGGCACCGCTGGAGATCGCCAGCGGTACCACGCCGAGGATGAACGCCATGGAGGTCATGATGATCGGGCGCAGACGCATGCGGCAGGCTTCCATCGCCGCATCCACCAGACTCTTGCCCTGTTCATGCAACTCTTTGGCGAACTCGACAATCAGGATCGCATTCTTCGCCGCCAGACCGATGGTCGTCAACAAGCCAACCTGGAAGAACACGTCGTTGGACAGGCCTCTCAGACTGGTTGCCATAAGGGCACCGATGATGCCCAGCGGTACAACGAGCATGACCGCAATCGGAATCGACCAGCTTTCATACAGTGCTGCCAGACAGAGGAACACGACCAGCATCGACAGGGCATACAGCGCAGGTGCCTGAGAGCCGGACAAACGTTCTTCGAAGGACAGACCGGTGAAGGAGTAACCGATACCTGCTGGCAGTTTCTTGGCAATGGCTTCGACTTCGGCCATGGCTTGACCCGAGCTGTAACCCGGAGCCGGTGTACCGAGAACTTCCATTGCTGCTACGCCGTTATAACGCGACAGCTTCGGTGAACCGTAAATCCACTCGCCTTTGGCAATGGCAGACAGCGGCACCATGGTTCCGGCGTCGTTACGCACGTACCACTTGCCCAGATCTTCGGGGGTCATACGGCTGGCCGCTTCACCCTGCACGTACACTTTCTTCACCCGACCACGGTCGATGAAGTCGTTGACGTAGCTGCCACCCAGTGCGATGGACAAGGTCTGGTTGATGTTCGACAAAGTAATGCCCAGGGCACTGGCCTTCTCGTCATCGACGGTGAGCTGATACTGCGGCTCATCACCCAGGCCGTTAGGGCGTACGCCTGCAAGAATCTTGCTTTGCGACGCCATGCCGAGGAACTGGTTACGCGCTTCCAGCAGCTTGTCGTGGCCTACACCGCCCTGGTCCTGCAGGTAAACGTCGAAACCGGTAGCGTTACCCAGTTCCAGTACCGAAGGTGGAACTACGGCGTACACCATCGCATCCCGGAAGGAGAAGAAGTGTGCCTGAGCACGCTCGGCGATCTTGAATACGGTGTTTTCCGAGTCACGCTCGCCCCACGGTTTGAGCATGACGAACGCGAGGCCCGAGCTCTGACCGCGACCGGCGAAGTTGAAGCCGTTGACGCTGAACACCGAGTTCACGCCTTTGCCTTCACCGTTCTCTTTGTCGAGCAGGAAGGTACGCATATCGTCGATGACTTTCTGCGTACGCTCTGCGGACGAGCCCGCCGGGGTCTGAACCTGAGCAAAAATCACGCCTTGGTCTTCTTCCGGCAGAAACGCACTCGGGATGCGAGTGAACAGGAAGATCATGCCCGCAACGATGAGCAGATAGACGCCGAACGCTGGCAGCTTGTGAGTCACCATACGCTTCACGCCGCGCTCATAGCTGTTTACGCCACGATCAAACGTGCGGTTGAACCAGCCGAAGAAACCTTTTTTCGGTTGGCCGTGTTTTTCCGGATCGATCGGCTTGAGCATGGTGGCGCACAATGCCGGGGTGAAAATCAGTGCTACCAGAACCGACAGGGCCATCGCCGAAACAATGGTGATCGAGAACTGTTTGTAAATAACCCCTGTAGACCCCCCGAAGAACGCCATTGGCAGCAGTACCGCCGAGAGCACCATGGCGATACCCACCAATGCGCCCTGGATCTGGCCCATGGATTTCTTGGTCGCCTCTTTGGGCGACAAGTGCTCCTCGGCCATGACCCGCTCGACGTTCTCCACCACCACGATCGCATCGTCCACCAAGAGTCCGATGGCCAGAATCATGCCGAACATGGTCAGGGTGTTAATCGTGAACCCGAACGCTGCGAGGATGCCGAACGTACCCAGCAGTACCACCGGAACCGTCATCGTCGTAATGACGGTGGCGCGGAAGTTTTGCAGGAACAGGTACATCACCAGGAACACCAGCACGATCGCTTCGATCAGGGTGTCAACAACCCCCGAAATCGATTCGGTCACAGTTGGGGTGGTGTCGTACGGGTAAACCACTTTCATGCCAGGCGGGAAGAAAGGTTCCAGGTTTGCGACAGTGGCGCGAATTGCCTTGGCGGTGTCCAGAGCGTTGGCGCCGGAGGCCAGTTTGATCGCCATACCAGAAGCCGGGTTGCCGTTGAACTGGGCATCAATGCTGTAGTTCTGGCCACCCAGCTCAATACGAGCCACGTCACGCAGACGTACTTGCGAACCGTCGGTGTTGACCTTGAGCAGAATGTTGCCGAATTGCTCAGGGGTTTGCAGACGCGTCTTGCCAATAATCGTAGCGTTCAGCTGAGTGCCGGGCAGGGCGGGCAGACCGCCCAGTTGGCCGGTGGCGATCTGTACGTTCTGTGCAGAAATCGCAGTGCTCACATCAACCGGTGTCATCTGGAAGTTGTTGAGCTTGGCCGGGTCCAGCCAGATACGCATGGCGTACTGCGAACCAAACACCTGGAAGTCGCCCACACCGGAGGTCCGGGAAATCGGGTCCTGGATGTTGGAAACGATGTAGTTGGACAAGTCTTCCCGGGTCAGACCGCTGCCATCTTCGGCGACCAGGCCGATAACCAGCAGGAAGTTTTTAACCGACTTGGTAACGCGCAGGCCCTGTTGCTGTACTTCTTGCGGCAGCAGCGGGGTGGCGAGGTTGAGCTTGTTCTGGACCTGAACCTGAGCGGTATCCGGGTTGGTACCCTGATTGAAGGTCACAGTGATGGTCATGCTGCCGTCGGAGTTACTGTCCGAGGAAACATAACGCAGGTTATCAATACCGTTGAGCTGTTGCTCAATGATCTGAACCACGGTGTCTTGCACAGTCTGCGCCGAAGCACCTGGGTAGGTAACCTGGATATCAATAGCCGTAGGGGCAATGGCCGGGTACTGGTTGATCGGTAGTTTCAGGATCGAAAGCGTACCCACCAACATGATCACCAGGGCTAATACCCAGGCGAAAATGGGGCGGTCGATAAAGAATTTAGACATCGGTTACTCACCTTTGCCAGTGGCGGCAGGGGCGGACTCAGCGGACTGGGCTGGCGTGAGGTTGGTCGCTTCCTTGACCGTCACTTGCGCGCCTGGCTTGACGAATTGCAGACCTTCAGTGATGACGCGATCACCCGGTTCCAGACCTTTTTCGATCAACCAGTAAGCGCCTGAAGTACGGTTGGCGATGAGTTCACGCTGCTCAACCTTGTTGTCTTTGTTGACCACTAGGGCAGATGGTTTGCCGCGCATGTCACGGGTCACGCCTTGCTGTGGAGCAAGGATGGCTTCGCTTTTCATGCCCGCCTGCAACTGAGCGTGAACAAACATGCCCGGCAACAGGGTGTGATCAGGGTTCGGGAACACTGCGCGCAGGGTCACGGAGCCAGTCGCCTGGTCTACCGACACTTCGGAGAATTCCAGTTTGCCCGGCTTGCTGTATTCGCTTCCGTCTTCAAGGGTCAGCTTGACCGTTGCAGCGTTGTCACCGGCTTTCTGCAGCTTGCCGGACTCCAGGTCGCGACGCAGCTTGAGCATCTCGGTGGAAGACTGGGTCACGTCAACGTAGATCGGGTCCAGTTGCTGGATCGTCGCCATGGCGTTGGTCTGACCGCTGGTAACCAGTGCGCCCTCAGTCACATCGGAACGCCCGATACGGCCGGAAATAGGGGCCATTACCTTGGTGTAACGCAGGTTGATCTGCGCAGTTTGCAACGTGGCCTGCGCTTCCTGGCTGGAGGACAGCGCGGTGTCGTATTCCTGACGGCTTACGGCTTGCTCGTTGACCAGTTGCTTGTAGCGATCAGCAAGAGACTTGGCCGATTGCAACGTCGCCTTGGCGCTGTTGGCCGTGGCTTCGTACAGCGCTGGATCAATCTGATACAGCTGCTGGCCAGCTTTCACATCGGCACCTTCTGTAAACAGGCGCTTGAGAATGATGCCGTTGACCTGTGGCCGTACTTCGGCGATGCGATAGGCCGTGGTGCGGCCCGGCAGTTCCGATGTCAGGGTGTAGGGTTGAGCTTTGATGGTAACGACGCCGACCTGAGGAGGTGCAGCTGCAGGAGCTGCGGCTTCTTCCTTTTTACTGCATCCACTGAGCAGTGTTGCCAGGGCGACGGCAGTGACCAGTACGGTAACAGCTGGCTTGAATTGCATGAAGATCCTCGGGTCAGGAGCCTGGGTGCTCAAGAAAAGTGAAAGGGTGTGGAAAATTCTGGCTGGATAAGTAGTAGGCTAATGAATATACTTACGTTCACGGTTGTTTGTAAATACCCAGTTCTGCGTCTGTAAGCCGCGCCTGCTGGGGATTGCAGGTTCGGGACAAGGCAATACAAATGCCGCCCGGTTTTGCTTCAGAGCCACATGATTCGTGGCGTGCGGCATTTTCAATGAGGTTTTACTGCCATGGTCCGTCGTACCAAAGAGGAAGCTCAGGTTACTCGTAGTCAGATTCTCGAGGCCGCTGAGAAAGCGTTCTACGAGAGAGGCGTTGCGCGTACGACTCTGGCGGATATCGCATCCTTGGCGGGCGTGACCCGCGGCGCAATTTACTGGCACTTCAGTAACAAGGCGGATCTGGTGCAGGCGATGCTCGACAGCATCCAGGAACCACTGGAAGAGATGGCCCTTGCAAGCGAAAGCGAGGACGAGGCCGATCCGTTGGGTTGCATGAAAAAACTGCTGATTCATTTGTTTCATGAAATTACACAGGACCCGAAAACGCGGCGCATTAATGAGATTCTGTTTCATAAATGCGAATTCACCGATGAAATGTGCGACTTTCGCCAGCAGCGTCAGGTCAACGCACTGGAGTGCAATGACCGGATCGGCCTGGCGTTGAGCAACGCCGTCCGTAAAGGGCAACTGCCTGCAGATCTGGACACCGTCCGTGCGTCCATCGCCCTTCATGCCTATATCGACGGCATGCTCGGCCAGTGGCTGCTGGTCCCTGACAGCTATTCCCTCAGCGACAGGGCCGAGAAATGGGTAGATGCCGGTCTGGACATGCTGCGCCTTAGCCCTGCACTACGCACCTGAAACTTCTGTCAGATTCCCGCCCAGCGGCTGTATCTTCAGTGAAGCAGGCCGTGACTGCCCAGTCATTTTACCCAATGCTTACAAATTGGCGTAATGCCACTATCGCTTTTGGGCATTAAAAGCGTGCGGCAGAGGCTAAATTTGTAGGATTTGAGTAGGACGCTTCTTGAAGTGTGTAGCTGATTTCCCAAATTGATTTCCCCGTATTGTTCCTCCTTGAAACTCCCTTCACTCTTGCGTCGCATTCTTGTTTATGGAAGACCGGGAGAATAAAAACGTGTTGCAAACCGTATCTGAAGCACAAGGGATTCTCGGAAGGCTCAAGTACCAGGCGGACCAGTTTCTGACCGACGCTGCACAATGCAGACCAGCCGCCCGACTCGGGCTCATGACCACGTTGTATTTCAAGCAAGGCCACACGCCGAAGACCCGGCAACGGGTCGAAGAATGTTTCACGCATTTTTACGATACGTTTCGGTCCGTACTTGATTGGCAGTCCTACCAGCGGCTTCGAAAACTGTCGCCCAGCAGTTTCTCCATTTGTCGGAGGCAGGTGCTCGATAGCTCGCCGGACGAGCCGCTGCTGTGGTCGATTTCCAGCGCCAGACCGGTGGAGGCTGCAACTCACTGCATGTCGGTGATGGCGCCGCCCGAGAGTCAGGCGGCGACCGATCATTCTTGCCTGAAAATGCTGCTGCCGTGGTCCTTATTGATGGACCGGGACGGTGCCAGGGTTTATGAGGGCTGGGTCAAATACCTGTGCAATCAGATCGAGGCCGAGCATGGTTACGGCGGGCTGGTGTGTGTTCTGCCCGGTGATGGTCTCAGGTACCTGCCATTGGAATACCGGTTGGCGCAGGACTACATCGGCCTGATGGTCGACGCCGGGCCGCACATGGAAAGCCTGCGCTTGCTGGATCGTATCAAGGGCGTCAGTTGGTACAGCATTCTGGGAAACCGTTTTGTTAGTCAGTTGGGAGGTAGCGACCGGTTGCGCAGGGTACTCAGTGCTCACAGTGATGTCGTTTTTCAAACCTATGAAAGCGGCCTGATGATTCGCGCCGGTGTTCTACCGGCGTTGGGTGGCAAGGGCGAGGGCCCTTCGAATGCCTACATGGTGGTCAATAAAGTGCTCAAGCCAATCCGGGTGCAGGACACAGGTTGCCTTCATCCATGCCCGGGTCGCGGCATCGGTTTTACCGAGCAATCTACCGCGCAGTGGTATGCACGCTTCGACGAAAAACCCATGGCCTCGGTGCGCGCAGGTCAGCCTTGCCCGCAGACTGGGCACTGGTTCAGCAGCGCCATGGCGCGCTCCCGGCGTTTTTTCAACAAAGGTGACGTCATGCCTGCTTTCGAGCACCTTAAAGCCGAACGGACGCAGTGGTTCTGGACTGATGTCAGCGGCTAGCGAGATGGCGCTGACGACCCCTTTCTCATGAATGATTCTGCATTAGCAGGCGCTTGACTAAGCTTTGCGCAGACCTATAAAAAGAAGGGGCCAGTCATGCAGTTTTCGCCACGCGGTATCGGTGTTGTCCTGGGGTTTCTATGTTCTGCCTGGCTTGGTCAGGCAGGGGCTGGCGTCGAAAGCCCTGAGCAGGGGCCAGCTGCCAGAGCGCTGCTGGAGAAGGCTGTGACCCGCTATCAGGAGGCCGGTGACAAGGCATTTGCCGAATTCAGTCGGCAGGGCGAGTTTGTTGATGGCGAGCGCTATGTGTTCGTCGTCGACACCCACGGCGTCATGCTTGCCAGCGGTGGGCCTTCAGTGGTTCTGATTGGCCGTGATGTCTCCCAGGTGCTTGAGCCCGATCTGCAAAAAGCATTCAAGGATGTGTTGCACACCCCTGAGAGCAAAGGTATCCAGCAAGCCGAGTATCGTTGGCAAAACTGGGCTGACGGCAAGGTTGAGCGCAAGAGGGTTTACTTCCAGCGGATTGGCGAGCGCATCCTTGCGGTGGGTTATTACGTGCCTCGAGCATCGCCTGAACAAGCCAGAGCGTTGCTGGATAAGGCGGTGAGCGAACTCGGTCGTGACCAGAAGGGCACTCTCACCGCAATCAACAGCCTGCGAGGAGGATTTCTGCAGGATGACCTGTACGTGTTTGTCGTCGATCTGCACAGCAAGCGTTATGTGGCGCATGGCACCAATCTGCGGCTGATCAATACCGACTTTCGCAAGGTAAAAGACCCTGAGGGCAAACCCGTTGGCGAACCGATGCTCGCGCTGATTGAAAAGCAGGACGCCGCCGAATACGAATACCGCTGGCGAAACCCGGTAACCGGCAAGGTGGAAAACAAGCATGCGTATGCGCGCAGGGTTGGGGATTACCTGGTGGCGGTGGGGTATTACAGCCAATAAGCGCCTGAGCTCTCGTGTGTGCAAGCCTGAATGCTCGCGGCTAAAGCCGCTCCTGCGATGACCGTAGGACCGGCTTTAGCCGGGAGAGCTCCAGCTCAGTCGCTGCATCATCTTGAAGTAAGAGCCTGTCTCAGAACCAAGCTATTACTCCCTCCCTCGCAGCAGGTTATCCGGCATCGCCAGCGCGGCAGCCAGGCCCAGCAGTGAGATTGCAGCGCTGACGGTCATCAGGTGGCGGAATGTTATCGACAGTTGATCGCGCAGGATTTGCAGAGCCGGGCCGCTGGCGGCGTTGAGACTGTCCATCAGCACATTGCCGGATGCGCCTTCACCACCAATTGAACCCGTACCTGCCAGCCCCACACCACCGAATTCGTTGCCTTGCAGCATCGCCAACAACAGTGCCGACATCAGTGCTACGCCTACCGCGCCACCCAGGGAGCGGAACAGGTTAGTGGTGCTGGTCGCCACGCCCATGTCGTGCTTGGCCACCGAGTTTTGCGTCCCCACCAGTGATGTCGGGAACTGCATGCCGCTGGCGATTCCCGTCAACACCATGAACAGGCTGGTCAGCAGCAACGATTGCGGGTCGGTAAACGCCATGCCGAGAATCGCCATCGGCATCAACATCGCGCCGGTGAGGATCATGGGCTTGTAGCGCCCGGTCAACGAAGTCCGACGGCCTGCAAAGAAAGCGCCCATGGGCATGCCAATCGCCAGTGGTAAAAGGTGCAGCGCGGCGCTGTCGGCACCGCCGCCGGTGACCGTCTGATAACGCAGCGGCACCAGCACGATCAGTGAAATCGCCTGGAAGCTGGTGAAGAAAATCGTGCACCAGCAGAGCACTGCGCTGCGGTTGGCGAACAGATGCATCGGCAGCAACGGTTCGACTGCACGGCGCTCGTACCAGGCGAAACAGATCAGCGCCAGCAATGCGACACCCAGCAGTGTCAGCACCTGCTGATCCCGCCAGCTGTGACCCTGGCCTATTTCAGTGATACCCAGCAACAGCGCAGTCAGGCCGACAATCATCAGCACCGTGCCCAGGTAATCGATGATGGGTTTGCGTTGCGGGACAGGCAGGCCGAGCAAGGTGCGTTTGGCAAACCACCACGCGATCAACCCCATTGGCAGATTGATCAGGAACACCCAGCGCCAGGACAGATACTGGGTCATGACCCCACCCAGTACCGGTCCGGCCACACTGGCCAGCGCATACATGCCGCTGAAATAGCCCTGATAGCGGCCTCGCTCCCGGGGCGGTACCAGGTCACCAATGATTGCCTGACTGACTGAAACCATGCCGCCTGCGCCAATCCCTTGGATGACCCGCGCAAGCACCAATTGCTCCATGCTTTGCGCCATGCCGCAGAACAACGACGCCAGAGTAAAAAGGCCCAGCCCGAAGAGCATCAGTTTGCGTCGGCCATACAAATCGCCCAGCTTGCCGTAGATAGGCACGGCCACGGTCAGGGCCACCATGTAGGCGGAAATCACCCAGGCCAACAGGTCGAAATCATTGAATTGGGTTGAAATGGCAGGGATCGAGACGGCAACAATCGTCTGATCCAGCGCGCTGAGGAATACGGCCATCATCAATGCGTATAGGACGCTACGGATTGAAGGCGTGGTGTGGGGAAGACTGGTCAAGGCAGAACCTGATCGACAGTGATGTCCGCCGAATGCCGACGGGGAGTGCAATCAGTCTAAGCCGATAGCTCCCTAATCGATAGCTGCCTTATGCATTTCTGGTGACTTAAACGCTTCAGCGTTACCTCATCGCAATGCGCTGAATGTCGCATTGCTGGGGACGCAATGACCGAAGCTGCAAGTCGCGACTTGTGGCGTTTGACGAGCCAGTTCGTTGCGATAGACACCCGCTGCATACACCGCGATGACGGCACTGATACTCAAGACTGTGACGCATTTTTTTATTTTTATGTTCATGTCGCTTTCCTCGTTCCAACTACTTGGCAGTTCAGGAAGGATTAAAGCGAGTGTAGGGCAGGGGCGCTGGAGTCGTAGGACAGAATTGATCTATTGGATATGGCGTATTGCCTTAAAAGTTATAGCGTCTTTAACCATCAACCACTTTCCCCTGTAGAAGTCGTTCCGGTGTCTCTTACCCCTCGCTGTCGCTAAGCAAATGGATGACCCGGTAGGAGCCAACTTGTTGGCGAGACGTCGGGCCTGCATCGTGAGAAATGCCGTTTCGCCAACAAGTTGGCTCCTACAGGGTCTGCGTTTCAAATCCATTATTGAAGTGATGTTTGATGGGCGCGGACGAGTGTGTAGCGAGCAGCACTAAACAGTTGCCCGCAACCTCGCCAGATCCCGAAGCGGCGGGGCGCCGAACAGGCGGCTGTATTCACGGCTGAATTGCGATGGGCTTTCGTAGCCTACCTTGTAGCCCGCCGCCGACGCGTCGAGCCCATCTGCCAGCATCAAGCGTCGTGCCTCCTGAAGCCGCAACTGCTTCTGGTACTGCAACGGACTCATTGCCGTTACGGCCTTGAAGCGATGGTGCAGGGTTGAAACGCTGAGGTTCACCTCCCTGGCCAGTTCTTCAATGCGCAAGGGCTCGGTGAAATTCTGGTTGAGCCACCGAATCGCCTGGGTCACGCGATGAGTCTGGCAACTGGTGATGGCGATTTCGTAAAGACGGTGACCCTGGGGGCTGCGCAAAAGGCGATAAAGGATTTCGCGTTTGATCAGCGGCGCAAGCATCGCGATGTCTTTCGGGCTGTCGAGCAAACGTGACAGACGTAGCACTGCATCCAGCAGTTGGGTGTCGATTCTTTCTATATAAAGGCCGCGTCCGCTAGGTCGGGTCGGAACACTCATCGGCCCGGCTTCTGCGATCAGCGCATTGATATCCGCGGGGTCGATGTCCAGTCGCAAGGCCAGATTCGGATTTTCTGGCGTCGCGTGAAGGATTCTGCCGCTCAGTGGCAACGCCACGGACAGCACCAGATAATTCAGGGGATCGTACGTGTAGGTCTCATCGCCGAGGCGCACTTCCTTGCTGCCGTGGGCGAACAGGCACAGTGCGGGCTGGACCAGGCTGGGCAGCGATTGCGCCGGGCTTTCATAGCGCACCATGTGCAGCGGCGAAATAGCCGTCTGGAACGAGCCTTCGGTAGGGGCGAACCGGCGAACCAGATCAGCCAGCTCGATTCGCTGCTTCTCCAGGTCCTCGCTGAGCGGTTCTTTGAGTGGCTGGAGTGGCTGCATGGGCGAGTCCTTTAATCCTTTATTGATGTGCTCAGCTTATTTTTGTGCAAGCCAAAGCACTACCCGATTCCTGCGAGATGATTGCCTGATCCTGCCAAGGTGCGTATTCCGGGCTGCTAAAGCGGATCCAGGATTGCCTGGTGCTGCGTGGGAATTCTCTTTGCTGATCATCTTGCTTCTGAGGGGTTTTTCACAGCGCTGCAGGATCAGGCAAGAAGCCAACAGTAACTGACTAACGACCATTGCGCTAAGCCTCTAATCTCGGTTCCTGTCGCCGCACCCCTGATAATCATCCTGCAGACAAAGGAGCCATGACCATGCCTCAGTCATCACCCGTGAGCCATCTGGTTTTCGCCCGCGCCAGGACTGGTCAGAGCGAACAACTGGGCGAGCGCCTGCGCTGCCTGATCGAGCCTTCACGCACGGCCGACGGTTGCTTGAGCTTCGCGTTAAAGAACTCGCAGAAGGACCCTGATCTGTGGCTGATTTCCGGCTACTGGACCAGTGAGGATGCAATGAACCGCTGGCTGACCACCCCCGAGTTGCAAGTGTTCTCCGATGTCATGCAGACCTATATGGTCAGCAGCCTGGATTTCCATACTTTCGCTACGCAGGCTGAAGCCGAGCAGCTGATGCAAGCGGTTTAAGCGCTGTCGGTTTAGAATCCCCTGCTTTAAGTCACAGGCAGGATCTGCAACCATGGCACGTAAAGAACTCAATGGCTTCGAAGCCGTTTCTGCAGTTGTTCCGGGCGAGGGTGGCTACAGCGCCGCCATTGCAGTAAAAGGCCTGGGGGCCGGTGGTGCGCCGGTATTCAACCGGGTGCTGCCAGAGCAGAAATTCAAGACCGCCCATGAAGCCGACGTTGCAGCCAGTGCCGAGCTGAACCGCTTGATCGACATCGATGCTGAGGGCGGCCTTTCATTTCAGGCTCATTGATCAGGCTTTGGGACGGTGCATCTTGAACAGCGCTTCAGGGCCTAGCTGGAAGTAATCCGCCGGGCCGCCGCCACGCAGAATCGGTTCGCCCGCTGCGGTGTCGTAAATCCCGTCCTTCAGCAGCGATTTAGCGATATGCACCGCTACTACCTCGCCAAGAATCAACCAGCTGGGCACGACTTCCTTGTCGGCACGCTGTAACTGGATGATCTGGGTCACCTTGCATTCGAACGAAACTGGCGTCTCCTTCACGCGCGGCACCGCCACGATTTGCGAGGCCAGTGGCGTCAGGTTCGCCAGTTCGAATTCGCTGACATCCGCAGCAACCGGCGCGCAGCTCTGATTCATGGCTTCGGCCAGCGAGCGCGTGGCCAGATTCCAGACAAACTCGCCGGTCTGCTCGATGTTATTAAGGCTGTCTTTGCGGCCAACGCTGCAAAAGCCAATGATCGGCGGGATGTAGTTGAAGGCGTTGAAAAAGCTGTACGGCGCCAGGTTCAGCTTGCCGTCAGCATCCTGGGAAGAAATCCAGCCGATAGGGCGGGGGCCCACGATGGCGTTGAACGGGTCATGAGGCAGGCCGTGGCCGAGAGAAGGTTCGTAAGAGTAGATATCGTCTGACATGGGCTAATCCTGTTGGCCTGCGCGGCGCATGAAAAGATGCGTCTATAGTGCCTGACAATTTATAGCGCCTGACAGTTTCGCGTGGTTCAAAAACGATTAAGCCCGGCACTGGGCCGGGCTAAAGGGAACACGTCGAGCTGTTATACCCGACGGTTTGCACCTACGCGGTCTGCGCCATCAGCGGCCAGACGATTAGCACCCACATGGTCAGCGCCGTCGGAGGTCAGACGATTTGCACCAACACGGTCAGCACCGTCTTCAGCCAGACGATTAGCACCTACATGGTCTGCGCCATCAGCGGCTTGGCGATTAGGACCTACGCGATCAGCACCGTCTTCAGCCAAACGATCTGCGCCGATCTGGTCAGTGTTGACGGCGGCCTGACGGATGCTGCCAACGTTAGTGTGTACGGAACCGCCTTCAGCAACTGTCAGCGTCGAAGACTGCTCGATTGCATTAGTGTGATCGTTGCCTGGCAGGCTAGGCATTTGTGGTGAAGCGAAAGCGCTCGAAGCCAGAACAGAGAAGGCAAGACCAAAAATCAGTGTGTTGGTTTTCATGATTGTTACTCCAGTAATCGAATGGGTTGTCAGTTCGGTATGGAGTGAATGCTACGCGCCTCAAATTTATTCAGAAGTGAATAGCAGTGCTAACGACCATCGCTATAAATGATAGTAGGCGGGAGAGCGCGATTTTCGGGCTTTGCAGGTCTGCTTGCCTCGGAGTGGTGCAATTCTCTGAAAAACTTTGTAATAAACCCACTTGACAAAATTATATCGTCATTATTATTGCCATTTTCGCGGGGTTTTTAATCAGGAATTGCACTGATATCGCCAGTGTTAGTTGCGAGTCGCTCTCATTAAAAAGGGCAGACACACTGAATGTGGCTGCCCTTCATCATTACCGCTGATATGAATCTCAGTCAGTTTCAATCCGCGAGTGCTTGCGGGTGTCCTTCATGAACACATAAACCAGCAGCGAACAGGCGATACAGGCGGTGACGTACCAGTAGTAACCGGTTTCCATGCCAATACTCTTGAACCACAGCGCGATGTATTCAGCGGTGCCGCCAAAGATCGAGACGGTCAGTGCGTAGGGCAAACCTACACCCAGGGCGCGAATCTCGGTCGGGAACAGCTCGGCTTTTACCACTGCGTTAATCGAGGTGTAGCCACTGACGATGATCAGCGCCGCCATGATCAGGAAGAACGCACCCCACCAGGACTGGATCGTGTGCAAGGTGGTCAGGATCGGCACCGTGCACAACGTACCCATCACACCGAAGGCGATCAGGATTGGCCGACGACCGATCTTATCGGATAGAGCCCCCACCAGCGGTTGAATCACCATGAACAGAAACAACGTGGCAGCCGAGATAGTGGTCGAGTCGCTGATGCTCATGCCGACCGTGTTCACCAGATACTTCTGCATGTACGTGGTGTAGGTGTAGAAAGCCAGTGTACCGCCCATGGTCAGGCCGACCACGGTCATCAGCTCCTTGGGGTGGCGCATCAAGGTGCGCATCAGGCTTTCTTTTGGCTTTTCCTTCTTGGCGCGGGTGAACGATTCAGTCTCTTCCATGCCACGACGCAGGAACAGCGCAACCACCGCACAGAGTGCGCCGATCACGAACGGCACGCGCCAGCCCCACGAGTACAGTTGCTCGGTGGTCAGCGTCTGTTGCAGCACGATCAGCACGGCCAGTGCGATGAGCTGGCCGGAAATCAGCGTCACATACTGAAAGCTGGAGAAGAAGCCCCGGCGTTCCTTGGTTGCCATTTCACTGAGGTAGGTCGCCGAAGTGCCGTACTCACCACCGACTGAAAGACCCTGCAGCAAGCGGGCAAATACCAGAAGGATTGGAGCCCCGACGCCGATGACTTCATAGCCCGGGGTCAATGCGATGATCAGGGAGCCAAAACACATCAGCAGCACCGAAGCCATCAGCGCTGCCTTACGGCCCTTACGGTCGGCGTACAGACCCATCAGCCAGCCGCCAATCGGTCGCATCAGGAAGCCTACGGCGAAGATGGCAGCGGTGTTGAGCAGTTGTGCGGTGGTGTCGCCCTTGGGGAAAAAGGACTTGGCAAAGTACAGGGAGAAAGCAGCGTAGACGTACCAGTCATACCACTCGACCATGTTGCCGACCGAGCCGCTGAAAATGGATTTGAGACGGGTGGAGGTGGTTTTTTCGGCCGCTGGAGCGTTGGCCGACCCTTTGGAAGCAGAGTTGGGAATGTCCATCATATTCCTTGTTATTCATTGTTTTTGGAATGGCACGTCAATGCGCGCCTTGATATGGCTATAGCAGGAGCTGTGCCATATGAGGAAAGGCCGGTCTAGAGGGGGTCAGAGACGAGCTATGAGCGGAAATCCGCTTATTGATGGTGTTGGCGTAGGCGGAAAATTGCCGATGATTTCATCGCTAGCGCAAATCTCTGTAGGAGCTGCCGAAGGCTGCGATGGCGGTGTGTCAGGAAAAATGCTTCGCAGCCTTCGGCAGCTCCTACAGGGACGGTGTTTTCAGATCGATCAGGAATGCCCTGGCGGTGGATCTACTCGACAAACATCTCGCGCAATAACCCATGCCGTTGCATCTTCTCATTCAAGGTCCGGCGTGGCAGTTGCAGTTCTTCGAGCACGGCTTTGATATCCCCTTTGTGACGGGCCAGAGCGGCACGCAGGCATTGCGCTTCAAAGGCTTCCTGTTGAGCTGCGAGGGATTGTCCCGGATCGGTCTGCACTGTTGGCGACGACGTCAGGCCGAGAATCTGCCGTTCGGCTGCGTTGGCCAGCTCGCGAACGTTGCCGGGCCAGTCATGACTCAGCAACTGGCCCAACTGTGCGCCACTGAGCTCAGGGGCACTTCGGCCCAGACGTTGCGCGGCTGCACTGGCGAAATGCGCGAACAGCAGGGGAATGTCTTCACGACGCTCGCGCAGTGGCGGCAGGCGCAACTCAGCCACCGTCAGCCGATAAGCCAGGTCTTCGCGAAAGCGTCCGGCACGGGCTTCTTCCAGCAAGTCGGGTTTAGTGGCCGCGACGATACGCAGGTCGACGTCAATGGCCTTGTTCGAACCCAACCGCTCGAGCTTCTTGTCCTGCAGTACGCGCAGTAATTTGACCTGTTGAGCCAGCGGCATGCTTTCGATTTCGTCCAGAAACAGCGTGCCGCCATCCGCGTACTCAAGCTTGCCGATGCGTTTGCCCTGGGCTCCGGTAAACGCGCCGCTCTCGTGGCCGAACAGTTCGGCCTCAAATAACTGCTCCGGAATTGCCGCACAGTTGAGCGCCACAAAAGGCTTGTTTGCCCGAGGGCCAAAGTCATGCAGGCACCGGGCAACCATTTCCTTGCCGCTGCCGGTTTCACCGCGAATGACCACGTTGACGGGCAGTTGTGACAAGTCCAGCACCTGACGCCGCAAGGTTTGCAGGCCGGGGGAAACGCCCAGCAGCGTGGCCTCCAGTTGAGTCCGGGTATCGGCCTGTTCGTGCAGGCGGCGGTTTTCCAGGATCAGTTCGCGTTTCTCCAGCGCGCGGCGCAGATTGCGCAGCAGTACTTCGGGGCTGAAGGGCTTTTCGAGAAAGTCATAGGCACCTTCGCGCATGGCATCCACTGCCATAGGTACATCGCCGTGGCCGGTCAGCAGAATCACCGGCAGGTCGGCATCGATTGCCTGCAAGCGGCTCAACAGCTCCATACCGTTCATGCCCGGCATGCGTACATCGCTGAGGATCACGCCGGGGAAATGCTCGGGCAAATTCGCCAGGCAGTCTTCGGCGCGGCTATAGACCTGAACCTTGAAACTGGACAGGCTCAGCCATTGCTCCACGGCTTCACGAATCGGGGCTTCGTCGTCGACCACAATTACTGAGTTCAACATGCGGGATCAGGCTCCAGATAGTCATTGGGCAGGCTGAACCAGAACCGCGCGCCATCGTTCTGATTTTCGGCGCTCAACCGTCCACCCAATTCGTGGACGATGGCATAGGACACGGCAAGCCCCAATCCCAAACCATCGCCAACAGGTTTGGTGGTGAAAAATGGATCGAAAATGTTTGCCAGATGCTCCTCGGCAATGCCGCCGCCGCTGTCCGTCACGCTGATTAGCCAACGTGTCTGCTCTGAATGAATACGGACTTCGAGGCGTTTGACGGGCTTGTCGCGGATGGCGTCCAACGCGTTGCGCAGTAGATTGATCAGCACCTGCTCAAGCCGAATGGCATCGCCGCGCACCCAGGCCGGTCTGGTCAGGTTCAGGACGCACTCAACATGCTCGTCGCGCAGTCGCGAGTCCAGCAGCAACAAGGCTTGATCAACCACCGCCGCCAGATCCAGTCTTTCGCGCAAGCCTCCCGGGCTTTTGCGGGCGAAGGTTTTCAGGTGGCCGGTCAGCGCCTTCATCCGTATCAACTGTTGATCCAGCGGCTCCAGCGCTTTGTAGGCATCGTCAATTCGCCCGTGATCCAGCAGCAGGCGCAGCGTAGCCAATTGCATGCTTTGTGCGGTGAGGGGCTGATTGATTTCGTGGGCCAGTGCCGCAGACATCTGCCCCAGCGCGGCAAGCTTGGTCGATTGCACCAGACCTTCCTGCGCAGTGCGCAGATCCCGGGTGCGCTCCTGCACCTGACGTTCCAGTTCGTCACGGCTGTTTTCACGCAGGCGTGCCAGACGCCAGCGTTGATAGAGAAACAATCCGAGAAACACCAGCGTTAGCCAGGTGCCCGCGGCGGCCAGCGCTGCGTTTCGGGCGTCCTCACTGGCCAGTTGCGGTTTGCGCAACAGGTGCAGGGTCCAGTCTTCGGCGGGTAACGGCATGGACTGCCACAGATAATCGGCCTCGCCCTCCGGACCTTGCACGCGAGTCAGGTGGCTTTGCTTGTTGAATTCGCGCAGCTCAGTGCGTTGTAACGGGGAAAGTGGTTGCTTGTCGTATTGGCGCGTCGCGGACAGTTCTGCGCGATCTTGCGCGGCGATGGGCAACAGTTCGCGATAACGCCAGTGCGGCTGGCTGGCGATAAAGACGATGCCCTTGGCGTCGCTGACCAGCAGCAGATCGTCGCCCTTGGCCCATTCGTGCTCAAGGTCGGGAAACTCCAGCTTCACCACCATCGCGCCCATGAATTCTCCCGTATCGCCTGTCACCGCGTGGGACAGGAAATAACCGGGGATGCCGCTGGTCACGCCCACCGCGTAAAAGCGTCCAACGCCTGTGGCTTTGGTTTGCTGGAAATACGGGCGAAAGGCGTAGTTGTGGCCGACGTAACTGGTGGGCAGCCGCCAGTTGCTGGCGCCGATGGCCAGGCCATTGCGGTCCATCAATTCCAGGGTCGAAGATTGTGCCGCGCCGTTGATCTTCTCCAGTTTGCGGTTCAGGGCATCCTGGGCAACGGCAGTGATCGGGCCATTCAAGGCGGCGCGCAGTTCCGGGTCGAGAGCGAGAACCGCAGGCAATGCCCGGTAGCGCTCAATCAGGGTATGCAGGGTGTTGGCGTAAAGTGAAAGCTGATCCTGTGCCCGCGCAGCGTCTTGCTCTACGCCGTGACGCTGCGCCTGACGCATGGCCAAACCCGCCGACACAGCAGCGCCCGCCAGGATCAGCAGGACATACAGGGTTATGCGCAGCGAGCGAGAGGTGGAGGGCATGAGCGGGGCAGCCAGGATTGCGCATTAGCTGGTTTGGAATGCTAACTCCTGTGGGAGCGAGGCTTGCCCGCGATGAGGCTGGACGCGATATACCTGATATCTGCGGCGTCTTTATCGCGGGCAAGCCTCGCTCCCACAAGGGGAAGGCCGCGGTGATTACAACAAATTAAAGCTCGTCTCTTTAACCGTCGCAGAATCCAGGCCAATCATGAGCTTGAACTCACCCGCTTCGGCAGCGTATTTCAACTGCGGGTTAAAGAACTTCAGGTCTTCTTCTGTGAGGGTGAAGGTCACGACTTTCTCTTCGCCCGCGTTCAGCATGATTTTCTCGAAGCCTTTGAGCTCTTTGACCGGGCGGCTGATAGACGCTGCAACATCACGCAGGTACAGCTGAACCACGGTTTCGCCCGCGACCTTGCCTGTATTCTTCACGGTCACGCTGGCGGTCAGCTTGCCTTTGCGTGGCAGGTCTTTGGCAGACAGGGTGATATCGGACACATCGAACTGTGTGTAGCTCAGGCCAAAACCAAACGGGAACAGCGGGCCGTTGGTTTCTTCGAAGTAATGCGACGTGTAGTTGCCAGGTTTTTCCGTCGAGTACGGACGACCGGTGTTCAGGTGCGCGTAGTAGACCGGCAGTTGACCTATCGAGCGCGGGAACGACATCGCCAGCTTGCCGGACGGGTTGTAGTCGCCAAACAGCACGTCAGCCACGGCGTTGCCGCCTTCCGTGCCCGGGAACCAGGTTTCCAGGATCGCGTCGGCTTGCTCGACTTCGTCGACCAGTACCAGCGGACGGCCATTCATCAACACCAGTACCAGCGGTTTTCCGGTGGCTTTCAGTGCCTTGATCAATGCCTGCTGTGTGGCAGGGATATTCAGGCTGCTGCGACTGGCGGATTCGTGTGACATTCCGCGAGATTCGCCCACGACTGCGACGATGACGTCGGCCTGTTCAGCCGTCTTCACCGCTTCGTCGAGCATTTCCTGCGCCGGACGTGGATCTACTTCAACTTCGTGCTCAATGAAGTTCAGGTAGTTGAGGATGTGTTCGTTATCGCTGATGTTGGAACCACGGGCGTAAAGCAGTTTTGCCTTGTCGCCGACAGCATTGGCCAGACCGTCGTACACGGTGACCGACTGATTTGGGCGACCCGCGGCAGACCAGCTGCCGAGCATGTCCAGCTGACTCTTGGCCAGGCTGCCTATTACGGCGATGGTGCCTTGTTTCTTCAGTGGCAACGTTTCGTTCTGGTTTTTCAGCAATACCAGCGTCTTGCGGGCAACGTCACGCGCTTCTGTGCGGTGCAGGCGGTCTTCAGAGTAGGTGTCAGCCGGGTCTTGAGCGGCATCGCCGATACGCAGGTACGGGTTGGCGAACAGGCCCATGTCGTATTTGGCACCCAGCACTTCGCGGACCGCGCTGTCGATTTCCTTCACGGACACTTCGCCGCTCTTGACCAGACCTGGCAGCTCTTCGCCGTAAGCCTTGTCGTTCATGCTCAGATCAACGCCGGCCTTGATAGCCAGCTTCGCGGCTTCGCGGTAGTCTTTGGCGACGCCATGATCGATCAGTTCCTTGATCGCCCCGTGGTCGCTGATAGTCACGCCCTTGAAGCCCCAATCCTTGCGCAACAGGTCTTGCAGCAGCCACTTGTTGGAAGTGGCCGGTACGCCATTGATCGAGTTGAGTGCGATCATCACCCCACCAGCCCCTGCATCAATACCGGCGCGATACGGCGGCAGGTAATCCTGATACATGCGGGTCGGACTCATGTCCACGGTGTTGTAGTCCCGGCCGCCTTCCACTGCGCCATACAGGGCGAAGTGTTTGACGGCGGCCATGATGCTGTCGGCAGACGCGACATTTGCGCCCTGGAACGACTTGACCATTTCTTTCGAGATGCGCGAAACCAGATACGTATCTTCGCCGAAACCTTCGGAGCTACGACCCCAGCGTGGGTCGCGGGAGATATCCACCATCGGGGCGAACGTCATGTCCAGACCGTCGGCGCTGGCTTCGATAGCCGAAATGCGGCCGGTCTCGGCTATGGCGGCCATGTCCCAACTGGCGGCCATGCCAAGGCTGATCGGGAAAATAGTCCGATGGCCGTGGATGACGTCATAAGCAAAGAACATTGGAATCTTCAGACGGCTTTTGGCGACAGCAGCTTCCTGAAGCGGGCGGTTTTCCGAGCGGGTAATGGAGTTGAACGTTCCGCCAATGCGGCCCGCAGCAATTTCCTTGAGAATCATCGGCTGCGGCATGTCCTGGGCGATGCTGATCAAGCGCAACTGACCGATCTTTTCGTCGAGGGTCATTTGCTTCATCAAGTTTGCGATGAAGGCGTTTTTTGCTTGCAGCGTGGCCTGGCTATTGGCAGCCGGGGCGTTGACATTGTTCGCAGCCAACGCTGGCTGACTGGCCAGACCGACCAGAAGACCGAGTAAACACAGCTTATTCATGAATGATTTCTCAAGGCTTGCCCGCAACTCGCATTAAATAACAGGCAGCCATATTTTATGGGTTTAGACCTTTGGTAGTTCTTATCGGCCAGGACTGCAGATTGTCACAGTAATTATCAGCGCACTTATGTATCTGTGAGCGCATGTTTCGATAGCCCGACGCAGGCCACGGATTATGCAGGGGAACTTCCGTTTTGGCTAAAGCCACGTCATCGATTCGGAATCAAAAAGTAACAAACAGTCTGTGGCTCGACAATCCGGGCTCACTCTTGCAAAGCGGCGTTTCATCAATTAATCCAACCTCCGACGCCTTAACCACCTAAAATAGCCGCCTTTGCTATCAGTTCGTCCCGAGGCGTTTTTAGATGTCAGTCACCGCTACTTCCACCCAGCCCGCGCAGGATCATCGTGCGCAGTTTTTGAGTCTGCTGGAAAACAGTCTTTCCCAGAACTCGTTCATCAAGCTGGTGCTGGCCAAATACGTAGGCGACGAAGCCGAGTTGCAGCGGGTGATCATCAAGGCGTTGACGGTCAAGGATCAGCCTTGCCTGTCTTTCGTTTATCGCTACAAGACCCGGGACATCACCAAGAACTTCCCGTTGGTTGAGGCGGTGCAGGTCATCGCGCAACTGTTGCCCGAGTCTTTCAAGAACGCGCACTTGCTGTCGTTGAGCGATGAGGTCCAGCTGGAGTTCGGCAAAAAAGGCAAGAGCACGCTGTTCAAGAGCAAGGCCCAGCAGGAGCGCGAAGCACCGGCTGCGGGCCATGACCGTGAGAAGAAACGTTACCTGGAGTTGTCCCGCCCGTTTTTGACTGATTTGGGCGTGACCAACAAGCAGCATGAACTGATCCCGTCCATGTCCCGCAAGTGGAAACAGATCAACAAGTTTATCGAGGTGTTTTCCCACGCCCTGACGTCCTCACCGCTCAAGCTGGATCAGCCGATCAACGTAGCGGATTTCGGCTCAGGCAAGGGGTATCTGACGTTCGCGATTCACGATTACCTGCGCAACACCTTGCAGGCGGAAGGGCAGGTGACAGGTGTCGAGCTGCGCGAGGACATGGTGACGCTGTGCAACAACGCTGCGGCACGTCTTGAGCATCCCGGCCTGAAGTTCGAATGTGGAGACGTGCGCAGTGTCGCGCCCAGCGCACTGGACGTGATGATCGCCCTGCATGCCTGCGACATTGCCACGGATTACGCGATTCACATGGGCATCCGTTCCGGTGCGTCAATCATCATGTGCTCACCGTGCTGCCATAAGCAGATTCGCCTGCAGATCCAGAGCCCGACATTGCTGCGGCCGATGCTGCAATACGGCCTGCACATGGGGCAACAAGCTGAAATGGTCACCGACAGCCTGCGTGCGCTGCTGCTGGAAGCCTGTGGTTACGAAACCAAAGTGTTCGAATTCATCTCGTTGGAGCACACCAACAAGAACAAGATGATCCTGGCCGTCAAACGCGCCGAGCCGCTCAAGTCCACCGAGATACTGGCGAAAATCCAGGAACTGAAAGAGTTCTACGGTATCCAGGAGCAGTGCCTGGAAACGTTGCTGCAGGCGGATGGGTTTATCAGCTAAGACTCAGTATTTGTAGGAGCTGACGAGCAGCGCGAGGCTGCGATAGCGGTGTATCAGACAGATCGCTATCGCAGCCTCGCGCTGCTCGTCAGCTCCTACAGAGGTCGTGCTGCTTTTCAATTCATTGAGCCAGATCAATTCCCCCTTCCTCGGCGCGCGCATGCTGTAAGCATTCCCCACGCGCAGGCGATCACGCCGAGGTTCCATCATGAGCAGCACCTTTTTCATTCCCGCCGTGAACATCATGGGCCTTGGCTGTCTCGACGAAGCCATGCAGGCGATCCGTAAATACGGTTTTCTCAAAGCACTGATTGTCACCGACGCAGGTCTGGCCAAGGCAGGCCTGGCGACTCAGATCGCCGGGCTGCTGGTCGAGCAGGGCATTGACTCAGTGGTGTTCGATGGTGCCAAACCTAACCCGACCGTAAGCAACGTCGAAAGCGGTCTGGCCATGCTGCGTGAGCGCCAATGCGATTTCGTGATCTCACTGGGTGGCGGCTCGCCCCACGACTGCGCCAAAGGCATTGCCTTATGCGCCACCAACGGTGGGCATATCAGTGATTACGAAGGCGTGGACCGTTCGAAGAACCCGCAATTGCCGCTTATCGCCATCAATACCACTGCGGGCACGGCCAGTGAGATGACCCGTTTTTGCATCATCACTGATGAAGTGCGCCACGTAAAAATGGCCATCGTTGATCGCAACGTCACACCGCTATTGTCCGTCAATGACCCGGCAATGATGGCGAAGATGCCCAAGTCGCTGACCGCTGCTACCGGTATGGATGCGCTGACTCATGCCATCGAGGCGTATGTGTCGACCGCCGCCACGCCGATCACCGATGCCTGCGCCCTGAAGGCTATGTCACTGATCGCCGGTTATCTGCGCCGTGCAGTGGACGATGGCTCAGACATGGAGGCGAGAGAAAACATGGCGTATGCGCAGTTCCTTGCAGGCATGGCTTTCAACAATGCGTCCCTGGGCTTTGTGCATGCCATGGCCCACCAGCTCGGCAGTTTCTATGACTTGCCCCATGGCGTTTGCAATGCCGTATTGCTGCCCCATGTGCAGAGTTTCAATGCCGCGGTCTGCCCAGCGCGCCTGACGGATGTGGCGCATGCCATGGGGGCCGACATTCGCGGTCTGGCGCCGGAGGAGGGCGCCCGTGCGGCGATTGCTGCGATTCGCACGTTGGCGGGTTCCATCGACATTCCGCCGGGGCTGACTGCCTTGGGCGTCAAGGAAGAAGACTTCCCGGTCCTGGCAGCCAACGCACTGAAAGACGCTTGTGGTCTGACCAATCCGCGTCCTGCTGATCAGGCGCAAATAGAAGATATCTTCCGCCGCGCACTGTGATTTTCGTCTGCGCATTGGCGAGCCGTTGCAGGTTTACATGCGACGGCTGGATTTACCGGAGATAGTGGTGGAGCAGTAGGGAAGGTGGGGGGGCACAGAGGCTTGATTTGAAATGCTGTTTTTGTGGGAGCAGGGCTTGCCCGCGATAAGGCTGGACACGGTTCACTTTGGATCGCAGTGTCCTTATCGCGGGCAAGCCCTGCTCCCACAGGGGAATGCATTCCTGCTACTGGAACAGGCATGCTTGCTACAGAAAATCACCCTCACATCTTGAAGCGTAGCGCCAACTGATTCAGCCCCACCGCCAGTTGCGACAGCTCGCTGCTGGCCGCCGAGGTCTGGTTGGCTCCGGCCGAGGTCTGCAGGGACAGGTCGCGGATGCTGGTCAGGTTGCGGTCAACTTCCCGGGCGACTTGCGCCTGCTCTTCGGTGGCCGAGGCAATGCTCATATTGCGTTCGTTGATCTGCACAATAGCGGCAGTGATTTCCTTCAGCGCCAGGCCAGCCGCTTCGGCAACATCAAGGCTGGCGCGTGCGCGCTCACTGCTATGGCCCATGGCGCTGACCGCTTTACCGGCACCGTCCTGAATCGAGGCGATCATTTTTTCGATTTCGGCAGTGGACTGCTGAGTACGGTGGGCCAGTGCCCGAACCTCGTCGGCCACCACCGCAAAGCCACGACCGGCTTCGCCCGCTCGTGCCGCTTCGATAGCTGCGTTAAGAGCGAGTAGATTGGTCTGGTCGGCGATGCCACGAATCACATCCAGCACGCCGCTGATGCCCTGCACTTGTACCGCCAGCCCGTCGATTTCAACCGCGGTGACGCCGACTGCCTGATGCAGCTCATTGATCACGCTCACGGTTTCGCCAACTCGCTTGCTGCCATTTTCTGCAGACTGACTCGAATCGCGTGCGGCTGTGGAGGCCAGCGATGCATTGCGTGCGACTTCTTCAACGGCCGCGCTCATCTGGTTGATGGCCGTGGCAGCCTGATTGATTTCATCGTTCTGACGCTGTACGCCGCGCAATGAATCTTCAGTGACAGCGGTCATTTCTTCGGAAGTCGACGCCAGTTGCGATGATGAATCGCTCAGTTCACCCAGTGTGCGACGCAGGTTTTGTTGCATCACCGACAGCGCTTGCAGCAATCGGCCCGGTTCATCCTTGCCGTCTACATCGATTGGCTTGCTAAGGTCGTTGGCAGCAATTTGCTGAGCAACGGCCAATGCCTTGGCAATGGGGGCAACCAGACTGCGGGTGAACAGTGCAGCCAGGCCGAGGGTTGCAATAAGTGCCACGATGATAGCGATGATGGTGACGTTGCGAGATTGAGAATAGGTCTGGTCGGCAATGGCATCGGACTCGGCCATCTTGAGGTCGGCCAGGCGCGAAACTTCGGTGATGTCCTTGCTCAACTGTTCCGCAGCCTGAGTCATCTCACCCGTGGCGTTGGTCATTGCGTTGATGAGGTCTTCACGCTTCTGGGCGACCGCGTCCAGAAAGCGCGCATGCACGGCAAGGTATGCCATCAGGTTGCGCTCCATGCTGCTGAACGCTTTCTGGCCAGCCTCCGTGATCAACAGAGGTTTCAGCTTGCGCACGTCTGTTTCCAGGCCGGTACGTGCCTGGCTGATGCGATCAAGCTGGCGCTTGGCTCCTTCTGCATCTGATGCTGCTCGCAAGCCGGTGTTGCCCAAACGGATGGTCACCAGATCGGTCTTGATCTGCTCAATGGTCTGAACGGTCGGCAATACGTTGTCCTGCAGTGCCTCTCGTGATTCTTTCAGGCCAACTGACTGCTGTAATGAGAACAGGCCCAGAGCGGTGATCAGTAAGGCAAAAAAGCCAAAACAGAGCAGCGATCGGGGGGCAATGTTGAGATTTCTCAGATTCATGCGAATAGCCTGTCGAGAGAGGAAACGTTAGTAACCTATCGACGTTTAACGTTTCAGCTTTAGGCTTCTTAGCTGATTATTTTGAAATATCCAGTAATGAGCAGAAAAAAGTCTTAAATATCAGCAGTATTGGTTAAGAGTATTGATTTAGACATGTCGTGATAGCTGATCGCCTGCATCACTTTTGCTGGAAACGCAGATGTGGGTCTCCAGTCTTTGCTCTGCAAGAATGAAATCAATGCCGCTGTCGGACAGCGGCATTCGCAAGGGTCATGCAGCCTGTAATTGATCTTGAGCATCCAGATAGTCCGCGAGATTGTGCAGGTACACCACTGGCTGTCCTTTGCTGGAACCGCCCAGCCGTGTGACTTTCAGGGCAATTGCGCCACTGCTGATCTTGCGCATCAGATACCGGTCGCTCGATATGTGGGAGAAATATCGCTCTCGAACGGCGCTCAGAGTCGGGCAGGGCGTGGCAAATTCGGACCGCAGTTGATTGAGTGTCTGGCTCATGCCGCGTCGCCTCCCCAAGGGGTGAATTCATATGCACTTGCTGGTTTGCACGACTCACGTCGTTTTTTTGGGGTGATGATCAGAAGCAGGCCGACTTGCCGTTGGATAGCCCGAACCGCCTCCGGACTCGAAGCTGCTGCCGGATGCAGGTACACCTGGCAGCGAGGGTGGTGTTTTGAAATTTTCATGACTCGTACTCGGTAATGAATGGGTACGAGATTAAATTAGCAATGGCTAAATATTTATACAATAGCATTTGCTAAATATTTCTATTCCTCTGAAGGGATTGCTCAATCTTGAGCCGGTACGTCCCAGAACACGCGGACGGATCCGTCTTCCTGAACGTTTGCATAGACACCGTCGGTCTCGGTGATGGCATCAATGATCTGATCCCAGTCTTGCTGGGACTCATCCGGGGCCTTGTAGACCAGCGCTGCGTGCTCCTTGCGAGCGGCGGGGGAGGTGATGACTTTCTGAAGGCGTGCCCCAAGCAGTTCAAGCGACGTAGGGGGGGCAAGGGCTCTGGTTTGGGTCTTGGACATGTGATCCTCCTTGGTGTTATGTATATACATACAGTAAATATCGATGAGCTGAACGGCAAGAGAAAAAGAGTACGCGTGTACTCTTTTTTGGCTCGCCCATAAAAAAACCCGCATCGGCGGGCGCATTCATCGGCCTGGTTCAAAGGCTCAGAGGCTCAAAGCTTCCTGGCATTCCACACGAGCAACACTCGCGCCTGAATATGGATTTTCTCCAGATCAGCGCCGTCGATCATGATCGGGGGGTAAACAGGATTGTCCGAGATCATCCGCAGCGCGCCTCCGGTCATTCGCTGCAGGCGCTTGATGAATAAATCACCGTCCAGAGTAAACACGTACACCGCATCAGTGCGGATTTCGGTAATTCCCCGGTCTACCAGCAACGAGTCGCCATCGCGAAAGGTGCCCTCCATGCTGTCGCCATCACCGGTGATGATCGCCAGATTTTCAAGGCTGGAATACGGCACTCCCTGGGTTTTCAGCCAGTCGAGGTGGACCGTCATCTCGCGAATGACTTCGACCTGATTTTCCGGCACCAGACCGTGGCCCATCGAAGCGGCGACGTTGAGGTGCGGGATGGTGATGAACCCCAAGGACTCCATGACTCTTTTGGTGTCCACGGGAGCCACTGTTTTAGGTGCTGCCCCCTCGAGCAGATCATTGGTATCTGGAGAAACCAGCGTGCCTGCGGGCAGATCAATCTTGCCCTCTAGGGTGGCGGCAGCCTTTTCCCCCAGCTTTCGATGGCCGTTCAGCAATTGCGATAAATAAGACGCGTCCAGACCGAACTGGTTGGCGAAGTCTTTTTGAGTGAGGCCAGCCATAGCATGGCGAAGGGCTCTAAGGCGTTGTTCGTAAATATCCATGGCTTAATCATCGCTATGCGTTAGCAGACAGTAAATTACATTTTGCTATTGATGTAAATATTAGCGATTGCTAATCTTTTTGCTCATCCCACAGGTTGCGACGGTTTGCCTGACTTCGGTCAGGTCGGCGGGTTGCGCTTCGGGTTTTTTCACAATGCCTGCTGTGGCGGACATTGAGTTGAATGGCGAGGGAACAAAATGATCAAGGAAATCGAAAAGTTGATGGTGCATTGGGGTGAGCAAACCCGCGAGCGAGGTCTGGGTGGCGGTTTAGGCAGCCAGTTGGGCGCATTGATTGAATGGGGCGGGGCACCACCGCGCAGCACGCCGGGGTCTCGCATCCTGGATAGCGGCGGCACGGGCATGGACACCATCGCCACCGCAATAGATCGCGCCGTCGCGCAATTGCAGCGCACACCGGGTCAGGCGGCTTTGGCCAGACTGGCAACGCAACGTTACTGCGAACTTGTTCCGGTCCGCGAACAGATGCGCACCGCAGGGATTGCCGAGGGGGCAGATCGAACTTACCGCAACTGGGTGCAGCGGTTGCATGAGCAGGTGATGTCGATTGTGATGGCGAGTACGAGTAAGCGCGATGTTCTTTCCGGCAGATGAAGGCACTCCATGCAATCCCTGCTTTGAAATGCATTTTCTGTAGGAGGCCCCGCCCCGTCTTTGGCGCCGCGCTGTCGCAAAGCAAATACCAGATCTGTTGGAGCGAGGCTTGCCCGCGAACCATTCGATTCGGTAGGCCAGACCCACCGCGTTATCGTTCTTCGCGGGCAAGCCTCGCTCCAACAGATCTGGTATTTGCTTCGGCGTAACCGTTTTTTCAGGAAAGGACGCTTCTTCAGATATTCAGAAAAACGAGCTCTTCAAACGACGACCTGGCAACCATTCGTCGAGCGACTTTGTCGTGTTGTGGTCACATCCCTGTCGCGTTCCAGTCGCATCTGAACCACCCCAAAATCGCCTCTTCCCATGCTTTCCGGCGGCAGGTACAAAGGCGGCACGATCTGAGATTTACGCCTGAGGCAGCAGCGGCAGGCAGGTTTTTCAGCCACGTCATCAGGCCTTTTACAGGCAGTCACCCACCCCGCTTCGGCGGGGTTTCTTTTTCCCTTCGGGAATAGCAATGGAGTATGAGCATGGCCGAGCCAGCGAGCACGGCCGCATCTGTCGTGGTCGCTGGTGCGGCCGGTGCGGGTTTCGCAGGATTGTTGACAGGCATCGATACGCTCGCCGCCATCGGCGCATTTGCGGGGGCATTGGTGTTCTTTACCACCACAGAAGAAATGCCGGTCTGGAAGCGGATGGTTTTTCTGATGGTGTCATTTGTAATGGGTTATTTGTTCGCCCCCGCTTTAGTGGACTTCGAATTCTGGGGGATTCGCCCTTTCAAGTATTCAGGGCCCGCCGCATTCGGGGCCTCCGTGCTGGTGGTCACTGTGGCGCTGGCAGCCATCAAACGGCGCGGCAGATTAGAGACCGGGCAGCCTGGAGGTCATGATGGATAAGCCTCTGATTAGCGCACTACTCACCCAGGTGACGTTCTGGTTATGCATGGGCCTGTTCGTACGGCTCTTCACATTTCGCCGCAAGGGCGCACGGTTTCGCCGCAACATGAGCTGTCTGGCCTGGCTGGTGATGGTCAGCGCTGGCACGGTGATGGTTTACATCTGCAAAGGCATGCTGGTCATGCCGGTTCAGGCCTGGCCGCTGGTCATGATCCTGGCGGTATTTGTCGGCTCTGTTTACCAGAGCAACGGCAATCTGGCGCAAGTCTGGAAGATCGGAGAGTGAGCTTGATGCCTGCACGCCAATAGCTTCTGAGAGCCCGCATTCGGCGGGTTTTTGAGCCACTTTTTATCAGCACTGCAAAGCCCCGTTCCCGGGGCTTTGTCGTGTCTGGAGTTCTGAAACAGGAGTTCTGAAATGAACGTAACAACTTTGATTGCACAGATAAGCGAGCGCTGCCCCGGTTTTCAGGGCCGGGTCGCCGGTGGTCTGCAGTGGGACAGCGCCCGCACCGACGACCAGCTTGCGATGCCCGCGGCTTATGTCCTGACGGCGGGCGATACCGCACAGGAATCCACCACCAACGTGGTCCGGCACATCGTTCGTGAGCAATACCTGATCAACGTTGCGCTGGCTAACCGTGATCAATACGGCCAGGCCGCGACTCAGGAACTTCACAGCATTCGCGTTCAGCTATGGGCTGCTCTGGTGGGTTTTCAGCCTGAGGATGAAGACGATCCGTTGCAGTACAGCGGTAGCTCGATGTTGCTGATCGACGATAACCGTGTGGTTTACCAGTTCCGCTTTTTCACCGAGTTCATGCTGGGTCGCAGTGACCCGGCCGGGGCTGCAGAAACGTGGCAGGAGCAGGTCAACGATGGCCTGCCACTGCTTGAGGGAGTCGATATGGACATCGACTTCATTGACCCGATGGTCGACCGAAACCTGACAGAGCGCGGCCCGGATGGCCGCTTCGAATTTCAAACCCGTGAGGATATACCCCAGTGAAACGAGTGCATGTGAAACCTGCCGAAGGCCGGGCTGTTCCGGATCCGGCCCGGGGCGGCGAACTGCTGTCCGTCGAGGGCTACGAAGTACCGCTGACTGCCTACTGGCAGCGACGGATCAATGATGCTGACGTAATTGTGGGTACGGCTTCAGCCCTGCCCAAAGCAAAGGGGAGTGCCGCCAAATGACTGTAGGTTTCAGCCAGATTCCATCCGATCTTCGTGTACCTCTGTTCTACGCCGAGCTTGATAACTCAATGGCCAACAGCGGTGCTTCCAGTCTGCGACGCCTGATCATCGGTCAGGTCAACGACGATGCAACCAGTGGAGACATCGGCCGCCTGGTGCTGATCTCGCGCAGCACCGAAGCGCGTGCCATTGGCGGCGCTGGTTCGATGTTGTGGGCCATGCATGCAGCGCATCGCAAGATCGATGTTGCGGGCGAGGTCTGGTGCCTGCCACTCAAGATCGAGTCCGGCACCAATGCGCAAGGCAAGGTCACGCTGACCGGTACCGCCACCGCGGCCGGCCTGCTGAGCCTTTATGTGGGCGGCGTTCGGGTGCGAGCCATCGTGCCTGAACTGGCCACGGCCGCTGAAGCAGCTGCTGCGTTGCTGAGCGCTATCAATGCGGCCACCGATCTGCCGGTGACGGCTACCGCCGAAGCGGGCGTCGTCACGCTGGTCAGCAAGTTCAAAGGCGAGCTGGGCAACGATATCCAGTTGAGCTTCAACCGACTGGGTGCTGCCAATGGTGAGCAACTGCCAGCCGGTCTGGAAGTCGTTGTGGCCGCGATGGCCGGTGGTGTCGGTACGCCGGAAATGGCCGCCACACTGGCTGCTCTGGGCGACGAACCGTTCGAGTTCATCAGCCAGCCATGGACTGACGCCGCAACGCTGGATTACTGGAAATCCACCATGGACTTCACCTCGGGTCGCTGGTCCTGGGCGAAGCAGATCTACGGTCGGGTCTACAGTGCCAAACGCGGTACGTTGGGTGCCCTGGTGGCTGCGGGCAAGTTGCGCAATGACCCTTCGGTGTCTATCGGCGCCGTGGAAAAAAGCATTCCGCAACCAGTATGGGAAGTCGCCGCACAGTTCAGCGCACGCACTGCGGTGTTCATCAGCGCCGACCCTGCATGCCCGACGCAATCGGGTGAGTTGGGGGCCATCGAGCCAGCGGCAGTCAGCGACCGTTTCATGCTGGATGAATACCAGTCGTTGCTGGGCAGCGGCATCGCCACGTTCGAATATTCGGGCAGCGCAATGCGTATCCAGCGCGCGATCACTACGTATCAGCGTAACGCGTACAACCAGCCGGATGACTCGTACCTGGACAGCGAGCCGCTGCACCAGTCGGCGTATGTACTGCGTTTCCTGCGTACCCGCATCACCAGCAAATACGGTCGCCATAAACTGGCGAACGACGGCACCAAGTTCGGCCCCGGCCAGCGCATGGTGACCCCGAAGGTGATCCGCGGTGAGCTGATCGCAGCTTATGGTGAATTGGTGCGCCTGGGGATCGTCGAGAACATCGACGCCTTCAAGGACAACCTGATCGTTGAGCGCGACGCGACCAATCCGAATCGCCTGAACGTGCTGTATCCACCGGATCTGGTCAATCAACTGCGCGTGTTCGCGCTGTTGTATCAGTTCCGTCTGCAGTATTCCGATGCGGCCTGAGCCGCTTAATCAAACGTCATTCCAAGCCCGCCCTGTGCGGGCTTTTTCGTGGAGATTCACATGGGTCAGAAAGTTGCGGGTACTTGCTACATCAAGGTCGACGGCGAACAGCTGGTTATCACGGGCGCGGTAGAAGTACCGATGTCCCGGGTCAAGCGCGAAACCGTCGTGGTCGGCTACTTCAAGGAAAACGAAGTGACGCCGTTCATCAAAGTTGACGCGATTCGTACCGTCGATTTCCCTCGGGCAAAAATCGAAACCGGCACCAACATGACGATCACCGCCGAGTTCAACGACGGCACCACTTACGTGCTCAGCGGCGCGTACGCGGTAGATGACATGACCAGTACCAGTGAGGACGGCAAGGTCAGCCTCAAATTCGAAGGCATCTCGGGGGACTGGCAGTGATGAGCAAAGAGACCTTTACCCTGGCCGTCGCCATCAAGGCGCACGGTCAGGAACTCACGGAGCTGCACCTGCGTCGCCCGACGGCTGAGGAGTGTCGGGCGATCAAAGTGCTGCCTTACACCCTTTCCGACTCGTCGATGCCGGTTGCGGATATCGAAGCAGCCTGCAAATACATCGCGGTGTGCGCAGCCATTCCGGCGGGATCAGTCAACCAACTGGACCTGGCGGACCTGAACAGCCTGGTGTGGAAAATCATCGGTTTTTTCCTGCAGAGCGCTTCGGTGGCGTCGCCGACCTGATCGGCATGGTGTACGACCTCGCTTACTTCTGGAGGTCGGACCCTGAGGTGCTCATGGGAAGACCTTTGGATGTAATTCTGGAAAGCGAGTGGCATGCCTTTCGAATACTCGAAGAGCAACGGGGGAATAATGGCTAATAACATTCAAGTCATGGTGGTCATGACCGGCGTCGACAAGCTGTCGCCCCAGCTCAAAAACGCGCAGAAAGAAATCTCGACCTTGAGTAAATCCTTGAGCGCCTTGGGCAATATTCCCTTCATGGATACTTTGACCGGCAAGGAGGGGCTGATGAAGCCCTTCGTTGATGGCGCGAAAGCCGCTATTGCCTTTGAAAGCTCTATGGCCAGGGTCAGGCGGGTGGTTGATTTTCAGACGCCTGAGCAATTCAAGGCGATGAGCAAGGATGTGCTCGACCTGTCGGAAAAGCTGCCGGTGTCCGCTGCGGGCATCGCGCAAGTGTTTGCGCTGGGCGGACAATCGGGCGTTGCCCGTGAAGAACTGAAAACGTTTGCCGAAGATGCTTTGAAGATGGGCATTGCTTTCGATCAGACCGGGGAACAGTCCGGCGCGATGATGGCGCGGTGGCGGACAGACTTCAAACTGAACCAGACTGAAGTGGTGGCGCTGGCAGATCAGATCACTCAACTGGGCCGGGCCGGTGGTGTAGACACGGGGAAAGTTTCCCGCATCGTCACTGCCGCAGGCACGTCCGGGTTAAGTGCGGGGCAGACCGCCGCGATGGGCGCTGTTTTCGCTCGAAGCGGCATGTCTGAAGAGGCTGCGGCGACCAGCATGCGCAACTTCACGCAAACGCTTACAGCGGGCGTCCTCGCTACCGAGGGCCAGCAGCAAGCGTTCAAGGCTTTGGGACTGGATGCGCAGGCGGTATCCCAAGGCATGTCCGCAGACGCGGAGGGTACGATCAGTAATGTGCTGACCAAGCTGAATGCGCTGGAGAAGGGCAAGCAGGGCGCGATGCTGTCGCAGTTGTTCGGTGACTCATCCGCTGCTCCGCTGGTGACCGGTCTCGATGCGCTGTCCCGTAACTTTCAACTGGTTGGCAACAGCCAGAAATATGCCGGCTCCATGCAGGAGGTTTATGCAGCACGCGCGTCGACAACCGAGAGTGCGCTGCAGTTGATGAATAACCAGACGACGCGATTGGGCGTAGCGATTGGCACGGCACTGCTGCCGCCGGTCAATGATTTCCTCGGTACGATCGGGCCTTTGATCAGCAAGGTCTCGGCGTTTACCGAGGCCAATCCCGGCTTGGTCAGAAGCATCGCCGGAGCAGCGGCGGGGTTTACGTTCTTGCGTTTGGCGGTGGTGGCGGCGACGGTCGCCAGTGCTGTCATGAACACGGTTATCGGCGCCAATCCTGTGGGGCTCGTCGTGCGTGGGATTGCCCTCGCAGCAGGCTTGTTGATTGCCAACTGGTCATCTGTGTCGGGCTTCTTTCAGGAGGTCTGGACGACGATTCAAACGTCAGTAATGGCGGCTTGGGAGGGAATCACCGAGGTTCTTTCCTGGTCCCCGCTGACGAGCGTCAAAGCTAACTGGGAGCCGATCATTGGTTTGTTCAAATCGATCTGGACGACAATTGAACCCATTATTTCTTCGATCATGGCGTTCTTCGGTGGCAGTGACGCAGTCAAGGTCAGCACGAACATCGGCGGGGGCACAGGTCAGTTCGTCATGGCCAATGCCGCCCAGCTCGTCCGCGACGAACAGGCACAGCGCAACCTCACTCAAGGCGGCGCATCAGTCGATTCACTTTTGCGCTCAACTGAAGCCGGTGCGCCCGGCAGCCTGATCATGGCCGGCTCGCTCAATCAGCAGGCGGCGGCCAACAACCGCATGAACCTGCAAGGCGCGTTGACCGTGCACTTCCAGAACGCGCCACCGGGCACCACCGTTGGCGAGGCTCAAACCAATCAGCCGGGCTTCTCGATATCGCAAAGGGGCGTTCGCAGCCTCTCGCAGCAGTAGCCTCTCGAAATAAAGGACAGCGACATGAGCAAGACTTGGCGGGATGACCTGCAGTCGGCCTCGTTCCGTGGTGTAGGCTTTTGGGTCGACAGTGACACTACGGTAGTGGGGCGGCGTACGCAGTTGCATGAATATCCCCAGCGTGATCGGCCTTTGGTCGAAGACATGGGGCGCAAAACCCGGGCGATAACCTTCGAGGCGTTTGTCATTGGAGACGATTGCTTCGTACAGCGCGACAACCTGTTGCACGCACTCGATCAACCCGGCTCAGGGGAGTTGGTTCACCCCTGGTTCGGGCGCATGACCGTGACTGCAACTGAGGGTTGTCAGGTCAAGCAGGCGCGGGCCGATGGGGGAATCGCGAGATTTTCCCTGTCGTTCGTGGAAGCGGGTGAAAAAGGTTACCCCGTCGGGGTGGCCAACACCGCCAGGCTGCTCGAAATGGAAAACCGGAGTTTTCTGGATTCGGCATTGACCCGATACAAGAACGCGATGGCTTTGGTCAACAAAGCGCGGATCAGCATGACCGCCCTGCAGAACGGCATTGCCGGAGTGCAGTTGGCGATTCAGCACGAGTTCAGTCAGTTGACCGGCTTTGTCAGTTCGGCGGCTTCGCTGGCGGACACACTGGCCAATTTTCCGGAGAACCTGTCAACGATGCTGGGCGCGCAATTCTCCAGCATGACCGGCGAGTTTGATCGCTTCAAAACCTCGCAACGCCAGGCCATGACCAAGGTGGAAACGGTGCTCGGGCTGGTGAGTCCGGCAACTGCTGCGGGAGGCGCGGCCACGGTCGCAGCCGTTACTGCTACACGTGAGTTGGTTCGCGATGTGGTGCTGGCCGATGCTCTCCGTCTGGCCTCGGCCATGCCAGTGGTTGCGGCGTCTTCGGCATTGCCGGGAGTGCCCAGCCTTGAGCAGCAGGTTGCCACCCCGGTGGCACGGCCCGAAGTACCGGTTGCAGCCGACATCACGCAATTGCGTGACGCTCTCAGTGATGTGCTTTGGCAAGCGGCGCTGCTGGCTGATCACGAGCACTTCGAGCGCATCGAAGCGGTTCGCAAACGTATGAGGGAACACCTGACCGCTGTTGCGCGTTCAGGAGTCAATCTTGTCGACGTGTCGCCCAAAGAATCAGTGCCTGCTGTGGTGCTGGCGTTCCGGCAGTTTGCGGACGCCACACGCGGTGATGAAATCGTCGCGCGCAACAGCATTCCTCATCCAGGCTTTTTGCCGGCAGCGATCCTTCAAGTCGCTCAGGAGTAACCCATGGACTTGCAAAACGTCGTCACGCTCAGCGTCGACGGCAGGGATTACCGTGGCTGGAAAACAGTCAGTATCACCGCCGGTATCGAGCAACAGGCGCGGACTTTTACTTTGGGCGTCTCTTGGCGCTGGCCGGGCGAGGACATGGAAGTTCCGGTCAAGCAAGGCGCTCCCTGCGAAATTCGGATTGGTGCGGACCTTGTGCTGACGGGGCACGTTTATTCGACCCCGATCAGCTATGACGCCAACAGCGTGACGCGTTCCGTAGCCGGGCGTTCGCTTACTGCGGATCTGGTCGACTGCGCCGCAACGGGCTCCTCCAGTCAATGGAAAAAACAGAGTGTGCAGGTCATCGTTCAGGCGTTGGCCGCGCCCTATGGCGTCGAGGTTCTCAGCGAGGTCGCCAAGACGTTCCCGGTAAAGGAACACGTTATTACGCCGGGCGAAACCGTGTTCGAGTCCATCGACAAGTTACTCACGCTTTCCCGTTTGTTTTCCACAGATGACGGTAAGGGGCATTTAGTGATTGTTGCTCCCGGTAGCAGCGGTCGGGCTGTTGACCGTCTGGAACTCGGAAAGAATATTCTCAGCGGCTCTGCGCAAAAGGACTATTCCGCCGTGTTCTCTGAATACCTGGTGACCGGACAGCGCAAGCGCGAGGATGGAGAACCGGCCGACAAAGCGGCGCAGGTCAAGGCCACGGCCTTGGACGACATTCGACCTCGCAAGCGGCTCAAGCACATTCATGAGCAGAACCAGCTGACCCAGGAACTCGCTCAATCTCGTGCCGACTGGGAACGCGCCAGCCGCAAGGGCAAGGCGCTGACCCGCACCTACAAGATTCAGGGCTGGCGGCAATCGAATGGCGATCTTTGGCGGGAAAACATGATCGTGCGCATCGTCGATCGGTTGCTGGGCGATGACCGGGACATGCTGATCAGCCAGATCCAGTACAACCTGGGGGAAAGCGGCACCACCGCAGACCTCACGGTCGCGCCCATCGAAGCGTTTCTACCTGAGCCCAAAAAGCTTGAGTAACGCCACGTAAACCATCGCTCACCCACTTTTATTACCTACTGGAAGCCTTCGACATGAGAGAGCTGCTGAACACGCTCGTCCGCGGAGTCGTCAATCTGGTCAACCCTGCCGGGGCGATTCAGTCCCTGCAAATGACTTTGACCGCCGACGAGGTAAAGGACGGTCTCGAACACTTCGAGCCGTATGGCTACACCTCCAACCCCCATCCTGGCGCTGAGGGCCTGACCGCTTTTATCGGCGGTGATCGGTCACACGGCGTGGTGATCTGTGTTTCAGATCGCCGCTTTCGTTTGACCGGTCTGAAGAACGGCGAAGTGGCGCTGCACACCGATGAGGGGGATTTCATCCACTTCAAACGCAATCGCGTCATCGAATTGCAGACCCTGACCTTACAGATCAATGCCACTGATTCTGTGGATCTGAACACCACAAACTTCAGCGTCAAGGCAAGCGGCGGAGTGACGTTCGACACACCGCTGATCAGCACCACCGGGCGCATCGAGTCGTCGGGCGATCAGGTCGCTGATGGCGTCAGCCTGGTCACGCACGTGCATGAAGGCTCGGACAAAAAACCAGTGCCGGGAGGCTAGCCATGAGCTTGATCAATGAAGCAACCACCGAGCTGGCCTGGCGTCGCGCGGCAATCATCAGCCTGCTGACATGGCGGCGGGCCGGGGTGGACGACAAGCTGGACGACCCGGAGCGCTACGGCTGGTGGGGCGACAGTTTTCCCACGGTCACCGATGACCAGATCGGCTCGCGGCTGTACCTGCTGCGCCGCCGCACGCTCACCGCTCAGACCGAACGCGATGCCCAGGATTACGCCCGTGAAGCACTGCAATGGATGCTCGATGACGGCCGGGTTTCGGCCGTCCTGATCGACATCACACGCGGTGCCGAACGGCTCGACATGCGGGTGAGGCTGGCCTTGACGGGCGGCGCCACAGTGGAAATTTATCTCGATAATTTATGGCTGGTGATCAATGCCGTTTAAAACTCCCTCTCTACCCGAACTGATCAGTCGCGCCCGGAGCGATCTGGCCGGTTCGAGCGCACTGCTGCGCTCTGACGCCGAGGTGCTGGCGCGCATCAATGGTGCCGCTTCCTATGGTCGCTACGGGCATCAACACTACATCGCCGCGCAAATCCTGCCCGACACCGCCGATGAAGAAAACCTGCTGCGCATGGCCCGGCTGCGGCTCAGGCGCAGCTATCTGCCCGCAGTGAGTTCAGCGGGCACTGCCAGTTTCACCGGTGTGGCGGGCGCGGTGCTGGATGCCGGGACATTGCTGCAACGCGAAGGCGATGGTGCGCTGTTCAAAGTTTCGCTGTCGGTCACGCTCACGGCGTTGAGCGGTTCGGTAAAACTGGAAGCCGTGGTGCCAGGCATTCTGGGCAATACGTCGGCGGCGACTCGCTTGACCACCGTTTCGCCGGTGGCCGGTGTCGCCGATACCTTCGTGGTACTTGAGCCCGGTCTGACCGGCGGCACCGAGCAGGAAAGCCTCGAGGCATTACGGGCCAAGGTCATGCGTTCCTACGCGGTAGTGCCCCATGGCGGCAATCAAAGTGACTACGTGACCTGGGCGCTGGAAGTGCCCGGCGTGACGCGGGCCTGGGTGCGCAGGCACTGGATGGGACCGGGCACGGTTGGCGTGTTCGTTGTGCGCGACGGCGATATCGATCCGATCCCCAACGCCGAGCAACTGCAACGCGTTTACGACTACATCGAATCGATGCGCCCGGTGACTGCGGAAGTACGAGTGTTCGCGCCGGTCGAGCTGCCGATCCAGTACGAAATCAAATTGACTCCGGACAGCGGCGCCATTCGTGCTGCCGTGGAAGACGCACTGATTGACCTGCACAGCCGCGAAGCCGACCTCGGCGTTGTCCTGCTCGCCAGCCACATCGCCGAAGCCATCAGCGGCGCGGCAGGCGAAAAGGATCACACCCTGTTCGCCCCACTCGGCAACGTACAGCCAGGTGCCAATGAGCTGCCCACCTTTGGAGGCATCTTATGGCGATAAGAACCGCCGCTGCGTACTACGCGCAGCTCAAGGCACTGCTGCCTCCCGGTCCCGCATGGGATGCAGAGCGGGTGCCGGAAATTCATCAACTGCTCGAAGCCGGATCACTCGAACTGGCCCGCGAAGACTTGCGTCTTTCTGACTTGCTGGGTGAAAGCGATCCAGACCGGGTACGCGAACTGGTCCCTGACTGGGAGCACGTCATGGGGCTGCCCGATCCATGCCTGGGCGTGAACCCCACCTTCGAAGACCGGCAACTGGCCGTCCGCCGTCGCCTGACAGAAGTGGGCGGGCAGTCACCCGCGTTCTTCGTACAACTGGCGATTTCGGTGGGGTATCTGCAAGCGACCGTCACCGAATATCGCACGCCGCGCTTCGGTAATGCTCGCTTCGGTAAAGCTCGTTTTGGCACTTGGTCAGCACAGTACATGTGGACCCTCAACACCGGCCCGCGCCTGAGGTTGGGCCGTCGTTTCAACACCAGTCATTGGGGCGAGCGTTTCGGCGTTAACCCCAGCAGCGCTTTCGAATGCGTCATCCGCCGCGCAGTGCCTGCACACGCGCACGAGTTCATAAATTACGGGGTAAATGAATAATGGATTTTCCAAAAAGCGTGCCCAATGTCGGGCTGGTAGATGGCCGTTTTGTCGATGAAAGCAATGTCACCGGCCAGGTTGGATCATTGATCACGGCGGACTGGGGCAACGCCATGACGTCGGAGATTATCAACGTTATTGAGGCGGCGGAGTTGGTGCCTGAGGAGGGTAACGACGCGCAGTTACTGGACGCTCTTAACAGAATAGTCATTCGCACCATACCGGACGCAATGCCCATCGCAACTGAGACGGACTTAGGCGCCGTCAAGCTTGCCAGTGTGGAAGAGACCAAGACCGGAACCAACAAACAAAAGGCCGTCACCCCGCTTGGAGTGCATCAAGCCATTGATAAAAAGGCGGTCACGGGGTCGGTATTTCGCAAAGTCATCTCCTCCAAAACGTTGCTGTCTTCCGACCTTGGGTTGGTGGTAGTTGATGCGACCGAAGGGGTTACAAGTGTCACGCTACCGGCTGCTACGCCCGTGCTGGGTGTTCGGGATGTCATCGTGCGCCGTATGGATAACACTGATAATCGTCTCATTGTGGTCGCTGGTGGCGATGACAGAATCAAGATGCATACTCACCTCAATGCAGCTGGTTATCCATTTTTGGTATTGATGGGGGCTGGCGACTGGTGGCATCTGCGCAGTGATGGTGCCGGTAGTTGGTGGCCAGTGGGGCGTAGCGACTCCACTCCATTAGGCAGAATTGCGTTCGACAGCACTACCGTGATCCCCTCGGGCGGTTATGGCCCTGTCTCCGGCTCCGTATTCATCCGCGCGGAATGGCCTTGGTTGTGGGATCACGCTCAGCAGTCTGGAATGCTGACTACTGAGGCCGGCCGTGTTGGCATGGAGGGTGGCTGGACTAGTGGAGATGGTGTCGCAACTTTCCGTGGTCCTGAGGCGAGAGGAGAGTTCTTTAGGGTTCTCGACGATACTCGTGCTGTCGATATTTCCCGTGTAGCTGGGTCGTCCCAAGCTGCGAGTGAAATCCTTAGTGGCGGAGCCGAAGGACGTTCTGCCGATGTCAGGAACTACGATAAACGTACTGCCGTCTCGGACTCTCGCTTAACTGGAAGTAGCACCTCTGCCGCACACCATTGGGATGCAATCAGGCCGCGAAATATTGCTTATCCTGGGCGCATAAAACTAATCTAAGTATTTTACGCGTGATTAATTTTGGTATTCGCGTCGCTAATATTATTTAAGTCTTATAGCTCTTCTAGTTGTCAGGCTTTCGTTTAGTGTTCCTGTAGTAATTATTGGGTAAAGAATAATGGATTTTCCAAAAAGTATGCCAGATATTGGGCTGATCAATGGTCGGTTTGTGGATGAGGATGTTACGAATGGGCAAGTGGGAAGTTATATTCCTAGCTCTTGGGGGAATGCGGTAACTCACGAAGTTCTCAATGTTATTGAGGCGGCTGGGTTGAAGCCTGATGAAGGCGACAATACGCAGTTGATGGTAGCTGTAAACAAAATTTCGTCCCGTTATGCGCCTGTACTGCGTTATGTGTCTGAGTCAAAAACTTTATTGTCTTCTGATTTGGGGCTGGTGTTGATAGACGCAAGTTTGGAGACTTTAACCCTTACTCTACCCAGTTCGCTTCCAGAGCTAGGTGTTAGAGATGTGATCGTGCACCGTGTAGACAGCGCCGGAAATAGGCTAAAGGTACTTGCTGCTGGTAGTGACAAAATCAAACTGCATACGCACCTGAATGCGGCGGGCTATCCATTTTTGATTCTTATGGGGGCGGGCGACTGGTGGCACCTGCGTAGCGACGGCGCCGGTAATTGGTGGCCCGTAGGACGCAGCGACGCTACTCCTCTAGGCCGGGTCGTGTTTGACACGTCTAAGGGCTTTCCTCCTGGCGGGTACGGAGCTGTTTCCGGTTCGATATTCGTCCGTTCCGAATGGCCTTGGCTTTGGGATTATGCCCAGCAGTCGGGAATGCTGACGACGGATGCCCAACGCTCTGCGCTTTATGGCTGCTGGACTACGGGAGATGGGACGTTGACTTTTCGTGGGCCTGAAATGCGCGGCGAATTCTTGCGTGTATTTGACGAGTCGCGCGGTCTTGACGCATCCCGTATCGCTGGCAGTCATCAAGACGACGCTTTCCGAAGTCACACCCACGTCAACTTCATTGCGGGGCAGAAAAGCGGAGCGAGTTCTCCTGGCGCTGACAGTGCCGTCTATGGTGGCGGATATGTAACCGGAGCTACAGGGGGAACTGAAACTCGCCCACATAACATCGCCTATCCCGGCCGCATCAAACTCATCTGAGGTTTATATGACTGCAATTTATCTGATTGATCCCACCGGAGTTCTGGCGGGTCCTGTAGTTCTGCCTATTGTTCCTGGCATCGGAGTACAGCTTCCGAGTAATGCAATTGAGCTAGCAGATGAACTGGTCGTTCCTGATGTCGGTCATGTTTTGGCAATGGTAGACGGTAAAGTGGAAACCGTGGTTGATCACCGTGGCATGATTTTTCTTACTGTCAATGGTGCGCAAACGGAATGGACAGCACTCGGTGAGTTGCCGGAAGGTTATACAACTGAACCAAGACCCGATTCCTTTCATGTTTGGCGTGACGGTGGATGGCATTTGGATGAGGAGGCACTAACAGCGTCTAAAGTGGCTGAAATGCTTACCTCGCGCGATGATAAGTTGAGGCTATCTACCTTGCGTATTGCACCTCTTCAGGATGCTCATGATCTGGGTGAGTCAACCGAAACCGAGGAGTCTTTGCTCATTAGCTGGAAGCGCTATCGCATTGCTCTGAATCGCATTGAGCAACAACCGGGTTACCCGGCTGATGTTGATTGGCCGATGCCACCCGATGCCCTCGATTCTGAATAAGCCCCGCATTGCCGGGGCTTTTTTGTGTGCACTTAAAGCTTCAAACAGATACCCGCTCCGGCGGGTTTTTTTCGCCCGGAGAAAACCATGGCAACAACAGGAACAGATCACGACACCCTCGCCCGCACACTCTGGGGCGAGGCGCGTGGTGAAGGCCAGGCGGGAATGATTGCCGTCGGCTGGGCCATCCGTAATCGGGTGGAAATGGATTTGCACAATGACGGTAAACCGGACTGGTGGGGGGAGGGCTATGAGGGGGTATGCCGGGCGCCTTATCAGTTCAGTTGCTGGAACCGTAATGATCCGAACTATCCCTTTTTGAGCGGCAGGAAACCTATTCCTGTCGCGCAGTTCGCGCTGGCTTCGCAGGCTGCTTCGGCGGTCATCGCAGGCGAGCACTCTGATCCCACTGGCGGCGCGACTCATTACTACGCCACTACCCTGCTCAAGGCTCCGGCGTGGGCGTCGATGGCCAGGCGGACACTCAAACTGGGGCGTCATATTTTCTTCAGGGATGTGCCATGAGTGCGCTCTTCAAATGGATCCCCTTATGGGGCTGGATAGCCCTCGCGCTGCTGATATCCAGTACTTATCTGGCTTTTAGGTTGGCCACTGTAACGGCCGACCGCGACGTCGTTTCACTGGAACGTGATGCCGAGCGAGAGAAGGTTCGCCAGCTCACCGCCGCCAATGAATCACGCAAGAAAACCCAGAAGCTGCTGCTTGATCTGGATACCCGACATACTCAGGAGCAGGTCCTCGCCGATGAAAAAAATGATGCCATGCTTGCTGCTGTTGCTACTGGTGCTCGGCGGGTGTACGTCAACGCCCGCTGCCCCGCAGTGCGAACCGCCACCCGCGCCACCAGCCAGCCTGATGAAGAAAATCGAGCCCAACTTGACCCGGCGGTTGCAGAAAGAATTCTCCATACCGGCGTCGACGGGGATGACGCCATCCGTCAATTGAGTGCGTTGCAGGAGTATGTTGAGACGGTGTGTTTGGGGCGTGCCGGTTAATTGATCCTTGTGTTTTTTGTGCGTGCTTCACAGAGCCCGATTCGCGCTTAACGCCGGCTCAGTGTTCGCAACGCAATTCTTTAAGTGCCGCAGCCGCCAGAAACCCAGAGCGTGATGCATAGCGGTGATCGTTTTTCACGCGATCATCAATGCGCATCAACAAGTTCTCTGGGAGTGTTGCGTTGAATCGCACGGCTTTGCCGAAATAGGGCGTCACGTCAAACTCAACCACTGCCCAGATCCCGCCTGCGTAATCCGGATTTGCGATATGAACATCGATGGCCTTAGGCGACGGCAATGGATGGCCATCTTCGACGAGACCTTCGAAGTGAAGTGAAAGCGCCTCCTGGACGTTATCCAGTGCCTCGATCACGGAGCTTCCGGCTGAGAAGCAACCAGGCACATCCGGGACTGTCACTCCGTAGTCAGAATCGGCATCTTTATGCAGGACGACTGTGAATTTCATATGTTCGTACCTATCTCGCGAATCATTTCAGGCCCGACTGTTTCAGGATGCTATTGATCGTTTTGATCGGGATATCTGAATCGGGATGCTTAATGGTGACCCTGCCGGGTTTGGTTGCATGTTTGTACTGCCTATGGCTTCCCTTCGTAGCGACCAGATACCACCCGTCATCCTCGATTGCTTTGATCATCTCTCTGCTGCGCATCGGCTCATCCCTTAGCTTAGTCGCGGTGTGTATTGTACACACTATTTTTTTTGAGTCCGTGAAGTATGCTGATAGCGCGGTTTATCCAATTAAATGATGGGCAAAGAACCTACCGGAAAAGATGCTCATCTTTCGTTTATGGCTGAGGAATTTCGCTGTTTTTGTGCGTCTGAATATGAGCGCGTTCCGCCTCACATGGCAGCAGGATCTGGACGATGAGTGAGCTTGCTGCGCTGAAAAAGCAGGCTTGAATTCGGGAGGCGAGGGAGCCAGAAAGAGCGCATGACGCTGGATAGGGTAGGAGCGAACTTGTTCGCGAGGGGGCGGTACATCCGCACACTGTGTATCACCTGACATACAGCCCTCCCGAATGAATTCGGTCCTACCGAGGCTGGTCAGAAAGAGCGCATGACGCTGGACGGGGTAGGAGCGAACTTGTTCGCGAGGGGGCGGTACATCCGCAAGCTGAGTATCGCCAGACATAATGCCTTCCCGAATGAATTCGGTCCTACCGAGGCCGGTCAGAAAGAGCGCATGACCTGGATGGGGTAGGAGCGAACTTGTTCGCGAAGGGCATACATCCGCACCCTGTGTATAGCCTGAAATACAGCCAGGCATTTCACCCTGTAGGTGCTCACCTCGTAACCTCGGTGAGCTCCTACAGGATTGGGTTTAACTCAAGAACCATCAGCCCTTGATAAACGCCAACAGATCTTCGTTGATGACTTCCGGGTGGGTCGTGCACATACCGTGCGGGTAGCCTTTGTAGACTTTCAGCGTGCCGTTTTTCACCAGCTTGATGGCTAACTCCGCCGAGTCGGCAATCGGCACGATCTGGTCATCATCGCCGTGCATGATCAGCACCGGTACGGTGATTTTTTTCAGGTCTTCGGTGAAGTCGGTTTCCGAGAAGGCCTTGATGCAGTCGTAATGGGCTTTGGCGCCGCCCATCATGCCCTGGCGCCACCAGTTGTCTTTGGCGCCTTCGGATACCTTGGCTCCGTCGCGGTTGTAGCCGTAGAACGGGATCGGCACTTCTTTGTAGAACTGGGCACGATTGGCTGCCAGCGCTGCGCGGAAGCCGTCGAATACGTCAATCGGCAGACCGCCCGGATTCTTTTCGGACTTGACCATGATCGGTGGCACTGCGCCGATCAATACCGCTTTGGCCACGCGGCCAGCGCCGTGTTGCGCAACATAGCGAGCGACTTCACCGCCGCCTGTGGAGTGGCCGATATGCACGGCATCTTTGAGTTTCAGGTGAGTCACCAGCGCTGATACGTCGGCAGCGTAGGTGTCCATTTCGTTGCCGTGAGCTGTCTGGGTCGAGCGACCATGACCACGGCGGTCGTGAGCGATCACGCGATAGCCCTTGGACAGGAAGAACAGCATCTGCGCATCCCAGTCATCGGAACTGAGCGGCCAGCCGTGGTGGAAAACGATGGGCTGACCGGTGCCCCAGTCCTTGTAGAAAATTTCAGTGCCGTCGCTGGTCGTGAAACTTGTCATGTCGTTATGTCCTTTTCCAGTGGGGGCTGAAGTGGCCGCTTGAGCGGCGCTGTTGCTGCCCAGCGCCATTGCCGAGAGTGAGCCTACGGCCAGCGCTGTGGCGCTAACTTTGAGCACTTGCCTGCGTGAACTCGTTGGAGAATCGGTTTGGGTGTTGTGAGTATCTGACACAGAACCTCCAGCTCTCGGCATTGCACGAGAGTCAGCTAAAGACGTTAGCTCAACTTATGAGCGTTAATAGAGTCAGTTACGAATGCCTGGAAGATCCCATGGCTCACATGGCATTCGCAGTTGCCTCATTGATGTGTACCGCTGGTTTCGGATGGGGCCCATGCCCTCCATATGAAGCCTCTTTATGGAGGCTGGGCTCATTCCGTCGCCATGATCGGGTAGTAGTGGAGTTGAGCGCGTATTGCGAAATACCGATGTAACGTATGTGCTGTTGTCTACTGCAGCGGTAAGCCTGCAACGTAGCGTTACCTTGCGGAACGGGAGTAAAGCTTTACCGCCCAGGTTTCCTCCGCAGTTGACCCCGCAACCTTCTTTTGTTTGCGCGTTCCAAGCGTTTCAGGGGCACTGAGTGGATTTTGTGCTTCGCCTCACTGGTCCCGGACCAAATAGCGATCCCCATCCAAAGGAGTGCACATGAATTTCTTCAAGAAACTGTTCGGCTCAATGAAAAAGTCAGAGCCAGAAAGCACTCAGCCCGCCAGGCAGCCCGTAAAGCCAACTGAACCTGAGATTTTCGACGAGCCCATTCAAACCGAGGCCGACCAGACTGAAGCCGACGCTGCGAATATGGCTGCTCGTTCAGCGAGCGAAGAGTGCCTTGATCGTCACTGGGCATCGGTCGGTATCGTCGAAAAAGATGTCATTGCCCACATCATCAGCCCCAGTTTCACAGGCGGACCGTATTGGCCTTCAACTCGTCAGGCTTATCGAATAGTCCGACGTGGCAATTCCATCATTCTTGCCACGGAAGGTCTGTCAGATCCGTTTGATGACCCTGAAGGAATGGGCAATGGGTTCGAGATGGAGCTGTTTCTGGAGACATCTGATATTCCCGAGCATGCATATGGCGCGCCGGGAGACGTTGACCCTTTCACACGCAGTTGGGTCTTTGAAGTGATCCAGACTGTTGCGGCAACAGTCGCCAATGCCGGCGGCGTTACTCATCAGTTGGACCAGTACGGTGTGCTCTCGCTGGAGTTGCCCGGGGTCAGCCTTTCGCATCACATCGGTGATCAGGTGCCCAAGCATTTTGTGACCGAAGACGATGCGGTCGGTGTTCTGCTGGGCGCCCCAGAACCGGATTTCAATACTCGTCTTGAAGACATGCCACTGTCCCCGGTGCGTTTGGTGCCGGTGGTTTTAATCACGGCTTCGGAGCTTGCCTACGTGCGTTCAGGCGGCGGCGGAGCACGTCTGGATCTTGTCGGCCGGTTGAATGCGGCAGGTATCGGGCATAAGAGCAGTCTTAATCGGGAAAGCGTGGTGTGAAGCTGCGTGACGATGCTGATCGCGTCTGTCAAAAACACACAACTAACTGATTTGTAGTGTTTTTCCTGTAGGGGGCGCACTGTCTACGACACCGCTCTGTCTCGCGGCAAACATGTACCCTGTAGGAGTGAGCTTGCTCGCGACAATGGTAGGCCTGTTGAAAAATTATCGTCTGGTCCGACGCTATCGCGAGCAAGCTCACTCCTACAGAAAAAGGATTCCAAATCAGATGAGTGCATTTATTGATAAGCGCCGTGCTTCTGTTTACGGGCTCTAACCGAGCCGTGCTCGGCATCACTGCGGCCACTGCTCCAGCAGCATGGCGACGAATTTTTCTGCTGCTGGAGACAGCGAGGCACCGCGCCGCGATACCAGGCCCAGTGTTCTGTCGACCACTGGATCAACCAGAGGCACGCTGACCAACGTCGGGTGACCTTCGGCCGGCATCGCCAGACTTGGCATGGCTGAAATGCCCAAACCAGCTTCGACCATCCCCAGTGAGGTCGACAAATGCTGCACCTCATAAAACCATTTGGGCCGCCAGCTCAAACCCGCCAGCGCATGGTCAAGAATCATCCGGTTGCCGCTCAGTCTTCCCACACCAATAAGGCGATATTCGCTGAGTTCGATCCAGGACACAGACTCGCGTTTTGCCAGTTCATGGTCGCGTCGGCAAGCGAGAACGAAGGGCTCTTTGACTAGCGGTACGAACTCGATATCCGGATGCTGTCCGCTCATCATGTTGATGCCGAAATCTGCTTCCCCACGCAGCACTGCTTCCAGGCCTTCATTGGCGCTGAGGTCCAGTAAGCGGATGCGGATTTTTGGATAGCGTTCGTTGTACAGGCGAATCACCGAAGGCAAAAAGTAGAACGCAGCGGTAGGAATGCAGGCGAGGGTTACCTGGCCGATTTGTCGTTCTGCCAGCTCGCGGATGTTCAGAATCGAATCTTCAAAATCATCCAGTAGACGTCGCGCCTTGGGGAAAAAATCGCGACCCACACTGGTCAGGCTGACCCGCCTGGTGGTGCGATCCAGCAACGACGTCCCCAATCCCTGTTCGAGCTTCTTTATGCGCCGGGTCAACGCCGGTTGAGAAATGTGCAGCACTTCGGCAGCTTCATGGAAACTACCCAGTTCGGCGATTTTCACGAACGATCGGATATCTTGCAGCTCATATTCCACTTTTATTCTCCTGTCAGTGGTTAGCGATGGGCAGTTTGATAGGTTAGGTTATTATTTACCAAAGTGGAATAATCGCTACGATCTTTGCATTGGATAAGGCAAAACATCCGTGGGACTCTTGCTTTCAACACATCAATTACCCCAATTGATCAACAAGAGTCTGCAAATATGCAACCGATTCCCTGCGTCCTGATGCGCGGCGGCACCTCCAAGGGGCCGGTTTTTCTTGCCAGTGATTTGCCTGTTTCGACTGCTGAGCGTGATGAGCTTCTGTTGGCACTGATGGGCTCCGGCCATGAGCTGGAGATCGACGGTATTGGCGGCGGCAGCCCACAAACCAGCAAGGTGGCGATTGTCAGCCCTTCGCCCCACGAAGACGCGGATGTCGATTACCTGTTCGTGCAAGTCATGGTTTCGCAGCGTCGCGTTGATACCGCGCCCAACTGCGGCAACATGCTCTGTGCTGTCGGCCCGTTCGCGGTTGAGCAGGGGTTGGTCAACGCGAGCGGTGACGTGACTCAGGTGCGGATTCGTAACCTCAATACCGGCACGTTCGTTTGCGCTGACGTCAACACCCCAGGCGGTCAGGTCAGCTACGAAGGCCAGACCAGTATCGATGGCGTGCCAGGTTCGGCAGCCCCCGTACAACTGACGTTCCTTGATGCAGCGGGTAGCAAGACCGGCAAACTGTTCCCAACGGGTCAACAGACTGACATCCTTGATGGCGTGCCGGTGACCTGCATCGACATGGCAATGCCGATGGTCATCATCGAAGCCTCGCTGCTGGGTAAACGTGGTGACGAAACGCCAGCGGAGCTGGACGCTGACAAGGAGTTCCTGCGCAAACTCGAAGCCCTGCGTCTGCGCGCAGGTATGGCGATGGGGTTGGGCGATGTCAGCGATAAAGTGATTCCCAAGCCAGTACTGGTTTCGAAGCCCGATGCGGGCGGGACCCTCAAGGTTCGTTACTTCATGCCGCATAACTGCCATAAGGCTTTGGCCATTACCGGTTCGATCGGCTTGGCCACTGCTTGCGTCAGTGACGGCACCGTGGTCGCGAAGTTGATCGGAATTGGCAGCGAGTCACCGCGCTTGCAGCAGGTCCGGATCGAACACCCGAGCGGCTCGATTCAGGTCGCGCTGGCTTACGTAGGGGAAAACGGGCAAACGATTCGTGCCTCGGTTGTGCGCACCGCACGTCGTCTGTTTTCCGGTGAGGTTTATGCGCCTGCCGCGCAACGCCTGGCGGGTTGAAGTTTAGTTTCAGTAACACCGTGCTCTGCCTGATATGACATGAAATTCAGTACCGCATCAGAACAACACCAATAATGGGTGATGCATCATGAAAATCGCAAAATCGCTCTACTTTCAGATTATCTGCGCCGTGGTTCTCGGTGTCCTGGTTGGACATTTCTGGGGTCAACAAGCCGTAGCGCTCAAGCCTCTGGGTGACGCGTTCATCAAACTGATCAAGATGATGATCGCGCCGGTGGTGTTCTGCACCATCGTCACCGGTATTGCCGGGATGAGTGACAAGCGGTCGCTCGGGCGATTGATGAGCAAGACCATGCTGTTGTTTCTGGTCCTTACCGTGATCAGCCTGTTCATCGGCCTGGTCGCGGTCTACGTGCTCAAGCCGGGCGTAGGCATGAACATCGATCCAAGCAAGCTGAGTACGGCAGGATTGAGCCAGTACACCGAGTCCGCCGCGAAACTGGGCGTCGTCGATTTTTTCATGCACATCATTCCTGACACTTTCATCGGTGCGTTCAACAAGGGTGAAGTGTTACCGGTGTTGTTCATCGCGGTGCTGTCCGGATTCGCCTTGTCGTCACTGGGCGAGCGCGGCAAGCCGGTACTCAACGTGCTTGAGTCGGCTTCGCACATGGTGTTCAAGATTTTCTCGTACCTGATGCGCTTTGCCCCGATCGGTGCTTTTGGTGCACTGGCCTTCACCGTTGGCCAGTACGGCATTACGTCGCTGGGCTCGCTGGCCAAGCTGATCATGACGCTGTACATCGCCTGCGGGTTCTTTGTCTTTATCGTGCTGGGCGGTATCTGCCGCGCCAACGGCTTCAGCCTGTGGAAGCTGCTGCGTTATTTCCGCGAAGAGTTTCTGGTGGTACTGGGCACCTCGTCCACTGAGCCGGTCATGCCGCGCATGCTCGAAAAACTTCAGGCACTGGGCTGCAAGAAAGGCGTGGTGGGTCTGGTACTTCCAACCGGGTACTCGTTCAACCTGGACGGCACGGCGATTTACCTGTCACTGGCTGCCGTTTTCATCGCTCAGGCCTGCAACATCGAGCTGAGCATGACCCAGACCCTGACCATGCTGGCGATCATGTTGCTGTCATCCAAAGGTGCGGCGGGCGTGACCGGCAGTGGTTTTGTCGCACTGGCCTCGACCCTGACCGTTATTCACGACATTCCCCTGGCGGGCCTGGCGCTGCTGATCGGCATCGACCGCTTCATGTCCGAAGCGCGTGCACTGACCAGCCTGGCCAGCAACGCGGTCGCCACCGTGGTGATTTCCCTCTCGGAGAACGCCTGTGACCGTCAGGTCCTGATGCAAAGGCTCAATGGAAAAGCCGCGATGCCCAGCCCCGATGTTGCTCCATGGGAGAGCGCTGCGCCGGTGGCTGAACGCACCTGATCACCCCTTAATTCAATCGATAGTTATACGAGCGGGTCGAGTACCGTTTACACGGTGCCCGGCCAGCCCGGCGGCGTTCGTTTGTCCATAAATAACAACAAGAGAATAACCCTATGCTTGCCTTCCTTGGCCTCGCCATGGTCGTGGTGTTCACCTACCTGATCATGTCCAAACGTTTGTCGCCCATCGTGGCGTTGACGATCGTTCCGATCGTGTTTGCAGTCATTGGCGGCTTTGGCGGCACCACCGGCAAGATGATGCTCGATGGCCTGAAAATGGTCGCGCCGTCCGCAGCATTGCTGCTGTTTGCGATCCTGTTTTTTGGCTTGATGATCGATTCCGGACTGTTCGATCCACTGATTCGCAAGATCCTCAAACGCGTGAACGGCGACCCGATGAAGATCGCGGTGGGCACTGCGTTGTTGTCGCTGACCGTGGCCCTCGATGGCGATGGCACCACTACTTACATGATCACCTGCGCCGCGATGCTGCCACTGTACAAACGTATTGGTATGAACCCCATGATCCTGGGCATCGTGGCGATGCTGTCGTTGAGCATCATGAGCGGCATGACCCCTTGGGGCGGCCCAGCAACGCGAGCCATTGCTGCGCTGGGGCTGGATGCCGGTGAGTACTTCATCCCGTTGCTGCCGACCATGATCGGCGGCGCGGCATGGGTCGTTTTTACAGCCTTTTGGCTGGGGCGCGCCGAGCGTAAACGTATCGGCAACGTCGACCTGCAAAGTGGCGGCGGAAACTGCTACATCGAAGCAATTCTCGGTGATACCCCGCACAAGCGTCCCAAGCTGGCCTACGTCAATCTGGCGCTGGTTGTTGCCGTGATGATCGCCTTGGTCATGGGCCTGATGCACTCGGCGGTTCTGTTCCTGATCGGTTTTGTGCTGGCGCTGATGATCAATTATCCGCAACTGGATATTCAGAAAGAACGCATCCTGGCTCACTCCGGCAATGCCATGACCGTGGTGCTGCTGGTTTTCGCGGCCGGTATTTTCGCCGGGATTTTCTCGGGCACCAAAATGGTCGACGCGCTGGCGCAAACCCTGGTGGCGTGGATTCCGCCGGAGTGGGGCCATCTGTTCCCGCTGGTGGTCGCACTGACCAGCATGCCGATGACCTTTGTCCTGTCCAACGATGCTTACTACTTCGGCGTGGTGCCGATCCTCGCCAATGCTGCAGCGGCGTATGGCATCAGCCCGCTGGAGATCGCCAGGGCGTCGATTCTGGGGCAGCCGGTGCATCTGATGAGTCCGCTGGTGGCTTCGACGCTGCTGCTGATGGGCATGATCGACCGCGATATCGGCGACTTTCAGAAAGCCACGGTGAAGTGGGCGGTGCTGACCTCTTTGGTGGTCACGGCCTTGGCGCTGTTGACCGGTGCGCTGACCTTGTTTGTTTGATAGTCAGACGGCGCTTGACCCTGACACTGCGCCGTCGCCAAGCAAACGGAGCTCCGTAGGACCGGCTTCAGCCGGGAGGACATTATTTGTAGCGAAGGATATGTAACAAATGTACGGGCCTCCTCCCGGCTAAAGCCGGTCCTACATGCACAGTGCCGTGCCATGCCATGGATAACTGAGCACCGTGGTTTTTAGTCACCTGTTACTGAACCAACCACACGCCCCTGACAGGGCGTGCGGATCACTGCATCTCCAATAACAACAATGAGTATTAAGCATGAGTATGTTTTCCAAGCGTGGAACTACAACTTTTATAAAGAGCGCGCCGCTGTTGACCCTGTTGCCGTGGGCGGGTGTGGAAGCCGCAGGGTTTATCGAAGACAGCAAGCTGAAACTGCAACTGCGCAATGTCTACTTCAACGAGAACTTCCGTGATGAAAACGGCCTTAGTGCTCGTGCTGCCAGAACTGCCAAAAGTGAACGCACCGAGTGGGCGCAGGGTTTTCTGCTCGACTACCAGTCCGGTTTTACTCAAGGCACATTGGGCTTTGGCATCGACGCGCTGGGCCTGTGGGGCGTCAAGCTCGATTCAGGCAAGGGCCGCAGCGGCACTGGGTTGCTGCCCGTGCATGACGACGGCCGTGCGGCCGATGAGTTCGCCAGCCTCGGCGCTGCGGCCAAAGTGCGTCTGGCCAAGACCACACTGAAATACGGCACGCTGTTGCCCAAGACGCCGGTGCTTATTTACAACGATGCGCGGCTGCTACCTCAGACGTATCAGGGCACTCAATTCACCAGCACCGACATCGACAACCTGACGCTTACGGGCGGGCACCTGGATCAATTCAAACTGCGCGATTCGTCAGACAGCCGCTCCATCATTCCCGACGGATTCACCGGCCGAGGCTCAGACTTCTCGTATGTGGGCGGCGATTACAAACTCGGAAAAAACATCAGACTCAGCTACTTCTACGGCGAACTGGAAAACTTCTACCGGCAGCAATTTGCATCGATCCAGCATGATTTGCCTTTGGGATCCGGGGTGCTGACCAGCGACCTGCGTTACTTCAACAGCGTCGATGCCGGAACGGGGCGCGGCGGCAAAATCGATAACGATATGCTCAGCGGGCAATTGACTTATGCATTGGCCGGGCACAGTTTTGGCGGCGGTTATCAGACCTTGAGCGGCGACGCGGGCTTGCCCTATATCAGTGGCGCTACTGTGTATTCGTTCAGCAACGTCGGGATCGGCAAGTTCATCGAGGAAGATGAAAAGACCTGGATGCTCAGCTATGGCTATGACTTCGCACGAGTCGGTGTGCCGGGTCTGACATTCTCGACGCGCTACCTGAGTGGCGACAACGGCAAGTCGGGCGCTGCGCAATTGAAAGAGTGGGAACGCGATGCAGAGCTGGCTTACGTGCTGCAAGGTGGGACGTTGAAAGGACTTGGTGTGAAACTGCGTAACTACGTGTACCGCTCGGACTTTGCCCGAGGCCGTGATAGCAACCGGATCTACATCACCTATGACATAGCGCTTTGGTGAACGGCCCCATTTATCGAAACAAAATTCGAATCATGGTATGGAGACGGTTTTAGGTGGGGGATTCTATGTTGGTCTGCAAGCGCTAATACCTGTGGGAGCGAATTCATTCGCGAAGGGGCCGGTACATTCGCAGCTTATGTATCGCTTTAACACCGCCTTCCCGAATGAATTCGGTCCCACCTGGAATCGTATTTGCCGCGAGACAGCGCCGTGTCAGAGGCACGGGGTGATCTTCAATCGAACACAATGCAATCCCCGTAGGAGCAACCGGGGTGGCGCTCCTACAGGTTTCCGGTTTACCGGGTTGTCACCGGCTTCAAACCGCTGTCTTCAATGGCTTTAGCGCCTTCCTTGGAGGCCATGTATTTCAGCAGTGCCTGAGCTTCTTTTGCGTGTTCAGTGGACCGAGTAACGGCACCCGAATAAAGCGTCATCTGCTGCGCTTGATCCGGGATCAGGCCAACAATGTCTATGCCTTCAACAGGCTTGAGTTCACTGAGCTGCTGAAAGCCAAGTTGCGCTTCCTTGCGGGCGACAACGGCACCCACGGGTTCGGCAGGAATCATCCGCGCCTTGGCAGTGAAGTCAGCGCCAAGGGTCATTTTCGGGAACAGAATGCGCGAGAGGTAAACGCCGCTGGCGCTATCGGAGTAAGCGATGGACTTGCTGTCGAGCAGCGCCTTGCGAAACGCGTCCATGGTGGAAATGTCAGGCTTGGTCTCGCCCTTGCGCACGGCCATGGCGATGTAGGATTTGCCCAGATCGACGCGGCTGGCTTTATCGACCTGGTCCTGCGCGACAAGTTTATCCAGAGCAGAACCGACCATCAGCACAACGTCTGCCGGTTCCTTTCGATCCAGCCGGTTAGGGATGGCCTGAGGTGTTTTCCCCATGGAAGGCGACGCTTCAATGTTCAGCTTCACGCCCGTGGCTTTCTCGTAGTCCGGCGCGATCCCCTGAACGGCACCCATGATGCCGCCGGAGCTCAGAACAGTCAGAGTGGTCGGCGTGGGCACTGGCGCTGCATGGGCCGCGAAGGCTGTAAGCAGTGCACATGAAAGGGCGAGGGGCGTGAGCAAGCGTGGCATGGCAGGGGACTCGTTGAAGAAAAACGCGACACTAAACCCCACACCCACGCTGAAAAAGTTACCCTGCGTTAATAAATATTTAGTTTACCCACCGTGACCAACTCCCTAGGCTCGCGGTTCTTTAACGCCGCATGCGCGGACTGTCAGCGGGGAAAATCATGAATCAGGCGCTGGTCATCGAAGATGATGAGGTGACCGCACAATCCATCGCCACCGAGCTGCAGGCTCATGGTTTTGACGTGCAACGAGCCAGCACCGGGCGTGACGGGCTGGCCATGGCAATCGCGGGCAGCTATGACGCGATTACTCTGGACCGAATGCTGCCGGACTTCGATGGTCTGACTATCGTCACCACATTGCGCAGCCTCGGCATTCGCACACCGGTATTGATGATCAGCGCGTTATCCGACGTTGACGAGCGCGTCAGAGGGTTACGCTGCGGTGGGGATGACTACCTGACCAAACCGTTCTCGATGGTCGAAATGGTTGCGCGCCTGGAAGTGTTGTTGCGACGCCCGACAGCCGACTCGCAGATCCATCAGCTTACCGTCGGCAACCTGACCCTCGACCTGATCGAGAACAGCGTGTCGCGCTCCGGCGAGCGCATCACCTTGCTCCCCACCGAATTCAAATTGCTCACCTACCTGATGCGCCATGCCGGGCAACAAGTGACGCGCACCATGCTGTTTGAAGAGGTCTGGGGTTATCACTTCGACCCCGGCACCAACATCATTGATGTGCACATGGGCCGCTTGCGCAAAAAGATCGAAGGGCCGGGCTCGCCGTTGATCCACACCATTCGCGGGTCGGGGTACGTGCTTGGCACCCAGGACTGAGCGCTGGCGCTCAAGCAACAGTCGTCTGATCGGCCTCTACGCACTGTTCTTTGTGGCGTGGGGCGCGGTGTTCACCGGCGTTCTGTACTGGAAGATCTCCGATTACCTCGGCACTGTGGCCGAGCGCACGTTGATGCAGCGTGCGCACTATTACCAGAAAATCGATGACGCCAGCCTGCTTGATGAATTGCAGGGCAGTGAGGCGTATTCCATTCCCGGCATTGATGCCTATGGGTTGTTTGAAGGCAACGGGCAGTACATCGCCGGCAACCTGTTGAAGCTGCGGTCCAGCTTGCCGGACGATGGTCGTGTGCATTACCTGAAACGCGGTTTGCGAATCGCGGACACGGTGAGCGAAACGCGCAGCAGTCACGCCTTTCTGCAGCGTCGCAATGACGGCCGGATACTGGTGCTGGCCCGTGACGGCGGTTCCATCTCGGCGGTCGCAGGGATCATTGGTCAGGCACTTTTTTGGGGACTGTCTCTGACGTTGATACCCGGTTTGATCGGTTGGCAATTACTCAGACGCAGGCCATTGCGCCGGGTCGAAAGGCTGCAGCGCAGTACCGAGCGGATCGTCTCCGGCAACCTGTCAGAGCGGCTGCCTCTGTCGCACGCACGGGATGAACTGGATATGCTGGCCAGCGCCGTCAACACCATGCTCGAACATATCGAGCGGTTGCTGCACGAGGTCAAAAGCGTCTGCGATGGCATCGCCCATGACCTGCGCACACCGTTGACGCGTCTGCGTGCGCGGCTTTATCAATTGCAGCAATTGCCCATGACGGATGCTCATGCATCAAGCCTCAGCCTGGCCCTGGAAGAGAGCGAAGCGATCATGTTCCGTTTTCAGGGGTTGCTGAGGATTTCCGAGCTGGAAGACACCCGACGGCGATTGGCCTTTGCGTCATTCCAGCCCGACGCATTGTTGCGCCAGGCCCACGAGTTTTACGAACCCATGGCGCAGGAAAAAGGTCAGGTGCTTGCGCTTGAACTAGGCGCTGATTTACCCCTCATGAAAGGTGATCAGGCGCTGCTGTTTGAGGCGCTGACGAATCTGCTGGATAACGCGATCAAGTTCACCGCGCCGGGCGGGCGCCTTTGTCTGCGGGCCAATATGGTGGGCGACATTCTGCGCATCGAAGTCATTGACGACGGTCCGGGGATCCCCGAAGCCGAACGGGAAAGTGTGTTGCGCCGGTTGTATCGCGGCGATGCCAGCCGTCAGCAACCGGGTTACGGGCTCGGTCTTTCGCTAGTGGCTGCGGTCGTGCGCCTGCACGCGTCTACCCTGCAGATTCAAGCTTCTGAATCGGGTGGTACACGGGTCCTGATCGACTGCCCGCTAACCTGACTAACGTATTGGTGCGCTTAAACTTTTCTTAACTTTGCTTAATTTGAGACAGGGCAGGTCATCACCTACTTTGGCGGACCTTCTGCCAATCTGGACCCGCTTCCTGTGAAACCACTGTTATTGCGGATCAGCCTGATCTCCGTTTGTGCCCTGTGGGCGAACGTCGGCATGGCCGCTCCCACGCCGGGCGCCATGATTCCTTCCCCGCCCCAGTTGTCAGCGAGCGCCTGGGTGTTGATGGACGCCAGTACTGGCCATGTCATCGTTGAACATGACGCAGACGAGCGTCTTCCTCCCGCCAGCCTGACGAAGCTGATGACGGTTTACGTGGCCACCCGGGATATTCAGGCCGGGCAATTGAAACCGGACGAACTGGTCACTGTCAGCGAAAACGCCTGGCGCACCGAAGGCTCCAGAATGTTCCTGGATCCGGGCAGCACTGTCAGTGTCCATGACTTGCTGCAAGGCATCGTCATCGACTCTGGCAACGACGCCAGCGTCGCGCTGGCTGAACACATCGCTGGCAGCACCGACAGCTTCGCTAGTTTGATGAACAAAACAGCGCAAAGCCTCGGATTGAGCAACACGCACTTCGACAACCCGACAGGTTTGCCAGAGCCTGATCATTACTCGTCTGCCCACGACATGGCGATGCTGGCCCAGTCCATCATCAACGACGAGTCGGCGTACTACCCGCTGTACAAGAAAAAGCACTTCACCTGGAACGGCATTCGGCAACCCAATCGCAACTTGCTGCTCTGGCGTGACAAAACCGTTGACGGCCTCAAGACCGGGCACACCGAGGCAGCGGGTTACTGCATGGTCACATCTGCCGTGCGGGATGGTCGGCGCCTGATCACCGCGGTGTTTGGCTCAAGTTCAACGCTGGCCCGTGCGACGGATACCGAGAAACTCCTGACCTATGGTTTCCGCTTTTACGAGAACCAGACCTTCGAGAAAGCGCTTCAGCCGTTGAGCCATCCGAGAGTCTGGAAGGGCACAGAAAACACCCTTGCCGTGGGCGTTCTAGACGACATTACGCTGACGACCCCCAGGGGCTCGCACAAACCTGAAACCCGCGTCCACATTGATGCCCCGCTGATTGCCCCTGTGGATAAAGGTGCAGTGGTCGGCAGCATTGACGTATTTGATGGCGAGCAGAAACTGGCAACCCGGCCGTTGATCGCTTTGGAAGGTGTTGAGGCAGGAAGCTGGTGGACCCGCTGGACGGATGCGGTGCGTTTGCTGTTTCACGGGTGGTTTGCGGGGTTCGCAGAGGATTGAAGTCTATTTTTGTAGGAGGCAATTTGTTGGCGAGGCGGCATACCTGACGATCCGCCTCGCTAGCAACATGCAAACTACTGGGTTGAAATGCATTTTCTGTAGGAGCTGCCGAAGGCTGCGAAACATTTATCCTGACACACCGCGATCGCAGCCTTCGGCAGCTCCTACAGAAAACGGTGCAGTCAGGTGTTTACGATGCGCCTAACGGTTCGCTGGTGTAACGTTTAGCGTCTTAACCTCGCACCTCATGCAAAACCCTGAGCGCTGCCGAAGCCAAAAAGCCCGAGCGGCTTTTCTCTTCCGGATGATGCTTCACGTATTCATCAATCCGGGTCAGCAAGTGTGCTGGAAGGGTGATGTTGAGCTTCTCGGACTTGCCCATGTATTTGGTGATATCAATGTCCACCAACGCCCATGTGCAGCCTTTGTATTCCGGATTTTGCGCGTGTACGGTTACTTTCTGAGCGGTCGGAATGGCCGAACCATGCTCAGCCAGAATCTCCAGATGACCCTCAATGGCTTCGCGAGCCATCGCCATGGCGTCGTCCAGGTCGTCACCGGCAGAGAAGCAGCCGGGAATATCCGGAACCTCAACACCCCACGCATGCAGCTCATCACCGGGAAGAATTGCGATGGGATAAAGCACTGTTTAGTCCTCCCTGGGACTGGATGGAACCTCGCTCACCAAAGCGAGGCTTGCTTCAATATGCTGCTTGCTGTCTTGGTCAATCCAGGCATTGGTTGAATGCTTGAAATGGTGGTGACTATAACCACTAAATCGAATTTAGGGATGCGCGTTGCTCATTGGCATCGAGTTCTGCTACTTGTCCCCAATGGACACTGCTGGTTCGATCGCCAGGTTTTTACATTTCTTGTCTTGCCTGACCAAACGCCGCGCCGTACCCTCCGCCGCTGCTGAATAACTCAGCACTGGATTTGGCGATCCGGCTAGCAATGATGTATAGCGTGTACCATTCGGAAGCGGGCAGATATTGTCCGCGATCCGCTATGGCGGTTGTACGTGGGAGACTTTCGGGTCTGCCGGTTCTTTGCTCCGGTTCGCCAACCTGCGTACAACTGCCACCCTATTCGTTTGGCGACGGTAGCTGGCAGTCTAACCAGCAAAGAGAAATAGACTGATGCCGACAACTGAAATGACGCCTTTCATCCCAACCCTATTCACCCGCCAAACCCTTCCGCTCCACGCGCTCATGCTGGAAAACCAGGCCTGGTTCTGTGCCCGCGATCTGGGCCGTTTGATGGGCCTGTTCATCGACGAACGCAAAACCCGCAAGCTCGGACGTGATGAGTGTCGCACTTTGCCGCTGCACTGCTATGGCTCGACTCAGGACACCTTGATGGTCAACGAGTCCGGCGCATACGCATTACTGATTTATCACCCCTCCGCGCAAAATCGTGAACTGCGCGAATGGCTGACGCTGCAGGTCGTGCCTGTGCTGCGTGACGTGCAGAATCCCGGCCGCACCGAACGTCCGATCCTCGGTGTGCTGGATTGGGACGGTGCCTCGATGAACCTGCTGCACTGGCAGGACGAGTCGTGGATTCGCCTGCGAGACATGCCCAACATCCTGCTCCACGAAACCCGCGAGAAACGCCCGTGGTGGAGAAGGGCGACTCGGTTTTTGTCGATGTAAGCGGCCGAAACCAATCGGAACCCCTGTCCCCGACAACGCACAGTTTCAGACTTGCCGCTTTCAAGGTAGGAGGCAACTTGTTGGCGAGAAGGGCTGACGCGGTGATTCAGGTAAACCGCCTCGCGAACAAGTTCGCTCCTACCGGGCAGTGCCGTGTCAGGCTGTTCAGGTAGGAGGCAACTTGTTGGCGAGAAGGGCTGACGCGGTGATTCAGGTAAACCGCCTCGCGAACAAGTTCGCTCCTACCGGGCAGTGCCGTGTCAGGCTGTTCAGGTAGGAGGCAACTTGTTGGCGAGAAGGGCTGACGCGGTGATTCAGGTAAACCGCCTCGCGAACAAGTTCGCTCCTACCGGGCTGCGCCGTGTCAGGCTGTTCGGGTAGGAGGCAACTTGTTGGCGAGAAGGGCTGACGCGGTGATTCAGGCACACCGCCTCGCGAACAAGTTCGCTCCTACCGGGCAGCGCTGTGTCAGGCTGTTCAGGCAGGAGGCAACTTGTTGGCGAGAGGGCCTGGCGCGGATATAACTGGCGCATGACTGACGTGGAAATTCACCGAGCGCGCGATGAAGCATTTCTCATGAGCTGTCTGGTGCAGGGCGTGAGCGCCTTCGATATCGGAGCCCGGAGCAAGAGTGACCTTCGGCTTCAATACAACCGAGGTGAACTGACCCGCGCCGTTACTTTCCTCGACCATTGTGCCTTCTGCTTTGTCCTCATACTCAAGCACCACAATCCCGGCCCCGGCACAAAGCCCGAGGTACCAGAGTTTATGGCAGGCCGATAAAGAGGCGAGAAGCAATTCCTCCGGATTCCAGCGTTTTGGGTCGCCCCGAAAGCTCGGATCGGAAGAGCCTTCAATAGATGGCTTCCCTTCAGCCTGAATGACATGTGACCGGCTGTAACCGCGATAGGACGATGTTCCTGTGCCTTCGTTGCCAGTCCAGGTTATCTGGACTTCGTAGCGGTGTGTCTTGTCTGCCATTGAATACTCCCTGGGATGAGGCGTGCGGGAGAGATGTTAACTCGAAGGCTCATCGTTGCTGCACACTTTGAATCTGAACGCATTCATTGTAGGAGCTGCCGAAGGCTGCGAAGCATTTAACCTGACACACCGCTATCGCAGCCTTCGGCAGCTCCTACAGGGAACAGCGCAGTAAGGTATTTACGCGATTTTTGGGCGAGCGCAGCCGAAGCGATAACAATCAGGAAGGTATGGAGGTGACGCAAGAAAGGCCCAAAAGCCTTGAAAGATATGGAGCGGGTGGAGGGAATCGAACCCTCAACTAAAGCTTGGGAAGCTTTCGTTTTACCACTAAACTACACCCGCTCTGAAGCGGCTGACTTTGTACCAGAACGGCACGCTGAATTGAAGCGCTAATTTCTCTCCCCCCTGTTTTAATCCCTTGAAAACCAATCCTGAACGGAGCCCATCCGCGCTTGTCTGTGCGTGCTGCACGGGCGGATGGGGTCCCTTGTTCGGTCGTGCGTCAGGTTCAGAGGGCGAAGGCATGTACGGTTTGGGCCTGTCGGTAGTGGTAGGTTGATCGGCTACTGGACTCGGGTTTTGGTGTAAGGAAGTCCATCAGGGCGTCACGCGAATCCCGGCATGCGGATTTGTGTTCCATGTCCAGAAAGTGCCCGGTGCTCTGAATGGTGCTGAAGGTGCTGTGCTGGACTGCCTGGGCGAACAAGCGGGCGTCGGTGGCGGCGGTGTACTCGTCCCACTCGCCGTTAAGAAACAACACGGGCACGTTGATGTTCTGCGCGACTGTCAGGTAGTTCGCGGTATCCAGGGCCAGTACGTCGTTGATGTGAAAGTGCATCTGGTCGTATTCGTGGGTGTCCAGGTTACTCACGTGCCGATGATTAAAGCGCTTGAACAGCGGCGGCAGGTGTTTGCCGATGGTGCTGTTGACCAGGTTGCCGACTTCGTAGCGGTCATGGACGCTGAGGTGCGTGATGCCGCGCTCCAGGTAATCACGCATGTGGACGTTGATCACGGGGGAGAATGAGCTGATGACGGCCTTTTCGATGCGCTTGGGGCGGTGGGACAGAGCAACCAGCGTGGCCGCGCCACCCCACGAGAACGACATGACGTGTTCAGCGTTGAAATGGTCAATCAGCTCCAGCAGGATTTGACCTTCCAGCTCTTTGCTCAACGGCCTTTCATTCAGGTTGTGGGGTTTGGATTTGCCGGCGTAGGGCTGATCGTAGAGCACCACGTTGAATTGTGGGTGCAGGTTGCGCACGGTCTGGGCGAACGATGCCGTTGTGGCCAGTGAGCCGTTGACCATGATGATGGTCTTTTCGGCAGCTTCTGCCCGATAGAACTCCGTGTAAACCCGAAACTGTCCCTGTATATCAAGCACAGCGATTTCTGGCCTCATAGGTGTGTCTCCTGACGTAAACAAGATGTGCGCGCAAACAACGTTGCACGAATTTCGTGACAGGTAGGCATTGCCTTGCAAAGGGGCCCTTGTCGATCCGAAACGATCTTGCCGACAGGTTTTATTATTGGCGGGCGATTTGCCGTGAGCGTTGGCTCGGGGCGGCAAAAGGTTTCTTGGAATGCGTAGATGACTCGCCAGTCACATGTGGACTGACGATTGGATTCAAGCAGTGGATCCGCTAACCCGCAAGTGCCGTTCGTAGTTTGTTTCGCCGGACTGCCCAGCGGTAGGGAAAGACTTATACGCCCTGAATTTCCGAAGGCTCTAGCACACGGTATTGGCCTGGCTTCAGTTCCGGGTCGAGGCTCAGGTGGGCCATGCTTTCGCGATGCAGGCGCAGGACTTTGTTGTCGAAATGGCCGAACATGCGTTTGATCTGATGATAGCGGCCCTCAACGATGCTCAATCTTGCGCAACGCGGGCCGAGTACCGTCAGCTGTGCGGGTTGGGTGGTGAGGTCTTCGAAGGCGAAGTACAGGCCTTGGGCAAAAGTCTGTACATAGCGCTCGTCGATGACTTGTTCGGTTTCGACGTAGTAAACCTTCGGCAGCTTGGTCTGGGGTTGGGTTAGACGTCGTGACCACTGGCCGTCGTTGGTGAGCAGCATCAGCCCGGTGGTATTGAAATCCAGTCGTCCGGCGATGTGCAGTTGGTGCTTGTCGGGCTCGTGCAGCAAGTCCAGCACGGTGGGGTGTTGCGGATCGGTGGTGGCGCTGACGCGGCCCTGAGGTTTGTGCAACATGAAGTAGCGCGCAGGCTTGCCGACTTGCAGGACCTCATCGTCGAACTCCACCCGGCTGAACTCGCGCACCGCGTGATGCGGATCGCTGACCCGTTGCCCGTCCACTTTGACCCGTCCGCCGATCAACGCCAGACGTACGTCCTTGCGATTGAAGCGCGGCAGGTTGCTGAGGAAGCGGTCGAGGCGCATGGCGATTTTGGTGTGATGGCGAGGAGGGCAGGTATGTTACCTGTTCCCGCGCAAGATCCATTAGCTCAAGCGAATACTGGCGCTGATTTGGGACAATTTTTGTAGGAGCTGCCGAAGGCTGCGAAGGCGTTTTTTCTGACACTCCGCAATTCGCAGCCTTCGTCAGCTCCTACAGATTTAGCACCAGCCATCGCGAATGAAATTTCCCACAGTTCTGCGAGATTCGTAGGACCGGCTTTAGCCGGGAGGAGGGCAGGACATTCGCCAAATTTTCTTTGTAAGAAATGCCGTCCTCCCGGCTAAAGCCAGTCCTACAACGTCAAAGCATCTTCCAAAGGCTTCAGTCGGGGCTCGGATCAGTCTTGTCCGAAAGCGCATCACTGATCCCCGCACAACGCGGGCACAGGCAGGCTTTGTTGCGCAGTTCTTCCGGCAGGGCCCGGATCACCGAGGGGTCAATGCTCACCGAAAAACACCAGCACGCCTGATCCGCCGTGCGCGGGTCGGCCAGGGTGCAAGCGTTGCTTGCGCCGCAGGCCGGGCAGATTTGTGGAGTACTGGCTGAGGTGTTCATGGTGCGCTTGGCGCCTCCGTGCAGATCTGGTTGCGACCGTTCTGCTTGGCGCGATACAGCGCGCTGTCTGCGCGGGCGATCAGGCTTTGCAGCGTATCGTCGGGCTGCAACCGGCTCAAGCCGATGCTGACCGTCACATACAGCACTTCGCCGGAGAACGTGTAACGGTGCTGTTCGGCCAGCAGCCGAATTTTTTCCGCGACATCATGGGCATCAACGGTATCGGTGCCCTTGAGCAGGATGATGAACTCTTCGCCGCCCCAACGACAAATGATGTCTGACTGACGCAAGCAGCTTTTCAGGTCGTCAGCAAAACCAGCCAGCACTTCGTCTCCGGCCAGATGCCCGTGGGTGTCGTTAAGTCGCTTGAAGTGGTCCAGGTCCAGCAGCATGGCTGTGAGTGGGCGAGCATCGCGCTGAGCATCCTTGAGGGTCTTGACCGCCCACAGATTGAAACCGCGACGGTTCGGCAGGCCGGTCAGGCTATCGAGGGTCGCCTGGGCTTCAATTCGGTACTGGAAGCGGTTGACCACCAGATTCAGCAGGTAAACCACTATGAGCGTGATCACCAGACAGATAAGCAGGTTCAGGTACAGCGAGTGGCGTATGTCACTCAGTGCAGATTCCTCTTCCTTGTCGACGAACAGGTACCAATTCAGTTCCGGTATGTAACGTACGTTGAGGAAGTGTTCCTTGCCGTTGACCCTGTGCTCGTAAGTGCCGCTGAGCGGTTTGGGCATTTTGCTCAGCAAGTCGGCCATGCTCGGCAACTGACTGAGTGACTCGCCAATTGCTGCGCCCTGTGGGCCTCCGCTTTCGCCGGTCAATACGATGCGGCCGAAGGCATCGACAAAGTAAACGCTGCGCTCATAGCGCTGTTGGTAGCGGTCGATCAGTTTGATGACGGCATCCACGGTCAGCCCGACGCCGGTGGCACCAATGAATTTGTTGTTGTAGTCGAAGACTTTGTAGTTGATGAAAAACGTCAGGTTGTCCTTGTTGGCCATGTCCGGATCGACGTTGATCTCGTACGGAGCTTCCATGTCCCGGACGCGGTAATACCAGACGTCTCGCGGCTCCCGGGCGTCGATTTTCTTCAGGATGCCTTTGGCCTGGTAATACGTCAGGCTGCTGTCGGACACGAAAAACGTGGTGAACGCCCCGTAGTGGTCCATCACTTCTTTGAGATAACGGGTGATCTGCTGAGTATTGCGCTCGCCTTCCACAACCCAGTCACGCATGAACGTGTCGCGGGCCATCATCGAAGAGATCAATACGGGGCGAACCAGATCTTTCTGGATTTCCGAATACACGGTATCGGACGTCAGCGGCAGCTCGGTATTGATGATGTTGTCGCGAATGGACTCGCGCGACGAGTAATAGCTGAGCAGCGAGGTTGCCAGGAAACCACAGCCCAGCACGATCACCAGCGTAAACAGAAGTGAGCGTTGTGAAGGGCGAGCAGTGCGAAAAGCCATAACGTGTCCGATTGTTTTGCCTGTCCGTTGACGCAGGCATGCTAGCCCGCCGGTATTCTTTACGCTATGGCGAAGTTGAATGTTTTTCGGCGATGTTGAACTCATGCTTACCGAACATCTGTCATTCCCTACTCAGGGGACTCTGTACACAGGTGCGATGCCAAGCAGTGACTTGAACGCTGAGCAGCGACAATGCAGCAGCAGAATCCTGTCGTAATGAATACCGGCTTCAGACAATGCGTTGAACATTTGCTCCAGAGCAGGGGGCGTCATGCCGAAGCGGTTTCTGACCGTCAGTACGTCCATGGGAGTGGGTGATGGCAGCGTATTTCTGAACGGCGACTGATTGGAGTTGCGCACGACATGGCTAATGTCCTGATAACTTTCGCCGTAAGGGCTCTGGAATTTTGAAAGGGTGTAGTTCTTTATCATTCCCGGCCGGGCAGTGCCTGCCAGCAGTTTGTCGGTCAGCTCATAGGCCTGACTCAGGGAACTTGCGGGAGCTGTTTGCTGCGTATCGAGGAGAGCGAAAGGGCTCGCTTGCTTGCTGACTACCCGATGGAGTCTGGGGTCGACCAACTCGTATCCATGCGGCGCGTAGACTTGCAGCTCCGTGCCGTTGGGGATGGCTGCATTTTTGCTCCAGGGCAGGTAATAACCGTGGCTGCTGACCACCAGAGTTCGCGCTTGTCGGGTTTCGGCAGTCCACAACAGAAACTGGCGTTTCAGCTTCCAGGCTTTGACCGCCAGCGTGGAAAACGCAGGGTGACCAGGAATGTTCCAGGCTTTTAGTACTGCATCCGTATGGAAGAACTGCTCAAAGCGGGTTTTCCGGTCAGGCATCGAACGGTTGAGCCAGATACCGAAGCTTTTAGTACTGGATGCCGATGCAAGCGCAGGACGTAAAACGGGCTTGACCGGCGTCGCCAGCTTGCGCAGAGCATGGGTCAGTCGAGGCATGGAGGGCGGCAGTTGCAGTAGTCCCAGTGACAGAGCACTGAGCAACGCCTGTTGTTTCTCGGCATAACGTGCACCTGGCAAGTTCGCCGAGCCGATATTCAAAGCTGCGATACCGAGTTCGGTTGCCAGAGAAGCAATCAACGCGGGCGTCAGCAGTACCGACATAGGCGCTATCAGAAACTGCAACTGTTGAAGCAGGCGTGTCCAGTAGCGAAGTGATACTTCCCGGGAGGTGACAACGGTGTCATCCGCGTTCCAGAGCGCGTTCTGCCTGAGCATATGCGCGATATGGGCAAACGGTGACCCCGTGATGCGCTGCTCCTTCAGTTCCTGCGCCAGCGCTTTGCGTGTGTCGTGATTGAGCAAGACGTCAGTCCAGGGACGCAACAAGGACACCGGCTCGCTGGGTGCCTGCTCTCCTGCCCAGACTTTCAGGATGTACGTGAGCCGCTCATGGTGGCGCACGGGGACGTAATGACGAACGCTATCTCGCCACGTCTGGCTATGTGCTGCATGGCGTAAATAGCGGTTAAGTTCGTCCTCGCTAGCGAATTCGATAAACGCTTTGAGCATGCCCGCCTGATAAAGCACCCGTTGCGCTCTGCCGGGAAGGCTTAGTACCAGAAGGCTCGGGCAGTATTGTTCGGTCGGCCCGTCAAACAGGGAGTGCTGTAGATAGACACCGGGTATGGCCCATTCGACCCGCGCGCCCCGGGTTCTGATGTTCAGTTGCTCAAGCGCTTTGACGATCAGATCGAACCCCTCACGCTGCAAGGTGCCGTGCTTGAGGCACCGCAATGCCTGGTTCACGAACTGACTTTGCAAGGTCGCTTCAATGGCTGCCTTGTGCTGCGCCTGGAACTCATCGATTTCCTGGTGCATCACGTTCAGAAAATTGATCTCGCGAATCACCATTTCAATGGCCTGAACGTCCATGGGCAGCTCCTGGCGGGCGTCCCATTTGCCTGTGCCTGTGACGTCGAGATAGACCGCGTTACGGCCTCCGTTATCGATATAACCGGCTGGCGATGCGACGCGGTAATTGCTCACCAGTGCTTCGCTCAGGCTGATGGGCTTTTCATCCGGGACCTGAATGTCGATGGGAGGATGCCGGGCGTCGCCAAGCGGGGTGGTGGAGTGGCCCCGCAGGTAACGAATGAACACCTGATCGGGGTTGACTACCCACTGATGTTTTTCCCGGAGCGCCTTGGCCATGATTCTGGCGGCAGTGGTCAAGGGAACCGGAATCTGTTGCAGAACATCGGGGTGCGACTGCCATATATCCACCGCGCCGAGCAGGCTCAGGCTACGCTCTATGCTTTTGAAGGGATGAGGTTGAGCGCTGATGCCGACCTGCGTCTCGATATACTCCAGAGAGCGTGTTTCCTGAGCCGCGGTAATGGCTGAAAAAATATCTCCGTCGATTTCCGAAAGGCTGGCTGGCCCGGAGTAGTCATGCAAGCCGGGGAGGGTCTTCAGGGCTTCAACGAACTTTCTACCCATGTGCGTTGGCTTATTGCTGATGTACTCCACTGGCGCATTTCGACCTCCCGGCATGTGGATAAAGCAATGCGATGTGTTGTTGGACCGTATCTGAAAAGCGTCGGGTAGATCCTGTTCGTTGATCGACAGCAGGTGCGCAGTAGCGCGCGACCCTCGGGCGGGGATTTCCAGGCAAGCTGCCGAGTCCGGAAACGCCTCTAGACCCAAGGCCTCCAGGGCGAGTTCATAGCCTTCGCGAGTAATCTGCTTACGAGCGTATTGCCGAGCCAGTTTGTCCAGAAAAGACAGCTTGGCCAGTGCCCGGTAAGTATCCCGGTGCCTGGCCCAGAAACTTTCCATCAGTGCGGAGTAGTCGAAGAACCAGCGGCTATTGATGATCAGGTTGAGCGCAGCCTGTGCGGTAAGGGCAGGGGTTGATTCATCCAGCGGCTTGTCTGTGAAGGTGTGCTGCAGAAGTACGCGCATCATCTCGCCATTAAAGGACAGCACGCCGATGTCGGTGAGCGTCATGCGCCGCGAGTATCGCTCGCGGCCCTGGTTGTCGACCTCGGGATTGGTTTCAGTGCGAAAGTTGATGCTGAGCTTGTCGGGGGACAGGGCTTTGCCGGTGGTCTGTTGCAGCAGGTGCCGCAACTGCTCGCGTATGTAAGCGCGGAGGGTAGGAGGGTAATCCATGTCCAGCTGGGTGGCTTTGAGCAGCAGCGTCGAGTGGGCGATGAGTTTGAAGCCGGGACTTTGCCTCAGGTTTTCCAGACGCTGGCGATGAGGGTCTGTGTGGGGTGTTTGATCGTTCATAAAAAAGCCGACTTGATGAGTTGAAGGCTCACTATGTCGGCTGGTTTTTTGTGATTGGGCTAATTATGTATGGGACTAATCACAAGACTTGTAATTCATTCGCGAATGCGTTTTTCCTGCAAATATATCTGTGTCTGACACACTGCCTTCGCGAATAAATTCGCTCCTACCGGGATGTGCGTTCAATGCGTAAATACCTGTTTTTCGTGGGAGCGAATTCATTCGCGAATGCGTTTTTCCTGTAAAAAAATCTGCGTCTAACACACCGCTTTCGCGAATAAATTCGCTCCCACCGGGGTTGTGTTCCAAACCTGTTTAGCTCTATTTATCAGCCTGCAGATAAGCCCTCCAGCCGCCAAGATGGCTGATGTTTTTTGCGCCCTCCAGCCCATAAGCTTCGCAGATAAACCCGCACTCCCAGCGGCCATCAGCCAATTGCACTTTGCCTAAACCCAGTGGCGCCGGAATACCGGTGAGGAATGAGCCCAGTTCGCGGCTTGGCAGTTCCCAGACTTCCACTTCGATGGCGACTCCACCTTGACCGACCCGACCCATGCCCGGCCGGAACGGCGGGCCGCCTGCGAGTGCATACAGCTGGTAGTCCGGCGAACTGTGTGTGGTTTCAACCAGGCAAGCACCGCGCTGTTTGAGTTGCCAGTTCAACGCCAGGCCATCCAGATGCGCGCCGCATACCACTACGCGGGCCATGTCGTTGCGTGCGATGGCGGCGGGCTTGTTCAACTGCGTGTTCAGGTTGGCAATCAATGGCAGTTCGGTGTGACGTTGCAGAGCGTCGGCTACACTCAGCAAATACTGATCAGTAAACACCCGGCCGAACAGCGTCACGCCCCAAGGCAGTCCGTTGTTCATGAACGCGCTCGGTACGGCAATGGCGGCGTAGTCCAGCAGGTTGACGAAGTTGGTGTAGTAGCCCAGGTCCGAATTGCGCAATACGGGTTCGGCTTGCAGCTCGGCGTTGGTCACCGGACGGGGAATGCTTGGCGTTACGACGAAGTCCAGATCTTCCATGGCCTTGTCGCAGATCGCCTTGAGCGCTTGCAGACGGTACTGGGCGCGGAATGTTTCCACACCACTGACCGCAGGGGCCTTGGCCAGCACTGCTTTTATCACTGGCAACACTGCGTCGGGGTTGGTCTCCATCAGTTCGCCCGCAACGCTGTAGCGCTCGGCGACCCACGGCCCTTCGTACAGCAGACGCGCGGCCTCAAGGAACGGTGACAGGTCCAGAGTGACGGCTTGGCCACCCAGCGCCGTCAGGTGGTCAACGGCGTCGCTAAACAGCTGCGGACCCTCCGTGCAGCCGAAGAACTCCAGGTCCTCTTCGCGTGGAACGCCGAACCGGAAGGGACGTGGCGCACCGAATGCCGAAGCGTCGTTCCACAGCGGATTGCTGCGGCTGTATTCGTCATGCGCATCGAGCCTGGCGGTCAGGCTCAGCAACAGACTGGCTTCGCGAGCGGTGGCGGTGAAAGTCGTCACGCAATCCAGCGTGCGGCAGGCCGGTACGACGCCTGCGGTGGAGATCAGGCCTTTACTGGCCTTCATGCCCACCAGATTGTTTAGCGCAGCGGGTACCCGGCCCGAGCCTGCTGTGTCGGTGCCCAGCGAGAAACTACTGACGCCCAGCGCGACGGCGAGTGACGAACCCGAGCTGGAGCCGCCCGAGGGATATTCTTTGAGCACGCTGTTCGGGCAGGCGCCAAAGGGCGAGCGGCTGCCGTTCAAACCCGTGGCGAACTGATCCAGATTGGTTTTGCCCATGGGGATCGCCCCCAGCGCTAAAAGCTGTTCGACGATCGTCGCCGAACGTTCCGGCGTGTATGTATACGCCACGCAAGCCGCTGTGGTGGGAATGCCCGCCAGATCAATGTTGTCCTTAATCGCGAAAGGGATGCCGTAAAGCGGAAGGTCCTTGATATCACGACCCTCCAGTGCGGCGAGGTAGGGCTCCAGTTCGTTCGGAGTCAGCAGGTGAATGAACAGGTGATATTCAGGGTTCAACGCAGCGGCTTTTTCCCGCAGGGCAAGGATCAATTGACGGGGTGTCAGGTTGCCGGATTCATAGGCCGCACGGACTGAATCAAGGCGCAGGTCGTGCAACGTTACTTCAAGGCTCATAGAAGAATTCCATCAAAAAGTAAAAGGATCAGTCGGCTTGCAGCACGACGACACGCTGACCTGCACGCACTGCCGAACCGGGCTGGACGCGCACCTCGCGGACCACGCCGGAGGTCGGTGCCAGCAGCGGAATTTCCATCTTCATCGACTCCAGAATCACCAAGGTCTCACCTGCCTCGACACGCTGGCCGACCTCGACCTGCACCTGCCAGAGGTTACCGGCGATATGGCTGTCGACGCTGTGCTCTCCAGCCTCGAGTGGCGCTTCTTCGGTCAACGGCGCGACGGCTTCTTCGCTTTCGAAGTTGGCCTGACCGCTGGCGATCCAGCGTTCACGTTCAGCGTTGAATGCCGCTTGTTGCTGGCTGCGGAAGGTGGCGATGCCCTCGGCTTCGCGATTCAGGAACGCCTGGTAATCGGCCAGGTTCAGAGTGCTGTGTTCAATCTCCAGGTCGTAACGGCCCAGTGGGAAATCACGACGGATGCGCAGCAGTTCTTCAGCGCTGACCGGGTAGAAGCGGATCTGATCGAAGAAGCGCAGCAGCCATGGTTTGCCGTCGAACGCGGCGACTTCGCGGTAGCGATTCCACATCTGCAGGGTGCGCCCCACAAACTGATAACCGCCGGGGCCTTCCATGCCGTACACGCACATGTACGCACCGCCGATGCCTACCGAGTTTTCGGCGGTCCAGGTGCGAGCCGGGTTGTATTTGGTGGTGACCAGTCGATGGCGCGGATCCAGTGGCGTGGCGACCGGTGCGCCGAGGTACACATCGCCCAGGCCCATGACCAGATAGCTGGCATCGAACACGGTGCGCTGTACTTCATCGAGGTTGGGCAGGTCGTTTATGCGCCTGATGAACTCCAGATTGCTCGGGCACCAAGGGGCGTCTTTGCGCACGGTAGTCATGTATTTTTCGATGGCGAGCTGACAGGCCGGATCATCCCAGGACAACGGCAGATGGACGATGCGCGAAGGGACTTGCAGGTCTTTGGCCGCGCAGACGGCGTCCCATTCGCCAGCGACGATATCGAGCAGGTGCGCCAGCGGTAGTCGTTCCGGCTGGTAATGCACTTGCAGTGAGCGAATGCCCGGCGTCAGGTCGATCACGCCTTGCAGATGCTTGGCTTCCAGCGCCTGCATCAAGGCATGGCCGCGGAAGCGCAAGACCAGATCCAGCTCAGGCGCGCCGATTTCCAGCAGCAGGTGCGTGTCGCCGGAGAGGCGGGCGACCAGGCGCGTGTCGTCTGCGCCAATATCCAGAACGATGGGTGACGTCAATTCTGCTGGAGCGAGGCTCGCTTCCAAAGGTGTCAGATCAGGCACCGCGTCGCCTGCTTCGCGAATGAATTCGCTCCCACCGGACTGTGCTGCGCCGCCGTCCCCCTGTAGGAGCGCGCTTGCCCGCGATGAAGGCATTCCAGACGCAGAAGATGCATCGGATGCAACGGCCTCATCGCGAATGAATTCGCTCCCACCGGACTGCGCTGCGCCGCCGTCCCCCGGTAGGAGCGAACTTGTTCGCGAGGAGGTCGGTACATTCGATGCGTCATTTGCGTGTGGGAAACTGGTCTCGCGAACAAGTTCGCTCCTACCGATAAATCTGCGTGCCTGTTCAAGGCTCACCGCATGAAACATCACCTTGTCCCCAGCCTTGAGCTGGCCCAGTTGCCAAAGGTCGGCTTCAATGATCGTCACCGGGCAAACAAAGCCGCCCAGGCTTGGGCCATCAGGACCTAGAATCACCGGCATATCACCGGTGAAATCCACTGCGCCAATCGCATACGGGTTGTCATGAATGTTCGACGGATGCAGTCCCGCCTCTCCGCCATCGGCCCGGACCCATTCCGGCTTCGGCCCGATCAGGCGCACGCCGGTTCGGCTGGAGTTGAAGTGCACTTCCCACTGCGTGGCGAAGAACGTCTGCATGTAATTTTCAGTGAAATATTCCGGTGCCCCATGCGGGCCATAGATCACACGGATATGGCGTACGCTCGGCAAGTCTTCCAGTTGTTCTGAAGGGACTTTCTGCCCGGCGCTGCGATCAATCAGCGGCGAAACATGCAGCACGTCGCCCGCCCGCAAAGCGCGCCCGCCGTGCCCACCAAACTGGCCCAGGGTGAACGTGCTTTTACTGCCCAGGTAATCCGGCACATCCAGCCCGCCACGTACACACAGATAACTGCGCGCACCGGCCCCGGCAATCGTGCCCAGCGCCAGTTGTGAACCGGCGGGCACGAACACTGCTGTGTTCATTGGCTGCGGCTGACCGTCCAGCGTCAGTGGAATAACGGCGCCAGTCACCGCGATCACCGCGTCGGTATTGAAGCGCAGCAACGGGCCGCTCATGGTGATTTCCAGCGCAGCGCAACCTTCGGCATTGCCCAATAAACTGTTGCCCAAACGCAAAGCACGGCTGTCCATCGGACCGGAAGGCGGCACGCCTACCGCCCAGTAACCCAGGCGCCCCGGATAATCCTGGACGCTGGTTTGGGTACCGCCACTGAGCACTTCAAAGGTATCGGCCTGATAGACCAGACCTTCCAGGCAGCGAGTCCATGGCTGGCCACTGGCGAACGGTACGTCGGCGATAATCTGCCGCAGGTAATCGCGATTGGTCTCCACGCCATACAGGCGGGTTTCGCTCAAGGCTTTGGCCAGTCCATCGCTGGCCAACTGGCGATTGGGGGCCCAACTGATCACCTTGGCGATCATCGGGTCGAAGAACGGCGGAATCTCGCAGCCGGCTTCTACCCAGGTATCGATGCGCAAGCTTTTGCCATCCACAGCCGGGAAGTTCACCGCCGTCAGTAAGCCAGGGCAGGGCTGAAAATCCCGCCCCGGATCTTCCGCATACAGACGCGCCTGGGTGGCGTGGCCGCTGGGCTTGAGTGCGGCTTGCAGTTCCGACAACGGCGGTAGGTCACCGGCCGCCAGTTGCACCATCCAGCTGACCAGATCGACACCCCAGACTTGCTCGGTGACGCCGTGCTCGACCTGAAGGCGGGTGTTCACTTCGAGGAAGTAAAAACGCTGGTCGTCGCTGTCGAAAACAAACTCCACAGTTCCTGCGCTGCGATAGTTAACGGCTTTGGCAAGTTTGATCGCCGCCATGCACAGCGCTTCACCCATGCCGTCGGGCAAGTTTGGCGCAGGGGTTTCTTCGAGGACTTTCTGGTTACGCCGCTGTACGGAACAGTCGCGTACGCCAAGGGCCAGCACTTCGCCGCAACCGTCGCCGAAGACCTGCACTTCAAGGTGCCGGGCGCGCTGGATGTACTTCTCGATGAATACGCCGGAGTCGCTGAAATTGTTCTGCCCGAGGCGTTTAACGGCTTCGAAGGATTCGCTCAGTTCTGCGGCACTGCGGCAGACGCGCATGCCAATCCCGCCACCGCCTGCGGTGCTTTTCAGCATCACCGGGTAGCCGATGACTTCAGCCGCGCTCAGGGCAGCTTCGACGCTGTCGAGTAGCTCGGTGCCTTCGAGCATTGGTACGCCGTGCTTCTTCGCCAGCGCGCGGGCGGTGTGCTTGAGGCCGAAGACGCGCAGTTGCTCGGGCGTTGGCCCTACGAAGGCGATCCCTGCGTCTTCACAGGCCTGAGCAAAGGCCGCGTTTTCCGAAAGAAAACCGTAACCGGGATGGATGGCTTTAGCGCCACTGGTTTTGGCAATGGCGAGGATTTTGTCCACCGCCAGATAGGTTCCGGCTGAGCCGCCTTCACCCAGGCTGTGGGCTTCGTCGGCTTCCAGCAGGTGCAGGCTGGCAGCGTCCGCTTCGGAATACACTGCGACGCCTTTGACGTGCAGTGCACGCAAGGTTCGCAGGATGCGGCAGGCAATGGCGCCGCGGTTGGCAATCAGCAGTTTGTCGAACATGGCTTGAACCCCGGAAGTCGATCAGCTCGACCTCAAACTGGGAAGCGGGCCGTCCCGCTATTGATGTGTCTGCACGAGGGTCGTCCGTCGTGGTGTGTTCAGATTTTTCGCTGGCTCGCGGCTAAAGCCGCTCCTACGACGTGCGCATAACCGTAGGAGCGGCTTTAGCCGCGAGGGCTCAATTCCAGACGTGCAGTTCAGCGGGTGTCGGGTTGTAGCCGTTGCACGGGTTATTCAACTGCGGGCAGTTGGAGATCAGCACGATCACGTCCATTTCAGCGCGCAGTTCCACGTACTTGCCGGGGGCGGAAATACCGTCCTCAAAGGTCAGCCCGCCATCAGCGGTGACCGGCACGTTCATGAAGAAGTTGATGTTTGGCCCGATGTCGCCTTTGCCCAGGCGACCATCGTGGGCACAGGCGCGCAGGTAGTTATCGCGGCAGCTGTGCATGTGGCGTTTTTCCAGGGCGTAACGCACGGTGTTGCTCTCTTGCGCGCAGGCACCGCCGAGGGTGTCGTGGCGACCACAGGTGTCATCGACGATGGTCAGCATCGGCTTGCCGAGATTGGAATACAGCACGCTGCCCGTGGTCAGATAAACGCTGCCTTGACGGCGCAATGTGCGCTGTACGTCATAGCGCTCACGAGGGTTGGCAAGGCTGAAGAACAGCGTATCGATTGCCTGGTTGCCCTCCAGATCGAGGATGCGCAGGGTTTGCCCGGCCTTGAGTTCGGTCAGCGACGGCTCGCCTGCCGGGATGTGAGTAGTGGTGGTCGGGATGTTGGAATGCAGACTCATGACAATGCTCCTCAGGCGAACAGGCGGTCGGTGTTGATGAAACCGCGCTCGTTTTCCGGGCGGGACGTACGGCAGTGTTCGGCGACGCTGGCGTCGGCTTTCATCCAGCTCAACTGGACCGGTTGTGGCGCGTATTCCGGGTTCGGGTCCATGGGGTGTTGCAGCGCGGTGAGCACCACCAGCGTGTCCATCGGTGCGTACAGCTCGATGTAGTCACCCGCTTTGGAGTTGTTCGGCACGAAGTGCAGTTTGCCTGCGTCGTCAACGCTGACGCGGCTGAACAGGTTCAGTGTCATCAGCAGATCGGACAGCCCCAGGCCCCACTTGCCCAGCTCGACCAGCAGGTTATCGACGCCGTTGCGGAAGAAGCCATTGCGCAGTTCCTGATAGCGGCCCTGGCCGTACTTTTCCGCAACTTCATCGGCGCAGAGCACGCCGCCGATGCTGTCGCTCCAGCCGCAGGTGTCAGCCGTAATCGCTGTCAATACGCGGCCCATGTCCGAATACAGGCAGTGGCCGCTGGTGAGTTTGGCGGTGTGTTGGCACTTGAGGCTGTCGGGCAGATTCAACCGCTCGGTTTTTTCGTTTGCGTTTAGCATCGTCAGGCTGACGTTTGCATTGCCATTCAAATCGGTCAGGCGCAGCAGCTCACCGCGCTTGAGGATGAAGGAACGATGGCCGCCACCGGGCAGCAGTTCTTCGGTAAAGACCGGGAATAACGTGTTTGTGGTCATGAGCAATGTCCTTTAAGCCTGTTGCAGCGAATCAAGCGCGGCGCGTGCGGCGCGGCGGTCGCTGTTCAGGGGGATGTCGTAAGTGATGCGCGCGCCATAAGCGCCGGGTGCGTGAGGGTCGATGCGCACTTTGTCGAAAACCAACAGACGAGTGCCGAGGTTGAAGCCTTCGGACAGGTCGTGAGTGACCATGAACACGGTCAGTTGGGTCTCGCGCCACAGCTCCAGCAACAAGGCGTGCATGTCTTTGCGAATGCCAGGGTCGAGCGCGCCGAACGGTTCGTCGAGCAGCAGCACCCTGGGTTTCATGATCAGCGCTTGAGCAATGGCCAGCCGTTGTTGCATGCCGCCGGAAAGCTGCGCGGGGTATTTATCCAGCGCGTGACCAAGGCCGACTTTGTGCAGCAGTTGCGCGGCCTGTTCCCGTGCTTCGCGCTTGGCCGTGCCAAACAACCGGCCAAGGAATGCCGAACGAGGGAGCTCAAGACCCAGCGCGACGTTGTCCAGCACCGAAAGATGCGGGAACACCGAATAGCGCTGGAACACCACGCCGCGACTGGCATCAGGTTCGCTCGCCAGTGCCTTGCCGTCCAGGGTGATGCTGCCTTTGCTGGCGACTTCCTGGCCCAGCAACAGGCGCAGAAAGGTCGACTTGCCGCAGCCCGAAGCGCCCACCAGTGTGCAGAACTCGCCTTCGGCGACGCTCAGATTCAGGCCTTCCAGCACCACCAGGTCGTCGTATTGCTGCCAGACGTTATTGACTGAAATGAAGCTCATCCGCGTACCCCCTCATACCAGGGAAAGGCTTTACGGGTCAGCGCCTTGAGACCCCAATCCATGAGCCAGGCCAGCAGGGTTATCCAGACCACATAGGGAAGAATCACGTCCATGGCCAGATAACGCCTAACCAGAAAGATCCGATACCCAAGGCCATCGGTGGACGCGATGGCTTCAGCGGCGATCAGGAACAACCAGGCCGAGCCCAGCACCAGTCGCAGAGCGATCAGCAAGCGTGGCAGCAATTGCGGCAGGATCACCCGCAGGATCAACGTCCAGGTTGATGCGCCCAATGTCTGCGCCTTGATCAGCAACTCGACGGGAATTTCCCGGGCGCGCTGCTCAAGGTCGCGGGCCAGAATCGGCGTGATACCAATCACGATCAGCATCACTTTCGACAGCTCGCCCAACCCGAAGACAATGAACAGGATCGGCAGAATCGCCAGCGGTGGCACCATCGACAGCACCGTCAGTAAGGGCGACAACGGTGCGCCGAACAACGGCAGAATCCCCGAGGCAATGCCCAGGCACAGGCCCAGCAACGCGCTGATACCCAAGCCGATCCCCAAACGTTGCAGACTGGAACCGGTGTCCTGCCACAGCAGATAGCCGCCGCTGCGTTGGTCTTCGGTGAAGGCCATGCGTTTTACCGCGTCGGCCATCTGAACCGCGCTGGGCAACAGCTTGTCGTTGGGATTTTCCGTCAGCCGTGTTGCCGAGCCCATGAAATAGGCGAACAGCAGCAAAGCGAACGGCAGGAGCACCAGGATCAGGCGACTGGCGCGATCCGGGCGGCGATTTATCAAGCGCATGGCAATGACCTTTCAGCGGGACCCGGATTACAACTTGCCGTCGGCAGCCATCTGCACGTAACTCGGATCGAAGTGCAGCTTCTGGTTGGCCTTGTCACCAGAGGTCACGCCATTGGCGAAGGTCATGCCCACCGCGCTGGAGTCTTTGGCACCTTCACCGAGCAGGCCATGCTCGAAGGAGAAGTTGGCGACTTTGCGCATGGTGTCCGGCAGTTGTTTGCTGGTGGCGAACTCAAGCGCTTCCTTGGGAGTGGCGAACAGTTTGGTGGTGTCCAGTTGCGCCTGGAAACCGGCCAGATCGGTGCCGGAAGCTTTGGCCATGTGCTCAAGAGCGGCTTTGCTCTGGGCGTTTTTCGCGTTCATCAGTGCGACCACTTCAAACCATGCGCCGGTAAGGGCTTTGCCCAGTGCCGGGTTGTCTTTCAGGGTCTGGGTGTTGACAACCATCATGTCCATGATCTCGCCAGGAATCTGGCTGGAGTTGAACACTTCAGTCACGCCGGGCTTGGCTTTTATGTCGGCCAGCATCGGGTTCCAGGTGGTGACGGCTTGCACGTCGTCAGTGTTGAAAGCCGCAGAGATATCCGCATCGGACGTGTTGACCACTTTCAGGTCTTTTTCTGCAAGATCCACGCTGTCCAGCGCGCGGGCCAGCAGGTAGTGGGAAACGGAAAGCTCTACCAGGTTGACGTCCATGCCTTTGAGGTCGGCAACTTTCTTGCCGGTGCCCTTGATCACAATGCCATCGTTGCCGTTGGAGAAGTCGCTGACTACCAGCGCGGTGCTTTCTACGCCGCCCGCAGCCGGGATGGTCAGCGCGTCCATGTTGGTCATGGTGCAGCCATCGAACTGGCCAGCGGTGTATTGGTTGATGGATTCGACGTAGTCGTTGAGCTGGGTGACATCGATTTTGATGTCGTACTTTTTCGCCCATTTATCGACGATGCCTTGGGTGCCTGCGTATTCCCATGGCATCCAGCCGGCATAAATCGTCCAGCAAACATTGAATTCTTTTTTAACGGCGGCGTGTGCCTGGGAGAGGATCGATGCAGCGATGAGGCCTGCGGTGAGCAGACCTAATAGACGGGACTTTTGCATGTGTACCTCCAGTAGCGAAAGAAAGGCGATCAGGAGCAACGCGACACCACTGGTGTCCTGTCTCCCGGGCTTTTATCCCGCCGTGTAACCTCTACTGGAGGTCGCCAACTCTCGGACCAGCCACTCGCCAAAGGCGAGCCGGAACCCTAGTCAGCTATTGCAAATTGTGGTGCCGCGAACCTGAGTTGACTCCTGCACACGGTTTGTTAAGCGAGAGTTGTGCCAAGTCATGGAAAGGCCCGCACGCCGTGGCTGACAGCGATTCTGATGATGACTACGCTGATGCGTTTTGCTGTGACATGGTGCGCGAGCGCACTGCGATGGGGCGGCAGCTCGTCAGGTCACAGGCGGATCAGGGCACTGGAGGGTCTTTTTAATGTCTTATTTTCGTCTGTTGCAGTTTGATAGACGCCGACCAGCGTCGCTGGTGCGTGCACTACCGCGGTCCAGGAGGCCGCCATGTATCGACGAACCTTGCTCATCGTTTTGCTGGCCCTGAGTCTCGCAGGTTGTTACACCGACTCAGGCTACTATTCCTCCCGGGTGACGGAGTTGCCGACCACTTACGGAACCAGTGTTTACTCTTACGACAATGGCTACAGCTCTAATTACTATCAGGAGCAGCGCATCTATGTAGCGCCTCAGCCTCGCTACTATTCAGTGCCACAGGTGCGTTATTACTCACCTCCGCCTGTGCGCTACTACGCACCGCCTCCGGTGCCGCGTTATTACCAGCCAGGCCGTCCACCCGGTTACGGTTGGGGCGACAACCGTTATCGCGGCAACCCCGGTTATCGCCATCCGCGTAATGACTATCGCGGCAATTCAGGACGGCCGGGCCCTTCGTGGGGCGATGGTCATGGTGATGGAAGAGGCCACGGCGGTCCCGGCAGGGGCGGTGGACGAGGTGACGGTCGAGGCGGTCGCGGTGGCGATGGTCGAGGCGGGCATCGGTAGGTGAATCAAAAACGGCGCTCCATTGGGGCGCCGTTTTTCTGTCTGATATGTACCTTCGGACTATCGGCTCATCACGTTTATCAACCTGCAGCTTTATAGTCACGCATGGTGACTCAGATATTCTCGAAGCGCTTTACGTGTCAGGTCATTAAGTGAAATTTTATCGCGGGACGCGGCAACGCTGGCTGCCAAATGCAGGTCATGCCCGACCCTGACATTGAACGAGCCTTTGCAGGGCAATTCCGGGTCTTGCCCGAGAGTTGAGCAAGTATCCAGATAGTCATCTACCGCGTTACGAAAGGATTGAGATAGCTCCGCCACGGTTTCGCCTTCATAGTTCACCAGTGCGCGTATGAACTGAAGTTTTCCGAACAGGCAGTTATCTTCAGGGCTGGCTTCAATTGAACCGTAATAGCCCCGGTGCTGTAACAGCGTACTCATGAAATCAGACCTCCCGCTTTCAGATGCTCGATAACCTGTCGTTTAACGTATGCCTTTATCTCATTGCCTGGATGGGGGCGATGCAGGTTTATCATCGCTTGAGCATTGCCGTTATCAAATTTGACGCGGCTGCCATCACCCTCGATTTGCTTGTAGCCGAAACCTTTCAACAGCGCGACCAGTTCTGGCCAGCTAAATCCCGATTGCCTGTTCAGTAGCTTGGCGAGCAGCTTTTCTTGCTTGGACATCCAGCCTCCATTCCGTGCGACTGATTCTAGTTGCGCGCGGAAAAGAGGTCAAACGGAGCTTGGCCCGGTGATGTCGAGCAAAAAATTCAATACCCCGACAAATCCGCCAACGGATGACGTCCTTCCCACGCCTTGCTGAAGTGCGCATCGATTACCGCCAGCGGAATCGTCGCGACGTCCTGCCAATGCCAGTGGGGTGTGTTGTCCTTGTCGATGAGCCGCGCACGCACGCCCTCGCTGAACTCCGGATGGAGGCAGCAATTGAGGCTGATGGCGTATTCCATTTGCAGCACTTCAGCCAGCGACATGTGGCGGGCGCGCTGGATTTGTTCCCAGACGAGGTGTGCAGTGAGCGGGCAGCCGTGGGTCAGGTTTTTTGCGGCGCGGGCCAGTAGTGCGTCATCGCTGTGCTGCAAGTGGCTGATCGCATTCCACGCGCAGGGCAGGTTGCCGACGTCGAGCAATTCGTCGATCTGCCCTCGGCGTGGCAACCATTGCGCCTCTGGCAATTGACCAAGGGCTTCGTGTTGCAGGGCCTTGAGCAGGCTATTGAGCTGGATCGAGGTTTGCTCCTGCCAGTTCAATTGCTGCAAGCCTTCGATCAAATCCTCCTGTTGCTCATCAAGCATGAAGCGATCAGCCAGATCCAGATCCAGAGCGTCATGCGCATTGATGTGAGCGCCAGTCAGTCCCAGGAACAGGCCGAGCTTGCCGGGTAGACGTGACAGGAACCAACTGGCGCCAACGTCCGGAAACAGCCCTATGCTGATTTCCGGCATGGCCAGCCGACTGCTCGGCGTCACAATCCGCGTGCTTGCGCCTTGCAACAGACCCATGCCGCCACCGAGCACGTAGCCGTGGCCCCAGCAGATCAGCGGTTTGGGATAAGTGTGCAGGCTGTAGTCGAGTCGATACTCGGCGGCGAAGAAGCTGGCGGCCAAGGGCGGTACTTCGCCGGGATGTTCACGACACTGATCAACCAGCGAGCGGACGTCGCCACCGGCACAGAACGCCTTCGCGCCATTGCCGCGCAGCAGGACACAGACGATTTTCTCATCGCTGGCCCAGGCATCGAGCCGTTCTTGAAGGGCGAGGATCATGGGCAATGACAACGCGTTCAACGATTGTTCGGCGTCCAGAGTGGCAATGCCGATGCGTGCGCCATCCTGAGCCGGGAATTCTTCAAATTGCAGATTCATCGTGACCTCTCGGGGGCAATGCATGTATCCAACACAGGTGTGATAGTCCTGCGTCGGGTTAAGTTGCATGAGGTTCAGTGTAGGAAAAGGTTGGGTGCGACGAGCTGATTTGACATTGGCGGCCAGCTTTCCTAGTGTCCGCGCATTGATTTCAGGGTGTGACCATGACAAGCGACGACCGCATCAAACTTGACCCCAGCTGGAAGCAGGCACTGCGTGAGGAGTTCGAAAAGCCTTACATGGGCCAGTTGCGTGAGTTCCTGCGCCAGGAACATGCAGCAGGCAAGGAAATCTACCCGCCGGGCCCGCTGATTTTCAGCGCGCTGAATTCGACCCCGCTGGATAAGGTCAAGGTGGTGATTCTTGGGCAGGACCCGTACCACGGTCCGGGGCAGGCACACGGATTGTGTTTTTCGGTTCAACCGGGGGTGCCTGCGCCACCCTCGCTGGTGAACATTTATAAAGAGCTGAAGCGCGATCTGAATATTGATATCCCTCGCCACGGTCACTTGCAGTCCTGGGCCGATCAAGGCGTCTTGATGCTCAATACCACGCTGACCGTAGAGCGCGCCAACGCTGCGTCCCACGCCGGCAAAGGCTGGCAGCATTTCACCGATAAGGTCATCGAGACGGTCAGCGCCCAGCAGCCGCATCTGGTGTTCATGTTGTGGGGCGCCCATGCGCAGAGCAAACAGAAACTGGTCGATGCCACCAAACACCTTGTGCTGACGTCGGTGCATCCTTCGCCGCTGTCGGCCTATAAAGGCTTTCTGGGGTGTGGGCATTTCAGCAGGGCGAACAAGTATCTTGAGCAGAACGGTATGACGCCGATTGAGTGGCGATTGCCGCAGGATTGAGGTGCTGCTGCGTTACTCTGGAAATCGCGTTGTCTCGCGGCAAACACGATCCCTGTAGGAGTGAGCTTGCTCGCGATTCGGTTTCTTGGTCGGCGAATTTATCGACTGAACTCATGCTATCGCGAGCAAGGTGGAGCGCCACCCCGGTCATTCCTACGGAAAATCTCATGCGCCGGGTCGTTTGTTCCAATACCGAAAAATCGGCTCGGCCAAAAACAGTACAAACAACAATCTCATTACCTGCATCGCAGTCACCAAGGGTACTGATAGCTGCAGGACTTCGGCTGTCAGGCTCATTTCCGCAATGCCGCCAGGCATCATTCCCAGGGTCAACGAGCGCAAGTCGAGATGAGTCGCGGTGCTCAGGGCGAAAGCGGCGAGGGCTGCGATAAACATGGTCAGGGCAGTGCCGAGCAGTGTCCGGGCTATAAATGACGGTGCGCGGCGAAAGAACTGACGATTGAAGTGGCAACCCAGTCCGCTGCCGATCAACCACTGACCGGTCTGGCTGCTGCCGTCCGGCAGGCCAATATGCAGATCGAAGCTGACGCTGATGGCCGCACTGACCAGTAATGGCCCGAACAACCAGGGATTGGGCTGCTTCAACCGTTGCCAGAGCCAGGCCACCGCCGCACCCAGCGGGAACAATACCGCCAGCCACAGCCAGTTGACGCTTCCAGCGTGAACAATCGGCGTGCCTTCACCCATCAGGTATTTGAAGATGGCCGGGACGCAAAGCACCACCATCAATACCCGCAGGCTTTGCCCGGCGGCGACGCTACTGAGGATGGCGCCATTGCGTGAACCGAGGTTGACCATTTCCCCCGAGCCACCGGGCATGCTTGAAAAGAACGCCGTTGCGCGGTCCTCTCCGGTACGAAGCATGAGCCACACGCCCACCACACTGGAAATACTGGTGATCAGTGCCGCGAGAAAAATAAGACCGAAGTGCGCCAGGACTTGCTCGATCACGATAGGGGTGAAGTGCAAGCCAATACCAATGCCGACAATCCATTGGCCGCATTTGCGGCCGCCGGGAATTTCGGCCAGTTGCCAGGGCGTCAGGCACCGAACGAGGATGATCGCCAACAGCGAGCCGACCATCCAGGGAAGAGGCCAGCCGACCAGGCTGGCGAGGTAACCGCCAGCCAGGCCGACCAGCGGTGTTGCCCACCAGCTTTTGAAAGGTCGATCAGACACTGGTCGCTGCACTGCGTTGGGCATTGCGCTTGCGCCAGATACGGATAACCGGGAACAGCAGCATGACGATGGTCAGCGCCCAGACGCCCATGGTGATCGGGCTGGACCACAGAATCTCCATTGCACCGTTGGAAATGGACAGTGCGCGACGCAGGTTCTGCTCCATCAAACCGCCCAGGATGAAGCCCAGCAGGATTGGCGACAGCGGGAAATCCAGCTTGCGCAGGATGTAACCGAAGATGCCGATGCCGACCATCAGGAACAGGTCGAAGGTGGTGGCATGCACAGCATAGACGCCGATCCCGGTGATGATTGCAATCACAGGCACCAGTGCCCAGTTCGGCACATTGAGGATGCGCGTGAAGATGCGGATCATCGGAATGTTGAGGATCACCAGCATGATGTTGGCGATGAACAACGAAGCGATAAGGCCCCAGACGATGTCCGGTTGCTGTTGGAACAGCATGGGCCCCGGTGTGATGTTGTACAGCGACAATGCGCCGATCATCACCGCTGTGGTGCCCGAACCTGGAACCCCCAGTGTCAGCATGGGCACCAGAGCGCCGCACGCTGAAGCACCAATAGCCGTTTCAGGGGCGGCCAGACCGCGCATGTCGCCTTGGCCGAACTTGCCACTGGCACCAGCAATACGCTTCTCGGTCATGTACGCCACTGCGCTGGCCAGTGTTGCACCGGCACCCGGCAGTACGCCCATGATGAAACCCAGCAAGCCGCAGCGAATGTTCACCACGAACACCGAGCCCGCTTCCTTGAGGTTGAACATCATGCGGCCGGTGGCTTTTACCGCTTCCTGACCACGGTGGGTTTTTTCCAGCAGCAAGAGAATTTCGCTGATGGAAAACAGACCCAGTACCAACACCACAAACTGGATACCGTCAGTCAGGTGGATGTTGTCACCGGTGAAGCGGTATACGCCGCTGTTGGCATCGATCCCGACGGCCGACAGGAACAGACCGATCAAGGCGGCAATAAAGGTTTTGACGGGCCGGTCACCCGCCATGCCTCCAAGGCAGACAATGGCAAACACCATCAGCACAAAGTATTCCGCGGGTCCAAAGGCTATCGCCCATTTCGCCAGTAGCGGGGCGAACAGCACCATCCCGCAGGTGGCGATAAAGGCACCAATGAATGAGCTCCATGCCGACAGTGACAGGGCGACACCTGCCAGGCCTTGACGGGCCATTGGGTAGCCGTCGAGGGTGGTCATGACGGTCGATGCTTCGCCCGGAATGTTCAGCAGGATCGAACTGATCCGGCCGCCGTATTCACAGCCCAGATACACCGCTGCCAACAGGATCAGCGCCGATTCCGGCGGCAGGCCCAGAGCAAAGGCAATCGGGATCAACAACGCAACACCGTTGATCGGGCCCAGGCCCGGGAGCAGCCCGACCACCGTGCCGATCAGGGTTCCGGACAGTGCGGTAATGAGGTTGTAAGGAGTCAGTGCAACGCCGAAGCCCTGGCCCAGATAGCTGAAAGTATCCATTTATTAGTTCTCCAGAACGTCGAGCAGGCCCAGGGGCAACGGTACGTCCATGGCTTTATCGAAAAGCAGGTAAAGACCGACGCTCATCAGAATCACCACGATCACGCTGGGTACCCAGCGGCCGCCATACAGGCGTGCCATGGGGATGCCGATCAGAATGCTGCTGAGGATGAAGCCCAGTGGTTCGAAGGTGCCGGCAAAAATCAGCAGCAAGGCCACGCATGCGACGATCTTGACGATGGTGTCGCGATCCAGCGCGGGCTCTTCTTCGGTGTGCACAATGGCGGCCGGGCGGAACAGCATGTAAAGCAAGGCCAGGCTCATCAACCCCAGCATCAGCAGGGGAAAAGCCCGGGGACCAACCGGCTCGTAGGAGAACGGCGCCTGATAGGGCCAGGCCATGACTGCCAGACCGGCGCAAACCAGCAGCAGTACAGCGGCAAAAATACGTTGGATCACCATGGTGAAAGCTCCCGGGTTGCGCTGCCGCGCAGGCAGCTGCAACCACTAGTCAGTCAATCGATCACTGAATCAGGCCGAATTCCTTGGCCAGGGTCTTGTAGTCAGCAACCTGCTTCTTCACGTAGGTGTCCAGCTCGGCACCGGTCATGGCGAAGGGGAACAGTTCACGCTGGTCACGCAGCTTGGCGAACTCTTCCGAAGCCAGCAGTTTGTCGAACGCTGCTTTCCACCAGTCGTACTCTGCGTCGGTGACTTTTGGCCCCAGGTAGAAGCCGCGAACCACGGGCCAGACGATGTCGTAGCCTTGCTCTTTGGCGGTCGGAATGTTCTTCATTTCCGGCTCATCCAGGCGCTTCTCGGAGAACACGGCCAGCAGGCGCATGTCGCCACTGAGGATATGCGGCATGGAGTCGGAAATGTCAGTACTGCCCACCTGGATGTGGCCGCCGAGCAGTGCGGTAGCGATTTCACCGCCGCCTTCGAGGGCGACATAACGCAAGTCGCGCGGGTTGATCCCGGCAGCCTTGGCGATCAGTGCGGTTTGCATCCAGTCCTGGCTACCGACTGTGCCGCCGGAGCCGATCACGACTTTGCTTGGGTCAGCCTTGAGCGCCTTGACCAGATCGTCGAGGGTTTTGTAAGGCGAATCGCTCTTCACTGCGATGGCCCCGTAGCTGGTTCCCACTGCGGCCAGCCAGCGCACAGCGCCCTCGTCAAAACGGCCGAACTTGCCTTGCGCCAGATTCAACAGCGAACCGCTTGACCACGCCACCAACGTGCCCGCGTCAGCAGGACGCTGTGCTACGACCGCGTTATAAGCCACAGCGCCAACCCCACCGGGCATGTAGGTCACACGCATCGGTTTGGTAAGGATTTTCTCGTTGATCAGTGCGCTCTGGACCAGTTTGCAGGTCAGGTCGAAGCCGCCACCGGGCGAGGCTGGGGCGATACATTCAGGGCGCTTGGGTTCGTCGGCCGCGAACAACTGCGTGGCGAGCATCATGCAGCCAGCAGCCAGTGCGAAGCGACGCAAGGATAAAGTCATGGTCAGTCTCCAGATTTTTGTTTTTGGGGGTGGAACGGTGTTCGGTCCGGTTTTACAGGCGGCCACAAGGGGGGCACGCCAGTAAGCGGCTTCATCGCAGTGAATGAATATCGAAAGGCAACGAGAATGCGCCCGCAATTAAATGCGTGCAGCGGCCGGTCAAGGCGAAAGCGTCAGGATGGGAATTGCAGACGGGCGAGATGGCCCTGGACATTGGCTGTGTCATGATCGACTCCATTCTTGTTCTTATTGTGAAAGCACATCATGGTGCTTTTCTTTACGGCCGCTGAAACGGCACGTTTTGTCGCTAAACAGCCCGATGCTAACCATCGAAACTTTCATAAACCTTTCAGCTACCTTTCAATGACCCTATAAATTGCGCTTAGAACTGTTTCAGTACTTCACAGCCCGTGGCGCGCCTGTAAACTCCGGGCTCCACAAAAGCCACGCACTCAGGAGAAGTCGATGCGTGTTCTTCTCGTCGAAGATCATCTGCAATTAGCCGAAAGCGTTGCCCAGGCCCTTAAAGGGGCCGGGTTGACCGTCGATGTATTGCACGATGGTGTGGCGGCTGATCTGGCGTTGAGCAGCGAAGAATATGCTGCGGTGATTCTCGATGTCGGCCTGCCGCGCATGGATGGCTTTGAAGTACTGGCGCGGCTGCGCGGGAGGGGCAAGAATCTGCCTGTCCTGATGCTGACTGCGCGCAGTGACGTGAAGGATCGCGTTCATGGCCTCAATCTCGGGGCTGACGATTATCTGGCCAAACCGTTTGAGCTTTCCGAGCTGGAAGCCCGGGTCAAAGCCTTGCTGCGCCGCAGCGTGCTGGGTGGCGAACGGCAGCAGCGTTGCGGTGTGCTGGCTTACGATCTGGATACCCGACGATTCACTCTGGGCGATGAGTTGCTGACCCTGACCTCTCGGGAGCAGGCAGTGCTTGAAGCGCTTATTGCCCGGCCGGGCAGGGTGATGAGCAAGGAGCAGGTGGCCTCTCAGGTGTTTGGCCTGGATGAGGAAGCCAGTGCCGACGCGATCGAAATCTATGTGCATCGACTGCGTAAAAAACTCGACGGCCATCCAGTGGCGATCGTGACCTTTCGCGGCCTTGGCTATTTGCTGGAAAGCCGCGATGAGCAGCCATAACAGCCTGCGCTGGCGGTTACTGTGGAATCTGGGCGTATTGCTCACCGTCCTGATGCTGGCCAGCGGGCTCAGCGCTTACTGGAATGGCCGGGAAGCAGCTGACATTGCCTATGACCGAACCTTGCTGGCATCGGCGCGAACGATTGCTGCGGGTGTTTCCCAGCGTGATGGAACCCTGAGTGCCGATGTGCCTTATATCGCTCTGGACACCTTCGCTTACGACAGCGCGGGTCGCATCTATTACCAGGTCAATGACATCAACCGAAAGCTGATTTCCGGCTATGAAAATCTGCCGCCTCCGCCTCCCGGTACGTTGCGCACCGATGATTACCCGGCGCTGGCGAGCTTCTATACCGCTCGCTATCAAGGACAATCGGTACGAGTGGTCAGTCTGCTCAAGCCGGTCAGCGAGCCAAACATGAACGGCATGGCCGAGATTCGCGTTGCCGAGACCGAAGAAGCCCGTGTCAGCATGGCGCGCAGTTTGATGGCCGATACGCTGTTGCGTCTGGGCATGCTGGGTGCCGGTGCGTTACTGCTCGTATGGTTCACGGTCAGTGCTGCGCTGCGGCCTCTGGAGCGCTTGCGTACTGAAGTTGAATCACGTCAGCCCGATGATTTGCGTGCCTTGCCGTTGGTCGAGGTCCAGCACGAGCTGCATCCACTGGTTAACGCGCTTAATCACTTTACCGAGCGTCTGCGTCAGCAATTCGAGCGACAGGCACAATTTATCGCTGATGCCGCCCATGAGTTGCGTACCCCTTTGGCAGCGCTTAAAGCACGGGTCGAGCTTGGGCTGCGTGATCCAGAACCCGCACATTGGCGTACGACGCTTGAAGCGGCGGCACAGGGCACTGATCGCCTGACTCATCTGGCCAATCAGTTGTTGTCGCTGGCACGCATTGAGAATGGCGCGCGCGCCATTGCGGAAGGTGGGGCGCAGACGCTGGATCTGAGCCAGTTGGCTCGCGAACTGGGCATGGCGATGGCGCCGCTGGCCCACGCTCACGGAGTCTCCCTCGCTCTTGAAGCGGATGAACCGGTCTGGCTGCGGGGGGAGCCGACACTGCTTAACGAGCTGCTGAGCAATCTTATCGATAACGCGCTGGCGCACACGCCTTCGGGCGGTAACGTGATCCTGCGGGTCAGTGCGCCGGGCGTACTTGAAGTTGAGGATGATGGTCCGGGCATTCCCGAGGCTGAGCGCAGTCGCGTCTTCGAGCGCTTCTACCGCAGCCGTCAGCAAGGGAAAGGATCGGGTCTTGGATTGGCGATTGTCGGCGAGATATGCCGTGCGCATCTGGCGCAGATCAGCCTTCATGACGGCGTTGCTGGTGGGTTGAAGGTGCGGGTGAGTTTTATAGCGGCGCAGTAGGCTTTGAGCCATTGGCAAATCTGTTGGAGTGGGCGGCATTGCGACCTGCTCGCGATAAATGATAACGCGGTATGTCTCCAGGCTGCGTCTCATGCATCGCGGGCAAGCCACGCTCCCACATAGACCGCGCTATTCCGTAGGACCGGCCGGGCGGCGTTCCGCTTTAGCCGGGAGGAAGTCCGAATGTTCGCTAAATTTTCTTTGGCGACATACCGCTCTCCCGGCTAAAGCGGAACGCCGCCCGGCCGGTCCTACAAGATCAAGAACTCGCTTGCAGGCAAACATAGAATCTCCCACAGGTTTGATGTGATCCCGCGATCGGATGAGCGTGAGGTCCGGCACCTGTTACCTGTCAGACATGCCGGTATCGCGTTCCTAGTAAAGCATCATCTTCGCTTCATCCATTTCGGCACCCAAAGTTCCGCCGCTCGTGTCCAGCCCCAGTTGATGAAACGCCGGAAGGCTGCTCAACTCGATCTGGCTGTAAGGGTGGCTGGTGCCCTGATAGATGTGTACGGTCGCGATTTGCACCAGATCGATGTAATCCGCTGATTGCGATACGCGGGTGAAGTCCTGGAAGCTTCCGGGGACGGAGGCCAGCATGTCGGGAAAATCCCACGAGCGCAGCAGCCGTTCGCCAATGACCGGGTGGATGGACTCGATGACATGGTTGAGGCTGACCGGATCAGCCAGCAGTTCGAAGTGATCTTCGGCGTAGGTCAGGATCGGCAGTACGCCGATCAGATGGATCAACCCGGCGAGCGTTGCCTTGTCTGGCTTGAGTGACGGGCGACGATAGCTCAGTGCATAGCTGATGCCTGCGACTTGCAGGCTTTGTTTCCATATCTCGCGCAACTTGCGTTCAACCACTTCAGACTTGGCGTGGAACATTTGTTCCACCACCAGCCCAATGGCCAGGTTGCAGGTGTAGTTCACACCCAGGCGGGTAATCGCCGTATTAACGTCGCTGACTTCAAAGTTCGGGCGCAGCAGGGGGCTGTTCACCACCTTGATCAAGCGTGCTGAAAGCGCGGTATCGCTGCCAATTACCCGGCTCAGCTCGGCAACGCTGATTTCGGTATTTTCGGCAGCCAGGCGAATCTTTAATGCTACTTCCGGAAGGGTAGGCAAGAACAAGGCGTCTCTATCGATCGCCTTGATCAAGTTCCTTTGCACCTCTTCAGCCATCTCGCTCATGTCGCATCTCGTAGACGTTTGGGTAGTCCCGTGCCTCTTCTTACCTGGGGTGCGAGGAGGCGGGACAGATATGCAGACATTTCCAGCGTGAAGGTGTTCGTCAGGTTCAGCGCTGTGTCTCGAGTTTGCTGTCCAGCGTGTACGGCAATTCAGCCAGTTGCAGGGCTGGACCTTCCGGTGAGCCGAGCTGGATCTGGGCATTTTCCACGGCATCGGCTTGAAGCACCGCCAGCAGTTCTATGCCAGTTTCAGCTCTGGCCGCCATGACGACATTACCGACGGCGCTGGCATGTACCGGGGAAAACAGCGCCGCGCCTGGCTCTGGAAGTTCCTGGCCATCAAACGTCAGCCGATAAAGGCGGCGTTTGAGTTTGCCGAGATACTGCATGCGCGCGACGATTTCCTGACCTGTGTAGCAGCCTTTTTTGAAGCTCACGCCGCCAACCGCCTGCAGGTTGAGCATTTGCGGAATGAACTCTTCGCGGGTAGCGCCGAACACCTGGCCGATACCGGCGCGGATTTGACCCAACTGCCAATCGTTAAGCGAGCCTTCGTCCAGCTGCGCGGCCAGACGTGACTGAACGTCGCTGGCGTGATCGGCCCGCACCCATAGCTCCGCTCGGGCAGGGGAGACTCGAATCGCAATCAGGTCATTGGCACGGACTACCGAATCAGTCTCTTGCGCGAGATCAAGGCCAAGATTGACCAGAGCACCGTCACCGTTATGCAGGCCGAATCGCACCCAGGAGGCGCTTTCATCGGTGAGCTTCGATTTGGAGAAGACGGCGTATTTTTTCAGATCAGCCAGTTGTGGCTCGATCAGCTCGCTGGCCATCGCCAGCAGGCAGCCATCGCCTTCGAGCAGAATGCGAAAGCTCGATTGCATGCGGCCCTTTTGCGTGCAGCGTGCACCCAGAGTGGCTTTGGTATCACTCAGGTAATCGAGGTTGCAGGTCAATTGGCCCTGCAGGAATTTGCTGGCATCGACGCCGCGGACGGCGAGAACACCTTCATGGGAAAGCGGGCAGTAGAAAGCTGTATCGGCCATGAGTCATCGCAACGGAAAAAAGTCTGGGGCACATGATAGTGCCGAGTCCGGAGAATAGGTACATGAAAACTACTGCGACCATTGCGAGGTTCGCTCATGTGGCCTGCGGTTGTATACTCGCCGCCTATTTTGAGGAGCGCTCCATGGTCGAAGACGTCGAACTCAACCGCCTTTACTGGCACAGCCGCCGCGGCATGCTTGAACTGGATGTGCTGCTGGTACCGTTTGTCCGGGAAGTTTACCCGACGCTCAATGATGTCGACCGCGATCTGTATCGCCGCCTGCTGACTTGCGAAGACCAGGACATGTTTGGCTGGTTCATGCAGCGTGGCGAATCCGAAGATGCAGAGTTGCAGCGCATGGTTCGCATGATTCTGGATCGTGTCCAGCCAAAGTGACCGTTTTGAATGCCACTGGCGTGCCTCGCGTGCACTGTTGGTGGCGTATGGCATTGCTCAACTACTGGCGCTGATCGCTCTTTATATGCTCGCCGTGCCAGGCTGGGCGTTGGCGCTAGGCCTGATGCTGTGTGTAGCCCATGGCATTTATGTGTTATCCGGCTCAATTCTGCTGAGTAGCGCCACTGCCTTTACCGGGCTGCGGCGCAATGCTGAAGGCTGGCAGTTGTGGAATCAGCGCAATGGCTGGCAATCCGTGCAGTTGTGCCGCGACAGCATGGCGCTGCCTCTGATCGTCGTGCTGCGCTTTCGCCTTGCGGATGAAAGTCGCAGCAGATGGCGGATGACGCGCGGTCTGTGCATACCTCGTGACGCAATGGAGCCGGATATTCACCGGCGCCTGCGGCTACGACTGAAATTCAGTCGACGTAGGTGGGCGGCACCAGAATAGTGTCAAGCGCCTCGGGCAGCATGTCCGGGTAATCCAGCGTGTAGTGCAAGCCGCGAGACTCCTTGCGCGCCATGGCTGACCTGATCATCAGCTCGGCGACCTGCGCTAGGTTGCGCAACTCAATGAGGTCTCTTTTGACAGAAGAACTCACCATGGCTACGGACTACACCCCGCGCAGATCCTACCTTTTGACCAGGGAGCACCGAGAGCCAAGAGCGACTTGATCGTCAGCTCTCAATTTTCCCTGGTAAAGTAGACCTTACGTCTGGCTCCATTAGAAAGAAGAGAACATTTGATCCTGTTCCCCTGTAACCTATGCCTTTCACTGGGAACCGCTGAGGCAACCTTACACGGGCCTGAGGTCCACCGTGTATGACTCGATGCTCGTGGGGGCTTAACTCAAAGACTCTTAATGAATATCTTTTATCACTGCTATGTATCAGTCGTTGATCTCGTCATCAGAAATGATCTTTAAGCTACTTCGAAGTAGGCGTGAGTCTTGTGATCATTTCCGCTTTCATGCTCGCGTTTTCTCTCAGTCACCCTCAAGGGCGATCTCGAATGAGTTTTTTGTCCGTCATTGAAGGTCTGGATGCTCAGGGATATATAACGGCCGTCGAGAAATCCGTGAAAGATACCCCGAGATCTGCCTGTGATGTCTTTGACTCAATCTCTTTTTTCTCCTATTTTTTGTGGTTGTGAAGATGCTGCATAGTTTGTGAATGCTCATGTTTTACGCTTTAAAGTTGACTTTTGGAAGAGCTCCTGAGTTCACTTGGTTTGATTTAAATAAGCTTTTCAATTTATTAGGTTTCGCGTGGGGTGAATACTTATGTGAATGCATGGATCGATTTTGTCACGTTCTTCTTGCCGTCGCTCACGATAATGGCGCTGCCCTAGAGTACCTTTCAGTCTAGGTTCGTTATTGGTTGGGCCTCCAAGCTTGGCGGTACCGTTCAGGTCAATCGTTGGTCCTCTGCCCTTAACTGCGTGCCACGGTCGTGCTCACTGATCGTGTCCGCTTGAGATTGCTGAGATATCCGATCGACAGCATTCGCTGGGCATTGTAATATCAGTCACTAATGACATTCTCGAAAGTAAAAAATATGGCTCGGAAAATAGCTCCTTCTATCACTAACTTAGATAAATCAAATATCGGTATTGATGAACTGCCAAAGGCTGGGGAGGAGGTTAGGTACTCCATAGGTTTAGTCAGGCAGGGGGAACATCGATTCTATACGCTATCTATGCCTTCTAATGTGCTTGCTGCGTGTGCGTTCGCAACAACAAAAGATGAAAGCTCCCAGTCAGGATTTCAGCGCGTGCTGGATTTAAAAAGAGCGCAAGATATTGCAGAGTATGTCGATAAAGGTGGGAGTATACCAAGTTCGGTGGTTCTTTCGGCGCAGAGAGACTCAAACTTCAGAAGCGTGGATCGTTCAAAAACCGCCGCATTTAATTTTGGGCCTCACTCTTTTCTCATAATCGACGGGCAGCATCGCGTATTTGGGTTTTCTATGGCGAAAACAGCAATTCGAGTGCCAGTCGTGATTTATGATAATTTAAGCAAAGAGGAAGAGGCAAAGCTTTTTATTGATATAAATACAAAGCAAAGACCTGTACCTAAAGAGTTGCTTCTTGCTATCAAAAGCCTCGCGCGCGACGAGACAGATATCGAGGCGATTCTTGGGAGGGTCTTCGATCTTTTTCACGAGGACTCAAAAAGCGCACTGCTCGGTCTGACAAGTAGTACAAAGAAATCAGCTCAAAAAATAGACCGCGTTACATTCAATGCTGGGCTCAGGCAACACCTTGGATATTTCTCTGGGAAGGATGCTGGTTATATGTATTCTATTTGGAATCCTTATTTCCATGCGGTAATGAGTGGTCTAATTAACAAGGGCGCTGAAAAAGCCATTGCGAAAAAAACTACTTTTCGGGCGTTTTGTGAAATATTTCCAGATGTGGTGCAGCGAGTACAGGATAGACATCGGGCGAAATATACGGCTGATAATTTTTATGATGTGATTTCTCCTATTTTCACAATGGCCTCAACCAACTTTACTTCTCCGAGATCATCTTTGACAGAGTTTGCTATTGATCTTAAGAAAAAGATGCGAGCAGGGCTGTCACTATAAATGACCTTGACGATAAGATCTAGAGAGACGTGGCTGAAAGGTATTTTGGCGCCTAAGCTTAAAATAGATGAGCCTATAAGGAATTGGCTTGCTCATGGGAGTTGGATACCGCAAGCTGGAATGACGAACAAAAAGCTTGTCGGAGAAATATATAGCACGGAACATCTGTCTGATTATTTTGCTAGTGAAGTGATCAAGCTCTCCATAGCTGCGATGAGTAGTGCGATCCATATAGAAAATAATACTGCAGATAAGAGATCCAGTGCATGGCAGTTGGTACGATATTATTATTCAGCTTACTACGCGGCGAATGCGCTTATGCGTCTGAGTGGACATGCATGCACCAATCTCGGCGCAATAGATTGCACTTCGATTAATACACTTGCGGGGCTTTACAGTGTTGGCGGGAATACTACGAAAGATAAGTTGAGTGGTGGGGTGTTTCATTTGAAAATTAATGCAGGTCCGCCAAGTAGTTTTAGGCTGAGTATTGCTCCTGGCAAAGGAGTTCATGTGCAGCTTTGGCTTGTTTTTCTGGAGTACTTGAAGGATCTCAAGGCGCAGATCAAGCTAAGTCCTGCTCCAAAGGTGGATATCGCTAAAGCTATACGAGAAGTTGAATCTCTTGAAAGAGAGTTTCTTCGTGAAGGTGGAGGATGGCTTTCTGATGTGAGAAACGCGGTCAACTATAGATTTGAGCACGGCGCTTGGTATCCCTTTGACCCTTCGAGTGTCGACAGGGCTGAGCTTCGAAGCAGCTTTAAGGTCAATGCCCTTGGTGGAACAATATTCTCTCCATCGGCGGGAGCTGATCATGAGTTAACGCGGGCTGTTCGGGTGTGTGGATTTCTGGTTGGCTGGCTGACTGACTCCCTTGTGATAATGGGATCCACTGCACGAGATGGAAAAAAGACGTTGATTACGCAGGGTGTATTAGAGCTTTCGTCCAAAATATAGTGCCCCTGCTGAAGGCTGCCGTTATCGCATTCTATAAGTACAAGCTTAGGATTCAATTATATGCTGCATATGAACTCTGGCTGTTGAAATGAGTGCCCCAAGGGGGGGCTGCGGATATCTGACGGAAAAATCTAAGCGACTACCTCATCGACTTTACTCACCTAGTTTCCCCTGTATGCCCTTGCAGAGGTCCGCTCAGGAGCGATCGCGATAAGGGGCATCGCAGGCGTACTATAAGGACTCTAGAGGCTGAGAAAACTGAGCGCCGAACTTTTTAAAGGCGATCGAGCGGTGTACGGCAGGAGCTTCTGCGTGCCTCATTTTTTTGGTGTAAGGATCGTATCCTTCGCCTTTGGCAGCATGTCTGGATAGTCCAGCGTGTAATGGAGGCCGCGAGACTCTTTGCGCTCCATGGCTGACCTGATCATCAGTTCGGCGACCTGTGCAAGATTCCTCAGTTCGATAAGGTCTCTGCTGACTTTGTAGTTGCTGTAGAACTCATCGATTTCATCAAGCAGCAGGCGCACTCGGTGTTGAGCGCGCTGCAAACGCTTGTTGGTTCTTACGATCCCCACGTAGTCCCACATGAAGCGCCGCAGCTCATCCCAGTTGTGAGCGATGATCACGTCTTCGTCGGAGTCGGTCACCTGGCTGGCATCCCACATCGGCAAAGGCGCAACGTCCGGGATCTGCGGCAGTTGTTCGAGAATGTCTGCCGCCGCCGAGCGGGCGTAGACGAAGCACTCAAGCAGCGAGTTACTTGCCATGCGATTGGCACCGTGCAAACCCGTGCAACTGGTTTCGCCAATCGCGTACAGGTTGGGTACGTCGGTACGACCGCGATAATCCACAATCACGCCGCCACAGGTGTAATGCGCGGCGGGTACCACCGGGATCGGCTGGCGGGTGATGTCGATGGCGAACTCCAGGCAACGTTCATAGACCGTCGGGAAATGACCCTTGATGAAGGCTTCAGGCTTATGGCTGATGTCCAGATAGACGCAATCGATGCCAAGGCGCTTCATCTCGTGGTCGATGGCGCGGGCGACGATGTCTCGAGGGGCCAGTTCGGCACGGGGATCGAAGCGTTGCATGAAGCGTTCGCCGTTGGGCAGTTTGAGGTGGGCGCCTTCACCACGTAGCGCTTCAGTTACCAGGAAGCTTTTGGCCTGCGGGTGATAGAGGCAGGTAGGGTGAAACTGGTTGAATTCCAGATTGGCTACCCGGCAACCAGACCGCCAGGCCATGGCGATACCATCACCGCACGCGCCATCCGGGTTACTGGTGTAGAGGTAGACTTTGGCTGCGCCGCCGGAGGCCAGGACAGTGAAGCGTGCACCATAAGTGTCGACTTCGCCGCTGCTGCGATTGAGTACATAGGCGCCGAGGCAGCGTTGTCCGTCCAGGCCAAGGCGGCGTTCAGTGATCAGGTCGATGGCGACCCTTTGTTCGAGTAATTCGATATTGGGTCGTGATCTGGCCTGCTCCAGCAATGTCGTGAAAATTGCTGCGCCAGTGGCATCTGCCGCGTGAATGATGCGCCGATGACTGTGACCACCCTCACGGGTCAGATGGAATTCGAAGCCGGTGTCTTCAGGGCTCGAATGGTCTTCGCGAGTGAAGGGGACGCCTTGATCGATAAGCCACTGAATCGCTTCGCGACTGTGTTCGACGGTAAAACGCACCGCGTCTTCATTGCACAGTCCGCCGCCTGCATCGAGCGTGTCCTCTACATGGGATTGCACCGTGTCGCTTTGATCGAGAACTGCCGCAACGCCGCCCTGAGCCCAGAACGTAGAGCCATTGGCCAGCTCACCCTTGCTCAGAACCGCGATGCGTAAATGAGCAGGTAATGTCAGTGCGAGGCTCAAGCCTGCTGCGCCGCTGCCGATCACTAGTACGTCGTGTTGAAAATGTTTGCTCATCTATGAATTCCGCACGCTGCGGCCACTAGTATAAGTAAGGGTGTAGCGGCACAATAGCCGCGCCTTTATGGCAATGTGGAACTATGAAGGGCCCGGATTGTGCTCCAGTCCGTGTCTGAATGCATACCGTTTAGCGTCAGTTGGGTCGTAGATTGCTGAATGCTGCGGCTATCTTCCTACGTACGGAGTGTTATTGGTCTCACAACTGCTATCGAACTTCGGGAACTTTTTATGATCACTCGGGTTCAATAGCTGGTTGCCTGTAGAGGGACGGCGTCGGCTTTGAGTGGGCTGATCAAGCTATCACCAGCGAATTCGACGACTAGATTATTCGCGCAGCCGACATGGTTCGAGCTGCGTTTTTCCGTGCGGACCATTGAGCGTCCACAGGAAACTTGCCTGGAGGGGAGAACTTTTGCGAGATGCCCGAGTCTATGTATGCAAGCCGACAGACTGGCTGGTACAGCGCTCCTTCAAGCTTCATGAGGAGTGTTCATGCTAACCCAGGAAGAAGATCAGCAGCTGGTCGAGCGCGTTCAGCGTGGCGACAAGCGAGCTTTTGATCTGTTGGTGCTGAAGTATCAGCACAAGATTCTCGGGTTGATCGTGCGTTTCGTGCACGACACCCATGAAGCTCAAGACGTAGCGCAAGAGGCTTTTATCAAGGCTTATCGTGCGCTCGGAAACTTTCGCGGTGACAGCGCCTTTTATACGTGGCTGTACCGCATCGCCATTAACACGGCGAAGAACTATCTGGTGTCGCGCGGTCGGCGACCACCTGATAGCGATGTAAGGTCTGAAGACGCGGAGTTCTACGATGGCGATCACGGCCTCAAGGACATCGAGTCGCCGGAGCGTGCATTGTTAAGGGATGAGATCGAGGGAACTGTCCATCGAACTATCCAGCTTCTCCCGGAAGATTTACGTACTGCCCTAACTTTACGTGAGTTCGACGGTCTGAGTTACGAAGACATTGCCAGCGTCATGCAATGTCCGGTGGGTACCGTACGTTCTCGGATTTTCCGGGCTCGGGAAGCCATCGATAAAGCCCTGCAGCCGTTGTTGCAGGAATCCTGAGACAGCGGCGATAGCCAAGAGAGGAACCGCCATGAGTCGTGAAGCCCTGCAGGAATCGCTGTCCGCAGTGATGGATAACGAAGCGGACGAACTGGAATTACGTCGGGTACTGAATGCCATTGACGATGCGGATACACGCGCCACATGGTCGCGTTATCAAATTGCTCGTGCAGCGATGCACAAAGAGCTGTTGATCCCTCACTTGGATATCACGGCTGCAGTTTCTGCCGCGATCGCCGATGAAGTCAGCCCGTTGAAAGCTGCTCGTGGTCCATGGCGTAGCCTGGGTCGTCTGGCAGTTGCAGCGTCGGTTACCGTAGCGGTATTGGCTGGTGTACGTTTGTACAATCAGGACGACATCGCCGGTGCACAGCTTGCACAACAGGCTCCACAGCCTGCCAGCATGTCTGTACCGCAAGTGAAAGGTCCGGCCGTACTGGCTGGCTACACTGAGAGCAGCGAGCCTGCGCAAGGCCCGATGGTCAATGGTGTTTTGCAAGGTCAGTCCGGGCAGGACCAGCGTCTGCCAGGTTACTTGCGTCAACATGCTCAGCAAGCTGCGTTGAAAGGCACTGAAAGCGCTCTGCCTTACGCACGTGCTGCAAGCCTGGAAAACCGTTAAGGAGGATCATGCGCGCCATCCCTCTATTGCCTTTGTTGCTTGGTGGATGGCTTGTCCTCCCCGCTCACGCCGATGAAGCGCAAGATTCGCTAAAGCGTCTTGCGCAGGCTGAGCAGCAGCAAAGCTTTCAAGGTACCTTCGTTTACGAACGAAACGGTAGTTTCTCCACTCACCGAATCTGGCATCGGGTCACCGATGGCAAGGTTCGTGAGCGTCTGCTTCAACTGGACGGTTCTGCTCAGGAAGTGTTGCGCGTTGATGGGATAACCCAATGCGTCAGCGGCACTCTCGAGGCTGGAGTGTCTAATGTCCCCGATTCTGCAGTTCATGCATACGATGCTAAAAAGCTCTCTGCCTGGTACGACATGAAAGTTGTCGGTACCTCTCGTGTGGCGGGCCGTGCGGCAAAAATCATTGCCTTGAGCCCTAAAGATCAGCATCGCTACGGCATCGAACTACACCTCGATGATGAAACCGGTTTGCCTCTCAAATCGTTGTTGTTGAGCGAAAAAGGGCAACTACTGGAGCGTTTTCAATTCACCGAATTCGATACTGCCAGCGTCCCTGATGATCATGCGTTGCAAGCCAGTGCTGATTGCAAAGCAGTGGACGTCGCCAAGTCCAGGCCTGAAGCTTCGAAAAATCCGGCACCTTGGCATCTGGAGTGGATGCCGCCTGGTTTTGAACTCAGCAGCAGTGCAGTCCGTAAAGACCCGGCTACCAGCGTCCAGGTCAGTAACCTGATGTATGACGACGGTATTGCCCGGTTTTCGGTTTTCGTAGAGCCAATCAGTGGCGCTGCGGTGACTGATACGCGTACCCAGCTTGGTCCTACGGTGGCCGTGTCTCGTCGATTGACGACACCTAAAGGCGATGTGTTGGTGACGGTGGTCGGTGAAGTGCCCATCGGTACCGCTGAGCGAGTGGCGCTTTCGCTACGCAGCACCGATCTGCAAGCCAGCAAGAAGTAGGTCGTAAAAGTGCTGGTTCGAGCCCAAGATGTAGAAGGTTTCATCTTGGGCTCGGCAAGCCGCACAGCAAGCCTTTGCAGGATTTCTGGTCAGTTCGCCGAAATGTTTGGTGAGGTTTCCAGGTTGCAAAAACTCTCGTTTTTTTCTATAGGTCACAGCCTTGCAGCTCTGGCCTTTGTTGTTTCCGGGTCAGGGAAATGGCTGCTGGAAATATGCACTCGGTCGAGTGCCATGGACGCAGGCTCATTGGGCCTTTCGGTCTGTACTGCTTAACTCTGCTCGTTGTGAACGGGAGCCGTATGTCTATACCAAGCTTGAAATCCTATCTTTCACTATTTGCTGCCGTGCTGATGCTCGGGCAAGTCGTCTCCGCTCAGGCCGAGTCGCTGCCGGACTTCACCACGCTCGTAGAGCAAGCCTCGCCGGCCGTCGTGAATATCAGTACCCGGCAGAAAATGCCCGAGCGTTCGGTCGCCCAGAATCAAATGCCTGACCTTGAAGGCCTGCCGCCGATGTTGCGCGAGTTTCTTGAGCGCAGCGTTCCGCCTGGCTCCCGTCCGCCTGGTTCGGGTCGTGGAGATCGTCAGCGTGAAGCGCAATCTCTAGGCTCCGGGTTCATTATCTCGGCTGATGGTTATGTGTTGACCAATAACCACGTGATCGACGGCGCTGACGAGATTCTGGTTCGTCTGTCCGATCGCAGCGAACTCAAAGCCAAGCTGGTTGGCACTGATCCACGTACTGACGTGGCGGTATTGAAGATCGAAGGCAAAGACCTGCCAACCGTCAAACTCGGCAACTCCGAGAAACTGAAGGTCGGCGAGTGGGTGCTGGCGATCGGTTCGCCGTTCGGTTTTGACCATTCCGTGACCAAAGGTATCGTCAGCGCCAAGGGCCGTAGTCTGCCTAACGACACATACGTGCCGTTCATCCAGACCGACGTGGCGATCAACCCGGGTAACTCCGGTGGTCCGCTGTTCAACATGGCGGGCGAGGTGGTCGGCATCAACTCGCAGATTTTCACTCGCTCCGGTGGCTTCATGGGGCTGTCGTTCGCGATTCCTATCGACGTAGCGCTGGATGTTGCCAATCAGATCAAGGCCAGCGGCAAGGTAAACCGTGGCTGGCTGGGGGTTGTGATTCAAGAGGTCAACAAAGACCTGGCTGAATCCTTCGGTCTGGACAAGCCTGCCGGTGCACTGGTTGCGCAAGTCCTCGACAATGGTCCGGCTGCGAAGGGTGGCCTGCAGGTGGGCGACGTGATCCTGAGTGCCAATGGCACGCCTATCGTGATGTCGGCTGATTTGCCGCACCTGATTGGCAATCTCAAAGATGGCAGCAAGGCTGAGTTGGGTATTATTCGCGACGGTAAACGCCAGACCCTGAACGTCACCGTAGGTGCGTTGCCTGACGAAGGTCAGGAAATGGGCGCCGGGGATGCTGCTGGCGCCGAGCGCAGCAGCAATCGTCTGGGTGTATCGGTTGTGGACTTGACCGCTGAGCAGCAGAAGACGCTTGAACTCAAGGGTGGTGTCGTCATCAAGGAAGTGACCGACGGTCCGGCGGCTCTCATCGGCTTGCAGGCTGGCGATGTGATTACCCACTTGAACAATCAGGCCATCAGCTCGGCGAAGAACTTCACCGAAATTGCCAAAGGCTTGCCGAAGAATCGCTCGGTTTCCATGCGCGTACTGCGTCAGGGGCGTGCGAGCTTCATCACCTTCAAGCTGGCTGAATAGTCGGGTCGATCAGCGAAAAGGGCGGTGCTTACCGCCCTTTTTTGTGCGCGGTGTGCGCTCTAATGTTGATCCTGTCGCCGCTGAACGTGACGCCCAAGCGTTAGTTCAGGTACAATTCCCGGCTATTTTTCGGCGGGCAATCTGCCTGCAACCTTTTTGAGTGTTGATCCGTGAGTGATTTGAGTCATATCCGTAATTTCTCCATCATCGCCCACATTGACCATGGCAAGTCGACGCTGGCCGACCGCTTCATTCAAATGTGCGGCGGCTTGTCCGAGCGTGAAATGGAAGCTCAGGTACTTGACTCCATGGATCTCGAGCGTGAGCGCGGGATCACCATCAAGGCCCACAGCGTTACGCTGCACTACAAGGCCAATGACGGTAAAACCTACCAGCTGAACTTCATCGACACCCCGGGTCACGTCGACTTCACCTATGAAGTCAGCCGTTCCCTGGCCGCGTGCGAAGGTGCGTTGCTGGTTGTGGATGCCGGTCAAGGCGTTGAGGCACAGTCTGTTGCCAACTGCTACACCGCCATCGAGCAGGGCCTTGAGGTCATGCCGGTCCTGAACAAGATGGACTTGCCGCAGGCCGATCCGGACCGCGTCAAGGACGAAATCGAGAAGATCATCGGCATTGACGCCACCGATGCCGTGGCGTGCAGCGCCAAGAGCGGCATGGGCGTTGCTGAGGTACTGGAGCGTCTGGTTCACACCATTCCTGCACCTACCGGCAACATCGAAGATCCGCTGCAAGCGTTGATCATCGACTCGTGGTTCGACAACTACCTGGGCGTTGTCTCCCTGGTGCGTGTCCGTCACGGCCGGGTGAGAAAGGGCGACAAGATCCTCGTGAAGTCCACCGGCAAGATGCACCTGGTCGACAGCGTGGGCGTTTTCAGCCCCAAGCACACCGCCACCGTTGACCTGAAAGCCGGCGAAGTAGGTTTCATCATCGCCGGCATCAAAGACATTCACGGCGCGCCGGTCGGTGACACGCTGACGTTGAGCACCACGCCGGATGTTGAAGTCCTGCCCGGTTTCAAACGCATTCAGCCGCAGGTTTACGCTGGTCTGTTCCCGGTCAGCTCCGATGACTTTGAAGACTTCCGCGAAGCGCTGCAAAAGCTGACGCTGAATGACTCGTCCTTGCAGTATTCGCCAGAAAGCTCTGACGCACTGGGCTTCGGCTTCCGTTGCGGCTTCCTCGGCATGCTGCACATGGAGATCATCCAGGAGCGTCTGGAGCGCGAGTACGATCTGGACCTGATCACCACAGCGCCGACGGTTATCTTCGAGCTGTTGCTCAAGACCGGTGAAACGATTTATGTCGATAACCCGTCCAAGCTTCCAGACCTTTCCGCTGTAGAAGACATGCGCGAACCTATCGTTCGGGCAAATATTCTTGTGCCGCAGGAACACCTTGGTAACGTCATTACTCTGTGTATCGAGAAGCGTGGTGTTCAGCACGACATGCTGTTCCTTGGTACTCAGGTGCAAGTGACCTACGATTTGCCGATGAACGAAGTGGTTCTGGACTTCTTCGACCGTCTCAAATCGGTAAGCCGTGGTTATGCATCGCTGGACTATCATTTCGACCGTTATCAGTCCGCGAATCTGGTGAAGCTGGACGTCCTGATCAACGCCGAGAAGGTCGATGCACTGGCGCTGATCGTGCACCGTGACAACGCGGCTTACAAAGGCCGTGCGTTGACCGAGAAAATGAAAGAGCTGATTCCTCGGCAGATGTTCGACGTAGCGATTCAGGCTGCCATTGGTGGTCAGATCATTGCGCGTACGACCGTCAAGGCACTCAGAAAGAACGTATTGGCCAAATGTTACGGCGGCGACGTCAGCCGGAAACGTAAATTGCTTGAGAAGCAAAAGGCCGGTAAGAAACGCATGAAGCAGGTCGGCAACGTGGAAATTCCACAAGAAGCTTTCCTTGCAGTGCTCAGGTTGGAATAGTCAGGTCCTATGTCACTAAATTTCCCGCTGTTGCTGGTCATCGCTGTATTCGTCTGCGGTTTGCTGGCGTTGCTTGATCTGGTCATCCTGGCTCCTCGTCGCCGGACTGCCATCACAACGTATCAAGGCAGTGTCAGCCAGCCGGATGTTGCGGTGGTAGAGCGCCTGAACAAGGAACCTTTGCTGGTTGAATACGGCAAATCGTTCTTCCCGGTACTGTTCATCGTCCTGGTGCTGCGTTCGTTTCTGGTCGAGCCGTTTCAGATACCCTCCGGGTCGATGATTCCGACGCTGCGGGTAGGTGACTTCATCCTGGTGAACAAGTTCTCTTACGGGATTCGCTTGCCGGTCATCGATGAGAAAGTGATCTCGATCGGCGAACCGAAACACGGTGACGTTATGGTGTTCCGCTACCCGAGCGACCCGAGCGTCAACTACATCAAGCGTGTAATCGGTTTACCGGGTGACCGGATCCGCTACACCGGTGACAAGAAGCTTTTCATCAACGGTGAGCTGGTTGCCAAGCAACTGATCGGTACTGAGCCCGGAACTCTGGGCAGTGCAGAGCTGTACAGCGAGAAGCTGGGTGAAGTCGAGCATCAGATCCGTCAGGAAATGACTCGTTACCGTGCGCAGCCTGACCACGAGTGGACAGTGCCGGCCGGCCATTACTTCATGATGGGCGACAACCGCGACAACTCCAACGACAGCCGCTACTGGGATGATCCCAATATTCCCAAGGATGAGCTGGGTATGGTTCCGGACAAGAACATCGTCGGCAAAGCCTTTGCCGTATGGATGAGCTGGCCTGAGCCAAAACTGAGTCACTTCCCTAACTTCTCGCGGGTTGGGTTGATAAAGTAATCAATACGGCGCTGTTTTCTACAGCGCCGTATGTCATTTGGGTTGCTCGAAAAATGTGCTGCGACTGGTGGGAACATCTGCGAGTGCAGTGACGAGCTATCCTTGGAGTCGTACATGACGTTCGCCGGTTCGCAAAAGGGATGGTCGTTTACAGGAGTATTGCTGGCGGCAGCGCTGGGGATTTTCGCACTGAGTGTGGCTTTCAAGCTGGTCCCGCATTACCTGGATAACAGGGAGATGAAGAAAATCATTAATGCGGTCGACAGCAACCCTGCTCTGGAAATCACTACGATCAGCGATTTTTACAGCTATGTCGGGAAGAATATGCAGGTCAACAGTATTCGGGATGTGGATTTGAACAAGGCGTTAAGCGTGACGGTAGTGAACAACAGGTTCGTTGCCCATTTGAAATATGAACAACGTGAACCATTGATCCGCAACATTGATCTGGTGGTCATGTTCGACGACACCATCAGCGTGGGTAAACCGTGAGCGTTTCCTTGAGTCGCCTGGAGCGTCAGCTCGGCTATACCTTCAAGGATCAGGAACTGATGGTCCTGGCCCTGACTCACCGTAGCTTCGCCGGTCGCAATAATGAGCGTCTGGAGTTCCTCGGTGATGCCATTCTGAACTTCGTTGCGGGTGAAGCGCTGTTTGACCGCTTCCCGCAGGCACGTGAAGGCCAGTTGTCGCGTCTGCGAGCGCGTCTGGTGAAAGGCGAAACCCTGGCCTTGCTGGCCCGCGGTTTTGATCTGGGTGAGTACCTGCGCCTCGGGTCTGGCGAATTGAAGAGCGGCGGCTTCCGTCGTGAGTCGATTCTGGCCGACGCCCTTGAGGCGCTGATTGGTGCGATTTATCTGGATGCAGGCATGGAGATGGCTCGCGAACGCGTGCTGGCCTGGCTGACCACGGAGTTCGACAGCCTGACGCTGGTCGACACCAACAAAGATCCAAAAACCCGATTGCAGGAGTTTCTGCAGTCGCGTGCCTGTGAGCTGCCGCGTTACGAAGTGGTGGATATCCAGGGCGAACCGCATTGCCGGACATTTTTTGTCGAATGCGAGATCACCTTATTGAATGAAAAAAGCCGGGGTCAGGGTGTCAGCCGTCGTATTGCCGAACAGGTAGCAGCGGCCGCAGCACTCATTGCCCTTGGCGTGGAGAACGGCCATGACTGATTCAACCGCAACACGCTGTGGCTACGTTGCCATCGTCGGCCGCCCGAACGTGGGCAAATCTACGCTGCTCAACCACATTCTTGGTCAGAAGCTGGCGATTACCTCGCGCAAGCCGCAGACCACTCGCCACAACATGCTGGGCATCAAGACCGAAGGCGCTGTGCAGGCTATCTACGTCGATACACCGGGCATGCACAAGAATGGCGAGAAGGCGCTCAATCGCTACATGAACAAGACGGCCTCGGCTGCGTTGAAAGACGTTGATGTTGTCATCTTCGTGGTTGACCGTACCCGCTGGACCGACGAAGACCAGATGGTTCTCGAACGCGTGCAGTATGTTCAGGGCCCACTGATCCTGGCGATCAACAAGACCGACCGGATCGAAGACAAGGCTGAGCTGATGCCGCATCTGGAGTGGCTGCAAGGCCAGCTGCCGAATGCGTCCATCGTGCCGATTTCCGCGCAACACGGGCACAATCTTGACGCGCTGGAAAGTTTGATTGCTTCGCACCTGCCGGAAAACGATCACTTCTTCCCGGAAGACCAGATCACCGACCGCAGCAGCCGCTTCCTCGCCGCCGAGCTGGTCCGTGAGAAGATCATGCGCCAGTTGGGTGCCGAGCTGCCTTACCAGATCACCGTGGAAATCGAAGAATTCAAGCAGCAGGGCAAAACCCTGCATATCCATGCCTTGATTCTTGTTGAGCGTGACGGCCAGAAGAAAATCATCATTGGCGACAAGGGCGATCGCATCAAGCGTATCGGCACTGAAGCGCGCCGCGACATGGAGTTGCTGTTCGACTCCAAGGTCATGCTCAATCTTTGGGTCAAAGTCAAAGGCGGCTGGTCCGATGACGAACGCGCCCTGCGTTCGCTTGGCTACGGCGACCTGTAAATCCTGATCTGTCCGGTACTGCCCGTGCGGCGGTACCGGATTGCCTGAACGCCTTCGCTTCTCTCGAGCCGCCCTGAAATGATCAGCGTGCCAGTCGGCCAACCTGCTTACGTGTTGCACAGCCGGGCGTACCGTGAAAACAGCGCGCTGGTGGACTTCCTCACGCCTCAAGGTCGCTTGCGTGCAGTGCTGCGCAGTGCGCGCGGCAAGGCGGGGACATTGGCGCGGCCGTTTGTCCCGCTGGAAGTGGAATTCCGTGGCCGTGGCGAGCTGAAAAATGTCGGGCGTATGGAAAGCTCCGGCGTCGCCAGCTGGATGGTGGGTGATGCATTGTTCAGCGGGCTTTACCTCAACGAACTGCTGATCCGCCTGTTGCCTGCCGAAGACCCCCATCCCGCCGTGTTCGATCACTACGCCGCAACGTTGCAAGCCCTGGCAGAGGGGCGACCGCTGGAGCCATTGCTGCGCTCCTTCGAATGGCGTCTGCTGGATGATCTGGGCTACGGCTTCGCGCTGGATGTCGACATCAATGGCGAACCACTGGATGCCATGGGCATGTATCGGCTGCAAGTGGATGCGGGGCTTGAACAGGTGTATCTGTTACAGCCAGGATTGTTCAATGGCACCGAGTTGCTGGCTATGGCGCAAGCCGACTGGAGTGCTCCGGGTGCTTTGTCCGCTGCCAAGCGACTGATGCGTCAGGCGCTGGCTGTACATCTGGGCGGCCGCCCATTGGTCAGTCGCGAACTGTTTCGCAAGCCGTAACCAGGCTTTATGCTCACCGACCTGTTTCGATCATATTTCAGGAGACACCCGTGACTCACAGCACTCGCATCCTTCTTGGCGTAAACATCGACCATGTTGCCACCTTGCGTCAGGCCCGCGGTACGCGTTACCCGGATCCGGTCAAGGCCGCGCTGGACGCTGAAGAGGCGGGTGCAGATGGCATCACCGTGCATTTGCGTGAAGACCGTCGTCACATTCAGGAGCGCGACGTTCTGCTGCTCAAGGATGTGTTGCAGACCCGCATGAACTTCGAAATGGGCGTTACCGATGAGATGCTCGCATTTGCCGAGCGTATCCGTCCGGCTCACGTTTGCCTTGTACCGGAAACACGTCAGGAGCTTACCACTGAGGGCGGTCTGGACGTTGCAGGGCAAGAAGCCCGGATCAAGGCGGCGGTTGAGCGTTTGAGCAGGATTGGCTGTGAAGTGTCGCTGTTTATCGATGCCGATGAGCAACAGATTGCCGCTTCCAGGCGTGTAGGCGCTCCGGCTATCGAGTTACATACTGGCCGCTATGCAGATGCTCAAACGCCTACTGAAGTCGCTGAAGAGCTGCAGCGGATTGCTGATGGCGTGGCTTTTGGCTGGAGCGAAGGCTTGATCGTCAATGCCGGTCACGGCCTGCATTACCACAACGTTGAAGCCGTGGCGGCGATCAAGGGCATCAACGAACTTAACATCGGCCACGCATTGGTGGCCCATGCGCTGTTCGTGGGTTTCAAGGCTGCTGTGGCAGAGATGAAAGCGTTGATTGTTACGGCGGCTTATAAAGGTTAACCCTATCTGTAGGAGTGAGCTTGCTCGCGATCCGGTATCAGCCGAAATGTGATTTGACTAATCTGAAGCTATCGCGAGCAAGCTCACTCCTACAGGTTTAGTGATGTAGAGATCTAAGGCTTACGCCCCACAATCACCGCGCGCATCGGCGCTGGCAGGCCTTCCACGGTTTTGCTGTGATCGTCCGGGTCAAGGAAGTCGCTCAGCGACTGGTAGCGCATCCACTCCGTACCGCGTTGTTCCTCAACAGTGGTCACGCTGACATCCACGCAACGCACATCCACGAAGCCTGCGCGGCGTAGCCACAATTCGAGGGCGGGCACAGAAGGCAGGAACCACACGTTTCGCATCTGTGAGTAGCGATCTTCCGGGACAAGCACCTGATGCACGTCGCCTTCCACCACCATGGTTTCGAGCACCAGTTCGCCACCTTTGACCAGACAATCCTTGAGCGCCAGCAAGTGATCAATGGGCGACTTGCGGTGATACAACACGCCCATGGAAAACACTGTGTCGAAGCCTTCCAGACGCGGGGGCAGGTCCTCCAGGGCAAACGGCAGATGCCACGCCGGTAAGTCGGGCAGGTATTTCTGCATGGCCTGGAACTGACAGAAAAACAGCCAGTTCGGATCGACACCGATCACGCTGTCAGCCCCGGCACCCAGCATGCGCCATTGGTAGTAGCCGTTGCCACAACCCACATCCAGCACGCGCTTGCCCTTGAGGTTCAGGTGCGGCGAGACACGCGACCACTTCCAGTCTGAACGCCACTCGGTATCAATGTGCACGCCGAATACATCGAACGGGCCTTTGCGCCAGGGAGATAGCCCCATCAAAGCTGTACGGGTTTGTGTCCGGGTCTCATCGTCACAATCGACGTCGAGGGTAAAGCTGTCCTTGAGTTCGACACGCGACGGTACTAAGTCCGGCAGCGCATTGAGGGCACCTTGCCAGCGCTCCAGGTCGCCATGACCCTTGGCCATTTTCGTGTCGAGTTGAGCCTGCAGGCCGTTGGCCCATTCAGCCAGAGGAGTGCCCGCCAGACGGCGGACCAGTGGGGCAAGATCAATCATGGCAGGGCAATCAACGAGGCAAAGTTAAGGCACTGGAACCACGGCACCACCTTGGAAAAGCCCGCGTCGAGCAGGCGTTGGCGGTGTTCTTCGAGGCTGTCGGGTTTCATCACGTTTTCGATCGCGCTGCGCTTCTGGGCGATTTCCAGCTCGCTGTAGCCGTTGGCACGCTTGAACGCGATGTGCAGGTCGGTGAGCAACGCATGTTCCTGCTCATCATTGAAACGCAGCTTTTCGGACAGAATCAGCGCGCCGCCGGGGATAAGTGCCTGACGAATACGGCTCAGCAAAGCCAGGCGCTGCTCGGGGGCGATGAATTGCAGAGTGAAATTGAGTGCGACCACTGAAGCAGGCTGAAACTCAAGGGCCAGAATGTCGCCATCAATCACTTGTACCGGCAGCAACTCCTGAAACATCGAGTCCTGCGCATTCAGGTATTCCCGGCAGCGCTCGACCATGGCGGCCGAGTTATCCACTGCGATCACTTTGCACCCTTCGACCCGCACATGGCGGCGCAAGGCTTGCGTGACAGCGCCGAGTGAACTGCCCAGGTCATACAGCACGCTGTTGGGTTGGGCGAATTGCGCGGAGAGCACGCCAAGGTTTTCGACAATCGTCGGATAGCCGGGCACCGAACGCTTGATCATGTCCGGGAAGACCCGCACCACGTCTTCGTTGAAGGCGAAGTCCGGCACCTGGGCAAGGGGCTGGGCGAAAATGCGGTCGGGTTCTTTGCTCACGGTGGTTCCGGCGGGGGCTGAAAAGTGCGGCATTTTAGCCAAATCCGCGCCTCGGCTGAAACCTCATCTCATCGAACGACAGCAAAACCTCTTCAGTTGACGGTAATGGTGCAGTCGAAGGTCTGTTCCGGTGGTATTTCCGGGGCCCAGGGCTGTTGATAAATCATCAGCAGGCGACCGGTTCCGGCAGTCGACGCCTGATAGCGCCACACCGATTGGCCAGCGCTACCGACCATGTTCTTGTCACCTGAGTTGTTATAAACCTCAGGGCCGAGACTGCGCAGAATTGACGACGCAGCGTCCTGGATCTGCCAGCGATAACCGGTGGTGGGCGAGCTGGGCAAACTCAGTATCAACGTCTGGCCCGTTTTGAGGGGCAGTGGGCAGTCGCTTTGATCTTCGAGGGTGACGATATGTTTGGGTTGCTGCGCACAGGCAGTGAGCAGCGACAGGCTTAGCAGGGCTAGCAGACGGGCAGTGGGCATGGTGGCTCCGGTCTTCAAACGAGACCGGAGCATAACCGATGAATTATGGGTGTGGGAGAGAGTTAGCTTGTTGGCGAGAGGGTTTGACGCGGTGGGACAGGTCTGACGCCTCGCGAACAAGTTCGCTCCTACCGGGTAGTGACGTGTCCGGTAGGAGGTAACTTGTTGCCGAGAGTTGACGCGGTGGTTCAGGTCTGACGCCTCGCGAACAAGTTCGCTCCTACCGGTTAGTGACGTGTCCGGTAGGAGGTAACTTGTTGCCGAGAGGTTTGACGCGGTGGTTCAGTTCTGACGCCTCGCGAACAAGTTCGCTCCTACCGGTTAGTGACGTGTCCGGTAGGAGGTAACTTGTTGCCGAGAGTTGACGCGGTGGTTCAGGTCTGACGCCTCGCGAACAAGTTCGCTCCTACCGGGTAGTGACGTGTCCGGTAGGAGGTAACTTGTTGCCGAGAGTTGACGCGGTGGGACAGGTCTGACGCCTCGCGAACAAGTTCGCTCCTACCGGTTAGTGACGTGTCCGGTAGGAGGTAACTTGTTGCCGAGAGGGTTTGACGCGGTGGGACAGGTCTGACGCCTCGCGAACAAGTTCGCTCCTACCGGGTAGTGACGTGTCCGGTAGAAGGTAACTTGTTGCCGAGAGGTTTGACGCGGTGTGACAGGTTTGACGCCTCGCGAACAAGTTCGCTCCTACCGGTTAGTGACGTGTCCGGTAGGAGGTAACTCGTTGCCGAGAGGTTTGACGCGGTGGGACAGGTCTGACGCCTCGCGAACAAGTTCGCTCCTACCGGGTAGTGACGTGTCCGGTAGGAGGTAACTTGTTGCCGAGAGGTTTGACGCGCTGTTTCAGGTCTGACGCCTCGCGAACAAGTTCGCTTCTACCGGGTATTGACGTGTCCGGTAGGAGGTAACTTGTTGCCGAGAGGTTTGACGCGGTGGGACAGGTTTGACGCCTCGCGAACAAGTTGGGTCCTACCGGGTAGCGCGGTGTCAGGGTCAGAACAACACCTTTGCCACATCCGCAAAGCGCTTGGCGAAGTGCACGGTAATCCCTTCCTTCAGATAGTCCGGCAGCTCCTCGAAGTTGCCGCGGTTAGGCTCGGGCAGGATCAGTTCGTTGATCTTCTGTCGGCGGGCCGCGATGACTTTCTCTCGCACGCCGCCAATCGGTAGTACATGCCCGGTCAGCGTCAGTTCGCCCGTCATTGCCACGCCTTTCTTCGGCGCCTGGTTGCGAGCCAGAGACAGCAAGGCACTGGCCATGGTCACCCCGGCGCTCGGGCCGTCTTTTGGCGTCGCACCTTCGGGAACGTGCAGATGCACGAACGCTTCGTCAAAGAAAGTCGGATCGCCGCCAAATTGCTTGAGGTTCGAACTGACGTAGCTGTAAGCGATTTCTGCCGACTCTTTCATCACCTCACCCAATTGCCCCGTGAGTTTGAAACCACGATTGAGGGTGTGAATCCGCGTTGCTTCGATCGGCAGGGTCGCGCCGCCCATGCTGGTCCAGGCCAGACCGGTGATAACGCCGGTACCCGCCAGTACTTGCTCGTTACGAAAGACCGGCATGCCCAGCGAGGCTTCCAGATCTTTTGGGCCAACCTTGATCGTCGACTTGGGCGCGTCGATCAATTTCACCACTGCCTTGCGCACGACTTTGCTCAGTTGTTTTTCCAACTGCCGCACACCCGCTTCCCGCGCATAACCTTCAATGATCGAACGCAGAGCCGTGTCGCTGATGCTCAGGCTGCCCTTGGACACCCCAGCCTTTTCCAGTTGCTTGGGCCACAGGTGACGCTTGGCAATCGCCATCTTTTCTTCGGTGATGTAACCCGACAGGCGAATCACTTCCATCCGGTCCAGCAGAGGGCCGGGGATCGAGTCCAGGGTGTTGGCAGTGCAGACGAACAGCACTTTCGACAGGTCCAGACGCAGATCCAGGTAGTGATCGAGGAATTCAACGTTCTGTTCGGGATCGAGGGTTTCCAGCAACGCTGACGCCGGGTCGCCCTGGAAGCTCTGGCCCATCTTGTCGATTTCATCGAGCATGATGACCGGGTTCATCACCTCCATATCCTTGAGCGCCTGCACCAGCTTGCCGGGTTGAGCGCCAATGTAGGTGCGGCGATGGCCCTTGATCTCGGCCTCGTCGCGCATGCCGCCGACACTGAAGCGATAGAAAGGTCGGCCTAGCGATTCAGCAATCGAACGTCCGACACTGGTCTTGCCGACGCCCGGCGGGCCCACCAGCAACACGATCGAACCACTGATCTCGCCTTTGTAGGCACCGACCGCAAGGAATTCGAGGATCCGGGTCTTGATGTCGTCCAGACCCGCGTGGTGTTGGTCCAGCACTTTGCGGGCGTGCTTGAGGTCCAGTTTGTCTTTACCGAAGACACCCCACGGCACCGAGCTGGCCCAGTCCAGATAGTTACGGGTGACCGCATATTCCGGAGAGCCGGTTTCCAGCACTTTGAGTTTGTTGATTTCTTCATCGATGCGTTTGCGGGCCTGCGCGGGCAAGGTTTTGCCTTCCAGACGGGCCTCGAACTGCTCGATGTCCGCACTACGGTCGTCTTTGCTCAGGCCCAGCTCCTGCTGGATGACCTTGAGCTGCTCCTTGAGGAAGAACTCGCGCTGGTGTTCACCGATCTTGCGGTTCACCTCCGCGGAGATTTCCTTTTGCAGACGTGCGACTTCGACTTCCTTGCGCAGCATGGGCAAGACTTTTTCCATGCGTTTGAGCATCGGAACGCAGTCGAGGACCTGCTGCAACTCGACACCGGTCGCTGAAGTCAGCGCAGCGGCGAAGTCAGTCAGCGGCGACGGATCGTTGGGGCTGAAGCGGTTGAGGTAGTTTTTCAGCTCTTCGCTGTAAAGCGGATTGAGCGGCAGCAGCTCCTTGATGGCGTTGATCAAGGCCATGCCATAGGCCTTGACCTCGTCGGTTGGCTCATTGGGCTGATGCGGATATTCGACCTCCACCAGATACGGCGGACGATGATGCTTTAACCAGGTCTTGATCCGAACCCGGCTCAGGCCCTGGGCGACAAATTGCAGTTTGCCGTTTTCACGGCTGGCGTGATGCACCTTGACCAGCGTGCCGTACTCCGGCAAAGCCCCGGTATTGAAGTGCCGTGGATCTTCCGGCGGTGTGTCCATGAAGAAAAGCGCCAGCGAGTGGTGATCAGACTTGCTGACCAGCTCCAGGGTCTCAGCCCAGGGCTCTTCGTTGACTATCACCGGCAATACTTGAGCCGGGAAGAAGGGGCGGTTGTGAATCGGGATGATATAGACCTTGTCCGGCAGGTTCTGCCCTGGCAATGCGAGCGAGGTGCTGGTGGAGCTCAGTGTCACTTCGGGCTCGGCTTCTACGTCGTCTGACAAATCTTGTGAGTCTGCTTGCTGGTCGCTCATGGGGCACCTGCACAATTGAACATGGTGCTTAGATGGGGCAGTCGCGCTCAGGTTTCAATGGCTTCTGTCGATAGCCTATTGAGAGGAAGGAAAAACAAGCCATTCAGGGCACAGTAACAACCTTTCGTCGATTACTGAGCGGTGATGGCTAAATGCCTCTTCTCGGCGCGTGATCTTCTGTCTGACCGCAGCTACGCTGCGAACAAGACCCTTCGTTGCCAAGGCTGGCGTGGTTTTATCCGGCTTTGCCGATGTGGATTGAGCTTATGAATAAATTTGCTTCGCTGTTCGTTTTGGTCGGCTGTTGGGCGTTCGCAGTGGCTGCTCCGGCGGCCACGCTGACTGCTCGCGTCGTCGATCAAGAGGGCAAGCCCCTGCCAAACGCTGTCCTGACCCTGCAAGGGCCGCCGGGCAAAACTGCCGTCGTACTCAAGGCGAACATGGACCAGCGTGATCAGGAGTTTGCGCCGCGGGTATTGGCCGTGCACAGCAACACTGAAGTCAAATTCCCCAACAGCGACAACATTCGCCATCAGGTTTATTCATTTTCTCCGGCCAAGCGCTTTGAACTGCGCCTTTACAGCGGCACGCCTTCCGATCCGCTGCTGTTCGACAAGCCGGGCGTAGTTGTGCTGGGCTGCAACATTCATGACTGGATGGTGGGCTACATCTATGTCACCGATGAGCCCTGGTTCGCGGTCAGTGATGCCAATGGTGTAGTGAAATTCGAGGATATGTCGGCCGGGCATTATTCGGCGACCTTGTGGCACCCCAAGACCATTGATATGCAGCCGACCAGTGGCGGCGACTTTGAGGTGCCTGCCGCGGGACTGAGCAAGGACTTCAGGCTGAAAGTGGAGCCAGGAGAAGACGAGAAATCCTCGGCACCTGCCGCTGACACGTTCGGCGATGCTTTTCATAAAGCTGCCCACCAATGAACCTGCGCACCAGCTTTCAGGCCCGAATAGCCTGCGTGCTTATTGCGTTACTGCTGGTTGTGGTGGTCGCAGTGTTTCTCGCCGTCAAGGCTGCAACCGGGGACGCGGTCAGATCCCAGGCGCAGACCCAGCTGGAGGTGGGTGCTCGTGTGTTCGCCGACGTCATGGACATGCGTGGCAAGCGGCTGCGTGACGGCGTGCAACTGGTTTCGGCCGACTTCGGCTTTCGTGATGCGGTCGCCAGTTCTGATGCATTGACTATTCGCTCCGTGTTGCTCAACCACGGCAGTCGGATCAATGCCAACGACATGTTTCTGCTGGGCATGGACGGCACCGTCATAGCCAGCACCATGCCGGGCATTGTTGAGGGCAGCAAATTCCCGTTTGACCAGACCTTGCGCGATGCGCGTCGTAAGGGTCAGTCGACGGTGATAGTCCCGGGTGGCGGCGTGCCGCATCTGCTGGTCGAAAGCACCGTCCTTGCACCACTGCCGATCGGCCGAGTGGTCATGGGTTTCAGCATGGACGCCGAGCTTGCCCAGTCTCTGCGCTCGCTCAGCGGCCTGGAAGTTTCGTTCCTTACTGTCGAGAACGGTAAGCCCGGACGCTTGATCAGCACGCAACCGGCAGAGCTGGATGATAGCCTGATAGCGCTGATGCTCAATCCTGCTGAAGATCATATGCACACCACCGAGCATGGTGGCCTGAGTTTCCTCAGTCAGACGATGGTGCTGGACAGTATCGACGGGAGTCAGGAGCAAGTGTTCGCGCTGCTGCAAAGCCCGATGGATAAAGCCATGTTGGCGTTCGCGCCTCTGGACGAAAAAATCTTCTGGATTTCGATCGTCGCGCTGCTGGCTTCGTTGATCGGCACGCTGGGCCTGGCGCGCAGTGTTTCACAACCGGTTCAGGTGTTGGCCGAGGCTGCCAGACGTATTGGCGAGGGCGATTACAAAACACCCGTCACACTGGCCCGCAGCGATGAGTTGGGTCAGTTGGCCTCTGCCATCAATACGATGCAGCAAGGCATTGCCGTTCGCGAAGATCAACTGGCACACAACGCACTGCATGATCCGCTGACCGGCTTACCCAATCGCGCACTTGCCATGGAGCGCCTGAGCAGTTCCATCACGGCTCAGCGCTCCATGACCTTGTTGTATTTGAGTATCGATAACTATCTGGCGATCAGCGATTCGTGTGGCTCAGCAGGTGTCGACCAATTGATGCAACAGATCGGCAAGCGCTTGCAGGATATCTTGCAGCCTGGTGACACGCTTGCGCGGCTGACGGCCAATGAGTTTCTGGTGTTGCTCGACCACACTGGTAGTGACGGTGCGGTGGGGCGGGCCGATCAACTGCAACGCATGTTGGGTCAACCTCAACAGGTGGACAGCAATGACGTGACGCTGGAATGCAGTATCGGCATTGCCAGCTATCCCGAGCAGGGCGATTCTTCTGAAGAACTGCTTAAACGCGCCGCGATCGCACGTCAGGATGCCGTGAATCTGCCAGGCCGTTTGCAGGTCTATCAGGACGGTCGCGATCTTGCTCACCAGCGTCAGATCAGCCTGATTCGTGACCTTCGGCATGCCGCGAAAAAAGGTGAGCTGCTGCTGCATTACCAGCCCAAGCTGGATATTCGGCAAGGGACGGTGCATCAGGCTGAAGCCCTGTTGCGCTGGACACATCCGCAGTTCGGTAATGTCTCACCTGCCGAGTTCATCGTGCTGGCCGAGCGCACGGGTAGCATTCAGTTGCTGACCAACTGGGTCATCGAAGAGTGCATGCGCCAGTTGGCAGAATGGAGCAGGCGAGGCCTGCACTTGCAGGTGTCGGTCAATATCTCTGCCGATGACCTGCACGGTGACCAACTCGTGGACCGAGTCGTGAAACTGCTCAAGTTATACGGCGTGCCAGCGGAACAACTCATTTTCGAAATCACCGAAAGCGCCATCATGCGCGAGCCTGCGCAGGCACTGATCGTACTTAACCGCTTGCGCGATCTTGGCATCAGCCTGTCGGTGGATGACTTCGGTACAGGCTATTCGTCACTGGCACATCTCAAGCGTATGCCGGTGCAGGAGTTGAAAATTGACCAATCGTTCATTCGCAACCTGGATGAAACCAGCGAGGACGCGGTGATCGTGCGTTCTACCATTGAGATGAGCCACAACCTGGGGCTAAAGGTGGTCGCGGAGGGCGTCGAGTACGAACACAGTCTCAAGTTACTGGAGCGTTGGCACTGCGACACGGCTCAGGGCTATCTAATCAGCCGTCCGTTGCCCGCCGTCGCCTTCGAAGCCTGGATGGCCAAGTCCCTGTTTTCACCCGGCCTGGTGGTTAATTGAGTTATGACCCACAAATTTTTGATCGTTCTGGGGTGCGCGTTGTGCGCTGTTACGCAATGTGTGGCTGCTGACAATGGTCGTTTAATCGCCACGGGTGGGGCGTCGAGCATTGAGGGCGCCGCTGGCGGCGGGATTATTCCGTGGGCCGTGCTGACCGGCTATGGCGAGCAGGGCGAGTGGGGTTCCAGCGTTTTTGCAACCCATGTCGACCTGCCGGACTACACCCTGGATGTAGCTGGCATGTCGGTCGCTTACGGCAATCGCGTCGAACTGTCCTACGCTCACCAGCGCTTTGACCTGGGCACGTTGCAGAAGGATCTGAGCTTGCCTGAAGATAACGTGACTCAGGACATCTTCGGCCTGAAAGTGCGCCTGTTCGGCGACCTGATCTACGACACCCTGCCGCAGGTCTCCCTCGGGATTGAATACAAACACCAGAATGATTTCCTGATCCCCAGCCTCATCGGCGCCAAACGCGATGCGGATGTCGAAGGCTACCTGACTGCCAGTCGCCTGTTCATGGGGGCTGCGTTCGGCTACAACCTGGTGGTCAACGGTGGCGTACGTTACAGCCGCGCCAATGAAACTGGTCTGCTGGGTTTCGGCGGTGATCGTCGCGATTCGCGTAGCGTGCTCAAGGAAGGTTCGGTCGCCGTGTTGCTCAACCCGCGCTGGGCTGTTGGTGTGGAATATCGTGAGAAACCGGACAACCTGTCGTTCGCCGGTGAGAGTGATTGGGCTGATCTGTTCGTGGGCTATTTCCCCAACAAACATCTCTCCGTGGTGCTTGCTTACGCGAAGCTGGGAGAAATCGCGACGCTGGAAAACCAGAACGGGGCTTATCTGTCCATTCAGGGGAGTTTCTGAATATGCGTCTGCTGAGTTTGTTTTTGGTTATTTTGCTGGTCGGTTGTGCCCAACAACCGCCTAAAGACGACAGCCTCTATCAAGGCCTTGGAAAGCGCGCCGGGATTCAGCGAATTGTTGAGGGCTTGCTCATCACGTCGGTAAAAGATGAGCGTATCGGCGAGCACTTCAAGAAAATCGATATCGTGCGTCTGCGCGACAAGCTGGTTGAGCAGTTGTGTGTCGAAGCGGGTGGCCCGTGTAAGTACACGGGTGACACCATGGCTGAAGCCCATAAGGGCCAGAAGCTGACGCGCAGTGATTTCAATGCCCTGGTTGAAAACCTGATCAAGGCCATGGATGCCGAAGGTATTTCGGTACCAAACCAGAATCGTTTGATCGCCCGGCTGGCACCGATGCGCGGGGAAGTGATCGAGAAGTAGTGGCCCCGCTTCGACCAGGGCTACACAACCCGTAGGACCGGCTTTAGCCGGGAGGGCGTCAGAACATTCGCAGGATATCTTTCGGCAGAAATACCGCTCTCCCGGCTAAAGCCGGTCCTATAAGCCGGTCCTATGTATGGACTCGCCCCTACTTTCAACCCGCTTTTTGAACACTGCTACCCGGTTGCATCTATGTATAAGGCCTATTCGAGGAAGCATCGTTAGCTTCTGGCCAACATTGGGTGAGCTCGCGGTATGCCAATTACGATAAGGCCTCAAAAGGGCCAGTAGGACCGTCGGTCTGACCAAGGGTCAATGTTCTTAAGCAGCGGTTGAGGTGACCCAGCACCCCGGTGGCAGAACTCTGTTTATCAATGATTCATCGTCGCCTCTTGGCAACCCGCTGGCTGGCGACGATAGGTCTGATCGTTTTGCAGCAGCACCCAGACGATTCGCAGGTTTCGGTTGGCCAATCTGACGGCGGCTCCCTTTTGACCATGCTGGCTTAACCAGCGTCTCAAACGGCGATCATCCGGATGTTCCGAGTCAGGCCGCACCTGCCTCAACACAGCGTGCGCTCCCTGAATTGAAAGGCTGCGGATGTAGCCATCACCGCGTTTGCAAATTTTGCCCAGACGAACTTTTTGTCCGCTGCTGTTTTGCTCAGGAACCGTACCGAAGTAGGCTGCGAACATTCGTGCATTGGCGAAGCGCTCAGGCTCAGTCTGTTTGGCCAGCAAGGCCGTTTTTTGTCCGCTGCTGTTTTGCTCAGGAACCGTACCGAAGTAGGCTGCGAACATTCGTGCATTGGCGAAGCGCTCAGGCTCAGTCTGTTTGGCCAGCAAGGCCGTGGCGATGACGGGGCCGATGCCGCGTACCGTCATTAGACGCTTTGCTGTCTCGTCTTCGCGCGCGGCAGCTTCCAGACGCCCCGTCAGCACGTCGATGCGTTCACCCAGCTGACTCCATTCGCCCAGCAGTTCGTCGACCAGCTCGCGCAACATATCTGGCAAGGGCTGGGTTGCGTCTTCGAGTATGCGTGGGACATTTCGGCTTAGGGCCACCGCCCCTTGCGCCATGGCAATGCCTTGTTCCAGCAGCAACC
>NZ_LKBT01000010.1 GCF_002699985.1 Pseudomonas sp. ICMP 561 | reverse complement strand
TATGCTTTTTCATGGACTCGCCCTCGCTGTCGTTGGCTTCTTAAGAATGCCACCGTGGCGCTACTGACGCCTCGGCTTGGGCGAGTCCATCCAATTACGGGGGCAGTTCAGAGGATATTCCGATGATGTGGGGCCAGGGTCTGGCCCCACATCATGCGATTACATCAGCAAGCGCAGTACGCTCGGCATTTGGGTCATGGCGGCGAGGTTGTTGATGACCAGCATGTCCAGCAGCTTGAGGATCATGAACGCCAGGATCGGCGAGATATCCAGGCCGCCGAGGTTTGGCAGGATCCGGCGCAGCGGGGCGAGCAGTGGTTCGGTGATCTGGTTGACCAGTTGCGCGCCAGGGTTATGGCTGGCAGGGGCGACCCACGACAGGATCACGCTGATGATCAGGGCGTAGAAGAAGATGTTCAGGAACAGACCGGTCACGCCGATGATTGCCCAGAGCAGCAGGTGCAGCGGATCGCCCGTCGTGCCGTACGCCAGCAGCAATGTCAGTGCCATCAGGATCATTTGCACAATGATCGCCAGAATCAGCGAAGACATGTCCAGGCCGAACAGGCTCGGAATGATCCGGCGCAGCGGCTTGAGCAGTGGCTGGGTGGCTTTGACCGCGAACTGGCTCAGCGGGTTGTAGAAGTCAGCGCGTACCAGTTGCAGCACGAAGCGCAACAGGATGATCAACAGATACATACTGCCGATGGTTTGCAGCACGTAGATTGCAGCGGTGTTCAGTCCGATCATCGGTCTGCTCCTCAATGGCCTAAAAAGATTACTTGCCCAGCTGTTCGGCCATTTCTGCCGAACGATGTGCGGCGGCGGTCAGCGCGGTGTCTACCAACGCTTCGAAGCCTCCGGCCTGGAATGATTTGATTGCGGCTTCCGTGGTTCCCGATGGCGAGGTCACGCGGCGGCGCAGCTCGGCAGCATCCACATCGCTGCCAGTCGCCATCAGCGCGGCGCCCAGCGCGGTTTGCATCGTCAGCTGTGCGGCCACGTCCTTTGGCAGGCCAAGTTTCACGCCTGCGGCGGTCATGGCTTCGATCAACAGGAAGAAATACGCCGGGCCGCTGCCGGAAACGGCGGTCACGGCGTCCAGTTGTTTTTCTTCTTCCAGCCACAGCGCGATGCCGACAGCCGACAGCAATTGCTCGGCCTGTGCACGTTGTGCGTCGTTGACTTGCTCGGTGGCGTACAGGCCGCTGACGCCCTGACGCAGCAGCGCCGGAGTGTTGGGCATGCAGCGCACGATGGGGTGCTCGCCCAGCCAGTTTTGCATGCTGGCGCAAGTGATACCGGCGGCGATGGACACCACCAGTTGATTTGGCTTGAGGCTTGGACGCAGGGCTTCGCAAACGGCTTTCATGGCTTGCGGTTTGACGGCGATCAATACCACGTCTGCGCCTTCTGCGGCTTCGGCGTTATCAGCGAAGACCGTGATGCCGTGCTCGGCGGCGATCTTGCCGCGTGTTTCAGCGCCGGGGTCGCTGGCGCGAATCGAGTCGGCTTCCACGCCCTGGGCGCGCAGCCCTCCGATCAGGCTGGCGGCCATGTTGCCAGCGCCGATAAAGGCGATGCGTGTCTTGCTCATGTCGGATTCCTTGAGTCAGAGGTCATGGCTGGCCGTAGTCACGGGCGCCAAAAAGGGCAGTACCAATCCGCACCCAGGTGGCGCCTTGTGCGATGGCGGCCTCCAGGTCGTGGCTCATGCCCATGGAAAGGGTGTCCAGCGGCAGGTTCAATTGCGCCTGCAGTGTGCTGACGGCTGCAAATGCGGCGTTTTGCTCAGCGATGTCGTCGGTGGGTTCCGGGATGGCCATCAAGCCACGCAGTTTCAAGCGAGGCAAGGCGCTGATCGCTTCAGCCAGCGCTGGAAGGTCGGCGGGTGTGCAGCCGGACTTGCTGGCTTCGCCGCTGACGTTGACCTGAATGCAGATGTTCAGCGGCGGCAGGTCTTCAGGACGTTGCTCGGACAGGCGTTGTGCGATTTTCAGGCGATCCACCGAATGTACCCAAGCGAAGTTCTCGGCGATAGCGCGAGTCTTGTTCGATTGAATGGGGCCGATGAAGTGCCAGCACAAGGGCAGGTCGGCCAATTCGAGCTGTTTGCTCAGCGCTTCCTGCAAATAGTTTTCGCCAAAGTCCCGCAAACCTGCCGCGTACGCTTCGCGCAGGGCCTCGGCCGGTTTGGTTTTACTCACTGCGAGCAGGCCGATGGACGCCGGGTCACGCTGCGCGGCTTGTGCGGCGGCGCTAATTCGCTCGCGGAGCGTTGAAATGTTCGCTGCTATCATGGACATTGATTTGCGCCAGCAGGGCTAAAGTCTGCGGCATTCTATGTGATTGAGGAGCTGTATGGATATTACCGAGCTGCTGGCTTTCAGTGCCAAGCAAGGCGCATCGGACTTGCACCTCTCGGCTGGCCTGCCGCCGATGATTCGTGTGGACGGTGATGTACGCCGTATCAACCTGCCAGCACTGGATGCCAGGGACGTGCAGGCGCTGATCTACGACATCATGAACGACAAGCAGCGTCAGGACTTTGAAGAGTATCTGGAGACGGATTTTTCTTTCGAGGTGCCGGGCGTGGCGCGCTTCCGGGTCAACGTGTTCAACCAGAACCGTGGCGCAGGTGCGGTATTCCGGACGATTCCAGCGAAGATCCTGACCCTCGAAGAGCTGGGCATGGGAGAAGTGTTTCGCAAGATTACCGACGTGTCTCGCGGGCTGGTGCTGATCACCGGGCCGACCGGTTCGGGCAAGTCCACGACTCTTGCGGCGATGATCGATTACCTGAACGTCAATCGCCATCACCACATCCTGACCATCGAAGACCCGATTGAATTCGTTCACGAGTCCAAGAAGTGTCTGGTCAACCAGCGTGAGGTGCACCGCGACACGCTGGGCTTTTCGGAGGCCCTGCGTTCGGCGCTGCGGGAAGACCCTGATGTGATTCTGGTCGGGGAAATGCGTGACCTGGAAACCATTCGTCTGGCGCTGACCGCTGCGGAAACCGGTCACCTGGTGTTCGGCACGCTGCACACCACGTCAGCGGCCAAGACTATTGACCGGATTGTCGATGTGTTCCCGGCTCAAGAGAAATCCATGATCCGCTCGATGCTGTCCGAGTCGCTGCACGCGGTGGTGTCTCAGGCGCTGCTGAAGAAGGTCGGCGGCGGTCGAGTAGCCGCTCACGAAATCATGATGGGCACACCTGCGATTCGTAACCTGATCCGTGAAGACAAGGTCGCGCAGATGTATTCAGCGATTCAGACCGGTGGTTCGCTGGGCATGCAGACGCTGGACATGTGCCTCAAGGACCTGGTCGCGAAGGGGCTCATCACCCGCGATGCGGCGAAGGAAAAGGCCAAGGTGCCGGATAATTTCTAAGGCAGAACACAATCCCGGTAGGAGCGAACTTGTTCGCGAGAAGGCCTACATCCGACACATTAGCGTTGGATGTACTAGCTCTTCGCGAACAAGTTCGCTCCTACCGGGGATGTTGTATCAGCGTTGAACAACCCGCAACGGAGCGCTTTGCTTCGGCAGCACGCGCTTGGCAACCATGTAATGGCTGTTCCAGTACGGCTTCTTCAAGGTATCAACGCTGACTTTCTTGCCGCGCCGTGGGGCGTGGACGAAGCGGTCGTTGCCCAGGTAAATCGCAACATGGTTGACCTTGCGGCTTTTGATGTTGAAGAACAGCAAGTCGCCGGGCTTCAAATCCTTGCGATCAACCTTTACGCCGTGGCCTTCAGCCATGGCGTTGGACGTGCGAGGTAGATCGACCTCAGCCACGTCGTTGAATGCATATTTCACCAAACCACTGCAGTCGAGGCCTTTACCTGGGGTGTTGCCGCCCCAACGATAAGGAGTACCGACCGCTTGCAAAGCACGGCTCACGACCGCATTGCTCTGTTTGGTGTTCGGCCCCGACAACGTTTGTACATTGGCGACGGCTTTGGAATTCTTGCTCGGGCTACGGTAAATGGTAGTCCGGGAGCTGTGGCCACGTGGAGAGATGACAGGCGCAGGCTCGGTGGATTGATTGCCCGCGACGGCTGACGAAGAATGAGTTTTCGCGGTGTAGCCGGTGAAGCTCGCGGGTAGTTGTTGCTCACGATTGGTGGCGTGGGCGGCCAGTGGCATAAGTAGGCAGATGGTTAGCCATGACTTGAAAAAAGGACGCATTCGGCAGGGCTCTTGTGGGTTAGCGCGCAACTTTATAACAGCTTTTTGCGACTTTCAGACCCCTCATGACAGAACGATTACGGAACGATCGTTTCAGATTTCGCGACAAACTCTCTCAAAACATGGGTGAATCCCTTGTGTTACAAGGGTTTGTTATAAGCGCCAGAGGTTCCTGCCATACGTCGGACAGCCGTAAAAAAGTCACACGCTTTACACATATTTTTTTCTATCAGCGCAAAAGAGGTCCAAATGAACACCTATCAACATGATCCGCAGCGCCAGGACACCCACAGCAAATTGGTAGGTTACCTGCTGTGGATTGTTGGGTTCACCGGCGCTCATCGCTTCTATTACGGCAAGCCAGTAACGGGCACGATCTGGTTTTTCACTTTGGGCTTGCTGGGCATTGGTTGGCTGATCGACTTGCTCCTGATTCCCGGCATGGACCGCGAAGCCGACCTGCGTTTCACCTCAGGTTCCATTGACTACAACGTGGCCTGGTTGCTGCTGGCGTTTCTCAATGTACTCGGCGTGCACCGCATGTATCAGGGCAAGTGGATCACCGGGTTCATCTACCTGTTCACGGGCGGGCTGTTTCTGGTTGGCGTGCTGTATGACCTGTGGACGCTGAATGATCAGATTTCGATCAAGAATGCGGAGCAGCGCACCTGACACCTCGCCTCACGATCAAATTCACTTTTATCTGGAAGTGGCTTTGTCTCATCTGCAAAGGGCTGATAACCGGACTGATCAGCCCTTGGCGCTCGTCTGAACACCATGCTCTATAGCGTTTCGCAATCAAAGTGCGGTGACTTAGCGCTTATTAAACTGAGGCCTCTGCAGGGGGCAGCTTAACTTCATATCAGCCTCTGAGGAGTACGGCTTTTCTTTTAAAGCGATATTTTGGATACGTGATAAACGGAGTTATAGAGATGGTAAGGAAACTAAATCAGCCGCGTTATGCCGGTGAACTGGACCCTGATTTCGGGTCGACGCCTACGGCGCCGGGTTTTGTATCTATCTTGCACGCGCTGGATTGGCCGGGGGCTAGAGATCTCTTTTTTCCTCTGTCGTGCCTACCGCCAATGGTTCTCTGTCTGTATGTGGCTATTTTGCTGAAACAGTCGAAAGCCCGGTTGAGTACTTCATTACGCGCCTCAAGGAAGGTGGGCAACGCGACACTACCTTTGGAAATGACGGTGTTGTAAGAGGGCGGTTTTCACCGGAGTTTCACTTGATTCACGTCACCCGAATGGTTGAGCAGTCTGAAGGGAAGATCCTTCTGCAGGGACTGGCTTTCCTGAACTCTGAAGAGTTTCCTGAACCCGTACTTCTGATCGCTCGATTTCAAGAGGGCGGTGAGGTGGATCTTACGTTCGGCAACCAAGGGCTGATGAGGCATGATTTGCCCGCTGACAGGTACAAGTTCCTGGCTTACTTATCAGGAGATTTACACGTGCTTCCCAACGGGAAAATTCTGGCTTGCAACACGAGCGTCACTTACGAAGACCATGAATCAAAGGAGGCGCTTGAGCGCGCTTTGATTTATCGCCTTACCTCAGCAGGGGAGTTAGATACTTCATTCAATGGAACAGGTTTTTTAGAGCTTGGCGTTCCTCTCAGTACACCCAATGCCTCCTTGCGTGTTACCAGGCTTTACGCTCAACCGAATGGGAAAATCATTTTAGTCGGGCAGTTAACTGCTGTTGAGGATCGTTACTCCAGAGGCTTTATTGCGCGGTTGGATAATCGGGGCCAGGTGGACAATACTTTCGGGCCGGTAGGGAACGGTTTTTTTGAGTTTTCATTGGATGGTTATAGCGTAGAGGTCAACGCGGTCGCGAGTAACTCCCGCGGGTCCATAGTTTGGGGCGGAATCGCCAGTGCATTGGAGGTGCCGGACCTGGGTTTACAGGATCAGGGTTTTATCATCGCATTGACCGCTGACGGTGTTCTAGAGTCTGGCTTCAACGGGGGTAACTTGATGATTACTCAGATTAGTGAGGAATACACCGTTCAGTGGGTTTCAGCCCGGTTTCAACCCGACGAGAAACTGTTGGTCACGGGGCGTTCACGGTCCGAGAGGTTTGACTCTTACCTCTATATTGCTCGCTATAACGTTGATGGTACTGCGGATGTCTTATTTGGAGATCAGGGCAATGGCAGGGTAGACATTCCGACGGGAGGAAACACAAACCTGCCTATTGAAATGCAACTGCAAATGGATAAAAGGATTGTCGCAGGCCTCAATGGAACCAGCCTCAATAAAGGAATATTGTGGCGCCTTCTCAACGATCAGGACGAATAGGCATGAGGGGGGCAGGTGGCGTCCATTGTGCTGTGATCTCGCTGGCTTCAGCCGGGAAGACAGCATTCCTGACGATACAGATGCTCTGAATGTACTGGCCTCTTCCCGGCGAGGCCGGTCCCAGGTCATCGCGCTAATATTATTGGATATTGCATTGGACCTAGGGAGCGGTGCTACCGCGTTTTAATCGGTATGGGTAATCCGTCCATCCACAATCGTGTAGCGCACTGCGCTCGGCAGGCAGTGGCCGAGGAACGGGCAGTTTTCGCCTCTGGACAGCCAGGTCTCTCCGGCAACCGTTGAGGTTGCTTGATCAAACAGCCTTTTTGGTTGAATTTGGAATCAAAAATGTATTCTTATTTCTAATCTAAAGTTGAGTGTTTTTTATAATTAAGTAATCTGTAAGTCCGCCTGGACAGTGATATCTGTCGTGCACCCTCCTAGCCCGAAAACCAACGTGGGTGTAGTCGACAAGGAGCGTTTTCATGAGCGACGTTACTATGGGTATTAGTATGGCAGGTGATTTGGATCCAGATTTTTCTCAGACTGATTTTGAACCTGGGCGCGTTGAGATCTGGAAGGCGTTTGACTGGTCACTGATGGATGTGTTCTTTGCCTCTATAGCTCCAGCTTCAAATGGTCAAATGTATGTGTCTGGATACTTCTCGGACTTTGATACTGGTCAGGATTTTTATTGTCTGGGCCGGTTGGAGGCAGGGGGGGCGCGCGATATAAGATTTGGGAATGATGGTGTTGTAACTGGTACTTTTTCAGAAGGCTCGAAAATAAGTTTGCCTTCTAAAGTCGTTATACAGGGCGACGGCAAGGTGGTGATGTTGGAGTTAGACGCAAGCAGCCGAGTAGAGGCTGATCCTGAATTGATTGTCGTCCGTTTTCTTGACACGGGAGAGCTTGATACCGAGTTTGGGTTAAACGGGATCAGGAGATACGACCTTACCGCTGAGGGTTATAGGGGGCTTGTATTTAATGTGGGCGCACTGCAGGTCCTCGCTGACGGGTTTATCTACGGTAGCGTTACAGGGACGCGCGATCCGGGAAACATTGAGAGCGTTGTGATTTTTCGGCTTACCATGCAAGGTGATTGGGACCTGTCATTTGGGAACCAAGGCATACTGGACATATCCGTGCAGGGCAAATCGATGCGTGGAACTGATTTTGTGATCCAGCCTGATGGAGGTATTGTTTTGGCTGGGTATACAACCAGTCCGCAGGACGGTTCCGCCACGGGTAGATTGTACCGGTTTGATTCTCGGGGGCGTCCAGACAACAGCTTTGGACCAGGAGATGCAGGTTTTTTGGAGGTTATAGTTCTTGGTAAAAAAGTAGAGATAAGCACCATCGCAATGAGGCTGGATGGCTCTCTCGCTTTGGCGGGTGTTATCAGTTCGGACTTTTCTGATTTGGACAGCTCAGGATTCATAATGGGTATTACGGCCGATGGTGTTCCTGATCCTTCGTTCAGTAATGGTGAGGTAGTCGAAACGCCTATTAATGATGATTACTGGGTACAATGGATGTCGGCGATATTTCAAGCTGATGGTCGTCTATTGGTCATGGGTCGTTCTCAGCCGAAGTCAGAGAGCATCGGCGACTCCTATATGTATGTGACACGTTATAGGCTAGATGGAATATTGGATTCGAGCTTTGGAGTAGAGGGTCGCGTCGAAACATTTGTAGGAGGCTATAATGAACCTCCTACCGAAATTCAATTGCAAGCGGATGGGAAAATCGTGGTGGGTCTCAATGGGACTAGTTTCAATAGGGGGTTGTTATTGCGTTATTTAAATGATTAATCCACTTATTAGCTAAGCCCGCTGCACGGCGTGCAGCGGGCTGCCGTGCTACCCAGTATGTGTAATCCGTCCATCCACAATCGTGTACCGCACTGCGCTTGGCAGGCAGTGGCCGAGGAACGGGCAGTTTTCGCCTTTGGACAGCCAGTTTTCACCGGCAACCGTTGATGCCGCTGGGTCGAACAGAACGATATCGGCAGGCGACCCCGCGCTCAGTTGTCCGGCAGGCAGGCGCAATGCCGCCGCCGGGCCGCTGCTCAGGCGGGCGATCAGGGTTGGTACGTCCAGCAAGCCATCTTCAACCAGCGTCATCGCTAATGGCAGCAGCAATTCGACGCTGCTGATGCCCGGTTCGGTCGCGCCGAACGGTGCCAGCTTAGCGTCGCGTTCGTGCGGCTGGTGATGGCTGGAGATTGCGCTGATAACCCCCGATTTGACCGCTTCACGCAGGCCGTCACGATCCGCGCGGGTACGCAGTGGCGGTTGTACGTGATACAGGCTGGAGAAATCGATCAGCGCTTCGTCGGTCAGAATCAACTGATACAGCGCCACGTCAGCCGTGACCTTCAAGCCGCGCGCCTGCGCCTGCGCGATCAGCGCTGCGCCGCGAGCACTGGTCAGTTGGCTGAAGTGCGCGCGCACGCCGCTTTGCTCGACCAGTAACAAGTCGCGGGCCAATGCCACGGTTTCAGCGGTTTCAGGAATGCCTGCCAAACCCAGGAAGCTGGCGGTCGGGCCTTCGTGCGCCAGGCCACCTTCGGCCAGGTCGCGGTCCTGAGAGTTGAAAATAACCGTCAGATCGAACGTTGCCGCGTACTCCAGCGCACGGCACAGGGTGCGAGTGTTGCGAAAGCTCTCCAGGCCGTTGCCGAAGGCGACGCAGCCCACATCGCGCAACGCGACCAGTTCAGCCAGTTGTTCGCCTTCCAGGCCCTTGCTGAGGGCGCCAATCGGAAACACCTTGCTGTGCCCGGCTTCACGAGCACGGTCCAGGATCAGCTCGGCGACGGCCGAGGTATCCAGAATCGGCTTGGTGCGCGGCGGGCAGCACAGGCTGGTCACGCCACCGGCTGCGGCAGCGCGGGTCTCGCTGGCAATCGTGCCTTTGCGGCTGTAACCCGGTTCGCGCAGGGCGACGTTCAGGTCAACAAGGCCGGGAGCGGCGATCAAGCCGGTGGCGTCGATGGTCTGTACCGGCTCGAAACCGGCTGGCGCATCGCCGATTGCGAGAATCTTGCAGGCTTCCAGGTGCAGGTCGGTAATTTGGTCCAGACCGCTGTTGGGGTCGATGACGCGAGCGCCGAGGATGCTGAGCTTCACTGGGCGTTCTCCTGTTCGAATTGTCGTTGCGCGGTCTGTCCGCTCATGGCCATGGACAACACGGCCATGCGCACGGCGATGCCGTAGGTCACTTGATTGAGGATCACCGAATGCGCGCCGTCGGCCACTGCCGATTCGATTTCCACGCCGCGGTTGATCGGGCCGGGGTGCATGACGATGCAGTCCGGCTTGGCACCGGCCAGACGTGCGGTGGTCAGGCCGAACAGGCGATAGAACTCGCCCTCGCTCGGCAACAGGCCGCCCTGCATGCGTTCGCGTTGCAGGCGCAGCATGATCACCACGTCGACATCTTTCAGGCCTTCGTTCAGGTCGGTGTAAACCTTCACGCCGTATTGCTCGACGCCGACCGGTAACAAGGTTTTCGGGCCGATCACCCGGATGTCCGGGCAGCCCAGTGCTTTGAGGGCGATCATGTTGGAGCGCGCCACCCGCGAGTGCAGGATGTCGCCGACGATGGCTACGGACAGGTTTTCGAAGCCGCCTTTGTGCCGACGAATCGTCAGCATGTCGAGCATGCCTTGGGTCGGGTGCGCGTGACGGCCGTCGCCGCCGTTGATGATCGCCACTTCCGGGCAGACATGCTCGGCAATGAAATGCGCCGCGCCCGAGTCGCCATGCCGCACGACGAACATGTCGGCAGCCATGGCCTCAAGGTTGCGCAGGGTGTCGAACAGTGTCTCGCCCTTGCTGGTCGAGGACGTGGACACGTTGAGAGTGATCACGTCCGCCGACAACCGCTGTGCCGCCAGTTCAAAGGTGGTGCGGGTGCGCGTGGAGTTCTCGAAGAACACGTTGCACACGGTCTTGCCGCGCAGCAGCGGGACTTTTTTCACCGCCCGGGCGCCGACTTCCAGAAAGGAGTCAGCGGTGTCGAGAATTTCAGTGAGCAGCTCGCGAGGCAAGCCGTCGAGTGACAGGAAATGGCGCAGCTGACCTTGATGGTTGAGCTGCAGCGGGCGCTTGGCGTCGAGGGGCGTCATCGCAAAGGACTCTTTCAAGGGCGGTTAAAGGGCGGTGGACAGGTCTTGGATCTCAAGGGCCAGCGGCGCAGGACCGCTCAGCTTGACCCGCTCGTTGGCGGCCAGCGTCAACGTCGCGCCAACCACGTCCGGGCTGATCGGCAGTTCGCCAGCGTCCAGGTCCAGCAGGCACACCAGCGTTACGCTGGCCGGGCGACCGTAGTCGAACAGTTCGTTGAGCGCGGCGCGAATTGTGCGGCCACTCATCAGTACGTCATCGATCAGCACCAGGTGCTGGCCTTCGATTTCGAACGGCAGCTCGGAAGGGCGCACTTGTGGGTGCAGGCCGTTCTGGCTGAAGTCGTCGCGGTAGAAGGAAACGTCCAGTGTGCCCATCGGTTCGTCGCGACCCATTGTCTTGAGCAATTCCTGCGCGACCCATACGCCGCCAGTGCGAATGCCGATGAAACGAGGTTCGCTGACACCGCGCTTGTTGAGGTGCGCGTTCAGGTCAGTGGCCATCTGACGAATCAGTTCGGCGGGGTTCGGCAGGTTCATGAAGTTGCTCCTGAAAGTACCCGAGCCGAGGCAAGGCCTGGCTCGGGCGGAAACGAAAATTCAGATTGTTACCGCTAAGCCCTATACAGGCTAAATGTGTCAGGCACTGAACAGCTCAGCGTTTGCATCCATCCAGCCCTGCAACAGGAGCATGGCGGCGATGGCATCGACCGGGTTGTCTTTGTAACTGCTACCGCGCTGACCGCCACGACTCATGCGCTCGCCCTTGGCCTCGAAGGTCGTCAGGCGTTCGTCATGGGTATAAACCGGCAGATTGAAGCGACCGTTGATCCGACGGGAAAACTTCTCGGCCTTGACGCTCATGTCGCTGGGCGTGCCATCCATGTTCAGCGGCAGGCCGACGACGATGGCGTCGGGTTTCCATTCGCGGATCAGTGCTTCGATCTGGCTCCAGTCCGGCACGCCTTGCTGGGCCTTGAGGGTGCACAGGTCGCGGGCTTGACCGGTAATCACTTGGCCCACCGCAACGCCGATCTGTTTGGTGCCGTAATCGAAACCCAGTAGTAAGCGCAGTGCGGGCATCAGGCGTGGCCTGCCTGGCTGGTGAGCAGGTTCAGGTTTACGCCCAGGCGCGCGGCGGCGGCATCCCGACGCTGGTCACTGTCGACGTCAAAGAGAATGGCAGGATCGAACGGGCAGGTTAGCCACGCATTGGCAGCCATTTCAGCTTCCAGTTGGCCTGCATCCCATCCGGCGTAACCCAGAGTGATCACATTTTGATCAGGTCCGTAGCCGTCTGCGATGGAAAACAGCACATCCTGAGAAGTGGAAAGCGCCAGGTCGCCGAGCTCGACGGTGGCCTGAAAGACCTGCCCGCGGGGGTGCAGCACGAAACCGCGGTCGGTCTGAACCGGACCGCCGGTGTGTATCGCTATTTCCTGGCAACGCACGGGAGCGGGGAGCTCGGGGCGCAATTGTTCAAGGACATCCGCCAGCGTGAGGCTTTGCGGTCGGTTGATGACCAGCCCCATGGCTCCGTTGGCGTTGTGCTCGACGATGTAAGTCAGCGTCTGCGCAAAGTTCGGGTCCACCATGTGCGGCATGGCGATCAGGAATTGATGCTTGAGATAACTCGCAGATACGTTTTTCATGAGCCCTAGTGTGGCGTCGCGCGGCGGGCCTGACAACTGGCAGTTCTGACAGGTCCGCAGGTTTGTGAAGGAGCCATCAGTTACTGGAAAGCTTGTCGCCCCGGGCGAATTTCCAGGTCCGGATGATTTCAAGCCGGTCGATGTCAGCCAGATCGCCGGTGAACGGCGCAAATGGCGCCGCCAGACGCACGATTCGCTGTGCAGCCTGATCCAGTAATGGCTGCCCGGAGGACTCCAGCACCAGTATTTCGTACAGCGAGCCGTCGCGATTGATCGAGACCATCAGGCGCAAATTGCCGTAGATCTGCTTGCGACGTGCTTCTTCCGGATAATTCAGGTTGCCGACGCGCTCGACTTTCTTGCGCCAGTCGTCTTTGTACCAGGCACCTTTGTCGCGCATGGTCGACGCGGCATTGAGGCGGTGGATCTTTGGCCGCTTGGCGTAAAGCTGTTGTTCGTTGGAGAGCTCGGCTTCGAGGCTGGCGATTTCGCTGCTCAGTTGCGAACTGTCGAATTCCGGTGCGGCCTTTGGCGTAGGGTCCGGTTTGACCTCTTCACGCTTGGCCACAGTCTTTTCAGGCGTTTTGGCCTTTGTGGCGACCACGGTTTTCGCCGACTCCTGTTTTTGCACAGGTTTGGCGGCTGGAGGCGGGGTCACTTTATTGATCTTGGTGTCCTGAAAAGGCGCAAGCTCGGTGGTCTTGGGGATTTCCGCCTTGTCCAGGGTGCCGCTGCCTTCCTGATTGTCTTGAGCCAGAAAGTCGGCCTGTTTGGGTTTGGTGTCACTTTTGAACGTGGCGAGGGTGATTTCCAGCGTCTGGCTGATCTGTTCCGGTTTGACGTAAGTGAAACCCACGCCAAGGATGATCGCCACGTGAATCAACGCTGCAATCAACAGGGTAAAGCCCAGACGATCCGCCGGGCGCACGCCTGATTGGGTAAGTTCGTATGGGAGATCGACAGCAGTCATCAGCGGGTTAGCGTCTCTTGGGGCGGAATTCTTCAGGCCGCGCATCATAACTCAAGACCGGGCGCGAACCCTGTAGGAGTGAGCTTGCTCGCGATAGCGTCATATCAGTCAATGACCTGATCGCCTGTTAAATCGAATCGCGAGCAAGCTCACTCCTACAGAAATTGCGCTCCCACAGACTTATCTGGCCTGCAGCTTCTTCTCGATCACATCCATCAACATCCCACCAATGTTGGTGCCGAATGCATTATCGATTTCACGAATACAGGTCGGGCTGGTGACGTTGATTTCGGTCAGATGCTCGCCGATCACGTCCAGGCCGACGAAGATCAGGCCTTTTTCACGCAGAGTAGGGCCAATCTGTTCGGCGACGTAGCGATCCTTATCCGTCAGCGGACGCGCTTCGCCACGACCACCTGCTGCCAGGTTGCCACGGGTCTCACCGGCCGCCGGGATACGTGCCAGGCAATACGGGACAGGTTCGCCGTCGACCATCAGGATGCGTTTGTCGCCGTCCTTGATAGCAGGCAGATAGCCCTGCGCCATGATTTGCTGGGTGCCATGTGCAGTCAGGGTTTCGAGGATCACCGACAGGTTCGGATCGCCCACGCGATGGCGGAAGATCGACGCGCCGCCCATGCCGTCCAACGGCTTGAGGATCACATCGCCGTGCTCAGCGGCAAACTCGCGCAGGATGTCTGCACGACGGCTGACCAAAGTCGGTGGCGTCAGGTGCGGGAACTGTGTGGCGAACAGCTTTTCGTTGCAGTCGCGCAGACTCTGCGGCTTATTCACGATCAGTACGCCAGCACGCTCAGCTTGTTCAAGCAAATAGGTGGCGTAGACGAATTCCATGTCGAATGGCGGATCCTTACGCATCAGAATCACGTCCAGATCATCCAGACCGCTGTCCACTTCGGTACCAAACTCGAACCATTTGGTCGGGTCGGCAAAAACTTTCAGCGGTTTCATGCGAGCGCGGGCCTGGCCTGCGTTCTGATACAGGTCCTGCTGCTCCATGTAGAACAGCGACCAGCCGCGTTCCTGAGCGGCAAGCAGCATGGCCAGTGAGCTGTCCTTTTTATAGGAGATGCGCTCAATCGGGTCCATGACAATCCCTAGGCGAACGCTCATGGGCAAATATCCTCTGATCGATAACGGCCGCGTCGGCCTTGAAATAGGCGTCAGGGTGGCGCTCCGCTTGCTCCGGGTCAAGAGGCAAGCATGTGGCGGCCGCCTTTATGGATTGAGTCTGGAGAGTGTGCTAAAAAGGCTCGGCGCCTGAATTTGGCATTTGGCCTTCAGCCCCTGTAAATCAGGAGCTGGCAGTACGATCAGGCTCCCGTGCCGGGCTGAACACGCATAATTACGCCGCGGCGATGGAAGAGCAGATATGGAACAGCATTCATCAGCACTGAAAGTCATGGTCATCGACGATTCGAAGACGATTCGTCGCACCGCCGAAACGCTGCTGAGAAATGTCGGTTGCGAGGTCATTACCGCGATTGACGGGTTCGATGCGCTGGCCAAGATCGCCGACAATCATCCGCGCATCATCTTCGTCGACATCATGATGCCGCGTCTGGATGGCTATCAGACCTGCGCGTTGATCAAAAACAACCGGGCGTTCAAATCGACGCCGGTGATCATGCTCTCGTCCAAGGATGGCCTGTTCGACAAGGCCAAGGGACGAATCGTCGGCTCTGATCAGTTTTTGACCAAACCGTTTAGCAAGGAAGAGCTGCTCAGCGCGATCAAGGCGCATGTGCCGGGGTTCGTTGCAGTGGAACAACAAGTTTCGTGACGCTTGCTGCCCACAAGGGCAGCGGGCATTCATCCTTATGGGGAACACCATGGCTCGAATTCTGATCGTCGATGACTCGCCGACTGAAATGTACAAATTGACCGGCATGCTGGAAAAGCACGGTCATGAAGTCCTCAAGGCCGAAAACGGTGCCGACGGCGTTGCCCTGGCGCGTCAGGAAAAGCCCGACGCCGTGCTGATGGACATCGTCATGCCCGGCCTCAATGGTTTTCAGGCCACCCGCCAACTGACCAAGGACGCGGACACCAGCATGATCCCGGTGATCATCATCACCACCAAGGATCAGGAAACCGACAAGGTCTGGGGCAAACGTCAGGGCGCGCGTGATTACCTGACCAAGCCGGTGGACGAAGAGACCCTGATGAAAACCCTGAACGCGGTACTCGCCGGCTGACGCCGGTTCGTCATGGCTGAGTCTCAAACCGCTTTCCAGCTGCTGTTCGACATCGATCAACGTTGTCGAACACTGGCGGCGGGCCTGCCATTTCAGGAAACCCGCCAGCAGGACTGGAGCGGTATCGGCTTTCGCATGGGCGAGCGTTGCTATGTGGCGCCCATGGGGGAAGTCAGCGAAATCCTTCATGAGCCACGCTACGCAGCGCTGCCCGGCGTAAAACCCTGGGTGCGCGGCGTGGCCAATCTGCGTGGCAAGCTGTTACCCATCATGGATCTGTGCAGCTTTTTCGGCCATGAACTGTCGCCCCTGCGCAAAGAGCGGCGGGTTCTGGTCGTTGAGCACCATGATGTATTCGCCGGTTTGCTGGTTGATGAGGTCCTCGGCCTGCAGCATTTCAGTCAGATCAGCCTGATGCCCCGGCAGGCGACTGACATGGATGATGACATTACGCCGTTCATTCGAGGGCGGTTTGTGCGCGATCAGGCCTGGCTGGTGTTCAGTCCATGGGCGCTGGCGCAGTCACCGGGCTTCATGGACGTAGCGCTTTAACGTATTGGGCAGGCCAGCAACGCTGGCCTTTTTTGCTTGCGCGATAAACATCGCATTCGGTCCAGGTGGGACATGAGTAAGACAGGCAGATCATTGGAAGGCCTACGCAGCCGTTCGCAAATCGTCGTGCTGTTCGTCGCGCTGATCATTTTCATCGTGTTGCTGTTCGTCAATTTCGCTTACCTCAACACGCAATCGAATTACGACAAGCAATACATCGGTCACGCAGGCGAGCTGCGGGTGTTGTCCCAGCGCATTGCCAAGAACGCCTCCGAGGCCGCCGCGGGTAAACCGCAAGCCTTCAAATTGCTCGCCGATGCCCGCAACGACTTTGACATGCGTTGGGGCTACCTGCGCAAGGGCGACAAAAACACCGGTTTGCCTCCCGCGCCACAGGACGTCCGCGACGAGTTGCAGACGGTGCAGGCCGACTGGGAAGCCCTGCGTAGAAACTCCGACGTGATTCTGGCCAACGAACAGACCGTGCTGTCGTTGCACCAAGTGGCTGCGACCCTGGCCGAAACCATCCCGCAATTGCAGGTCGAGTACGAAAAAGTCGTCGATATCCTGCTGCAAAACCGCGCGCCAGCCAGCCAGGTCGCAGTTGCCCAGCGTCAGTCTTTGTTGGCTGAGCGGATTCTTGGTTCGGTCAACAAGGTGCTGGCGGGGGATGACACCGCGGTTCAGGCCGCCGACGCTTTCGGTCGTGACGCCAGTCAGTTCGGGCAAGTGCTCAGCGGCATGCTCGACGGCAACGTGAGCTTGCGCATCGCGCAGGTCGACGACCCGGCCGCCAGAGCGCGGTTGGCTGAGATCGCCGAGTTGTTCCAGTTCGTTTCCGGTTCGGTGGATGAGATTCTCGAAACATCGCCAGAGCTGTTCGAGGTGCGCGAGTCTGCAGGCAACATCTTCAACACGTCACAAACTCTGCTCGACGAAACCTCTGTGCTCGCCAACCGGCTGGAGCATCTGGCCAGTGCGCGCTCATCGAACACCATTGGCGGTTACGTGCTGGGCCTGTTGGCCTTGATGTCGATCATCCTCATTGGCCTGGTCATGGTGCGTGAGACCAATCGTCAGCTTCGCGAGACCGCCGAGAAAAGCGAGCGCAACCAGAACGCGATCATGCGTCTGCTCGATGAAATCGAAAACCTTGCTGACGGCGATCTGACCGTGGCCGCGTCGGTGACGGAGGATTTCACCGGGGCAATTGCTGACTCCATCAACTATTCCATCGACCAGTTGCGCGAGCTGGTGGCGACCATCAACCTCACTGCCGAGCAAGTGTTCGGTGCGGTGAAGGACACCCAGGGCACCGCGACGCAACTGGCTGCGGCGTCCGAGCATCAGGCGTTGCAGATCGCTGCGGCGTCCAACGCGATCAACCGCATGACCGGGTCTATCGATCTGGTCTCGGCCAACGCCCATGAGTCCTGGTCGGTGGCCGAACGCTCCGTGGCCATTGCCAACAAAGGCAATGAGGTGGTGCACAACACCATCAACGGCATGGACAACATTCGCGAGCAGATTCAGGACACGTCCAAGCGAATCAAGCGTCTTGGTGAGTCTTCTCAGGAAATCGGCGATATTGTCAGCCTGATTGACGACATCGCCGACCAGACCAATATCCTCGCCTTGAACGCTGCGATTCAGGCCTCGATGGCTGGTGACGCCGGGCGGGGTTTTGCGGTGGTGGCGGATGAAGTGCAGCGTCTGGCTGAGCGTTCGTCCTCGGCAACCAAGCAGATTGAAACACTGGTGCGGGCGATTCAGAACGACACCAACGAGGCCGTGATTTCCATGGAACAGACCACCACCGAAGTGGTGCGGGGTGCGCGCCTCGCGCAGGACGCCGGAGTGGCGCTGGAGGAGATCGAAGGCGTTTCAAAAATCCTCGCCGCGCTGATCCAGAGCATCACCAACGCGGCTCAGCAGCAGTCAGAACTGGGTCTGCAGATATCCCAGACCATGACGGTCATTCAGCAAACCACCTCGCAAACCACCTCAGGCACCGCCGCCACGGCGCGCAGCATGGGCAACCTGGCGAAGATGGCCAGCGCGATGCGTCGCTCGGTTTCGGGCTTCACCTTGCCGTCGTCGAAGGACCGTGGGTGATGTTCAAAAAACGTACAGCTCTGCGCAGTCATGGAATCGGGAAATACATGACCTGTAGGAGTGAGCTTGCTCGCGATTCGGTCTCCTATTCGATGAATATATCGCCTGTGCTGACGCAATCGCGAGCAAGCTCACTCCTACAGGGGGCGTTTGGTTCAGAAGCGTTGGCGCACGGTATATACGGATTCCGTTGGAGCGAGGCTTGCCCGCGAAGAACGATAACGCGTAGTGCCTGTTTCACCGCGTTGCCAGATTCGCGGGCAAGCCTCGCTCCAACAAATGCTGCTGGGTATTGGAGTCGTCATGGCTGATCGGCACGACTATGTAGCGCTGGAATGGGTAAAAGGCGAAATCGCTGAAACCCTCAAGCAGGCTCGCCAGGCCCTCGAAGTATTCATCGTCGACCCCGGCCATACGGAGGCGATGGACGAGTGCCTGGATTGCGTGCACCAGGTGCACGGCAGCCTGCAAATGATCGAATTCTACGGTGCAGCGTTGCTGGCCGAGGAAGTCGAACAACTGGCGCTCGCCTTGCAGCAGGATCGCGTGGCGGAACGTGCCGAGGCCGAGCAGTTGCTGACTCAGGCCATGACGCAACTGCCTGCGTATCTGGACCGTATTCATTCTGCCCGGCGCGATCTGCCGCTGGTGGTCTTGCCGCTGCTCAATGACTTGCGCAGTGCCCGGGGTGAAAGCCTGTTGTCGGAGACCAGCCTGTTCGCGCCGCAACTGGTCAGTGTTGCGCCGCTGGATGCGCAAACTCTTGAACAGCGCGACAACCCCGAGTTACCCGCGCTGCTGCGCAAATTACGCCAGACCCTGCAGACTGCGCTGGTCGGCCTGTTGCGTGAGCAGGACGTAAAGACTCAGCTCGGCTACATGGGCAAAGTCTTCGCGCGTCTCGAACAGCTGTGCGACAACGCGCCGTTGGGGCCGCTCTGGCAGATTGCGTCGGCATTGGTGGAAACCATGCTCAATGGCAATTTCACCAACAGTCCGGCATTGCGCAGCCTGTTCAAGGATGCCGACAAAGAACTCAAACGCTTGCTGGAGCAGGGCATTGCGGGGATCAACCAGCCTGCGCCGGATGAGTTGCTCAAAAGCCTGTTGTTCTACATCGCCAAGTCCGACAGCCAGGCGCCACGAATGGTTGATCTGAAGGACCAGTACGGTCTGGACGAAGCGCTGCCCGACACCACGCCGCCCAGCCAGCAACGGACGAGCCTCGGACCTGATCGCGACGCGATGCGCTCGGTGATCAGCGCCTTGTGCGAAGAGCTGGTGCGGGTCAAAGAGCGGCTGGATGTGTTTGTACGCGGTGATCGCAAGTCGGTCAGCGAACTCAACAGCCTGTTACCGCCGCTGCGGCAGATCGCCGACACCCTGGCAGTGCTGGGCTTCGGTCAGCCGCGTAAGGTCATCATCGACCAGTTGGCCGTGGTGCAGGGTTTGGCGCAGGGCCAGCGCGAGCCGAGTGACGCCGCATTGATGGATGTGGCCGGGGCATTGCTGTATGTCGAGGCAACGCTGGCCGGAATGGTCGGCCCGGTTGAGCAAGCCGCCAATCGCGAAGAGAGTCGCCTGCCCACCACTGACCTGACGCAGATTCATCAACTGGTGATCCGCGAAGCCCGGGTCGTGCTGCAGCAAGCCAAGGATGTGATCATTGATTACATCGACGGTGAATGGGATCGCGAGCGCCTGAAGCCACTGTCCGCGCTGCTGGTGCAAGTGCGCGGCGCACTGGCGATGATTCCGCTGGCCCGTGCAGCCAGTCTGCTGGCGGCCTGCAATGACTACATTCTTGAACACCTGCTGATCGACGAAACCCGTCCGGCATGGACGCAGCTCGACAGCCTCGCTGACACCATTACCGGCATCGAGTATTACCTGGAGCGCATGGGCGAAGACCATGAAGCGCCGGGCGAGCAGGTGCTCGACATGGCGCAGGAGAGCCTGGCGCGACTGGGCTACACGCCCGCGTCGGATACCCTCGACGTACCGGTGCTGGACGAGGTCATCAGCCAGGACGAGATTCTGGAGCTGGAAGCGCGCAACGCCTTGGTCAGCCCGACGCAAACCATCGCCGATGTGCTGGCCAGTCCAATGTCTGGCGTGAACCCGCCCGCGCTTCATACCCCCGATAGCCTGTTGCCGCCGCCTGCCGATGAAGAAGCGGTGGACGACGAGTTACTGGAAGTCTTTCTTGAGGAAGCCGAAGAAGTCCTCGCCGCTCTGCGCGAATACCTGCCGCAATGGATTGGCTCCCTCAATGATGCGCGCAGCAACACCACCGCGCTGACCGAAGTGCGCCGCGCGTTCCACACCCTCAAGGGCAGTGGGCGAATGGTTCGTGCATTGATCCTTGGCGAACTGGCGTGGGCAGTGGAAAACCTGCTCAACCGGATACTGGAAAACAGCGTCAAACCCGACGAGCACGTTCAGCAACTGCTCAACGAAGTGCTGGAGTTGCTGCCAGCCGTTCTCAAGGATTTTGCTCAGGGCGCGCAGCGGCAGCGCAACGATGTTGACCGCCTCGCTGCCCAGGCGCATGCCCTGGCCAGAGGGCAAGGGCTGCTGACCTTCGACGTCGCCGCCGATAGCGAAAACGACACCGACGAACTCGACCCGCAACTGCTGGAAATCTTCCGCCAGGAAGCCCTGAGTCATCTGGACAGTCTCAAGCGTTTTCTGGAGAGCTGCGCCAATGATCCAGAGCCTGCCATCAGCGACGACCTGCTGCGCGCGCTGCACACCCTAAAAGGCAGCGCTTCCATGGCCGGAGTGCTGCCGATTGCCGAACTGACCAGTCCGCTGGATCAACTGGTGCGTGAGTACAAGGCGCACATGCTGGCATTGGGGCAGGCCGAACTTGAGTTGTTGCACCAGGCCGAACCGCTGCTTCTGGTCGGCCTGGCGCAGCTGTCGAGCGATCCGTTGGGGCCGATTCCCGGTGCGGCGGCGCTGATCGACGCCGCCCAGACCTTGCTGCAAGAGCGCCTGGCAGCGGTGTTGAGTGCGTCGAACAACGGTTTACGGGTCAAGCGCAATCCGCAACTGATCGAGAGCTTCCTTGCCGAAGGCATGGACATTCTGCTGGATGCGGAAAACCTCTTGCAGCGCTGGCGTGAACACCCCGGAGAACGCCAGGAACTCTCTGCGCTGCTGGATGAGCTGACCACCTTGGGGCATGGCGCGCACCTCGCCGACTTGCCGCAAGTGGACGAACTTTGCGAGGCTCTGCTTGACCTGTATGGGGCGGTGGAAGAAAGCAGCCTGGCGGTCAGCGAACGTTTCTTTGATGAGGCCGAACAGGCCCATGAAGCGCTGATCTGCATGCTTGATCAACTGGCGGCCGGGCAAGAAGTTGAAGCCTGTCCGGCCCGCATTCAGGCGTTGCGGGACTTGCATGATCAGGCGCTGGACCCTTCAGCCACGGGCCTGATCAAAAGTGACGGCAGCCAGACGCTGAGCATCACCGAGCTGAACGCGGCCACCGAAACGTTGGCCAGTCATATGCCGATTCTCGGCGACCCGTTGAACCTCGATGACGAGATCGTCGAGATATTTCTCGAGGAAGCGGTGGATATCCTCGACAGCGCCGGGCAAGCCCTGCAGCGCTGGTTCGATGACCCGGAAAACCCGTTGCCGCTATCAGCCTTGCAGCGTGACCTGCACACCTTGAAGGGTGGCGCGCGCATGGCTGAAATCGGTCCCATTGGCGATCTGGGGCATGAACTGGAAAGCGTTTACGAAGGCCTTATCGACCGCCGCTACAGCCATTCTCCGGCCCTGGCTGACTTGCTGGTCCAAAGCCATGACCATCTGGCATTGATGCTTGAAGAGTTGCAGAAGCACCGGGTGCTGAGTGACCCGACGGCGTTGATCGATGCCATTCAGGCCTTGCGTATGGGCGCCACGCCGACGTCAATGGGCGAGCCCATTCCGGCACAGCCCAAAGTTGAAGCCAATACTTCGCCTGAGCGCGACACCGAGTTGCTGGAAATCTTCCTCGAAGAAGGCTTCGACCTCATCGACAGCTCCGGCGCTGCGCTGGCAAGGTGGCAGGCCGACCCCGCTAATTTGCTCGAAGTGGAAAACCTGCTGCGCGATCTGCACACCTTGAAAGGTGGCGCGCGCATGGCAGAAATCACCCCCATCGGCGATCTGGCTCACGAGCTGGAAACGCTATATGAGGGTTTGTCGGCCGGGACAGTGAAGCCCGATCCGATCACCATCAGCCTGCTGCAAAGCGGCCACGATTTGCTCGGTGATATGCTCGACGCGGTGCGCACCGACAAGCCGTTGCCCGGTGCGGCGCTGCTGATCGAGAGCATTCGCAAGCAGGCCTCTGGCGATAGCTCGAATGGTCCAACCCTCGCGCCAGCGATGCTCGAACCGTTGGCCCCGATACTCATGCCCGAACCAGCCCCGGCCCCTGATACCGAGGGGGAGCGCGCGGCTAGCGAGATGGTCAAGGTTCCGGCGCAAGAACTGGAAACGCTGGTCAATCTGGCGGGCGAGACATCGATCTTTCGCGGCCGTATCGAACAGCAAGTCATTGACGCCGAAGGCACCCTCGCAGAAATGGCCACGACCATTGAGCGGATGCGCGATCAGTTGCGGCGTCTGGACATGGAAACCCAAGGCAGCATCCTCAGTCGTGAGCAGGTGCAGGCCGAGCGGCTGGGTTACGAAGATTTCGACCCGCTGGAAATGGATCGCCATTCCCAGCTGCAACAATTGTCCCGCGCCTTGTTCGAGTCCGCGTCCGACTTGATGGACCTCAAGGAAACCCTCGACGCCCGGGCCAGCGACGCGCAGACCCTTTTGCTGCAACAGGCCCGCGTCAATACCGAACTGCAGGAAGGTCTGATGCGCACGCGCATGGTGCCTTTCGAACGTATGGTGCCGCGCCTCAAACGCATCGTGCGTCAGGTGTCCGCCGAGCTGCACAAAAAAGTCCATTTCGAGGTGGGTAACGCTGAAGGCGAGATGGACCGTACGGTGCTTGAGCGCATGGTTGCGCCGCTGGAGCACATGCTGCGCAACGCCATCGATCATGGCCTTGAAAGCACTGAGGAGCGTCTGGCTCAGGGCAAGCCCGAGTTCGGCACTATTCTTCTGGATCTCAAGCACGAAGGCGGCGATATCGTCTTCGAGATGAGCGACGACGGCGCAGGTGTGGACCTGGATGCGGTGCGAAAGAAGGCCATCAAACGCGGCATGATTCCGGCTTATGCACAGCCGGGTTATCACGAGACGTTGCAGTTCATTCTGGAGCCTGGGTTCTCGACTGCGGAAACCGTCACGCAGATTTCCGGGCGCGGCGTCGGGATGGACGTGGTGCATGCCGAGGTCAAGCAACTGGGCGGCACCATGGTCATCGAATCGGTGCAGGGGCAGGGCGCACTGTTCCGGATTCGCCTGCCGTTCTCTGTGTCGGTCAACCGTGCACTGATGGTGCAATGGGGCGAAGAGCAATACGCCGTACCGCTCAATACTGTCGAAGGCATTGTGCGGGTCATGCCCGGCGAGCTGGAAAGGTGCTACCAGTCGACGCCGCCGCGTTATCAATATGGCGAGCGGGTTTACGAGTTGCGCTATCTGGGCGAACTGCTCAATTACAGTCAGCCGCCTTCGTTCATCGGGCAGACTCAGCCGCTACCGGTATTACTGGTGCACGTTCAGGACCAGTGGGTGGCGGTGCAGGTCGATGCGCTGGCGGGCTCGCGGGAAATCGTCGTTAAAAGCCTTGGCCCGCAGTTTTCCAGGGTGCAGGGTATTTCCGGTGCGACCATTCTGGGCGATGGCCGCGTGGTGCTGATTCTCGATTTGCTGGCGCACATTCGTCGGTTGCATGGCCGCTTGCTGGCCGAGCAAGCGGCGGGTCGCAGTGTGCCGGTGTGGAGCGACGCCGAGCAGGGCCGACCGCTGCTGGTGCTGGTGGTGGACGATTCGGTCACGGTACGCAAAGTCACCAGCCGCCTGCTGGAGCGTCACGGCATGAACGTGCTGACGGCCAAAGACGGTGTCGACGCCATGCTGCTGCTCAAGGAGCGCGTCCCGGACGTCATGTTGCTGGATATTGAAATGCCACGCATGGACGGTTTCGAAGTCCTCAGCCATGTTCGCGCCGACGAGCAGCTCAAGGATTTGCCCATCATCATGATCACCTCCCGCTCCGGCCAGAAACACCGCGACCGTGCCATGGGGCTGGGCGTCAATGAGTACCTGAGCAAGCCGTATCAGGAATCAGTGCTGCTCGAAAGCATCGCCTATTGGAGTCAGGTCAATGCCTAACGCTGCCAGTGCGACACAGCTGACCGGGTTGATTCTGCCCCTGAGCGACCGCAATTTGCTGCTGCCCAACGTCGCCGTGGCGGAACTCATCGATTATCAGGATTGCAGCGCCGACAGTGATGCGCCTGCATGGTATCTGGGGCCGATCAGCTGGCGGCAGCGCACTTTGCCCTTGCTCAGTTTCGAAGCCGCGTGCGGCGGCCGTACCCTTGTCGGCGGCCGCGCACGCATCGTCGTACTCAACGCCCTGGGTGGCCGCGACGAGCTGAAATTCATTGCTCTGCTGACCCAAGGCATCCCCCGTTCCTGCAAGGTCGACAACCAGCTCAGCTATGTTGACGTCCCCCTCGATGCGCTTGAGCTCGCGGCCGTGCAAATCGGCGAGACCATCGCGAAGATCCCCGATCTGGAGGGGTTGGAGCAGTGGTTGGTGGATGCGGACCTCACACAAACTTCCCTGTAGGAGCTCACGAGCACCGCGAGGCAGCGATAGCGTTCTGCCTGACACACCGCCATCGCGGCCTCGCGGTGCTCGTGCGCTCCTACAAAGAATCGTATCCCGCCGGGTATGTGAGCCGATTAGATTTTATATTCGGCTCACGGAATGAGCCGAATAGGTTTATTATTCGGCTCATGTGCATAACGGCCGTCATCATGAACGAACCCCTGAACTGGATCTGGCAGCACGCTGACTGGCCGCATTTTCGCTGGCAGGCGGAGCGGCTCGCCTCACTGTTGCGTTGCTGCTCTCAGGCGCAGGGCCAGTTGCTGGGCATGTTGGGGGCGGCCGGTGCCGATGCGAGCGCACAGACGGAGCTTGATGCGCTGCTGCAAAACATCATCACTTCTTCAGCCATTGAAGGTGAGCAACTGAATGTTGGCTCGGTGCGCTCCTCGCTGGCCAAGCGTCTTGGACTTGAGACTGATCAGCGGGTCAGCCCACGCAGTGAAGGTCTGGCCGAGCTAATGCTCGATGCCACCCAGCAACACACTGCGACGCTCACCCTTGAGCGGGTACTGCACTGGCATACGCTGCTGTTTCCGGCTCAGGCATCGCTGCTGTCCCACGACATCCGGGTAGGTGCTTTGCGGGGCGAAGAGCCGATGCAGGTGGTGTCGGGGCGTGTGGACCGGCCAACTGTGCATTTCGAAGCCCCGGCGCGCGAAGGTCTGGAGGGACAACTCGATGCGTTTCTCGATTGGTTCTCCGCCAGCCGGGAAGATGTCAGCCTTGACCCATTGCTGCGTGCGGGCATTGCGCACTTCTGGTTCGTGACGCTGCATCCCTTCGACGATGGCAACGGCCGCCTGACGCGAGCGATCACTGACCTTGCTTTGGCGCAGGCTGAGAACCAGGCGATCCGCTTTTACGCCATGTCCGCGAGCATTCTTGCGGATCGACGAGGCTACTATGAAATTCTGGAGCGCAGTCAGAAAGACGGTCTGGATATCACGCCGTGGCTTGAGTGGTTTCTGCAAACCCTGCTGCATACCCTTGAGCAGGCGATCAAACGCATCGACCGCGTTCTGGCCAAGGCACGCTTCTGGCAGCAACACCGGGAAGACGGTTTATCGCCAGAGCAAATCAAAGTCCTCAACCGTTTGCTGGACGGAAGTTTACTGGCAGACAAACCGGGTTTCGAAGGCGGCATCAGCGCCGCGCAATATCAGGCTGTTGCGAAGGTCAGTAAAGCCACTGCCACCCGGCACCTTGCTGATCTTCTGGAAAAGGGCTGCGTGCTGAAACTGCCGGGGGGAGGGCGGAGTACGCGGTATCAGTTGGTCTTGGATTGAGCGGTTGTTGTCCCGCAGCTAACCTTGGACCTGTAGGAGTGAGCTTGCTCGCGATAGCGTTAATTCAGGCGATAATTGTCGTCGACAGAGAAACCGAATCGCGAGCAAGGTGGAGCGCCACCCCGGTCACTCCTACAATGGCCTGTGCTTGCTGCGTGAGCGCGTCGGTTCACTTCTAGCTCGCTTAGGTTCAAGGACATATCGTCGGTCAGAACTGTCCTGGCTTTGTGTTGAGCGACAGAGCGGCGCAGGCGCTTGGCGTTTGATTCGTTACTCAGCAAGTAAGTCGTCTCAACGCTGGAGTTTTCATTCCGCGGGTTGTCAGGCGAGGTCATGATGAAATCCGAAGAGCGTTTTCAATGAAAAGTAACTGATTTAGGCGGAGCGAATCAGTACGTATGTATTACCCGCCGAGATATTGAGCCACAACTTCCCCGCTCCACAGCCAGACATCGCCCTTTCACTTGAGTGAAATTTCCGAGAAAATCCCGGCCTATTGCGCCCTGTGATTTGGGTCTCTAACCTCCTGCCGTCGCTGCAAAATCAGCGATCAGGTTTGGTAGACCTCGAGCTTATTGGCGCAATGCGCCACCTTCGTAAAGGCGCTTTTTTGCGGCTTACGATTATGGTGGCCGTGCGCATGGCATCTTCGGATGCGCCGGGTGCCAATAACCGGTTCTACCAACTTGTGCACGGCCGCCACCCCTTCGTTTGGTAGCGATGGATGCGGCTCCTTTGTCTTTTATTGGATGCAATCAAATGCCCGAAACAACACCCCAAATACCCTTCCTCGCCAATCACGCCCTGACCCAGGAGCAAGCCCTGACTCACGCCTCGGAGTTGCTGCGCTGCGCCATGGCCACTGCTTACGAATGCGGCGACAGCCTGACCGGTTCAAAGCGCGATCTGGCGTTTTCTGTTGTGCATCTGGTTGAAATGGCCAACGCGATGGTTGAGCGGTCGCTTCGATAGTTGCTGCGAAGCTACTTTCTTCTGTCGGAGCTGAGCTTGCTCGCGATGAACGATGATGCGATCTGCCTGAAACACCGCGGTGCCTGCATCGCGGGCAAGCCCAGCTCCCACAATGATCTGAGCCTTGCACTACAGCTTTTGGGCCAGCATTAGCCGCCATCAACTGATCATTACTCCAACCGTAACGATCCCGCGCTCTACTTGATTGATGCCCCGCACCCTTAGCTCCTAAGGTGGCCCACGACAGCGAAATCGTGGAGTGGACATGACAACAATAACGACCCCCGACGCGCGCTGGTCGCGTCGTCGCACCGAGAAACAGCGGCGGCTCGAGCAGGTGCGGCATCTTGCCGATGGTGTGGTGTTGCCGACCGACAACATCGTCGCGGCGCTGGAAGCCTTGATGGTGTCCGGTGATCGCGTGGTGCTTGAGGGCAACAACCAGAAGCAGGCGGACTTTCTTTCCCGTGCCCTGGCCAAAGTCGATCCCGCCAAGTTGCACGACCTGCACATGATCATGCCCAGTGTCGGTCGCTCGGAGCACCTTGATCTGTTCGAACGCGGCATCGCCCGCAAGCTCGATTTCTCCTTTGCCGGCACGCAAAGCCTGCGCATCAGCCAGTTGCTGGAAGACGGCCTGCTGGAAATCGGCGCGATTCATACCTACATCGAGCTGTACTCGCGGCTCGTGGTCGATCTGATTCCCAACGTCGTGCTCTCTGCCGGTTTCATGGCCGACCGGGCGGGCAACATCTACACCGGCCCAAGCACTGAAGACACTCCCGCCTTGATCGAACCGGCCGCGTTCAGCGACGGCATTGTCATCGTCCAGGTCAACCAATTGGTGGACGACGTCAGCGATCTGCCTCGCGTTGATATTCCGGCGTCGTGGGTCGACTTTGTGGTGGTCGCCGACAAGCCGTTTTACATCGAACCGTTGTTCACCCGCGACCCGCGCCACATCAAGCCAGTACACGTGCTGATGGCGATGATGGCGATTCGTGGCATCTACGAAAAACACAATGTGCAGTCGCTCAACCACGGCATCGGCTTCAACACCGCCGCCATCGAATTGATCCTGCCGACCTACGGTGAATCACTCGGTCTGAAGGGCAAGATCTGTCGCAACTGGACGCTCAATCCGCACCCGACGTTGATCCCCGCCATCGAAAGCGGCTGGGTGGAGAGCGTGCACTGCTTCGGCACTGAGCTGGGTATGGAAAACTACATTGCTGCCCGGCCAGACGTGTTCTTTACCGGGCGCGATGGCTCGATGCGTTCCAACCGCATGGTCTGCCAACTGGCCGGACAGTACGCGGTGGATCTGTTCATCGGCGCGACCTTGCAAGTGGATGGTGATGGTCACTCCTCAACCGTCACCCGTGGTCGCCTCGCCGGTTTTGGTGGCGCGCCGAACATGGGCCACGACCCTCATGGGCGTCGCCATCCAACCCCCGCCTGGCTGGACATGCGCCAACAGAGCGGCGACGGCCCGGATGCTTATCTTGAGCGCGGCAAAAAGCTCGTGGTGCAAATGGTCGAGACTTTCCAGGAAGGTGGTAAACCCACTTTCGTGGAAACCCTTGATGCGGTCGAAGTGGCGAAGAAAAGCGGCATGCCCCTCGCGCCGATCATGATCTACGGCGATGACGTCACCCATTTGCTCACCGAAGAAGGCATTGCCTATCTGTACAAGGCACGCAGCCTGGAAGAGCGTCAGGCGATGATCGCTGCGGTGGCAGGCGTGACTGTCATCGGCATGCGCCATAACCCCAAAGACACCGCGCGCATGCGTCGCGAAGGTTTGATTGCGCTGCCGGAAGACCTGGGTATCCGCCGCACCGATGCCAGCCGCGAATTGCTCGCCGCCAAGAGCATCGGTGATCTGGTGCAGTGGTCGGGCGGCTTGTACAACCCGCCTGCAAAATTCAGGAGCTGGTAATGAGCGCACTCGCACACAAAGCCAAATCTGACAGCCCGTTGTTCGCCGAACAGTTGGCTGACCTTGCCGTCGACGCGTTGATCGATGAAGCGGACCTGTCACCTAAGCCTGCACTGGTGGATCGGCGCGGCAGTGGCGCGCACAGCGATCTGCATCTGGGCCTGATGCACGCTTCGGCGTTGTCGCTGTGGCCAATGTTCAAAGGCATGGCCGAGTCCGCCGAACAGTTCGCGGAAATCGGCCAGCCTTTGCGCGAGGCCTTGGGCCGCATTGGTCGCGAAGGTGAAGCCGCGATGCTGCGCACCACGAACGGCGTGAACACCCACCGTGGCGCGATCTGGGCCTTGGGCCTTTTGGTCACCGCTGCCGCACTTGAACCCAATAACTGCAGCCCAGCGCAATTGACCTTGCGCGCCGCAAAGCTGGCCTTGATTGAAGACCGCAACGTGGTTGCGCAACTTAGCCACGGCGCACAAGTGGCGCAGCGTTATGGCGCCATGGGCGCGAAAGAACAGGCGCAACTGGGCTTCCCCGCCGTCATGCAAAAAGGCCTGCCGCAACTGCAACACAGTCGGGCGTCCGCCAGCGGCGAGCAGAACGCGCGACTCGATGCCTTGCTGGCGATCATGACCACGTTGGCAGACACCTGTGTGCTGTATCGCTCCGGCCTTGAAGGTTTGCACGCCATGCAGCACGGCGCGCAACGGGTGCTGGATGCGGGCGGCAGTGCGAGCCTGGCCGGTCGTCGCCAATTGCACGCGCTGGATCAGCAGTTGTTGCAGCTCAATGCATCCCCCGGTGGCGCTGCCGATTTGCTCGCCGCATGCCTGTTCATCGATAGCCTTGAGCCTGTGCTCGGCTCTGAATCGAGGAGTGTTTGATCATGGAAACCCTGTCTTTTGAATTTCCCGCCGGGCAGCCGCCACTGGGCCGTGCGCTGGTGGGTTGTGTCGGTTCCGGTGATCTGGAAGTACTGCTTGAACCCGGTGTACCCGGCAAGTTGTCGATCAACGTGGTGACGTCGGTGAATGGCGCGTCTGCCCGCTGGCAGCATTTGTTCGAGCGCATGTTCGACGGTCAGACGCCACCTGCGTTGGCCATCGATATTCATGATTTCGGCGCCACACCAGGCGTGGTTCGTTTGCGTCTGGAGCAAGGCTTCGAGGAGATCGGCCATGACTGATACCGCCCGCTTGCTCCAGCAACACAGCTTTGTCGAGCTTGGTGCGCGTCAGCGAGCCAAGGCTTTGCTCGACGAGGGTAGCTTTCGTGAGCTGATCGGTCCTTTTGATCGTGTCATGTCGCCCTGGTTGATCAAGCAAGGCATCGTCGCTCAGGCGGACGACGGGGTGATTGTCGCCAAAGGTACGGTCGATGGTTTGCCCGTGGTTATCGCCGCCATCGAAGGTGCGTTTCAGGGCGGCAGCATGGGTGAAGTAGGCGGCGCGAAAATGGCCGGTGCACTGGAGCTGGCCGCTGAAGACAACCGCAACGGCATTCCGACCGCCGCGATTTTGCTACTGGAAACCGGTGGCGTGCGGCTGCAGGAAGCCAACCTTGGGCTGGCCGCGATTGCCGAAATTCACGCGGCGATTGTCGACCTGCGCCAGTACCAGCCGGTGATCGGCGTGGTGGCAGGCAGCGTCGGTTGTTTTGGAGGCATGTCCATCGCGGCGGGCTTGTGCAGTTACCTGTTGGTGACTCAGGAAGCACGGCTCGGCTTGAACGGCCCGCAAGTGATCGAGCAGGAAGCGGGCATCGAAGAATACGACTCCCGCGATCGGCCTTTCATCTGGAGCCTTACCGGAGGTGAGCAGCGTTACGCCAGCCATCTGGTGGACGGTTTTGCCGCTGACGACGTTCAAGCGATCCGTGAACAGGTGACCGGCTGGATCAGCCTCGGTGTTCCGGCTCAGGAGCGCAGCAGCCAGTACGAAACCTTTCTGCATTGTCTGGCACGTCTCGATACTGCTTCGCAAATCGATCCGCAAACCGTGCGCGATCTCTATACCGAGCCGCAATCCAAAGGAGCCAAGCCATGAGCGCTTCCCAACGAGGTTTGAACTGGTTCAAAGCGCTCAGCGCCAACGCGGCCGAAGTGGTGGGTTTGCCGCATTCAGTCAAGGCAGCGGATGGCGTATTGGGTGAGCAGGCGGTGCGCTTTCTGGCAGTGGTCGCCGATGCTGACAACCGGTTCCCCCGTGCTCGCAATGGCGAGGTCGGTTTACTGGAAGGCTGGGGTTTGGCCAAGGCCGTGGATTCCGCCATCGAGCTGGATCGTGATAACGAACACAAGCGAGCACTGATCGCTATCGTCGATGTGCCGAGCCAGGCGTATGGGCGGCGCGAAGAAGCGCTGGGCATTCATCAAGCTTTGGCGGGCGCTGTAGACAGTTATGCCCGTGCGCGACTGGCGGGCCATCCGGTGATTGGTTTGTTGGTCGGCAAGGCGATGTCCGGTGCGTTCCTGGCTCACGGTTATCAGGCCAATCGGCTGATTGCCTTGCGTGATCCTGGCGTCATGGTGCACGCCATGGGCAAAGAGTCAGCCGCGCGAGTCACGTTGCGCAGCGTCGACGAACTGGAAAAACTCGCTTCCAGCATCCCGCCCATGGCGTACGACATCGAGAACTACGCCAGCCTTGGCCTGCTCTGGGAAACCTTGTCGGTGAGCCAGATCGAACAGCCCTCCGGCGAAGATATCAGCCAGGTTCAGGATGTGCTGAACAGTGCGATCAAAGACGTGAAGGCCACAGGGAATGACCTGAGCAGCCGACTTGGCGCGAGCAATCGCCAAGCCTCGTCAAAAGTGCGCGAACTGCTGCGGGCGCAGTGGTAAATGAACGCTGATCTGGCAGTGCTGCCCCACGATTTGTTGTGGGGCATGCCTGTGTCTGCCTTGCCTGCCGATGCGCCGGACTGGGTGCTTGAGGCCGTACGCCTTGAGCATCCGGTGGTGGTGCGTCGTTCATTGGCGCCGCGAGCACTTGTCGCGGTGGGTATTCGTGGTCCGGGTCGTGAGCAACGGTTCGCGGGACTGATGCCACGGGATGCTATCGAGCGTTTCGTGCGTCCTGAGCAGTTGACGCATGTTCAAGGAACGCACGATTGGCCTGCGCTGCAAGCACTGGATCAGATTCGCCCGTTGATGGATCTGCTGGCGTTGCCTTGGGGCGTGAGCGGCAGCGCTGGCTTCGAGCTGGCCAGCGGTGTGGCGGCACTGCATCAGAACAGTGACCTGGACTTGATTGTGCGCACCCCGCGCTTTGTCAGCCGTGAATGGGCTGGCGAGTTGGTGAAGGTTCTGGACCGCTCCGTGTGTCGCATTGACGTGCAATTGCAGACGCCTTTTGGCGCGCTGGCATTGCGCGAGTGGGCGGGTGCTTCGCGTCAGGTGTTGCTCAAGAGTGAGCAGGGTGCCTGGTTGGTCACCCAACCCTGGCAGCCGACCGAGGCCTGCGCATGAGCAGCTTTTGGGTGTTCCCCGGCCAGGGCGCGCAGCAGCCGGGCATGTTGAATCAGTTGCCAGATGAGCAATCGATTCGTGATTGCCTGAATGAAGCAAGCGATGCGTTGGGCGAAGACCTATTGCTGCTGGATTCTGAGCAAGCGCTGCAATCCACTCGCGCAGTGCAGTTGTGTTTGTTGATTGCCGGGGTCGCCAGTGCGCGTCTTTTACAAACCCAGGGCTGCGTGCCGGACACCGTTGCCGGTTTGTCCATTGGTGCTTATCCGGCAGCGGTTGTCGCCGGTTCGCTGAGCTTCGCTGACGCCGTTCGGTTGGTGGCCTTGCGTGGTGAACTGATGCAGAGCGCCTATCCCCAAGGCTATGGCATGACGGCGATTATCGGGCTGGATCAGACCGCCGTCGAAGCGCTGGTCGCCGAAGTGCACGGTCCTCAACAGCCCATGTACCTGGCCAATATCAACGCCGAAAGCCAGTTTGTGATCGCCGGAAGCGCCGAGGCCATGGCTGACGTGGCGCGCCTGGCAAAGGTCAGCGGTGCGGCGACGGTCAAGCGTCTGGCGGTGAGTGTGCCGTCCCATTGCGCGCTGCTTGAACAACCGGCGCAGGCCTTGGCTGAGGCTTTCGCTAACGTGACGATCAAAGCTCCCGCGGTGCGTTATCTGAGTGGCAGCACGGCGCGGCCAATGTTGACTGCGGACAAGCTGCGCGACGATCTGGCCTTCAACATGTGCCGCGTCATCGACTGGCGCAGCACGGTGCAGACCGCTTACGAGCGCGGCGCGCGTCTGCAGATTGAATTCCCGCCGGGCACCGTGTTGACCGGGCTGGCGCGCAAAGTTTTCGAGCAGGGAACGGCAGTCGCTTTTCAAGGCGCTCGCCTGGACAGTCTGGTCGCGTTGTCGCGCGAGGAGGGCAGCCGCAACCCATAGAGCGCACGGACGTTGGACCGTTTCGAAGAACAAGAACAACAACTTCGTAAGGCAAACTGAGGAATAACAATAATGATTATCTACGGTGTAGCACTGCTGGCTATCTGCATGCTGGCAGGGGTGATTCTCGGTGACTTGCTTGGCGTAATGCTGGGCGTCAAATCCAACGTGGGTGGTGTCGGGATCGCGATGATCCTGCTGATTTGTGCCCGTCTGTGGATGGAGAAGCGCGGCGGTATGAGCAAGGAATGCGAGATGGGCGTCGGTTTCTGGGGCGCTATGTACATCCCGGTGGTGGTCGCGATGGCGGCGCAGCAAAACGTCGTCACGGCCCTCAAAGGCGGCCCTGTCGCCGTACTCGCAGCCGTCGGCTCGGTGGTCTTGTGCGGTTGCACCATTGCCTTGATCAGCCGCATCAACAAGGGCGAGCCGCTGCCTCCGGAAGAGCCGGTGATCATTCCGGGCATCACGCCGGTACCAACGCCTTCGCCAACGCCAGCAGGGAGCCGCTGATATGTGGGAAATCATTGATAAGGGTTTGATCAGCAACGGGCTGGTGACGGCATTTGCGTTTGTGGGCGTGGTGATGTGGATTTCTGTCGTGCTTTCCAAGCGGCTGACGTTCGGCAGGGTGCATGGCTCGGCCATCGCCATTGTCATCGGCCTGGTTCTGGCGTGGGTCGGCGGCACGATGACCGGTGGCCAAAAAGGCCTGGCGGACGTGACATTGTTTTCCGGTATCGGGCTGATGGGCGGCGCCATGCTGCGTGACTTCGCCATCGTTGCCACGGCGTTTGAAGTGCAGGCAACTGAAGCGCGCAAAGCCGGATTGATTGGCGTGATTGCGCTGCTGCTTGGCACGATCCTGCCGTTCATTGTCGGCGCGAGCATCGCCTGGGTGTTTGGCTATCGCGATGCTGTAAGCATGACCACCATTGGCGCGGGTGCAGTGACCTATATCGTTGGCCCGGTCACTGGCGCGGCATTGGGGGCGACATCGGATGTGATGGCGTTGTCGATCGCGACTGGCTTGATCAAGGCGATCATCGTGATGGTCGGCACCCCGATGGCGGCGCGCTGGATGGGGCTGGATAACCCGCGCTCGGCAATGGTTTTCGGCGGTCTGGCGGGCACCGTTAGTGGTGTGACGGCTGGCCTTGCCGCAACGGATCGGCGACTGGTGCCTTACGGCGCGTTGACGGCAACGTTCCACACCGGACTGGGCTGCCTGCTGGGGCCGTCGTTGTTGTACTTCGTGGTGCGCGCTATCGTCGGGTGATGACGCTATATCACGGTAGGAGCGAACTTGTTCGCGAGGCGGCGTGCCTGAAGAACCGCGTCAGCCCCGTTCGCCAACAAGTTGGCCCCTGCCTTTAAAAGTGTTGAGCCTGCGCGTTTTGCCCGGGTAGGAGCGAACTTGTTCGCGAAGCGGCGTGCCTGAAGAACCGGGTCAGGCCCTCTCGCCAACAAGTTGGCTCCTACCTTTAAAAGTTTTGAACCTGCGTAATTCCTGGGTAGGAGCGAACTTGTTCGTGAGGCGGCGAGCCTGAAGAACCGTGTCAGGCCCTTTCGCCAACAAGTTGGCTCCTACCTTTGAAAGTGTTGAGCCTGCACAATTTCTGGGTAGGAGCGAACTTGTTCGCGAGGCGGCGTGCCTGAAGAAACGCGTCAGGCCCTCTCGCCAACGAGTTGGCTCCTACCTTTAAACGCGGTAAGCCTGAGCCTGCGCAATTGCGGGTAGGAGCCCGGTATTTCTATTTACTCTTCATCAACCCAGAACACGCCGCTTTGTAAGCTTCATGCTGATACTTGTTCAGCGAAGCAGGCAGGTCGAAGTTATGTTTCTTGTTCTGCGCATTGATGGTTTGTGGCGACAACAAGGTTACTTCGCAATCGCGTAGTAACTGGAAAACCGTTTCGATCTTGAACGTGGTCGGGCCGCCTGCAAACTCGCCTTTTTTGCTGCGCTTCTTGATAACCACATGACTGATGCCGTTTTCACGCACAAAGCTGGCGATCTGGGTCGCGAAGGTTTTGACGTTGGCAGACTCGTCATCGTCTTCGAGTGCCAGCTTCTTGGTCGCCAGCGGCAAGTGTTCGAGGCCACCTTGCTGGCGGGTCGCCAATGCAAAAATAGCCTCGCTGCCTTTGATTTCTACACCACAGATGATCATGAATGAGCCTTTACGTAACTGCCTGGATAAAAAGGCAGACACCATAGCTCATTCAGGTGTTCATTCCTGCGCGATGGATTCCAGATACTCGGAGCGCTCATCACTGGTACGCGCGAGGCAATCGTTCTGGGCGATGTTGAACGCTTTGCTGCCAGCCGCTGCCGGGAACACTTCCACCGCGCAATCGGCGTCGCGAAGCTTCTCCCAGGCCAGCTGGGCAGTCTTGAGTTTTTCGGCGAAGGCGTTGGCCTGGGACTTGTTCGCCCCGAACTGAGTGTTAACCCGCTGCAACAGGTTCTGGAAGTTCTCTTTCAGCAATTCCTCGGCCGTGTCGCGGCTGTACTTGGAGCACTCGAGGGTTTGTTGGTCTTCTTCGACACCGTCGCATGGCGAGACATCAGGGTTTTGTGCTGCATGAGCGCCCGCTATGCCGGTCGCCAAAAGAACCAAAGCCAGGAAAACCTTGTTCATCGAGTCTCTCCACTCCATTTGATGAGCTGGATTCTGGCCTAAGCGCGGCCTAAAGAACAGTTTGGCGAGATACACGTCGACAGCGTCCTGTCGCCCTTTGTCGTTTCTTGACGCTTTCGGCAAACCCCCTGTCGTTTTTGCACCCGGCTCGGCCGACCCTCAGGCATATGCTGGCCTCAATAGCGTCGGCATACGATTCGGCGCGCCAGTACCTAATCAGCACTTATATAAAGGGACAGCCTGATGAGCCCAGCCGAATTACACGCCGACAGCATCGTTATTGACGGGCTGATCATCGCCAAGTGGAACCGCGAGCTGTTTGAAGACATGCGCAAAGGCGGTCTGACCATGGCCAACTGCACCGTGTCGGTGTGGGAAGGTTTCCAGGCGACTATCGACAGCATCTGCAAAAGCCAGAAGCTGATGCGCGAAAATAGCGACCTGGTGATGCCGGTACGTACCACCGCCGACATCCGCAAGGCGAAAGAACTGGGCAAGACCGGCATCCTCTTCGGCTTCCAGAATGCGCATGCCTATGAAGACCAGATTGGCTACGTCGAGATCTTCAAACAGCTCGGCGTGGGCATCGTGCAGATGTGCTACAACACCCAGAATCTGGTGGGCACCGGCTGCTACGAGCGTGATGGCGGGTTGTCGGGTTTCGGCCGCGAAATCGTCGCTGAAATGAACCGGGTCGGCGTTATGTGCGACTTGTCCCACGTCGGTTCCAAGACTTCAGAAGAAGTCATCCTCGAATCGAAAAAACCGGTCTGCTACTCCCACTGCCTGCCGTCCGGTCTTAAAGAGCACCCGCGCAACAAGTCCGACGAAGAACTCAAGTTCATCGCCGATCACGGCGGTTTCGTAGGCGTAACCATGTTTGCGCCGTTCCTCGCCAAAGGCATTGAGTCGACCATCGACGATTACGCCGAAGCTATCGAATACACCATGAACATCGTCGGCGAAGACGCCATCGGTATCGGCACCGACTTCACTCAGGGGCACGGTCAGGACTTCTTCGAATACCTGACCCACGACAAGGGCTACGCCCGCCGCCTGACCAGCTTCGGCAAGATCATCAACCCGCTGGGTATCCGCACGGTTGGCGAGTTCCCGAACCTGACCGAGACCTTGCTCAAGCGCGGCCACTCCGAGCGTGTGGTGCGCAAGATCATGGGCGAGAACTGGGTCAACGTGCTCAAGGATGTCTGGGGCGAGTAACCCCCGATCACGAGCAAAACCTTTACTGAATTGATCACCCCGCTGCCATTTCGCGCAGTGGGCGTACCCCGAACATCTGGAGTTTGACCCCATGGCTAAAATCGCCCCGCAACTGCCTATCGAAGTCGACAGCGAAACCGGCGTCTGGACCTCTGATGCGTTGCCGATGCTGTACGTGCCGCGCCACTTTTTCGTCAACAACCACATGGGCATTGAAGAAGTACTGGGCGCTGATGCCTACGCTGACATTCTCTACAAGGCGGGCTACAAATCCGCGTGGCACTGGTGCGAGAAAGAAGCTGAATGCCACGGTCTGGAAGGCGTTGCAGTATTCGAACACTACATGAAGCGTCTGTCGCAGCGTGGCTGGGGGCTGTTCAAGATTCAAGACATCGATCTGGAGAAAGGCACCGCCAGCGTCAAGCTTGAGCACTCCTGCTTTGTGTACGTCTACGGCAAAGTCGGTCGCAAGGTTGATTACATGTTCACCGGTTGGTTTGCCGGCGCCATGGATCAGATTCTCGCCGCAGCAGGCAGCCCGATTCGTACGGTCGCCGAGCAGGTTTACGGCGGTTCGGAAGAAGGCCATGACGACGGCCTGTTCATCGTCAAACCGTTGTAAGTCGAGGATCGTGTCATGGCTTTCGAAGCGATGTTTCAGCCTATCCAGATAGGCAAACTCACGATCCGTAACCGGGTATTGAGCACCGCGCACGCCGAGGTCTACGCCACCGATGGCGGCATGACCACGGACCGCTATGTGAAGTACTACGAGGAAAAAGCCAAGGGCGGTATCGGCCTGGCGATTTGTGGTGGTTCATCCAGCGTCGCTATCGACAGCCCGCAAAGCTGGTGGAAGTCGGTCAACCTGGCGACCGACAAGATCATCCCGCACTTCCAGAATCTCGCGGACGCCATGCACAAGCACGGCGCCAAGATCATGATCCAGATTACCCACATGGGCCGTCGCTCCCGCTGGGACGGCGACCATTGGCCGACGTTGCTGTCGCCTTCGGGCATCCGCGAGCCAGTGCACCGTGCGACGTGCAAGACCATCGAGCCGGAAGAAATCTGGCGCGTGATCGGCAACTACGCCAGCGCTGCGGCGCGGGCCAAGGCCGGTGGCCTGGACGGTGTCGAACTGTCAGCCGTGCACCAGCACATGATCGACCAGTTCTGGAGCCCGCGGGTTAACAAGCGAACGGACGAGTGGGGCGGCAGCTTCGAAAACCGCATGCGTTTCGGCCTGGAAGTGATCAAGGCGGTGCGCAAGGAGGTCGGTCCTGACTTCTGCGTCGGCCTGCGCATCTGTGGTGACGAATTCCACCCGGATGGCCTCAGCCACGAAGACATGAAGGAGATCGCCAAGTACTACGACCAGACCGGCATGATCGACTTCATCGGCGTCGTCGGCTCGGGCTGTGATACCCACAACACCCTGGCCAACGTTATTCCGAACATGAGTTACCCACCGGAGCCGTTCCTGCATCTGGCGGCCGGTATCAAGGAAGTGGTCAAGGCACCGGTGCTGCACGCGCAGAACATCAAGGACCCGAATCAGGCTACGCGGATTCTTGAAGGTGGTTACGTCGACATGGTCGGCATGACCCGCGCGCACATCGCTGACCCGCACCTGATCACCAAGATCAAGATGGGCCAGATTGACCAGATCAAACAGTGCGTCGGTGCCAACTACTGCATCGACCGCCAATACCAGGGCCTTGACGTTCTTTGTATTCAGAACGCCGCGACCTCTCGTGAATACATGGGCGTGCCGCACATCATCGAAAAATCCACCGGGCCGAAGCGCAAGGTGGTGATCGTCGGTGCCGGGCCTGCGGGGATGGAAGCTGCACGGGTTTCGGCCGAGCGCGGTCATGACGTGACGCTGTTCGAGAAGAAAGAATTCATCGGCGGGCAAATCACCACCGCCTCGAAAGCCCCGCAGCGTGACCAGATTGCAGGCATCACTCGCTGGTTCCAGCTGGAGCTGGCGCGTTTGAAAGTCGATCTGCGCCTGGGTACGGCGGCAGACCCGGCGACCATCATGGATCTGCGTCCGGACATCGTCGTGCTGGCGGTGGGCGGTCATCCTTTTCTGGAGCAAAACGAACATTGGGGCGCGGCTGAAGGTCTGGTGGTCAGCAGTTGGGACATCCTCGACGGCAAGGTCGCGCCGGGCAAGAACGTGCTGGTCTACGACACTATCTGTGAATTCACCGGGATGTCGACGGCTGACTTCCTGGCCGACAAAGGCAGCCAGGTGGAGATCGTCACTGATGACATCAAGCCGGGCGTTGCCATTGGCGGCACGTCGTTCCCGACTTACTACCGCAGCATGTATCCGAAAGAAGTGATCATGACCGGCGACATGATGCTGGAGAAGGTCTACCGCGAAGGCGACAAGCTGGTGGCTGTACTGGAAAACGAATACACCGGTGCCAAAGAAGAGCGGGTAGTGGATCAGGTGGTCGTTGAAAACGGTGTGCGCCCGGACGAAGAGTTGTATTACGCGTTGAAAGCAGATTCGCGTAACAAGGGCCAGATCGACATCGAAGCGTTGTTCGCTATTCAGCCGCAACCTTGTTTGAGCGAACCGGGTGACGGGTACTTGCTGTTCCGTATTGGGGACTGCGTGGCACAGCGTAATACCCATGCAGCGATCTATGACGGTTTGCGTCTTTGTAAGGACTTCTAAGTCGATCCCGTAGGAGCGCGCTTGCCCGCGATGAACGATGACGTGGTTTGCCTGATAGACCGCAGCGCCTTTATCGCGGGCAAGCCCGGCTCCCACAGGAAACACCGAATACCCCTGTAGGAGCCGAGCTTGCTCGCGATGAATGATGACGAGGTTGGCCTTATGAGCCGCGGCGCCTCAATCGCGGGCAAGCCCAGCTCCCACAGAAGAAACGAGTACCCCTGTAGGAGTGAGCTTGCTCGCGATAAGGCCGGAACGGCCTTCAATCGGGTTTGAATTTGAATCCATTGCCAGCGCTGCGCACTGGATCGCGAGCAAGCTCACTCCTACAGGAGACCGATGACCTCTGTCGGACCGCGCGCCGTAGGAGCTTCACATGCTGAACACACTGCTTCCCATCTTGCTGTTCGCTGCTCTGGGCTTTGCTGTCCTGGGGGCTGTGCGGCGGGTGAATATGTGGCGCAACGGCCGAGCCTCTAAAGTCGACCTGCTCGGCGGATTGTTGGCCATGCCCAAGCGTTACATGGTCGATCTGCACCATGTCGTGGCTCGGGACAAATACATCGCCAATACCCACGTCGCAACGGCGCTGGGCTTTGTGCTGTCGGCATTGCTCGCGATCGTCGTACACGGCTTTGGCCTGCACAGCCGCATCCTCGGTTATGCCCTGCTGCTGGCCTCGACCCTGATGTTCATCGGCNTGTCCCGGCGCCGCCGTAACCCACCGGCTCGCCTGTCGAAAGGCCCGTGGATGCGCCTGCCGAAAAGCCTTATGGCGTTTTCCGTCAGCTTCTTCCTGGTCACGCTGCCGGTGGCGGGGATTCTCCCGCAGGACTTCGGCGGCTGGGTGTTGGTCGCGCTACTAGGCCTGGGATGCCTGTGGGGCGTGTCGGAAATGTTCTTCGGTATGACCTGGGGCGGCCCGATGAAGCACGCCTTTGCCGGCGCGTTGCATCTGGCCTGGCACCGTCGCGCCGAACGCTTTGGCGGTGGTCGCTCAACCGGCCTCAAACCCCTGGACCTCAACGACAAAACCGCGCCACTCGGCGTAGAAAAACCCAAGGATTTCACCTGGAACCAACTGCTCGGTTTTGACGCCTGCGTGCAATGCGGCAAGTGTGAAGCCGCGTGTCCGGCGTTCGCAGCCGGTCAGCCGTTGAACCCGAAAAAACTGATTCAGGACATGGTGGTGGGTCTGGCTGGCGGCACTGACGCCAAGTTCGCCGGCAGCCCTTATCCCGGCAAAGAGATCGGCCTGCACGGCGGCAACCCGCATCAGCCCATCGTCAACGGCCTGGTAGATGCTGAAACCTTGTGGTCCTGCACCACCTGCCGTGCCTGCGTCGAAGAATGCCCGATGATGATCGAGCACGTGGACGCCATCGTCGACATGCGCCGTCACCTGACCCTGGAAAAAGGCGCGACGCCGAACAAAGGCGCTGAAGTGCTGGAAAACCTGATCGCCACCGATAACCCCGGCGGCTTCGCACCGGGCGGGCGGATGAACTGGGCGGCGGATTTGAACCTCAATCTGCTCTCCGACAAAAAAGCTGTCGAAGTCCTGTTCTGGGTGGGCGACGGCGCTTTCGACATGCGCAACCAACGTACTTTGCGCGCCTTTGTCAAAGTCCTGAAAGCGGCCAAAGTCGACTTCGCCGTGCTGGGTCTTGAAGAGCGGGACAGCGGCGATGTGGCCCGACGTCTCGGTGATGAAGCGACCTTCCAGATGCTCGCCAGACGCAACATTCAGACGCTGAACAAATACAGCTTCAAACGCATCGTCACCTGCGATCCGCACAGCTTCCATGTGCTGAAAAACGAGTACGGCGCGTTCGATGGCAATTACCTCGTGCAACACCACAGCACTTACATGGCTGAGTTGATTCAAGGTGGCGCGCTGAATCTGGGCCAGCACAAGGGCTCCAGCGTGACCTATCACGACCCGTGTTATCTGGGCCGCTACAACGGCGAGTACGAAGCGCCGCGTGATGTGTTGCGCGCGCTGGGTATCGAGGTCAAGGAAATGCAGCGTTCCGGTTTCCGCTCCCGTTGCTGCGGTGGCGGTGGCGGCGCGCCCATTACGGATATTCCTGGCAAACAACGTATCCCCGACATGCGCATGGACGACATCCGCGAAACCGGTGCTGAACTGGTGGCTGTCGGTTGCCCGCAATGCACCGCGATGCTCGAAGGCGTGGTCGAGCCGCGGCCGCTGATCAAAGACATTGCCGAATTGGTGGCAGATGCACTGGTGGAAGAAGTTATCCCCAGCAAGCCCGCGCCAGTAAAACGTGAACCTGCGGAGGTGCACTGATGAGCGACATTATCCGTCGTGATCCTCGCGCTGAATGGATCGCCCGTAACCGTCTGCATCCGCTGCATGCTGCGATGCAACCGGCACAAACCAGCTGGATGGGGCCTAACGGCCTGATGCGCAAGAACGTGCACGGCGTTGGATTTATCGGTCCCAACGGCATCAAGCGAATAGACCGCAGTGGCGCTCAGCAAGGTGGGGCGGTGAAACGCTCAGCCACAGCTGAAGTGCAGTTGCCGCTGCATCAAGTGCCGCAGCCAGCCTTCTATATATGCGTTGTGCCGGATATGGTCGGCGGGCGTTTGAGCGCTCACGACCGCGACCTTTTGGGCCTTGCTCATCAGCTTGCTGGTCAGAACGGCGCGGTACTGGCGGTGGTGTTTGGTGAGCACAAAGAGAGTGCATTCGCGACGGCAGGCGTGGATCGCTTGTTGGTTCTGGAGGGTAGCGAGTTCAGCGGTTACTCACCGGAGCAGCGCGTCCAGGGCCTGCGAGCTGTGGATAATCAGTTCAACCCACGTCACTGGCTGTTGCCGGACAGTCGTAGCGGTGGCGGCGAATTGGGCCGTCGCTTCGCAGCAAGTCTGGGCGAGCGTCCGGCCACACGTGTCTGGCAGGTCAAGGATGAGCAATGCATCGGTCGCGCCGGTGCGGGCCAGGAAGATATCTCAAGACCACTGGCGCGCTTGATCCTCGCTGCTGCGGAGTGTGCTGAGCCGGTCAGTGAAACCCGCCATGAAGTATTGCCCGTCGAGTTATCCACAAGCGTGGCGCGCAGCCTGCCGCGGATTGAAGACCTTGGCGCTGTCGCTGTCGATCCGGCCATGATTCCGATGGCGGAAGCGGAGTTCATCTTCTCCGGCGGTAATGGCGTCAAGGACTGGGATTTGTTCCATCGGACCGCTGCGGCCCTTGGTGCGACCGAAGGTGCATCTCGGGTGGCGGTGGACGATGGCTTCATGGGCCGTGATAGACAGGTCGGCGCGAGCGGCACCTGGGTCACGGCAAGGGTTTATGTGGCGGTAGGCATTTCCGGCGCAATCCAGCACCTGCAAGGCATTGGTGCCTGCGACAAAGTCGTGGCAATCAACCTTGATCCCGGCTGCGACATGATCAAACGCGCTGACCTTTCTGTGATCGGCGACAGCGCGGCAATTCTCAAGGCGCTGATCGACGCGGTGGAAACCCATCGTCATGGAGCAAAACAAGATGCGGCCTGAACCAACTGCTTCCTCTGTGGATAATGCTGCTACGCACATCATCAGCCTGGTCTCCATCGGCGCACACCCGACATCCGGCCGCGCACGCCGCGCTGAGCAGGACGCTCGCGCCGTTGAGTTAGGCTTGCAGCTGGCTGGGGATAACTTACACGTGCTGCATGCGGGGAACCCCGAGGAGCCTGCGCTGCGAGCTTATCTGGGCATGGGCCTGGACGAGTTGCATGTATTGGAACAGCCGGAAAACGCTGACGCATTACCTGCGTTGACGGATTACATCCGAGAGTCCGGTGTGCAGATGGTGCTCACCGGAAGTCAGGCGGAAACCGGAGAGGGGTCCGGGATGTTGCCGTTTCTGCTGGCTGAAAAGCTGGGTTGGCCGCTCGTAGTGGGATTGGCGGAAGTGGAGTCACTGGATAACGGCAGTGCTCTGGTGCTTCAGGCATTACCTCGTGGTCAGCGTCGGCGCTTGAAAGTACGGCTGCCGTTTCTGGCGACTGTGGATAACGCTGCGCCCAAGCCCCGGCAAAGCGCTTACGGTCCTGCGCAACGCGGCACACTTGCAGCCGAACAGGTGGAAATCATTAGCGATGAACTGCTCGGCGGCTCGGTCCTGCAACCGGCCAAACCCCGGCCCAAACGCCTTAAAGTCATCAAGGCCAAAAGCGGCGCAGACCGCATGAAAGCCGCAACGGCCAAAGCCAGCGGTGGCGGCGGGCAAGTGCTCAAGGGCGTTACGCCAGAGGCGGGGGCTGAGGCGATTCTGAAGTTGCTTATTGAAGAGGGTGTGGTTCGTTAAAGGCTTTTGATTTCTGTAGTTGCGGCCCCGTCGTTCAGACGCCGCGCTGTCGCGCAGCAAACGGGTGAGCTGTAGGAGCGCGCTTGCCCACGATTCGGTCTGTCAGTCGATGAATGTATCGCCTGTGCTGACGCTATCGCGGGCAGGCGCGCTCCTTGGTTTGCAGATTCCCGGACTCAGGCCACGAATTGCATCACCTACACGGCATACCCTCCTGACAAAGTTTCGCCAAAGGATTTCATCCGACAGCCAGCATTTGCCAGTAATCATTGGCTCTGACACAATCGCGAATCGTTCTTGTTATTTCATGTTGTACTGAAGGGCCGCTGCTAATCAGCGGCCTTTTTGTTTTGGATAAAGGTTTTCGAGAAGAACAGCATGAAAAGCCAAACCGTGCGCCGCTGGTCCTTCGTTCATACCTGGACGAGCTTGATCTGTACCCTGTTTTTGTTGATGCTGGCGCTGACCGGGTTGCCACTGGTGTTCAGTCACGAAATTGATCACCTGCTGGGCAATTCACCTGAGTTCAAGGAAATGCCAGCCGACACGCCGCACTTGAACCTGCAACAACTGGTCGAAGCTGCCGAGGCTCATCGTCCCGGCGAGGTCATGCAGTACTTCGGCTGGGAGGACGACGAGCCGAACGGTGTCTGGGCGATCATGGCCAAAACAGCGGGCACCGAACCCAACGATTCGCACTCTTTCATGCTTGATTCGCGCACCGGCGAAGCCATGGAAACGCCGTCTGCCAATGGCGGTTTCATGATGGTCATGTTGCGCCTGCATGTGGATATGTATGCAGGGCTGCCGGGGAAGTTGCTGCTGGCATTCATGGGCCTGATGTTCGTGCTGGCGATTATTTCCGGGACAGTGCTGTACGCACCGTTCATGCGCAAACTCAAATTCGCCACGGTGCGCGCCGACAAATCAACGCGCATGCGCTGGCTTGATCTGCACAACCTGATTGGCGTCGTGACCCTGACCTGGGCACTGGTAGTAGGGGTGACCGGAGTGATCAGCGCCTGCGCCGACCTGTTGATCGCGTCGTGGCGCAACGACACGCTAGCCGAGATGATCGAACCTTATCGCGGTGCGCCGCCGCTGACTCAACTTGCCCCCGCAACGCGTCTGGTGGAGATCGCCGAATCCGCAGCGCCGGGCATGCAGATCGACTTCGTTGCTTTCCCCGGAACGCGTTTCTCCAGCGAGCACCATTACGGGGTGTTCATGAAAGGTAATACGCATTTAACGGCGCACCTCATGACGCCGGTGCTGATTGATGCGCAAACCCTGGATGTCACGGCGGTGGTCGAACGGCCTTGGTACATGGATGCGCTGGGCATGTCTCAGCCACTGCACTTTGGGGATTACGGCGGCATGCCAATGAAAGTGCTATGGGCGGCGCTTGATGTGCTGACGATTATTGTCCTGAGCAGCGGGCTGTATTTGTGGTGGGTGCGCAGAAAGGTTGCACGTCCAATCCATGTGTCGCCACAAGAGACGCTGCAATGAAGCGTTCCACATTCTGGAAGACCTTTGCCGCGCCGGGAGTGATTGCCTTGCTGACCGGGCTGGGGCTTTTCGCTGCGTTGCTGGGTGATGGCTGGTGGGATGCACTGGCCTGGCTGGGCATGGGCGTCGCAGCAGTGTTCAGCATCAGAGGCTTGCTGGCTCGCAAGTCCTGAAAGCAAATATTGCGGACCACCGTGGCGCTGGCTAGTCTGAGGGACTGTCTTATTCGAGGAACCTCCATGTCTGCGCCGACCATGACGTTGTACTACAACGCGGCTTCACCGTTTGCCCGCAAGGTGATGCTGGTACTGCATGAAACGGGACAGTTGGACCGGGTGACACTTCAACCCACCACGCTTTCGCCTGTCGCCCCGGTTGAAGAACTGAACAACGATAACCCCGCTGGCAAGCTTCCCGCGCTACGGTTGGCGGATGGCAACGTCATTCATGACAGCAGGGTGATCCTCGATTATCTCGATCACCAGCATGTCGGCATTGCGCTGATTCCGCGCGAGGGCTCGGCGCGCTGGAGGCGTTTGACCCTGGCTTCTCTGGCCGACGCTTTGCTGGATGCGGCGTTGCTGATTCGATACGAGCAAGCGCTGCGTCCGGCGGAAAAGCACTGGGACACCTGGCTCGATAATCAGCAGGAAAAGGTCGAGCGCAGCCTGGCTTACTTCGAGCAGGAAGCGATTACCGAACTTAGCTCGGCGTTTGATGTGGCCTCGATTAGCGTCGCTGCGGCACTGGGCTACCTCGACTTCCGCCAGCCGGACCTGGCCTGGCGCAACCGCTACCCGCGTCTGGCCAACTGGTATTTCGAGGTCAGTCAGAGACCGTCGATGCAGGCTACACAGCCTTCGGTTTGATTTGATAGGTATTCAGGCGCGGCACAACCTGTTGGAGCGAGGCTTGCCCGCGAATGAGACACCGCGGTGGAACAGGCATACCGCATGTTCGTTCTTCGCGGGCAAGCCTCGCTCCAACAAGTCCCCCGATTGATCACACCTGATCAATCACCTTTCGATAGAACGCCCACTCCTTCGTCAACGCGTCCGCCTGGTTGACCGCCTTGCGGAAGCCATGGTGTTCGTCGGCGTAAAAATGCCCTTCAGCCACAACACCTCGGGATTTAAGGGCCATCAGCATAGCGCGGGTCTGTTCGGGGACGACCACTGCGTCGAGCTCGCCCTGGAAGAAAATCACCGGCACCTGGATCTCGGCGGCGTGGAGCAGTGGCGTGCGGGCGTGATAGCGGTCGATGTCCTCTTCAGGGTCACCAATCAGCCAGTCCAGATAATCGCTCTCGAATTTATGCGTGGCTTTGGCCAGTGCCAGTGGGTCGCTGACGCCGTACAAGCTTGCACCGGCGCGGAAGACTTTCTTGAAGGCCAGTGCGCACAGGGTTGTATAGCCCCCGGCACTGCCGCCACGAATAAACGCCTGATCCGGATTGATCAGCCCGCGTCCCGCCAGGTGCGCAACGACTGCACAGGCGTCCTCCACATCGGCCACGCCCCAGTTCAGGTGCAGGCTCTGGCGATATTCCCGGCCATAACCGGTGCTGCCGCGGTAGTTGAGGTCGGCCACGGCAAAGCCGCGTTGGGTCCAGTACTGGATTTTCGGGTCAAGGACCGGGTAGCAGGCCGAGGTTGGCCCGCCGTGGACGAATACCACCAGCGGTGGAGTGCCGACGGCGTTCATGGCCGGGTAGAAATAGCCGTTCGCTTCGCCATCGCCGCTTTTGTAGCGCAGGGTTTCTGGACGGCTGATTTGCTCAGGCGGCAGGGGCGCGACGCCTCCGGCCAGGACCTGAACGCTGTGATCTTCGCGACTGATCGCGAGCACCGCCGAAGGGCAGGTGGCTGAAGCCGCGACGCAATAAACGTATTGATCGTCGAGCGCCAGGCTGCGGAAGCGGCTGTACTCGCCACTGAAGTCTTGCAGCGTGCCGTGGGAATCACGCATCCCCAACACGCCTGTCCCGTTTTCCGACCAGGTGCCGAGGTAAGCGCCGTGAGGTAACGGCAACCAACTGCGCCCGCCCAATTGCCAAGGCGCTGGCGCATGATCGGCATCGGATGCCTTGAGATGGGTCAGGCCGAATGAGCCTTCTACGCAAGGCTGCCAGAAACCGCCCTGATCGCTCAGGCAATACAAACGCCCCGTGGCGTCGAAACGGGCTTGCTGAATGGACTCTTCATCACGGTCGCCCGCCAGGCAGCGCGGCTCGGACCAACCACCTGCAGCCTGACGTTTGCTGCTCATCAACAGTGTGCTGGTCCAGGGCTGGTGCGGCTTTTGCCATTCAATCCAGGCCAGGCGCTGACCGTCAGGACTGAGGGTAGGAGACGCATAGAAATCCGCCCCGCGCGCCAGCACCAGACGCTTGCCATTGGCGACGTCAATGCTGACCAGTTGATGGAATTCTTTATCTTCTTCGACGGCCAGAATCTGCCCGTTGGCAAATACCAGATCGCCGTAGCGTTTTTTGCCGGTGGTGATGGCTTCGGGCAGACCTTCACCCTCGAACTCATCAAACAACAGTGGCTGGCGATAGAGCTGCTGATCGCTTTCGTTGACGAACACCAGGCCATCGTCGGTCAGGCAGAAAGAACCGCCGCCGTACTCATAGACCCGGCTGCGCACGCTGAAGCCATCGGGGGTCAGGCAGGTCGTGTTGCCTTCAAACCAGCGCCAGATACGGCACGCGCCATCCTCAGGCCGGTATTCATTCCAGAACAGCCCCAGCGGGCTGACAGCCAACTCGGCGAAATCAACGCCGGCGGCGACCGCCTGGGCTGCAGTAAACGTTTCAGGATTTGGCGATGAGGCGCGAGTTTCTGTCATTGCGAAAGGCCAACTGCTCAATGGTTTGAGTCGCATATTCGGCTTCTTTTCGAGCCTGCACAATCATCCCGTGATGAGGTGATTTACTGCACACCGGGTCGGCATTGGCGGCATCGCCGGTGAGCATGAATGCCTGGCAGCGACAGCCGCCGAAATCCTTCTCTTTTTCGTCACATGAGCGACACGGTTCGGGCATCCAGTCGTAACCACGGAAGCGGTTGAAACCGAATGAGTCGTACCAGATGTGTTGCATCGTATGGTCGCGAACGTTGGGGAACTGCACCGGCATTTGCCGTGCCCCGTGACAGGGTAGGGCGGTGCCATCCGGAGTCACGGTGAGGAAGATATTGCCCCAGCCGTTCATGCAGGCTTTCGGGCGTTCTTCGTAGTAATCCGGGGTGACGAAGATCAACTTGCACGGATGATTTTCGGCAGCCAGCTTGTCGCGGTATTCGTTCGTGACCCGCTCGGCGCGAACCAGCTGATCCTTGGTGGGCAGCAAGCCCTGGCGGTTCAGGTGCGCCCAGCCGTAGAACTGACACGTCGCCAGCTCGACGAAATCTGCTTCGAGAGCGATACACAACTCGATGATTTTATCGATCTTGTCGATGTTGTGCCGGTGGGTCACGAAGTTAAGCACCATCGGATAGCCGTGCTTCTTGACCGCACGGGCCATCTCCAGCTTCTGCGCGAAGGCTTTTTTCGAGCCTGCGAGCATGTTGTTCACTTGCTCGTCACTGGCCTGGAAACTGATCTGAATGTGATCGAGCCCAGCTTCCTTGAAATCGATGATTTTTTGCTCGGTGAGACCGATGCCCGATGTAATCAGATTGGTGTAATAACCCAAACGACGGGCTTCGCGGATCAGCTCCGCGAGGTCCTGACGCACCAGCGGTTCGCCGCCGGAGAAACCAATCTGCGCCGCGCCCATCTCCCGCGCTTCGGCCATGACCTTGAACCACTGCTCGGTGGTCAACTCCTGGCCTTGTTTGGCAAAGTCCAACGGGTTCGAGCAATACGGACATTGCAGCGGGCAGCGATACGTCAGCTCGGCCAGCAGCCAAAGCGGCAAACCGACTGCGGGCTTGGGCGGAATCTTGATGGCTGACTCGACCGGGGTCGACTCAGGCAAGTTCGATCCAGTGTTCGCCACGGGCGACCTCCATGAATTGCTCGACATCGCTGCCGAGCTCGGGAAAGCCCGGGAACTGCTCGTTCAGGGCTTCAATGATCGCCGCCACGCTGCGCTGACCGTCGATCAAACCACCAATAGCACTGGCGCTTTCATTGAGTTTGATCATGCCTTCCGGGTAGAGCAGCACGTGGCCGTTCTGGGCCGGTTCGAACTGGTAGCGGTAGCCCCGGCGCCAGCTCGGGACTTGTTGTCGATCAAAGCTCATAGGGCAATCCCCTTATGCCAGACCCGTTGGTCGGTCACGCTGTGATAAGGCGGGCGGTTCAGCTCGTAAGCCATGCTCATGGCGTCCAGCATGCTCCACAAAATGTCGAGTTTGAACTGCAGGATTTCCAGCATGCGCTGCTGGCCTTCATAAGTCGTATAGTGCTGCAGGGTGATCGTCAGGCCGTGCTCTACATCTCGACGTGCCTGACCCAGTCGGGTCCGGAAATACTCATAGCCTGCTGGATCGATCCACGGGTAATGCTGTGGCCAGCTGTCCAGACGCGACTGGTGGATCTGCGGGGCGAACAGCTCTGTCAGCGAGCTGCTGGCCGCTTCCTGCCAGTTGGCGCGGCGGGCAAAGTTGACGTAGGCGTCCACGGCGAAGCGCACGCCTGGCAGAACCAGTTCCTGTGAGCGCAGTTGATCCGGATCCAGACCAACGGCTTGGCCCAAACGCAGCCAGGCTTCAATACCGCCGTCTTCGCCGGGTGCACCGTCGTGATCCAGCAGGCGCTGAATCCACTCACGACGAATTTCACGATCCGGGCAGTTGGCCAGAATGGCAGCATCCTTGAGCGGGATGTTCACTTGATAGTAGAACCGGTTGGCGACCCAGCCCTGAATCTGTTCGCGGGTCGCACGGCCTTCGTACATCGCCACGTGGTACGGGTGATGAATGTGGTAATACGCGCCTTTGGCACGCAAGGCCTGTTCGAATTCAGCGGGGGACAGCGGCGTTGCTTCGCTCATTTAGACTCCCTCAAAAAACTAACTTTGTTGGAGCGAGGCTTGCCCGCGAAGAGGCCGGTACATTCGACACACCTTTTGCGTCTGAGCCATCGTATTCGCGGGCAAGCCACGCTCCAACGGATTCGTTGTCATTCCGCTGCTTACAACTCAATACTCATCCCATCAAACGCTACTTCGACATTACGGCGAGCAAGCTCAGCGCGTTCGGGCGAGTCTTCGTCGAGGATCGGGTTGGTGTTATTGATGTGGATAAGCACCTTGCGCTGTTTCGGCAGGCGTTCCAGCACTTCGAGCATGCCGCCAGGGCCGTTTTGCGCCAGGTGACCCATTTCCGTTCCGGTCCGTGTGCCTACTCCACGACGCTGCATCTCATCGTCGTCCCACATCGTGCCGTCCACCAGCAGGCAATCGGCGGCGACCATTTTTTCCATCAGCGCATCATCGACCTTGCCCAGCCCCGGCGCGTAGAACAGCTTGCCGCCGGTCTTCAGGTCTTCGACCATCAGGCCAATGTTGTCGCCCGGGTGCGGATCGAAGCGATGCGGCGAATAAGGCGGGGCCGCGCTGCGCAGCGGGAATGGCGTGAAACGCAGGTTCGGGCACGCAGGAATCACAAAGCTGCCTTCAAGCTCGATCCGGTTCCAGGCCAGGCCGCCGTTCCAGTGCTTGAGCATGTTGAACAACGGTAAGCCGGTGCTCAGGTCTTCATGAACCATGTCGGTACACCAGACCTGATGCGGACAGCCTTCGCGCAAGCTGAGCAAGCCGGTGGTGTGGTCGATCTGGCTGTCCATCAGGATGATCGCGCTGATCCCGGTGTCGCGCAGGGAGCGGCCTGGTTGCATAGGGCCGAAACCGGCCAGCTGTGCGCGAATGTCCGGAGAGGCGTTGCACAGCACCCAGTTGATGCCATCGTCGGAGAGCGCGATGGACGATTGGGTCCGGGCATGGGCCCGCAGGCTGCCCTCGCGGAAACCGGCGCAGTTCGCGCAATTACAGTTCCACTGTGGAAAGCCGCCGCCAGCAGCGGAGCCTAGAATCTGGATGTGCATGTCAGCTCCCTGGGGCGAGGCATGAAAAGAGGATCTAAAAGAAAAAAGAACTTACCAATAAAAAAAGCCCCGGCGAACCGAGGCTTTGCACCGCGTTGTCATCAACGGCTTGCGAAGTACATCGTGACTTCGAAACCGATACGCAGATCAGTGTAAGCAGGTTTAGTCCACATAAAAGACTCCTTCTGGGTGATTGCAGCGGTGGGTGGTAAATCGTTAGTACACCTGCAAAGGCATACGTTCGATGATTGGGAAGCTATGTTACTTAATTTAACAAATTCTGGCTGTCGGATTCGTGAACAAAGCTTTTGCAGCTTTGGTAACGATCAGGCCCCGCGCCATGGGGTTTGCTGACTATTGGTCAGGCAAAGCCAGCCGCTCTTGGCTTTTTGAAGGCTAGCAGCGGCTTGCAACACAGTCTGCAGGTCGAGGTTTCGTAATGTTTCATGTAGCGCGGACAGGAACCGTTCGTCGCGGCCCGCCAGATACGCCTGCCAGCGCAGGTCGGCTGCTTGCGCGGTTTCCATGGCATCTATATCCAATTGCGCGACCAAGGCTTCAGTCTGGGCTGTCAGCTCAGCGTCGTTGATCCAGTCAAGCAGATCGTTCAGAAACTGTTCTATGTGCTCGACCAGTTGTGGCACCGAGGCGTTAGGCGACTGGACACCGAAGAGTATTCCCGTTCGTCCGGCAATCTGTCGTAAACCGCTGAACACCGCGTAACCCAGTTGCAGCTCGACCCTCAGCCGTTGGTAGAACGGGCTTTGTGCCAGATGAGCCAGTAATCGCCATGCAGCTTCGTCGGCGATGGAAGAGGAGGGCGTGGGGCAGAACAGCAGCACGGCGCTCTCCGAGGATTGTGGTGCGGCGGATTGCCAGTGTTTACCGGGAGCCAGCGCTGGTGCCTGGAGTGTTTGCTCGTCCCGCTGGCCCTGCGTACTGCGTAAGACGCTGCTCAGCGTAAGGATCGTTTCCGGAGCAAAGCCTGACGTGAAGCTGATCCACTGCGTTGCTGGCCAGAAGGCTTGAACGTCGCCGGTTTCGCTGGCGGGTGCTGCGTTCAGATAGCAATCGGGCAGTGCTTTGAGCAACTGCCGGATTGGAATCAGGGCAGGTTCATCGCCGGGTTGGCCCAGGCTTGCATCGTCGGGGGCGCTCAGTCGTTGTAACGCATGCTTGAGGATTTCAGGCATCGGGGCGTCGAGGCCGCTGAGTTTGAGTTGCCAGTAATGGCCGTACGCACTGAACTCAAGGTTGACGCCTGCTTGCTTCGCATCCCGCGCCAAGGGCTTCAAGCTCTGCTCAAACATCCGCCACAGCGTGGGTTGCGGGGATGGCAGGCGCCAGCGCAGATAGAGTGCGCCTTCGTGGCCGTTACTCGGGACGTTCAGGAAAGGGTTTGGTTTCGGGAGTTGCCAGTGGATTTCTGAAGGTTGTGTGTTCGGTTGAATCTGTTCCAGCAAAGCGATCAGCGCTGTGCCGCCTTGCTCAGATAAGCCTTGGGGCAGGTTGCGGGCGTGGTGGTGGGCCAGTTCCAGAGCGGAGCTGACATCCAGTTGTCGTTGCTGAAGGCGGTTGTAGTCGTCGCGCAGGGATGGCCAATGGGTTTTGAGGTTTTGTGTCAGTGCCGACGCCATCGCGGGCAAGCGCGCTCCTACAGGAAAACGCGTTCCATCCGTAGGAGCGCGCTTGCCCGCGATAGCGATTTCTTTGACGCCGCTAACATCGACCTTGATCAAAGTCTGACCAGCAAACTGATAAACCACTTCCGCCTTCAGCGCATCAACAGCGCCCTCCGCCCGGCTGCCATTCAGGCAATGACACAAGAACGCAGCGGCTTCATCCGCGCCCTCAGGCAAATCCTCACAGGCCAGAAGCAGTTGTTGATCGGCCCTCACAAGTATCCGATCCCCATCATCAACCAGCTTCGGAGGGGTGGCTTGCGCGACCTTTACGCCACTGGCCAGCCCTGCGCCATAATTCGTCGCCAGCTGTTTTAGCTCCTCCAGCGACTGAGGCCCCGCCAGGCACAAGGTCATTTGCCCAGCCTGATAAAACCGCTGATAAAAATCCTGCAACGCCTGCTGAAACGCCGGACGCGGCACCGGCAAGCTATAGCGATTGCCTGCATGAAAGGCGCGCAGTGGATGGCGAGCTGAAATACTTTCCAGCATCTGCATGTGCTGGCGTGCCTTGACGTCGCGAGACCAGGCGATGAACTCGGCATGCAGGACTTCCCGCTCGCGCAGTTGATCGGCCATGGTCATGCGCGGACGAGCGAGCATGTCGCTGAGACGCTCCAGCCCTTGCGCGAACGCCGTCAACGGCAGCTCGAAAAAGAAATCAGTGGTTCGCTCACGGGTACTCGCGTTGATCTGCCCGCCATGACGCTGGACGAAGGCCATCAGCTTTTCATCCCCTGCAAACCGCTCGGTGCCGAGGAAGAACAAATGTTCCAGAAAGTGCGCAAGCCCTGGCCATGCAGCGGACACATCATGACTCCCCGCGGCCACCCGCAACGAAGCGGCGCAGCGCTTGAGCCGTGGCGCATGGCACAGCACGACGTTCAGGCCGTTGGCGAGGGTCAGGTGTTCGGTGGTGGGCGAGGCAGGCATGGGCGTTCCGGGAGACGTGATCGGGTCATGCTAGCGGAATTGGTTATTCATGGCACCGCGCGGTCTCGCGGCAAACATTGATCCGTAGGACCGGCTTTAGCCGGGAGGGCGTATTTATGATCCAGAAAATGCATCGGTTTCATCGACGCTCTCCCGGCTGAAGCCGGTCCTACAGATGTGTGGTTCAGCCTTCACCCAACCCCACATACAACCCCGGCCGTCGATCATTGAAGTAGGTATTGATCGACCGCGACTGCTCCATCAACTGTCGATCCAGGGTGCCCGAGATCAACACCTCGTCCTGTTTAGCCACGGCCAGTCGGCTGCCGTCCGGGGCGCAGAGGCTACTCAGGCCGCAGTAATGAATGTCGCCTTCGCTGCCGCAATAGTTGGCGTAAACCACGTAGCACTGATTCTCGTAGGCCCTGGCACGAACGGTCACCTCGGCGACAAAATCATAAGGGGCCATATTAGCCGTTGGCACCAGAATCAACTCGGCACCTTCCAGCGCCAGACGTCGGGTGTTCTCCGGGAACTCAACGTCGTAGCAGATCAGAAAGCCCAGCTGCCAACCGTTCAACTCCACAATCGGAAAACGGTCCTCGCCGGGGCTGAACATCGCTTTGTCCAGGTCGCCGTACAGGTGTGTCTTGCGATAGTTGCAAAGGGTCTTGCCGTGGCCGTCGATCAACTGCACAGAGTTGTAAATCAGGTCGTCAGCGCCCAGCTCCGGATATCCATAAAGGATCGCAATGTCGTAACCCTTGGCAATCGCCGCGATATCACCCGCAGCGAAACCATCACTGGGTTGCGCCAAGGTACGCGCCGCCTCGGCACCGATGTTGTAGCCGGTGAGAAACATCTCAGGGCAAACCAGCAGCTTTGCACCGAGTGCTGCCGCCTCTCGCGCCTGATCATCCAGACGTTGCAGATTGCCGCCGATATCCAGCGGCAGCGGCGGGCATTGGTACAGGGCGATGTGCATGGTTCAGCCTTTTGTTCAATCGGTCAGGGCGATGGGACCAATCTCGTGGAACACATCACCGGGGCCTGGGTTGTCGGCGTGGGTCTTGCCGCCGAAATGGGTCATGATGCCCCACACCGCATTCAGTGAGGTCTGCACTGCGCCTTCCACCCACGCGGGAGTCCAGGATACGTCGTCTCCCGCGATAAACATGCCGCGCTGTTCGACAGGCATGTCCTGCTGCATGAAGTGCGCGTACATCCGCTGGTTGTAACGGTAATGCCCCGGCAATGCGCCTTTGAAAGCGCCAAGGAAGTGCGGGTCCGATTCCCAGGAAACGGTAATCGGGTCTCCGATGATCCGCGCGGCGATGTCGACTTTAGGGTAGATCTTCTTCAGCGCATCGAGCGCCAGTTTGACCCGTTTTTCGATGGGCTGCGGTAGCATCTTCAGCGCATCACTCATCCACGAGTAAGACAGGCAGATCACGCCTGGCTTGTCGTCACCGTTATCGAACAGGTAAGTGCCGCGGGTCAGACGGTCGGTGAGGGTCATGCTCATCAGGTCGCGGCCGGTTTCCGGATCTTTGTCCTTCCAGAAGGGACGATCGACCATCACGAATGTTTTTGACGATTGCATGTAACGGGTACGGTCCAGCGCCATCCACATTTTTTGCGAGAACAGTGATTCTTCGCATTCGATCTGGGTGGTCAGCAACCAACTCTGGCAGGTGGTCAGTACCGCCGCGTAGTGGCGGGTGTCACCCCAGTTATCAGTGACGGCCAGCAGACCGTCTTCGGCGCGGGCAATCCGCTTTACACCGGTACGTGGCGCGCCGTGATGCAGCGAAGCAAGGCTGGTGCCTTCCGGCCAGTGGGCGCAGCGCTCCGGTACATGGCGCCAGATGCCCAGCGGCACTTGCTCTACGCCACCCACGATCAGGTGCTGGTGATCGTCGCAGTTGGTCATGACCACGCGGAAGATTTCCAGCATCGAGTTGGGGAAGTCCGAGTCCCAGCCGCCGGTGCCGAAGCCGACCTGCCCGAAGACTTCACGGTGGTAGAACGATAGTTTGGCGAACGCTTTGGAGGTGGCGACGAAGTCATAGAACGTACGGTCATCCCACAATGGCACCAAGGTGTTCCACAGTTCTTTGAGGCGCGGCACATCACGGTCGCGGATGGCTTGCTGGATATCCTTGAAACCCGAACCTTCTTCCAGCGCATCAGCCCAGGCGTCGGCGACTTCCTGGAACATCGCGGGGAGATCCGAGAGTTTCTGCGCGTAATAGGTGACGCCTTCCAGATCGATAACGGTACTGCCCGAGGCGGCCGTCAGCGGGTTTGGGAAAGGCTTCGATTCCAGGCCAAGCTTGTCGACGTAGTGATAGAACGCCGTGGAAGACACCGGAAAACGCATACCGCCCAACTCCGCGATGATGCCTTCAGTGCCTTCGAAAGCCTGAGATCGCAGACGGCCCCCCATCTTGGATGCTTCGTAGACGACAGGCTTCAGACCCAGCTTCATTAGTTCATAGGCCGCCACCAGACCCGCGATGCCCGCGCCAACGATCGCCACTTCCTGACCGTGATTCTCGGCAGGAATACTGCCCAGCCCGGCGGGGTGCTCGATCCAGTCATCGAAGGCGAAAGGGAAGTCCGGGCCGAAAATAGTGATCGGCTTCTTACCGTCTGCGGGGTGGCGATTGTTTTTCATGACTGACCTGGCTGGAACGCGAAAGAGACAGTCTAGACAAGCGCGGGGATGTTAATAAGATGCAAAGTGTCGTCGTTATGGAGTGATTTTGTGCGATGTGACGACGGTAATAGTCAATTTGTCTTATGGGCTGCCGTGCCTTTGATCTAGTAGGACCGGCTTCAGCCGGGAGAGCGGTATTTCTGCCAAGAGACATTTAGCGAGTATCCCGGCGTCCTCCCGGCTAAAGCCGGTCCTACGGGCTCAATTGAGCCTGTGGGATCGCATTCCGATGCCGGACGCGCGATGCGATGAGGGGTAATGGCTAAACAGGCTGTCCGCGATCAATCTTGCTGCTGAGAATGATCGAGGTCGTGGTTTTTTCGACGCCATCAACGCTGCCGATCAAATCCAGCAACTGGTCCAGTTGCTCCGGCGAATCAGTGCGCAGCCAGGCTACATAATCAAACTCACCACTCACAGCACACAGCTGCTGAACCTGAGCCAGGCTGCTCAAGCGGCGTAGCACTTCCTTGCCCGAGCGCGGTTGCACGGTGATCCCGACGTAGGCCTGCAACCCCCCGTCAACCACCCGTTGACTGAGGCGCACGCCATAACCGGTGATGACCTTGGCGCTTTCAAGCCGCGCCAGCCGGGACGTCACGGTGGTCCGGGCGATACCCAGTTGCCGGGCAAGCATGGCAACGCTTTCGCGAGCATTAATCTGCAGGGCTGCGATCAATTGGCGGTCGACTTCATCAAGGACGGGTTGGCGGGTGGTGGACAAAGTGTCTCTCCTTCAAGGCTGCGGGCATATTACCTGTGGTGGCTGCCAATGGGGTGCGTGCGGGCTAAAACGAAGCAGGCAGAATCATTCTGGTGCGCACTCTGTGAGCCACAAGGTGAACAAAAAAGGCAATGTGTCCGTTAAGCGATGCCTTGTGTCTTGCCAGCGTTAGATGAGCCTGAAAGTTAGGCGTAAGGTAAAGGCCGTTAATAAGTAATGTGTAAATATAATCCCCAAACTATTAATGCCGTTATTTCGACTCTCGCTTCGGAAGTTATAAGTGCGGGCGATGGTTTTTTATAATCTGGACTGGACTTGTAAAGTTCATGACTTTTGCTGTTGCCGCTTGAATATTATTGGCATGCCGCTTGCTGAACAGACGTATACCCACTTGCACAGTGAGATTCGTTATGGTCAGCAAGACGCTTACGCTAGAGCAGCCCGTCGTCGGGGCTTTCAGTTCGCGCTGGTATCAATTGGTTATCGGCATGGTTTGTATGATGGCCATTTCCAGTCCGCAATATGTGTGGACTTTATTTACTGGTCCGTTAACGCAGAAGCTGGGTGTTTCTCTGGCCCAGGTGCAGATAACCTTCTCGCTTTTAATTATTCTGCAGACCTTCTTTTCACCGGCCCAAGGCTGGTTGATTGATCGTTTTGGCCTGCGCAAGTTGATTGCCACGGGCTGTGTACTCTCCGGGTTGAGTTGGATTCTCGCCAGCCAGGCAACCTCACTGACTTCGCTGTACCTGAGTTATGGCCTGCTGGGTGGTCTGGGGACCGGCATCGTGTATGTCGGGATCGTCGGCTTGATGGTTCGCTGGTTCCCGGATCGCCGTGGTCTGGCGGCGGGCGCGGTCGCTGCAGGTTATGGCATGGGCGCGATGCTCACGACCTTCCCGATCAGCAATAGCCTCAAGGATGTCGGCATGGAGTCGACGCTGATGACCTTCGGCCTGATCCTCGGCATCGTCGGGTTTGTCGCTTCGCAGTTCTTGCGGCAACCGCCCGCGCACCTCGCCGAACAGCCGGTGCCTATTGTCGGCAGAGTGGTTGCCGATGTGGCGCCGCGACAGATGCTTAAAACACCGGTCTTCTGGCTGATGTTTGCGATGTTCACCATGATGTCCACGTCGGGCCTGATGGTCACCTCGCAGATGGCCAGTTTCGCCAAGGACTTCGGCATGACCAACGTGATGGTCATGGGCATGGCGGCCCTGCCACTGGCGTTGACCATCGACCGTATTTGCAACGGGCTGACGCGGCCTTTGTTTGGCTGGATCTCAGATCGCTGGGGGCGGGAAAATACCATGGCCTTCGCTTTCTTCTTTGAAGGCGTCGCGATGACGTTGTGGTTTCTGACCATCGATAACCCGGTCCTTTTCGTGTTGCTGTCAGGCGTGGTATTTCTCGGCTGGGGTGAGATTTTCTCGCTGTTCCCGTCGACGCTGACGGATACCTTCGGCAGCAAAAACGCGACGACCAACTACGGCTTTCTGTACATGGCCCAAGGCATCGGCTCAATCTTCGGCGGTCCGGTGGCGGCCTTGCTGCATCAATACACCGACAGCTGGGTACCGGTGTTTGCCGTTGCGATCAGCTTCGACATCATTACCGCTGCGCTGGCTTTTTTCGTACTCAAACGCATGCGCATCAACTGGCTGGCGAAGAACGCCCCGCAGCCCGTCAACCAAGGAGTCTGAATGCTTAATACAACGCTCGCTGCCCGTGGCATCGCCGTCGCGCCTCATAGCCTGGCTGCGCAATCGGCACTGGCTGTTTTGCGTGAGGGTGGCAACGCAATTGAAGCGATGGTCGCTGCTGCCGCGACGATTGCGGTGGTGTATCCACACATGAACAGCTTGGGCGGCGATGGCTTCTGGTTGATTGTGCCGCCAGAGGGAGAGCCGGTTGCCATTGATGCCAGCGGCCCTGCCGGGAGCCTCGCGACCATGGAGCATTACGCGGGCATGACGCGTATTCCGGTTCGAGGCCCTGATGCTGCGCTGACGGTTGCCGGTACTGTCGGCGGTTGGCAAGAAGCGTTGCAGGTCAGCACCGAAAGGGGCGGTCGTCTGCAGCTGCCTCGACTGCTGGCCGATGCAATCTTTTATGCGGAATCCGGCATCCCGGTGACGCCGTCCCAGCAGATGGCAACGGCAAGCAAGAAAGCTGAGTTACAGGACATTCCAGGCTTCGCCGAAACCTTTTTGCACAACGGCCGAGCGCCTTTGGCAGGCAGTCTGTTCAAGCAAACGCGTCTCGCGACTACTTTGCGAACCCTGGCAGAAGAGGGGCTGGACAGTTTTTACCGCGGCTCGCTGGCGGACTCCATCGTCAAGGATCTGGAGCGGGTAGGCGCGCCGGTCACTCGTAGCGACCTGGCCGGTTATCGCGCGAAACGTGTCCGGGCCTTGGCGCTCCAACACAGCGCTGGCACCGTGTTCAACATGCCGCCGCCGAGTCAGGGGCTGGTGTCGCAATTGATCCTTGGCATCGCAGACCACGCTGGCCTGAGCCAGTGCACGGCTGACAGCGCCGAGCATATCCACACCCTTGTGGAGGCCACCAAACTGGCCTTTGCAGTGCGCGATGAGCACATCACCGATCCCGAGCACATGACCATCGAGCCACAGGCCTGTCTTGAAGCTGACTACTTGCATGCTTTGGCTGAACGCATCGATCCACATCACGCGGCACTCTGGGGGGAAGGTAAGGGACCGGGCGATACGATCTGGATGGGCATCATCGACAGCAGTGGTTTGGCGGTGTCGTTTATCCAGAGTATCTATCACGAGTTTGGCAGTGGCGTGGTGCTGCCGGAAAGCGGCCTGAACTGGCAGAATCGGGGCGCTTCATTCAGCCTCGACCCTGATCACCTGCTGGCGCTGAAACCCGGCAAGAAGCCGTTCCACACATTGAACCCTGCGGCGGCGCGGTTGAGTGACGGCCGTACGCTGGTCTATGGAACCATGGGCGGAGATGGTCAGCCACAGACACAGGCTGCGGTGTTCAGCCGATACGCGGTGTTCGGCCAGCCACTGCAACAGGCTGTCACCGCGCCGCGCTGGTTGCTGGGCAGAACCTGGGGCGACAGCAGCGATACGTTGAAGCTGGAGTCACGCGTCGCACCTGAGGTGGTCGAGCAATTGAAAGCGCGTGGTCATGAGGTCGAGATACTTGCGCCCTTTACCGAAACCATGGGGCATGCGGCAGCGGCGGTGCGCTTGCCGAATGGCTCTTTCGAAGGCGCGTTTGATCCACGCAGTAATGGGGCTGCTGCGGGGTATTGAGTGTAATCACACATCAACACGGTCCCTGTAGGAGCTGCCGAAGGCTGCGAATGCGGTGTGTCAGGATAATTCCATCGCAGCCTTCGGCAGCTCCTACAGGAATGCATTTCAAACTATTTAGCTTGATCTACGCCGCGCTACCCCTCTATCGCGGGCAGCTGCTGCTCGATCACACCCAGCCAGCCCATGCCTGGATAGGTTTCGAATCCAGGTGTCATCGAGTAACCCTGAATGACGTTATTAGCCTGAGCGCTGTAACCGCTGGCTTGTCCGGCTTTGACCTTCAGGTCAACGTTTTGGCCCAAGTGGCTTTGGGCGTCGGAGCTGGCAATGACCTTGTGATTGGCATCGATCAGCATCACCCGGCTGCGAGCGCGCTCTTCGTCGCTCAAGCGCACGCCGTTGATGATCGAATCCGCCTGATTTTTCCAGTCAAAGAAAATCCCGATCACGCCAATCACCGGCGTTTGCTTACCGGCTTTGCTGCGTACAGCCGCACTGAACGCACAGGTTTGCGAGCCGTTAAGCAACGGTTCCACGGCCACTTCTCCGGCGAAATACTGATCGCCGGATGAATGCCGCACGGCTTGCTTGAACCATGGCGCCTCGGCCACGTTTGCACCGATAACCTTGCCAAAAGTATCCGGTCGACCCGAAGCGATAACGCGCCCTTTGGTGTCTGCAACCCAGATGTCCAGGTACACGGTGTAGCTGTCGAGAATGATCCCCAGCCGCCCGCTGGCGTGAGCACTGGTTTGCGGCGTGGTTGTGGTTAACGCATCGACCAGCGAGGCGTCGGTTGCCCACCAGCGCACATCGCACGTGCGCTCATAAAGGTTGCGGTCGATGATCTCGATCATGTTCAGCGACAGATCTGCCAGCCGCTGACCGCGTACGTCGAAGCACATGCCACGGCCCAGGTCAGTCAGTTCGTTGACTGATGCCTGCAAATCCTGGGTCAGGCCACTGGCGATTTTCGAAATCCGTTCGGAAATGTCTTTGACCTCCTCTGCCACCACCGAGAAACCCAGGCCGGCTTTACCCGCATGCGCCGCTTCAATCAGCGCGTTGATCGCCAATAATCGGGTTTGCCGCGTGATCATCTGTATGTCGCTGACACCTCGATTCGCTAACGCTTCCACTTCCCGGGAGAGAGTGACGATCCGTTCGGGTTCGATCATTTTCGTGTACTTCAAAGAGTGATTAGGCGGCAGCCTTCACATAAACATGTGCAAAGAAGGTATAGAGAAAGGGGCCGGTAATTTGCCCCTTTGAAATTCGGGAAGTGTGGACTTCCTCTTTGTTTTGTCGCTGATAGCAATGTGCGTTTGGGCAAGCTATAGCAGTTTTAAAGATATGTCATCTGTGAGGCTGATGAAGCCAGAATCTTGTCCGTTGTGTCGCTTTTAAAAGCGTTTTCGGTCGCGATCAGGATGTTTTTGCAGATGAAGCTATCTTCCCTTTGTGACAGCGCTATGACGAAGATTTGACTGGGGGGCCAAAAGGGCAGGTCGAAAAACGAAGCAGCCATTCAAGCAACTGCTTCATGCTCAAATTTTCCAGCGTCTGGATGTCTTTGCCAGCCTTTGCTGCAGGCCGTCGATGTTGCTCGCCAGTTGCAGCATCAACAGGTGATATCCGGTCAGTTGCACCGGTATCGGGTAACCCATGTCTGGCAGACTGGTTTCGGAGGTACGCTGCAGGCGCTCGGTAGCGCCTGTCTGCAGAGCGCGCGCCATGGCGATCAACTGGCGGCGGGTTTGACGAAACTCCGTGTCCAGACGTGCGCGCCACTCAGGGCCGGCCGCTTGATCAAGATCATCAGGCCGTATATTGGCGAGGATCTCCAGCGTGCTCAGGCACATACGGAAGTGCCCTTGAATGGCATCCAGTTCGACCATGGAAATTCGCACCTCCTTGGACACCGACGGCAACAGCGAGCGCAATTGCAGCATCGTGCTGTTCAGGCGAGCCACTAACTTCAAATGCTCATCAGCCGCTACCGGTTGGCCGTGGATGATGCGGCCATAGACCTTCGCGCAGTCACGCAAGCCGCTGGCCAGGTTGTAGCGCCACGAGAACACGGCATACAGAGGCAGTGCGAAAGAGAAAGCCAGGGCCAGTGCGATACCGATCAGGATGTCGACCGTGCGCCACAAGCCATCGCTGATCGGGTTGTAGCCATGGCCTGCGACGATGAACAAGGTAATAGCCGACAGCAGAGCGGTATAGCCGCCTTTACCGATCGCGTGATACGCAAAGAATCCGCACATCACCGACATCATGGCGTAGGTCAGCAGCGGTATCTCCAGATAGCCTTGCTGCACAACGACCAGCAATCCAAGCCCCGCGCCAATCAACGTTCCGTAGGCTCGCTCGACTGATTTTTTGCGGATATTGCCATGATGCTGCAAGCCGCCAATCACGATCAGCATTGTCACCGATGCCCACTCGCCGTGAGGCAGGTTGAGCCCTGTGGTCAAGAGAATCGTCACCAGCAACCCGACCGCGATTCGCGCCGCGTGGATCAGGCGTGCGTGGCGGAAGCGGCGATAAGGATCCAGCAAAGGTCGCAAAACGCGACGCAGCCAGAAAGGCAAACGGAGAGAGCGGGAATTCGTCATGCGTAAAAGACCGCGCGGTTTGAGAATCGATCCCGGAGGAGACGCGGGATGGCACCAGTAAGCCACAGTCGCAATGAAATGTTTCATCACATGTGAGGTATTGCTTATCAGTTTTTTTGAGCGTAGCTTGCTGACCTATCACATGTGATGTCCCGGAAGGCGCTTGGATGGCTCGAAAAACTTCAACCGACTACATGCGTGAAATGCGTGCACGGCTGACGGCGGCCGGGTACGTTAAAAGAGAGCTGTATGTGCTTCCTGAAAACGCTGAAGTCTTGAGAAACGTCGAAAAAGTGTTACGCCAGCCCTATTTGGGTAACCGCATCAAACTGGAGGAATTCATGAGCGAAAATACCAACTGGACCATCGACACGCTGCACTCGGCGCTCGCTGAACTGGACGTGGTAAAGAGTAATGAAGTCGAGTTGACGCTGGTTCAGGGGGCCGAGCCAAGCTTGAGCGTGACGATGAACAACTTCGGCGGCCTGCCGATCATCATTGCAATTGCTGGCGATCAGATTCTTGTGGATTGCGTACTGGTTTACGCCTCCCAGGTAAAAGACGTCGCGGCTTTCAACGACACCGTTTTGCGCAGCCGGGACATCTTCCCGCTGTCGTCCATCGGTATCGAAACCATGCCGAACGGCGAGACCGTTTACAGCATGTTTGGCGCGCTGAGCGCGGCTTCTTCACTGACCGTCATTGTCCAGGAAGTGTTTACCCTGGCAGACAACGTGATCCGCGCCGCTGATGCCTACGAAGATTTTTTAACAGTTGACTCACAGTAATCGGGAGACAAATCAATGAGCCTTTGGAAGAAAATGGTTACCGCTATGCGTGGCGGCGCCTCCGAGGTCGGTGAGGCAATCGTCGACGCTCAGGCACTCCGAATTCTGGACCAGGAAATCCGTGACGCCGATGCCTCTATGCTCGCCGCTCGCAATCAACTGATCCAGATCAAAGCCAAACACAAGCTGTCCGTACAGCGTGTGGATGAACACGACAAGAACATCGCCAACTGGGAACAGAAAGCCATCGCCGCCATGAACAAGGGCGAAGAAGGCCTGGCTCTGGAATGTGCGGAAAAGGTTTCCGAACTGACTGCACTGCGCGATCAGGAAAAAGCCGCAGCTGACCAGTTCGGCATTCAGGTCACCAAGTTGACGGCTCAGGTCACCAAGGCCGAAAGCCAGATCAAAGGCCTGCGTCAGCAAGCCGACATGGCCAAGGCGCGTGACAGCGTGCAGAAAGCGCAGATCAACGCCGCGGCAGCCACGGGCGGTGCCAATGGTCGTCTGGAAACTGCAGTGGGTTCGCTGGCGCGCATCAAGCAGCGTCAGGACGAGCAGGATGCCAAGCTGGAAGCCGCGGAAGAGCTCGCGGACGCCGCCAATGGCGGTGATCTTGAGCGTCGTCTGCAGGACGCCGGTATCGGTGCGAAAACCGGTGGCGCTGCTGACGTGCTGGCTCGCCTCAAGGCGCAGAACCAAGGCGGCAACGCGGGTCAGTAACATCGTTTAAAGAGGGGCAGGCGGATACCCGTTTGCCCCTTTTTTCTGTTTGCTTTTCTCGATAGCCTTCGTCTGATTCGAACGGTGCCTACATGAATGTCGGAAACGGGCTACGGGTTATTCTTGGCCTTGCCGCTGTGATGATTGCAGTTCAGGTGATTAACTCGCTGACCGCAAACAGCCTCCTGAATCATGGTCTGGTTCCCAGGACCTGGTCGGGGCTGCAAGGCATTATTTTTTCTCCTTTTCTGCACGGCTCTGTTCGTCATTTGCTGAGTAATCTGCTGCCCTTTATCGTGCTGAGCTGGTTGGTGGCAACTGAAGGCTTGCAGCGTTATGTTCGTGTGGTTTTGCTGGTAACGCTGTTAGGCGGCCTGTTGGTCTGGATGGTGGGTCGGCCGACGATTCATGTCGGGGCCAGCGGATTGATCTTTGGGTTGTGGGCTTATCTGTTGGCGCGCGCGTGGTTTCAGCGCAGTCTGGTCAGCTTCGCCGTCGCATTGATCACGTTAGTGGGTTACAGCGGACTGATCCTGGGCTTCATACCGGTGCCGGGCGTCTCGTTTGAATCACACATTGCGGGCGCGCTTGCAGGTATTGTCGTGGCCTGGCTGATGCACGCAAAAGGGCTGGTGGAAAAACCATCAGTTTGAGCAATTTCGCGCTGAGCATCGCTCTGGCGTCAATGAAAGGAAACGCATTATGAGTTGGATCAAACGAGCTTTGGGCCTGGCACCGCCAAAGCCATCCGCCGCGACCGCGCCGTTGAATGGCGCTGCGTTGCTCGCGCCGTTTGGCCTGGCAACCGGGCGCATGCTGGATCTTGATGACTCCCTCAAGCTGCTGCTTGATGGGCATTCGGAACTGGTCGTACCCAACGAAGAGGTGGTGTGGTCTGTGGGCCATGTTGACCTCGGACAGTCCATCCGGCTGGTGCGCTTCTATTTCGAAGATGAAGACTACTGGATGCAGGTCATGATGAATGGCCCTGCGGCTGAAGACGTTCAGGACGTTATCCTGTTCGGCTACAGCAGTGTCGTGACCATCAACAGCGAGTCTGAATTGAAGCGTCTGGTGGGCCCTGAATCGAAAATCGGTTTGCCAGTGTATGAGCATGACGGCTGGGAGTACGAGCGCCAGTGGGGTACTGAACAAGGACAGACTGAGCTGACGCCGATGACTGAACATGTTGCCAACCCGGATGGCAGCTACCGTATCGAGCATTTGAGTATGCTGTACGCCCGCGACACGGGCTTGATTGATCGACGCGAGTTTTTGCTGCTGTCTGTCGAAGAGGATGAAGAGGGCGTGGTCTCGCTCACGACCTCGGTTGGCGTCACGCTGCAATCCACTGATTTCACCGTCCTCTAAAAGGAAGTAAAAATGCTTGATGCGCTTAGTTTGTCCCTCAGCTTTCAATCCGTGCTGAGCTTCATTATCTACATCATTGTGGCGGGTGGCTTGTTCGCTCTGTTCCAGATGGCCTACACACGTCTGACGCCGCACAAGGAGTTCGTGCAGATTCGTGAAGGCAATGTCGCTGCAGCTATTGCGCTGGGCGGTGCATTGATTGGTTTCGCCCTGCCTGCCAGTAACGTGATTACTTACAGCATCAGTGTGCTGGACGTGGTGATCTGGGCGCTTATCGCAGCCGTCGTGCAATTGTTGGCGTTCACCGCGACCAATTTTGTTCTCAAAGACCTCTCGGCTCGCATCACCCGTGGCGAACTGGCCGCTGCCATTTACGCAGCCAGCGTTTCGATCAGTGTCGGCTTCCTCAATTCGGCCTGCATGACGCCGTCGACCTGATTGCCTGTGATCGAAAGGAGTATTCGATGAGACGTAGTTCTTTGAAGCTGGTCCTGGCCAGCACCTTGCCGCTGGCCATCAGTGCGTGCAGCAAGTCCGATACTGTGGAAGTGACGGCCCAGCAGACGTATCCGACTGTGCAAGCCTGCGTGGACCAGAAGGTTCCCGTCGATGTGTGCTCGGATGCCTACATGACGGCCCTGGCGGATCACCGCCGTATTGCGCCAACGTACGACAATGCGGCCGCATGTGAAGCGGATTTTGTCCCTGATTACTGCCAGCAGAATTCCGACGGCAAATTCACGCCCAAGCTGGGCGGCTTTCAGCTGGAGATTTCCGGTGAGCTGCCCAAGGATCAGGTCGAGGCTGCCAAGGCTCAGGCGAACCAGTCGGGGGGCTCAGGCTTCGCCAGCTCCGGCGTCAACGGGTTTCTGATGGGCATGTTGGTCAGCAACATGATCAACGGGTTCAGTGGTGGCGGCGGTCGTTACTATTCCCAACCGGTTTATCAGGAGCGCGACTCGCGCGGCGGCTATCAGTCCTCGACGCTGTCGCGTCAGATCGAGCGCGGCAAGACCTTCGGCAATTCCACTCAGGCGCGCACCAGCTCAACCGGTACCTACTCCAAGAGCACACTGGGCCGTAACTCGTCAGTCTCGTCATCGGTTTCCCGTGGCGGCTTTGGCAGCCAGGCAACGGCGCGCAGTGGCTGGGGCGGCAAAAGCAGCGGTTTCGGCGGCTAACGGGAGCGCCAGCCATGAAAAAGATCAGTATCGAAGAGCGGCCTGACTGGCGCGAGACGGCCGAGCGTGAGGGATTCGATTTCCACACCATCGACGGCGAGCGCTATTGGGATGAGCGCGCTTACTACCAGTTCTCCGAAGCCCAGATCACCCGCGACATCGAGGCTCCGACTCAGGAGCTTCATGCCATGTGTATGGATGCCGTCGAGCGGGTGGTGGAAAGCGAGGAGTTGCTGACTGAACTGGCCATCCCGCCAGCGTTCTTCGATCTGGTCCGGACGTCCTGGAAGGAAGGGCACCCACATTTGTACGGGCGCTTCGACTTCAGTTATGACGGCGTGAATCCGGCTAAGCTGCTGGAAGGCAATATGGACACGCCAACTTCTGCCTATGAAGCTGGCGCATTTCAGCTTATCTGGCTGGAAGAGCAAATCGCCCGAGGCGTCTTGCCTGCACATGCCTCGCAGTTCAATTCGCTGGCAGAAGATCTGGTCCGGGCTTTCGCAGCCATCAGAGAGGGCGGGCCGTTCTACTTCTCCGCCATGTCAGGTTCAGCAGAAGACCGAGGCACCACTGAGTTCCTGCGCAAGATGGCGGAACACGTCGGCATCGAAACCCGGCACATCGACATCGAAGACATCGGCCTCAACTCCCAAGGCCGCTTCGTCGACCTTGAAGGCCGCTGGATCGAGCGTATTTTCAAACTGCATGCCTGGGAACACGTGTTCCACGAGCCTCATGGGCAGGCAGTCCCGCAATGCGACACGCAATTCATCGAGCCTGCGTGGAAGTCCATCATCTCCAACAAAGGCATTCTGCCGCTGCTCTGGAAATTCAACGAAGGCCATCCGAATCTGCTGCCGACCTTCGTCGACAAAGACCCGCGAGCGCCTGTCCCGAAAGGCTGGGTCCGCAAACCCTACTTCTCCCGCGAAGGCGCCAACATCGAAATCCGCACCCCTGGTGACGAAGTCATTTTCGAAGACGGCCCCTACAACGACGCCCCCTACATCCTGCAGCAATTCGCGCCGCTGCCACGTTTCGGCGACAGCTACACACTCATTGGTTCATGGGTCGTGGGCGATGTGGCTTCAGGGATTGGCATTCGGGAAGACGACAGCCTGATCACCAAGGACAGCAGCCGGTTCTTGCCGCATGTGGTGGTGGATTGACTGCAGGGCTGAGCTGAAACGAACTTCTGTGGGGCAAACCTGTGAGGCATCCAATGTTCACCCAGCAAGATGGTCGACCATAACCATGTTGGAGCGAGGCTTGCCCGCGAATCAGTCGATTAGGTAAGTCAGGAACAGCGCGTCTTCGTTCTTCGCGGGCAAGCCTCGCTCCAACGGTTTTGCCATCCTTTGCTTGGCAGTGTCGTCGTAACTTAACGCCCGATCAAGCAAACACAACTTCAACACGTCCCACACCATGACGCGAACGAGGCGCTGTCTTGACGACTATCTGAACGTCACGCCCAAGTCGAGACAGGCAGTCGATCATCTTGGTCTCGCTGATTCCTCTGAATTTCCCGCGCAGCATTTCGGACACTTTGGGCTGAGGCATGCCCAGGATTTCAGCTGCTTCGAGCTGAGTCAGATGGCGAGCTTTGATGATGCCGCCGATCTTCGACGCTAGCTGAGCCTTGACCAGCATCTCCTTGGCGTCATCCTGGCCGAGGTCAGCGTAGACGTTGCCGCTACCTTCTTCGATCTCAATCATTTTTCAAACCCTTCGCGTGTTCTTCCGCCGCTTTTAACCGTAATTTGATCAGGTCAATATCGTGTTGTGCAGTCTTGATGCCTGTACTCGATTTCTTTTGAAAGCAGTGCAGCGCATAGACAGCTGTTCCGAATTTCACAGTGTAAACCGCTCGATAAGTATCGCCATCGTGGTCTTCAACGATCTCAAGCGTCCCAGCTCCTGAGAACCCCTTCAGAGGTTTGGCTTGAGCGTGCTTCCCTCCATCCTGAGCGAGATGCAGGGCATACCCAAAAACATCCCGTACGTCCTCGGGCATCTGCAGCAAGTCTTTTCGACTGCTTGCTATCCAAAACAACGACTTCACCAACGACTTTGCTTCCCTAGAAACAGCTACAAAAATATATACCCATTTAGGTATATCCTCAATCATTCCATACCGATGCCGTCAGCAATAGGCTTGACGTGGATTTGCTTAGGTGTCGATTAGTTTGAGCCGCTCTGGTGTGCGCGGCGGAGTGACAAAAAAAGCCGCGCATTAGCGCGGCTTTTTAATTTGGTGGGCCCACACGGACTCGAACCCTTATGTGGTGCATATATTTGGGGTTAGGACACTGTCCGTCCGGTCGTTATGAGGATGAAATCTAGCATGCACGTGGGCTGAAAGACGTTTAATGAATGAAAAATCATAATATTACATATGCAACATGGGTGTCGTATTTGTATAAGACAGTTTGACTGCGCTTTTTAGCCAGGAAAGCTACACCCTGGGGCGCTGCCCCAGACCCCGCTCTACACCGCCCGAGGGGCTCGGGAATCGGTCAGGCAAAGCCTAACCACTTCCAGAGCCAAGGCTGATCGCTTCGCTGAACATGGTGTTGTCAATAAAAATAACGGTTTCTACCCGAGCTTCGCCGGGCAGACACTCCGTGATTTTTTTTGACAAAGTGACACCGAGATGGGGGGCAGGGTGTGGATGTTGGAGTTAAACCGAAAATCCGACACAGAGAGTGTCGCTGCGGTTAGGTCGAGCAACTCCTTGCTGCACGATCTCTTGCGTACTCAGGATCAGTGCCAACCGCTTTGAACGCGAAATGCCGGTGTACAGCATGCTACGTTCCACGAACTCACTTTGGCTCAGCGAGCAGATGATAGAGGTTTGGTACTCGCTACCTTGGGCCTTATGGATTGAAATCGCGTAAGCGAGCTTCATTCCGAGCAGGAACAAGTCCATCCTGGAAAGCGTAATCTCGGCCCCGTTGAACGTGAAGATACCGGCGATTTCGCCATCGACCGATGTGAGTCCGGTCATTACTCCGGTGTTGCCATTGAACAGATTATACTCGTAGCTGTTCTGGGTGACGATGACAGGGTCGTTAACTCGCAACCAGAATTTCCCCATCTTGATCCCTTGCGACTCATCAGTGTTCTGAAGAGCGGCTTGAAGATAGTTGTTAATTTTGTTGCCGGAGTCAGGCATGCGATCTGACATATGCGGGGTCAGAATCTGAGCGTCTGGGATGATTTTTTTGAGTTTGGCCAGGTGAGTTAGTAGATCCTGCGTGCTGGTGCATGGGATCAAATACACGCCCTCCCTCTCTCCGTTCCAAGCTGGGAGGGCATCCAGCTCCCCTGAGCGCACCTGCATGGCTGTTCTTTGAAGGTCACTGCTCCCAATTGTCCTGTGAACCTTGGTCAGGTGTGTAGAGGGTATTGCTTTCGACTTTGCCAGGGCATGAAAGAAAATGCCGTAACCAACTGGAGATAACTGCCCTGTGTCTCCCGAAAGCAGGAGTGACAATTCCTTCTTCGCAAAGGCGTTCAGAAGCTTCAGCATCAACGCGATGTCGACCATGCTGGCTTCGTCGACCACTACGAGTGGATCACCACCGCTGTTGAGGTCAGACTCGCTGCTACGGATTTTGATCAGGAAGCTATGGATCGTATAAGTGTCTCGATCAATAGCTTCTTTGGCGCGCTCCTTGGCTTTGCCGCTCAAGGCCAAAACGTGGACGGGACGGTATCTGGAGGCAATATCCACAATGGCTTTCAGCACAGTTGTCTTTCCAGTGCCCCCGAATCCTGTAAGGGTGCTGATTCGATTGGTGAGTGCCATTAAGACCGCATTCTTCTGCTCCGGAGTGAGAGAGTGTGCAGCGGAAGCAGTCGTGTCTGAGCAGTATTCTTCTATGGCACGCGAGATTTCCTGAGGCGATCCGTGAAGAAGAGAGCCTTGAGCAGACGACAACTGTGCCACATGTTGCTCAAGTTGGCTTTCGACCAAGGCTGCTCCGAGCGGTTGGATCAGCGTCATGCCTTGCAGCTTTTTCACGCACACCGCACGTCTATCAAGCGCTGATGATATTGCCAGGTCAACGAGGATGGAGGAGGGGAGCTTTTGTCTAAGCTGGGCTCTCAGGTCATCAACTGGGCACGCGGTATGCCCTTGATCTAGGCGAAGGTAAAGGATGTACTCAACCATACCTGCCAGGCGGCGCGGATCGTCTTGAGAAATACCCAGCTTGAATGCGGCGGCCTCCACGGTGCTCCAGAGTTTTGGATGAACACCGTGGAACGCAATCAGACTGTACGGGTTGCGCTTTAGGCGCTCCACCGTATCTGTTTGACATACTCTCAGGATGCTCTTGGCCAGCCCCGGATCGAAATTGTGCGCCATGAGAAATTCAATGGTTGATATCTCGTTCTGGAGTGCTGCCCAAGCATCCACAACCTTTTGGGCAAGGTCTGGATTGATCACTTCTCCTAGGTGGCTCACTCTCCCAGCCGTCAGGCTCTGGGCCAAGTTGTCTGCTCCAAACTCCTTGATGAGCTTGCTTACCTTGGCTTTACCAAAGGAAAGACCCCGAAAAGCAGGATGCTTTATCAGCAAGCGCTCGACATACGCAGCCACAGGGAGATTCACAATGTGGCAGTTTTCGACCAATACAAAATCTCGGTATTGATCATGCCCCACGATCGACCCGTCTACTCGCCAGCATTCACCTGGTTGAGGAACGCGAGTAATGATTTTGTAGCTGGCTTTGCATGTGTAGATCTTGTTTTGGCCGATGATGCGGCCAGAAAAAATCGCGCCCCCGATACTGCCGGGCTTTACCGAGCTAACTTGAATCACGCCGGATAGATTGCTCATAAGATGAATGACCTTCCCGAATCAATCATCAGCTCTTGTTGGCCACTGACTTCAGCCGCATTAGCACGGAGCAGTCGCACCTCAGCAGACAGCCGCTCTACCTGGTCACGAAGCAGATCGTTTTCCTTTGATTTCTGCTCAAGGACAGCCCGCAGGCGATTGGCTTCGCGACTCTTCGTATCGGCGATATCCACCAGGACAGATTCGGGATCTTTGGGTGGGGCGAATTCGCTGCCAACGCGTCGGATGTCCTTGGCGATGATCCGCTCCAAGGCGTCCGCTTGGGGGCCGAAGACTTTCTTGGCACTTTCGGAAAACCACTGGCGACGATTACCGCACTCGTCAGCGATTTTGCTGAAGTTGATATCTCCAAACTGATTCACAGGAAATTTCTTGCCGGCCTGTTCCAGCTGGGCAACGTAATCCTTATAGCGCTCATAGGGAGAGCGTTTCTGCTCACTGCCCACCATGATTCTTCTCCCTAGATTTGATCCAGGCAATGAATGGCTCGACGAGCTCTCTTGGCGCAAGCCCTTCCGTCGGCTCAAGATCGTTGAATGCACAAGTGATCTTGTTAGCCTGCATATCAACCGCAAACATTCCGTCGCTGGCATCAAGCACGAGCTTGAGCGCCCGACATGTCTTGTCGAATTTCGCCATGAATCCTTGATCGGTGTGTTTCGCATCCGGAAGAGGTGCTGGAGAAGCACCATGGATGCGTAGCGCAGCTCGTAGAGCGTCAGCTTCTTTCTTTAGCCTTTCTACGTCGGCTTGAAGCAGATCTGCGCGCTTTACAGCCAGCTTACCTACAAGTTTATCTTTCGTGGATTCCGTGCCTGTCGAATCCCAATACTTGTAGTAGATCGGGCCGATCAGCGCCCAATACTCATCGTTCTGAACAAGGGTTCGGTATCCGATCGGTTTCTCGTTCACAGGAAGACCGTCGTTGTACAGCTCCGCACAAAACCTGGAAAACGGAGTTACGCCATCGAAGGATGTCTTCCCGGCAAAGGCCTTCAGTTTGGGAATGACTTCTTCCTTGATTCGAATAGTCCGGTAGTCGCGGCTTCGCTTTTGAGAGCCCGCAAAGCGATTCTGACCCGGCTTAGCTCCCTTGGTCATGCTGGGACGCTCCCTGGACTGGAAATCAGCTTCAGAATGGAATCGGGACGGTCTAAAGCTATGGGCTTGCCCATGGCTTCGCTCAGGTCATGCAGGGAAAGGCCGAGCACCTCACACGTCGATCGAATCAGGCCTCTGAATTCGTCGATCAGCGTGAATCCAGTAGGAGCTTCCTGCAGCATTCGATTGAAATCTCCCGTGAACGCTAGAAGCTTGTTCCGCGCAACCATGATCTGATGCTTCAACTGAGGCGTGAAATACTCTGCATGTGATTTGGCTTCGGAAGTCCTGGCTATCAGGTTGGTCAGCGTGTGGTCTTTCAGCTCCAGACGTTCCAAATGCTCCGATACGATTTCAGGCTTCTCTATCAAGAAGCTCGACCGTGCTTTGATGTCGTTCAGCATCTGCTCAAGGCAATGAGCGGTGATGCTCCACGAGATAATTTCTGAAGCCAGAAATTTGCGATGGTTGGCTCTGTGTACCAGGCTTTCTGGCGATGCCCCATTCTTTTTAGCCTCGGCGATGTGGCTTTCCAGCTCGCTGCATTCATCAGTGAGCACGCGGATGTGGCCGTGAATCCTGGGGAGGTGGTCAACGGTCTTGATTGAGAGGTAGCAGCCACCACAGGGCATCACCGATCCCGGCACAGCGCCAAGGTCTCTAACAACATCTGCCGTGCATTGGTTGCCTACTGGGCAGATGTGGGTGGGCATAAAGGCCAGCGAATCGAGGGAGCGTTGTCTCGCAGTCTTCACCCCCGATACCACATCATCTTTGGTCTCGCGATCGAACGATATTGCGCCAAAATCGACGAGGGCTTTTTCCTTGTCTCTACGAAATGCCTGCTGAAGCTTGGAGGCGACATCTTCAGCCTTGATGGTGGACATTGCCGGGCGATCAAATTCCCACCCATGCTCAATTCTCATTTTTTGATATTCAGCCACTGTTCTCAGGTAAGCTGGATCGACTTTGGCGTAATACATGACGTGTGCTTCAGTCGCATGACCTGTAATGTGTGCGCCAATAATGTGAGGGGGCAGAATTCTTATGAATTCCGATACAACCGACACACGGCACGAGTGGGGCGTGTGTTCAATGAGTTTGGAGGCATGACTCTCTAGTTTCACAGCTGCCAAAAAATCGTTTGGATCTTCAATGGATTCAATGCCTGATAATTCTTCCGGCATCGAGTTAGTAGAATTGATACCAAGTTGGAATCGGCAGAATAGATCAAAGGAATAAATTAGCCTCTTAAAATATTTAGCATAGGCTCCGCTGTGCAAGACTCCTGGAGTTTCACCTTTTGAGAAGATTGAAATAATTTTCCCAAACGGACTGTCCTCGTGGTGGTCATACCATACTTCTGTATCAAGAGACGCATCGTCAAACCATGTGAGCATGGAATTCTGACGATCCAGCACTTCAATCACTGATTTACATACCGTGGCATCCCAAGGGCCGTTCACCTTGTCTGTGTTAACGTGCAGCTTGCAGAGGGGAGGCAGTGATCTTGAACGGTCGATATTTTTGCCGTAACTACGTTTGTCCAGCCATCGTATGTGAATGCTGCGAATGCCTGTTTCCAACGCAACGATATTGTGTCTAATGTAATTCAACTGTGGGTAGAACACCCATTCGCCATTGTTTTCAACAGCGCGATCAACAATGGGGACAATGGATCTTGAGACCAGGTGCAGGGCCTCATACCTCATGAGTTGATTCGATTTTGATTTAGGTTGTGATATGTCAAATTGGGGGTTGCGATAAAATACAATTGGCACGTAGCCAAATTTTTCCGTTTGAACTACCTTGTGTGCCTCGTTCCAATCCTTGGTTTCAACGTCTGATTGATATTCTGGTGAGTATAGCTTTATTTGTTCTTCATGCACCTTGGTTGCAAGGTAGCTGGCAAACGACTCAATCGCATAGCTATACTGCAGCAGATGCGGAAAATGCTCTGAGCCAAACGCTGGTTTATTAGATCCAGAATTACGTTTCACCACTGGAAAATCAATGTCGCATATGGGATTGGCAAACCCTGCCAGCCTGTGGTCACTCTTCGAATGCGCTGACAAGTAGTTGAACAGGGCGTCAATTTTATATAACAAGTGCTGGATGGTAGAATTCGTCCTTCCCTTGCGGAGATACCCCAACAATCCAACGTATCCATCCCCTTCGATATGGTTGCGAGTTAGCTCATTCGGGAGTGGGGGGAGCTTGCCTGTCGATGCAGGTAGATCGTAAAACAGAAAATTATTCAGAACCGCGAAGCTTTTGGTGTAAGAGTCGTAGGTTTTCATCCCACGGGATTTTTGAAGCTCAACGAATTTGGTTTGGTATTTATTCCAGATATTGATTATCACCGTCTGTTCGTCGAACTGCCCTGTGTCACCAAGAGCATCGTTTTTTCCATACGCTGCCGCGTCGGGTTGCGTCGAGTGTCCCGTTGTTCGTCGTTGATAACGGTCGGGGTAAAGCTTCTGGACATATGTCCAAAAAGCTGCGGGGGCCATTGGATATACAAACCAGTCTACTTCGCCCCTGCGTGCCAAGGTGAGATGCATTACAAGGGCATCAATATCATTGGGATCAATATCTTCAATTCGATGCCAGTCTGTGCACCGGATCATCCGCCACGCATACCATTCGAAGTTTTTGATCGCAGTCAATTTCATTACGGTCGTAATGTCTGGGACGCCTTCTTGGAAGGCGTGAGGTACGAACGGACGGCTAACTAAAGCCAACACTTCAGTATATGTGGCTGCTGCGAATTCAAAGGTATTCGAAGTGGCTTTTGAATTTGCTGCTGTACTTCCTATCACTGGCTTTTTCACATCCGCTGGCAGCAACACCACTTTGGATTGCCATAGGAAATGCAATATCAAGAGACTATCCCTGCTGAGACGCTCTAGAGCGGATTTGTTCAGCCAGTCATGAGATGTTTTCGGCACTACAGACTTGGCAATTGCGAGAGCAGGTGTTTTCTTTGAGCAAATGTGAAGCCTGCGTACCCATTCCTCATCGTATGCAGGGGCATTCGAGGCATTCAGGTGACCATCAAAAATCCTCACCACGGAGGCGTTGTAATACTCATTCCGAGAGCCGCTCGTGATTTTGCTAATGGGTATATGATTTGTGTCGAACACTTCTCTGCAGACGCATTCCTTTGCCTGTGTGATCGCGTCTTTGATCGACCTCTCCAAGTCCTCCCCGGATTTGACAATAATGATGTCCTTGGTGAGGTTAATCATGTTTGGATCCTTCGATTCTGGCGGCCTCTGCCCTCAATATCTCAAGCTGTCGGGAATGAAATTCTTCTCGTATTGTTTTGAGAGAGTCTTCCCCGCGTTGCGTTACGTATTGGTTTGCGTGCTCCAGATAAGCCTCGATGATGTCTGTATCGTGCTTAGCGTATTTCATCGTAGACGTGACGCTGGAGTGACCCATGAGGATCTTTACGTAGGTGATCGGAAAGCCGGGCGTAGCTTGTCCTGGTACCGGCATGTAGTTCAGCGTGTAGGTGCCGTACATGTGCCTTAGCGAATGTGGGCTGATCCCGGTGATGTCGCTTATGCCCGCTTTGGTTGCGTAGCCCTTGAAGGTCTTGTCACGACTGCTTCTGTCGCTAGCGAAATATGGCCTTCCGTTCGAGTTTTGAAAAACGAAGTCATGATCGACGCTTGAGTTGTATTCAAGTCCCAGGTATTTCTCTAGGTTTTCCCAGAAGATCCGAGCGAACGGTTCAATCATGTAGGTCAGTTCGGTCTCGCGCCCTTTCCATGCAAGATGCTTGTATTCCGCCTCTGTGACACCCGGTGTCTTGCGACCAAATGGGCTTCGAAGGAACACTGCGAATTCGTCACAATCGATGTCGCACATCCGGATTTGCAGCGCCTCGCTTGACCGGGCTCCCGTTGCCGCAAGCAAGGCGTAAAGTGCCATGTCTCGGTAGAAGGTCTTTGCCTTTTTCGGCTTAGCCTGTCTAACCAAGTCGACAGACCGTTCGATAGGAAAAGCGACAGTTTTGAACGGCTGCTTGTCATTTTTCCTGTCTCTTCGCTTTGCCTGGGGAAACAGAGTGTCCCGTTTGCGCTTGGGCAAAACGGCGTTGAGTGAATCGCGGATGACGCCCGCTAGCCAAGAATTGGCCCTCTGTGCAGAGATCTCGTACTGGCTCCTGTAGTCGGCGTGGCTCGTGTAAAACGCGCTGAACAATTGGTCGGGTGCGATCCTATTTTTAGACTCTGCGACTTGCAGAAACCAGCGTATTGAAGATTCGATGGTCTGGGAGAGCGAGTTGTGACCTGTGAGTCGCTCCTTAGCAAGGCTTTCGGCCAGTCTGCTTGCTATTGGATTGGCGGCACCTCTCCCAAAAAGCAGGAACGCTTGGTAGCTGAAGATGATTGTCTCAATATTGACCTCGACGTCTACCGGGAATTGGGTCTGTGACGCCTCGTACACATAGTCAATGAACCGCGCTACATGTTCGGAGTAGGCCTTAGTCGTATTCGGGGCGTAGCCTTGATTCGCTAGCCAGGTCGAGTAGTGAGAGAAAGGCTTAAACTCACGTGTGTCGTCGGGCACGTCCGGATTGAGGTGGAGTAGGAGGTAAGTCGCCTCGCTCGTCAGAGGGGCTTCAGCCAGAATAAAATTTTTCATTCGTACCACGTTCCAAGTACCACACCGTTTTTCAGCATTGTGTGTGGAGGTCGCGGTGTCAACAAAAAAGTTTGGGAGGAGGTTTTTCAGGCAGCGCGGCTCTGCCATCAATAGTGAAAAATCAATCAATCTGCCGCTGTGGGTTAAGCCAACGGAGCACGATCGATGCTACTGGCATATGAATTTCCATTCATGCCGAAGTGAAAAAGCCAGACCGAATGGTCTGGCTTAGGAAATGGTGGGCCCCCCCGGAGTCGAACCGGGCACCAACGGATTATGCGTACCAGCTACAGCTTTCGCTGCCCCTTTCGGGTTTGTGGTCTGGACTGTCTCTTACCTTTACGGCTCGCCCGTACAGTCTCTACACCTTCCTCAAATATCAAGGCTTGGCTCGGGATTACCACGTCGAAACAGAGGCTTCCCCGAATTTGAGCGATTCTACCAAGAGGCAGAGTTAACTTACCCCAAGGCAACCCATTCGTTCAGCACCATGCCGTTAGGGTTAGGTACTGAGCTGCTAAGTCCGCTGCTCTAACCAACATGAGCTAGAGGCCCTAAAACGTCACATAAATCTATCAAAAAACGGTTCCAAATGCCACACCGACATTCATACCACATAAGAACCGTGGACCAAGGGATTATGAGTCCCCTGCTCTAACCAACTGAGCTATAGGCCCTCAGTAGGCCGCGGATTATAACGGCGGTTTCGATGCTGTGCTATCCGAAAAGTCCGAAAGAGTCGTACGAAGAAATTTCGAGCTGAATTCATCGGGTGGGAGAGGGAGGCTGACGATGTAGCCCTGGATCTGTTCACAGCCTTCGTTGGCGAGGAATTGCTGTTGTTCGTTGTTCTCTACGCCTTCGGCGATGACGGTCAATTGCATGCTGCGGCCCAGGGCGATGATGGCGCGGACGATGGCGACGTCGTGTGGATCGTCGGGCAGGCTGCGCACAAATGACTGGTCGATTTTCAGGATGTCCAGTGGCAGGCGTTTCAGGTAGCTCAGGGATGAGTAGCCTGTGCCGAAGTCATCAATGGCCAGTTGTACGCCGAGGTTTTTGAGTTTGTGCAGGACGGCGAGGGCTTCTTCGGCCTGGCTCATGATGAAGTTTTCGGTGATCTCCAGTTGCAGGCAGTCGGGGGCCAGGTTGTGGTCAGAGAGCAGTTGCTCGATCCGGGCCAGCAGATTGGGCTGGCGTAACTGTGCGCCAGCGAGGTTCACTGAGAGCGCGCCGAAAGGGGCGTAAAGCTTGTTCCACTCGAACAGTTGCAGGCAGGCGCGTTCCAGCACCCAATCGCCGATCTGCAGAATCATGCCGTTCTCTTCAGCCAACGGAATGAAATGCTCAGGTGGTACTTCGCCAAAAGTGGGATGTGTCCAGCGAAGCAGGGCTTCTGCGCCAACCAGCTGTTGGTTGAGCAGGCTGATTTTCGGCTGATAGCAAAGGCTGAACTCATTACGCTCGATGGCTCGGCGTAGTTCATGTTCGAGAGCGATGCGGGCGCTGGCCTGTGAGGTCAGGTCCTGTGTATAGCTTTCGACGCGGTTGCGACCTTTGGCTTTTGAACGGTACATGGCGGCATCGGCGTTTTTCACCACGGTTGCCACGTCGTGACCGTCGGTAGGGAACAGGCAGCTGCCGATGCTGGCGCTCATGAAGAACTCATGTTCCCCGGCCTGAAACGGTGCGGTGAAGCAGGCCAGTAGCTTGGCGGCGATGGTTTCGGCGTCGCTCGGGTGCAGCAGGCCCGGCAGCAGGATGATGAACTCGTCTCCGCCCAGGCGCGCCACGGTGTCGATGTCGCGCAGGGTTTCTTTGAGGCGTTGTGCTATGCCCTTGAGCAGCAGGTCGCCCACGGGGTGTCCGAGGCTGTCGTTGATGTGCTTGAAGCGATCAAGGTCAAGGAACAGCACCGCGCCAAGGCTGTTGGATTCCATGCTGTGCAGCAAGGCCGCTTGCAGGCGGTTTTCGAAAAGCGTTCGATTGGGCAGACCGGTCAGCGGGTCATGATGAGCTTGATAGTCCAGGCGTGCTTGAGCATGTTTGAGGCTTGAAATGTCGGCGAAGACTGCGACGAAGTGGGTGATGAACTGTTCCCTGTTTCGGACCGCGCTGATCGTCAGCCAGCTTGGGTAGACCTCCCCGTTTTTTCGGCGGTTTGTTATTTCTCCCTGCCAATGTCCTTCAGCGGTCAACTGGTACCACATGGCTGCATAGAACGCGCTGTCATGCAGACCTGAAGCCATCAGGCTCGGTGTTTGACCAAGCGCTTCCTGCTCGCTATAGCCGGTAATTTCGCTGAAGGCCCGATTGACCGCGTTTATTCGCTGTCGGGTATCGGTGATTAACACGCCCTCCGCAGTGCTCTCGAAGACAGTGGCAGCCAGTTGCAGCTTTTCCTGCATCTGATGACGCTCGGTGATGTCCCGGGCGATGGTCAGCATGCACGCTTCGCCGCCGATTAGCAGTGGCCGTGACGAGATTTCACACAGCCGAATCTGACCATCCTTGTGCCTGATGTGGCTACGAAAATCACGGACGAAACCTTCGCGGTTCAACTGCTCCAGCAGCTTGCTACGCTCGTCCAGATTCGCCCAGATTCCAAGATCGATGACGGACTGATCCAGTGAAGTCGAGCTTTCGTGACCGGTGATGCGGCTGAACCCTTCGTTGACCTCGACCAGCATCCCATCGCGCTGACGAGTAATCAGCAGGCCGTCCGGTGAGGAATGGAATGATTTGGCGAACTTCTCTTCAGACATCTGAAGTTCTTGCTGGGCCTGTTTGAGCTGGGTGATATCCCGCACGACAACGACTACCGCTGGCGTGGAGTCCAGGTCAAAAGGTTCGGCGGAAACCAGCCCGGAAAACATGCGGCCGTCTTTGCGCCGAAAGGGCATCTCAAGGTTGCGGATGCTGCCTTTCTGTAGTCGTTCCAGTATCCCGGGGCCTATGCCTGGAATGCCCCAGATGTCGAGTTCGGTGGGTGTCCGCCCAATGATGTCAGCCACGGGGAAGCCTATCTGGTCGACAAATGCGGTATTGGCTTCCAGAACGGCGCCGTCCACCAGGCTGGCAATCACCAGAATGTCCGGACACTGAGCGAATACCGAGGCGAATTTACCTTCGGAAAGTCGCAGGGCTTCTTCGGTTTGCTTGGTTTCGCTGATGTCGATCATCAGCCCGCGCATGACGGACTTACGACCCTGCTTTATCAAACTGACGATGTCGCGTATCCAGAGTGTTCGGCCGTCAGCACTGATGACGCGGTAGTCGACACTGTGATCGTTGCCGCTGCTGGCGGCTTCTCTGCACAGCGCTTCAGTCTTCTGCAAGTCCTGAGGGTGCACGATGCTCTGCCAGAACCCCGGTTCCTTCCATTGATGAAGCGGGTAGCCCAGCAGGCTCTCAGCCTGAGGTGAGACGTAGTTGTAGCAATAATCTTCCGGGTTGGCCTCCCAGGCAATTGCCGACAGGCTCTCGACCATCCCGCGGTAGTGATACTCGCTACTTCGGAGTTGTTGCTCCAGCTCCATCCTTCGGGTGATTTCCGAGCTCAGTTGACGGTTCACACGAATCACGATGATCAAGACAGTTGAAAGCAGTAAAAGCCCCGGCAGGCCGTATAGCAGGAAGCTTTCCTTGAGGGATGTGCCGCTGGTGCGTGGCATCAGCTCTGATCCGGATTCAGATGCTGTAGAGGGGGTGTTGATGCTCGTTGGGTTTGCACTGGCCGACGGCATGGATGACGTCGCATAAAGGGCCGTAGGTCCAGGGAGCGAGCTAACGCTCATGAATTGCGAAACTGAGATTACCCCGGAGTAAAGGGTAGAAAGGTCTTCCGTGTTCGCGGCAGCCGCTGTAGAACCTAGAGCGTACGTCAGAATAATGGCCGACAGTTGTAACATGGCAGCCTCATGATGGCGTGATGGCACTCCGAAGAGTGTAGCCGTAGTGAGAAAACCGTCGCTCCAAGTTGAAAATTTGCGACCCATAATGCAAAACCCCCGGCAGGGCCGGGGGTTTTGTGTGCAGCTTTGCTCGCTTACTCGTCAAGGAACGAGCGCAAGTGCTCGCTTCTTGTCGGGTGGCGCAACTTACGCAGAGCCTTCGCCTCAATCTGACGAATACGCTCACGAGTCACGTCGAACTGTTTGCCCACTTCTTCCAGCGTGTGGTCGGTATTCATATCAATACCGAAGCGCATACGCAGAACCTTGGCTTCACGGGCGGTAAGGCCCGACAGAACTTCGCGAGTTGCTTCTTTCAAGCTTTCGACGGTAGCGACATCGATTGGCGACTGCATGGTCGAGTCTTCGATGAAGTCACCCAGGTGCGAATCTTCGTCATCACCGATCGGGGTTTCCATGGAGATCGGCTCTTTAGCGATCTTCAATACCTTGCGGATTTTATCCTCAGGCATTTCCATGCGTTCGCCCAACTCTTCCGGGGTCGGCTCGCGCCCCATTTCCTGCAACATCTGCCGGGAAATACGGTTGAGTTTGTTGATCGTCTCGATCATGTGCACCGGAATACGGATGGTGCGTGCCTGGTCGGCGATCGAGCGAGTGATGGCCTGACGGATCCACCATGTGGCGTACGTCGAGAACTTGTAACCACGACGGTATTCGAACTTGTCCACCGCCTTCATCAAGCCGATGTTGCCTTCCTGGATCAGGTCGAGGAATTGCAGGCCACGGTTGGTGTACTTCTTGGCGATCGAGATCACCAGACGCAGGTTCGCTTCAACCATCTCTTTCTTCGCGCGACGGGCCTTGGCCTCGCCGATCGACATGCGACGGTTGATGTCCTTGATTTCAGCAATGGTCAGACCGGTTTCGGTCTGCAGCGCGGTCAGCTTCTGCTGGCAACGCTGGATATCAGGCTGCAGGCGGCCAATGGCTTCAGCGTATTTGCTTTTGCCTTTAGCCAGCGCATCCGTCCAGCTTTCGTCGACTTCGTTGCCTGGGAACTGGCGAAGGAAATCGGCGCGCGGCATACGTGCATCACGTACGCACAACTGCATGATGGCGCGTTCCTGAGCACGCAGGCGCTCAAGTGCGCTACGAACGCGTTCAACCAGACCTTCAAACTGTTTAGGGACCAGTTTGATCGGCATGAACAGCTCAGCCAGTGCAACCAGCTCGGCAATCGCTTGCTTGCTGTCACGGCCGTGCTTTTTCAGGGCTTTGCGGGTGATTTCCATTTGATCGGAAACCGCACCGAAACGCTGCTGGGCAATGATCGGATCGGGACCGCTTTCGACTTCTTCTTCGTCGTCAGAAGACTCGTCCTTCTCTTCCTCGTCGTCATCGCCTTCGGCAGCCTTGGCTGTTTTCGGGTCAACAGGCGGCGGGACTTCAGCTGGCGGCGCAATGCCGTCATCCGGGTCGATGTAGCCGCTCAGCACGTCGGACAGGCGACCGCCTTCCGTCGTGACACGGGTGTACTCGGAGAGAATGTGGTCAACCGTGCCTGGGAAGTGCGCAATTGCGCCCATCACTTCACGAATGCCTTCTTCGATACGTTTGGCGATTTCGATTTCGCCTTCACGTGTCAGAAGCTCGACCGTACCCATTTCACGCATATACATGCGCACAGGGTCAGTGGTGCGACCAATGTCGGTCTCAACCGCTGCCAACGCTGCGGCCGCTTCTTCTGCGGCTGCCTCATCGGTATCGGCGTCGGCCAGCATCAGGGCGTCCGCATCCGGGGCACTCTCGTGTACCGGGATCCCCATGTCATTAATCATGCGGATGATGTCTTCCACCTGCTCGGGATCTGAAATATCCTCAGGCAGGTGGTCGTTGACCTCTGCGTAAGTCAGATACTTCTGCTCACGACCCAGGGTGATCAACTCTTTGATACGAGACTGCTGTTGCGCTTTTCCGGACATAACACCCTATCCACTGAAGGTCTTGGCGGGCAAAAAACAAGCCGGGGATTATACCCGAGCTATGACCTCACGCGCCAGTTGAGGTCGGGGTTTGTGCAGGAACATTCCGATTTAACAGCTTGAGCAGCAGAAGTTTTTCCTCCGCGTCCAGGCCTGACTGGCGTTCCTTCCTGATTAATTGCTCCAGGCTTCGCTCGCGTTGGCGGGCGGATAACCTAGTTATAGTGTCGAAAAACTGTTGTTCAAGGTTATCGGCCGAGATCAACCATTCCTTTTCCGCTAATGCTCGCAGCAATCGGCCTTGTTCTGTGCCGTGCCAGCGGGCGATCAGTTGCAGCGAGCGCAGCTTCGGATTTTTTTGCAAGGCTTCGAGCAAAGCGACCAGTAGCTGCGCATAAATATGATCTTCTGCCGCCAGGTGGCTGGCATCTTCGACTTTCTCGGCCAGCTCCGGGTGATGCAGAAGTGTTCTCAATGCCGTCAACGTTGGTGGTTCGACGGTCGTCGGCGTCCGCGGGGCACGTGGTTCGTCATCTCCACGCTTACCTTTTTTGTCCCACGGCTTCTTTTCCCACTTTTTCTGGCCCTGGCCGCCGGATTTTTTCGGCGTCCATTCTTGCTGAGGGGCTTCGTATCCGACCTGTGGCTGGTAATCAGCATAGTCGGGCATCGCGTCGTAATCGAAGCCCGGGTCGTAACTCGGGGGTGCCTCCGCCGGTGCGTTCTGCACCAGTTGGCTGACGTTTTCGTTGCTCAGGCCGGTTATCTGCGTCAGTCGTTGACGCATGAGCGTGCGCAGGTTGGCGCCGGGCACTTTGTCGATCAGCGGTGCTGCCAGGGTGGCCATGTGGGCCTTGCCCTCAAGGGAGCGTGGGTCTGCTTCTTTGGTCAGCTGTTCGAAGAAGTAGTCGGCCAGCGGCTGCGCATGCTGATGAATACGGGCTTTGAACGCGTCGGTGCCTTCAGCGCGAACCAGGGTGTCCGGGTCTTCGCCTTCGGGCAGAAACAGAAATCGTGCGCGGCGTCCGTCCTGCAGGCTGGAAAGCGTTGCCTCCAGTGCGCGCCATGCGGCATTGCGACCCGCCTGGTCGCCGTCAAAGCAGAACAGGACGTTGGGTACAACCCGGAACAGCCGCTTCAAGTGTTCTTCGCTGGTCGCGGTGCCCAGTGTTGCAACGGCATTACGCAAGCCTTGTTGGGCGAGAGCGATGACGTCCATGTAGCCTTCGACCACGATGATTTCATCGAGGTTGCGATTGAATTTGCGTGCTTCGAACAGGCCGTAAAGCTCTTGGCCCTTATGGAATACAGGTGTTTCCGGCGAGTTCAGGTATTTGGGCTTGTCGTCACCCAATACCCGTCCGCCAAAAGCGATGACCCGGCCGCGACTGTCGCGGATCGGAAACATCACCCGGTCGCGGAAGCGGTCATAGCGCTTGCCGGTTTCGGCATTCTCGATCAACAGGCCGGCATCAATCATGGCTTTCTGTTGAAGCGTATCGCTGCTCAAGTGCTTGTGCAGGTTGTCCCAGCCGGGCGGGGCAAAGCCAAGGCCGAAGTCACGAGCAATTTCACCGGAAAGGCCGCGACCTTTCAGGTATTCCACTGCGGCTCTGCGCGATGGATGGTTCTTCAGCGCAAGGCGGTAATACTCGGCGGCGGCTGTCAGCAGCGGGTAAAGCGGCGAGTCCACAGGCTGGCGGGGCTTTTGCCCTTTAGTACCTTGTTCTCTGGGAACTTCCATGCCCGCTGATTTCGCCAGGTCTTCGACGGCCTGGACGAAGTCCAGATTGTCGTGGTCCATGATGAAACCAAGGGCGTTACCCCCTGCGCCGCAACCAAAGCAGTAGTAGAACTGCTTGTCGGGGCTGACGCTGAAAGACGGCGTCTTTTCCTTGTGGAACGGGCAGCAGGCGCTGAAGTTCTTCCCGGTTTTCTTCAATTGCAGACGTGAGCTGACAACATCGACAATGTCGGTGCGGTTCAGGAGGTCGTCAATGAAGCCTTGGGGAATCAGCCCGGCCATATCGTTCTCATATCAAGCGTTCCGCCATGAGGCTCGTGGCGAATCCAGGATGTAACGGCTGCAGCAGGTCTTTCTGTAATGCCACAAAGGCATGCACAGCCTGACTTGAGCGCGGCTGCTCATCATTATCTGGAATAGTAGCTGCCAGCAATCTACCCGTGACCTGCTGTTAACATCAGGCAGCAGAAATCAGGCAGTGGCGGCTTTTAAGCATGTTGCTGTTTGTAGCAAACCGAATACCGGTTACGGATTCGTTGTGCTCAGCGTGTCGAGGGCGACGCTGCCTTGGCTGAGCTTCTTGCGAAGATCATCAAGGCATACTCGTCATTCACCTTGATGCATTCGTCATAACGACGTGATCAACGTGGCCTGAATCTCAGGCGGGACGTGCTTTGAGGAAGTGTGAGGTGCGCGTGTGCGACCTGTGTGCTTCTTCGATGTAGCTTATGCGGTGCCTTAACTGCCGCTAGCCCGGCTTTGGGGCCGGGCATTGCAGAAGCTTGCGACAGACGTCTGTAAATTAATACAGACGAACGGCGCGGCGCTGTTCGCGCTGTACTTTCTTGGCGTGACGCTTAACAGCGGCTGCTGCTTTACGCTTACGCTCAGAAGTAGGCTTCTCGTAAAATTCGCGGCTACGAACTTCAGCCAGAACACCGGCTTTTTCGCAGGAGCGCTTGAAACGACGCAGAGCTACGTCGAAGGGTTCGTTCTCTTTAACTTTGACGGCTGGCATCCAGAGCTACCTTCATTCATTACCGGGGTCAACGTCTCGTGCAAAGACTGCACATAAGTACGTCGGTTTTTAAGGGTTGCGGATGTTAACCCCTCATTGAGAGGAATGCAAAGCCTCTGATCGAAAACCGCTGGTCGGGGCATCGGGCGGCGACTATTATGCGCGCCTTCGAATTCAGCCTAAACAAGGCGCAAACCCATGCTAGTACTGGGATTAGAAACCTCTTGCGACGAAACCGGCGTCGCGCTCTATGACAGTGAGCGCGGGCTGCTGGCCGACGCATTGTTCAGTCAAATCGACCTGCATCGTGCTTATGGCGGTGTGGTGCCGGAGCTTGCTTCGCGTGATCACGTCAAGCGCATGTTGCCTTTGATTCGTCAGGTTATAGCCGACGCGGGCGTTGTCGCTACAGACATCGATGCTATCGCATACACAGCAGGGCCGGGCCTTGTAGGCGCTTTGCTGGTCGGCGCCTCGTGTGCTCAGGCGCTGGCGTTCGCGTGGGATATTCCGGCGCTGGGTGTTCACCACATGGAAGGTCACTTGCTGGCCCCGATGCTGGAAGCGCAGCCGCCGGAGTTTCCGTTCGTCGCTTTGTTGGTGTCCGGTGGTCACACGCAACTGGTTCGGGTTGATGGCATTGGCCTGTATGAGTTGCTGGGCGAGACGCTGGATGACGCTGCGGGCGAAGCCTTCGACAAAACGGCAAAGATGATGGGCCTGCAGTATCCAGGCGGACCTGAAATTGCGGCACTGGCGACCAAAGGTGTGGCCGGGCGTTTTGTCTTTCCGCGTCCAATGACGGATCGCCCGGGGCTGGACTTCAGCTTCAGTGGCCTGAAAACCTCCACGTTGACGACCTGGCAGCAGTGCCAAAGTGTCGGAGACGACAGCGAGCAGACTCGTTGCGACATCTCGCTGGCCTTCCAGCAGGCAGTGGTGGAGACTTTGACCATCAAATGCAAGCGGGCACTGAAGCAGACCGGCATGAAGCGTCTGGTGATTGCGGGCGGCGTAAGCGCCAACAAGTCCCTGCGCGCGTCTCTGGAAAAAATGCTGGGCGAGCTCAAAGGCAATGTTTTCTATGCGCGCCCTGAGTTCTGTACCGACAACGGCGCGATGATCGCTTTTGCTGGATGCCAGCGTTTATTGGCGGGGCAGAAGGAAGATCTGAGCATCAGCGTTCAGGCTCGCTGGCCGATGGAGCAGTTGCAAGGTTTGTAGGTTCAAGGATTTAAAGCGGCGACGTGAGGCGGATTCATTCAGGCGATTCAAAAATGCCGTTCGCGCCCGGCAAACAGGTCGCGTAGATTGCCCCGGTGCCGCCAGACAATCAGCAGCGTGAGCAGAGTCATCGGCAGCAACGCTCGCGGTTCTTGCCAGGCGAGCAATGGCAGCGTCAGCGGGGTAGCGACCAAGGCTGCGATCGAGCTGGTGCGGGTCATATAGAACATCAGTCCCCACGCACAGATTGCCAGGATGGCGGCGGGCGGATAAAGCCCAAGCAGTACACCGGCGGCAGTGGCGACGCCTTTGCCACCGCGGAAGCGAAAGTAGAGCGGGAACAGATGACCCAGCACTGCGCAGAGCCCAATCCAGGCCTGTGCTTTGGGGTCCATCCCGGCGAGATTGGCGAGCAGTATCGGCAGCAGGCCTTTGCACAGGTCGCCGAGCAGCGTCAGGATCGCGAGTTTTTTGCCGGCCAGACGCAACATGTTGGTCGCGCCCGCATTGCCAGAGCCACTGGCGCGCGGGTCCGGGCTGCCAGTGAGGCGGCTCAGGAGAATGGCGAAGGACAGTGAGCCAAGCAGGTAGGCGAAAATCGCCAGTAACCAAAACATGCTAACTATTCCGGGCTGGGAAGCCCTGATTCTAACGGCGCATCGCGCCCTTGTCGTGCAGTGGAGTGTGGTGTTTGGACAGAGTTTTCATTGAAGGTCTGGAAGTCGATACCGTTATCGGTGCTTACGACTGGGAGCGGGGCATTCGCCAGTGTCTGCGCCTGGACCTGAGTTTTGCCTGGGATAATCGACCAGCCGCTGCTGGTGATGATCTGAGCAAGGCACTCGACTACGCCAGCGTCTCCACTCGCATTCTGGATTTTGCCGACAAGGCGCAGTTTCAGTTGGTGGAGACCTTTGCTGAGCGATTGGCGGAAGTGCTCATGAGTGAGTTCCAGATTCCCTGGCTGCACTTGAAACTGACCAAGCCCGGCGCGGTTGCAGCTGCTGCTGGTGTGGGCGTGGAGATCGAGCGCGGATGTCGCTGACACGGATTTACCTTGGTTTGGGCAGTAACATCGAGCGCGAGAGGCACCTGATTGCGGGGCTGGAGGCGCTGGATGGCTTCGTCAGCGATATCGTTTGTTCTCCGGTGTTTGAAAGTCAGCCAGTCGGAATCAAGAGTGGTCTGTTCTTCAACCTTGTAGTAACGGGTTTGACCGCGCTGCCGTTGATGGAGCTTGACCGCCGCCTGAAGTTTATCGAAGCCGATAACGGCCGTTACGCTCCGGATCGAAAGGGGCTGCCGCTGGATATCGACGTGCTGCTATATGGCGACCAGGTCGGTGACTTCGACGGTTTGATCCTGCCTCGTGCCGAGATCCTGAAAAACGCCTTCGTGCTGTGGCCATTGTCGCTGATTGCGCCGGATCGTCTGCATCCTGAGGCTGGCGCCTCTTTCGAGCAGCTTTGGGAGCGCGCGAAAATTGAGCAGCAACTGTGGCCGGTTGCGTTTGAATGGCGGGGCACGCAATTGACGCCGCCAGGTTTGCTGCATAGCTGAATCTTGTAGGAGCTGCCGAAGGCTGCGAAAGCGATTGATCAGGTCTATCGTTTTCGCAGCCTTCGGCAGCTCCTACAGGAGATCGTATCAAGCTCAGCTATTGTACTGCGCCTTGTAAACCTTCAACGCATCCAGTCGTTCGGCTTTGAGTGCTTCGCCCAGTTCCTGACCCTTGAAGCCCTTTTCGATCAGTGGCTGCACCGAGACCGCGCGTGCCGCTTCGGCTGCGCCGCGCAGGTATTCGGCTTGCGGGTAATCGCGCTGCTCAAAACCGTGTCGGCCTCGGGCGTCCATTTCGCAGGCAATGATGAAGTCTTCAAAGCGCTGAGGCCGACGATAGACGTCAAAACTGTGCAGCAAATCCAGCACCGTAGAAGGCTTCAGCTCCAATGCCCGGTGGCCATGGGTGTGGTATTGGCCCACAAGCAATGCCAATTCCTGACACTCCCGTGGCACCTTGAAGCGAGCATTAACCGCCTTGATCAACTGCGAGCCGGTATGCTCGTGGGCGATGTGCCTCGGCCATTCGTCTTCAGGCGTCAGGCCTTTCCCCAGGTCGTGCAGCAGGCAGGCCCAACGCACGCTTAGTGGTTGTTGGTGGATGGCAGCCTGTTGCAGAACGCTCAGCACATGCTCGCCGGTGTCTATTTCCGGATGATGGGCGGCTGGCTGAGGGACGCCGAACAGCGCGTCTACTTCTGGCAAAAGCTCCTTCAGAGCGCCGCAGTCACGCAACACCCGAATAAATACTTGTGGCTGTTTTTCCATGAGCGCGCGGGAAATTTCCTTCCAGCTGCGTTCCGGGGTCAGCGCATCAAGTTCGCCTGATTCGCTGAGCTGACGCATCAGTTGCAGCGTTTCAGGCGCGATGCTGAAACCTTCCGGCGCGTAGCGTGCGGCAAAGCGGGCTACACGCAAGATTCGCAGTGGATCTTCGGCGAACGCGGGGGAAACGTGGCGTAAAACGCGGGCCTCAAGGTCACTCTGGCCGCCGTAAGGGTCGGTCAGATTGCCCTCTTTATCTTCGGCGATGGCGTTGATGGTCAGGTCGCGACGGATCAAGTCATCTTCGAGGGTAACGTCAGGGCTGGCGTGAAAAACGAAGCCGCCGTATCCGCGTCCACTTTTGCGTTCGGTACGGGCCAAGGCATATTCCTCGCCCGTCAGTGGGTGAAGAAAAACCGGGAAGTCCGTACCCACCGGTCGATAGCCCTTGATCAGCATTTCGTCGGTGGTCGCGCCTACCACCACCCAATCCACATCGGTAACCGGTTTGCCCAGCAGGCGGTCGCGCACTGCGCCACCGACTTTATAGATCTGCATAAAAAACCTCCGTAAGCGCGACAGGATAAACCCTGTGTCGCTCTTGCGGAGGTAAAACCTAATCAATAGTCATCGGGTGCCAAACAAATACCTCGCTGAGCAATCCCATTAAACAGGCGTTCTAGAGGTGTACTACCGCCATATCAAGCCGGGGATATTCACTGTCGGCATGCTCGCTCTTTGGGGGGACATGATGAGTTTTCATGACTTGATCGCCTTGCAGCGTTTCCAGATGGATATCAAACCCCCAGAGCCGATGCAGGTGCTTGAGCACCTCGTCGGTGGATTCAGACAGGGGTTTACGGTCGTGCTGTTGATGGCGAAGCGTCAATGAGCGGTCGCCGCGGCGGTCGATGCTGTAGATCTGCACGTTGGGCTCACGATTGCCCAGGTTGTACTGCGCCGCCAGGGTTTCGCGGATGATTCGGTAACCAGGCTCATCGTGAATGGCTGGCACCACCAGGTCGTCTTTCTGATCGTCGTCCATGATGCTGAACAGCTTCAGATCCCGGATCACTTTGGGTGACAGGTACTGAAGGATGAAGCTCTCGTCCTTGAAGCTGCTCATGGCAAACTTCACGGCAGTCAGCCAATCCGTGCCAGCAAGTTCGGGGAACCAGCGGTAATCTTCCTCGGTAGGCTCTTCACACATGCGGCGTATATCGCGATACATGGCAAAGCCCAGCGTGTAGGGGTTGATGCCGCTGTAATAAGGGCTGTCGAAACCAGGTTGATAGATGACGCTGGTATGCGAGGTCAGGAACTCCATCATGAAGCCGTCGGTGACCAAACCTTCGTCATACAGGTCGTTCATCAGCGTGTAGTGCCAGAACGTCGCCCAGCCTTCGTTCATCACCTGAGTCTGGCGCTGCGGATAGAAGTACTGCGCAATCTTGCGCACGATACGTACGATTTCACGCTGCCATGGTTCCAGCAGCGGTGCATGTTTTTCGATGAAGTAGAGTATGTTTTCCTGCGGTTCTGCGGGGAAACGAGCGTTGTCCTCTTTGCTGTTTTTGTCGGCGTTTTTAGGGATAGTGCGCCACAGATCATTGATCTGCTTCTGAAGGTGCTCTTCCCGGTCTTTCTGTCGACGGCGTTCTTCTTCGGCCGAGATTGGGTAAGGGCGTTTATAGCGGTCCACGCCATAGTTCATGAGTGCATGGCAGGAGTCGAGCAGGTCTTCGACGGCATCGATACCGTGGCGTTCTTCGCATTGCATGATGTACTGCTTGGCAAACACCAAGTAATCAATGATCGAGCTGGCGTCGGTCCAGGTTCGGAACAGGTAGTTACCCTTGAAAAAGCTGTTGTGCCCGTAGCAGGCGTGGGCCACTACCAGTGCCTGCATGCAGATGGTGTTCTCTTCCATCAGGTAAGCGATACAAGGATCAGAGTTGATGACGATTTCATAGGCCAGACCCATCTGGCCACGTGTGTAGGATTTCTCCGTGCTCAGGAAGTGTTTGCCGTAGGACCAGTGGTGATAGCCCAAGGGCATACCCACTGAGGCATAAGCATCCATCATCTGCTCGGCCGTGATCACTTCAATCTGGTTGGGATAGGTATCCAGCGCATAGCGTTCCGCGATACGGCTGATCTCGCGGTCGTAGGCCTGAATGAGTTCAAACGTCCACTCGGAACCCGTGGACAGGGGTTGGCGCTTCTGCTCTCTAGCGGTCATGTCACTAACCTGCGCTGGAAGAGTTCACGGAATACCGGATAGATATCACCGGCAGAGACCAGCTGCTGCTGGGCAAACGTGTCGGCGAATGCTTCACCGATACGTTCGTATTCGAACCACAAGGCCTGATGTTCACGTGGAGTAATCTCCACGTACGTGTAGTACTGAACAAACGGCATGATCTGCTTGATCAGAATGTCGCGACAAATAGGCGAGTCGTCATTCCAGTTGTCGCCGTCCGACGCTTGAGCCGCGTAGATATTCCATTCGTTGGTGGGGTAACGCTCAGCCATGATTTCCTGCATCAGCTTGAGTGCGCTGGAAACGATGGTGCCGCCGGTTTCCCGCGAATAGAAGAATTCTTCCTCGTCGACTTCCCGGGCGCTGGTGTGATGGCGGATAAAGACCACTTCGATCTTGTCGTAATTACGCTTGAGGAACAGGTACAACAGGATGAAGAAGCGCTTGGCGATATCTTTGGTGGCTTGCGTCATGGAACCCGACACGTCCATGAGGCAGAACATGACCGCTTTGGAGCTTGGGTTTGGTTGTTTGACCAGCAGGTTGTATTTGAGGTCGAAGGTATCGAGATACGGTACCCGGCGAATGCGGGCCTTCAGGCGATCAACTTCAGACTCCAGCTCCTGAATATCGCCGAAGTTGTCGGGTTCTTCGCGCTTCAGACGATCCAGCTCAGTGATGGTTTCTCTGAGTTTGGCGCGGCTGCTGCCGGACAGTGCAATGCGACGTGCGTGAGCGGAACGCAGGGTGCGGATGATATTGATGCGCGATGGGTTGCCCTCGTTACTGATGCCGGCGCGTACGGTTTTGAAGGTGTCGGTGCCGGTCAGGTTGCGTTTGACCAGGTTGGGCAGTTCAAGGTCTTCGAACATGAACTCCAGAAACTCTTCCTGAGTAATCTGAAAGACAAACTCATCCATGCCTTCGCCGGAATTACTGGCTTTGCCCGGCCCTTTGCCTCCGCCACCGCCTTGTGGGCGGGCAATGTGCTCACCCGAGGTGAATTCCTTGTTACCCGGATGAACCACGGTCTGCTTGCCGCCACGACCGTGATGGAGCACCGGTTCGTCGATGTCGCGACCGGGAATGCTGATTTGCTCGCCATGTTCCATATCAGTGATGGAACGGCGGCTGACGGCTTCTTCGACTGCTTTCTTGATGTGATCACGGTAACGCCGCAAAAACCGCTGGCGGTTTACCGTGCTCTTGTTCTTGCCATTGAGACGTCGGTCGATCACATAGCTCATAGGCCCCTCCGGGGAGCTTCAAGTTGTGAGCTGCAAGCTGCAAGTAGAAGCAATTACCCGGCTATCAGATTTCACGCGCTTCTTTCTTGCAGCTTGTAGCTGGACGCTTGCAGCTGCCTTACTGCGACTTCCGGACCCGTAGGTACCATTCGGAAAGAAGCCGTACCTGTTTGTCGGTATAGCCCCGCTCGACCATCCTGGTAACAAAGTCGTTGTGTTTCTGTTGATCCTCTTTGCTGGCTTTTGCGTTGAAGCTGATGACGGGAAGGAGGTCCTCGGTGTTGGAGAACATTTTCTTCTCGATCACCACGCGCAGTTTTTCGTAGCTGAGCCAGGTCGGGTTTTTGCCGTTGTTGTTAGCGCGGGCCCGCAATACGAAGTTGACGATTTCGTTACGGAAATCCTTCGGATTACTGATGCCGGCCGGTTTCTCTATCTTTTCCAGTTCTTCGTTCAGGGCCACGCGGTTGAGGATTTCTCCGGTTTCCGGGTCGCGGTATTCCTGATCCTGAATCCAGAAGTCCGCGTACAGCACGTAGCGGTCAAAGATGTTTTGTCCGTATTCGCTGTAGGACTCCAGATACGCGGTCTGGATTTCCTTGCCGATGAACTCGATGTAGCGCGGTGCCAGGTATTCCTTGATGAACCGTAGATAGCGCTCGCGGGTTTCAGCCTGGAATTGCTCCTGCTCGATCTGCTGCTCCAGCACGTACAACAAATGCACCGGGTTGGCTGCGATTTCGTGTGGATCGAAGTTGAACACCTTGGAAAGAATCTTGAACGCAAAACGTGTGGACAGGCCATTCATGCCTTCATCGACGCCTGCGCCGTCACGGTACTCCTGAATCGACTTGGCCTTTGGATCGGTATCCTTGAGGTTTTCGCCGTCATACACGCGCATCTTGGAGTAGATGTTGGAGTTATCCGGCTCTTTCAAGCGCGACAGGGTAGTGAACTGCGCAAGCATTTTCAGGGTGTCTGGAGCGCAATGGGCCTTGGACAATGAGCTGTTGAACAGAAGCTTGTCGTAAATCTTGATCTCATCGCTCACGCGCAGGCAGTACGGCACTTTGACGATGTAGATCCGGTCGATAAACGCTTCGTTGTTCTTGTTGTTGCGGAAGCTGTGCCATTCCGATTCGTTGGAGTGGGCCAGCAGAATACCGGTGAACGGAATCGCGCCCAGACCTTCGGTACTGTTGTAGTTACCTTCCTGGGTAGCGGTAAGCAGTGGGTGCAGCACCTTGATAGGTGCCTTGAACATTTCGACGAATTCCATCAGGCCCTGGTTGGCCCGGCACAGCGCGCCAGAATAGCTGTAGGCGTCGGCATCGTTCTGTGGGTATTCCTCGAGTTTGCGGATATCGACCTTACCCACCAGTGCAGAAATGTCCTGGTTGTTCTCGTCGCCCGGCTCGGTTTTGGCCACCGCGATCTGGTTGAGAATCGATGGATAGAGTTTGACCACTTTGAACTGGCTGATGTCGCCCCCGAACTCAGCCAGACGTTTGGTCGCCCAGGGCGACATGATGGTGCTCAGATAGCGACGCGGGATACCGAAGTCTTCTTCGAGAATCGCACCGTCTTCGGTTGCGTTGAACAAACCGAGCGGAGATTCGAAAACCGGCGAGCCCTTGATCGCGTAGAACGGGACTTTTTCGATCAGTTGTTTGAGTTTTTCAGCCAGCGATGACTTACCGCCACCCACCGGGCCGAGCAGATAAAGGATCTGTTTCTTCTCTTCCAGGCCCTGAGCGGCATGGCGGAAGTACGAGACGATCTGGTCGATGCATTCTTCCATCCCATGGAAGTCAGCAAAGGCCGGGTAGCGGCGGATGACCTTATTGGAAAAGATCCTCGAGAGCCGGGAGTTGGTCGAGGTATCAACCAGCTCCGGCTCGCCGATAGCAAGCAACAGTCTTTCTGCCGCAGACGCATAAGCGCTGCGATCCTGCTTACAGAGCTCTAGATACTCCTGTAAGGAGAGCTCCTCCTGCCGTGTCGATTCAAAGCGTTGTTGGAAGTGGCTAAAAATACTCATGACGTCACCTCGCTCGATACGTAGAGCCGGCGGCGGATCGTCAGTCGATGTTGGCAGCAGCCGAGAATCCGGATGCCGTTTACCCCCCAAACACCATAAAAGTAGCTACCGATGACCCACGCGCCGGTGTACCGGCTCTCCCCTGATTACGGATGGCCTGAGGCTAAGGATAGTTCGGAATCGGAAAGATAAAGAAGGGATGAGCAGAAAGACTGACAGACCGTCCGTCAGTTAGGTCGCGAGCCCGCGCAGGACGCGGGATCAACTGCAATAAAAATATTTTCTGTCAGCTCTGGGCTGTATCAGCGGGAAAGGTATTGCGCCATAGCTCGAAGCCACCGTCCATGCTGTATACATCGGAGAAACCCTGATTCACCAGATAGGCCGCAGCGCTCTGGCTGGAGTTACCGTGATAGCAGACTACGACTACCGGTTTATCCAGATCTGCATTGCGGATGAAATCGGCAATGGATTGGTTGTCCAGGTGTTGGGAGTCAGGGATGTGATTGCCGGCGAAGGCCTGTGGATCGCGAACGTCCACCAGCACGGCACCTTGTTCGCGAAGGGCTTGAGCCTGTTCTGGCGGGATACGTTTGAATTCGGTCATGGTTGGCTCCTTTGAATGTTATCCGGGGTGTGATTCTGTAGGAGCTGCCGAAGGCTGCGAATGGAGGTGTGGCAGATATACCGCTTTCGCAGCCTTCGGCAGCTCCTACAGTTGAAGTACGTTGTGCTGAGTTTAACGCCTGATCACGCCTGCCGGGTCATGCAGAATGGTTCGGGTCGCACCTGATTCAGCATTGCCGTGCTCATCGCAATCGCAGAGATACCGCTCGAAGGTATCGACATTAAGCATTGTCATCGCAGAGCCCCAGACGCAGCCGGTGTCCAGCGCGTAGACATCGGGCTCATCGCAACGGCCCTCCAGCGCAGCCCAGTGACCGAAGATGATTTTCACATCGCGTGTCCGGCGGTCCTGATGCTTGAACCAGGGCGCATAGCCGGGCAGGGCGGTTTCGATTCCTTCCTTGCCCTTGAGGTCCAGCTTGCCGTCGCTGGTGCAGAAGCGCATGCGGGTGAAGTAGTTGGTGATAACCCGTAGCCGTGCGACGCCATGCAGTTCGGGGTCCCACTTGTTCGGCTCGTTGCCATACATTCCGTCAAGGAACGGTTGGTAGAGCGAGTCATCAAGCAGGGCGGCCTCCACCTCAGCGGCAAGCTTGAGGGCTTTTTTCAAGGTCCACTGGGGAGGGATACCGGCGTGAGCCATGGCAACGTTGCGCTCGGCATCGTAGTGCAGCAGCTTTTGCCGCCGCACCCATTGCAGCAGATCGTTGCAATCGGGTGCCTCAAGAATGGGACGCAGCGTATCGCCTTTCTTCAGGCGCTCAATGTTGCGCGACGCGGCAAGCATATGCAGATCGTGGTTACCGAGTACGCAGTTGACCGAGTCGCGGATGCTGTACAGAAAGCGCAGGGTTTCCAGCGACTGAGGGCCGCGGTTGACCAGATCGCCCACCAGCCAGAGTCGATCCCTGGCAGGGTCGAAATTCACATGTTCCAGCAGGCACTGCAGAGGTTCGAGGCAACCTTGCAGGTCACCAACGGCGTACACCGCCATCAGTGAAGAGACCCCGGCACCGCCAGGCGAAACGGAGCGATGACCGCATCGAAGCGCTTGCCGTCGTCTGCGAGCATTTGATATGAGCCCTGCATGTTGCCAACTTTCGTCGTCATCACGGTGCCGCTGCTGTAAGTATGACTCTTCCCGGCAGCAATCAAAGGTTGTTGCCCCACCACGCCCTCACCGCGTACCTCTTCGACATGGCCATCACCATCAGTGATTACCCAATGCCGGGACATCAACTTGGCAGGCAATTCGCCGCTATTGTGGACGGTGACGGTGTAGGCAAAGGCAAAGCGATTCTGCTCGGGTTGTGACTGCTCTGCCAGGAAGCGTGTGACGACGCTGACGTCGACCTGGTATCGGGAATCGGGCATTCGGAAGGCCTTGGAAGCGGATGCGGATAAAACCGGAAAGCCGGTGGAATCAGTCTAGGACATGTAAACGATAAATGACCAATCAGACTTCGATCATCTACATGTCCTGCGAGCTCAGGCCTGTGCTGGCATTTCGCTCAGCTTGTCAGCGAGGCGAACGAAGGCGGCCAGGTCCAGTTGCTCGGGGCGCAGACTGCCATCGACCCCGGCAGCAGTAATATCGTCACTGCTAAGCAGTAACTTGAGTGTGTTGCGCAATGTCTTGCGGCGCTGATTGAACGCTTCACGTACCACGCGCTCCAGCAGGCGATGATCCTTGGCCGGATGCGGCAGTGTTTCGTGGGGCACAAGGCGGACAATTGCCGAGTCCACCTTTGGTGGCGGGTTGAAAGCGCCCGGTCCGACGTTGAACAGGTGCTCAACCCGGCAATGGTACTGAACCATGATCGACAGGCGACCGTAATCACCGCCGCCGGGAACCGCTGCCATGCGCTCAACCACTTCCTTCTGCAGCATGAAGTGCATGTCGCGAATCAAGTTGGCGTTGTGCAGCAGATGGAAAATCAGCGGCGTGGAGATGTTGTAAGGCAGGTTGCCGACGACGCGCAGGCTATTGGCCGGTGCGTCGAGCGAGGTGAAGTCGAATTTCAGTGCGTCGCCTTGATGCAGGTTGAAATTGGGCTTGTTGCCAAACTGGTGGATCAGGATCGGGATCAGGTCTTTGTCCAGTTCCACGACGTCCAGCTGTGCGCCGCTGCCGAGCAAGCCTTGGGTCAGGGCGCCCTGGCCGGGCCCGATCTCAAGCAGGCGGTCTTCCGGACGGGCACGTATGGCTCGCAGGATCTTGTCGATCACGCCCGCGTCATGCAGGAAGTTTTGTCCGAAGCGCTTGCGCGCCTTGTGTTGAAATTGCTCGGTCATGAATGGGTCTCGGCCATCTGATAGGCGGTTTCCAGAGCGACCTGCAGGCTGCCGGTGTCGATGTTGCCGGTGCCTGCCAGATCCAGCGCAGTGCCGTGGTCGACAGAGGTGCGGACAATCGGCAAACCGAGGGTCACGTTGACGGCAGCACCGAAGCCTTTGTACTTGAGTACAGGCAGGCCCTGGTCGTGGTACATCGCCAGCACTGCGTCGCAGTGCTCCAGATATTTGGGGGTAAACAGAGTGTCAGCTGGCAGTGGCCCGCGTAGATCCAGGCCCTCGCTGCGCAGACGCTCCAAAGCAGGTTCTATGATGTCGATCTCTTCGCGCCCCAGGTGCCCGCTTTCTCCGGCGTGGGGGTTAAGCCCGCACACCAGGATGCGCGGCCGGGCGATGCCGAACTTGTTCACCAGATCCGCGTGCAGGATGCGTGTCACACGTTCCAGGCGCTCAGGAGTAATAGCGTCAGCGACTTCGCGTAGCGGCAGGTGAGTGGTGACCAGGGCGACACGCAGATCGCCGGTTGCCAGCATCATCACCACTTGTTCAGTCCCGGTCAGCTCGGCAAGAAACTCGGTATGGCCAGAAAAGGCGATACCGCTTTCGTTGATGACGCCCTTATGGACCGGGGCCGTAATCATCCCGGCGAAGTGGCCGTCCATGCAGCCTTGTCCGGCGCGGGTCAGGGTTTCCAGAACGAACGCGCCATTCGCTTTGTTCAGTTGGCCCGTAATCACCGGTTCTTGCAGTGGCGTATCCCAGACGTAAAGGCTGCCGGCAGGCGCGGCGGTGTCCGGGAAGGCATCAGGTGTGACGCAGATCAGATCGACAACCACGCCCAGGTGCGCGGCCCGCTCGGTGAGCAGGTCGCGGCTGGTAATGGCGATAAGGGGGTGTGGCTGAAGTTGCGTGGCGAGCAGCAGGCAAAGGTCAGGACCAATGCCGGCCGGCTCGCCGGGTGTCAGTGCGAAACGCCGGGGTTTCACTGTGCAGCCTGGGCTGCGCCAGGGAGCTTGATCTCAACGTAGGCTTCGTCACGGATCTGACGCAACCAGGTTTGCAGCTCTTCGTCATACTTGCGGTTACGCAATACCATCAGGGCCTGTTGGTCGCGCGCCTGGTTGGTCGCGTCCGTGGCGCGACGGCCCAGAACTTCCAGCACGTGCCAGCCATAGGCAGTCTTGAACGGCTTGGACAAGGTGCCTTGCGGCGTGTCGTTCATGACCTGACGGAACTCCGGAACCAGCGAGTTCGGATCTACCCAGTTCAGGTCACCACCGTTGAGTGCCGAGCCCGGATCTTCCGAGAAGCTCTTCGCCAGTTCAGCGAAGTCATCGCCGTTCTGAATGCGATCATAGATCTTCTGCGCCAGACGCCGGGTTTCCTCTTCGCTACGAATTTCGCTTGGCTTGATCAGGATATGACGCACGTGAACTTCATCGCGCATCTGTGCCTGACCCTGGCCGCCACGCTTCTCCAGCAGCTTGAGGATAATGAAACCGCCCGGAGTACGGGCTGGAGGCGTAACGTCGCCAACCGGCATCGAACCCAGCATGTCACCAAATGGAGGCGGCAGTTGAGCGGCTTTACGCCAGCCCATGTCGCCACCTTCAAGGGCGCTTTCGCTGGCCGAGTTGGCAATGGCTGCCTGACCGAAGTCAGCGCCTTGCTTGAGCTTGCTGTACAGATCCTGAGCCTTGCGCGCAGCCGCCTGAATCTGGTCTGACGAGGCGCTGTCAGGCGTAGCAATCAGGATGTTCGCCAGGTGGAACTCTTCTGACAACTGAGCCTGGCCCTGACCGGAAGCCAGAAAGTTCTTCACTTCCTGTTCCGATACCTGAATGCGCTCGGCCACACGGCGTTGACGCACCCGGCTGATGATCATTTCCCGACGAACCTGCTCACGCGCATCGTTGTAGGAAAGACCGTCATGGGCCAACGCGGCGCGGAATTGTTCCACGCTCATGTTGTTGCGTTCAGCAATGGTGCCGATTGCCTGGTTCAGCTCTTCATCAGTAATGCGAATGCCGGAGCGGTCGCCTATCTGCAGCTGCAGATTTTCCAGAATCAGACGTTCCAGAACCTGTGGCTGCAGAGCCTCGGCAGGAGGAACACCTGAACCGCGTTTGGCGATGGTCTGTTGAACCTCGCGGACACGCTGGTCCACCTGGCTCTTCATGATCACATCGTTATCGACGATGGCTGCAACGCTGTCCAGTTGCTGAACTGCCGCGTGAGCTGCAGTTCCCAGGAGTAACGCGCCCAGCATTAGCGGGCGCAGACAATCAGAAAGCTTGGTCTTCACGTTCACGATAACCTTGGATGCCTTTGTCGAGGAAACTCTCTACCTTGGCGCCAGTTACACCGCCCAGTCCCTTCAACACAATTTGTAGGAATACGCCGTGGTCGCCTTTCTCGTTCTCAGGCTCGTTCTGGCTGAACTCGTCGTAATCAATCCAGTAACGGCTGATCAGGCGTAGTTTCCAACAGCAGTTGTCATATTCGAAGCCACCAAAGGCCTCGATTGTGCGATCGCGGTTGTAGTCATACTGCCAGCGGCTGATTGCGTTCCACTGTGGCACGATCGGCCAGATGACCGAGAAGTCGTGCTGCTGGATCTTGTAGTAGTCCTTCACGTAACCCGGTTGACCCGGAGTGCCGTAATCGCCACCACCCACTGTCCATCGACCGGTAGTCTGGTCGTAGCGAATCTGGTCGTCGCGATAGCGGTAGCCGAAGTTGACAACCTTGTTCGGGTTATCTTCAGGCTGGTAGTGGAACATCGCACTGCCCGAGCGGGTGCTGCGGCTGTCCGGATCCCAGTTGAAGTCGGAATTCAAACGCCAGTCGCGGTTGAAGCGATACTCATATTCAAGTGCGTAAGGCGAGACGTTAGCCTGCGCATCATCACGGTCCTTGAAGACCACGCCCGGCAGTTGAACTTCACGATCCTTGAAGTACAGAGCCTGACCTATGCTGAAGCGCTGACGCTGGAAACCATTGTCTTCAATCCAGCGGTTGGTAACACCCAGCGAAAGCTTGTTCTCGTCACCAATGCGGTCTGAACCTGTGAAACGGTTATCGCGAAACAGCGAGGCATAGTTGAAAGTGGTTTCGGAACTGTCAAAAACCGGAATGTCGGACTGATCTTTCTCTGGGACATAGAGATAGAACAAACGAGGTTCCAGCGTTTGACGATAGTCCTTGCCAAACCAGTTGGTGTTCCGGTCAAAGTACAGGCCGCTGTCGACGCTGAAGATCGGTACGCTTCGGTTTTGGCTGCTGCTGTAGTCTTCATCGGCAAGCAGGGATGCCTTGCCTCTCGCGTCCAGATCCAGATCGTACTGGGTATAAACATACTTCAGTTTCGGCGTCAGGAACCCGTAGCTCCAGTTCATGGGAAGGCTGACCGATGGTGCAAGATTCAAACGGTCGCCGTTGGCGCGTGCCAGGCCGGAAACGTTTTGGTCCAGGCGGGTCTCAGGGAGGCCGTCCTGATTGATATAGGTGCCGTCGCGCAAGTCACGGTCGAAGCGCACTGCTTCCGTCTCATAGTCGAACTGCAAACCACCTGGATGGTAAGGCAATGACCCATTGAAGGTGATCTGTGGCAAGCGGTCGTATGGTGTGATTCTCGATACCGTCGCCAGCTTGTAAGCCTGGGCATTGAAAACGGCATTGAAGTTATCGCCACGGTACGTCAAGGAACCCTGCTGGTTGAGGAATTCCGACTGCTCAACACCAATCTGATCCGATTCCAGGTCCTGGAAGTAGTACGGATCGCTGATATCGGTGTAATCAACATGGGTCAGCCAGCGGGAGTCGAGGCCACCCTTGTGCTGCCAGTTCATCATCCAGCGTGTGTCTTTGTAGTCACTCTGGTCCTTGCGCTCGTCGTCGTCGTCGTTTAGGTAAGCGCCGCCGATTTGACCTTCGCTGCTTTTGGTCAGATAGCGGAACTCGCCTTCCATCAACATGCCGCGTTTGGACATGTAACGAGGATAGAGCGTGGCATCGTAGTTCGGTGCCAGGTTGAAATAGTACGGCGTTACCAGCATGAAGCCGGTATCGGTGCTGGTACTGAACGACGGCGGCAGGAAACCTGACTGGCGACGATCATCGATCGGGAAGTAGATGTACGGGGTGTAGAGCACCGGTATGTCTTTGACCCGAAGGGTGGCGTTGGTCGCCGTACCGAAGCCGGTGGCCGGGTTCAGCGTGATGTTGTTGCCTTTGAGCGTCCACGCGTTGCTGTTCGGTTCGCACGTGGTGTACGTACCGTCCTTGAGGCGAATGATCGCGTTCTCGGCACGCTTGGCATACAGGGCGTTACCGCGCACGTTCGACTTGTGCAGCACGTACTCTGCGTTGTCGATCTGGGCCTCACCGGTGTCCAGTTGCAGCTCGGCACGGTCACCGACGATGAGAGCGCCGTTGTCGCGCATACGGACATCGCCGTTCAACTCGCCGCGGTTTTCGGCTTGATACAGGTTGGCCTCCTGGGCCTGGACCTGCATGCTGCCCTGACGCAGAACGACGTCACCGGCCAGCGAAGCAATCTGCTCTTCTTGCTGATAACGCGAAGCCTTGGCACCGATGAACATCGGCGCGTCTTTCTTCGGCGTCTTGTCATCCATGCCAGGACGAATCGGCTCAACGTAGGCCCCGGAGCAATAAGGTCCGGTTTCTGCGAGCTGAGCAGGCGTCAGGCTTTCGCGAGGAACCCAGTCAAGGTGGCTGTAGTCAGCACTACGCGACTTGAGACCGCGCCCTTTGGCTTCGGTCACCAACTGCGGCTTGGCCACGGCAGGTTCGCTGGTGGAGCTACTGTCCGACGTGACAGTGCCGTTGGAGCTGACCGACGTCGTGCTGTGCACTGGACGCGGAGGCAGCTCGACTGCATTGCTTTTCGGCGCGCAATTCCAGGCACCCGAAGCAGAGACTGAGCAGTCATACTGTTCCGCGGCTACCGCGAACTGAGTGGCTAGAGGTTGCATCGCCAGCAAACTGCCGGTTATGAGCAACGGAAACTTTCTACGAAACGCGGGGGATTTCAATGCCATCTTATTAATCCGGGCTTCCTGCGCGCCATCTGCCCGCGGGGGGGCCGCACGCCTCTCGATGGGCTGAAAAAGATGTCGGATAATAAAGCATGACCCGCTTGACGGCTAGCGCCGTCGGAGACCCTTGCAATGCCAGATCAAGATGTACGCCTGCAACGCCTGAAATCCTGGCTCGATGAGCAGCTTCCCGCGCTGTTTTCAGCGCAGGGCTGGGGCGCAATTCCCCCGGCCACGTTGACCGCGGCCAGTAGCGATGCCAGTTTCCGCCGTTATTTTCGCTGGGAGGGCGGTGAGCAAACTTTTATTGTGATGGATGCTCCGCCGCCTCAGGAAAACTGCAAACCATTCGTGGATGTGGCCCGTTTGTTAAATAAATCAGGGATTAATGTTCCTGAAATTTATGCCGAAGATCTTGTTCAAGGCTTTTTGCTGCTTAGCGATCTTGGGCGAAAAACCTACCTTGATGTCATCAACGAACAAAACGCGGACGCTTTGTTCTCAGATGCTTTCGATGCGCTGCTGGCTTATCAGCAACTGCCGATGGATGCACCGCTGCCCAGCTATGACGTCGCCTTGTTGCGCCGTGAACTGGAACTGTTCCCTGAATGGTATGTGCGCAAACACCTCGGCATCGAGATGGATCAGCAGCAATTGGCGAGTTGGCAACGTGTCAGTGATCTCTTGATCGAGAGCGCGCTGGCGCAGCCCAAAGTGCTGGTGCACCGTGACTTCATGCCGCGTAACCTGATGCTCAGTGAACCCAATCCGGGAGTGCTGGATTTCCAGGATGCGGTCTACGGACCCGTCACTTACGACGTGACCTGCCTGTTCAAGGACGCCTTTCTCAGTTGGCCGCAAGATCGAGTGCATGGCTGGCTGGAAATTTACTGGGAAAAGGCTCGCGCGGCGGGGATTCCTGTTCAGGAGGACTTTGCAGAGTTTCTGCGTGCCAGTGACCTGATGGGCGTACAGCGTCATTTGAAGGTCATCGGTATCTTCGCCCGTATCTGCCATCGTGACGGCAAACCGCGTTATCTGGCCGATGTTCCGCGCTTCTTTGCTTATATAGACGCGGTGCTGGAGCGGCGACCAGAGTTGGCTGAACTGGCTAATTTGCTGACCAGCCTGAAGCGACCGGCGAGCGGATCGCTCTGAATCGCGCCACGGTATGAAGGTCATCATTGAAATAAGGCTATCGATTGTGTTGACGAGGCAGGCATGAAAGCGATGATTCTGGCAGCAGGGAAGGGCGAACGAATGCGTCCATTGACCCTGCACACTCCTAAGCCGCTGGTTCGTGCAGGCGGTGTGCCGTTGATTGAATATCACCTGCGCGCGCTGCATGAGGCAGGGTTTCACGATGTAGTGATCAATCACGCCTGGCTTGGGCAACAGATTGAAGATTACTTGGGGGACGGCGAACGTTTGGGGCTGCGTATTGCGTATTCCCCTGAAGGTGAGCCGCTTGAAACGGGCGGCGGTATTTTTCGTGCGCTGCCGCTGCTGGGTGATCAGCCTTTTATGGTCGTAAACGGCGATGTCTGGACCGATTACGACTTCAGCGCACTGCGAGTGCCAATGGCCGGTCTGGCTCACCTTGTGTTGATCGATAATCCGGAGCACCACCCGCAGGGTGACTTTTCGTTGATCGACGGGCAGGTTCGTGATTCCAGCGATGCCGGTGCAAGGCTCACCTACAGTGGCATCGCCATCCTTCACCCGAAACTGTTTGCAGATTGCCAGGCCGGTGCTTTCAAACTCGCGCCGCTGTTGCGAGCCGCCATGGAGCAAGGGCAAGTGACCGGTGAGCATTTCACCGGGCAGTGGGTCGATGTCGGCACCCATGAGCGCCTTGCTCAGGTCGAGCAGTTGCTCGCGGCGGGACACTGATGCTCTGGCCATCCACCCTGTTGGGCGCCGGAGCCGGGTTTGCCATTGCCAGCATCCCGGGCGCCTTGCTGGGTGCGCTGTTGGGGCAAGCACTGGATCGACGTCTGGCACTGCAAAGCTGGGCGCATTTGCGGGAGCGCATGCGCGGTCGAGCGGCGCTGCGCGATGATGAGTTGCTGTTCGTTCTGCTGGGTCGGCTGGCAAAGAGTGACGGGCGGGTGGTCGAGCAGCACATCCAGCAGGCGCGGGCTGAAATGCATCGTATGGGCATGAGTGAGCCCGCTCAGCGTCGTGCAATAGCGGCCTTCAATCGAGGCAAGGACGGTGGTGATAATCTGCGCGGCCATCTGCGTCGGCTCGCCCCCCAGCCTCACACGGCTGAAGCGCTGCTGCGCGCCTGCTGGCGCATGGCATGGGCCAACGGAAAACCTTCACGCGGTGAGCGAGAGTTGATCGTCTGGTGGGGTAAATGGCTCGGCTGGTCGCCGGCCAGAGTTGACTCTTTGGCTTCCGGGCACGAGGCCCCCCGAAAACCCCTGGCTAATAACAGCAACGATTACCAGGCGGCACTGAAACTGCTGGGCGTGCAAGCCGATGCGGACCCTGCGCATGTAAAACGTGCCTACCGCCGCCTGCTCAGTCGACACCACCCGGATAAAGTAGCCGGTTCTGGCGCTAGTCAGTTGCAGGTGCGCGATGCAACGGACCGGACTCAGGATTTGCATAACGCCTACAAAGTGATCAAGGCGCGGCGCGGGTTTTGATTATGGTGTTGTGCTTTATTCTGTGGGAGTCGCTCGGTGTCCCTGACACCACGCTGTCGCGCAGCAAACACGGACCCTGTAGGAGTGAGCTTGCTCGCGATTCGGCCTGTCAGTCGATGAATATATTGCCTGTACTGGAGCTATCGCGAGCAAGCTCACTCCTACAGTAAAAAGCATTCCAAATCAGATAGTTATATTTTGTGTGATAGGAGCGGTGCAGCATTTCCGCTCCGATCAATCATCTTTACTGCGCCTCAACCCAACCGCGAATCCTGCGAAACATCTGTTCCTGCTCTGCAGCAGCGTTACCCGGAATCGCGGTCAGAGGAATCTGGCTGTAGCCTGGTCCTTTTGCACGCTTGCTGATTTGCAGACGTTCCATTGGAGACCTGTTGTTCGCGTCCTTGTAAATGAAGTCCGAGGTTTTCACTTTAAGGCCGGGTATCAACTCGGTCAGCAGTGGCTTGGTATCTGCGGGCTCTCGCGCCGTGACCATGGCGAATTTCTGTACCAGCGGCGCCGGGCGTTCGCTCAAGTAACGAGCTGCCCAGTAGGCACCGCTGCCATGTCCGAGCAGCACGATGCTGCGGGCCTTGTTCTGCTGTGCGAAGCTGATGGCGCTTTCAATTCGGGCGAAGATACGCTCAGCCTGAGCCTTGGCCTGCTCCTCTGCGGCAGCGGCTCTTGCTGTTTCAGCAGCAGCCTCTTTTTCAGCAGCAGCGGCTTTGTCGGCATCAGTTGGCGCGGTAGTTTTGGCCGCGTCTTTGGATTTTTCTGCTGCACCCGCTTCTGCAGGCGTGTCGGCGGCTCTGGCCTGATTGTAATCAGCCAGCTGGTCGGGCAAGGTCAGGCTCAGGCTTGACCAGCCGATGTCAGGAAACTTGCGTCGCAGCGGGCCTACGGCATCCGGAGAGTCAGCCGACTCGTCAGCACCGGGAATAATGATCACTGCACCTTTGGGATCGTCAGTGTTGGCTGGCTTCCACAAGGCGAGGAAACTGTCTTCGCCAGCCTGCAATTGCTGTTGATCGGCAACCGGCAAGCGCCCTTCAAGGGCCAGCGCATCTTCTTGGGTGCGCGGTAACAGTGGTGCCCTTTCCACAGCGGGTTCGGTTGCAGCATCTTTTGCAGGAGCAGGATCTGCCGCCATGACAGGCAACGCGCAAGGTAGTATCAGCGCCAGACAAAGCGAAGGAAGCGTTGCGCGAAATGTGTAGGACATCGGATATTCCAGGCCAGAAACTATCTTGGCAGCCTAATGGGTTGGTAAGGATTTGTCAGGCCCATGCTTGAGTGGCGCATCGGTTCAAACGACTACATAGAACACATGGGAACGACACCTTGATGATGGTTCTGCTGCGCACTGGAGTTATCGGCTGTCTGGCCCTGCTCTTGATGATTTTCAACGTCGTGGCTCAGGCGGATTCAGAGCCAGCCGTGTCCACGCCGCTGTCGGCAGAGCAGCGCGCATGGCTTGCAAAGCGTGGGCCCTTGCGGGTTGGGCTGGTGATGCAGGCACCTTATGCGCAGCTTGATCGTCGCCAGCAGCAGCTTTCCGGCGCCAACGTCGACTTGATGAATCTGCTCGGCAGGAGCCTGCAAACAGAACTGCTCTGGCGTAACTTCCCTGATCAGGCCGCTTTGGAGGAGGCCTTGGCGCAAGGCATGGTGGATATTGCCCCCGGTCTGACTCAAACCCCGGCTGGCCTTCGTGTCTGGCTGTTTTCCGATCCCTATATGCGGATTTCGCAACTGGTGGTGGGCGAGCGCGACGGCTCTGGTGTCGTGGACCTTGAGAAGCTCGACAGCCGCACGCGCGTAGTGATTCGCATGCCCAGCGTCACCGCCGACTACCTGCGTAACACCTATCCCCATATCAACCTGCAAGGCGTACCGCTGGATCGGCAAGCGCTGCAATTATTGTTGAGTCAGCAGGCGCGTTATGCCGTGCTCGATGAGGCGCAGCTCAGTCGCTTGTCTCGGGAACCGGAGTTCGCCGGGCTGAGTATTGTCGGCGATATTGGCTATCCCCAATTGCTGCGCGTCGCTTCCCGTCGAGATGTGCCTGAGTTGGCGGACATTATCAGCGCTGCCCTGCATGCGATTCCGGCCAAAGAGCTTGATCAGTTGCATGCGCGCTGGCTGCCGCTCAATGCTGTGAAAGCCAGCGAGTCGCCTGGTTTCTGGCAAAACATCTGTCTGTTGCTGCTGGTATTACTGCTGGCCAGTTCCGCCATTGTTATATGGCAGCGCCGTCAGCAGCAGTCGCTGGAGCGCGATGTGTTGCTTGCTCGCGAAGAACTGGCGCGGCGCGAGGCAGGTGAAGAGGCGTTAAAGCTGGCACAGTTTTCCATTGATCAAAGCACTGTGGGCATTCTCTGGGTCAACTGGGACAGTCGCGTGCGCTATGCCAACCATGCGGCAGAAGCCATGCTGGGTTATTCGTCCGGCGGCGTAGTGGATCGGCCGTTAATTGATTTCGAACCCACGTTGCACATGGATCGCTGGCTGGGCCTTTGGAAAAGTGCGCGCTCCAGTGAAGGGATTGCTCAGACATTCGAAACCAATTGTGTGTGTGCCGACGGCAGCGTTCTGCCCGCCGATGTCTCCTTGAGTTTCCTGCGCTTCGAGGAGTCCGAGTATCTGGTGGTGTTCCTCACTGACGTGACCGAGCGTCGTCGTTACCACGAACAACTGCGCGAGCTGTCGGCGCATCTGGAAAGCGTGCGCGAGGAGGAAAAGGCGCGTATCGCCCGGGAAGTTCACGACGAATTGGGTCAGATGTTGACCGTGCTCAAGCTGGAAACGTCCATGTGTGAGCTGGCTTACGCCGATCTTGATCCGGGCTTGCGCGATCGGCTCAACAGCATGAAGCGCCTGATATCGCAATTGTTCCAGTTAGTACGCGACGTGGCGACCGCGCTACGTCCGCCGATTCTCGATGCGGGTATCGCGTCGGCCATCGAATGGCAGGCGCAACGGTTCGAGGCGCGCACGCAAATTCCGTGTCTGGTGGACGTGCCTGATAATTTGCCGACGCTCAGCGATGCTTTGGCCATTGGCATGTTCCGGATTTTGCAGGAGGCGCTGACTAACGTTATACGTCATGCTCAGGCGCACACCGTGGACGTGAGCCTTACGCTGGACGATGGCGTCATGTGCCTGACCATTGCCGACGACGGTATTGGTTTTGTTCAGCCGCAGGGTAAGGTCGTGTCGTTCGGTCTGGTGGGCATGCGCGAGCGGGTGTTGATGCTTGGCGGGCGACTGGAGCTGGACAGTGAGACAGGTGAGGGCACAACCTTGCGCGCCTATATTCCGCTGCATCAAGCCGGGCAGGAGCAACACAAGTGATTCGTGTACTGGTAGCTGAAGACCACACTATTGTTCGTGAAGGCATCAAGCAGTTGATCGGCCTTGCCAAGGATTTGCTCGTGGTGGGCGAGGCCAGTAACGGTGAGCAGCTGCTTGAGGCTCTTCGTCAGACTGAATGCGAGGTGGTGCTGCTGGATATCTCCATGCCGGGAGCGAACGGCCTTGAGGCGATCCCGCGTATTCGCGCGCTGGCCAATCCGCCAGCCATACTGGTGCTGTCAATGCACGACGAAGCGCAGATGGCAGCGCGCGCCTTGAAAGTCGGGGCTGCCGGTTATGCGACCAAGGACAGCGATCCGGCGTTACTGCTGACGGCAATTCGACGGGTAGCGGCGGGTGGTCGTTACATCGACCCGGACCTTGCCGACCGCATGGTCTTCGAAGTCGGGCTGACGGATAACAGGCCATTGCATTCGCTATTGTCCGAGCGCGAGTTCTCTGTGTTCGAACGCTTGGCTCAAGGCGCCAACGTCAACGACATCGCCCAGCAACTGAACCTGAGCAGCAAGACCATCAGCACCCACAAAGCACGGCTGATGCAGAAGATGAACCTGCATTCTCTGGCTGATCTGGTGAAATATGCGATGGAGCATAAGTTGTTGTGAATATGCTCATACCTGTGAGCGACAAAAATCTGTAGGAGCGCGCTTGCCCGCGATCACGTCAGCACAGGCGATACATTCATCGACTGACAGATCGAATCGTCCGGATGCGGCCCAGACCAAGCGCGCTCCTACAGTTCTAGGTTGGCTGCGTGATAGTGCGGCGCCTTGGTGATGGGGCATCGCCTACATAAAATAGCGACGCCTGCACATACCTATCCCCGCCATCCCTGTAGGGCAATCCCTACCCCAATCTCTCCTGCCCCCCGATTTGCGCGGTTCTCAGCCTAAACTAGGCTGACCGCACGCAGACAAAACAAAGGTGTGGGTAATGAGCAACGTCGATTCAAGCGCTGGGGCTAATGATGTTCTGGTCAGCTTCCGTGGTGTGCAGAAGAGCTACGACGGCGAAGCCCTTATCGTCAAAGACCTTAACCTGGACATTCGCAAAGGCGAGTTCCTGACCCTGCTCGGGCCTTCCGGCTCCGGCAAGACCACCAGCCTTATGATGCTGGCCGGATTTGAAACGCCGACAGCGGGTGAAATCCTCCTCGCGGGTCGCTCCATCAATAACGTGCCACCGCACAAGCGCGACATCGGCATGGTGTTTCAGAACTACGCACTGTTCCCGCACATGACCGTCGCCGAAAACCTGGCGTTTCCGCTGACCGTACGCGGTATGAGCAAGGCTGACGTCAGCGAGAAGGTCAAACGTGCGCTGGACATGGTTCAGCTCGGCACGTTCGCCCATCGTTACCCTGCGCAATTATCCGGCGGTCAGCAACAGCGTGTGGCCCTGGCCCGTGCGCTGGTCTTCGAACCGCAACTGGTTCTGATGGACGAACCGCTTGGCGCACTGGACAAGCAACTGCGTGAGCACATGCAGATGGAGATCAAACACCTGCACCAGCGTCTGGGCGTGACCGTGGTCTACGTGACTCACGACCAGGGTGAAGCGCTGACCATGTCCGACCGCGTGGCCGTTTTTCATCAGGGCGAAATCCAGCAGATCGCCCCCCCGCGCAATCTCTATGAGGAACCGAAGAACACCTTCGTAGCCAACTTCATCGGCGAAAACAATCGCCTTAACGGCAAGCTGCTCAGCCATTCCGGCGAGCGTTGTGTTGTGCAACTGGAGAAGGGCGAGAAAGTCGAGGCGCTGGCCGTGAATGTTGGCCAGGTGGGCGATGACGTCACTCTGTCGATTCGCCCGGAACGCATCAGTTTGAATGGCAACAGCGAGAGCTGCGTGAACCGTTTCTCCGGTCGCGTCGCAGAATTTGTGTATTTGGGCGACCACGTTCGTGTGCGCCTGGAGGTAGCAGGCAAAACCGACTTCTTCGTCAAACAACCCATCGCCGAGCTGGATCCGGCGTTGAGTGTTGGCGATGTTGTGCCAATTGGATGGCAAATCGAGCACGTTCGCGCACTCGATCCCTTGCAGCACGTGCATTGATCTATCAATAAAAAGGCATCAGCCAGAGGCGAATTCATCGCCCACAACGCATATACCAACACTGCTCGTGGAGAAAACAACCAAATGCTCAAATCTTTGAAACTCACCGCAATTACGCTGGGCATGATGTGCGGCGCGCAAGCCATGGCCGCCACTGACCTGACCGTGATTTCGTTTGGTGGTGCCAACAAGGCAGCCCAGGAAAAAGCCTTCTACGCCCCGTGGGAAAAGGCGGGCAACGGCAAGATCATCGCTGGCGAGTACAACGGCGAGATGGCCAAAGTCAAAGCCATGGTCGACACCAAAAGCGTTAACTGGGACCTCGTAGAAGTTGAATCGCCTGAGCTGGCCCGCGGCTGCGACGAAGACATGTTCGAAGAGCTCGATCCGGCCTTGTTTGGCGACAAGTCCAAGTACGTGCCGGGCGCCATTTCTCATTGCGGTGCAGGCTTCTTTGTCTGGTCCACCGTGCTGGCTTACAACGCCGACAAACTGGCTTCGGCGCCGACCGGCTGGGCCGATTTCTGGAACACCGAAAAATTCCCGGGCAAGCGTGGCCTGCGTAAAGGCGCCAAGTACACCCTGGAGTTCGCCCTGATGGCCGACGGCGTTGCGCCAAAAGACGTCTACAAAGTGCTGGCCAGCAAAGACGGTCAGGACCGCGCCTTCAAGATGCTCGACAAACTCAAGCCAAGCATTCAGTGGTGGGAAGCGGGCGCACAGCCGCCTCAGTTCCTGCAATCGGGTGACGTGGTCATGAGCTCGGCCTACAACGGCCGCATCGCAGCGGTCGCCAAAGAAAGCAAGCTCAAAGTGGTGTGGACCGGCGGCGTGTATGACTTCGACGCATGGGCCATTCCAAAGGGTTCGAAAAATGCCGAAGCGGCGAAGAAGTTCATCGCTTACAGCCTGCAGCCTGAGCAACAGAAGACCTTTTCGGAAAACATCGCTTACGGTCCGGCCAACACCGATGCCGTCAAACTGTTGAGCGCTGAAACCCTGCAGAACATGCCGACCACCCCTGAGAACATCAAGGATCAGGTGCAGATAGACGTGAAGTTCTGGGCTGACTTTGGTGAAAACCTGGAACAGCGGTTCAACGCTTGGGCTGCCAAGTAAGCGCATCAGGTTGAGTTAGATCCGGGCGCGTTCCCTACAGTAGGGAATGCGCCCTTCGTTCAAAGATTTCGGAGTTCGCTATGGCCATCGCCGTGCCCCTGACTGAAGGCGCCAGCCCTACCTTGAAGCAACGTCTGGCTCGTGCCGAGCGGGTTAACCGCTGGAAGGCCCAGGCATTGATCGCGCCCTTGGTGATCTTCCTGTTGCTGGTGTTTCTGGTACCGATTGTGGCGCTTTTATACAAAAGCGTCGGCAACCCGGAAGTGGTTAATGCTCTACCGACTACCGTGATCGAAGTCGCCAAATGGGACGGCAAGGGCTTGCCCTCGGAGCCGGTCTACAAGGCACTGAGTATGGACCTGGCGGAAACCCGCAAAAACTCAACCCTGGGCGATCTGTCCAAGCGCCTGAACATGGAACTGGCTGGCTATCGCAGCCTGTTGACGAGCACCGCGCGTGCGCTGCCGTTCAAGGAAGAGCCTGCTTCTTATAAAGATGCACTCGAAGCACTGGATGAGCGTTGGGGAGATCCGGCCTATTGGCAGGTGATCCGACGCAATACCAGTAGTGTCACCCCCTATTATTTGCTGGCCGCAGTGGACCATCGCATTGATGACCTTGGTGAAGTGGCACCTGCGACCCCTGATCAAGCGATCTATCTGGACATCTTCGCCCGCACGTTCTGGATGGGGTTTGTCATTACCCTGATCTGCCTGGCGCTGGCTTACCCGCTGGCGTACTTGCTGGCCAACCTGCCTGCGCGGCAGAGCAATTTGCTGATGATTCTAGTGTTGCTGCCGTTCTGGACGTCGATTCTGGTTCGGGTGGCGGCATGGATCGTGTTGCTGCAATCCAGTGGTCTGATCAACGGTGCATTAATGGCCATGGGCATCATCGATAAACCGCTGGAACTGGTGTTCAACCGAGTCGGCGTTTACATCTCGATGGTGCACATCATGTTGCCGTTCATGATTCTGCCGATCTACAGCGTGATGAAAGGCATCTCGCCAACTTATATGCGTGCCGCTATCTCTCTGGGCTGCAACCCGTTTGCCAGCTTCTGGCGGGTGTATTTCCCGCAGACCTATGCCGGTATCGGCGCGGGTTGCCTGTTGGTGTTCATTCTGGCAATTGGTTACTACATCACCCCGGCATTGCTGGGCAGCCCGAACGACCAGATGGTCAGCTACTTTGTCGCCTTCTATACCAACACCAGCATCAACTGGGGTATGGCCACGGCACTGGGCGGTCTGCTGCTGTTGGCGACCATTGTGCTTTATCTGATCTATAGCTGGCTGGTCGGCGCCAGCCGCCTGCGTTTGAGCTGAGGAGCATTGCCATGTTGAGTTCTTATTCCTCGCCGCTGGAACGTGTCTGGTACTACGCCCTGCGCATCCTGTGTGGCCTGATCCTGTTGTTCCTGGTGCTACCGGTGCTGGTGATCATTCCACTGTCGTTCAACTCCGGCAGCTTTCTGGTTTACCCGTTGCAAGGCTTCTCACTGCATTGGTATCAGGACTTTTTCAATTCCAACGAGTGGATGCGCGCGCTGAAGAACAGCCTGCTCATCGCTCCCGCTGCGACTGTGCTGGCCATGGTTTTCGGCACGCTGGCGGCGATTGGCCTGACCCGCGGCAACTTCCCCGGCAAGGCGCTGGTCATGGCCTTGGTGATTTCGCCAATGGTGGTGCCGGTGGTGATTATTGGTGTGGCGAGCTATTTGTTCTTCGCGCCCCTGGGGTTGGGTAACAGCTTCCTGTCATTGATTCTGGTTCACGCGGTGCTGGGTGTGCCGTTTGTGATCATTACCGTGTCGGCGACTTTGCAGGGCTTCAACCATAATCTGGTCAGGGCGGCTGCCAGCCTGGGCGCGTCGCCGCTAACGGCATTTCGTCGAGTGACGTTACCGCTGATTGCGCCGGGTGTGATTTCCGGCGCGCTGTTCGCTTTCGCGACTTCTTTCGATGAAGTGGTCGTGACGCTGTTCCTCGCCGGCCCCGAGCAAGCGACGCTGCCAAGGCAGATGTTCAGCGGCATCCGGGAAAACCTCAGCCCGACCATCGCTGCTGCTGCGACGCTGCTGATCGGATTCTCGGTGGTACTGCTGTTGGTGCTGGAGTGGTTGCGCGGGCGTAGCGAGAAGTTGCGCACTCAGATTGAGTGAGCGGCAAGCGGGAAGCTTCAAGCTTCAAGCTAAAGCAGTATTTGGCTAGGGCACCTTCAGCTTTTGGCTTTTGGCTTTTGGCTTGTAGCTAGCTTGTGGCTTATAGCTTATAGCTTATAGCTTGCAACTGCCACTGGAGTACAATGCGCGCCACCGTGATTCTGTTCAAAAAGGTGCGTCATGCAGCCCTTCCTCATTGCTCCATCGATTCTCTCCGCCGACTTCGCCCGTCTGGGTCAGGAAGTTGACTCTGTGCTGGCCGCTGGCGCCGACATTGTTCACTTCGATGTGATGGACAACCACTACGTGCCGAACCTGACCATCGGTCCGATGGTGTGCTCGGCGCTGCGTAAATATGGCGTGACGGCACCCATCGATGTGCACTTGATGGTCAGCCCGGTGGATCGCATCATCGGCGATTTCATCGAGGCGGGTGCCAGCTACATCACTTTCCACCCGGAAGCGACGCAGCACATTGATCGCTCGTTGCAGTTGATCAAAGAGGGCGGTTGCAAGGCGGGGCTCGTATTCAACCCGGCGACTCCGCTGAACTTGCTGGAGTACGTGATGGACAAGGTCGACATGATCCTGCTCATGAGCGTTAACCCTGGCTTTGGCGGTCAGAAATTCATCCCGGGGACGCTGAACAAACTGCGTGAGGCGCGCGCGTTGATTGATGCCTCGGGTCTGGACATTCGTCTGGAAATCGACGGTGGCGTGAACGTGAATAACATCCGTGAGATCGCCGCCGCCGGTGCTGATACTTTTGTCGCCGGTTCCGCCATCTTCAATACCCCGGACTACAAGCAAGTCATCGACAAGATGCGCGCAGAACTGGCGCTGTCCCGCGCATGAGCGGCTTCGAGCAACTGTTTCCGGGGCGCCTGCCAAAGCTGATCATGTTTGATCTGGACGGTACCCTGGTGGATTCGGTACCCGATCTGGCCGTAGCAGTCGACAAAATGCTGCTTGAACTGGGTCGTCCTGCGGCCGGTCTGGCGCAGGTCAGAAACTGGATCGGTAACGGTGCGCCTGTTCTGGTACGCCGCGCTCTGGCCAATGATCTGGACCACAGTGGTGTCGATGATGCCCAGGCCGATCAGGCGCTGGAAATCTTCATGAAGTTCTATGCCGAAAAGCATGAGTTCACGGTCGTCTATCCTGGCGTTCGTGAAACCCTGAAGTGGTTGCAGAAGATGGGCGTGGAGATGGCGCTGATCACCAACAAGCCGGAACGGTTCGTCGCGCCGCTGCTGGATGAGATGAAACTGGGCCGCTTTTTCCGCCTGATCATCGGTGGCGACACCATGCCGACGAAAAAGCCTGATCCGGCGGCGCTGTTCTTTGTCATGAAGATGACCAATATTCCAGCCTCGCAGTCGCTGTTCGTCGGTGATTCACGCAGCGACGTGCAGGCAGCCAAAGCCGCTGGTGTGCCCTGTGTTGCCATGAGCTACGGCTACAACCATGGTCGACCGATTGAAGAAGAGTCCCCGGCGCTGGTCATTGATGACCTGCGACGTCTGATTCCCGGTTGCCTGAATCTGGACGCTGGGATACTGTTGCCGGAAATCAAAGATCCCTCCTTTAGAGATTCCATCGTGGTGGTCACTCGCAAACTCTGGATGAAAGTCATCAAGGCCTTGGCCCGCTGGCGTTGGCGCGCCTGACTTGAATCCGGCCGGATACGTTTACCGGCACTGTTTGCTTACCTGACTGCTAACCCTCACCAATGAGGCTGATGATGAATCGCGAAGAATTCCTGCGTTTGGCTGCTGCTGGCTATAATCGCATCCCGCTTGCCTACGAAACCCTGGCCGACTTCGACACGCCGCTGTCGATCTACCTCAAGCTTGCCGACCAACCGAACTCCTATCTGCTGGAGTCGGTGCAGGGCGGCGAGAAATGGGGCCGTTACTCGATCATCGGTTTGCCATGCCGCACGGTCTTGCGCGTTCACGATCACGATGTTCGTGTCACTCACGACGGCGTCGAGATCGAGCATCTTGAGACCGAAGACCCGCTGGCGTTCGTTGAAACCTTCAAGGCGCGTTACAACGTGCCGACCATTCCTGGCCTGCCACGTTTCAACGGCGGGCTGGTGGGTTACTTCGGTTATGACTGTGTTCGCTATGTCGAGAAGCGTCTCGGCAAATGCCCGAATCCTGATCCGTTGGGCGTGCCAGATATCCTGCTGATGGTGTCTGATGCCGTCGTCGTGTTCGATAACCTGGCGGGCAAGATGCACGCTATCGTGTTGGTCGACCCGGCCCAGCAGGACGCATACGAAAACGGCCTGGCCCGTCTCGACGAACTGATGGAACAACTGCGCCAGCCCATCACCCCGCGTCGTGGCCTGGACCTGACCCGGCCGCAAGCGGCTGATCCGGTATTCCGCTCAAGTTTCACGCAGGATGACTACGAGCGGGCAGTCGATACCATCAAGGAATACATCCTGGCGGGCGACGTCATGCAGGTGGTTCCGTCGCAGCGTATGTCCATCGACTTCAAGGCTGCACCGATTGATCTGTATCGGGCACTGCGCTGCTTCAACCCGACGCCTTACATGTACTTCTTCAACTTTGGCGATTTCCACGTGGTTGGCAGTTCTCCGGAAGTGCTGGTGCGTGTTGAAGACAACCTGATCACCGTTCGCCCGATTGCCGGCACCCGTCCTCGCGGTGCGAACGAAGAAGCTGATCTGGCGCTGGAAGAAGACCTGCTGTCCGATGACAAGGAGATCGCCGAGCACTTGATGCTGATCGATCTGGGGCGCAACGACACCGGTCGTGTTTCGGAAATCGGTTCGGTCCGGCTCACCGAGAAAATGGTCATTGAGCGTTACTCCAACGTGATGCACATCGTGTCCAACGTCACCGGTCAGTTGAAAAGCGGCCTGACGGCGATGGATGCACTGCGGGCGATTTTGCCAGCAGGCACCTTGTCCGGCGCACCGAAAATCCGCGCCATGGAAATCATCGACGAACTGGAGCCAGTGAAACGTGGCGTCTACGGCGGCGCTGTGGGTTATCTGGCCTGGAACGGCAACATGGACACCGCGATTGCGATCCGGACCGCGGTCATCAAGAACGGCGAACTGCATGTACAGGCCGGTGGCGGCATCGTCGCTGACTCGGTGCCTGCGCTGGAATGGGAAGAAACCCTGAACAAACGCCGGGCGATGTTCCGCGCCGTGGCGCTGGCTGAGCAGGAGCAGTAAGCGCAGATACTGCAGTTCACGAATAAACGTAGGACCGGCTTTAGCCGGGAGGACTTTGGTTCAGTCGCCACATCTGCTTTGTCAGAGCAGGCGCTCTCCCGGCTGAAGCCGGTCCTACGACTGCAACGCGCTTAAAAGTCCAGACTTACCCCGACGCTCATCCCTTGCTGGGTGACATCATCATTCTTGCGCCAGTTGTACCCGCCGCGTAGCGTCAGGTCTCGGGTCAGTTTCTGGCTGACGCCAAGTGTGGCGCGGTTCAGATCTCGTTGCGGCGTGTAGCCTTCAAGGGTGAAATCATTGAGCGGCAGGCTGTTCAAGGCGATGGTCACCTCCTGTTGATCAGTTTCAAACTCCCGCTCATGCGCTACTTCGGCGAACAGCTGCGTCGTGGGGGTGACCTGAAACTTGCCCTGCAACCCAGCACCCAGGCGTCGTGACTTGCGAGTCTGGTCATCAAAGGTCAGGGCCGTTGAGCGAGTGCCTTTTTCCGAATAGCCATTCACGTTCACATGTGCGTAGTCCGCGCTGATGAAGGGCGATAAATGCCAAGGGCTGTTGGCGCCCGCGATATCAAATCCCAGTCTTGTACTGGCTCCCCAGATTTCACCATCCGTATCGCCTTTCTCATTCCCCTGGCTGATACCCAGTGCGAATTTGCGCTCGGCATTCTCGTAATCCAGATGCCCACCTGAGGCAGTAAGATCACCCCACCAATGGTTCGCCTGATACTGGACAAAGGCAGTCGCCAGATAGCTATTGAGTTTGTAGTCCGAATCCCGATCCCCGGCGTCCAGTTGTTGCCGATAAGCTCCGCCCACCATGCCGACTCGCCAATGATCGGCGAGTCGATAACTGCCGCCAACGGTCACGTTGTAGCCATGACCGTCAGCATTCGCTGAGTTGTCCTGTGCATCAAAGTCCATTTTCTGACCACCAGCGGCGACAATCGCACGCCACTGCCCGACGCCCTGCCAATTTCCCCAATCCGCTAGCCATTGGCTCCTCAGTTCATCCTGTTGCGCACGTAATGTGCCGTTGGCCATTTCCGGCAGCAGGCTGATTTCCCAAGGCGCAGCCAGCAACGAGTAGGCGTAATCGGCGATCAGCCGCTGGCCGGTGACAGTGGGATGCACCCCATCGTTGAACAGTAATTTACTCGGGTCCGGCGTAGCACTACTTATCCCGTAGGTGTTGTTCTCGTCGCAGTTGTCACCGTTGAAGCAGGTTCCCGTTAGATTCTGATCCGCGGCGAGACCAAAGCGGGCTGGCTCATTCAACGTTTCCGAAACGAAGCGTGGGATATTCAGCGGGATTATTTGCGCATCGATCTGCGCCAGGCGGCTGATCAGTTGGGCGTTGAATACACCGCTCAGTATTGAAGTGACGGGTGCCAGGATGGTGCCGGACACGGCTGGCGTCTGACCGATGTCTGGCAGCAGCCAGACCATGATGTATCGAGCCCCCGCTTGCTGCAGGACCTGGGCACTGTCGGCAAGACGATCTGCGGCCTCCCGGGACTGCGCCAGACTCAGCACTCGGCCCTGCAGGAAGTCATTGCCGCCCCCGGTCAAGTAGTACAGGGCGTCAGGATCTGCCCGAAAGTTGTTAGCGATCAGGTAACCCGGTCGGCTGCGTAAAACTGCTCCGTTATCGGGGTTGATAACGTTGGACTGCGAGGTGATTGCATCATAAATCTGATCGGTACGATCTCCTCCTACCGCCCAGTTGTTGCCGTCTGCCAAACCTGAGGCGGCGTTCACTGGCGACGTGGAGGCCGCGAGGTCGGCCTGAGCAACATTGAGTTTCAGACCCAGCAAGGTCGATGAGTTCAGTCCGAAAACCTCACCGCTGCCGTCCTGATAAGTTGGCCCGGTACGGTTGGTGAAACGTAGCGTCGATCCCATTGGGCCATCCGTATCGGGAAACTGCCCGGCATCGGCCAGGCTGTCACCGAATACCACCATGGTTGAATAAGGCGAAGAGGCTGCCCAGCTGTCAGGGCAGGCTGAAACCAGCAAGCAAGCGACAAGCGCCGCAAACCGTCGGGGTCTGAGCATGGTCAGGTTCCTTTTTATTTTTTAATGCTTAAGGAAAAGTAGCTATCTGAACCCTGCACGACCGGCTAATTAGTCATTAACCGCCCAGCGGTTGGCGTTATGGTTGATGTGTATTCGCTGCTTTACAGATTTGATTGTTTAGTGACTCCAAAAGTAGATTTTGGTCATCTCGCCAAGGGTATGTGATATTGCGCGCCATCCCTCGGTACGCTAATGTGCCGGAACGTAAAAATGAGACCTCCCCTGTGTTGATCGTCAGCAAACTCTTGATGCGCGTTATCAAGGCTCACGCCCGCTGGCGTTGGCGCGCCTGACTTATTCTCTTCCGGCCTGTCCGGACCTCCTGATACGCCTTTAAAACTCCGCCCTGCCGCTTTTCCGGGTCAACCCCCGGTCGTTAAACTAGCGGGCACTCAATCGGCAGCGATTTTGAAGGTTGAAAAAATAGTCAGTAATTCAATGGGTTTAAGCCAAATGCTGCTGATGATCGATAACTATGATTCCTTTACCTACAACGTCGTGCAGTACTTCGGTGAGCTGGGTGCCGACGTCAAGGTGATCCGCAACGACGAATTGACCGTTGCCGAGATCGAAGCCCTCAACCCTGAGCGCATTGTGGTATCGCCCGGCCCTTGTACGCCGAATGAAGCGGGTGTCTCGCTGGAGGTGATCAAACACTTCGCCGGCAAACTGCCGATTCTGGGTGTATGCCTTGGTCATCAGTCAATTGGTCAGGCGTTCGGCGGTGACGTTGTGCGCGCCCGTCAGGTCATGCACGGCAAGACCAGTCCGGTGGTTCATGAGGATCACGGCGTGTTCGAAGGGTTGAATCACCCTCTGACCGTTACCCGCTATCACTCGCTGGTTGTCAAACTCGACACCCTGCCTGATTGCCTCGAAGTGACAGCCTGGACTGCGTTGGAAGATGGTTCGAGAGACGAAATCATGGGCTTGCGCCACAAGACACTGAACGTCGAGGGGATTCAGTTTCACCCTGAGTCGATTCTGACCGAGCAGGGCCACGAGCTGTTCGCCAACTTCCTCAAGCAAACCGGCGGCACCCGACAGGGTTAAGGATTCGTTATGACTAAGCCAATGGACATCAAGACCGCTCTGGGGCGTGTTGTCGATAATCTGGATTTGAGTACTGCCGAGATGAGCGACGTCATGCGCGCCATCATGACCGGGCAGTGCACGGAAGCGCAGATTGGAGCTTTCATGATGGGCATGCGCATGAAGAGCGAAAGCATCGATGAGATTGTCGGTGCGGTTTCGGTCATGCGTGAGCTGGCCGACAAGGTTGAGCTGAAAACCCTCGATGGCGTTGTAGACGTAGTGGGCACCGGCGGTGACGGCGCTAACATTTTCAACGTTTCGACGGCGTCTTCTTTCGTGGTTGCCGCGGCCGGTTGTACTGTAGCCAAACATGGCAATCGCGCCGTCTCGGGCAAGAGCGGCAGCGCTGATTTGCTGGAAGCGGCTGGCGTATACCTCAACCTCACGCCGGTACAAGTGGCGCGCTGCATTGACAGCGTGGGCATCGGTTTCATGTTCGCCCAGGCTCATCATGGCGCAATGAAGCATGCCGCAGGCCCGCGTCGCGATCTCGGCTTGCGTACCCTGTTCAATATGCTCGGCCCGCTTACGAATCCGGCCGGTGTCCGCCATCAAGTAGTGGGCGTATTCAGTCAGGCCCTGTGCCGCCCCTTGGCCGAAGTTCTGCTTCGTCTGGGCAGCAAGCATGTACTGGTGGTGCATTCGCAGGATGGCCTGGATGAGTTCAGTCTTGCTGCACCGACGTTCGTGGCTGAACTAAAAAACGGCGAAGTCACCGAATATTGGGTGCAGCCTGAGGATCTGGGCATGAAAAGCCAGAGCCTGTTTGGCCTGAGCGTTGATGGCCCTGAAGCTTCGCTGGTTCTGATCCGCGATGCGCTGGGTCGTCGTAAAACCGAACATGGCCAAAAAGCGGCTGAAATGATCGTGCTCAATGCGGGCGCAGCGCTCTATGCTGCTGATCATGCCTACACGCTCAAAGAAGGTGTCGAGTTGGCTCACGATGCGCTTCATACCGGCCTGGCCCGGGAGAAGCTTGAAGAATTGGGTGCCTTTACCGCGGTATTCAAGCAGGAGAATGAAGAATGAGCGTGCCAACAGTTCTGGAAAAGATTCTTGCCCGTAAGGCCGAGGAGGTTGCAGCTCGCAGTGCTTCCGTCAGCCTGGCCGAAGTCGAGAAGCTGGCTGCAGCGGCTGACCCGGTTCGCGGCTTTGCCAACGCGTTGATCGAGCAAGCCAAGCGCAAGCAGCCGGCGGTCATTGCCGAAATTAAAAAGGCATCGCCGAGCAAGGGCGTGATTCGCGAGAACTTCGTACCTGCCGACATCGCCCGAAGCTATGAGAAGGGCGGGGCGACCTGCCTCTCGGTGCTGACCGATGTCGATTACTTCCAGGGTGCTGATGCTTATCTGCAGCAGGCGCGTGCTGCGTGCAAGCTGCCGGTGATCCGCAAGGACTTCATGATTGATCCCTATCAGATCATTGAAGCCCGCGCCCTTGGCGCTGATTGTGTGCTGCTGATTGTCTCTGCGCTGGATGACGTGAAAATGGCTGAGCTGGCTTCGGTCGCGAAAAGCGTCGGGCTGGACGTATTGGTTGAAGTGCACGACGGCGATGAGCTGGAGCGCGCATTGAAAACCCTCGATACGCCACTGGTCGGCGTTAACAACCGCAACCTGCACACCTTCGAAGTGAGCCTGGAAACCACGCTGGATTTGCTCCCGCGTATTCCTCGTGATCGTCTGGTCATCACTGAAAGCGGCATTCTCAACCGTGCCGATGTCGAGTTGATGGAAATCAGCGATGTGTATTCCTTCCTGGTGGGTGAAGCGTTCATGCGCGCCGAGCATCCGGGTGATGAACTGCAGCGTCTGTTCTTTCCTGAGCGCGGTACGCCTCCGGTGCGCAGCTCTACCCTGGACTGATCATTCCTCGGCTTTGCTTCGACAGGTTTTACAGAGGATCAACATGTCTGGTTCGGTGATTGATATCTGCGTCGAAGCTGGCCTGAAAGCCGAGCAGGACTTGCTTGCCTCAGTCTGTGACGGGAATTCCGATTTTGCATTACTGCTCTGGCGACCGAGCGATCGAGCGCTGGTGATGCCTCGCCGCATGAGCCGTTTGCCCGGATTTGTAGAGGCCAGCGAAACGCTGGCTGACAGCGGCTGGCCAATTCTGTTGCGGGAAACCGGAGGTGAGCCGGTGCCACAGTCGTCGGCCACGGTGAACATCGCCCTGGTTTACGCCCAGCCTGCAAGTGACCCGGATCGCGACCGTATCGAACTCGCCTATCGCCGTCTATGTCAGCCGATTCTGGATGTTTTGAATGAGCTGGGCGGCGCTGCTTCGTTGGGCGAAGTGGAGGGTGCGTTTTGTGACGGTCGCTTCAACGTCAACCTTGATGGCCGCAAGATGGTCGGCACTGCCCAGCGTTGGCGCCAGAGTCAAGGTGGACTGAGGCCTGTCGTGCTCGCCCACGGTGCATTGCTGGTCGATAACGAACGGCATGAAATGGTCGCCGCCGTTAATCGCTTCAACGAAATCTGCGAGCTTGATCAGCGCGTGCGAGCCGACAGCCATATTGCATTGCGCGAGGCGTTTGCGGTTGAGGGTGTGTTGGAGAGGTTGGCGCAGACCTATCAGGAAGGACTTTCGCTGTTATCGGGGCAAAGGTGAGCCCACGACCTGTGGGAGCGAATTCATTCGCGAAGAGGCCAGTCCATTCAATGCATATCTATCGCTTCAGATACCGCTTTCGCGAATGAATTCGCTCCCACGGGAGATAAGATTTCAATCCATGCCTTTCAATCCATGCCTATGGGTGATTCAGCGATAGCCCCCGATTGGCTTTCTCAACGCGTACCAAACACCACCATCGTCTTGCCTTTGACGTGGACCAGTTTCTGTTCTTCCAGCGCTTTGAGCACCCGGCCAACCATTTCTCGTGAACATCCCACAATACGTCCGATTTCCTGGCGCGTGATCTTGATCTGCATGCCGTCAGGGTGAGTCATTGCATCCGGTTGTTTGCATAAATCCAGCAGCGTACCGGCGACACGGCCAGTGACATCGAGAAAGGCAAGGTCGCCAACCTTGCGCGTGGTGTTGCGCAGACGTTCGGCCATCTGGGCGCCAAGGGCGTACAGGATTTCCGGTTCCAGCAGCGATATCTCGCGGAATTTGCTGTAGCTGATTTCAGCAATTTCGCACTCGGTCTTGGCACGCACCCAGGCGCTGCGCTCTTTTTCATTTCCGACAGGTTCGAAAAGCCCAAGCTCGCCGCAGAAATCTCCGGAGTTCAGGTAGGCAACGATCATCTCGCGGCCTTCATCATCTTCGATCAGCACGGTGACCGAGCCTTTGATGATGAAGAACAAGGACTCGGAACGATCCCCTGCACAAATGATGTTGGATTTGGCCGGATAGCGGCGACGCTGGGCGTGAGCCAGAAACTTTTCCAGGTGCTTGGTCTTTGATGACAGGGGAATAGCTAGCATTCTTTTGTCCTGAAAAAGTACATCGCCGGAGGCATTGTTAGCGTTATCGGCAGCAGATTGCATTTAGCCAGCTTTTTGGATCTCATTTGAGACCATTTCGGAAATTTCCTACAGGTTGGTCTTAAAGTGGAATTTCTCGGCACGTTCAGAGCGTGGCGAGCGCTGTGCTAAGCTGGCCGCCTTTTCAGCATTGGAGCCCCTGGCGATGAAAGCACGCATTCAATGGGCTGGTGAAGCCATGTTCCTCGGTGAATCCGGCAGTGGTCACGTAGTGGTGATGGACGGCCCGCCCGAGAGTGGCGGTCGCAATCTGGGCGTGCGCCCTATGGAGATGGTGCTGATCGGCCTCGGCGGTTGCAGCAACTTCGATGTGGTCAGCATTCTGAAGAAGTCGCGCCAGCCAGTAGAAAGCTGCGAGGCCTTTCTGGAAGCCGAACGCGCCACTGAAGACCCAAAGGTATTCACCAAAATTCACCTGCATTTCGTGGTGAAGGGCCGTGGCTTGAAAGAAGCTCAGGTCAAGCGCGCCATCGAGCTGTCCGCCGAGAAATACTGCTCAGCCTCGATCATGCTCGGCAACGCCGGGGTCGAGATTACTCACGACTACGAAATCATTGAATTGGGCTAACGACACCCAATTATCATAAAAGCGGCGCACACTCTGGCAGACAGCTCCTGACGTCTGCATAATGCGCCCCTTTTTCAGGGAGCAGGATGCGCAGGTTGTTTGCGGCCGCTCCCGACCAGACAACCAAAATCGCCACCGCGAAGAGGTGTTAACCGTCCTACGCAGCTGAGCTTCGCTCAACTGACGGGCATGCTTGATCACGTGGCTTGGGCCGCACATATATAGAGAGTTTTTAACGGTGAAAAGCAAACTCAAGCTCCACGGGTTCAATAACCTGACAAAGACCTTGAGCTTCAACATCTATGACATCTGCTATGCGGAAACCCCGCAGGACCAGCAGGCTTACGTCGAGTACATCAACAGTGTGTACGACGCCGAACGCCTGACGCGGATTCTGACCGATGTCGTCGATATCATTGGCGCCAACATCCTCAACATCGCCCGCCAGGATTACGATCCTCAAGGCGCCAGCGTGACTATTCTGATTTCCGAGCAGCCGGTGACGCCTACCGAAAGCCAGATCGAAGAGTCGCCGGGCCCGCTGCCGGAAACCATTCTGGCGCACCTCGACAAGAGCCACATCACCGTCCATACCTATCCGGAAATTCACCCGGTTGACGGTATCGCGACCTTCCGTGTGGACATCGACGTGTCAACCTGCGGGGTGATTTCACCGCTTAAAGCGCTGAACTACCTGATTCACAAGTTCGAATCAGACATCGTGACGGTCGACTATCGTGTGCGCGGCTTCACCCGTGACGTTGAAGGCAAGAAGCACTTCATCGACCATGAGATCAACTCGATTCAGAACTACCTCTCTGAAGACACGCGCAACAGTTACCAGATGACAGACGTGAACGTGTATCAGGAGAACCTGTTCCACACCAAGATGCTGCTCAAGAACTTCGAACTGGATAACTACCTGTTCGGCGACGCGACCAGCAATCTGTCCCCGGTGCAACGCGATCAGGTGACCGCCAAGGTCAAGCACGAAATGCTGGAAATCTTCTACGGCCGCAACGTTAACGTCGCCGTCTAGGATTCAATGCAAAAAGAAAGGCGCCTGCTGAAGGCGCCTTTTTTGTGCTCGCGATTTATCGGGTTTAAATACGATAAGTGCTTTTGGTCATGAGCTTGGCCAGCACGCTCATGCCAAACTTGACCGGCGCCGGGAAGCGGAAGCCGCCTGCATCCAGCGCGCTTTGTGCGTGGTGTTCTTCGTCGGCACGCATCTGCTCAAGAATCGCACGGGACTTTTCGTCTTCGGCGGGAAGTTGCTCAAGGTGCTCATTCAAGTGTTTGCAGACCTGATCTTCAGTCGCTGCGACGAAACCCAGGCTGACCTTGTCGCTGATCAACCCTGCTGCGGCGCCGATGCCGAAGAAAAAGCCGTAAAATAGTGGATTGAGTACGCTGGTATGGCTGCCCAACTGGTGAATGCGCTGTTCACACCAGACCAGATGGTCAATCTCTTCTTCTGCGGCATGCTCCATCGCTTTGCGTATATCGGGCAATTTGGCGGTGAGTGCCTGCCCTTGATACAACGCCTGGGCGCACACTTCACCTGTGTGGTTGATACGCATCAGGCCTGCAACGTGCCGAGTATCAACGTCACTCATCGCAACTTCGGGCTGGACGAGGGCGGGCGAGGGACGAGAGGAGTATCCCTTGGACGGCAACAGCGTGCGCATCGCAGCGTCGGCCTGCAAAAGGATACGGTCGATAGGGGAGTAGTGACGTTCGGTAGCCATGGGCACCTCCGGAAAAACCATGGGGCCAGTCTACCCCAATCCGCCAGATGAGGCTTGAGCTGGATCAGCTGGCTAGAGCCCTGGCAGGCTCCAGCCGTACTGCAAGTCTTTGAATATCGGGATTAACCCGGCGGCCAGTTCATCTGGCGCTGACCCAGAACATGCATATGAATGTGATAGACGGTCTGTCCGCCCAGCTCATTGCAGTTCATGACGACACGAAATCCATCCTCACAGCCTAACTCTTTCGCCAGACGTTGCGCGGTGAACAGAATATGACCGGCCAGGCCTTTGTCTTCTTCGGTCAGGTCATTAAGCGTGCGGATCGGTTTTTTCGGGATAACCAGAAAGTGGACCGGTGCCTGGGGGGCAATGTCGTGAAAGGCCAGCACTTGATCGTCTTCGTAGATGATCTTTGCGGGTATCTCGCGGTTAATGATCTTGGTGAACAAAGTATCCACAGCCATTTGCTCCTTGTGGTGGGTGGAACGTGTAGATGAATGGACCGAACCGACTGTACTGAGAGCATCGGTCTGCGCCCAGCATTCGTCGGTCAGCGCGAGCACACTGACTTGTTGATCAGCCCGGCAATGTTACGACTTACCCAGCGTGAGACCAGTCGGGGGCTGAATGTGATCAATCGATTACGCCAGCCAGGAATGATAACCGCCCGGTTCTTTGCCAACGCGCGAACGGTGTACAGCGCCACTTCTTCGGGGCTCATCATTTTCTGATTGCCGCTCTTGCCCACTTGAAGCTGGGCAGTACGGAAAAAGCTGGTGCGCGTGGGGCCGGGGCACAGGACCGATACTTTGATCCCGTTTTTCTTGACCTCCTCGCGCAGCCCCTCTGAAAAATGCAACACGTAGGCTTTGCTTGCGTAATAGGCGCTCATCCAGGGGCCTGGGCTGAACGCAGCCACAGATGCAACGTTGAGAATCTGCCCGCCGCCTTGCAGCGCCATCAGGTTTCCGACCGTGTGGCACAGGCGCGTCAGGGCCAGAATATTCAAGTCAATCAGGTCCTGCTCCAATCCCCAGTCCTGGGCCAGGAACGGACCGGATGTTCCGATACCGGCGCAATTGACCAGCAGGTCGATCTGGTGCGCACCTTCTTCTTCCAGTTCCAGCAGAAAACCTGACAGGCGCAAGGGTTCGCCCAGATCGCAGGCGCGAATCAGTACCTCTACGCCGAAACGCTGAGTCAGTTCAATGGCGATCGTTTCCAGCAGATCGCGCTGACGAGCGACCAGTAACAGGCTCCTTCCTCTGCGTGCCAAGGCTTCGGCCATGGCCAGGCCAATTCCGCTGGTTGCCCCGGTGATCAAGGCGTAACGGGTCATGCGGTTCTCCGTTGAACGTAGTGCGAGCCGCGGAGTTTAGTCCAGGGCCTGGACGACAGGCTATTGATCGTCATCAGGCAGTGACTGCTCATACTGTGTGGTGACGTCCGACAGCTCTTCTTTCAGTGAAAGGAACCCACCAGTCAGTGTGGTGATCACGGACACGCCAATGAACAGAATCCACATGCAGGCCAGCAGGATGACGCCACGGTTATTAGGGGGCGGCGGCGGGCCATAGCGGTTGGCTCCCTTGTTGCCCGGGGCGAAAATCAGAAGCAGAGGCAGCACAAAGCCTATGTAGGGCACCAGGTATAAACACAGCAGCCACGCCGACCATCCTGCATCGTGCAGCCGTTGAGCACCTATCTGAAGGCCAACCAGGAAGAATGCCGCTCCGACAATCGCCAGCAACAAGCCGCCGCCAACCAAAGAGGCGCTCATGATCACTGAGCATATGCCGGCAGCAATAAAGCCTGTGACAACCAGCACTGATATCCACGCCAGGTAACGTACACGCCCAATTCGCCCCTGAAAGCTGAAGATTTTCAGTTCTGATTGTTTTGTCTCGTCATCTATGACACTTGCGCGAGGTGGTGCGTATGGCGAAGTCGGTACTGGCTGAGAGGACTGTAGCGTCGGCGAGGTTTCTTCTACTTCTTCAATGTTCAGGATTATTACGGGGTCACTGTCGATGCGCGCTTCGACACCAGCATCGTTAAGCGCTTTAAGGTAGACCTGAGCGTCGGCCTGAGTCAGCCCTCGCTTGAGGGCGACGGGTTTGCCGCTGAACAGATTGTCTACAGCGGAGACTTCACTCTTGAAAAGGCTAGCAAGATTGAGCTTGGCAGTCTGCAACTCAACACCGTTACGCAACTGCCCTTCGAACACAATCTTGAACAGCGGGGTGGTCATGCTTCGCTTCCTTGTCGTGAGATCGGCAACGCGGACCGCCTAGGATGAGTGGACGGTCCCGTCAGGAGATTAGAAAGGTTTAACCACCACCAGAATGACGACTGCCAGCAGGATCAATACAGGGATTTCGTTGAACCAGCGGTAAAACACATGGCTACGGCCATTTTCGCCACGAGCGAAGCGTTTGACCTGTGCGCCACACACATGGTGATAGCCGATCAGCAGAATGACCAGTGTCAGCTTGGCGTGCATCCAGCCCTGGCTCATGTACCCCGGCACCAAAGCGATAAGCCAGATGCCAAAAATCAATGTCGCGATCATCGCCGGGCCCATGATTCCCCGGTACAGCTTACGCTCCATGGTACAGAAGCGTTCGCGGCTGACCGCGTCCTCGCTCATGGAGTGGTAAACGAAAAGTCTTGGCAGGTAGAACAGCCCTGCGAACCAACAGACCACTGAAACGATATGAAAAGCCTTGATCCATAAAAGCATTTTTAGTTATTCCCAGGTTCACGGTATGCAAATAGTAGTGGCTTGAGCGCCCATACGTCACGTTGTCGGTTGTCGCAGACGCGCCAGGCCCATATTATCGACGGCTTTCCAGTTGGTACGTTGAGGGCAGGTTATGGTCAAGGTCGGTATCGTCGGCGGCACGGGTTACACCGGTGTCGAGTTGCTGCGTCTGTTGGCACAGCATCCGCAAGCTGAAGTGGTCGTTATTACTTCTCGATCCGAGGCAGGTCTGCCTGTTGCTGATATGTACCCTAATCTGCGCGGCCATTATGATGGCCTGGCATTTAGCGTGCCTGACATTGCAACGCTTGGTGCCTGTGACGTCGTCTTCTTCGCTACGCCTCATGGCGTCGCGCATTCCCTTGCAGGCGAACTCTTGAATGCCGGCACTCGGGTCATCGACCTGTCTGCTGACTTCCGTCTGCAAGACTCCGTGGAGTGGGCGAAGTGGTACGGTCAGCCTCACGGCGCGCCAGAGTTGCTCAAGGATGCAGTTTATGGTTTGCCTGAAGTTAACCGTGAGCAAATCAAGCAGGCTCGCCTTATTGCTGTGCCAGGGTGCTATCCAACCGCCACGCAACTGGGTTTCCTGCCATTGCTGGAAGCCGGGCTTGCCGATAACACGCGCCTGATTGCTGACTGCAAGTCCGGTGTCAGCGGTGCAGGTCGTGGCTTGAGTATTGGCTCGCTGTACTCCGAGGCCAACGAAAGCTTCAAGGCTTATGCGGTCAAAGGCCATCGTCACTTGCCTGAAATCACCCAAGGGCTGCGTCGCGCGGCTGGCGGGGATGTGGGTTTGACCTTCGTCCCGCACCTGACGCCAATGATCCGCGGTATTCACTCCACGCTGTACGCCACAGTCGTCGATAAGTCGGTTGATCTGCAGGCGCTGTTCGAGAAGCGTTATGCCAACGAGCCATTCGTCGATGTGATGCCTGCTGGCAGCCATCCGGAAACCCGCAGCGTGCGTGGTGCCAACGTTTGCCGTATTGCGGTCCATCGCCCGCAGGGTGGGGATCTGGTCGTCGTGCTTTCGGTTATCGACAACCTGGTCAAGGGTGCGTCGGGACAGGCCGTACAGAACATGAACATCATGTTCGGGTTGGACGAGAAGCTGGGTCTGTCCCATGCCGGGATGATGCCCTAGAAGCAGTTTTTAGCTTCAAGCTTCAAGCTTCAAGAGGTTGGTGCGACCACTTGTAGCTTGAGGCTTGAAACTTGCCGCTGCTCTGGAATAGTTGACCAATTTTCTCGGAGAAGCGGATAATGCGCGTCATTACGCATTATGACGGCTTAGCGCCGGGAGATATTTAACATGAGCGTCGAATCCTTCACTCCAACGGCTTTGCAATTCACCCATGGTGCTGCGCACAAGGTGAAGACCCTGGTCGATGAAGAGGGCAACGATCGCCTTAAGCTGCGTGTATTCGTGACTGGCGGCGGTTGTTCCGGGTTTCAGTACGGTTTCACTTTCGATGAAGACGTCGCCGACGATGACACCATCGTTGAGCGCGAAGGCGTAAGCCTGGTGGTCGATCCAATGAGCTTCCAGTACCTGGCGGGTGCTGAAGTGGATTATCAGGAAGGTCTTGAAGGTTCGCGTTTCGTTATCAAGAACCCTAACGCTTCCACTACTTGCGGCTGCGGGTCTTCATTCTCGATCTGATTGTCCTGCACACATAAAAACGCCGCGCAAATGCGCGGCGTTTTTGTTTGTCTGGAGTCAGGCCGGGTAGATAGCGCCCAGCACTCGCAGACCCTGAGCGCCCGTGACGGTCGGACGGTTGGCAGGCACGCCTTCCAGGCAGCAATGAGCCAGCCAGGCAAACGCCATGGCTTCTACCCAGTCAGGGTCAACACCAAAGGCGGCCGTACTGCTGACTTTGGTATTAGGGAGCAATTCCGCCAGGCGATTGGTCAGTGCCACGTTGTGCGCACCGCCGCCACAGATCAGCAGCTCCTTGGTTTCCGACTGAGCCGATTGCAGGGATTCTGTAATCGACAGAGCGGTCAGCTCCATCAATGTCGCCTGTACGTTTTCGGCAGAAAGCGTCGGCAGCTGGAACAGATGGTGGTGCAGCCAGCCGAGGTTGAACACCTCCCGTCCTGTGCTCTTTGGACCCTTGGTCAGGAAGAACGGATCGCTGAGTAGCGCTTTCAGCAGGGCAGGATCAACTTTGCCACTTGCGCCCCATGCGCCGTCACGATCAAAACCTTCACCGCGCTGCGACTGAATCCACGCATCAAGCAAAACGTTGCCTGGGCCGCAGTCAAAGCCGGTTACCGGCCTGTCCAGTTCGATAAGGCTCAGGTTACTGAAACCGCCAATGTTGAGAACGGCACGACGGTCTTTATTGTCGTCGAACAGCGCCTCATGAAACGCGGGAACCAGAGGTGCGCCCTGACCACCAGCCGCGATGTCGCGGCGACGGAAATCGCTGACTACGGTGATCTCGGTCAGCTCAGCCAGCAGCGCCGGGTTGCCGATCTGGATGCTGAAACCGCGAGCGGGCTCATGGCGGATGGTCTGGCCATGGCTGCCGATGGCGCGAATCTGGCCAGCGACCATACCTTGTTGGGTCAGAAGCGTCAGTACGCCTTCAGCTGCCAGGCGAACCCACTTCTGTTCAGCGATCGCTGCACGAGCCAACTCGTCCGGTCCGCTGGAGCAAAGCCCTAGCAACTCGGCGCGCAAGTCCTCCGGCATCGGGATGTAGTGAGTTGCCAACAGTCTTGGCCGGTCATCCTGCTCAACAAGGGCGATATCGATCCCATCGAGACTGCTGCCGGACATCACACCTATATAAAAGAAGGCCATGGCTTATCGTTTGCTCGAGGCCAGCATGGTGGCCTTTTCCTGATCCATACGAGCCATCAATGGCTGGCTCTGCTGCATGAACCGCTGTTTTTCGGATTTGGCGATCGGATCCGCCATCGGCAATTTACGACCCAGAGGGTCGACGTGCACGCCATTTACCTGGAACTCATAGTGCAAATGCGGGCCTGTCGACAGACCGGTAGTACCAATATAGCCGATCACCTGACCTTGTCTGACGGTGCTTCCAGTCTGAACGCCTTTGGCAAAGCCTTGCATGTGACCGTACAGCGTACGGTACGTATCGCCGTGCTGAATGATTACCGTGTTGCCATATCCGCCGCGACGGCCTGCCAGCAGTACCTTGCCGTCGCCGGTAGCTTTGATCGGCGTACCGCGTGGCGCTGCATAATCGACGCCTTTGTGCGCGCGGATCTTGTTCAGGATGGGGTGCTTGCGACCCATGGAGAACATTGAGCTGATGCGGGCGAAGTCAACGGGCGTGCGGATGAAGGCCTTGCGCATGCTGTTGCCGTCGGCGGTGTAGTAGTTGGTGTTGCCCTGTTTGTTGGTGTAACGAACTGCGGAGTAGGACTTGCCCTGGTTGGTAAAGCGGGCAGAAAGGATATTGCCGGTGCCTACCGTTTTGCCGTTGATGACCTTCTGCTCGTAGATGACGTCGAATTCGTCACCCTTACGGATGTCCTGAGCGAAGTCGATGTCGTAGCCAAAGATGTTGGCCATGTCCATCGTCATGGTGTGCGAAAGGCCTGCACGCTGTGCGGACTGTGACAGGGAGTTGGTGATCACGCCGTGTATGTAGGCCGTACGCACGTCTGGCTTGCTGATTTCACGATTGAACGTGAAGCCACTGTCCGTTTTGGACAAGCTGATGCTTTCCAGCTGGCTGAGCTTGGTGTGCAGTTGCTTCAACTGACCTTCTGGCGTCAGTTCGAATTGCAGGACCTGGCCATCCTGCAGGCGGCTGAATTGTTTGGCTTCCTTATTACTGGCCATGACTTCATGCACGGTCGCAGCTGGAAGGCCTACCTTTTCAAACAGAGTGGACAGGGTGTCCCCTCTGGCTACGGTAACTTCCCGATGGTTGGGATTCTTGGGTGCAGCAGCCGCCACTGCGCTGTCTGCGGTGGGCTGGGGTTCATTGGCCGCATTGCTCTCAGTTTGCTCATCGCCATTGTCGATCTGGGCGAATGGAGAATCTGTTGCCGAATGTGTGGCTTCAGTCGTTTCCAGAGCGTCTTGGTTAGGTGCGCTTTGATCAGCAGGCGCTTCCATATCAAGATTCAAAACGGTTTTTTTAGCTTCGACTTCGCTTGAGGGAAAAACCAAGAGCGCCAGGCTTAACAGGGCGGCGATGCCGCTGGCTGCGAGCAGGTGAGTCTTGGGATAAAGCGGTGGCGCTTTAGGCGGCGTGTCTATCATAGGTAATTTGACTTTGAAAAAAGATGAATTGGAAAAGATGAATGACATGATGAAGATGAAATAACTGTATAAAATATAACCAAAACCTGTGCGAAGCAACCCTGCGGATGAATCGGCTTTCGATTCGTCCCGCAATGCTGGGCAAAACTTGTAATTGGGCGCTGATCTTGTATGGTTGGTCCCCTTTTGAAAACGGCTATTTTTAGGGGATGGATATGAGGTCGGTTGAAGAGCAGCTAGCGCTGATCAAGCGTGGGGCAGATGAGCTTTTGGTTGAGGCCGAGCTTGTGGCCAAGCTCAAGCGTGGTCAACCGCTGCGTATTAAAGCCGGGTTCGATCCTACGGCACCTGACCTGCACCTGGGTCATACCGTGCTTATTAATAAGCTGCGTCAGTTCCAGGAGTTGGGGCATCACGTCATCTTTCTGATTGGCGACTTCACTGGCATGATCGGTGATCCAAGTGGCAAAAGCGCCACGCGTCCTCCGCTGACCCGTGAGCAGGTTCTCGACTACGCCGAGACGTACAAATCCCAGGTATTCAAGATTCTTGATCCTGCCAAGACCGAGGTGGCTTTCAATTCTACGTGGATGGACAAGCTGAGCCCTGCGGATTTCATTCGTCTCTCGTCGCAGTACACCGTGGCGCGGATGCTTGAGCGTGATGATTTCGACAAGCGCTATAAAAGCAGCCAGCCAATCGCTATCCACGAGTTCCTCTATCCGTTGGTGCAGGGGTACGACTCTGTCGCTCTTCGTTCCGATGTCGAGCTGGGTGGTACCGACCAGAAATTCAATCTGCTGATGGGGCGCGAGTTGCAGCGCGCCTACGGGCAGGAAGCGCAGTGCATCCTCACCATGCCTCTATTGGAAGGTCTGGATGGTGTGAAGAAGATGTCCAAGTCGCTGGGTAACTATGTAGGTATCCAGGAAGCGCCGGGCGTTATGTACAGCAAGCTGGTTTCGATCCCGGATGCATTGATGTGGCGTTACTTCGAGCTGCTGAGCTTTCGTTCTATGGAAGAGATCAACGGCTTCAAGGCAGATTGTGAGAAGGGTGCAAACCCGCGCGATATCAAAATCAAGCTGGCTGAAGAGATCGTTGCTCGTTTCCATGGTGACGAAGCTGCTGCCAGTGCCCACCGCTCTGCGGGTAACCGCATGAAGGAAGGTGAACTGCCAGACGATTTGCCCGAGATCTCGGTAGGTGCCCCTGAAGATATGCCGATCTCAGCCGTCCTTAATAAGGCAGGGTTGGTTAAGAACTCCGCAGTCGCCCGGGATCTGCTTGCTTCGGGTGGCGTGCGTATAGATGGTGAAGTTGTTGATCGCTCGTTCGTCTTTAAGGTGGGAGCGACTCATGTTTGCCAGGCTGGGAAGAAGGCTTTCGGGCGTATTACGCTGGTTTTGGAATAAAGCGTGAATTAGGGGTTGACGGCCTCTCTAATCTCTCTATAATTCGCACCTCTTCTGGCGCAGACAGAACGAAAAACTCCTTGATAATCAATGAGTTGGACGATTCGGTTGGCTTTCGATGAAGTTGATCGAAAGCGGTGAAAAAAGGCAGTTGACAGCAGGTTGTAACGCTGTAGAATTCGCCTCCCGCTAACGAGCAACGTGATGTTGGTCGAAGCGCAAGTGGTTGAAGTTGATAAGGAAACTTTGAAAACTTCTTAAAATAACCGCTTGACAGATACAGAGGCTGCTGTAGAATGCGCGCCTCGG
>NZ_LKBT01000009.1 GCF_002699985.1 Pseudomonas sp. ICMP 561 | reverse complement strand
CCTCGAATAGGCCTTATACATAGATGCAACCGGGTAGCAGTGTTCAAAAAGCGGGTTGAAAGTAGGGGCGAGTCCATACATAGGACCGGCTTCAGCCGGGAGAGTGGTATTTCTGCCGAAGGATATCTAGCGAATGCCCCGACGTCCTCCCGGCTAAAGCCGGTCCTACGGACGACGCGATCTCTGTGGGAGCGAGGCTTGCCCGCGATAGGGTCAACCAGATCTCAACTACAGAGCCGATCCTGAAACCAGCGTGGTATTGCCCCCTCAAAACTCCTCACTGCGCACATTCGAAAACTGCGAATTCCGATTCTGCAGCTTGCGCAGCGTCAGCTTGTAAACACTCGACTTGATCCGATCCCCCACCAGCGTCTCCTCCAATCGAATCCGGCTAGACGCATAAGCACACCCGGTATCAAGCATCTTGTACTTGAGCTGGTAATACCCCACGTCCATACGCCCAAACGTAAAACGGCTGCGCGCCGGAATATACGCGTGCCGAAAATCCCGCTTGCCCGTCGCATCCGTAATCTTCGCGTACACCGCCTGCTCACCCGCGGTGTTATCCACCGTGATCTCCGACCAGCCACCGTCGCGCGTCATCGGCATCCCCGCGATGTAACCTGCCGCAGATGGCCAAGGCGCGCCCATAGGATCAATCAGCGGCGGCACACAGTCCGGCTGCCCCGGCTCAACAATCTTCACGGGCGCGCTAACAGGCACAGCTGCCGCAACCCTGGCCGCTTCAGCAACCGCCTCAGCCTTGGCCTGCGCCTCAGCCAGAATCGCCATATCGTCCACCACCGGCGGTGACGGCGGGATAAATGCCTTGCCCGCATCCCGGTCATACCCCATCCAGGCACCCGCACTGCAAGCAACCACGAACACCGCCACCCAACGCCAACGACTGCCGCGCCGGGTTGGTTTTGCTGGTTTAGATGATTTGCGTTGAGATTTTTCTGAGGGGCGAGCCTGAGCTCTTGCAGCGTTTTGCGGCGCAGCTTGCGGCCCGGCCTGGCGACGCTGAGTAGCCGCCTGACGAGCCACCTGCGCATCACGAACCAGACTGGCGTCATACGCAGCACGCTTCTCGGGATCCGCCAACACATCATGAGCAGCGTTGACCACCGCCATCAAACCAGACGCATTGGCTGCATGATTACGATCAGGATGCAGCTGCTGCGCCAGCTTGCGGAAGGCGTGCTTGATATCCTCTTGCGAGGCATCCCGAGCGACATTGAGCTCGTCGTAATACGTACGTGTTTTAGGCATTGAGCTTGCTATCCATTGCGACGCGACATATTAGCAATCTTTACATCCCTGCAACCGCATCACCGCCCAAGCTGAAGCCCAGCGCACAAACCAAAACAAAACCCCGCCCCACCTGACGAATCGCCCTCCAGCTTCACGCCAGAACGCCGATAAAGGCTGACTCCCTCAACGCTGACGCGCCATGGCAGCGTAGAGCCAACCGCTCAAGAAATTTTTAAACGAAATCAGTGAGCTAAGGTTTACAGCCAAAAAAAACTCTATATACTCAGCGCCCATCACGCCGGTATAGCTCAGTTGGTAGAGCAACTGACTTGTAATCAGTAGGTCCCGGGTTCGACTCCTGGTGCCGGCACCATACGCTACATCGAAAGAGGCTCACCGAAAGGTGGGCCTTTTTTGTGCGCGTGTGTTTTCTGTAAGAACTGCCGAAGGCTGCGAAGGCGTCATCCAATACAACGACAAATGCCCCGCTACCCTCACCCAGCAAAAGCCGAGCTTGCTCGCGATAGCTACCCCAAGTCGCCCGCCCAATCACGTGAACCCGACGGACGAACTGGCAACAAAAGTGAGTGCAGGGTTGTCCTCATAACGTGGATCTCACTCAACAGGTGAGCCAATTCATGCCAGGAATTGCAACGATTGGCACACCGATGCGGTTGAGTGGTACGCCACCTGGAAACTCCATACAATCCCCCGTCATCTCTTCAAAGCGCCAGAACCACAGGATTTTCCGGAAGGAATACGTCATTCCACGGAACATAAGGAGTAGCACCTTGAGCACAGCAGATCACCCCCAAAGCACCTCCAAGTACAGCGCCAAGTGGCAGGAACGCTTCAATTTCTTTGAGACATACGGTGCGCCGAACGATCCACGGTTCAATGCCGGTCTCAAATCACTTCCTGGCGTCAGAAAGAAAATGCGGATCAACATCAATATAATTGCGTGCTTCTTTGGTCCGATTTATTTCTTCGTGCTGGGACTGTGGAAAAAGGGCCTTGCACTCCTTGGAATCATGCTCGCGACCAACGCGTTGATTCTTCTGGTGTGTACTCTTTTGGAAACCGATGTGCCTTATGCGTTCAGCGGAGGGCTGGCTGCGCCCTACGCCCTGATGTATGGCCTGACCGTAAACTACGCGTACTACCTCAAGGAAGTGAAAGGCGAGCAAGGCTGGAACCCGTTCAAAGGCATTCGTCTTCTCTAACGTTCAGGTGTGCCAGTAACTTTGGCGAGCGTGCAGGCTCGCCGCTCCTCGATCAAAAGGAATAGGGGTCAGAGCACATTTTCAATTAAGTACCGAAAACCGTGGTCTGACCCCATTGTTCCGCAAGACAGTTGTAACTTATAACTCCATTATGAGCATCGGAGATCAGGTTTCCTAGCCATGAACGAATCCCTCGATTACAAAATAATGGATAGCATTGTCGTCTGCATCCACGATACCGCAGGCTTTGGGAGAAAGGCATTTGAAAGCTTCAGCTTGGCGACCGATGTCGCAAGGGATCTGGGCGTAGATGGCGACGATGCAAGTGATCTGATGGTCGAGTTCTTCGAAAGGTTCTCTATCGACCTTAACAATTACGATCCTTATCGGTACTTTTTGGAAGAAGGCTGCAACTTTTTTTCCTTCCGGCGCGCCAAAGACAGACGCGGAAACATACCGCTAAGAGTGGGGATGTTGTATTTAGCTTTAAAAGCGGGACGCTGGGATGCACAAGCATTTGAACAAGCCAAATTCAGCGATGTTCCACTATATGAGCGTACAGAAGATATTCCGATTGATGGCTACAAGATAAAAAGCCGTTGATCCTACCTATGCGATCCACAGGAATAGGGGTCAGACCCCATTTTTCGTAATGCCCTGCGGGGCCGGCCTGGACGCTGGTTAAACGTTCGCCCCAGCGGGTAGGATGTCAGCATCGCAAACCATACGTGATGGCAAGGACTGCATGATCAAACGATTTCTGCTGTTGGTAGCGACCGTTTCGCTATCTGGTTGCTGGAGCCTGATGTACCACATCGACGGTGAACGTTGCGTTTATGGGGGAACGCGGCAAGGTTGGGCTTGGGGCACGCACTCCGGCCCGTCGACTTGGCCGCTACTGGTCGACGTGCCGTTCTCACTAGTGCTCGACACGGTACTGTTGCCTTATGACCTCACCTCATTCCTGCCCGAAAACCTGGGCGGGGACGACAGCGAATGCCCGATTAGCGAGGGGCTCAACGTGCTGGGTTGAACGAGGAATAGGGATCAGAACACATTTTCAATTAAGTATCGAAAATCGTGCTCTTACTCCGTTTTTTCACAATCTTCTGTGATCGTTGGCGGCGAGACATCAAGGATGGCCGGAGAGGCCTCCGACACAGTGCTCAAGTGCCTAGCAGATAAGTCGATAAAGATTCGGCGCGCTGCGCGTTGGCGCACTTGCCTACCGTATCAATACTCATGGAGAGACTATGCTTCGCAACACTGTTGTAATCACAACGTTATCGGTCTGCATGCTGTTCGCCGGTTGCGTAGCGCCACCGTCTGCTTCAGATAACGCACCTGTGCAGCTTGAGCCCTTGGGCCAGATCATTCCCCGAAATACTGAGCGCACTGCGATGATCGAGCGAATTATCGCCAATGACCCAACTGTTATTTCATCGCAAAAACCGGCACTCAATCCAACACAAAGTAACGATAGTCGTATTGCCATGTTGCGTAAGGAACTCGGATTCACGTTACCTGACAGCTATTGGAAACTTTACAAGCAAAACCTGGAAGCACTTCAATTCGACCTTAACCATCAGCATGATGCCGCTCGCGAGCAGTACATCAAGACTTACAGCGACGAGCTGGATCGGGTAGACAGCAGCACGCTGCAGGTGATGTCGACCGAACCCAAAACATTGGATGAAAAGACCAGGCAACAATGGAATACGCGTATGAATGATCGACTTATACAGTACGTAATAACCAGTGAGGAGTCATTCAAGGTTGCAAGGCAGGCCCATATTGACCGCATGGCCGCTATGGATCGGCAATACGATGTCTGCTCGCGCAAAGCCGATTGTTGGGACGCTCCAGCTGGCAAATAGAAGCGGAATAGCCATCTTTGGTTAACTACGGAGGAATAGGGGTCACGAGGGATAGGGTAAGACTACATTTTCAATTAAGTAACGAAAATCGTGGTCTGACCCCATTTTCGCCCCCAGTGATTGACCAGTTCGTTCATTGCACATAACCTGCCCGCAACACACTCGCCACACGTCCTACTCAACGAGTAGGGTCCTGCCTATAGGCAGGCGTGCAAAAGGCGAGTTTTTTTCGTCTGGAGTTTTACCGTGATCAAGATGGCTCCTGTAAAAATCCTTCTTTTGAAGAGGCCGCTTTAACTCCCCCTGTCGCCTACTGCCCGTAAAATCTCCAAAACTACTCAACAATCAGAAACAACCTTCAGCCCCAAAACCCGTGCTCTGTAGGACCTTTCTGAAAATTCAGGATATGCTCTGCATCCGCTTGTAGATGCCTGATGTGGCGACTACCTTCCTGCCTGTCGTTGATTTCAACGATCGGGTTTAGTCGCCCAATGAATAACCAAGCGAAGCATCTGTCATAACCATTGCCGAAGCCTTGAGCGACGGCGTGGAATCTTATGGCGGCTGTGCAAGGGGCACCTTCGGGTGCGCCGGGCTGCCTGGTTCCCGGTCGACTAACCCGCGCACAGCCGCCACCCTTTGTTTAGTCGCAAAGAGTGATGGCTCAACAATACCGGGAGAGTCACCATGATCAGATCCACGCCACATCCCCCCGCTACACCCATCAAGCAAAACCTTGTCAGCAATACCAACCTGGGCAACCTCAGCCTGTTCACTGTAAAGCACGATATCAAAATCGAAGACGCGCTGGTTCTTGCATCGGAATACCTGAGCTGCGCCGCCGCTACGGCTTATGAAACGGCAGATAACAGCATGCTGGAATTTCGTCCGCTGGCGAGGTCGGTTGTGCATCAGATCGAGGCGGCCAGAGCGTTGGTTGAGGCTTCGGTGGCGGGGTTGGAGGAGAAGCACCGAACGAAGTAACACAATGATCTGTGCAGTTAGTCACTTCGCGGGCAAGCCTCGCTCCAACAGGGGCGAGGCCTTAAGCGTTTTCAACGTCAACGCAGCGTGTCAGATACATCGCTTCGCGAACAAGTTCGCTCCTACCGGGTGTTCGCCGTTGGGCTTCAGCGTTTGCCTAGCCCATGCCCCACAAACCACTCATCAATCATCCCCCGCAACACCTCCCCCGAAAAACTCGCAAAGTGCCCACCATGCACCGTCCGCACCGGCAGTTTGCGCAACCGCTCCAGGCTAGCGGCGTACTTATCAAGGTCCGAATGGTAGGCATCTTCTATAAGAGGCCCGTCGTAGATGATATCGCCGCTGAACAGGGTTTGGGTTTTCGCTTCCCACAGGCTGATGCCGCCGGGCGAGTGGCCGGGAGTATGGAGGACTTCGAGTACGCGGTCGCCCAGGTCGAGCACGTCGCCTTCGTCGATGAGCCGTGTGGCGGGTGCGGCTTTGACCTGGTATTCGGCGTAGCACAGTGGGCAGTCGGGGTGGGCTTCGAACATGTCGTCGCCGACGTAGGCATCGGCCAGGGTCGACGCTCGTGTGGGATCGGCGAGGATGTCGGCTTCGGCCGGGTGTACCAGGCGTTCGGCGAACTCGTGGTGCCCGGCGATGTGGTCGAAGTGGGTGTGGCTGGCCACGGCGAGCAGTGGCCGGTCGGTGAGCCAGGGCAGTTGCTCGCGCAGGCTGACCACGCCAGAGCCGGTGTCGACCAGCACGTCGCGGTCACGGCCCTGTATGTGCCAGAGGTTGCAGCGGTAATACGGTCGCACCCACGGCTCGTGGATCAGGCTGATGCCGTCAGCGCGCTTCTGTACTTCAAACCACTGGTCGCGGGTGACGATTTTCACGGCTCTACGCTCAGGTTGCCCGGTATTGCGCTCCCGGCGCTTGGCGAAAGGGTGCGGTGCGGCCCGTAAACGGCGGCGGGCTCGGGGAACAACTGTAGCAGGCCGAGGTAGAGCACGGCGGCGAGGCCGAGCGTGATGGGCAGGCTGATGTCGATACCGCCCGCCAGCTCACCAAAAGTACCAACGAACTGCCCCGGCAGATTGACGAAGGCGAGGCCAATCAGTGCGCTGGGGATCCACGCGCCGAGGCCGCGCCAGTTCCAGCCGTGATGAAACCAGTAGCGGCCACCGCGCTCCCCACGTGTGAAGACTTGCAGATCGGCCGGGTCATACCAGCCACGGCGTTTTATCAGGCCGATGATCATGATGATGATCCACGGGCTTGTACAGGTGATGATCAACACCGCGAAGGTGGACATGCTCTGCACCAGGTTGAAGCTGAAGCGGCCAACAAAGATGAAGATGATCGAGAGCACACCGATCAGCACCGTGGCTTGTGCGCGGCTGAGCAGGCGTGGGGCGAGGCTCGACATGTCGAGGCCGGTGCCGTACAGCGAAGTACCACCGGTGGACAGCCCGCCGATGATGGCGATCAGGCAAACCGGCAGGAAGAACCAGCCCGGCGAAATTGCCAGCAGGCCGCCGACGTAGTTGTTCTGGGCGATGTAGTCCGGGGCTTGCACAGCGACGATGGTTGCGGTGACGAGGCCAAAGAAGAACGGAATGAAGGTGGCGATCTGCGCGAACATCACAGCGGCCATGATGCGCTGCTTGGGTGTTTCACGGGGGATGTAGCGCGCCCAGTCACCGAGGAAGGCACCGAACGATACCGGGTTGCTCATGGCGACCAGAGCCGAGCCAATGAAGGCTGCCCAGAAGCCCGGTTGCCCATGGCTGACGCTACCTGCGTAACTGGAGTCGAACGGTCCGGCGAAGGCGAAGATGCCCAGCAGGAACAACAGGCTGGAAGCGGTCACCGCCACTTTGTTCACCGCCAACAGTTGGCGAATGCCGTAGATGCAGACGATCAAAACCAGCAACGCGAACAAGCCGTAAGCGATGCCCAGGCTGAGGTTGTTTTCAGGCAGGTCGAACAGGCGCTTGGCGCCGCCGATCAGTGCGTCGCCTGAGCTCCACACTGACAGCGAGAAGAAAGCGATGGCGGTCAGCAAGGAAAGGAAAGAGCCGACGATACGTCCGTGTACGCCAAAATGCGCCCCGGAAGAAACAGCGTTGTTGGTGCCATTGAGCGGCCCGAACAGGCCCATGGGCGCAAGGATCATCGCCCCCAGCAACACGCCGAGCACGATGGCATAGACACTGGCTTCAAAGGACAAACCAAACAGGACAGGGAAGCTGCCCAGTACCGCCGTAGAGAACGTATTGCTGCCGCCGAAGATCATGCGGAACAGGTCAAAAGGCGTCGCCGTGCGTTCGCTGTCAGGAATCTGTTCGACGCCGAAACTCTCGATCCGGGTTGGGTGGGATTCGCTCATGTTGCCGCCTCTCAATGCCTGTCACGGTTTTTATCGAAACGCCTGCTCGGGCCTTTTCATTTGTTTTTCCTGCCGGGATCGCAGGGTGTGTGGGCAGTGCAAAATCTACTGGAACATGGCCAACCTTCTTATTGAGACACAGGCGTGGCCGCGCGCTGCCTGGGCAAACCAAGGGCAGGACGAGCAGAGAGTGTTCAAAGGCGAGGCGGAGTTAAATCGGTATCAGCAAATATTTAGTTCAGGATTTGCTGAAGTAATGGAGGGAGTCTGTCATTTGGCTTTCGAAGGCTGGGGTTAGTCGAGAAAGCGGCATCCCTGGCGGTTGATCTTCAGGGATGCTCCGGCCTCTTCCCGGCTAAAGCCAGTCCCACGGATAGTGAATCAAGGCGCACCAAACAGCATGGTCCAATACACCCCGGCCTGGCTGTTCGGGTTAGTGGCATACGCCGCGCCAACCTCGGTGAACATCGGGTTCATCAGGTTGGCACAGTGGCCGGGGCTGGCGAGCCAGCCTTGCATGGCCTTGTCGGCCGCCCCTTGACCGCTGGCGATGTTTTCACCCACCTGACGCCCGTTGTAGCCCGCTGCTCGGGCGCGGTCTTTGGCGACATCGCCATTGGGGTCTTGATGGGAGAAGTAACCGCCGCTGGCCATCGACTGGCTGTGCCGTAGGGCGGCATTTTCCAACGTGGCATTCCATGTCAGAGGCCGCGCAGCAGCGTAGGGTTGGCGACCGCACATGCGTGGCTTGGCACGTGCTGCGTTGACCTGAGCCAACAGGGTTTTGCCCGCCGATTGTTGATCGCCCAGATGACCATCGAGCAACGGCTTGGCCAATACCAGTCGCCACTCCCGACCTGATTGAGTGATGCCGATGTCGGCGTATTGGTTATCCAGCAAAGCGCCACAGTAACGACTCTGCAGCATGGCAAACGCGCCCTTGGCATCCTGCGCGCCGACCAACCGAATGCTGCGAACCGCTACGGCCCGATAACCGGAGGCCTTCAAGGTGTTGCGCATGTCGCCCGCAAAACCGATGGGCAGCGCCAGATCCTGCCTCAACTCCAGCGGCGATAATCCACGCACCGCCCGCCCCTCGCAACGTGAAGGCTGTGCGCGATAGTCGTTGATGGCAGAGACCAGCTGACGCTCCTCGCTGGCATGAGCGTGGCTGGCAAGCAGTGGGAGCAAGGCGATGAAGCAGAGCGAGGTGAAGCGAGAAATCAGGCGCATGGGACGGGCTGCTCTGATGATCGAAATCGGCGCTGATCTGACTGGGGAATTGGGAACAAGTTTCACACCGCCAAACCATGAGCGTGCGACGGTTCGCAGTGCTCAATCAGCGGGACGCTCTGCCTCCACAGCCTCCTGACGGCCTGTTGCCCCTCGCCGCAATATGAACCTTGAATAGAGTGCGTCATAACCCGTGAATAGCAGACCGGATGCGCATCCAAACCAAACAAACGTCAGCATTCTCGGACCGAGCTGATCCACCAGATAATTCATGTACTGTCCGGTCGGAAGGGGCAGCAAGCCGGGTGCACCGAAGAGCAGCCAGATCAAAAACCCACTGACAGTCCCACCCACGATATAACGCAAGCGATGGGTAAGAAGGCGATCGGTCAGCCACAGAACGGGCCAGCCAACGAGCATGGCAATGCCAGCACCCACCAGAAAGCTGAAGATCAAAGAGGGCACTATTTCAGAGGGAGAGGCAAACGCCCACGTGGCAACCACGGCCAACGAGCTGCCTCCGCATAATGGAATGCCAAACACGTAAGCCTTGCCCATCTGCGGCACCGGACTGCGCGCCGCGTATCTCACCAGATATCTCTCAAAGGCGGTATAGAGCAGGCCGAGTACCACGCCAATCGCTATGGCAGCTATCCATAATCGTGGTTTGAATCCGCTGTAAAGAACGTAGATGAATAAGATCTGCAACACGCTACTAAGCACATGGCGAGCTTTGAAGCCGGGGAAACACCGATCCCCTATCAACAGGAATGGAATGCCCACAAGCATTGAGCCGATGAACCCCAACAGCATGCCGACGATGACAAGATGCAGCCCACTGATAAAGGGCATGAAGAGCCCAAAACTTAGCGCCCCGCCAAGAGGCACGGCCAGGATTCTGAATGCGCTGAGTATTTTCATCAGATATCGGGGCCTGATTTGTCACCCTTTTCGCTGATCAGATATTGATCGAGAGCGATATTCTTCTGCCCTAAAAACTCATTCAAAAATTCCGCGTCCACCGCATGCAGAAGCGTAACCACATCACAAATCTTCCAGTAATAGTCATCCGGATGATCAATGATGCTCGCCAGATGAGCCCTCAATGCAGGCAGATACTCAGTCATCCCATGCTCTTTGACCAGCCAGAACATACCGGCTATTTGAAAGGGTTGAGTGTTGGACAGCGCGATGATTTTTGAAATCAGAGGATAGACATCCTTCCTGGCTTGCTCCCCATTCCCCTCGTCAGACTGAATCGCCCAATACCGGGTTAACGCAGCGAGGTTATGTTTTTGCGTGTTATCAAACCCATGAAGGTGGTGATCAATGAAGCCACCCTTCAGCTCGCCGATAAAAACCGCGAGATGCTGCAACGCATATTGAAAGCCCCAATTGACGAGCAGTTTCGCAGCCTCGTATCGGACGCTCTCATCCGCGCTGTTCAATAGCGCATTGACCTTTTCAATGCGTTCTTTCGGGATGTCCTCCAGGTCAAGATCCGTGGCATCCACGGCGTAATCAGCACTGGCTGGCACACCATGCAAGGTCTGATATACCTCGCTGCTCGTGTCTATGCGCCTGGTTGGGGGCGTTGCCTTGGCTGGCGCATTATTACCAACCGGTATCTGGTTTACGACGATGGTGGACGCGGCCATGTCGCCGATCCGCTTTTGCGAATCAAAGAATATGAACACCCAATCGATGAACAGTAAAAACAGCTTCATCAGGTTGCGCACGAAAGATTGAAGATAGCTACACGGGACGAGGTTCTGTTCGTCCATTACGACGATTTTCATCACCTTTTTTCCGACACTTTGGCCGTTCCATATGGCATCGGCAAAAAGAAGATATGCATAGGCCAGCGGCGCCAGGATAACGCCCAAAGCATGCGAGATAAGCAAGAGCGGTAAGGCGCATACAGCAACGATCAGGCTCGCGGCGAGTACGTCGATAATCTGCGCGACAAGTCGACGCCAAGGGCTGGCTAAGACATACGTCGTTGCGCCATGGGTGAATTGGCGGGGTTTCTGCATCACCTCTTGCCTTGATCATGATTGGCCGCAAGTGACCTGACCTTCCGTATCCGCCCGGCCTGACTCACGATACTTTTCGCGTGCGGCTTTCCCGTATTAATACCAGACTCAGGAAACATGAATACTCTCCTCCATGGGAAATACATAACAATCCCTGCGGGCAAAATAGAGTCCAGAAACACGGGATATATCCTTGAGTAAAAAATATTTGTCGACGAGCTTTAACCGAGCAAAAAATCCTGGACGTCCACAGTGCTCACTAAGCTATTAGTCACCAAAACACCGATACCCAATTCGGGGTCGAACGTAGCGTCAAATACAAAACCGATGTCGCGCTCGTCGCCTTCAAAATTGAACATCACCTTGAAGCACCTCAGCACAAGCAAATCCCGCAGACCACTGAGTGTCTCGACTTTTGGAGCTTTAACGTTCACCTCGTCGGGACTGAAACACTCGCGATAGCGCTCGATATTTTCGGTGTAGAACGCAAACAGCGCCTGCTCCACCCTCTGGCAGATGAGCTCTTTATTTGACTCAAACTCCCTGAAAGCAGCCCTCTGGACCGGTGAGATCGGATCATCATCGAACGTCTGAACAACCAGTTCTACGTTGAATGCCTCGGCAAAGAATAAAACCTCGCACTGGCCTGTCCAGATTTCGTCACTGCTCAGACAAAGCTCGCCAAAATCGGGATCTGAGATCGTGTTCATTTTTGTTCCCTTCCGATATCTGAAAAACCTGACCCTCTTTTATGAGAGACCGCCCTGCGTTCCTGATACCGCGCTGTCGCGAAGCAATTGGACCGCCATCGCTGCCTCGCGGTGCTCGTGAGCGCCTATCAAACATCACTCCAATAATGGATTTGAAACGCAGAGCTTGTAGGAGCTAACTTGTTGGCGAAGCGGAATTTCTGACGATGCGGGTCCGACGTCTCGCCAACAAGTTGGCTCCTACAGGGTCATCCGTTTGCTTAGCGACAGCGCGGTGTCAGGGACACAGGGGCGAGCTCCTACAAAAGATGTATTTCAATTCAGTAATTTATATTTTTGGTAGCAGATAACGCGTTACGAGCTAGTCGGCCAAGCCACCTCATCGGAGTTGATCCACTCAATCCGCTCAGACTTCTCAAGTGGATTAGCAAAGAAATCCTCCACCGCTTGCCACGCTGTCTCAGGCTTCAAAAACGAACCCACTGGCGCGAACTGATCATCCCCAACATCCTCAACCTGATTAATGGTTTCAAGATTGGCTACGGAGTAGTACTCATGGCCTTGCCTTACTCCGCCACTCCTGATGTTGTATCTGACGGAAATTCCGAAGGGCTCACTTTCAAGCACCGTTAAATCCGCAGTGTCACCGGAATCACTCGTGTAGGTGAACACGCCGTCGCCACCGCCCCTACGCCATAATGAAGGCTGATAATTTAGAAAGAAGTCAGCGTAGCTACGCAAATCCGGGGCAGTATCGACTTCGCAGTCCAGGAAATAGCATTCAAAACTCGACATTTATGCTCCTTGTCAAGGTCGATGCATTAAAAACGGATTGAGTTATTACCTAATTCCCCCCCCCCAAAAAACCTATATGTTGAAGAACCGACTTTTACAGCAAAAAATCCGGGCGTGACACCTTTGGCATATCGTCGTAAGCCTTTAAGACAGTTTGCAAGGGGGTCAGTGTTTGATCGTAGTGCCAGTGAACGATTTTCAACCACGTAGCGGCACGAATATATTGCCCGCCTCCTAACCATGTTTCTTGTAGGTTCGCTTGAAGCATTTTCTTGCCTGCCTTCAGTAAATCATCTTCATCAAACTGCTGAGTGGCTGTCCGGTGAAGACATAACGCATAGCCGAAGTCCCTGGGTTTCAACGCTTTTGATAGCGAGACCTCTGTCTTACCCGTCCAACGCTGATACATCTCGATGCCCACCTCAAAGCCATCGTCATGCTCCCCGCCTTGGTAGGCAAAAGCCATGTAGTCGTCCAAACCACTTTTAACAATCTCGTGCGCGGACCATGGCCGAGGCTCATAACGCCAGCGCGCTTCCTCATACACACGTGCCAGGTCCCACTCGCCTTCAGAATCCCAGACCGTGTCCATCCATTCACTCAAAGCTTTAGCCCAGTGTAACGTCGTCCTGTGAGCATTGATGTCTGGCCCAAACTCCTCGTCGATTCTTATGGTCTTATTTATCCATTGCAGAGAGCGGGGAAGTACGGACTGTATCTCGTGATCCAGCCCCACTAGCCATGCCTTGATGACAGTTCCAATCTCACTGGCAGCAACGTTAACCATCGGGCGATTTTCGTCGTACTGGGTACCGAGGTAAAACTTGAGCATTTCATTGTCAAAACCGTTCAGTCTCGACTTGTAGGAGTCGAACAGCATTCTTAATTCCTCAGCATGGGGTATGCCCGCAGAATCTGACCTGCGTTGAGTTTTTTGCAGCGCCAGGTGCGTCAGGCTCTTACGCCTGTACCGACACGGTGTAAGAAACATCTCCCGAGTCGCGCCAAACTCCATTCGCAAAGCTTGCCGGCCGTTGTGGATAACAAACCAACAGCCCTTCGACGAACTGACAAAACGACAAGTCGAGTCGCGTTATCCAGCGCAGACTGTCGATTTCCAGCAATCGCCAGTTGTCTCCGCTGTCGAAACCGAAAGCAGTCCCGGTGCTATCCCATCCGAATAGCCACACCTTGCCCTTGGCGCCCGGTTCATAAGGCCCGTCTCTGTTAAACCCATCATCGCCAAAGTAGTCTGCCGCAGGACGCAATGTGGATTGGATGGTCAAAAGTGGTAACGCGCAGTCGTCCTCCTTTATCTCACCATGCCCCCGCTCCAGCATAAAAGAAAAGTACTCATCGGGAGCCGCTGGCCATTGCTGTTGCATCACACTCACGTCACCAGACGAGACGGGCGTCAGCCGCTCCAATAGCGCGCATGCGAGTGCATTGAAGGCTTCTAAATTTTCGTACATGGTCATGGTCGCCTCGGAGGGGGGCTGTTGGACTTGCTGAGGTATGAGCGCCACCTTGTGAAGCACTTCCAACAGGCATCAACAGCAAGGCGTTTACGGACCTTTTCAACTGTAGAGTAGCCCGACTCGGAATATTTCATTAATACAAATCTAAAACGCCAAGATCCGTCCTCAGTTTTGCCGCGTCATCAGAAGTCAGCTCTCCTAGCTAGCCACCCCGAAAATCGTGGTCTGATTCCGTTTTTCGACTCCTTGATCACTCTGAATCACCCAACCAAAATTTCTCTTAATCGCTCTCCAGCAGTTGTTATCCCGCTAGTAGACAGGGGCGTATAACTAAGTACGATCAACACGCCCCCACCTAATTCCGAAACTTCTTCAACGTGCCCATTTAGACAGTTAATAATCTCTTGAGGGCTTTTCCCAAATGCGCGAAGGCATAACTCCTCATCAAAATAATTAGCCGCATTTATACGAAAAACACCATCTCTCCCGTTAACATCCTTTTTTGTAGCGTCGCAGGCAGCTACCACTGCCGGCCAGTCGCTTCTAGTAATAGACCAATCATGCAGCGCAGCTCTATAGGCACCAAAAGCATCTGTGTACGCAGGAAAAATCCTTTTCAACAAGTCGGAATAATCAACTTTAGCATTCGAAAATTCAATGTATAGGGAGTCATCAAATTGAGCATCGTCGTCTAAATATTTCTCACTTCTAAAAGAATATGCAATTCGGCCTTTTATTCCATTTGGAAGCAACTTATTTAAAGAAAAAGAAAAAACAAGCTCACCTTCGATATCGGGAACTTCTACGGCACCTGCCAAATCCCATGGCTTACCTAACCGAGACAACTTTTCTACAAATTTTTTGTGCCGCTCTTCAATAGGCTCTGAAAATTTTGGCCTATGACGAAATTCAAGCTTATAATTAGTCATTTGGGGGAAACCCTTATAGTAATGCTTACTGATATCCTGTTCAATAAAAATACTAGCTTCTCTTTCAGCCGCTTTTTATTTGAAAACTCACAAACACTATAACAACAAGGAGAATTGGGCCAGACTATAATTAAGCCGATAAAAAACTCCATGTCTGCTTATTTGGCTAACCACGGATGACTCTCTCACACCAAAAATCGTGGTCAGCCCCGTTTCTCTACAACCTTAAAAGCCCCGGCAAAAATTGACGACAAGACACTAGCTTAAAAGTCTATACATAAACGAGGAAAAATCATCACAACACTTTCGAAGGCTCATATCAGACGAGTCAACCTCCACGACTGCCCAAGCATTATTTCTATCGAAACCGACGTTATACCCCTGCATATCGTCTCCAAAAAACGCGATACTTTTAAATAGATCAGCATTCGCCGAGTCAAAAATATCGTCGGATTTTAGAAAACCATTATAAAGCATAAAGCTTACAGTTCTTATTTCACCTACCCCATACCTCCTCATAAAATCTATATAATCCTTGGGCACTTTTCTGTTCGATTCAATCAAGGCTTTTAAAGTCGGTTCCTCTATCACACTAAGATCATCAAAAAAATGATCATTTTTCTTTTGGCGTAAAAAAAGTTCAAGATTTTCCATTATGACCACTCAATTTTTTATCTGAGAAAACTTATCACGCTCCGCCTCCAGCACGATGTATCCGGCCTTGGTGTTGATCTGAGATATAGCGGGATATATCTTCTGACACTCATTAGGCCCGCCAAAGCGACTTTCAACAACATAGCAAAAAATTGTAGTCTGACATCGCTCTTCGTAAGAAATGCGATCAAGGAATTATATAATTCATATACCCTCTATTCCCCTACCAGTTTTTTCTCGATCTCTTGCTTCAAGAATCGCGGAACAGAAGTATCCACATAGCGCCGAGCCATTTCGAATGGGTCAACAACTTGGGTAGACACGCCTTCAAAGGAAAAGTCGCCGACTACATACTTAGCAAATGATGGTGAAGATGGATCTTTATCAACCAACCAGAGGCCGTCGTAGAGACACACTAGGTACTCGCCAATGTAATACCCTATTCGAGTGATGAGCCAAACCCGATTTTCTTCACTGACAACAGTGTTCATAAAGCCACGGTCCAGCAATGATAGAAACCTCTCAGGCCGGTTCAGCACCTCGTGTGGCTGATCAAACCCTAAAGTCTTACAAAACTCATGAAGTACCGGCATGCGTTCCGCTTTGAATGAATCAAATCCAGCAACACGTCTTGCCAGTAAACTCTCCAGTGTTTCCCCAGCATTCACCATTACGCACCTCAAATCACTTGTGAGTCATTCAATTTTTTAGCATTCTCGAAAGCTTTCTTGAAAAAATCATGGTCTGACACCTTTGTTTCATTTTGAATCATTAGTTAAACCACACGCCCCGAAGAAAAACGGCAGTGACATTTTCTGCTCACTATCCGCGCCTGAAGATAAGACATGCCCTAAAGTAGCAGTTCCGCGCTCGAAGTCCAATACGACATCGAAACAGTTGAATTCCAAACCTTTTATAACAAACTGTACACCTGCCTTTGTACATGCTCTCACAGCAACCGCAAGTACCTCTCGGACAGAATCGTTGAGCTCCAGTTCTAAAAACTCATCGAGCAAGTCATTAGTCATAGCACAACCTCATTTGGGTAATACGGTATATGATGCCTTCTCTAAAATTCACCTTCAGAACGCTGGCTTACCTTCCGAAATATTCAAGCTGTTAAGAGTCACCTGACCGTGAAGACCCGTAGTACTCGCCTAACCACCTAAGGAATCGTTAGCATTCGTCGCCATCCTAATTAGATCCGTGAGTTCCAATTATCTAATAGCTCGAAAAGGCTTGGTCTGAGTCCGCTTTACGTGACCCCGCCCTTGCCAAACTGCGGCTTAGATGATCAGCAACAATCTCCCTCGACACTCGCCTCGTAATAGGGGTCAGATTACAATTACGGGTTCTGTTTATAGCGCAAGACGACGTTTTTCCCTGCTGCTGCATATTTTTGCACCGTTAGCACCGCTCCATCAGAAGCCAATTAGCATCTGATAGAACGGTCGATATAGTTCACCACCAGCCTCGATTACACAGGCCTCTACACAGGACTTCCTCCTGTGTTCGTCACCCGCCAATTCTTCATCATGCAGACACCGCCCCAAAAAGCACGCAGCAGGAAGCAAAGCCGCCAATAAGCTTTCTCCGTTCTTCGCACACCTCCAAAGCATATGCTTCGGCACAGCGGTGAAGCCCTCGACGCCAACCTCGCCAGAAACCATATCAACTACCAGCAAATCGGCTTCGACTTTGCCTATTACCCAATTGGAGTTTTTCTTCTGCGGCTCTAACCCGAATCTCAACATTCCGATTTCAACATTAGATGGATCATACCTTTCGAAAAGCTCGCCAAGCTGACCCGGTAGCCCCAGATCGTTCAAACGTTCCTCGCGCTCAAGGATGAAGAAGGATCGCCGAAACTGGTCAACGTCATCTGGTAAAAGCCCTAGTTTGGCCAAATCAGCAATATCGGGTACGCAGCCCTCCAGTCCTTTCTTGAATTCACTAATGTTCATACAGTCGCCTCACTGGTTTGGATGCAAAGCTTTGGACCATTTCTGATGAGGAGAATCGGCGGCAGACCACCATTAAATACATCACGACAGGTGATCAGGGCGCCTTTAGGGGCCAGGCGGTTGTTGGCATAGGGGCGTGTTCAGAGCTAGCGATAACTATTAATTAAGCTGAATCCACCTGCTTAGTATCCGCACCTGTTACGCACATGGGACTCGACGTTGCGGGAGAACATCGGATAATCACAAAAATAAAGGCCGCATTATTAAAGAGCTTGTTATTTAGCCGTAATCTGTTCCCGACGCAATGCGACTTCAATTCTTTTTATCGTGGTCTGACCCCGTTTTTTCACCCGGCTAGTAGCTGCGACCGAAGAACCATAAATCACGACGTTCAACCCTTCAATGCTGGCAAAGACAGCACTTCATCGTACTGTGGCCAGTCTTCCCTTGCGCGTTTGAGCACACCTTGCATCAACTCGTCCAACTCAGGCACTGGCTGCTCGGGCGGCAATTGGTCAAAGGGCGCGGCCATCAGCGGATGATCAATCTGCTGCGGATTGGCTAAACCTTCCCACTGGCGCAGGCGCAGGATATAGAGAATTTCCACCGGCACGCGCTCCAAGTGCGAGTCCTGATTGAAGTCGTAAGAATTCTTCTGACTCTCTTTGCCGGTTTGCCAAGTGTGGCGGTCACACGCGGCCAACAGACAGGGCATCAGGTCGTCGGGGCTGGGAGTGCGCCACTTGATCAACAAGGCTTCGTAGATGGGTTCGTCGTAAGCATAAGCAGGCCATTGATGCGAGACATCGCCCACCCAATCGGCAAACACACGCAGCATAAAGGCCTGGGCGCGGCGGTGCTCCTCTTCATACTCGATGACCAGTTGATGACCACGGTTGAGCGCCGCATGGGTCAAATAGCCTTGGTGGATAACAGCTTCCTTCCAGCCCAGAATCGCCATGGCGGCCATCATGTTGGCACCGGTTTGGATGCTGTAGTTTTGTTGACGTCTGTCATTACCTAAGGCTTTAGCCAAAACGTCAAACTGCCCCGCCCAAAAGAATAATTGCCAAACACCTACTTGGTAGTAGCGCATCCAATGAGCCAATTCTTGCAACCATTGCGGGTTGTCTGGGGCAGTGGCAAGTACCCTATGAAGTCTACCCCGCACCATTCTTTCCGGGGTGGTATCTGTCGCATTGTTTTTATTTGGAACCATCATCGGACCAGTAGGCCTTGCATCCTCCCTGGTGATGTATTCGCGTATCGCGTTGACATAAAACGCGTCCTCAACATGCGGCCCTCTAGCGACGCGAGCACATACGCTCTTGTAGGAGGGCCACCTTGGGTTTACACCCACGCGTTCACATTGATTTATTTTTTGGGCCATGGTTCCACCTTGATTTCTGCTTGACCTGTTTTACCGGGTGCTGGCAAACCGACTTTAACGGTAACGCCTTGGACTTTGACTGCCTCGTTTCGTAGGGCAGATTCCAAGGCTCCAGCCAAGGCAGGATCGGATTCAATTATTGAGGCCTTAGACAACCACCCTCTCAATCTTGTCTCCGGATCCCCATGGGGCGTACCGGCCTTATTCACGCCATTCACCGAAGACTTCGCATCCATCACCAATACGGTAATCGTATCGCCATTGATCGCCACCGCGCAGCCATCACAGCCGTGGTTGCTACTGTTTTGCAGAGGTTCGAAATTGAGGCCGGTTTTTTCGTTAAGGGTTTGAAGGGACAGTTGCTCGCCCAACACCCCATCATTTGTAAGCGAACCGGTCTTCCAATTGGGAAGGTGCGACAGCGGGATACTGTCAAATGTCTGCCCAAACAGGTCTTCAACCGAGCTGAGCTTGGGGGGGCTTATAGCATCAGGGGTAACCTCGCCTGGCCCTTTTGCACCTTCAAAGCTAGCATCATTGGCTGCTGGCGTACCATTACCAACTACTTTTGTTTCACCAGACGGTAGATCGCTCGCAGGCCCCTTGGCACCTGCGAAGCTCGCATCATTAGCCGCTTGCGTGCCGTCACCTACTACTTTCGTTTCACCAGACGGCAAACCGCCCGCAGGCCCTTTTGCACCTATGCCATCAAACCCAGAAAAAATCGGGTTTAATCATGTACTCAACTCCAACTCCAGCAAGAATTTTTCGAACTCTTAATACGTCTACAGCCTGTCCAGAAAAAATCCTAAACAGGCCCTGCTGAAGTAATTTTCTAGACTCTAAAAAATTAGACCCAAACACCTCGGACACAGCCATTATATGTGTTTTATTTTTATAATCACCAGCACAAAATACCTCATATACCTCTTCATCAATCTTAATACCAGACATATTTGTAGTAACTAACGACCAGCCACAAACGGAGCACCTTACCCCTTGAGCGCTATTTTCCTCAAAATTTACCAAGCTACCGCCACATAGCTCGCACACAGCTAATGAAATAGCCACTATGGTTTACCTGGATTAAAAATCTTGAACTCACCTTGATTCGATAAGTCCGGAAAATTTGGATTCGAAGGAGATCTCGGAGCGACTACCATTCTTCCATCGCCGTAGGCCCATACCAAGTTAGTTGGAGCCTTCACCGAAACACCCATTTTATTCGCAAGACTCTGAGCAAACCCGGCATCACAAGCTCCAGTATCACAAGATAACAAACGAATTGGCTGCCCACTATAAGCAGGGTTGTTTTCGATAAGTCGAGAGACTACACGCTGATCCGCCATAATAGTTCCACCGGAAGAGAATAGGGGTCAGACCATTATTAAGCCGATGAAAACTGTATGCCTGCTTATTTGGGCTAAGACGGATGACTCTCTCACACAAAAAACCGCGATCTGACCGAGTTTTTTTCCAGGAGAACATCGGATAATCACAAAAATAAATGCCGGTTTATTAAAGAACTTATTATCTAACCGTAATCTGTTCCCGGCGCAATGCGACTTCAATGCTTTTTATCGTGGTCTGACCTTTATTTATTGGCCTTCAAAAGTGCTCGATCAATCATGGCATCAGTAATGTAAGGTACAAAACCTAGCCTATCTCCCACCTCAAAGATTTTCTTGTAACCGTCCAATCGTTCAACGTCACCTGCTATTGCCAATGCAGCTAAGTGCCGAAGGGGCATCGCGCCTTTACTGTCAGTCGGCAGATTTCTATAGAACATCAGGCCGGACTCAATATTTTGAGAGCGTGCCCAAGATATGGCGCTCTCAGACATCCTGAGAACATCATCACTGGAAAATTTAGGCAACTTCTCCGGAGGCTCATTACTTACTATTATTGGCGAATACCCACTCCCCTCTCCCCGCACAAAAGCAACAGTCTCCGAGAATTCTCTGGTCGAAACCGATGGCATAAGTGACGCCCGAAAATGGTCCGAGCGTTTCCTCACAGATGGAATTATTTGAACTTTAATCTCATCAACATCTATCACGCAAAAATAATCCCCGACTTCATCCTTGCTGCAAACCCAACCCTGCTCCATCAAGGTTGAAACCACATCTTTTTCTTCCATCACTTAGCACCTGGGAAATTCATTATCTCAATAGGGATACCGTTAGGATAACCTTGGTCCTTTAGAGGTACGCCTGGTATCAGGCCGAAACTTTCGGCAACCTGCCCTCTTGGAATTTAAGTCCCATCTTTTATTTAAGGGAAAATTTCTGGCTGACGAATACTCAAGTCCGCGTTCCCTGTCTTAACCTCAATAATTCTCAGGGTTCCATCAGGTGCTTCGGCCACGATATCTGGCCTACAACGACCAGTTCCGCAGGAGCTGCCGAATGATATTTCTTTTTCGCTGACTCTGAACCCTTGAGAAGAAAGTTGATCCTTTATGTCTTCCACCATGTTCAAGTGATGGTCATAGTGATCTTTTATGGTGACTTTCGGAGCTGTTGCAGTGCCTTTTGCACCAGCTTCTTAACTGCCGTTCTGATTCAAAACCTTTATCTCGCGCCAGTAAATGCTTTCTGGCAAAGCCTGACTCTGATTAAATCGGGAGAAAACCTCGATCACATCTTCAATATTAAACCACTCATCTTTCTTTAATTGAACACGCCCTGCACCAAACGATAGCAAGCTTCCATCTTCGAAGTTTGTGCTGGAATTTGAATGATAACCTCTAAACAGAGCTTTGCTTTTTGCGTCATATCTTTCAATAAAGCAAGTGAATCTGCCTCCAGCTACTTGCACATAATTACCGTCGTCATCAGTTATGCATGCGAATGAGCTAGGGCCGTAGCTTTTTAATTTTTTTAACACTCTTACCAGCTGCGCCTGATTAGCGCCAATTATTATGGGACTATTTTCGGCTTCAAGCTTCATATTCATCACCCTCACGACACATAAACTGTTGTAGCGCTTTCGATGACTTCACCTTTTAGTCGTCCCTTTCCTTGCGCCCCAAACTCATTAACAAAATAATCGGTGAATTCTTGATAGCTGGTCTTATTAGCAGTTCCGCTTTTCACCTCAAGGCCGTGCAACTTACCGCTTGCGTCACGGACTACAATGTCATACCTACGATCACCGAGAGGCCCTTTAACAACCATCTCAGTGCCTACAACCTCCATTCAATTTGATTCTAAATGTTTAGTGGAGAATCGGGGGCAGACCACCATTAAATACATCACGACCGGTGATCAGGGCGCCATTGGGGGCAAGGCGGTTATTGGCATGGGGGCGTATTCAGAGTTAGCGATAACTATTAAAAAAGGCTGAAGCCACCTGCTTAGTATCCGCACCTGTTACGAACATGGCACTCGACGCTGCGGGAGAGCATCGGATAATCACAGAAATAAATGCCAAATTATTAAAGAGCTTGTTATCTCACCTTAATTTGATCCAGTCGCAATGCGACTTCAATGCTTTTTATCGTGGTATGACCCCGATTTACTCAGGGTTGGCCAACACATACGCGGTTGCGCCATGGGTGAAGTGGTGAGGCTTCATGATGGCTAGACCGGGCCCGCGCCATTCTCAGTGCTGACAGGTACACGCGTATTGGGCTGAGTCACGTCATAAACATGCTGTTCGCAGCCCTTCCCAACAATCACAAATTCAACCAGATAGGTTTTCTGCTTTTCAGGTTTGAACGTCGAGCGCATGGGACCGCAGTCATACACAACAGAGTCTGGGAAAAGCCCGTTCTCCTGGATGACTCTGGATTCACCAATCACTTCTATGGATTGACCGGGATCTGCCTGTACTTCGAGTTGAGGGAAGCGTTTTACTGCGGCGCTGTTGGCCACCTCGCTCATCTTGGCAATCCAGCCAAAAACCTTGCCACGACCGGAATCGACCACACGCCCCAGAACCTCTGGGCGCTGATCAGGGTCAGCAGAACGGAGGAGAATCGGGGTCAGACCACTATTAAATACATCACGACCGGTGATCAGGGCGCCATGGGGGCCTAGGCGGTGATTGGCATAGGGGCGTATTCAGAACTAGTGATAACTATTAAAAAAACTGAAGCCACCTGATTAGTATCCGCACCTGTTACGCGCATGGAACTCGACGCTGCGGGAGAACAGCGGATGATCGCAAAAATAAATGCCGAATTATTAAAGAGCTTGTTATCTCGCCGTAATCTGTTCCCGACGCAATGCGACTTCAATGCTTTTTATCGTGGTCTGACCCCGATTTACTCCATGACTAAACTGCCGGGGCTTCATGATGGCTAGACCGGGCCCGCGCCATTCTCAGTGCTGACGGGCACACGCGTATTGGGCTGAGTTACGTCATAAACATGCTGTTCGCAGCCCTTTCCAATGATCACAAATTCAACCAGATAGGTTTTCTGCTTTTCAGGTTTGAACGTCGAGCGCATGGGGCCGCAGTCGTACGTAACACTGTCAGGAAAAATCCCGCCGTCCTTAATGACCCTGGACTCACCAATCACTTCTATGGATTGACCGGGATCTGCCTGTACTTCGAGTTGAGGGAAGCGCTTGACTGCTGCGCTGTTGGCTACCTCGCTCATCTTGGCAATCCAGCCAAAAACCTTGCCGCGACCGGAATCGACCACACGCCCCAGAACCTCTGGGCGCTGATCAGGGTCAGCAGAACGGCGCACCGAGAATAAAACCGGATAAGTGAAGCCGGTGGACCTCATGATGATCTTGGCGTGCTCAGCATCCGCGACCACCTGTTTTTGCTGCAGTTGAACGCCGTCTTTGAGCAGCGTGGGTGCGGAGCTTCTGACATTGGATTGGCATCCTGCCAAGGCCGCAACCAACATTAGGAGTGTCACTTTTTTCACTGCTGCCTCTCCGTCAAATACAAAAAATATTTAAATGTACTGAACCAAGGGTGTGGCGATTACGAAAACAATCGTAGTCTGACCCCGTTTTTTTTCACGGTCTGGCCCCGCCAGCCGATAGGTCCAAGGCTCATTAAAAGATTCAGTGAGCAGCACGCCAATCGACAAGCTCTTTAATATATTTAAGCTTCGCTAATATAAACTCAGAGAAGCTCACCGATACGCATGCAAACCCATCATTTTCAGAGCTGATCTCTACGACAGACCAATCGTTTTCGCAGTCAAAGGCATACAACACACCGCTTTGATTCCCTGCAACTACATACATCCCCTTATATTCTTCCACCTCTTTGCCAACTATAGAGGAATACTTAGCTGGCGCTGGGTCTACATAGAAGGCGGCGTCGAGATCACCGGTTCCCAGCTCTGCAAGAAACTCCAGATAGTCACTAGGCACATTATTTTGCTCTGCCTCGTCAACACCCATGAGTATGGCTGCACGGTCAGAAATGGGATGACCGAAGTCTCCTTCATACAGCTCAGCGGATGTGATGGCGTCTATAAGCTGCCGTGCTTCTTCTAAGTTTTTCATCATTATCTACCAAATATTTTTTCTGCTGGACCTTGCGCTCTATGAATGCCGCCCTGGTGTTCGACACCTCGCAAAGCGGGTGTAATGTTCCACCATTCAGCCTTCCCTCCAAATTTATTTTCAATCACATGGTGAGCATCATAACTTCTGACTCTCTCAACGCCTGACCCATCAGTGTAGGTTTCCTTGGGCCAACTTTGTCAGGTATTTGCTTCCCATTCTTTTCGGATACTTGGCAATTTCCTGTCAAAATCAATCCGGTTCAACTCCACCTCTTCTTTGGATAGACGCGTATACGTATTTTGACGTAGGTCGGCCTTCAAGAGGTCCAACTGTTGAGGCGTAAACTGCCGACCTGTCAAATTCTGAATATCAGTGAGATACGCATTGTGGAGAATCGGGGTCAGACTACCATTAAACACATCACGACCGGTGATCAGGGCGCCATGCGCGCCAGACGGTTGTCGGCATAGTGGCGTATTTAGAGCTCGCGATAACTATTAAAAAAAGCTGACGCCACCTGCTTAGTATCCGCACCTGTTAGGAACATAGCACTCGACGCTGCGGGATAACATCGGATAATCACAAAAATAAATTCCGAATTATTAAAGAGCTTGTTATCTCGCCGTATCTATTCCCGGCGCAATGCGACTTCAATGCATTTTATTGTGGTCTGACCCCGATTTACTCCATCAAACATCAAAAACATTCAAATGTACTGAACCAAGGGTGTGGCGATTATGAAAACAATCGTGGTCTGCCCCCAGTTCCCTCAGTCACATAGAAATGGTCAAATAAAAACTAACGCAGCCAGAATGGCGAATCATTAGGACCAAGATTGTCATACTCATGTAATGGCCGAAGTTTTTCGATCATGTAATCAGGCATATCACAAACAATCGTTCTGACAGGCTTGTATACTCCCCAGTCCTCATAGAACCCCTTAGCTGAATCAACGCAATATTCAAAGCCGTCGAAATACTTACTGAATACTTCCGCATAATTTAAGCATGTCGTATCTAAGCAACTATTACTTGAAACCCACCCCAAACTCTCCAACTCAATAATGCAGTTAGAAATGCCAGACAAGCACTCTTTGGACTTCAACATAAAAATCGTCGCCCCCTTTAAATCCTCAAGGCGCAAATAGCGACGAAACAGTCGATCTAATATAATAAGATCACTTCCTGATAGCTCAGTTTTTTCTCTAACCACAGAAAAAAAGCAAACCATATCCGAAGCCATGCCAAGCTCAAAAATTGAGCTACCACCTTGAAAACCTACACTCTTCATCAGTTCCTCTTAAATTCAATGGCTTCTGGCTTGATTGCTCCATTCGACTTCTGAACAATACCTTTAATTATATTTCTTTCTTGGTCTACAGTTATCATCTGGCCACGCACATCAATAACGACTTGCTGCTGCATTCCCTTCGGTAAATTTTCAGCTCGCTGGATGGCTTGTTTGGAAACATTATTAATCAACCCGCTTTGATTTTTTGCAATGTTGTAGTTCTTCACTTCAACGCTGCATACGTCACCTACACACCAGTCTGGACGAACACTGCCGGATGTTCCGTAACGTGCCTCTTTTCCATTTTTGTAACTAACTTGTGGGCGAGCACCTTGACCAATGTCAGTTCCAACATCTACCTCGGATTGCTTGTGCGATGGCCGGACAACAGCAACATCACTTACCTCAGCACCTGCGCCCTTTGTCTCTCTCTCCCCCACAACCCCAATAATCCTACCACCCGCCTTGCCGATGCCGCCAATAGCAGTTTGCACTGCAGTGTCGACCACAAACTTCGCGCCAATGAGCTCAGTGCTGCCATCGAACACCGCGCCCTTTACCTTGTTCGCGTAGTCCTCTTTAGCCAGCGCGTCGATACGTACGACGTCAGCCTCAGTCAGAGGGGTGAAGAAAGAAACCAGCTTGATGGCGGCTTGATCTTTTAACTCATCAACTTGGTCCCCGACGACTTGCTTGGCCGCATAGCTGGCTGCGGTGCTGATGATGAATTTCATCGGCCCCATCACGACCTGCGCCATCGCTATCGCTGTTTCAATCTGCGTGACCGGTATCGTTTGCGAAAACTCGGCAGCATCCTCCATGAGGATATTAAATTCCTCAGGATTGACCGGGCTGGCTGGCAGCTCCTGCGTGCGGCCTGGGCCGGAGGTGGCCGAAGGTGTAACGCTATTATTTTCAACCCGCTGTATGCATTTCTCGCCGCAGTTCTCAAGCGCAGCCGCCGACTTGGCCATGTTGTCCAGCGCAGTGAATACGCCGTCAAGGGCTCCAAAAGCCATGCCGCCAGCCACGAGTTTCTTACCGAATGCGAGAGACTGCTCTACACCCAGCAGCTGTTTAGCTTCGGCAGAAATGTCTTCGTTCGTCAGCGTAGAGGCACGAATTCCATTCACGCCGTCGGCGAGAACTCGCCCCTGACGCGTTCCGTATTGTTGGGCGTCGCCGATCCAGCCATTTACCGTTTCAACCGGACTCAGCACTGCATCGGTAGAGGACTTGGTCACATACAAATCAGTGCGATTCTCTTCGTCCCGCGTAATCTCGGACGCCTTGCTCACATCCCGATTCAGGCCAGCAGTCGAGTCCTTGCCAGTAACGGCGTCCTGACGGACGACGATATCACCGGCGCCAATCGTGCCCCGGACCATTTGTTGACGGTCTTTTTCGTAGTTGTAGCCTTCTACGCTCCAGCCATTCGCGCCTGAATTACCTTTGCTCACCTGGCTGGAGTCTTGCTGTGGCTGGCCTCCTTCGAGGCCGTAGCTGCCGCCCACATTGAGGTAGTAGGAGCGCTCTTTGTCCTGACCGGCGATGTCACTGAAGCCCAATGTGCCGGTATCCAGTTTCAGGTTGCCGGTGTTGGACGCGATGAGTGCGCCGTCGAGCTGGGTATGCTCACCTGTTTTGATGTCGAGTTTGTCTTGCGCAGTGATCGAGGTTTGATTACCAACCCAGTTGGTTTTGCCGTCGGTTTTGCCGTAGCCGACAGAGCCGCTGACAGACGCGCCGTAGCCGACAACGACAGTGGCGCTGACGTCAAACTGCTTGCCGCTGGCCTTCCCGGTGTCGGGAACTGACGAGACGCTGAGGTTGCGACCCACGTTGCCAGTCACGTCTTTACCGCTTAGCTGAGCGCCAGCGATTGTCGTGTCTCGGCCACTTTCAAACCCGAGCTGATTGCCCGCGAGAAGATAAGCCCCCTGTTGCTGTTTGCCCTCGCGATCCAGTTCGCCTCGACCAATGTTTACGCTGGCATAGAAACCGATCCCGCTCGGGCCAACGGCGATACCGCCCTCAGCGCCGCCGCTGTGGCGGTCATCCTGGCTGGAGGACTCATTCTGGGCGGCACGAATCGTGAGGTCGTTGGCGGCCTTGAGGTAAAAGTTTCTGACTGCAGCGGCCTGAGTTCCGATCAGTGCGAGGTCGCGACGGGCTTCAAGATTAATGTCACGGCCAGCCTTGAGTTGCGAAGCCTGGGACGTGCCCTGCATGCCTTCCTGCGTTGCAATACCGGTGCTGCCGCCGATGCCGATCTTGAAGCCGCCAGTGGTGCCGCCTTTGAGCCCACCTTTGCTTTGGGTCTGTTCACCCTCGCTGTCCTGGCTGCCTTTGGCGACGTCGAAGGTGACGTCCCGACCCTGGACGTTGATGTCACGGCCTGCCTGGAAATTACTGCCACGGACAGTGACGTCATTGCCAGCAAGCACGCTGATGTCGTTGCCCGCGACCATTGTTGAGCCGCGGTTACTGTTAATAACCTGGCTTACCGACTGACTCTGGCTGGAGTTGCCAATGCTGCCGTCAGCGGTCGGGCCGGAGAAGAACTGGTTCACACCGTCTACGGCCTTCAAGGTGCTAGAGGCTTTGCTGGTGTTGTCCTCGCCTTTACCTGCGCCGTTAACGGCGTCAACCATGTTGCCGTAGTTGTAGCTGACAGTAGTGGTCGTACCGCTGCGCTTGGCACTTTGGCTGCTGGCACTTTCGCTGCGCTCACCGGCTGCATCGATCGTTATGTCGCGACCGGCCTGCAGAGCGATGTCATTTTTAGCGTAGAGGTCTGATCCTCGCTGAGTGATATCGCGCCCGGAATTGACGACGATATCCTGACCCGCATCAATGTGGCTGGCGGCTGCGGTTTGCTGCGATTCTCGGTTTTTGTTCTTGAGCGTTTCCTGGCCCACGAACGTGGTATAGCCGTTTCGGGGAGAATCGGGGTCAGACCACCATTAAATACATCACGACCAGTGATCAGGACGCCATTGGGGGCTAGGCGGTTGTTGGCATAGGCGCGTATTCAGAGCTAGCGATAACTATTAAAAAAGGCTGAAGCCACCTGCTTAGTATCCGCACCTGTTAGGAACATGGCACTTGACGTTGCGGGAGAACATCGGATAATCACAAAAATAAATGCCGAATTATTAAAGAGCTTGTTGTCTCATCGCAATCTGATCCCGGCGCAATGCGACTTCAATGCTGTTTATCGTGGTCTGACCCCGACTTACTCTCTTAAATGGCGCCTCTCCGTGCTCAGGAAAGCTCCAGCAGTGCATTTTTAGATGACTCAATGACGTAAGCCCATTCGGGCTTCGTCAAATACTCAGCATCGGAAAGAGCGGTACCATATTTTTCAAATATTACGTCCAAGCTACGCACAACCTCAGAAATAGCGAGCGCTTCACTTTCCGCCCTAAATATCAATCCGACCCACGAGTTGGCATCAGTCGCTAGATCAGTGTCATCATACAAAAAATGCACAACATAATTAAACTCATCATAAGCTAAATCTGGGTCTTCTCTAGCAACCCAAGCGTTGTTTTGATACTCAGCGCTCGACAACCCCATCAAGTAAGAGATCAACTCATCTCTCATCGCGGGAAATTTTAATTCGGAGAGCTCCAACTTTTCCATTTTTTATACTCACTTAATGGAATATGAACTTGTTCCGCATTTTCTTTGATCGATCCGGTCACTGGCTTTCCATCTCTGCCAATAACCTGCCCATTAGATCTAACGATAACATGATCTACCTGTTGGGTGGGCTGACTGATACTAGGCTCACCTTTATCGATACGAACGCCGTTTCCTTTATTGTTTGGATCTTGCCATCTGAAACCGACGCCTTTTTTATTCGGTGAGGCCGCCCAACTCTGCGGAAACTTACTAATAGTTGTGTCGGGCACATCCCACATTTTGGGAAGGTTGCTAAACCCTGCTTCTGCGTCTGGCGATGGGTGAGGGGACTCTGGATTTTTTGAAGAACTCCCCTCGCCAGTTTTCCCAGCGCCACCTGCGCTTTCCCTGCCGGATGTTTTTTCACCCGACACTTTCGCACCACCCGCAACATCATCTACCGCACTGCCAGCACCTTTCCCCTCGACCTTCAGCAGGCTGTACTCGCCCGACGCGAGCTTGCCACCCAACCTCCCGAGCGCGACCCCCGCTGCGACTTTAGCAGCCGTAGTCCCGTAGTCAATAATCGGACTGACGTCGCCGGGATAGGTGTTAATATCCATCGACGCCAGGACAGTGGCACCCTGTGTGCCCTTATAAGGCGCGAAGATTTGCCGGGTTGCCTCCAGGCTTTCCATGGCTGAATAAGTACCACCCGCCAGGGAAAGTGCCGGAAGTGTGCAACCGATGATAGTAAGACACGCAGGAGCTGTCATTACGGCGCCTGCATAACCACCCGCAGCTGCAGCCGCACCAGCGATGGCAGCACTGGCATTGCCACTACGCTTGATAGACTCGTCATTCTTCAGCAGTGCGTCGTTAGCCTTATCCCATTTCGAGTATTCGCCGAACACGCCTGTGGCTTTCAGTTGATTCAATTCAGCCGTATAGCCAGCGCCATCGGTTTCCATTTTCAGAAGTTTGTCGTATCCATCCCCCCCAACTGGAACAGAGGCACTGCATTTCACCAATGCACAAGCTGCCGCGTCCAAGCGATCAGCGTTTGCAGGGTTTTCCTCACGGAGCTTTGTGAGCACAGCACTTTCGTTGTTGTGCAGTTGGCGGTTGTACTGGTCCGCGATCTGCGCAACTCTCGAGGCTGTATTGACATCACCACCGGCTAGGCCAGCAGCGGTCAAGCCGACAATTTGTGACGCGCCCTCTCGGAATTCAGGATGTGACTGAAAAGTCTCATTCAAGACCTTGGCCATCGCCTGACTTGCGCCCGCGGCAACCGCACCCGTAGTGAAGTCCCCCCCCGTGGCCGAGGACATGGCTCCGCCCATAAAGGCATGCATCGCCGTACGCGCTGCGCCACCTTCATCCCAGAGTGCTTTACCTACCGCGTCATTGGCTTTTGCGGCAGCCAGGTATTCATTCTGCGCGTAGGTGCCGACATAGTTGAAACCGATTGCCCCCGCGACATTGCCTGCCTGATAGACAAGGTCATCAAGAACGTTGTCTCCCAGGCTACCGCCGTTGATGGCTGTCTTGATGGTTCCGGAAGCGACGCCTTGTGCGCCTGCATGGAGGGCGAAACCACCCACATCGTTAAGTGAGGATAAATCAAACCCCTTGGTGAGGTTGTTGTAGGGCTTGGTCGTACCGCCCAAGTTAGGGTCGATTACACCCGCGGTAAAACCAGCGGTAGCGCCGGTGATAGCAAGCCCCTTCAGGTTGTCGCTGCTAAATGTATCTTTGAAAACGCCACCGAGATTGCCTTTATTGTTGATCGTACTGACAACGGCTTGGGAAGTCATCGACGTCAAAGTCGCCACTGTTGCCGCTTCCACAGCAGTACCTATCGTTGCTGCGGTGGCAGTAGATATACTGGCTGCTGTAGCCGCGCCGCTGGCAGCCGAACCTGCCGCAGCGCCCGCTGTAGCGAACGTTCCAGCGCCGGCAGTCACTACCGTCACGATGATAATGATCGCCAGCATTGCGCCTTGGCCCAAACTGGAGTTGCTGTACTTGAAGGAGTCGTGGACCTCCTTGATTTGCCTCCAGTCCACATCACCGCGTTTTTCGGCGTCTTTGAGCCACGCCAGTTGCGGGTCGGCTTTGGCCATTGCATCAATGGTCTGACTTACCGTCTGCCGATCTACTTGCTTTACATCGATCTTCAAGCCATCGACCGCCTTGATAGCCAAGGCACCTTGGGCAATCAACTGGCTCTGACGCAGGGTCTCGTCGGTATGGCCTTTGCCCTTCATGGAGTTCCAGACAAGGCTGCTGCTGCTCTTCTCGTGACTCTCCTGATGCAGATCTTTCACACCCTCAAAGGTGATCGCACCACCGCTCTCCAGCGTCAGGTCCTTGCCGCTGTTGAGCTTGGCAACCTGGTAAAGCTGATCGCCGCCACTGGCCAGGACAAGGTTGCCGCCTGTGGTTATTTCGGTGCCGACGTAGTTGACCTTGGTGACTTCGTCACGCTGGGTTTTCTTCGACCCGAAGCTGCCCTTCTTTTTCATGTCGTACAGCGAATAGTCGCTGTCTTGAGCGGCCTGCAGGCTCAGGGTGTTGCCAGCGTAAACATATGCCTGGTTACCGGCCGTGATCTTGCTGGACACCAGCGCCATGTCCTGCCCGGCACGCAGCGCTACGTCGCCACCCGCCTTAAGCACACTCGACACCTGGCTCACATGATCTTCCTGAGCCGTAACCTTTTTGCTCTTGCTGTACGAATGCTGCTCATCCGCCGCGGAGGCGATGTTGAGGTTTTCGGCGGCGTCCAGAGTCAGGTTGCGCGTGGCGCTGATCTGGCTGGCGACGGCGCTGATGTTGCGGGCGGCGACGACCTGGAAGTCGCGACCGGCTTCTACAACGGAGCCGTATTGAGTGATGTTCTGGCGGGTGGAACGCGTGCCGACGGCGCCGCTGTTTTCTTGCTGGGCGGAGACGATGTTGACGTCGCGTCCGGCCTGAATGGTGGTGTCGCCGCCACTCTTGATCACGCTGCCGATGCTGTTGACGTCGCGTTTGGCTTGCATCGTCAGGGTGTCGGCGGCTTCGATGCGTGCAGCGTTATTGACGAACTGGGTGCGCTCGGAACGGTAGCCGCTGTCGCTTTGGTGCGTGGTGACGCTGCGCTCGTTGAGCAGGTCGCCATTGACGGCGACGAGGTCGACGTTGCGCCCGGCAATGACGCCGCCTGCGGTGTTGGTCAGATTGTTGGTAGCGCGCATTTGCAGCAGATTGCCCGCTTCGACCAGGCCTGAGTTGGTCAGGTTGCCGCCAGCGCTGACGCCAAGGTTGTTGGTGGCGCGCAGGGTGCCGCTGTTGTTGAGGTCACGACCGCTGAACAGGGAGACGTCGTTGCCGGTGATCAATGCACCGTTGGGGGCCAGACGGTTATTGGCCTGGGCCATGTACAGGACAGGCACGAGTACTTTTTGACCCGAGACTTCGTGCTGTTCCATCCACACGATGTCGTGGGTCAGCGCTGCGACTTGCTCGCCTGTCAGGCTTACGCCCACTGACAGGTTGAGGGCGTCCTTGCTGGCGATGGCGTTGTCCATCAGGTATTTGAACAGGCCTGCATCGCTGGTCTGGCCGTCGATGAAACGCTGGCCGGTGCGGGCGATGACGGCTTGCTGAATCAGTTTCTGCTCGTAGTAACCATCACCCAGACGTTTCTGGGCTTCGTCCGGGTTGTAGCCCAGCTTGTCGAGCATGTAATCCGAGCTCAGGAAGCGGCCCAGATTGGTAAACGCCGGATCGCTTTCGATCAGGTATTTTTGCGGGTTGGAGGCGAACTGGCTGGTGGGCAGCTGGAAGCCGGGCAGGTTTATCGGGTTGACCGCTTGCTGACCCAGATCCGGTGCCAGTTGAGGATTAAGCGCGACGACGGTGGAGTAACCCGGCTCGCTGGTGTCGGTTTTTGCGCCGCTGCCCACGTAGGTGTAGCCACCGCGCACGACGGAGTTGTCGATGCCGTTTTTGGCCTGAACGTTGACTGCGCCGCCCGCCTGAATGATGGCGGAGTAGCTTTGGTCAGGTGCTGCCAGTTGGGTAGTCTTCGCGAAGTCGGGCTTTTCGCCTTCAGTGCGACCGATGAAGGTGGCAAGCGCGGCTTCAAGACCGCCCAAATCATTTTTGTTGTAACCGGGGCTGTCGATTGAGTATTTCTGGGTAAACGCACTGGCCAGTCGGCGCATGAAACCAGGGCTACGGGTTCGCTCTGTTACAAAAACACGGTCGGTCTGGGTGTCGTGGGTTTCAATCGCGGTGTTGGTGAGATCATCAAAGATGGCGGTGAGGTTGCCTCCCGCAGCGATGCTACTGCTGCTGTTGAGCAGACTCCCACCAGTGAGCAGCATGCTGCCGCCGGAGGTGATGCTTGAGGCCGCGCTGGCTTCAGTAACGGCCAGATGATCACGCTGGCTGATCAGGAAAGGCCGGTTCTGTTTGCCCCCCTCACAGTCGCCAGCCGTCTGCCCTTCGATACACGCGGTAGGCGTAATCGAGGCGCTGTAGATTCCCGACTCGACCGTCAGAATGGTCCGGATGTTCTTGATGGTGCTCGCCGCCAGGCTCAGAGTGCCGTCGGCCTGGATGTTCGAGGAGCTATTGGTGATGCTGGTGGCTAGCCCGCCCAGACCATCACGATCGACAAGCAAGTTGCCCATCGCGTAGATGTCGGATGCAACATTATTCAGTTCATCAACCTGCAGGCTGATATTGCCGCCGCTGAAAATCAGCGCGTGGTCGTTGAGCAGGCTGCCAGTGCTGACCGTCAGTACTTGGCCTGCAGCCAGGGTGCCGAGGTTGCTGACCCGTGGTGCGTTGACGCCCACGCTGGTTGCCGAGGTGATGCGACCGCTGTTGGTCAACTGATCGGTGAGGGTCAGATCCACGCGGCCATCGCTGGCAATGACGCCATTGGTTGACCAGTTAGCGCCTCTGCCGACGAAACTGTTGGTCCCCAGAAGTTGACCCGTTGCGGTTTGCTGGAAGTTGCCGACATCGAGCGTCAGGTTGGCAGCCTGAATCACGCTGCTGTTGGTCCAGGCGGCTTTGTTGAACGTCAAACCACCCCGCGTGACCAGGCTGCCACCCGCGTTGTCGAGGGCCAGCCCGGAGACATCCAGTGCGCCGGTGCCAACATGCAGAATGCTGCCGTTGAGGTTCTGGAAGCTGCCAGCGGCGAGGCTCAGGTCAGTGTTAGCGGACTCAAGTGCGCCGCCGCTGTTATCCAGCAGGCCAGCAATGGCGAAGCGGCTGTTACCTGTAAGCCCCAGGGAACGAATCTGCCCGTTGGTGTTGTCCAGGGTGGACGCGCCGAGATCCAGAGTTGAGCCACTTTCGATGAGGCCTGCGCGGTTGTTGATTGCACCTGCGCGGATGGTCATCCCTCCGCCGCTGCTGATGTAACCGTCCGAACCGTTGAGCAGACTGTCGGCCGTCAGCGTCATGCCTCCATCGCTGAGCAGTTGGCCGTTGTTCTGGTTATCGAGTAACGAGGTCGTGGCGATCAACGTCTGACCGGCTGCGAAGATGCCGCCATTGTTGACCAGCGATTGACCGGCCGTTGCCGACAGGTTGCGGCTGGCAATCACACTGCCGGTGTTGGTGACGGTTTGGCCGTTGAGGTTGATGTCGCCGATAGCATTGCGGGAGTTATCCGCGTTGACACCCGCCTGCAACACGCCGCTGTTGTCTACGGTTTGCGAAGCGGTGGTCGTGAGATTGCGGCTGGCAACCACACTGCCGGTATTGGTGACTGATGCTCCGGCGAGGCTGACATTGCCGGTATCAGCGGCGCTGTTGGCAGCGGTGGTGGCCTGGATCGCGCCACTGTTTGTCAGCGATTGCTCTGCTGTGGCGCTGAGGTTGCGGGTGGCGACGACGTTGCCGGTGTTATTGATCTTTTTGCCATTCAGGCTGACATCACCGGTGGCGTTGCGGGTGTTGTCGGGGTTGATGCCCGCCTGAACAGTGCCGCTGTTGGTCAACTGACCGCCACTGCTCAGTGTGATGCGGTCACGGGCGGCCAGGACCTTCTGGTTCTTGAGGCTGCCACGGGTTTGCACGTTTGCCGAAGTACCGGCGTAGATCGAGTCCTGTGCATCAAGGCTGGCAGCATTGACGTTGACTGCGCCGCTGGCGGCCGCCTTGGCCATGGTCAAATGGCCGTTGGCGTCGATTTGCATGTCGCCGCCGCTGGCAGCCATATCGCCAGCCAGTTTTACCCCGACACCTTTCTCGGTGCCGACCAGTTTGATGGTGTTGGCGTACATGCCACCCAGTGCCGACGAGTCAATCGCCAACGCTGGTTTTTCGGCGTCGTTGCCCGCACGTGCAGTGGTGGCCAGGGTGTCAGCATTAACGTCATTGGCGCCCGCGACGACGTTCAGCTGTTTCGCGTAAATGTTGGCGTTGATTTTTGCCGAACGGGTGATGATGTCGAACTGATCGACATTGTCAGCGTTGAGGCCATCGCCTTCGATGTTGACACTGCCGCCATCGACTTCGAAACGATCAAGCTTGCCGTTGCCGTCCAGCACTGGCTTACCGGTGCTGAGGGTCACACGAGGCGTGTTGATGAAGCCGCAACCGTTACAGGTCACGCCGTAAGGGTTGGCAATAATGACCCGCGCCGACTTGCCTGCGACTTCGGTGTAGCCATTGAGCTGGCTGGCGCTGCCGCCGTTGACTTCGTTAAGGATGACGCCTGCTGCTTTGCCGCCCAACTGGCTGTTGCCGTTGATATAGCCCGCCAACTGAGTCTTCTGTGCAGCACTGGTGGAGTTGTTGAGGATCACGCCTTCCTTGCCGACGTTGTAATCCTTGAACTGGTTATGAGACAGCCCCGCCGCATTGGGGGCCGCAATATTGATCACCGGAACGCCATTCGCGGCCTGCCCCACGCTGGTGTTGGTGCCGCCGCTGACTGCAACTCCGCCCGCCGCCTGCGCCCAGATCGGCTGCCAAAACATGACGTTGACCATCAGCAACGCCAACGCACGCTTGGACACGCCTAAAAAGCGCTTGCGTGGCTTCAACTCAGCAGAAGGTTGGCGGGCCAGAAGTGCAAATTGATGAACGTCCATTTTCGAAGTCTCGCGGCAACAAATTTGATTAATTAGAGAAACAGGTCGACCTGGAAGTAGATCGGGGCTTCGCGCTCGGTGAGCACGCTTGGGCGCTCCAGCGAATGGGCGAACGTCACGCTGGCGCTGACGTGCTCGCCTCTGGCGAACAGTTGCAAAGAGTTACTCGATACGCGCCCGTTGAAACCACCGCTGTACCGGTCATTACTGACCACACCCTGGTCGTAACCGACGCTGGTGCCGTACTGGCTAAAGGCGGGGCGCAGCCAGTCCAGCGTCACAGGCCGGGTCCAGCGCAGCTCGTTACGCCAGTAGCCGCCACTGGAGCCGGACAGGAATTGATCTTTGTAGCCGCGCACGGAAGAGCTGCCACCGACGCTGATACGTTGCGAGCTGAACAACACGTCTTCGCTGCGCTGCCCCGTCGCAAGGCTGCTGAAACTGAAGGACTCGCCCAGCCAGTTGAACGGCAGCAGATAACTCGCGGTGGCGGTGTATTTGCGGTAGCGCGGCGTGGGAGTCAGGTTGCCCAATTCGTCGCGCCGTTGATCATCCTGTTGTGCATCCAGTGCGCCGATGCCCTGCTGCATGCCAAGGTCAAGGTTGACGAAAGAGTTGCCGATCCGCCGACCGTGGTTGATGCCGAACTGCGCTTCCGTTATCCGGTTGCTGCTGCCCTCAAGTCGGGCGTCGTCGATGTAGTTGTTGGTGCGCAAATGAGCCAGCCCGGCACTGACCGAGGTTTTGCTGACGGCGTCGCGGTGGATAAGACGCTCGGCGAGAAATTGGTGATTCTGGCTGTCTCCGCTCTGTTTGAAGCTGAAACCGTCACCTTGGGCCTGCGAGCGATAGTCGCTCTGGCTGTAGGTGTAACTGAAGTTCCACCAGCCATACGGAACGTTGTAATAGAGCATGCCGTTTTTGGAGGTGGACTGGTGATCGCTGACCACATCGTGTCCGCCACGCACAATCAGCTGGTCGGCGATGCCCAGCGGGCTGTCCCACTCAAGCCCGGCATTGACCTGCTGTTCGCCGGTACTTTTCTGCCCATCGTTGTTGCGCGACAGGCTTGCGCGCCAGGGCTTCTGTGGCTCGTTGCGCACCAGTACGTCGCTGCCACCCACCTCGTTACCTGGCGCCAGCTCCATCTGAGCCTGTCTGGACGGCAATCGATTGAGCTGGTCCACCAGTTGCTCGATTTCGCGCAGGTTCAGGACCTCACCTGTCGCCCCCGGAAACGCCATCGCCAGTTCGCGCTCAGATACCGTGCTGCCTGGCGCGCCTTTCAGGCTTTCAAGCTTGCCTTCCACCACCAGTACCGTCAGGTGCCCTTTGGACAGGTCCTGTTGTGGCAAATACGCACGACTGGTGACCAGCCCTTGATCGAGGTAGTAATTGGTAATGGCCTTGAGCAGCTCGTTCAAATCAGCCACGGCCAGGCAGCGATCCATATAGGGCTTGAGCAGCCGATCGCGATCAACACCACCCAGGCGCTCGGCACCCTGAAGCTCAATGGTTTTTATCGGGAAGCAGCGCGCATCCTCGGGCGAGGCCGGTTTAGCCTGCTCAGCGCTGGAGCCGGGCAGCTCCTTGAGCTCCTTGAGTCGGCGTTGCTGTTCTTCAATCAGCCGGTTCTGTCGATCACGAATCAGGTCCTGATCGCCCGGGGTCGGCACAGTCGCGCCAAAAACAGGCGAGCCGATAGCAAACAATAAGGCGCACGAATGCAGCCACGTCCGTGGGGAGGCAAACATAAACATTCCATCGATATGTCTCAGGCATGGGAAGTGCCCGAGCAGGAAGAAGAAACAGCAACCGCGAAGTGGAAGCTTAGATACCGGCTAGATGCCAGCTGATAGCAGCAAAGTGCCAGCAATCGTTGGCAAATTTAACAAGGTGTATCAATGCTGAAACAGACCCCTCATTCGAAGAAAGTTCCTACAAGGGGAAAATTTTGTGATGGGGGTCACTAAAAAGGTGGGGGATTTCGCGCAACTCGCAATTCATGTCGTTGAATCGGTTTTAGCGGGGGTGGCGATCCGGATTGCTCGCGATAGCATCTTTTCAGGCGATAATTTCGACTACCAAAAACTCGAATCGCGAGCAAGCTCACTCCTACAGATCCACTGTTTGTCGCAAGACAGTGCAGTGCCATGAACGGTCTTGCGCTTGCTGATCAAAGTCGCCTTACGGCAACAAAATTACTTTCTCCCCCGCGCCCTCATTAACCTCTTCGTACCGCGCCGGCCCTTCGCTCAACGGTGATTCGACCAACCCCGTCGGGAGCGGCAAGCTGCCTTCGTCGAAGAATCGACCGAACTGATCAAGCATCTTCGCGCAGGCCTGGCAGTCGTAAAGCAGCGAGTTGATCCCCACCACCGAACCGCCTTTACGGTACAGCGCTAGTGAAGGCAGTTGCACATGGCCGTCCAAGGGTGCCGCGATGATGGCGATACGGCCGAAGGTTGCCAATGCAGGCACCGCAGCTGGAAGCCAGAAGCCGGTAGTGTCGAAAATCACATCGGCACCGCTCTGGAAAACCCCGTTGACCTGCGCCGCCAGCTCTTCAGGCTTGCCCAGCACAATGCCGTCGAAGCCTTGCTCTTGCAGCGTGGCAATGTGTTCCGGGCGACGTACCGCACCAAGTACGCGCGCGCCGAGAATCCTGCCCAATGCCAACGCCGAACTGCCCACAGCACCGTTAGCCCCGATGACCAGCAAGCGTGTGTCGGCATTGACCAGGCTGCGTTGCAAAGCATCCCACGCTGTGGTGTAAGGCACGCCAAGGCTGGCGGCCTGACTGAAATTCAGCGCCTTGGGTTTGAGCGCAACGCCCTTGGCGGGCAAGGTCAGAAACTGAGCGTGAGAGCCGTCGCGGAAGAAGCCTGGTTCTTTACCCGTGCCCCACACTTCCCGTCCCAACAGGTCGTCAGGGCCTTCAATGACCACGCCCGAAAAGTCCCGCCCCGGCACCCGCGGCAAGGTGGTGTAGGGAAAACGCCCAAGTACGTTCTTAACATCACTGGGGTTCAGGCCTGCGGCTTTGACCTCGATCAGCACTTCATTCTGAGCGGGCACAGGCGTGGGCAGGTCGACATATTGCAGAGCGGCGAGGTCGCCGGTTCGGGAGAACTGCAGGGCCTTCATGGAAGCCTCCATTGAGTAGGAAATGAATGATCAGGAAAACCAGGAGGCCACCAGTTGCCTGCCCATTGGCCACAGCTTTTCGCCCAGCAACATGCCGGTCAGGCCAACGAGTGCGACAGCGGGCGGTGCGGGCGAGCGGAAATCAAGCGCGCCGTAAAGCAGGCCTACGGCGATGCCAATGAAGATGGAGATGAGGTAACTCATGGTGAACCCCGTGCATAAATTGCTCATGCACCCAGTTTAGGGATGGGAGAAAAAAGCTATCGGCCAAGGACTTCTGAATATCGGTCAGGGTGGATGCAAACACAGTTCCATGTGGGAGCGGTGCTGCGTGGCTAGCGATCACCCGCAGAATACTGCGAAGGCGCCACACCCAACTCGCGCTTGAACATGTCGCTGAAGCTGCTAGGCGAATAACCCAGTGATCGCGCGATAGTGCTGACCGGTACGCCCTGAATGATTTCAGCCACCGCGGTCGCCAGTTGCACCTGACGACGCCACTCAGCGAAGCCCATCCCTAATGAGCCCTGAAACAGACGCGCCAGGGTTCTTAAGCTGGCTCCGGCATTTTCAGCATGTTGCTCGAACGGTATGTCCAGTGACGGCTCACTCATCACGGCCTGACAGAGACTCAGCAAGCGCCGGTCCGAGTTGTCCGGCATGGGGATTTTCAGAATCGAACGCTTTGCGCGTTGCAACTCCAGAAGTGCCAGGCTTACCAGCGCGTCGTAATAATCCGACTCTTGATCATCGGCCTGAGCGACCAACCCCAGAATCAGCTCGCGCAACAGACGGCCCACTTCAAAGACCTGCACGGTTTTTTCCAGCGTGTCGGCAATGGCCGGACGCAGGTAGATGTTGCGCATCTCCAGATCAGTGACGACGCGAATGCCATGTATCACGCCCGGCGGCAGCCACACTGCACGTTGTGGCGGCACGACTAAAGCTTCCAGTGGCGTTTCCACCCACATCACCCCGGAGGTGGCGTACAGCACCTGACCCCATACATGCTCATGAGGCTCGATAAAACGCCCACGCGGATAGGTACGCGCCAGAGGTTGCACGGGCACGGCAGTATCAGAAAGGTCGGGAGGTGCAGCGAGGGCCATGAGAGTGACCGAGTCAGGCTGAGGTGAAGCACATAGTAGCCGGACCTGAAGCCCAATAAATGGTAGGAGCGAATTCATTCGCGAAAGCTGTATCACTGCAGACGCAATTTGCGCTGAATGTACTGGCCTCTTCGCGAATGAATTCGCTCCCACCGGTCACGCGCTTACAACGGGATTGCGCGGCATCGGAAAACGCTCATCGGGTAGTCAATGAAGTGACCAAGTCAGGCTGAGGTGGAGCACATAGTAGCCGGACCTGAAGCCCAATAAATGGTGGGAGCGAATTCATTCGCGAAAGCTGTATCACTGCAGACGCAATTTGCGCTGAATGTACTGGCCTCTTCGCGAATGAATTCGCTCCCACCGGTCATGCGCTTACAACGGGATTGGGCGCGGCATCAGAAAACGTTGATCGGGTAGTCAATGAAGTGACCGAGTCAGGCTGGGGTGAAGCACATAGTAGCCGGACCTGAAGCCCAATCGATTGTGGGAGCGAATTCATTCGCGAAAGCTGTATCACTGCAGACGCAATTTGCGCTGAATGTACTGGCCTCTTCGCGAATGAATTCGCTCCCACCGGTCATGCGTTTACAGCGAGATTGCGCGGTATCAGAAAACGTTGATCGGGTAGTCAACGAAGATACGGGTTTCGTTGCCGTTAACGTTGTAACCGCTGGCGTTATCAGACACCCGCAGGAACGAGTTGCGCAGACGCAGGGACAAGTCCTTGGCCGGGCCGCTCTGTACCACGTAAGTCAGCTGGCTGAAGATTTCGCGCTCAGTGCCATTGCCACGGTCAGTGCCGTCATCGATGTTGCTGCCGCGCACATAGGCAGCTTTGTAGCTCAGACCTGGAGCAACCAGACCGGACAGGTCAATGCCGTAGGCTGCTTGCCACGAACGCTCGTCCTTGCCGTTGAAGTCAGACCAGTACGAGTTGGCCAGATAGATAGTGTTACCGCCATCACCGTAGCCGCCGTCGTTTTGGTAGCCGCTGTAGTTGTAGCCGGTTTCGCCGGTGCTGCGCTGGTGAGCCAGGGTGAAGGAGTGAATGCCCACAGCCCAGGTCGCCGCGAGGCTCCAGATCTTGTTGTCACGGTCGCCCGCCAGAGTGGACGCAGAGTAATCCTTGTCCATCTTGGTTTTGTAGCCGTTGAAGTCGAACGTCAACGACTGGTCAGGTGCCAAGGCAAACACGTAGTTCAGGTTCACGTACTGCTTCTTGAATACGTCCTCGTTGTCGGAGGCGTAGAACGCGGCAGTGAACTCGTCGGTGAACTTGTAGCTGGCGCCGTAAACGTTGATGCTTTTCAGGCCACCGCTGTCACGCCCTTCGGCAGACTTGCGGGCTTCCTGAGTGAAGCGACCCACGTTGACCTCCAGACCATCAATCTCTTTGGAAGTGATCAACGTGCCCGTGAAGCTTTCTGGCAACAGACGACCGTTGTCATAGCTCAGCACTGGCAGTGCTGGCATTTGATCGCCGTACTTGATGACAGTGTTGGAGATACGCGCCTTGACTGCGGCACCCGCACGAGCGAGGTCATCAGCAGCCGCGCCGCTGTCGCCTTGCTTGAAGAAGTCGATACCGGGAGCGCCACTGCGGCCTTTGCCGCCGTCCAGACGAATGCCGTAGAGCGCGAATGCATCAACGCCCACGCCAACGGTGCCTTGAGTGAAACCGGAGGCGAATGCGCCGGTGAAAGCCTGGCCCCACTCTGCACGATCAGAGTTTGGCTCACGCTTTTTGTAATCGCGATTGATGTAAGCGTTGCGTAGTGCAAGATTCAGGTGGCTGTCTTCAACGAAGCCTTTGGAGTCTGCCTGGCTGTCAGCCATGACCTGGCCAGCACTGATCAGACCCAGTGCAAGCAAACTAATCCGTTTGTTAAGCATTTCCAGTTGTCCTTTTTCTGCTGATTTGATCGCGCACTGTGGCGACAACCCAAGGGGTGTCTGCGGCTTCCGAATGTCATATTCGTGAAGCCCGCACGAAATCATCGCAGTGGACTACTGATGCACGTACATGGCGCAATGGCCACAGGCGGAGGACGCAAATCGTATCCGCCGGTCATAAAACTGTCAATTTGCGAAACTTTCTATGCTTATAACTGTCCGGAAGGATCGCTTTTGGAGGGGCTTTCATCCTTGAGTACGCTCAGAAGCGCTTCAAGCTCGGCTTCATTGAAGAGCCCCGCAGGGTAACGCTGCAAAAGCATCTGCCTCACATCCGGGCGTTGAGGTTTGCGCATACTGGTCGTCCTTAACCAGTCAGCCATCATCTGGCGCGCTTCGCTACTAGCAGACAAATTACGAGCGCGATGCTCTAGACCTGCGTTCATAGGACAACCTCTTAAGTCGTGAGGGGCTCAATGTACTGACCCTTTGTGACAGAAAGGCTAAGTGGAGAACGTTTCAAAACCGGCCGTCGCCCCATCCAGAAGGCAAACGTCAGAAACGTAACCCCACAAAAAAGCCCATCACCTGGATGGGCTTGATCACAGCAAGAACGAAGCCAACTATGTAACGCGAATGTAACCGCGCCTCGTAATTCAGGCCCGGTGAGGCGCTGGCTGTTGCTGGGTAAGACAGTGAATATTGCCGCCACCCAGCAGTAATTCGCGCCCCGGAACCATGACCACTTCGTGCTCCGGAAACAGCTGCTGCAGTATTTCCAGGGCTTTTCCGTCCATCGGATCGTCAAAGCTGGGGGCGATGATCCCACCATTCACAATCAAGAAGTTCACGTAAGAACCCGCCAGGCGCACCGATGGGTTGCGTTCCTGGCTGCCATGCACCTGATCGACACCCGCGCATTCTTCTTCGGTGGCGAACAAAGGACCCGGGATTGGCATCTTGTGAACGACGAATGCCCTGCCCTTGGCATCCCGGGTGTTTTCCAAAATACCCAACGCCGCGTGACAACGTGAGTAGTTGGGGTCTTTGGGATCATCGGTCCAGGCCAGCAACACTTCGCCCGGTCGTACGTAGCAGCAGAAGTTATCGACATGCCCGTCGGTTTCGTCGTTGAACAGCCCATCAGGAAGCCAGATCACTTTATCCACAGCCAGGTTGGCGCTGAGGATCGCTTCGATCTCTTCGCGAGAGAGATGCGGGTTACGATTGCGGTTGAGCAGGCATTCCTCGGTGGTGATCAGCGTGCCTTCGCCATCGACATGAATCGAACCGCCCTCCAGAACGAAGCCTGGGGTCACATAGCGTGGGCATCGCTCGATTTCCAGCACCTTGCTCGCCAGCTGGGAGTCGAGATTCCACGGAGCGTACAGACCACCGTCGAAACCGCCCCAAGCATTGAAGTCCCAGTCCACGCCGCGCACTTCGCCCTGATTGTTGATCACGAAGGTTGGCCCGGTATCACGCACCCAGGCGTCGTCGTTACTGATTTCCACGACACGGATGTTAGGCACGTCCAGGCGTGCACGCGCGTTGTCGTACTGGGCAGCCGAAACTGCAACGGTCACTGGCTCGAAGCGCGCGATGGCCTTGGCAACCGCAACGTGGGCAGTTTGAACCGGCTTGCCACCCAGACGCCAGTTATCCGGACGTTCAGGCCAGACCATCCAGGTCTGGGTCTGAGGAGCCCATTCAGCGGGCATATGGAAACCGTCGGCGCGTGGCGTGCTGTTGATAGTGGTCATGGGTGATCAGGACTCCAGTGAGGCGTCGAATCGAAAATCGATAGTTGGCGACTTTATAGACGATAAAAATCGGGTTTAAAAGCTAAAAACAGGAAATAAAAATATATTTCAACCTTAAAAATCGATACAAATCTGCAATTTATATTTTCAGGAGCTGCCGAAGGCTGCGATCGCAGCGTCTCAGAAAAAATGCTTCGCAGCCTTCGGCAGCTCCTACAGAAAATGTATTTCAATCCAGTAATTTGCATGTTGTTTATGAGAGAGCCTTCCGCCGCGAGGGCGTCAGCGATCACTCCAACTCAGCCAACACCTTTGACACACTGTCCACAAAAAAGTCCACGCTCTGCCGGGTTGTGCACATCGGTGGTTTGATTTTCAGGATGTTCAGATAGTCGCCGGTTGGCTGCATGAAAATGCCCAGATCCCGCAGCCGGTCGCACAGGTAAGTTGTTTCTTCGGTCGCGGGCTCCAGGCTCTGGCGATCACGCACCCATTCAACGCCCAGATAAAAGCCCATGCCATGAACGGCACCGACCAGTGGATGGATGTCGATCAAGGCTTGCAGCCGGGCCTTGAAATACCCGCCCACTGTTTCTGCGTTTTCCCAGAGCCTTTCTTCTTCCATGACATCCAGCACCGCCATGCCGATCCGGCAACTGACCGGACTGCCGCCCGCCGAGAAGAAGAAATACCCCTCAGCTTCCAACGCTTCGGCAATTTCGCGACGGGTAATCACGACCCCCAATGGATGACCGTTACCCATGCCTTTGGCCATCGTAATGATGTCCGGTACCACGCCCTGCTCGATCTGCGGCGATGCCTGGTAATAATGCTTTTGCGAGCGAGCGAAACGGGCATCGCGACGCGCCAGCAATTCTGCGGAATCCGGCAGTGAAGGTGCGTCGCAATCAAACCCCAACAGCGAAGCCGGTGAAGGACACAACACCTGCCATGCATCTGCCCAGGAAGGCGTTGTGAACAGTGGCGGACTCAGGTCTGGAGCGGAACACAGCTGCAGCAACAGTGAGCCGTTACCGTGGCCGATCACCTCACCGGCCAGAACGCTGGCCCCCGGCGTCAATTCCAGCGCTGCACCCCAGATTTTCAAGCTTATTTGATCGCCCACCAATAACAAAGCCGCGTCGGCGGTCAGCCTGAGCGTACCGTCGAACGGCGCATGAAGCGCCGCGGCTGTCGTCAGGTGCACCGGTTGCACTGGCAACTTCGGGATCAAACGTTGCTGCACCTGTTCAGCTGCTTGCGCGAGACAAGCACGTTCGTCTTCGTTATCAATGACTGGCAACAGATGCTTGATCACGGCCTGAGCGTGACGCGGATCCCACTGCATGTTGTGCGTCCAGCTCCAGCGCGGAATAATCCCCGTAGCATATCTTCAGCACAAATCGCTGCTCACCGGTATCCAGCAGAAAGTTGCGATCCTGTTGGCTGCCGAGTTCTTTCAGCGTGCCGCTTAGTCCGTAATGGTGCTCCAGCAAAAGCAGTGCCTGCTCGGCGCTGACCTCAGGACAAGGCAGACTGGAGCGACGAATCAACGTGGCGAGCGGCATTCAGCAACCTCGGTCTTGTTATGCATAGCGAATGAATTTCACAACACGGCAACTATAGATGTGCCGGAGTCTGACTACAAAATCATGAAAGACAGTCAGGCCTGGTGGCGTTTTAATGACGTTCCATGCACCTGTCATCAGTTCTTTTCATTAACTCGCGGGCGATTATTGATTGATGGTGCTTGCACGCATCGCTTCGCACCCACAAGCTATGCTCCATACGTGTTAAAGACCTGAAAGGCACAAGGCAAACTCATGCGAATACTTGTTACTGGCGGCGCGGGCTTCATTGGCTCGGCGCTGATCCGCCACCTGATAAAAAATACCGATCACGAAGTACTCAATTTCGACAAACTGACCTACGCGGGCAATCTCGAGTCGCTGGCTAGCGTTGCGACTGATACCCGCTATGAGTTTGTACAGGCTGATATCTGCGATCAGGCCAAAGTCAGCGAAGTGCTCGCCCGATTCGAGCCGCACGCCATCATGCATCTGGCGGCCGAGTCCCACGTCGACCGTTCCATCGACGGTCCGTCCGAGTTTATCCAGACCAACATCGTCGGCACTTACAGCCTGCTGGAAGCCGTACGCGGTTACTGGCTGAAGCTGCCGGAAGCCGAGCGCGAGGCGTTCCGCTTTCACCATATTTCCACCGATGAAGTGTATGGCGACCTGCATGGCGTCGATGATCTGTTCACTGAAACCACGCCGTATGCGCCAAGCTCGCCGTATTCAGCCAGCAAGGCTGCATCCGATCACCTGGTTCGCGCCTGGCAGCGGACTTACGGACTGCCGGTAGTCGTGACCAACTGCTCCAACAACTACGGACCGTTTCACTTCCCGGAGAAACTGATCCCGCTGGTTATTCTCAACGCCCTGGCGGGCAAGCCATTGCCGGTGTATGGCAACGGCCTGCAAGTGCGTGACTGGTTGTTTGTCGAAGACCATGCCCGCGCTTTGTACAAAGTGGTCACTGAGGGTGTTGTTGGCGAGACATACAACATCGGCGGCCATAACGAGCAGACGAATATCGACGTGGTCAAAGGCATCTGTGCGCTGCTGGAAGAGCTGGCACCTTCGCGCCCTGAGGGCATCGCCCACTACGCGGACCTGATCACCTACGTGGCGGATCGTCCGGGTCACGACCAGCGCTACGCCATTGATGCCAGCAAGATTGAACGCGAGCTGGGCTGGACCCCAGAGGAAACATTTGAATCCGGTTTGCGCAAAACCGTGCAGTGGTACCTGAACAACCTGGACTGGTGCCGCCGCGTACAGGACGGCAGCTATCAAGGCCAGCGACTGGGCTTTACCGATTCAAAGGATCTGATCGCATGACCAAAGGAATCGTCCTGGCAGGAGGCTCGGGCACGCGCTTGCACCCCATTACTCTCGGTGTTTCCAAGCAACTGCTGCCCATCTACGACAAACCGATGATCTACTACCCGATCTCGGTACTGATGCTGGCCGGCATTCAGGACATCCTGATCATCTCGACACCTCTGGACTTGCCTCAGTACCGCAGCCTGCTCGGTGACGGCAGCCAGTTTGGCGTACGCATACAGTACGCCGAACAACCCAGCCCGGATGGGCTGGCGCAGGCGTTCCTGATCGGCGAGGAGTTCATTGGCGATGATTCGGTGTGCCTGATTCTGGGCGATAACATCTTCCACGGGCAGCACTTCGGCGAACAGCTCAAGACTGCCAGGGATCAGAAAAACGGTGCCACTGTCTTTGGCTATTGGGTCAAGGATCCGGAACGCTTCGGGGTTATCGATTTCGATGAGAACGGCCGGGCGCTGTCCATCGAAGAGAAGCCGAAGGCACCCAAGTCCAGCTATGCAGTGACAGGTTTGTATTTTTACGACAACGAAGTCATCCGCATTGCCAAGGACGTCAAGCCTTCGCCCCGTGGAGAGCTGGAAATCACCGACATCAACAATGCCTACTTGCAGCGCGGCGACCTGCACGTGGAGCGTTTCGGCCGTGGTTTCGCGTGGCTGGATACCGGTACGCATGACAGCCTGCTGGAAGCCTCGCAATACGTGCAGACCATTGAGCACCGCCAGGGCCTGAAAGTCGCTTGCCTTGAAGAGATCGCCTATCAGAACGGATGGATCGATCGTGAACATCTGCTGGAACGCGCTCAGTATTTTGGCAAAACCGGCTACGGTCAGTATCTGTTCAAACTTGCAGGGGAAAGCCGTTGAATGTAATTGCCAGTGAGATCCCCGAAGTACTCATTCTTGAGCCACGCGTATTTGGTGACGAACGAGGCTTTTTCTACGAAAGCTTCAATGCCAAGGCATTCGCTGACGCCACTGGGCTGCGTGACCTGAGCTTCGTGCAGGACAATCACTCCCGCTCGGCCAAAGGCGTACTCCGCGGCCTGCATTACCAGATCGAAAATGCTCAAGGCAAACTGGTACGCGTGACGGCCGGTGAGGTTCTGGACATTGCCGTGGACATTCGCAAAAGCTCGCCTACATTCGGCCGCTGGGTCGGCGTCAGGCTATCTGCCGAAAACGCTCGCCAACTATGGATCCCGGCGGGCTTTGCCCATGGTTTTGTAGTGCTCAGCGATTACGCAGAATTCCTCTACAAAACGACTGACTACTACACGCCGGCCGCAGAGCGCTGCATCCGCTGGGATGACCCCGATCTGGCTATCGACTGGCAGTTGGACGGCACGCCGCAACTGTCGGCCAAAGATCAAAACGGCAAAGCATTAAAAGAGGCTGACCTGTTTCCATGAGCAAGCCACTGAGAATCGTCATTATCGGCCAGAACGGCCAGGTGTCCCAAGCGCTGCAGAAGACCCTGGCGGGGCTGGGCGAACTGATCGTCCTCGGCCGCGACAAACTGGACCTGAGCGATCAGATGGCTGACTTCGACCAAATCCAGGATTTAAAGCCAGACCTGATCATCAACGCCGCAGCCTATACCGCAGTGGATCAGGCTGAAACTGACCAGAAAACAGCGCTTGCCGTTAACGCGATTGCCGTTGGCATGCTTGCCGATCAGGCAAAAGAACTGGGCATCCCGCTGATTCACTACTCGACGGACTACGTGTTCGACGGTAGCAAAACCACGCCGTGGACCGAGCAGGACAAGCCCGCACCTTTGGGTGTTTATGGTGCCAGCAAGTGGGCAGGCGAACAGGCTATCGAGTACGTCGGCGGGCAGTATCTGATATTGCGCACCAGTTGGGTTTATTCCAACACGGGGCGTAATTTCCTGCTGACTATGCAACGCCTGCTACAGGAGCGCGATTCGCTGAACGTCGTGGCCGATCAAGTAGGTGCGCCCACGTGGGCCGGAACCATCGCGCAGAGTACGCGCCAGCTGATCGAACACTGGCGTGACGGGAAACCAGGCGCCTGGGGCACTTATCACCTGACCGCCAGCGGCGAAACGTCATGGTTTGGTTTTACTCAGGCCATTGCCGAGCAGTTAAGCGTGCAAGGCAAAAAGTGCGCAGCACTGGAAGCGATTCCGTCCAGCGCCTACCCGACACCCGCCGCTCGCCCGCTCAACTCACGGCTCGACTGCAGCCTTCTCGAACGCGAATGGGGCGTGCAACAGCCGGACTGGCACAGCGCGTTACTGGAGTGCCTGGCTGAGCAGGGTTAGTATTTGCATTGCCGGGACCGGCCCCATCGCGAGCAAGCTCACTCCTACAGAGGGAACACCGTACCTGTAGGAGTGAGCTTGCTCGCGATAGCGTCACTGAGGTGTCCCCAAAAGCCGACCCTTAGCGCAGTTCAACAATGACCAACAACACCACACTCCCGCCCCGCCCACGCTGGCGAAGCCTTGCGCTGCTGGCCCTGTGTCTGGCGCCACTGCTATGGCCGCTGGAGCATCTGGCCGAGCGTTATTACCGTAACGAACTGGTCAGCCAGAACCGGCAGACGCTGGACCTCTACGTCGCCAACCTGCTGGGTACGCTGCACCGTTACGAAACCCTGCCGCAGATTCTCAGCCAGTTGCCTGACCTGCCCGCCGCGCTGAAAGCCCCGCAAGGTAGCGCCCCGCAGGAGGCTGCCAACCATTTGCTGCAAACCATCGTGCGCCAGACTGGCGCTGAAGTCATGTACCTGATGAACGCAGACGGTACGACAATTGCCGCGTCCAACTGGGACAAGCGCGACAGCTTTGTCGGTCGCAACTTCGCTTTTCGCCCCTATTTCAGTGACGCCATGGCCGGTAATCTGGGGCGCTTCTTCGGTCTGGGCACCACCTCGGCAAAACGTGGCTACTTCTTCGCCTCCGCGGTGCGTGAAAGCGGCAAAGTGATTGGTGTACTGGTGGTCAAGATTGATCTGGACCACACCGAAAACCTGTGGGGTAAAACCCCTGAGCAACTGCTGCTCACCGACCACAACGGGGTCGTCGTTCTGACCTCAAGGCCTGAATGGCGCTTCCGCTCGACCCGTGCCCTGAGCGAAGAAGAAAAACAAGCCATTGTGGCGATCCAGCCCTACCCGACCCGCGATCCACGTCCGTTGCTGCTCGATGACAAAGCCTGGTTGACCCAAAGCCAGGAGATCGAAGAAACCGGCTGGAGCGTGAACATTCTGGCCCCTCGTGCGTTGATTGATCGCCCGGTACGCACCGTCGTTGCCGTCGGTGGCGCAGCGTTGCTGGTGGTCATGCTGCTGCTTGGCATCCTGATCCAGCGGCGTCGGCATTATCTGGATCGTATTGCTTTTGAAGCCAAGGCCCGGCGCGAGCTGGAAGTCAGAGTGGTGGAACGCACCAGCGACCTGGAAGGCCTGAACAGCCGTCTCAGACAGGAAGTCCTTGAGCGCGAGCAAGCGCAACAGGAGCTGGTTCGCGCCCAGGATGAATTAGTACAGGCCGGGAAACTGTCTGCATTGGGCACCATGTCGGCGAGCATCAGTCACGAACTCAACCAGCCTTTGGCAGCGATCCGTAGTTATGCGGAGAACGCAGAGGTTCTGCTGGATCATTCACGTACTGATGACGCGCGAGGCAATCTCAAGCAGATCGGTGAACTGACGGGCCGCATGGCGTCGATCATCGCCCACTTGCGTGCCTTCGCCCGTCGCGACCGCCACGCGCCGGAAAGCGTCGCCCTGCAACCCGCGCTGGACGACACGCTGTCGCTGCTGGCGAAGCGGCGTCGCGCCATGGAAGTCGAACTGATTCGCGACCTGCCCGACGCCACGCTGTGGGTGCAGGCCGGCGAAACGAGGCTGCGTCAGGTACTCGGCAACCTGCTGGCCAATGCGTTGGACGCGCTGACTGAAAAAGGGCCGCCGCGCAAAATATGGATCAGTGCCGAACAAACGCCGGATGGCGTCAATCTGTTCATTCGGGACAACGGCCCCGGTTTTACGCAGGAAGCACTGGCTCGTGCCCGAGAGCCATTCTTTACCACCAAGACCCGGACTCAGGGGCTTGGGCTTGGTTTGGCGATCTGCGATACCCTGATGCGCGCGCTGGGCGGTGAACTGCTGTTCGATAATCACCCGACCGGAGGCGCACTGCTGACGCTGCGTCTGAGAGACGGCGCATCCGGAGTCAACCTTCAACCGCCAGAGGACTTATCTGCATGACCGCCATCGACAGCAAGATTCAGGTAGTGCTGATCGACGACGACCCGCACTTGCGCCAAGCCTTGAGCCAGACGCTGGATCTCGCCGGACTGAAAGTCCTGACGCTGCCGGAAGCCAACGGCCTTGCGGCTCGCATCGAACGCGACTGGCCGGGCGTAGTGGTCAGCGACATTCGCATGCCGGGCATGGATGGCCTCGAATTGTTGAGCGATCTGCATGGCAGAGACCCGGAATTACCAGTCCTGCTGATTACAGGCCACGGCGATGTACCACTGGCCGTGCAGGCGATGCGCGCCGGTGCTTACGACTTTCTGGAAAAACCGTTTGCCAGCGATGCGCTGCTCGACAGCGTGCGCCGGGCATTAGCGCTGCGACGTCTGGTGCTGGATAACCGAAGCCTGCGCCTGGCGTTGAGCGACCGGCAGCAATTAAGCGCACGGCTGGTCGGACAGTCGGCGCCTATGTTGCGCCTGCGTCAGCAGATCGGTGCGCTGGCCGCAACCAAAGCCGACGTGCTGATTCTTGGGGAAACCGGCGCGGGCAAGGAGGTCGTGGCGCGGGCGCTGCATGATCTGTCCAATCGCCGCACCGGGCCATTTGTTGCGATCAATGCGGGGGCGCTTGCAGAGTCGGTGGTCGAAAGTGAATTGTTCGGACACGAGCCGGGCGCGTTCACCGGAGCGCAGAAACGCCGCATCGGCAAGTTCGAATTCGCCAATGGCGGCACGCTGTTCCTGGATGAAATCGAAAGCATGAGCATGGACGTGCAGGTCAAACTGCTGCGCCTGTTGCAAGAGCGAATGGTCGAGCGGCTGGGCGGCAATCAGCAAATCCCGCTGGATATTCGGGTAATAGCGGCCACCAAAGAGGATTTGCGTCAGGCAGCGGATCAGGGTCGCTTCCGCGCCGACTTGTATTACCGACTCAATGTTGCACCGCTGCGCATACCGCCGTTACGTGAGCGCGGCGAAGATGCGCTGATGCTATTCCAGCACTATGCAGATGCGGCGAGCATGCGCCACGGACTGCCCAAACATGAACTGCAGCCCGCGCAACGCGCCCTGTTGCTGCGCCACACCTGGCCGGGCAATGTCCGTGAGCTGCAAAACGCCGCGGAGCGGTTTGCTCTAGGCCTGGAGCTTGCTCTGGAAGGCAACGAAGTGCCGGTGGTGCCGACGATCACGGGGGGCCTCAGCGAGCAGGTCGAAAGCTTCGAACGTGCCTTGATCGCAGCAGAGTTGACCCGGCCGCACAGCTCCGTGCGCAGCCTCGCGGAGGCGCTCGGCCTGCCGCGTAAAACCCTGCACGACAAACTGCGCAAACACGGACTGAGCTTCGGCGGCGGCGCGGATGAGCAGGAATGAAGCACGAGGATAATACGATGTCACCAGAGGCCGCCGCACTGGAACAGGTGCTGCATCACGACATTCCGCTCACCCAGGCGATGGGCGTAAAAGTCCTGAGCTGGCAGGATCACCAACTGCGGCTGCATTTACCGCTCGCCCCCAATATTAATCACAAAAGCACCTTGTTCGGCGGAAGCCTGTACTGCGGGGCTGTTCTGGTGGGTTGGGGATGGTTGCACCTGCGCCTTAAAGAGGCCGGTATCGACGGCGGGCACATCGTGATCCAGGACGGCCAGATCAGCTATCCGCTGCCTGTACGCGGGGACGCCGTGGCGATTTGCGACGCGCCGGATGAAGCCTTGTGGAAGAAATTCATCACCACCTACCAGCGGCGCAAGCGAGCCAGGCTGACCCTGCACACACGAATCTGCGCTCAAAACAGTGACGATCAGGCGGCAACCTTCACAGGACAATACGTGGTGCACACGTAGTTTTCGTCTGCGCCTTACAGCGATCCGCACTTAACCTCATCGCGAATCTGTCTAGCTTGCCGGGCCCTCGGCACTAATCTTCGGTATACGGAAGATTAGACTGCAAGGGTAGGCAAATGGAATTCAAACGATTTTTATCAGGATGCGGGATTGCTTTGTGCCTGGGATCCCCAATCCATACCTGGGCTGCCGATACTACCGCGCCCGCAGTCACAGCGCCGATCACAGTCCCCGGCTGCACTAACTACTTTCAACGAGGCATCTGGCGCTTCGATATCAATATTCAGCGCTATTCACTCAGCCTCATACCCGAACAATGTACGAGAGACCTGAAGGGAAGCACGAACTCGACCGGCTTGATAGTAGACGCCATCATTCGGGACTATTCCAGCAGCACCCACTGGGGAAATACGCACGGTATGCGACATCAATTGATATGCCATCTGGACATACTCAATACCAAATCTGAATGGAACATTGAGCCTGGCAGGCAGGATGTCGGATACGAAGAAACCGTGCGCAACGGCTGCAACCCACCTCTTACGAAGTAGCAAGCGCCAGCAAGTCGGAACGCCAGGCGGCTCCCGCAGGCAGCGCCAAAAAGAATGGGTTGAGCAACGATTCACGCGCTGGATAGCTGAAAGGCTCGCCGGACAGCTCAAGCACTTCCCCGCCAGCACCTTCCAGCACACCTTGCGCGGCAGCGGTGTCCCACTGCGACGTCGGTGCCAGCCGGGGATAGCAATCGGCAGCGCCTTCAGCCAACAGGCAGAACTTCAACGAACTGCCTATGTTGGTCAAATGCAAATGTCCGACCGCAGCAGACAAACCGGCCAGCAGACGCTCTTGCTCAGGGCTGGTATGACGGCGACTGGCAACTACGGTGAAGTCATGTCCGGCGCCCGGTTCCTGACGAACAGTGATCGGCGTCACGTGGTCATCGTCATCGCTGCGCCACGCGCCTAAGCCGGCCCCTCCAAAGTAGCAGCGGTTGTTGGTCGGCATCGAAACCACACCAAACACGACACGGCCATGCTCTATGAGGGCGACGTTGACGGTGAACTCTTCACTGCCGGAAATAAATTCCTTGGTGCCGTCCAGCGGATCGACCAGCCACCAGCGCTCCCACTTCGCGCGTTCACTCAGCGGGATATCGGCATCTTCTTCGGACAGCACATGAATATCCGGTGCCAGCGCCAGCAAGCCTTCAGCGAGTAGCTGATGGGCAGCCATATCGGCCGCAGTGACAGGTGAGTCATCGGCCTTGGAGGTCACGGTCACATTGGCACGCCAATACGGCAGGATTACCTCCCCGGCGAGACGGGCAAGTTTGATAACAGGTTCCAGAAGCGGGTGCGGCAGGCCGTTAAAAACGTCGGTCATGGCAAAAACAGTCCACGCTGAGTCAACAAGTCACGCGCCAGATAGAGCGCAGCGAGTGCACGGCCTTCGCTGAACTGTGGGTTTTCTATCAAACTCGACAGCTCGCGCAAATTCACTTTATCCACACGCATCGGCTCAGGCTCATCACCTTCCAGACGCTCCTCATAGAGATCGGAAGCCAGCACCACCTGGATTTTCTGGCTCATGTAGCCGGGGGACAGGGAAAGCTCGGTCAGGTGCTCCAGTTGACGCGCGCCGTAGCCTGCTTCTTCTTTGAGTTCACGGTTGGCTGCAGCCAGCACGTCTTCGCCTGGCTCGATAAGCCCCTTGGGCAAGGACAGCTCGTATTCATCGGTGCCACCGCAATATTCTTCGATCAAAACCACATGATCAGCATCCAGCATTGCCACAATCATCACTGCGCCGTAACCATTACCGCGCCCGACCAATCGCTCATAGGTGCGCTCAACGCCGTTGGCGAAGCGCAATTGCAGCTCCTCAACACGGAACAAACGGCTACTGGCGACGATTTCGCGGGCAAGTACGGTGGGTTTCTGGCGCATGTCGGGCTCCTTTGCGTGGACGGGTTACTATACCGTGGCTTTTCCGATTGTCTGTCTCGGATATGCTGACTTCACCCATCAATACCTTGCGAGACGCGAATGCCTTTAATGCCCTGGCGCGACATCGATACCGTTCTGCTCGATATGGACGGCACCTTGCTTGATCTTTATTACGACGAGCACTTCTGGTTGCAACATTTGCCGCAGCGCTATGCCGACCTGCATGGCGTCAGCCTGGCGATGGCGTTGCTGGAGATGAAGCCGCTGTTCGAAAAGAATGCGGGCACGCTCAACTGGTATTGCCTGGATTATTGGAGCGCCGAATTAAAGTTGTCAGTGCGCGACCTCAAGCTGGAAACCGCCGACTTGATTGCCCTGCGTCCAGACGCCGAAACATTTCTCGCTGCTATCAAGCAGGCAGGCAAGCGCGTGATCATGATCACCAATGCGCACAGGGATTCGTTGTCGTTGAAAATGGAGCGGATTGAGTTGGCGCCGTACTTTGAACGTCTGATCAGCTCCCACGACTACGGCTTCCCAAAGGAAAGCCCGCACTTCTGGGATGCGCTTCAAGCTGACATTGCCTTCGATCCGGCGCGCAGCCTGTTTATCGACGACACCCTGCCGATCCTGCGTAGCGCCCGTAGTTTCGGTATCGGCCATCTTTTGGCGGTCAGCGAACCTAATAGCCAGAAAGGGCCGAAAGACACCGAAGAATTTGCTGCGGTGAAGGATTATCGGGAGTTGATTGAGGGGCTATAGTCATTGCTGACTTCCGCACCTTCGCGGGCCAGTCCCGCTCCCATTTGAGATTGCGCTCTTCCGTAGGACCGGCTTTAGCCGGGAGGGCGTCGGGACATTAACAAAATCTTCCTCGCCAGAAATACCGCCCTCCCGGCTAAAGCCGGTCCTACGGGATTGCAGGCCAACATAGAATCTCCGACAGGAGTTAACGAATCTGTTGGAGCGAGGCTTGCCCGCGAAGCGTTTAAACCCACAACGTCAATTATTCAGGAATTCGCAACTGCTGCCCCGGATAAATCTTGTCCACATCCTTGAGCATCGGTTTGTTGGCCTCGAAGATTTTCTGATATTTATTCGGGTCACCGTAGACCCGTTTGGATATGGCACTCAGTGTGTCGCCCTTCTCTACAGTCACGAACTTCGCGGCAGTCACAGGCGCAGCACCGGCTGCAATAGTCATCTGGTCATCGACCGTTTCCACACCGTTGATATTGCCCAGTGTCAGCAGGATTTTTTCCTTCTCTTCCTGACTGGCAACCTCACCCGTGACCGTCACCTTGCCACCTTCCACGGTTGCCTGGACATCAGGGTTGCCTAACCCAACAGCTGAAATGTGTTTCTTGAGCGCCTCACCCGAGGCATTCGCATCGCCAGGCGTAATTGCGTCGAGGATCTTTTCCCCGGCCTCTTTTAGAAAACTGAACAAGCTCATGTGCCGTTCTCCTTGATTGTTATTGTCGTGCCCAACAGACAAGGTTAGTCGTAACAGGTCATGGGAAACCGCCGTCCGACCGGCAGCCGACCGCCCATCCGATACGTCTACAGGCTAGAATCACTCGCTTGCAGTACCAATGGAGCGAATATGGACATCAAACAACTCAAATTCCTGATTGCCCTCGATGAGACGAGGCACTTTGGGCAGGCTGCCGCACGTTGCAATATCACCCAGCCGACCCTGTCGATGCGCCTGCGCAATCTGGAAGAAGAGCTTGAGCTGCCACTGGTGGTTCGCGGGCAACGCTTCGAGGGCTTTACCGCCCCAGGCGAACGCGTGCTGGCGTGGGCACGTACGGTATTGGCGGCTTATGATGGCTTGCAGGCCGAAGCGGCTGCGTGTCGCGGCCACCTGGTCGGCACGCTACGCATGGGCGTGGTGCCGTTGTCGAGCTTCGATCCGCTGCCGTTATTACGGTTGCTGCACGAAAGCCACCCCAACCTGCGCTTCGAACTGTCAGCCCTCAGCTCCGAACAGATCCTGGAACAATTAGCGAGCAATCGCATTGATCTGGGCGTTTCCTACATGGAGCACCTGGACGGCGAGCGTTTCGACTCCCTGACCCTGGCCGAAACCCGCATGGGCCTGCTTTACGATCATCGCCACTTCAGTTTCGGCGAGCAGCCGTTGACCTGGGCGGATTTGATCGAGCTGCCTCTGGGCTTGTTGACCAGCGGCATGCACTTCCGCCAATCCATCGATCACAACTTTCACAGTCGTGGGCTGCAGTTCATTCCGATGCTGCAGACTGATGCCGTTCATCAGTTGCTTCAGGCCGTCCATGGCGGTTTCTGCTGCGCGATCATGCCGCTGGAAGGCGAGCTGGTGAACCTGACTGAGGATCTGCGTCTGCAACCCATCGATGACGCCCGCACCATGGCCCGTCTGGGCATGATCATGCGGCGCAGCGCACCTCGCTCGGTACTGGCTGAAGCGTGTTTTGCGCTCTACCAGAAACTCATGGAAAAACATTGATCGACGTCATCTATCAGTGCATTGGAACTAGCGATTAGACGATATCCGACAAGACGCCTAGTCTTGTGCGATATCACTCTGCCGGTACGTTCCTATGCACGCCAAGCGAACGGTCAGTACGGCGCCCGCAGAACTATCGCCCGCGCCCGCCGCAAGCCAGTCATACAGCTACTCGAACCTCGACCGCGATGTGTCGGCGCCTGCCGATCTCGCTGAAGAAGTAGCACTCGCCATCGCCTTTAACGGCATCAGTCAGGCAGTCATGCTGGTCACCCCAACCGATCTTGAAGACTTTGTGGTGGGCTTCAGCCTGGGCAGCGGCATCATCGCTTCGCCCGATGAAATTTACGACATCAAGCTCAGCGGCTGCGGTTCTGCGCAGCAGGCCGAAGTCGAAATCGCCAGTCGTGCCTTTTGGGACCTCAAACAGCAGCGTCGGCAAATGGCGGGGACCAGCGGCTGTGGCCTGTGCGGAGTGGAAGCTGTTGAACAGGCGCTGCCTGAACTGAATGTCTTGCCGGGTGCGCCTCTACCGCCTATCGAATGGCTTGAGGGCTTGCGTCAGCGTATTGGTGAGTTCCAGCCGCTGGGTCGCCATTGCGGTGCGGTACACGCCGCCGTTTTCATGAATAACCAAGGGCAATTGCTGCTGGGCCGGGAAGATATCGGTCGACACAACGCCCTCGATAAGTTGATTGGCGCTTTGGTGCGCCAGGAAATTCCAATAATCGGCGGCCTCGCCATCGTCACCAGTCGCTGCAGTCTGGAGTTGATCCAGAAAGTGCTGCGCGCCGGTATCCAGACGCTGGTCAGCTTGTCCTCGCCTACGGGCCTGGCCTTGCAATGGGCACGTCGTCATAACCTGAACCTAATTCACCTGCCGCAACACAGTGCGCCGCGGGTTTATAGTCCCGTGATGGAGAATCAAGCATGAGCCTGCACAAAGAAGCCGACCAGAAACCAGTCCCGCGTTACAAGCCTTACAAAGGTGCCGCCGGTGGCTGGGGTGCATTGATCAGCGTGACTCATCACTGGCTATCAAGCGACAACGCACTGAAAAACCTGCGCATGATGCTCAAGACCAACCAGAACGGCGGCTTTGACTGCCCGGGTTGCGCATGGGGTGATTCGCCGGAAAGCGGCATGGTCAAGTTCTGCGAAAACGGCGCCAAAGCGGTGAACTGGGAAGCGACCAAGCGTCGTGTCGACCCGTCCTTCTTTGCCCGCTACAGCGTCAGCGCACTGCGCGAGCAAAGCGACTACTGGCTGGAATACCAGGGCCGACTGACCGAGCCGATGGTTTATGACGCCGAAACCGATCGCTACAAGCCGATCAGCTGGGACGACTCGTTCGCCCTGATCGCCAAGCACCTCAAAGCCTTGCCGAACCCGAACATGGCCGAGTTCTACACCTCGGGCCGGGCCAGCAACGAAGCCGCTTACCTGTATCAGCTGTTCGTTCGTGCCTACGGCACCAACAACTTCCCTGACTGCTCGAACATGTGTCACGAAGCCAGCGGCGTTGCATTGTCGCAAAGCGTCGGCGTCGGCAAAGGCACCGTGACCTTCGACGACTTCGAACATGCCGATGCGATTTTCGTCTGGGGTCAGAACCCTGGCACCAACCATCCGCGCATGCTCGAACCTCTGCGTGAAGCCGTTCAACGCGGCGCTCAGGTGGTGTGCGTCAACCCGCTCAAAGAGCGTGGCCTGGAGCGCTTCCAGCATCCGCAACACCCGATCGAAATGCTCACCAACGGTGATCGTCCAACCAACACCGCCTATTTCCGTCCCGCACTGGGTGGTGACATGGCGCTGTTGCGCGGCATGGCCAAGTTCCTGCTTCAATGGGAACGCGATGCGCAGGCGGCCAATGAGCCGTCAGTGTTCGACCACGCCTTCCTTAACGAACACACCCATGGTGTGCTCGACTACCTGGCGACTATCGACGACACCCCATGGGACAAGATCGTCGAGCAGTCTGGCCTGACGCTGGCGGATATCGAAAAGTCCGCGCGAATGTACCTCAAGGGCAAGAACGTCATCATGTGCTGGGCGATGGGCATCACCCAGCACCGCCACTCGGTGGCGACCATTCAGGAAATCGCCAACCTTATGCTGCTGCGCGGCAACATTGGCCGCCCAGGCGCTGGCCTGTGCCCGGTGCGTGGCCACAGTAACGTGCAGGGCGACCGCACCATGGGCATCAACGAGCGTCCACCGGCGTTTTTCCTTGATGCGCTGGAACGTCGCTTCCAGTTCAAAGTCCCGCGTGAAAACGGTCACAACGTGGTTGAAGCCATCCACGCCATGGCCGAAGGCCGCGCCAAAGTCTTCATCGCACTGGGCGGTAACTTCGCCCAGGCGACGCCGGACAGTGCTCGCACCGTTGCTGCTCTCAGCAACTGCGACCTGACCGTACAGATCAGCACCAAACTCAACCGCAGCCACCTGAGCCACGGAAAAGAAGCGTTGATCCTGCCGTGCTTCGGCCGTACCGACATCGACATGCAGGCCAACGGCCCGCAAGCGGTCACCGTTGAAGACTCGTTCAGCATGGTTCACGCTTCCAATGGCCAACTGCAACCGTCGTCCCGCCACATGCGTTCGGAACCTGCAATCCTCGCGGGCATTGCCAACGCGACACTGGGCAAGCAGCCGGTGGACTGGCTGTGGCTGGTGGAAGATTACAACCGCATCCGCGAGCTGATTGCCGACACCATTCCAGGCTTCAAAGACTTCAATCAGCGCCTGGAGCATCCAGGTGGCTTCTACCTGGGCAACGCCGCAGGTGCTCGTCGCTGGAACACAGCGACCGAACGCGCCAACTTCAAGCCCAACATGTTGCCGCTTGATTTGGTGCACGCGAGCGTGCGCTCCACTGGTCAAGAGCCTGATCTGATCATGCAGTCCATGCGCTCCCACGATCAGTACAACACCACTATTTATGGCCTGGACGACCGTTATCGCGGCGTGAAGGGTCAGCGTGACGTGGTGTTCGTCAACGAAGCCGACATCATCCGCCTGGGCTACCAGCCAGGGCAGAAAGTGGATCTGATTTCGATCTGGGGTGATGGTCGCGAGCGCCGCGTGAAGAACTTCACCTTGCTGGCTTTCGACATTCCGGCTGGTCAAGCGGCCGCTTACTACCCAGAGGTCAACCCGTTGGTACCACTGGAAAGCGTCGGGGATGGCAGCAGCACGCCAACCTCGAAGTTCGTGGCGATCAAGCTGGAGCGTGCGGCTGAGTCGGCACGGATCGTTTGATCAGGGTTTAGCCTGATCCCAGAGGAACACACTACCTCTGTAGGAGCTGCCGCAGGCTGCGAATCCCGTTGTGTCAGTGATGATGCAATCGCAGCCTGCGGCAGCTCCTACAGAAGCTTTTTAAACGCACAAAAAAAGGCCCGTTTCGAGAGAAACGGGCCTTGATCAAGTAAGCTCAGACTGTCAAAAACCACTTAAGTTCCTTAACAAAAACAGTAACTTAGCTATTTGTGTACCAGTCGTGTTACTCGTCGGATTTGCGTTGCCACAATCTCGGCAGGACCTCAGCATCGGCGCCGTCATCCCTTTGAGGTTCATTGCATGAAGTATTCCTCGATTCTGTTGTTGTCACTCACTCTGGCCAGTGGTCTCGCCTCAGCAGGCGGTACGGTTGAGTCGGGTGTGGGCGGTGCATTGGGTGGGGTACTCGGTTCCGTTGTCGGCCAACAACTGGGCGGCAACACAGGTGCAGCGATTGGCGCAGGCCTGGGTGGCGCAGGTGGCGCAGCCGTCGGTGCCGACCGTCGCAGCCGTACAGAAGCAGCCATTGGCGGCGGTCTGGGCGCTGCGGGCGGTAACGTGATTGGTCGTAGCGTGGGCGGCAGCACGGGTAGCCTGGTGGGCGCAGCCGCAGGTGGCGGTGCTGGTGGCGCACTGGGTAACTATATGGGCAACGAAAGCCGCGCCGATGATCGTGATAACCGTCGCTATCGCGGTGACCGTGGTCCGCGCGGACACGCTCATGGCCACCGTAAAAACAAACACCACTACCGTCACCGTTAAGTGAAGTGTTTGCCCTGACAAACACACTGGCCGCCCATGAAGCGGCCAGTGTTGTTTTCAGACCACTAAAACCTGCAACGCCTCGCGCAGCGTGTCAGGTATGGATACCGGCAGATTGGACCCCCGATCTACAAACACGTGAACAAAGCGCCCCGCCGCACAAGCCTCATCTTCCCCAGCCTTGAACACCGCCAACTCATACTGCACGGAGCTGTTGCCCAACTTCGCAACCCGCAAGCCGACCTCGATCAGATCGGGATAGGCAATCGACGCAAAGTAATCGCACGACGAACTCACCACAAAGCCCACCACCGAACCGTCATGAATATCCAGCCCACCGCGCTCGATCAGGTAGGTATTCACTGTGCTGTCGAAAAAGCTGTAATAGGTCACGTTGTTCACATGGCCGTAGATATCGTTGTCGTGCCAACGCGTGGTGATGGGCTGGAAGTGACAGTAGTTGGCGCGTTGCGGGGTTGTGTTGGTCATGGAGTTCTCTTGTCGTAAGTTGGCATCTGTAGGAGCTGCCGAAGGCTGCGAAGACTGTTTGTCTGACACACCGCGCTCGCAGCCTTCGGCAGCTCCTACAACTATTCAGAGTGGATATTAACCCGCACCCAATCCCTCACCGCCGCATACGGATAATCCTCCAGCTGACCAAAGCCCGGTATCCCTCGCGCTTTGAGTTTGGTGAACAACGGCACGCTGATGCCACACAGGAATCGAGTCACGCAATCGGCACTCGGAACATGGTCTCTGTACTCCTGATGCTTGAGGATAAACGCACCGCACAGCTGTTCGAAGCTCTGCGCTTCCAGCGGTGCCAACGCAGGAGGCTCCGGCAACCGCGCGACATGCCCGGTACAGACTGAGCAGTGCCCGCAGCGGCGTGGCGCCTTGTGATCACCGAAGTAATCCGCCAGCCGACTGCTTAAGCATTGCTCACTGGCGAACAGTTCAAGCATCGCGTGGATCCGCTTGACTTCCGAGGTCTCATGCTCGCTGAAGTACTCATGCAGCTCGACACTAAGCGCCTCAGCATCAAAATCGGTAACCAGCAGGCTGTAGACCTCAGTCATCTGCTTGCTTTCCAGCTCGATCCAGCCTTTCTCCTGAAAATAGTCCAGCGCTGTTACCACCCGTCCACGCTCGGCCTGATACTGCTGATACATCGCATCGAAATCCACCGTCGCCCAGGTTCGCGCCCGTGTGGACGTCGCAACCAAAGCCTCGACAAACTGCCGACGCTCCCCTTCGAAACGCTGCACCAGCGCCTCCGGCTCGATCAGGAACTTGAAGCGGTATTCCGCGAAATAGGCATAGCGCGGCGCGATAATGCCGCGCAACTCCAGTTGCACCAACAAGGTTTTCAGCGGCAGTTGGCGAATATTGGCCTGCTCCGCCAATGGTCCAAGCAGAAATTCCCACTGCCCTTGCGGACCGGCATCCAGTAAATCTTCAAGGACATAACGAATGCCGAACAACTCCGGCGTATCGCCGTAAACGAAGTTTTCCAGCACATTGAGGCTGTCGCGATTGGCTAACACAAGGCAATCAGACGGGGCGCCGTCACGCCCGGCGCGGCCGATTTCCTGGCTGTAGTTCTCAATGGATTTGGGCAGATCGAAATGCACCACGTTGCGGATATCGCTCTTGTCGATGCCCATGCCGAACGCAATGGTTGCCACAATGCAATTGAGCTGGCCGTCCATGAACTGCTGCTGGATAGACTCGCGCTGATCGTGGGGCAACCCTGCGTGATAAGCACTGGCCGCAATGCCGTTCTGCGCCAGGTGCGCAGCGGTGTACTCGGCGGTTTTCTGCAGCGTGACGTAGACGATAGTCGGCTGATCGGGCTTGGCGCCCAGCCACTCCACCAGTCGGCGCCGTTTGTCCCACCCGGTCACAGGTTCGACCCACAGATTCAGGTTGGAGCGATAGAACCCTGTGATGACCACATCCTGCGGCTCGATGGCGAACTTGGCCTGCATGTCGTCAATGACCTGCGGCGTGGCGGTAGCAGTGAGGAGCAGCGCCTGAGGGATATTGAATTCGCGCTGGTAGTCCGGCAGCTTGAGATAGTCGGGCCGAAAGTTATGGCCCCACTCAGAGATACAGTGAGCCTCGTCGACCACTAATAACGAGATCGGCACCTGCGAGATAAAGTGGCGAAAGCGCTCATTCTTCAATCGCTCAACGGAAATCATCAGGATCTTCAGCTCACCTGAGCGCGCCCGGGCCATGACCTGTGAAACGTCATCACGACTCTGTGCTGAATCAATGCTGGCTGCCGAAATACCGTGGCGCTGCAGAAATGCCAATTGATCCTGTATCAGCGCCAGCAACGGCGAAACCACCAGTGTCAGATGCGGAAGCATCAGCGCAGGCAGTTGATAACACAACGACTTGCCCGACCCTGTCGGGAAAATAGCCGCCGCAGAGCGCCCCGCTAACACGGCACTGATAGCGGCTTCCTGCCCCGGACGAAACTCTGAATACCCGAAAACCTGTTCAAGACGCTTGTACATAAGCTGCCACTCCATTGACCTCGACCAAGGTGCGAGACCTTAGCGCGGTCAGCCTGGTCAGAAAACAACCAAAGCATTACAAAAATGAATAAGGATACAGACAAGCACTACTAGCAAAAGGCTATTTACAAGGTTTAACCTTCGCCATCACACGCAGCTTTGCCAAAGGCGAAGGAAACAGGGAATGGAATCCAGCAAACAGCCAAACGACGATGGATCTACACACATCCAGCGCCTGACACCTGGCAAGGTTGACGTTGTATTGGGCGCTCATCCGCGCAAACGCAGGCATGAGCGTCGGCCCAAAGGCACCGGCTATTCAAAATGGCTGATAGTGCTGGCGCTTGCGGTGTTTGCCGGATACCTGCTGTTTCCCCGTACGAAACCTCAAGCTCAGCCTTTGATTGAAAAACCTCTACCCACCGCAGAACAACCGCCGCAGGCCTTGATACCGTCTGCGCCACAGCCTGTTGCAGCCCAGGCTCCGGAACCTTACATCGGACCCAATGTGGTCCGACGGGAATTGCCAGCGCCAGGCGTCCAGCCTCTGGACGAGTGCATGAAGAACGGCAACGTGATCGACGAAACGGTCCTCAACTGCCGCTTTGGCCAGGTCCCAAAGGCTGCTGAGCGAGAACCGGCCAAAGGCATGGTGTCATCCAGGTACATGGCGGACTACAAATCCGACATCGCCCGCTCCAACACCGAACGCCCGACCAAACCTTTCAGCATTGCCAGCGTCAGCTTCAGGGCTGTGGACAGTCGCAGCCGCTATCACGCCGATTTTCGGGTGTTCAACAACCACATCGAAAACAGCAGTGTGTGCATGAACTTCAGCAAAGGCAGCGTCGAAAATCGCGAGTGCCGCCGCGCCGCTGTCGTGTTCTTCAAGGAGTCCTGTCAGGAGTGGACCAAACGCGCTGCCAGAGACCGGGATGAACAAAGCAAACAGACTCAGGAACGCTATTGCGAAGCTAACAGGACGTTTGAGGCGGGGTAAAACGCTGAAACAAGGTCCATTCCTTCAAGGCGCTTTGCGTCATGTGACACCCACGCCCCAAAATCAAAAACGCTCCCACAGGTTGGCGATGATCGCGCGCTCATGATGGACCTGTAGGACCGGCTTTAGCCGGGAGGGCGATATTTCTGGCGAAAGAGATTCAGTGAATGTCACAACGTCGTCCCGGCTAAAGCCAGTCCTACAAGATCAAGAGCAGGCTTGTAGGCACATAAACACCGCATCCGCGAAGTGGTTAGTATCGTGTTCCGTTAAAAACGAATTATCGACGAGATATTCGCTCACAAAACATAGCCAATAACACCAAGTAACAACCCTCCCCAGGCAAAAGCAAACCTACTCATCTAGTCTGCTCCGTACTCATCAAAACACGGAGGTTTCTCATGAGTGTATTTACGATTTTCTTTTGCGGCACAGGCTCCACCAAATATGACACGTTGAATAATAACTACTGGAATGGTGAGTTAATCGCAACGTTGGCCAGTAATATGAACAATAGAGAGTTCGCCGACTGGGTCGTGATTGATGGTCCTGGCAGTGGCAACTTACAAGCCGATGAATTGTTCACTGAGCCCAAGGGTTACGGCTGGACCGGAACCGCGTTTGGTAAGGGCTGGTACGAAAATGTGCAGCATGCGATCAACCTCATCAAAGGTAAGGCCGACTGGAAGCGGACCAAACTGACCGAAGCCGAGTACAAGCGGTTGAAAGCCGCCGGGCTGCCGATCCAGGATGTACAAGAGCCATCGTCCTGGCTGTGGCGCCACTATGACTACGGCGACCGCAAGGTTACACCGCAAGATCTGCAGGAAAAGATCATCAAGATCTTCCGCAAAGGCGGGCTGATACCGACTCAAGTCAACCTGGTCGGCTGGAGCCGTGGCGGTGTCAGCTGCCACATGCTGGCGAATGCCATGGCGGGTGATCCGGCTCTACGTCATATCCCGGTCAATATTTTCGCGGTTGATCCGGTTCCGGGCCCTTTGAACTTCCAGCTTGAGAAGGTTGCGCTCGGGAAAAACGTTAAAGAATACGTCGGCTTTTTCGCTCGGGACGAACGATCCAAAGGCTTCTCGTGCGTTATTCCCAAGACCGATCCCGCTACCAAAGTAAGCATCTTTCCAATGGCTGGGCGTCACGCGACGCTGGTGGGTAACGCATCCCTCAAAGGCTCCGATGGTCCCGGTTCGCTAACGGAAGCGGGCCAGTTGGTCAGGCATTTCGCAGAAGTCTGCCTGACTCGCTGGGGTGCTCCGCTGAACAAAAAACTGGGCCTGTCGCCTGCAAAGGTCAGCGCTCTGCATCAAAGTATTGTCATGCACGAAGCAGCCTTTACCGCGATGCGCAAGTTCACCTACACCGGCCTGACCGAGCAAAACAAAGATGAACGTAAGGTGAGCCATGGCGATAAGGGCACACACTTTTCGTCATTAACGGGTAAAACATTCACGCCACAACCGGGCTTGGCAGCATCGCTGGTTAAAGGTAATGAGGCTTATAAAGATATTCACTAATAAGCTTAGTCATCTGGCTTGATTTTGAAACCGCCCTTATGGGCGGTTTTTTTTGCAAACTCACATTTACTGTGTTAGTGCGGTCAGTGAGTCTCGGCATTCAAGTAAACGCTCACTCTAGGCAGCAGTTACGACTGCGTCCATGAGCCCACACTTGAGCAGACAACACCAGATCCCCGTGGGAGCGAATTCATTCGCGAAAGCGGTGTGTCAGACACAAGTATTTTTCAGGACGAACCCCCTTCGCGAATGAATTCGCTCCTACCGGGATATCCCGTTGCAGTCCGGACCATTGTGAGTTGGCTGATCAAAGCAAACCCGCTCCGCTTTCAAACCCGCAGGACTTTGCCCGCTTGGTTCATCCAGCCTCTACCTCGCCTCTACCCCTTCCAAAGAGCGCTCCACTAACGCCTGAGCCATCTCGACCAGATGCATGACCGAGAATGCCAGATCACGTTTTCGCCCGGAAAGTTGATCGCTGGATTCATAAGCCGTGGCGGCTGCGCAACGCAGAAGGTCGCTGGCACGTGAAAGGTTTTCTTCGAGGTTGATGGATAAATCAGAAGTGTTTTTAAGCATGGTGAAGGTCCAAATCTGAGCAACTGGAGCCATCACTCGCCATTTCCACACGGCAAGAGGTGGCAGCTATGTACGGGGTGGAAAACCGGTCACCAAGCACACCCGGGTCAGACCGAAGTCTGCCCGCACACAGCTACCATAGAGCACTCTTCGTTTGTCGAGTTACTTGATGATACTTGTGCCTGGTCAATGCGGGTTTCCACACCCGACCGCTGATTTTGCAGCGACGGGAGGCAGGCTAGACCCATGATTTGGCAGGCACAAGCGGTTTGGATTCTCTCGGAAACTTCACTCAAGAGATAGAGAGCGATCCTTCGCAATCGTCACATTTGTTGTGTCGGACCGCCTAAAGCAAAGACCCAACGGCATCCCAGACACCACGATGTCACCAACGACATCGAATCCCCGTGGGAGCGAATTCATTCGCGAAAGTGGTGTGTCAGACACACGTATTTTTCAGGAATACCCCCTTCGCGAATGAATTCGCTCCTACCGGGATATCCCGTTTCAGTCCGGACCATTGCGAGTTGGCTAATGGAAAGGAGCTGCCCCACTTTCACACCCACAAAAAAACCGCCCCGAAGGGCGGTTCTTGTTCAGCCAGTCCGTATTACAACTGTGGACCCGCTGCCTTGATCGCGTCGCTTACTTCGAACTTCTTGAAGTTCTCAACGAACAGGCCAGCCAAGGCTTTGGCGGCTTCGTCGTAGGCAGCTTTGTCAGCCCAGGTATTACGTGGGTTGAGCAGGCCGGTTTCAACGCCCGGTACGGCCAATGGCACGTCGAGGTTGATGGTGTCGAGGTGCTCGGTGGCAGCACCGATCAACGCGCCGCTCTGGATCGCTGCAATCACGCCACGGGTGGTCGGGATGTTGAAGCGCTTGCCAACGCCGTAGCCACCGCCAGTCCAGCCGGTGTTAACCAGGTAGACCTTGGAACCGAAACCGCGGATACGCTTGATCAGCAGCTCTGCGTATTCGCCAGCCGGACGCGGGAAGAACGGAGCGCCGAAGCAGGTGGAGAACGTCGACTTGATGCCGCTGCCCGAACCCATTTCAGTAGAACCCACCAGTGCGGTGTAACCCGACAGGAAGTGGTAAGCCGCTTGTTCTTCGCTGAGGATCGACACTGGCGGCAGTACACCGGTCAGGTCGCAGGTCAGGAAGATCACAGCGTTTGGCTCGCCACCGAGGTTTTTCTCGGAGCGCTTTTCAACGTGCTCAAGCGGGTAAGCCGCGCGGCTGTTCTGGGTCAGGCTACCGTCGGCGTAATCAGCCTTCTTGGTATCGTCCAGTACAACGTTTTCCAGCACTGCGCCGTGCTTGATGGCTTTCCAGATAACAGGCTCGTTCTTCTCGGAGAGGTCGATGCACTTGGCATAGCAACCGCCTTCGATGTTGAACACCACGCCTTCACCCCAGCCGTGCTCGTCGTCACCGATCAGGTAGCGGCTTTCGTCAGCAGACAGTGTGGTTTTGCCGGTACCGGACAGGCCGAAGAACAGCGTGACGTCACCCTCTTCGCCGATGTTGGCCGCGCAGTGCATTGGCAGCACGTCAGAGGCCGGCAGCAGGAAGTTCTGCACCGAGAACATGGCTTTTTTCATCTCACCGGCGTAACGCATGCCAGCGATCAATACTTTCTTTTGCGCGAAGTTGATGATCACGCAACCGTCTGAGTTGGTGCCGTCACGCTCTGGAACACATTCGAAGTTGGCAACGTTCAGGACTTGCCACTCTTGACGACCCGCCGGGTTGTACTGAGCCGGGTTGATGAAGAGGCAGCGACCGAACATGTTCTGCCAGGCAGTCTGAGTGGTCATTTTCACAGCAAGGTAGTGGTCTTCAGCAGCGCCTACATGCACGTGAGAAACGAAATGCTCTTGTGCATTGTTGAACGCTTGAACGCGCTCCCACAAAGCGTCGAATTTGTCAGCCGGGAACTTGCGGTTGATCGGGCCCCAAGCGATTGCATCCTGAGTGCTTGGCTCTTCAACGATGAAACGATCGACCGGCGAACGGCCAGTGCGATGGCCTGTTCTCACAACCAGAGCGCCAGTGTCGGAAAGTTCGCCTTCGCCGCGGGCAAGCGCTTGCTTGACCAGGTCGTCGATGCTCAGATCGGTGTACACAGCGTTGTTGGTTTGAGTCATGAGGGTCCCCGTCGGCCAGTGGCCGAGTGCTCCAAACGGTTTTGTAGTAAAAAAACAACCACTACTACAGCGGAAAAGTGGGCCGGATTATGCCAGAAAAGCCCAAGAATGGTAGGCCTCCCGTCAGAACCGCCTCACCGCTGCCCACAGCATGTAGTAAGGCGTAATCCGTGCTTGATTAGTGGCGCGTATCAGATGGCGAGTCGACCCCACCCCCAGCGAAGAGCTGAGCGATATCAGTGGCATCGAAAAGATAGCGCTGATTGCAGAACTGGCAGTCGATTTCGACACTGCCACCATGCTCGATAACCAGTTGCTGCGCATCTTCCAGTCCAAGACTGACCAGCGCATTGGCCGAACGTTCCCGGGAGCAACTGCAACGGAAGCAGAGCGGCTGCACCTCAAACATCCTTACCGGATCCTGGTGGAACAGCCTGTGCAGTACCGTTTCATTGTCCAGGCTCAGTAATTCCTCGGCTGTCAGGGTGCTGGCGAGCGTGGTGACATGCTCCCAGGTGGCGTCGCGCTCTTCCGGATCGGTCTGATGCGCCACTGGCAATTGCTGCAGCAGCAAGCCTCGTGCGCGGTGCCCGTCAGCCTTGAGCCAGAAACGCGTGCCCAGTTGCTCGGACATCACGAAGTAGCTCGACAGACTCTCAGAAAGGTCAACGCCATCCAGAGCGACGATGCCCTGGTAGCGCTTGCCCTTTTTCGGGTCGATGGTCATGGCCAGAGAGCCGTCCGGCATCAGGTCCTGCAGACCGGCGCCGGGTGTCACCAGTGCCTCGTCATACCGAGCAATGCCGCGCAGCTCGCGCTCGCTGGAGCACTCAACCATCAGCAGGGGAACCGCACCGCTGGAGCGTGCCTGAAGAATCAGCAAACCTTCGAATTTCAAGGTGCCTACCAACAACGCAGCAGCGGCCAGAAGCTCGCCAAGCAGTTGCGCGACGGGCTCCGGATAGGGATGTTTGGCCAGGACCTCGGCATAGCTGCGCTCAAGCGCGACCAGTTCACCGCGAACATCGCTTTCGTCAAAAATGAAGCGCTGGGAGTACTCGATATCAGTCATGGGGGAAGGTATCTGAATTGATGACAAATTGATGACAAGCGTCTATAAAGCGCCGTTTCGTGCGTCTGTTACGCGCCTTGCCATGAGAATAAGGGCCATTTTATGGGCTATCCCACACTCTTCCAAGCGAAGTGGAACATCAGCCGATTCGTGCTGTGCAATTTGATCGCCCTAGGGCTACTGGGGATCTGGATGTGGCCAACCGGCCATGCCCTGTTCAACCAGTTTGATGAAGGGCTGTTTCACTTACTCAATCAGCCTCTTGAGCAGAACGTAGTGTGGCGGTCAATATGGACAGTTGCCAGTATGCGTCCTTTCGATGCCGTGGTCGGCTTGATCCTGCTGTGTTTGCTGATCAAAGGTGACTGGGTCTTCAAAACCATTCAGGTGCGTGCAGCGCTGTTTGGATTCGTTTCGATCCTGCTCTTGCTGTTGGTCATTCGCACACTCTTTTCCAAATGGCTGGATCATTCGAGCCTGCAACACGACAGCCCTTCAATGGTGCTGGAGGGCGCCATTCGCTTGAGCGAAATGTACCCTCATCTGGAGAAGGCCTGGGAACTCAAAGACCGTTCCAGCCAAAGCTTCCCGGGCGATCATGCATCGGTGCTGTTGATCTGGGCGATGTTCATGACGGTGTTCAGCCGCACACTGGTTCAGCGTGTTGTGATCTGGGCGCTGGCGCTGCTGTTCATGATGCCTCGCCTGGTGGCCGGGGCTCACTGGGGACAGGACGACTATATTGGCGGTGTACTGATCGCTCTGCTCGCGTTGGGCTGGGGTTATTACACGCCGTTCGCAGCGGTGATGAGCAATCTCTGGCTGAAGGTTACAGCGCCGATTTTCACGCTGTTTGAGAAGTTGCCGGTGGTGAGCCGAATGAGTGTGGTGCGCGGGGTTTGAGCTGATCACAGGTACACCGTAGGACCGGCTTCAGCCGGGAGAGAGTTGGCAGATGCGCCACATCTGTTCGATCAGAAAAATGCCCTCCCGGCTAAAGCCAGTCCTACGGGTTCTCGAGCTTCACCTCAATCGCGCACCGCTCCACGAAAATCGAACAACTGTCGACGCTGCTTCTTGGTCGGTTTGCCGTCTGTGGTAACTCCAAGATTGCCGGCTTTGCGTAGCGCGGCTTGGTTTTCGCGCTTGGTGATGCTTTCCGGGGTTTCGCTGTACAGGGTTTGCGCCTCGGGGGCACCGCGGCGCACGACAGACAACGCCTCAACCACTACCGTGCGCTCATCAAAACCAGTACGGATCTGAAACTGATCACCGATATGCGGTTCCTTGCCGGGCTTGCAACGCTCGCCCCTGCAGTGCACCTTACCGCTTTCAATTGCCGCCTTTGCCAAAGCACGCGTTTTGTAAAAGCGCGCAGCCCAGAGCCACTTGTCCAGACGGACGTTATCTTCTTCGTCTGACTTTTGAGCCATATGAATTCCTCAATCAGGTAGTAGTCTGACTTTACTACGTCAGGAGCACTGTGCAGGGAGCGATTGCGACGATTAACCTGCCTTGTCGTCCCCCAGCAACTTTTATCAATGGAATGCGATATGACTGAATTTCCAACGTCATTGACTTCAAGCCCTGTCGGATGCGACGGCTGCCGGAACAGCCCCGATCTGGATTTTTCATTTGCATTCGCCTACCAGCCGATTGTGGATTTGCGCAGCCAGTCAGTCTTTGCTCACGAAGCACTCGTCAGAGGCATCAACGGCGAAGGAGCGCTCTCAATATTGAGTCAGGTTACGGACAAAAACCGCTATCGCTTTGATCAGCTGTGCCGCACCCACGCCATTGCAGGTGCAGCAGCGTTGGGAATGGAAGAGCGGCTTTCGATCAACTTCCTGCCCAATGCGGTTTATCGACCCGAGTTGTGTATCCGCAGCACGCTTGAAGCAGCACGCCAGCACAATTTCCCACTGGATCGGCTGATCTTCGAGACGATCGAAAGTGAGCACGTCGATAACAATCGCCATTTGACCAACATTCTGCGTGAATACCGCCAGTTCGGTTTCATGACGGCCATCGACGATTTCGGCGCCGGATACTCGGGGCTGACCCTGCTCGCCGACTTTCAGCCGGACTTGATAAAACTCGACATGCAATTAATCAGAGATATTCACCGCGACCGCGCGCGTCAGGCTATCGTTCGCGGGGTTGTCACAATGTGTGCGGAGTTAGGGGTTACAGTCATTGCCGAAGGCATCGAGTGTGCCGAAGAGCGGGACTTCCTCGCAGACTGCGGGATTTACCTGATGCAAGGTTACTGGTTCGCCAGGCCTGCATTCAAAGCATTGGCCCAGATCGATTCAGGGGTCTGGCAGAAAGCATAAGAAGTACGGAAATTCATTGAAAACATTTGATCATCTGACAGTCATCGGCCTGCGCGAGTGGGTGGCGCTGCCCGATCTTGGGGTGGCAGGCCTGCGGGCGAAAATCGATACCGGGGCGAGTACGTCAAGCCTGCACGCCACCGAGATCGAGCCTTTTGAACGCGACGGCCAGAAGTGGGTTCGCTTCAACGCCCATCTGGGCACGGTGGTCCAGTTGCGGCATCGCCGTTGCGAAGCGCTGCTGGTCGCCATGAAAACCATAAAAAGCTCCAACGGTCATGCACAAGTCCGCTATGTCATTCGCACCACCCTGGCTTTGGGTGATCGCGTCTGGCCTGTGGAATTCACGCTGGCCTGCCGCAAAGCAATGCGCTATCGCTTGCTACTCGGCTCCAACGCCTTGATCGATGGCCAACTGGTCGTCAATCCAGGCATTACTTACGTTCAGGACAAACCGGTTTTTCCGGTCTCGACTACCTCTGCCACAGGTGCTGCATGAAGATCGCTGTGCTTTCGCGTAACCCGCGTCTGTATTCAACCCGTCGTCTGGTCGAAGCTGGTATTGAACGTGGCCATGAGATGGTGGTGATCGACACCCTGCGTGCCTACATGAATATCGCCAGCCACAAGCCGCAGATTCACTATCGCGGCAAACCGCTGGAAGGCTTCGATGCGGTGATCCCGCGGATCGGTGCTTCAGTGACTTTTTATGGCTGCGCTGTGTTGCGTCAGTTTGAAATGATGGGCGTTTTCCCGCTCAACGAATCGGTAGCCATCGCCCGTTCGCGGGACAAACTGCGTTCTCTGCAACTGCTCTCGCGTCGCGGGATCGGTTTGCCGGTGACAGGCTTTGCTCACTCTCCGGACGATATTCCTGACCTGATCCAGATGGTCAACGGCGCCCCGCTGGTTATCAAGGTGCTGGAAGGCACCCAGGGTATTGGCGTGGTGCTGTGCGAAACGGCAACGGCCGCAGAATCAGTTATTGAGGCGTTTATGGGCCTCAAGCAGGACATCATGGTTCAGGAGTACATCAAGGAAGCGGGGGGCGCGGATATCCGTTGCTTCGTGGTCGGTGACAAGGTCATTGCTTCGATGAAGCGCCAAGCCAAGCCCGGCGAGTTCCGCTCCAACCTGCACCGTGGCGGCAGCGCCAGCCTGATCAAGATCACACCAGAAGAACGCATGACCGCCATCCGCGCCGCCAAAGTAATGGGTTTGAGCGTTGCCGGTGTCGACATCCTGCGCTCCAATCATGGGCCGCTGGTGATGGAGGTCAATTCGTCGCCGGGGCTGGAGGGTATTGAAGTGACCACTAGCAAGGACGTGGCCGGGATGATCATCGAGTATCTGGAGAAGAACAGCGGCCCGCATATGACGCGGACCAAAGGGAAGGGTTGACTGCAGCTGCAAGCTGCAAGCTGCAAGCTGCAAGCAAGCCTCGCAGGCCTGCTGCAGCTTTAGGCTTTTAACTTACAGCTTGAAGCTTGAGGCTGCGCTTAAACCGCCCCTCTCGGCAACATCAGCCCCAACGGCAAGCGCACTCGCGCTTCCAGTCCGCCGCCCGAACGATTGCGCAATTCGACGTTGCCGCCGTGCATTGCCGCGATTCGTTTGACGATGGCTAATCCCAGTCCGGTCCCCTTGCCACTTCGGGCACGATCACCGCGAATGAACGGGTTGAAAATCACCTCAAGCTCCGACGGGTCAATCCCGGTCCCACGGTCCAGAACGCTCAGCACCACATAAGGCGCACTGGTGTCGCCGGACACATAAGCCGCAACCTCAATGCCATTGCCTGCGTGGTGCATGGCGTTGCCAATCAGGTTGGTGAGCAATCGCTTCATTGAAACGCGTCGCAACGGGAACGGCGGAATCGGCTCAAGGCACAGACGAATCTGCTCTTCCGGATTTTCAGGATTGTTGAACGGCGCCACGACGTCACGCACCAGCTCGCTGAGGTCGACCTCTTCAATCTCTTCATCACGCCCGTCGCGAATGAACGCCATGAACTGATCAAGGATGGCATCCATATCCTCAATGTCGCGGACCATGCCTTCAGTCAGTTCGTTTTCGTCCTTCATCAACTCCAGCGACAGACGCAAGCGGGTCAACGGTGTTCGCAGGTCATGGGACACGCCCGCCAGCATCAGTTCCCGCTCCTGCCCGGCCTGTTCGACGTCCTCGGCCATCTGGTTGAAGGCGCGGTAAACCTCGGTCATTTCACTAGGCGTGTCGCTGACCGGCAGCCGCACGCTGCGCCCCTGCCCTAACTGCCTCGCGGCAAACACCAAGCGTTTAAGAGGCTGGTTGAGTTGCCGGACGAAGATCCACGCCGAGGCTGTGGATAACAAACCAATCGCAAGGAACCAACCCAGCACACTCCAGATTTTCTGGCCACGCAATGGGTGCGGATACAGCGGTACTTTCAACCAGCCATCGCCCAGGCTTGGTGCCCGGACCCACAACGCAGGCGGCGCATGCACACGCAGACGCACTTCGGTGTCGGCGCCCAGCTCTGCTTGCATCTGCCGCTGATAGATTTCGCTGTAAGGCCAATGCTGCTCACCTTCCGGCACCCCGCCGCCCACTACGCGGATCAGGCCTGCCGCATCGGCAATCGCTTCCCGGTCATTCTCATTGGCCGCCCAATAGGCACGCAGGGTCAGCGCGACACCGTGGCTGTATTGCCGGTCGACCAGCACGTCCTCGTTCATCAACAGATAAACCAGGGTCAGCGCCTTTGAAAACAGCACGACGATGAGCACCAGCCAAAGGGTGCGGGAGAAGAAGCTTTGCGGGAACCAGAGCGGGGTTTTCATAGTTGCAGCTATACACTTTGCAGGAGCGAGCCAGGCTCGCAGGTTTGCGAAACGCGAACGACAACCCGACGCCAGATCAACGAAAACCAAAACGTCGATAGCCCTGTTCGGGACTATCGACGTGACTGGCAATCACCACAGCGGGCTGTGCTCCTAAAAGCGCTCGATTATCGTGTACCCGCACCGTCCGGAACGAATACATAACCAACACCCCAGACCGTTTGAATGTAGCGCGGTTTGGAAGGATCTGGCTCGATCAGACGACGCAGACGGGAAATCTGTACGTCGATCGAGCGCTCCAGCGCATCCCATTCACGGCCACGGGCCAGATTCATCAGCTTGTCGCGGGTCAGCGGTTCGCGAGCATGCATCACCAGCGCCTTGAGCACCGCAAACTCGCCAGTGGTGAGCATGTGTACCTCATCGCCACGCTTGAGTTCGCGAGTCGCCAGGGACAACTCGTAATCACCAAAGGTGACAGACTCGTCTTCGCTGCCCGGTGCGCCCGGTACAGGGGCGGCCTGACGACGCAATACAGCTTTGACACGCGCCATCAGTTCGTCAGGGTTGAAAGGCTTGGCCAGATAATCGTCAGCGCCCAGTTCGAGGCCTTTGATACGGCTCAGCTCATCGCCCTTGGCGGTCAGCATAATGATCGGTACTTGATTGTTTGCGGCACGTAGACGACGGCAGGCTGACAGCCCGTCTTCGCCCGGCAGCATCAGGTCAAGCACGACAAGATTGAAAACTTCGCGGGCCAGCAAGCGATCCATTTGCTCAACGTTGGCCACAGCACGGGCACGATAACCCTTGCTGGTGAAAAAACGCTCTAACAGGCTGCTCAAACCCGGATCGTCATCAACAATAAGGATTTTTTCGCCTTCGGCAGTTTGTGCAGTGCTGCTCATTCAGATGCTCCTTTGATCTCGGCCCGCATTATGGCGTAGCTGCTGTGATACGCACCGTGTGCATTGTTAGCAGATTTTACCGGGGCTGCCACTCACGCCTTACTTTCCCCGAGCAAAAACAGTGCTTTTGTCGGCTCATCCCCTAAACGGACTCCGCTGGGTATAATGCGCCGCCCTCAAAGTCAGGCAGCGCCTGAACATGGCAGCTCGACAGTATTCTTGCGAAAGTCGGCCAGCGCAGCTCTCGGCCACTTTGTAATCAGGTATTTTGCTCACAACTCCAGGTGGTCTCATGGACAGCATCAACAGCCGCATCGCCGAAGAACTTGGCGTACGCCCACAACAGGTCGCAGCGGCCGTCGCCCTACTGGATGAAGGCTCTACCGTGCCTTTCATTTCCCGTTACCGCAAAGAAGTGACCGGCAGCCTCGATGACACGCAACTGCGTCATCTTGAAGAGCGCCTGCGCTACCTGCGCGAACTCGACGAGCGCCGCATCAGCATCCTTGCCAGCATCGAAGAGCAAGGCAAGCTGACCCCGGAGCTGGCCCGCGATATCAAACTCGCCGATACCAAGACCCGCCTGGAAGACTTGTATCTGCCTTATAAGCAAAAGCGCCGCACCAAGGGCCAGATCGCACTGGAAGCAGGCCTTGGCGAATTGGCCGACGGCCTGTTCAACGACCCGACGTTGAGCCCGGAAGCCGAAGCCGCACGCTTTGTGGACGCAGAAAAAGGCGTTGCCGACGTGAAAGCGGCGCTGGAAGGCGCGAAGTACATCCTCATGGAGCGTTTCGCCGAAGACGCCAGCCTGCTGGACAAACTGCGCAGCTTCCTCAAGCAGGAAGCCGTGATCAGTGCTCGTGTCGTGCCCGGCAAGGAAGAAGAAGGCGCCAAGTTCCGTGATTACTTCGAACACGACGAACCGCTGAAAAGCATGCCGTCGCACCGCGCACTGGCTATTTTCCGTGGCCGCAACGAAGGCTTCCTCAGTTCGGCGCTGAAAGTCGGTGAAGAACTGCCCGGCACCATGCACCCGTGCGAGCTGATGATCGGCGAGCGTTTTGGCCTGCAAAACCAGAACCGTCCGGCTGACAAGTGGTTGGCCGAAGTGGTGCGCTGGACCTGGAAGGTCAAGCTCTACAGTCATCTGGAAACCGACTTGCTGGGTGAGCTGCGCGATGGCGCGGAAACCGAAGCGATCAATGTTTTCGCCCATAACCTGCACGACCTGCTGCTCGCCGCACCAGCTGGCCCACGCGCCACACTGGGGCTGGACCCGGGCCTGCGCACAGGTTGCAAGGTCGCAGTGGTCGACTCCACCGGCAAGCTGCTGGATTACGCCACGGTTTACCCGCACGTTCCGAAAAACCAGTGGGATCAGACCATTGCTGTGCTGGCTGCACTCTGCGCCAAGCACGCGGTAGACCTGATCGCCATCGGCAACGGCACCGCCAGCCGCGAAACCGACAAGCTGGCCGCCGAACTGATCAAAAAGTATCCAGGCCTGAAAATGACCAAGGTCATGGTCTCCGAAGCAGGCGCATCGGTTTATTCCGCGTCCGAGCTGGCTGCGAAGGAGTTCCCGGATCTGGACGTATCGATCCGTGGCGCGGTGTCTATCGCCCGCCGCCTGCAAGATCCGCTGGCCGAACTGGTGAAAATTGATCCGAAATCCATCGGTGTCGGTCAATACCAGCACGACGTGTCACAGCTCAAGCTCGCGCGTGGCCTGGACGCTGTCGTCGAGGACTGCGTAAACGCCGTCGGCGTGGACGTGAACACCGCTTCGGTAGCCCTGTTGGCACGGATTTCCGGCCTCAACACGACACTGGCGCAGAACATCGTGGCGCACCGCGATGAAAACGGCGCTTTCAAATCCCGTGCGGCGCTGAAAAAAGTCCCGCGTCTGGGCGAAAAAACCTTCGAACAGGCTGCTGGCTTCCTTCGCGTCATGAACGGCGATAACCCGCTGGACTCATCGGCCGTTCACCCGGAAGCCTATCCGCTGGTGAAGCGCATCGCGTCCGAAACAGACCGGGACATCCGTTCGCTGATCGGCGACGCCAGCTTCCTCAAGCGTCTGGACCCGAAAAAGTACACCGACGAAACCTTCGGTTTGCCAACTGTCACCGACATTCTGCAAGAGCTTGAGAAGCCTGGCCGCGACCCGCGTCCCGAGTTCAAGACCGCCGAATTCCAGGACGGCGTGGAAGATCTGAAGGATCTGCAGCCGGGCATGATCCTCGAAGGTGTTGTGACCAACGTCACCAACTTCGGTGCTTTCGTCGACATCGGCGTGCATCAGGACGGTCTGGTGCATATCTCGGCGCTGTCCGAGAAGTTCATCAAAGACCCGCGTGAAGCGGTCAAGGCCGGCGACGTCGTGAAAGTCAAGGTCATGGAAGTCGACATCCCGCGCAAACGCGTGGGCCTGTCGATGCGCATGAGCGACACACCTGGAGAGAAAGTCGATGGCGCTCGTGGTTCGCGCCCTGGCTCGGCACCGCGCCAGCAGCAAAGCAGCGCACCGCGCAAGGAAACCGCGACAGCAGCCCCGGCCAACAACGCCATGGCTTCGTTGTTCGCCAACGCCAAACAATTGAAGAAGCGCTGATGGACATTCCGGCGGGCTACACCGAAAGCCCTTACTTCCGGGCGATAGGCTGTCAGTTGCGCCGCCTGGACGTGGGCGTCGCCGAAGTGGCCTTGCCGCTGGAAGATCACCTGCGTAATCGAGGCAATGTGATGCACGGCGGGGCGATTTTCAGCCTCGTCGACATCGCCATGGGGCTGGCCTGTTCCAGCTCCCACGGTTTCGATCAGCGCAGCGTGACCATCGAATGCAAAATCAACTACATGCGTGGGGTATCGGAAGGCGAGGTGTTGTGCATCGCCAAGGTACTGCACGCGGGCCGTCGCACGCTGGTGGTTGAAGCTGAAGTGCTGCAAGGCGAGAAACTTGTCGCCAAAGCACAAGGCACGTTCGCTGTCGTCTAGTACAGACAGGCCAAATTAAGGTAATTTCGGCGCTATTGAATAAGTGTCGGAATTTTCCATGCGCGCTGTGGCCAGAATGAGCTATCGGTAATGGCGTCGCAGAACCAAACCAGGCGACATCGCCAGTTAATCCTCACCCTTGTACACCGTCACATCCACCCCCATATTGGGGCGACTGACGCGTGAAGGAATCCAACTTGAGCGAACTTCTCAACCGCCGCCTGGCTTTGCTTAGCGAGCGCACTAACCTCTCCCTGCTGGAGCAGTGCCTGCACGGTATTGAGCGCGAATGCCTGCGCGTAACCGGCGATGCACAGCTGGCGCAGACACCGCACCCGCAAGCCCTGGGCGCAGCGCTGACTCACGGTCAGATCACCACGGACTATTCCGAATCGCTGTTGGAGTTCATTACTCCGGCACTGGCCAACCCGGTTGAAACCCTGGCCAGCCTGGATCAGATCCACCGCTTTGCTTACAACAAGCTGGGTAACGAGCTCCTCTGGAGCCCGTCGATGCCGTGTCCGCTGCCGGATGAAAAAGACATTCCGATTGCCTATTACGGCACCTCGAATATCGGCAAGCTCAAGTACGTCTATCGCAAAGGCCTGGCGCTGCGTTACGGCAAGACCATGCAATGCATTGCCGGCATCCACTACAACTTCTCGCTGCCGGAAAGCGTCTGGCCTCTGCTCAAGCAAACCGAGGATTTCGAGGGCGATGCCCGCGACTATCAATCCCATGCTTACATTGGCCTGATCCGTAACTTCCGTCGCTACAGCTGGCTGCTGATGTACCTGTTTGGGGCCTCTCCGGCGCTGGATGCAGGCTTTCTGCGTGGCCGCGCCCACAAGCTTGAACAGCTCGACGCCGACACGCTGTATCTGCCTTACGCGACCAGCCTGCGCATGAGCGACCTTGGCTATCAAAGCAATGCCCAGGCCGACTTGACGCCTTGCTACAACGATCTGATCAGCTACACCGACAGCCTGCGTAAAGCGGTCGCTACGCCTTACGCACCTTATGTCGAAGTGGGCACGCATAACGCTGAAGGCGAATGGGTCCAGCTCAACACCAACGTGTTGCAGATTGAAAACGAGTACTACTCCAACATTCGGCCTAAACGCGTCACTTACTCGGGCGAACGTCCGATTCAGGCGCTGGTGGCTCGCGGCGTACAATATGTTGAAGTCCGCTGCCTGGACATCAACCCGTTCCTCCCAACCGGCATCGATCTGCAGCAAGCCCGTTTCGTCGACGCTTTCGTGCTGTACTGCGCCCTGCAGGAAAGCCCGCAACTGGCCAATAACGAATGCCGTAACGCTGCATCGAATTTCCTGACCGTGGTCAAAGAAGGACGCCGCCCAGGCCTGGAACTCAATCGCAACGACGACACCATCGACCTGAAGGCATGGGCCTCCGAGCTGTTGGAGAAGATCAAACCCATCGCGCAATTGCTGGATCAGGCCCAAGGCACTGACGAACACGTTGAATCCATCGCGGCGCAACAAGCCAAGGTCGATGACGCGTCACTGACCCCATCGGCGAAAGTGCTGGCGAGCATGAAGCAGCACAATGAAGGCTTTACGGCGTTCTCGCTGCGCCAGAGCCGTGCGCACGCTGAATACTTCCGCAGCAAGCCGCTGAGCGCTGAAGAACAGGCGCACTTCGAAGCACTGGCCAGCACTTCGATTGCCGAACAGGCAGAGCTGGAGCAAACCGAAGAACCGGTGGATTTCGACACCTTCGTCGGCGCGTATCAGGCGAGTATTTTGCGGATTAGTAACTAAGCCAGAAGCACGATTACCGGTAGGAGCGAACTTGTTCGCGAGACGATATTCCGGATTACACAGGAGCATTGCCTCGCCAACAAGTTGGCTCCTACAGGTTCAATTGCGCGCCAACCCAGCTTTTACAACGCCTTCTCGAAAATCTTCGAATTACGCTGGAAGTTATAGAGTGACGCACGGGCAGCAGGCAGGCGATCTACGCTGCTTGGCTCGAAACCGCGCTCGCGGAACCAGTGCGCCGTGCGTGTGGTAAGCACGAACAGTGTCTTCAAGCCCTGTTCACGAGCTCGGGTTTCGATGCGCTCCAGCAACTCATCACCGCGGCCGCCATGGCGGTATTCAGGGTTGACCGCCAGACACGCCAACTCACCCGCTTGCGAATCCACAATCGGATACAGCGCCGCACAGGCAATGATCAGCCCTTCGCGCTCGACCACACTGAACTGCTCGATCTCGCGCTCCAGCACTTCACGGGAACGACGCACCAAAATACCCTGCTCTTCCAGGGGCGTAATCAGATCCATCAAACCGCCGACGTCTTCAATCGCCGCTTCACGGACCAGCTCGAATTGCTCCTGCGCAACCAACGTACCGCCACCGTCGCGGGTGAACAGCTCGGTGAGCAGCGCGCCGTCTTCGACATAGCTGACGATATGGCTACGACCCACTCCACCTCGGCACGCCTCAGCCGCAGCATCCAGCAATTCAGCCTGATAGTTGTAGTTGCTGCCCAGACGCAGGATATGCGCTGGGACTTGCTGCGGACGTAGCTCACGTACCAACCGGCCCTGCTCGTCCATCAAGCCGCGCTCTTCACCAAACAGCAGCAACTTGTCGGCCCCCAGATCGATAGCGGTGCGGGTAGCGACGTCTTCGCAGGCGATGTTAAAAATCTCGCCGGTTGGCGAATATCCGATTGGTGACAGCAGCACGATATGGCGCTCATCCAAAAGGCGATTGATACCTTTGCGGTCGATCCGACGCACTTCGCCGGTGTGCTGGTAATCCACGCCTTCCCAGACGCCAATGGGCCGTGCGGTGACCAGATTGCCGCTGGTCACGCGCAAGCGCGAGCCCTGCATTGGCGAAGCGGCCATGTCCATGGACAGACGCGCTTCGATGTCGAGGCGCAAGTGGCCAACCGCATCGATGACACAGTCCAGCGTTGCGGCATCAGTCACGCGCAGGTTGCGATGATATTGCGGCGTCAGACCGCGAGCGGCCAGGCGGCTTTCGATTTGCGGACGTGAGCCGTGAACCAGCACCAGACGCACGCCGAGACTGTGCAGCAGCACCAGGTCGTGGACGATGTTGCCGAAGTTGGGGTGCTCAACGCCGTCACCGGGCAACATCACGACGAAAGTGCGTTCACGGTGGGCATTGATATAAGGAGACGCGTGGCGAAGCCAATTGACGTATTCGTGCATAACCTGAAGAGCCTGCTGATAAAAGGACGAAAGACAGAAACACTCACAACCGTGTGGTGGTTATCGTCGGAACAAGCATGGCTGCACGCGCACTCTCCTTAATTCTCTCTCTGGCATGACCCGACTCATTGCGGGTTCAGGCAATAATGTTCAATCAACTGGCTTAACAGACGCACTGTAGGCTGCAAACGTGACATTTCAAGATACTCGCCCGGTTGGTGCGCACAGGCAATATCCCCAGGGCCCAATACCAGCGTTTCGCATCCCAGACGCTGAAAATAAGCGGCTTCGGTACCGAATGCTACTGCCTCGGCGCGATGCCCGGTAAGACGTTCGGCAACCCGCACCAGTTCCGCATCGGCGGCCTGCTCGAAAGGCGGTGCCTCGGGAAACAAAGGCGCGTAGTCGATTTTGACCTGATGCAATTCGGCAAGTGGCTCCAGCTTCTGGCGAATCGCGGCGCGCAACACGCTGGGGTCCATGCCTGGCAGCGGGCGCAGGTCGAACTCCAGTGAACACTGACCGCAAATCCGGTTCGGATTATCTCCGCCGTGGATGCAACCGAAATTGAGGGTGGGCGTCGGCACGCTGAACTGCGGATTGCGATACTCAAGCTGCCATTGCTTGCGCAGGCCTTTGAGCTCGCTGATCGCATCGTGCATCGCTTCCAGCGCGCTGTGCCCCAGGCTTGGGTCAGAAGAATGACCGCTGCGCCCGAGAATATCGATGCGCTCCATCATCACGCCTTTATGCAGACGGATCGGCTTGAGGCCCGTCGGCTCGCCGATCACGGCCGCACGACCCAGCGGCCGCCCCGCTTCAGCCAACGCACGAGCGCCTGCCATGGAGCTTTCTTCGTCACAGGTCGCGAGGATTAACAACGGCTGTTTGAACGGTTTATCCAGCAGCGGCTGCACGGCTTCGATGATCAGCGCGAAGAAGCCCTTCATGTCACAACTGCCCAGCCCGACCCAGCGATTATCAACTTCGGTCAGCTTCAGCGGATCAGTTTTCCACAGGGCCTCATCGAATGGCACCGTATCGCTGTGCCCGGCCAGCACCAACCCGCCAGGGCCACTGCCAAAACTGGCCAGCAAGTTGAACTTGCCCGGCGAAACCTGCTGGATGTCGCACGCAAAACCCAGTTCGCCCAGCCAACCGGCCAGCAAATCAATCACCGCACGGTTGGACTGATCCAGTGAAGGCTGGGTGCAGCTCACCGAAGGCGCGGCAATCAAAGCGGCGAATTGGTCTTTCATGGACGGCAAGGGCATGTGCGATTCCTTTAACGGGAGAGCTTGCCGACCATCATAGGGCTATCGGGCGGTGGGAATAAACCGTTAAGGGCGGTTTTGAAAGGGGTAAAAGACGAATCCTCACAATGATGAAGGGCAATTCAACAACGACACGTCGCGTTTTCACTCAGAGCCGTTTCACCCCCATGGGATAAAATCTGCGCTCTGAAGGTTGGCGAGCGTAATGTCTTATTTTTCATCTACGCCGACAGGCGCTGAACGCTACGAACTCTCGCACCTTGAGCCCTTTACTTTTGTGGTCGATAGCAAACTGGCGAAGCGCGACCTGCGGGTTCACGTTACGTTTTCTACTCACTGCTTCAGCAAGGCTTATGATCCAGCGTTGCACGCCAACGGTGAACCCATCATCGATTCGCAGACACAGCGACCGAGATCCTTTTGTCCCATCAGATACGAATTATCCCGCCATTTACGTCCATTGATTGAAAGTCTTGGGCATCCAAAAGCCAAGGTTTGGGAAACTGCAGCAGAGCGCAATTGGTGCTATTCGATTACGGTCGACTCCCCATCCGGCCCTTACTACGTATTTTTTGAAATCCGCCGAGCTAGCCGTGAACGACGTCAGTGGCAGGATTTGAACCTGATAGTAGAAAGCGCTTACCACGGTGATAAGCGAAACGAGGGACCAAAGCTAAAAGGGCCAATCGCCTTTGTCCTGCTATGCGGCAAGACATATCTGCACCAGCCGACTTCAACCCGGCGGTAAAACGAAAAAAGGCGCCAGTTAAGGGCGCCTTTTTCGTATGCGGTAAAGCAGATCCGGACACCACTCTCGACCCGCCTTGCGCGAGTACGGCTTTCGCCGCTGGGAAGCGCTCAATCTCATCCGGTCAGTCGCTTCGAAGACCCAACTCTACTTAAATCCGCCCGCCGAAGCAATATGGACGCTACAAGAGAGCTTAGCGGGCAGCTTAAAGGCCATGTCCTGTACACTGCTCACCCTAAGTAGCCACGCAACAACCGGCTGCACCCCGTTTATCAGTACAAGCGTCTGGATTCCCGGCCATGCAGAAAGAAACAGAAATCAAACTCCGCGTCAGCCGCGAAACCCTCGCTGCACTACGCGATCACCCGTTGCTGAAGAAGCGTAACAAGAGCGGCTGGGAGAGCGTGGAGCTGTCCAATCAGTATTTCGATACACCAGAGCGCGATCTGGCCAACGCAAAGGTTGCGCTGCGTGTACGTCGTGATGGCGATCAGATCATTCAGACCATGAAGACTCGCGGCCAAAGTGTTGCCGGGTTTTCCGAGCGTAACGAATTCAACTGGGACCTGCCCAAGGCCAAGCTGGATCTGAAAAAGCTCGACGGTGAATGCTGGCCTGAGCAGTTGGCCGATCTGGACAAGAAAACCATCAAGCCGCTATTCACTACCGATTTCGTCCGTGAGCGTGCAGAAATCGCCTGGGGCCGCGGTAAAACCAAGGTGGTGATCGAAGCAGCACTCGATCTTGGTCACGTAGTGGCAGGCAAGCAGAAGGAAGAAATCTGCGAGCTGGAGCTGGAATTGCGCGAAGGCGATCCGTCTGCACTGCTGGAGCTTGCCGCTGAGCTGGCCGTGACCCTGCCACTGATGCCGTGCGACATCAGCAAAGCCGAGCGCGGCTATCGTCTGCTGGACGCCAACAGCTACTCGCTGACGCTGCCTGCTCCGCAGTTCCAAGCCGAAATGCCGCTGGATGACGCTTACGCTGCACTAGCCTTGCATTTGCTGGGCAGCAGCCAGCGTCTGGCCGAGCAGTACCGTTTCAACGGCCACTGGCGCTTGCTTCAGGACTGGGTTGCCTTGCTCACGGAGTTGCGCGCGCTGACGGGCAGCCTCGGCCAGGCAGCACCACGCAGCACCAGCAGCGAACTGCGTTCCTCGCTGGATGCCTTGCTGGAAGACTGGCGTCCGCTGGTTCAAGCAGGCCAGGAAGATGAGGATGTGCGTGGCGCAGCTCACGAGCAGTTCCTTGAAGAGCTGCAAGACCCGCGTTGGGGCCTGTTCTCGCTGACCACGTCGCGTTGGTTGCTGGCACGTAGCTGGACGGTTGAACGCAATAACCGTGGCAATCGCCAGGGCGCTGCACAGCTGGACAGCTGGTTGCCGCGCTTTCTGGCCGATGAAGCCACGGCATTGCAACTGGGTCGCTATCAGCAGCAACCGGAAGATCTCGCCGAACAACTGCCGCGTATCGAGCGCATTCAGGCCTGGCTGCACCACGCCCGTGGCGCGCTGGATCTGCCGGAGCTGGATCGTCTGTACGGCGAGTTGAACAAGCTGGTGCACCTGGCTGAACAGCCGATCAGCGATGAAGTGCTGGATGCTCGTGTGCAGCAGACCATCGTCGTGTTCCAGAGCCGTGCGTGGAAGACGTTGCTGCGCCTTTAAGCAAGCGCCCCGTAGGACCGGCTTCAGCCGGGAGGGCAGTATTTCTGCCGAAAAAATTTGGCGAATACCCCGACGCCCTCCCGGCTAAAGCCGGTCCTACGGGGAAGCTCGGTCTCTGTGGGAGCGAATTCATTCGCGAAGAGGCCAATCATCCAATACATATCTATCGCCTGACTAACCGTCTTCGCGAATAAATTCGCTCCCACCGGGAATGCTGCAGTCGACTTAAGCCCCCTGCTCCACCGACCCGATAAAATTCGCCAGCTCTGGCGTTCTCGGGTTAGCGAACAAAATCTTCGGATCGCCCACTTCATGCACTTTGCCCTGGTGCATGAACACCAGCTTGTCGCCCACTTCCCGGGCGAAACGCATTTCGTGGGTCACCATGATCAGCGTCATGCCGTCCTTCGCCAGTTGGCGCACCACGCTCAGCACTTCGTTGACCAATTCCGGGTCCAGCGCCGAGGTGATTTCATCGCAGAGCAAGACCTTCGGCGACATCGCCAGCGCACGAGCAATCGCAACGCGCTGCTGCTGGCCACCTGAAAGACGATCAGGGAAAGCGTCGAACTTCTCACCCAGCCCGACACGTTCCAGCATCTCTTTGGCAATCTTTCTGGCTTCAGCTTTCGAAACCTTCTTCACCACCTGAGGCGCCAGCATCACATTCTCGCCAACACTCAAATGCGGGAACAGGTTGAACTGCTGGAAGACCATGCCGACTTTCTGCCGCAGCGAGCGCAGGTCCGCACGGGCGGCGTCCAGGTACTCGCCATCGACTTCGATAACGCCGTCGTTGATCGACTCCAACCCGTTCAACGTACGCAGCAGCGTACTTTTACCCGAGCCACTACGGCCGATGATCGCCACGACCTGACCTTCTTCAACCGTCAGATCGATGCCTTTGAGGACGTGGTGGTCGCCGTAGTATTTATGCAGCGCGGAAATTCTAAGCAGAGGCATGCAGTCTCCTTTCCAGGTAACGGGCACTGAGGGACAGGGGATAGCAGAGCATGAAGTAGCCCAGAGCGACGAAGCCATACACCATGAAGGGCTGGAACGTAGCGTTGGCGAGCATGCCGCCGGTTTTGGTCAATTCGGTAAAACCAATGATTGAAGTCACCGCAGTGCCTTTGACGACTTGCACCGAGAACCCGACCGTAGGCGCGACGGCAATACGCAGCGCCTGAGGGAGAATCACGTAACGCAGTTGCTCCAGCGGGGTCATCGCGAGACTGGCAGACGCCTCCCACTGGCCATTGGCAATCGACTCGACGCAACCGCGCCAGATCTCAGCCAGGTAAGCGCTGGTAAACAGTGTCAAAGCCAGCGCAGCAGCGGCCCAAGGCGAAATATCCAAGCCCATTAAAGCCACACCGAAAAAAACCAGGAATAACTGCATCAGCAGCGGCGTACCCTGGAACAGCTCGATGTAGACCTTGGCAATAACTCTTGGCGCATTAAGTTTGGCAATGCGCATGCACATGACCAGTAGCCCAATCGCACCGCCACCAATGAATGCCACCAGCGAAAGGGCCAGCGTCCACTGCAAACCGGTGAGCAGGTTGCGCACAACATCCCAAAGGGTGAAATCCATCAGCCTTTCCTCGAAATGTAGCGACGACCGATCCAGGCCAGAAGCTGGCGAACCATCAGCGCCATAAAGAGGTAAATCAGCGTCGTGACGATGTACGTCTCGAAGGCGCGGAAATTACGTGACTGAATAAAGTTGGCGAAGAAGCTCAACTCCTCGGTGGCAATCTGCGAACAGACTGCCGAACCGAGCATCACGATAATGATCTGGCTGCTCAATGCCGGCCAGACCTTCCCCAGCGCTGGAATCAATACAACGTAGCGGAACGCCTCGAAGCGAGTCATCGCCAACGCGGCGGCGGCTTCAAGCTGACCTTTGGGAATCGCCTGGATACCTGCGCGGATAATCTCCGTTGAGTAAGCACCCAGATTGATCACCATGGCCAGAATCGCGGCCTGCCATTCGGAAATCTGCAGGCCCAGAGACGGCAGCCCGAAGAAGATAAAGAACAATTGAACCAGGAACGGCGTGTTGCGTATCAGCTCAACGTAGACCCCGAAAATCGCCGAGAACGGCTGAATCTTCCAGGCCCGCACGATGGCACCGACAATACCCAGACCAACCCCGAGCACAGTGCCAATGGCGGTCAACTCCAGGGTAAACAGCGCCCCGCGCAGTAGCAGATCGGCGTTCTGCATGACCGGTACAAAGTCAAAGTTGTAAGCCATTGGCAGCCTCCGAAATCAGTGAGCAGCTATCAGAGGTCAGCGGGCAGAGGCTGCTTGAGCCAGGTCTGGGAGTTCTTCTCCAGTGCGCCGTCTTTTTTGGCGGCATCAATGATTTCGTTGACCTTCGCCAGCAACGTCGCCTCACCTTTGTTCACGCCGACGTAGACCGGCGAATCCTTGAGTTTCACTTTCAGCTCAGGGATGCGCTTCGGGTTCTTCTCGCTGATCGCAACCATCACCACGTTGCCGCTGGCGATGAGGTCAGTCTGACCAGCCAGATAGGCCGCAATCGTGGAGTTGTTGTCTTCGAAGCGCTTAATGGTCGCTTCTTTCGGTGCAACAGCAGTCAGCTCGATGTCTTCGATGGCACCACGCGTCACGCTGATGGTTTTGCCTTTCAGATCGTCCAGACCTTTGATCGACGCTTCAGGTGGACCGAATACCGCCAGGTAGAAAGGCGCGTAGGCCTTGGAAAAGTCGATCACTTTTTCACGGTCAGGGTTCTTGCCGAGGCTGGAGATCACCAGATCCACTTTGCCGGTGGTCAGGTACGGGATACGGTTGGTGCTGTTGACCGGCGTCAGTTCCAATTTGACCTTGAGCTGGTCAGCGATCAGCTTCGCGGTGTCGATGTCCAGACCACGCGGTTTCATGTCCGGGCCCACCGAGCCAAACGGCGGGAAGTCTTGCGGGACGGCAACTTTCAACGTGCCGCGTTTCACGACGTCGTCCAGACCATCGGCGTGGGCTGGTGCCTGGCTGAGCATGAGGCTGGCAAACAGGGCAGTAAGCAGAGCGCTGTAACGCTTGGTCATAGGAAGACTCCGTGAAGGACGAAAGGTGTTTGTCCGATCCTCAGTGCACAGCCCATGCCATCCGTTGATTCGGAGCCATAAACCAAGGCGTCGCGGCTTTTTTCGGCCTGACTGGTCTGACCAGTAAGACCTTGTCACGCCCCGCTTTGGAGCGCCGATAAGCCCGACCGCCCTAGGCTTGGGCGTCGCTTGCCGGAATGCACGGATGGTTATAAAAAGGACTTTTCGCGGACTGACTGGCCTGAACAGTGATGCCCCATAGCCCACTTGCCGTACCCGAATCAGCCCTGAGAGCGATCCGCAAATTGATCGTCGAGCAAGGCTATATGCCGGGTGACAGCCTGCCCTCGCAGCGTGATCTCGCCGCGTTGCTGGGCGTCAGTCGTGCATCCTTGCGCGAAGCGTTGTCGTCGCTCAGCGCACTTGGCGTGATCAGCGTGCAGCCAGGCAAAGGCGTCTTCGTTCAGGCTATTTCTGAACCAGAAAAGCGCACAGGTGGTTTTTCCTGGCCTTTCGATAAACACGTTTCACCGGCCGATACGTTTCAGTTGCGTTATGCGCTGGAAGGCTTTGCTGCAGGGCTGGCCGCGGTGACCCTAACCGCCGATGAGCGTGACGTCCTGGAAGACAACGTCGAAGCCATGCGACTGGAACTGCGCGCCGGGGATTTCGAAGCCGCCTCGCGACTGGATTTCGAGTTTCATCGACACATACTGATCGCCAGCGGCAACCAGGCCATGCTCGGCATTATCACGGCGGGAGCCGATATCTTCCTTGAGAGCCAGAAGATGCCTTTCATCCGCCCCTCAAGAGCCATGGAGACCTGGCAGGAGCACCGCAAGATCCTCCGCGCCCTCGTCCGCCACTCCTCAGGCCCCGCGCAAAAGGCCATGCACGAGCACATTCGTAATGCGGCGCTACGAACCGGGATCGTGTTTGTTTCGCCAGCGAGCTAGGGCGTCAATCCGCAGCCAACACACGTATCTGTAGGAGCTGCCGAAGGCTGCGAAGCGTTCATTCTGATACATCGCCATCGCAGCCTTCGGCAGCTCCTACAAATTGCATTGAGGCTGAAGTTTCACGTTGATTGAAGATCGGCCTCACTAAAAACCTCCCCCCTATAACCAGATTCATGGACGTCTATAGCCAGACTCAATCAAAGCCGACTTCCTGAACGGGGCAAGGCCCGCTATGATGGGCCACGATTTTTAGCCTACTAACTCGGAGAACTCCATGAGTAGCGACCTTATCAAGCATGTCAGCGACGCCAGCTTTGAAGCCGACGTCCTCAAGGCTGACGGTGCTGTACTAGTTGATTACTGGGCTGAGTGGTGTGGCCCGTGCAAAATGATTGCCCCGGTTCTGGACGAAATCGCCGAAACCTACAAAGGCAAGCTGACTATCGCCAAGCTGAACATTGACGAAAATCAGGAAACCCCGGCCAAGCATGGCGTGCGTGGTATCCCGACGCTGATGCTGTTCAAGAATGGCAACGTCGAAGCCACCAAAGTGGGTGCGCTGTCGAAGTCTCAGTTGGCAGCGTTCCTCGACGCTAACATCTGATGTATCAAAGCCCTGCAAATTGCGGGGCTTTTTTTCTGGCGTCATACTAGACGTCTCGAAAATCAAGTGGTACATTCGGCCCCGCAACGGCTTCTCCGTTGCCCCCTGCTAGCCGTCGCCGACGCTCTCCTTTCGATTTATTACGCGATCCTGTCGCCTTCTCTGCGGCGCGGCCTCATTAAGCCCAAAAAGCTTAATTTTTCCCCTCCCTACATGATTACGTCATTCCCCTATGAATCTGACTGAACTCAAGCAAAAGCCGATTACCGATCTGCTCGAAATGGCCGAACAGATGGGCATAGAAAATATGGCCCGTTCGCGCAAGCAGGATGTGATTTTCTCCCTGCTGAAAAAGCACGCCAAAAGCGGCGAGGAAATTTCCGGTGATGGCGTGCTGGAGATCCTCCAGGACGGCTTCGGTTTCCTGCGCTCTGCAGACGCTTCCTATCTCGCCGGCCCGGACGATATCTATGTCTCGCCGAGCCAGATCCGCCGCTTCAACCTGCGTACTGGCGACACCATCGTTGGCAAGATCCGTCCACCGAAAGAAGGCGAACGTTACTTCGCACTGCTAAAGGTCGACACGATCAACTACGACCGTCCGGAAAACGCGAAGAACAAAATCCTCTTCGAAAACCTGACGCCGTTGTTCCCGAACGTGCGCATGAAGATGGAAGCCGGTAACGGTTCCACTGAAGACCTCACTGGCCGTGTGATCGACTTGTGCGCACCGATCGGTAAAGGCCAGCGCGGCCTGATCGTTGCTCCGCCAAAAGCGGGCAAGACCATCATGCTGCAGAACATCGCGTCGAACATCACGCGTAACAACCCGGAAGTGCATCTGATCGTTCTGCTGATCGATGAACGTCCGGAAGAAGTAACCGAAATGCAGCGCACCGTGCGCGGCGAAGTGGTTGCCTCGACGTTCGACGAACCACCAACCCGTCACGTACAGGTTGCTGAAATGGTGATCGAGAAGGCCAAGCGCCTTGTCGAACACAAAAAAGACGTGGTGATCCTGCTCGACTCCATCACCCGTCTGGCTCGTGCCTACAACACCGTGATTCCTAGCTCCGGCAAGGTACTGACCGGTGGTGTCGATGCCCACGCTCTGGAGAAACCGAAACGTTTCTTCGGCGCAGCACGGAACATCGAAGAAGGCGGCTCGCTGACCATTATCGCCACCGCGCTGGTTGAAACCGGCTCGAAGATGGACGAAGTGATCTACGAAGAATTCAAAGGCACCGGCAACATGGAGCTGCCTCTGGATCGCAAGATCGCTGAGAAACGTGTGTTCCCGGCGATCAACATCAACCGCTCCGGCACACGCCGCGAAGAGTTGCTGACCGCCGATGACGAGCTGCAACGTATGTGGATCCTGCGCAAACTGCTGCACCCGATGGACGAAGTCGCTGCTATCGAGTTCCTTATCGACAAGCTGAAGCAGACCAAGACCAACGACGAGTTCTTCCTGTCGATGAAACGCAAGTAACAGGCAGAACGTAGCACAAAAAATGGCGCCCTCACCGGCGCCATTTTTTTATTCTGAAATAGCGCTAAATCCCTGTGGGAGATTCTATGTTCACCTGCAATCCCGTAGGACCGGCTGCGGTATTACTACCGAAGGATATTTAGCGAATGTCCCGACGTCCTCCCGGCTAAAGCGGAACGCCGCCCGGCCGGTCCTACGGAATAGCGCTAAATCCCTGTGGGAGCGAGGCTTGCCCGCGATGAGCGCGCCGCGGTTTTTACCTGGAATCGAGTCCAGCCTCATCGCGGGCAAGCCTCGCTCCCACAGGAATGCATTACCAGAATTGGTATTAGCGACCCAATCCCGATACTTCAAAGCTGCCACGAACTCTAAGAGCAGGTACGATACGAACCTATTTTATCGGTGGCCGGGTTAATGAAATTCAAGGATCTACGGGATTTCGTGCAGCAGCTTGAGCAGCGCGGAGAGTTGAAACGCATTCAGATGCCCATTTCCCCAGTGTTGGAAATGACCGAAATCTGCGATCGGACCTTGCGCGCCAAGGGCCCGGCTCTGCTGTTCGAAAAGCCGGTGGGCTTTGACATCCCGGTGCTGGGCAACCTGTTCGGCACGCCAGAACGCGTCGCCATGGGCATGGGCGCTGAAGAAGTCAGCGAGCTGCGGGAGATCGGCAAACTGCTGGCATTCCTCAAAGAGCCCGAGCCTCCCAAGGGTTTGAAAGACGCTTGGTCCAAGCTGCCGATCTTCAAAAAAGTCATCTCCATGGCCCCCAAGGTTGTCAAAGACGCCCCTTGCCAGGAGATCGTCATTGAAGGCGACGATGTGGATCTGGGCATGCTACCCGTTCAGACCTGCTGGCCTGGCGACGTTGGCCCGCTGATCACCTGGGGCCTGACCGTGACTCGCGGTCCGAATAAAGAACGGCAGAATCTGGGCATTTATCGCCAACAGGTCATCGGCCGCAACAAAGTCATCATGCGCTGGTTGAGCCATCGTGGCGGCGCGCTGGACTTCAAGGAATGGTGTCTCAAGCATCCTGGCGAGCCATTCCCGGTGTCCGTTGCGCTGGGTGCAGATCCGGCGACGATTCTCGGCGCTGTGACGCCGGTGCCGGACAGCCTCTCCGAATATGCCTTCGCAGGTTTGCTGCGCGGCAACCGTACCGAGCTGATCAAGAGCCGTGGCAATAACCTGCAAGTGCCCGCCAGCGCGGAAATCGTTCTGGAAGGCGTGATTCATCCCGGCGAAATGGCCGATGAAGGCCCGTACGGCGACCACACCGGCTATTACAACGAAGTCGATAGCTTCCCAGTGTTCACCGTCGAGCGCATCACTCATCGTATCAAGCCGATTTATCACAGCACTTACACCGGCCGTCCACCTGATGAGCCCGCGATTCTTGGCGTCGCATTGAACGAAGTGTTCGTGCCGATCCTCCAAAAGCAGTTCCCGGAAATCACCGACTTCTACTTGCCGCCCGAAGGCTGCTCGTACCGTATGGCGGTGGTGACCATGAAGAAGCAGTACCCTGGCCACGCCAAACGCGTGATGCTTGGCGTATGGTCGTTTTTGCGACAGTTCATGTACACCAAGTTCGTTATCGTCACCGACGACGATATCAATGCCCGGGACTGGAACGACGTGATCTGGGCCATTACCACGCGCATGGACCCCAAGCGCGACACGGTAATGATCGAAAACACGCCGATTGACTATCTGGATTTCGCCTCACCGGTTTCCGGACTGGGTTCGAAAATGGGGCTGGATGCAACGCATAAATGGCCAGGCGAAACCACACGTGAGTGGGGTCGGGTGATCGTCAAGGACGAAGCCACCACTCGCCGGGTCGACGAAATCTGGAATCAGTTAGGAATAGATTGATGCGCGTGACTTTGCAGCCTTCGGGTGCAGTGCTGGAAACCTTGCCCGGTGAGCGGATTCTCGATGCCGCGCAACGTTTGGGTTACGAATGCCCGCAAAGCTGTCGCAACGGCAACTGCCATGTGTGCTCGGCGCTGCTGGTGCAGGGCCGCGTGAAACAGGCCGACGACGAGCTGACCCACGGCGAGATCTACACTTGCCTTGCAGAGCCGCTGGAAGACTGCCAAGTGCTATGGGACGGTGTGCTCGCTCTCGGTGAGCTGCCGGTGCGCACCTTCGCCTGCCAGTTAAGCGAGTGCGTTGAAGTCGGTGGTGATGTCTGGCGTGTCAGCTTGCGTGCCCCGGCAGGCAAGCCGCCGCGTTATCACGCTGGTCAGTACTTGATGATCCACAAGGACAGCGGCGAGAAATCGGCGTTCTCTCTGGCGTCCGCTCCCCACAGCGGTCGCGATCTGGAAATGCATGTACTGGTCCGCGAAGCCAGCGCGCAAAGCCTGATCGAACAACTGCAACGCGATCAGATGGCTCGCGTCGAACTGCCGTTTGGTGACACGCACCTGGCCGATCTGCCTGATGGCCCGCTGGTGTTGATCGCCGCCGGTACCGGTATGGCGCAGATGCACAGCCTGATCGAACACTGCCGCGCGAAAGGTTTCGCTCACCCGGTGCACTTGTACTGGGGCGCGCGTCGTCCGGACGACTTCTACGAGATCAAGCATTGGGAAGAGTGGAAAAAACTGCCTAACCTCTTCCTTCACAAAGTGGTCAGCGACTTATGTGGCTGGGAAGGACGATGCGGCATGCTTCATGAAGCCGTCTGCGAAGACATCGACGACCTGTCGGCGGTACACGTCTACGCCAGCGGCTCACCGGCCATGATCTACGCCACCCTCGACGCCTTGGTCAGCGCCGGAATGGATGCACATCAAATGCGTGCCGACGTCTTTGCCTACGCGCCGCGGCCCTGATCAGGACGCTGTCAAAAGCGCAAACCTACGTTAAGCATCGCAGCGGAAGCCCCCAACAGGACGGCTTCCGCGACGACAGGCCCAAAGTTGATTCCCACTCCAGGAATGATCACAGGTGCTACGCCGTAGCGATTCAGCGGAATCTTGTCACGGTACTCGCCCCGGTAGCCATGCAGCAGACCACCTGTGACTTTCAGGTAAACAGCGGGAAACCGGCTGCTGTTGAAGCGCTTGCCCACATAGCCATACACGGAACGTTGCGCGAACGAGTTGCGAAAAGCAGCGCCGCCATAGACCAGTCCTGACGCCTCGTTACGCTCAAGTCCGATAAGGTTTTGGCGGTTGTTATGCTCTGGCGAGGGCGAGAAATGCCTCGTGTACACACTGGTCTGCACGACCCAAAAGCCTTCCCTGTCCGACTTCGCCTGTACGTCAGCCGTTGCTTGCAGGGCCCCAGCGCCCAGCGCTAAAAGCGACATCACCTTTATAACCGCATCTACTTTCATGCCCGGATCTACTGCTTATGACTTTGAGGCTGGGCGTTATACGACTCGGGTGGTTGACTCTGTAAGCGGAATGATCCCAATGTCATGTAGGAATCATCCTTAAATTAAACGTGACCATTACACGTCGTTCATCGGGAAGATTCCGCAAATCCGTTAGGGGTTAACTTGCATGGATTGCTAATTGCATTGTTTTTTTAATTAAATAGATGCAACTGTTTCAGCCGTGAAACGTGATCGCCCGTCGGCCTGGTCATCAAGCCGGGGCACGTCATCGATTTATCTAAGCTCGCGTTGCAGCGCGTCACTCACTCAGATCCGCTACAACTGGCAGCGTACAGGCCAGGGGAGCCCGAATGGAGAATCAAATCAACAGCTTGTCAGCGGCCGTTCACGACAGTCTGGGGCTGACGTATCCACCCGTTATCGATCTGGGTCCGCAGCTGACCCGCGAGCAGTTGATGCTCTCGATGAAACAAACCATGGAACGCCACGAGGGTGGGCCGGTCTGGCTATTTGCTTATGGATCACTAATCTGGCGGCCCGAGTGCACAGCCATAGAGCGCCAACGCGGACGCATTCATGGTTACCATCGCGGTTTGTACCTGTGGTCGCACGAGCATCGAGGAACGCCGGAAATGCCGGGGCTGGTCTTTGGTCTGGATCGCGGCGGCTCCTGCAGTGGCTTTGCCTACCGCTTGCCGGAGGACAATCTTGAAGAATCGCTGCTTGCCCTGTGGCAGCGAGAAATGCCCTTCCCTTCCTACCGCCCACATTGGCTCAGCTGCCGCCTTGCTGACGGCCGACGGGTTCAAGCGCTCGGATTTGTGCTGGAGCGACATCTACCCAGTTACGCAGGCAATTTGCCGGACAGCGTACTCAGTCAGGTGCTGGCCAGCGCCAGCGGGCGCTACGGCACCACGCGCGACTACGTCGAACAAACCGCCAACGCACTGCGCATTCACGCCATGCCGGATCTGAATCTGGAGGCGCGATTAAGGCGCTGCGGGGCGGATTGCCAGGTGGTGTAGACCGGTAGGAGCGAACTTGTTCGCGAGACGATATTCCTGATTACGCAGAACCGACGCCTCGCCAACAAGTTGGCTCCTACCGAACAGGACAACTTAGCGCGACGTACTCGCTACCTGCTTATGCCACAACGTCGGCAGCAAGAAGACGATAGACAGCACGCAAGCACCGATCAGCAAGACAAACCCGCCATCCCAACCGAAGTGGTCAACGGTGTAGCCCATTGCTGCACTGGCGGCGACCGAGCCACCCAGGTAGCCGAACAGACCCGTAAAGCCTGCCGCTGTACCCGCTGCTTTTTTTGGTACCAACTCAAGTGCTTGCAAGCCGATCAACATGACCGGGCCGTAGATCAGGAAGCCGATGGAGACCAGCGCGATCATATCGACGGTCGGATTACCCGGCGGATTCAGCCAGTAGACCAGTGTCGCAACGGTCACCAGAACCATGAACACCACGCCCGTCAGGCCGCGGTTGCCTTTGAAGATCTTGTCCGACATCCAGCCACACAGCAGCGTGCCCGGAATACCGGCCCACTCATAGAGGAAGTAAGCCCACGACGTCTTGTCGACCGTGAAGTGCTTGGCTTCTTTCAGGTAGGTCGGCGCCCAGTCCAGCACGCCATAGCGGAGCAGATAAACGAACACGTTAGCCAAGGCGATGTACCACAGCATTTTGTTGCGCAGCACGTACTTGACGAAGATTTCCTTGGCAGAAAATTCTTCTTCGTGGCTGGCATCGTAGCCTTCCGGATAGTCGTTCTTGTAGTGCTCGATGGGTGGCAAACCAACCGATTGCGGGGTGTCACGCATGGTCGCGAAAGCAAACACTGCAACCAGCAACGCCACCGCGGCAGGCACGTAGAATGCTGCGTGCCAGTCGTTGGTCCAGCCCAGGCCCAACAGGAACAGCGGACCAATCAGACCGCCCCCCACGTTGTGCGCCACGTTCCAAACCGACACCACACCGCCGCGCTCTTTCTGCGACCACCAGTGCACCATGGTCCGTCCGCTCGGCGGCCAGCCCATGCCCTGCGCCCAGCCGTTGACGAACAACAGAATGAACATGATCGTCACGCTGGACGTCGCCCAGGGCGCGAAGCCGAATATGAACATCACGCCCGCCGACACCAGCAAACCGAAAGGCAGGAAATATCGTGGGTTGGAACGGTCGGAAACGATGCCCATCAGGAACTTGGACAAGCCGTAGGCAATTGCAATGGCCGACATCGCCACACCCAGCTGTCCACGGGTATAACCCTCATCGATCAGATAAGGCATCGCCAACGAGAAGTTTTTACGAAGCAGGTAGTAACCGGCGTAGCCGATAAAGATACCCGCGAAAATCTGCCAGCGCAGACGTCGGTAGGTACTGTCGACCTTTTCTTCAGGCAGGGGCGCCTGATGTGCGGCGGGACGGAAGAAAGCAAACATCGAGAGACTCCATTTTTTATTTTTCTGCGCGAAAGCGAATATTACATTTTCATTACAGAAAAAAGCACTGCTTCTCGTCCGAGAATTTGTAGGAGATGCGGAGTAGGTCGTGTTGTTTTATGAACATGCCCTCAATGTGTAACTGAATACGAATTTTTAGGATCACTCCTACAGCCGTATCGGAAGTCGCGGGGTTCTGCTCCTACGCAGCAGGCACCTACCATCGCAGCCTGCAGGGCCACCCCGCGCCCGTGACCGCTAGAGGTAGGTAGTGAAGTTATTCGTGTTTATTTTGATTGGCTGGTTTTCCACGGGTGTCTTGGCAAGCGACGCCCTGCTCATCCCCATTTCCAGACCGAACCCTGAATATCCTCAGGAACTGGTGAAATCGCATTACACCGGTAAGGTGCTGATCAACCTGACCATCAGCGCTTTCGGCACGGTGCAGGGTATAAGAGTCATCGAGAGTAGCCACCCCAAACTGTCCGAGGCAGCCCTGCGCGCCATCGTCAAATGGCGCTATCAGCCATGGGAGGTTGCTGAAGGCAAGCCCGGCAACGTCAGCATCGTCGTCCCGATTCTCTTCGGCGCTCGCGGCATTGAGCCGTTTTCGAAGGAAATAACCGTCGGCCTGGAACATACGCTCTGCGCGTATCTCAACTACGAGGCCAATACCAGCAAGCTCGATTACCCAAAGGATCCCCTGAACAAGATTGATGTGTTCTGGCACACACGCCAGTACCTCGCCGGAAGCTACGTCGCTTATCAGGTGGCGCAACCGGAGAAGCGCGCTGTGTTGTTTGCAGAACTTGAGAGCGCCATTCCAAGAATCATCAAGGAATGCAGGCGAAATCCGGATGCTAGATATGCGGATTATTTACCTCAGCAGATTCGGACGCTGTTGTGATCGTCAGTCCAAAGGATTTCAACATGCGCATTTTCCTGATTCTCGTGAGCCTCTCATTGTCGCTCACCACACAGGCAGCCACTTCCTACCCAAAACCCCTATATCTGCCTCATGCCGAATACCCCGAGGAAATGCTCAGGAACAAAGAGGGTGGGAAGGTCAAGGTTCGACTATTCATCAACGCCAACGGCACAGTGTTATTCAAAGACATCGTCAAGGCTTCAGACCCGCGGCTCGCCGAAGCAGTGAAGCAAGTGGCACCAACCTGGCGCTTCACTGCCTGGACACCGCCTGTAGATAAACCTGACGGTGAAAGTATTCTTTTGAGTTACGACTTCGATGCTCAGACACCCAATATCTCGAGCCTCAGCGCTAACGTCGAACTGAAGAAACTGCGTTGCAGTCAGCTAAATAACGAGTTGATCTGGACTCGACACAGCCTCCCCGTCGAGGAAGCAAAAACATTTCGTGACACCCGAAATTACCTGCTCAACGGAGCCGTGATCAGCGCGTTCGTAGCGGAAGAGGAAAGGCAGACATTAATCAACGATTTCGACATGGCAAAACCCGCGATTATTGAAGGGTGCAGGGAAAATCCCCGAGCGTTTTATGCTGACCTGTTGCCAATGCAGCTGAGGGAGGTGTTGTAGCTCAAGAACATCCGCCAACCGATCACGGCGGCGGATGCTCTATGCAGACTTCAGTGCATCAACTCACACTGCATACTTACCGAACTACTACAACCACCTTCCCAACCGCCCGCCTCTCCCCCAACGAATCAATCGCCAACCCCGCCTCCTCCAGCGGAAAAACCTTCGATACCAACGGCTTCAACTTGCCCTGCGCATACCAACCAAACAATTGCTGGAAGTTCGCGACGTTATCTTCCGGCTGACGTTGCGCAAATGATCCCCAGAACACGCCGATCACGGCAGCACCTTTCAACAGTGCGAGGTTGACCGGCAGTTCGGGAATGCGGCCGCTGGCGAAGCCGACGACCAGCAGGCGGCCGTTCCAGGCGATGGAGCGGATGGCCTGATCGAAGAGGTCACCGCCGACGGGGTCGTAGATGACGTCGACGCCGTTGCCGCTGGTGAGGCGTTTGATTTCCTCTTTCAGATTGGCTTCGCTGTAATTGATCAGCTCGTCTGCGCCAGCCTGTTTGACAACGGCGAGCTTTTCCGCAGAGCTGGCCGCGGCGATAACGTGGGCGCCCATGGCTTTGCCGATTTCAACAGCGGCCAGACCGACGCCCCCCGAAGCCCCGAGCACTAGCAAGGTTTCGCCGGCTTGCAGGTTGGCGCGTTGTTTAAGCGCGTGCATGGAGGTGCCGTAGGTCATGCTGAAAGCGGCGGCGGTATTGAAGTCCATGGCGGGCGGCATGGGTAATACGTTGTATGCGGGTACGGCGACTTGCTCGGCAAAGCTGCCCCAGCCGGTGAGAGCCATCACTCGGTCGCCGACTTTGAGATGGCTGACTTTTTCGCCAACCGCAGCGACAACACCTGCCGCTTCTCCACCTGGGGAAAAGGGAAATGGCGGTTTGAATTGGTACTTGCCTTCGATGATCAACGTATCGGGAAAGTTGACCCCGGCGGCATGCACATCCAGCAGGATTTCGTTCTTCTTGATTTGCGGGCTGGCGATGTCTTCAAGGACGAGGGTTTCGGCGGGGCCGAACGCTTTGCACAGCAAGGCTTTCATCGGACTATTCCTTTTGGATTTGTGGCCGATACGTTCAGGTATGTAGATTTTCGGGTCAATGAGCATGATCCGCCCTGATACTCATGCATAAGCTCAAGTAAGCTAGGCGGCAAACCGGATAAAGGAGTGGACTGTGAAAGCGTGGATCTTGATGTTGTTGGCCTTGTCGTTGCCAACCATGGCGCTGGCGAATGAAGAAGCGGCCAAAGAAGGTGAGGCGCCCAAGGTTGCCTATGTATCCCTGACACCACCTTTCGTGGGCAATTACGCACTGGATGGCGGCCCGAAGCTACGCGTCTTCAAGGCCGATATCGCTCTGCGAGTGACCGGTCCGGAAGCACAGGCTGCGGTAAAGCGTAATGATCCGTTGATCCGCAACCAGTTGGTGGCGCTGTTTACTCAGCAGACCGTCGACACCATGACCAGTGCCGAAGCCAAAGAGAAGCTGCGTCAGGAAGCGCTCAAGCAGGTTCAGCAAGTCATGAATGACGAAGAAGGCAAGCCGATCGTTGAAGATTTGTTGTTCAACAACTTCATCGTTCAGTAACGGTTAACGCAATGCCAGGATCGCCGCCCACTGTTCGGCGGTCACTGGCATGACGGACAGGCGAGTGCCCTTCTGCACCAGTGGTAACTCCTCCAGCGCGCTTTGCTGCTTCAAATAACCCAGGCTGAGTACTTTCGGGAAGGCTTCAACGAAAGCCACATCGACTGCGCTCCACTGATTTTTGTCAGCAGTGGCCTTGGCATCGCAATAGTGACTCTTCGGATCCAGCGCAGTCGGATCCGGATACGCTGCCTGGGTGATGCGCGCAATCCCGGCAATACCGGGCTCCGGGCAACTGGAGTGGTAAAAGAAGAATTCATCGCCAACCGCCATGTCACGTAGAAAATTACGCGCCTGATAGTTGCGAACACCGTCCCAGCGCGCGGTGCCAAGCTTTTTAAGGTCAGTGATAGAGAGCTCATCGGGCTCTGATTTCATCAGCCAGTAGGCCATATTTGTTGCTCCTGAAATGTGCCGCGGACAAGTTGTCAGACAGTTTTATGACAAACCGACAGTCGGCTGGCGTCAACGTTTGCGTGTGAGCACGTGTTGTCGCAAAATGCCGGGATTTTAAGCTCCACGCTGCTGCACGGCCTATACAAAAAACCGATGCTGACATCGTATTGATTTGCCTAAGGAGGGCAGTCAATGAAACGCAAGCCGGATTTACTTTGGATTTTGGTTATTTTGTTCGGCTTGGGTGTCGTCACTACGGGTTATGCGCAAAGTTTATGGGCCAGCAAGACTGATGCACCGGTCGAGATCACTCAACAGCAGCAGAAGTATCCTTCGCGACACTAACTTGCCGTGATCCCCATAGGAGCGCGCTTGCCCGCGATGCGTATTTCCAAACAAAATATTCATTGCCTGACCTGACGCTATCGCGGGCAAGCGCGCTCCTACAGTTCGAAAGCCCGGATCTCAAACCAGATACCAGCGCTTATCCGACACTGTGCCATCCAGCGGCACATCCCAACTGGCTTGCGCCAGACGCTCAACCTTCTGACACTCATGGGCAAGCCCAAGCAATACAGGCTTTTGCCAGGCTTTTATGCGTGAGCGATACGCCAGACTGCGATCGTAGAAGCCGCCGCCCATACCCAAGCGCCCGCCTTCATCATCAAAACCTACCAACGGCATCAGGATCAAATCCAGCGCCCAGATTTTGCGCTGTTTCGCCGGATTGACACGCGGCTCTGGAATGCGGAAGCGGTTGGGTTTGAGTTTCTCCCCGGGCTTGAACCGCTGGAACACCATCTTGGTTCTAGGCCAGGCGCTGAGCACAGGAAGATAAGTGGCTTTGCCGCGTTTCTGTGCGGCGCGCAGTAATAGCCGCGGATCAATCTCGCCATCCATGGGCAGGTAAAGCGAGATGTGCCTGGCGCGACGAAACAGGGGATGTTGAGCCAGTTGACGATAAATGCCGCGTGCCGCTTCGCGCTGTTCACTGGCGCTCAAGGCGCGGCGAGCCTGACGTAATTGTCGGCGCAATTGCTGGCGTGTGAGCGGTGCGTCACTGGTCATGAGCGGCGGGACATGCAGACTGATCCATCACGGTTGAACCAGGATCGAGGACGCCAGGGCGACGACCTCGTGGACAGTGTTGTCGAATGAAACCGGCAACACTCAGAATTGAGACTCCCCGACGAACCGCTGTCGGTGTAGCCCTTGAACCCGAAAGTTCAAGGTGGAGATTGCAGGAGGTTTTAAGGCTTTCCGTCGAGCGGACATGCACACCAACCCCAACGTGCAACCCCCGTGGTTGTGCGTATCGGCTCAGGGACATGACCGACTGGCAAGCACTCCAGGGAGCGGCGCAAGTATACCGAAACTTGTGAGAAATTTCAGCCCCGAGGCGCATCCGGAGGCAAATCGGAGTCTGTGGCAAGCACCAGATCAACGCGATCCAGCAGGTCGCGGACCTGTTCGCGAGTTGAGCCACTGGCCTGCAGGTCGGGCAAATCCTGCTTATGGAGCAAATCGTGAGTAATGTTCAACGCGGCCATCACAGCGATCCGGTCGGCACCGATTACTTTGCCGCTGCTGCGGATTTCACGCATCTTGCCATCCAGATAACGCGCGGCGCTGACCAGATTGGTGCGCTCTTCCTGAGGGCAGATGATCGAATATTCTTTGTCGAGGATCTGTACGGTGACGCTGTTGCCATTGCTCATGAGTCTTGCTCCAGGGCCTTGAGGCGCGAAATCATTGTCTCGACCTTCTGCCGGGCGATTTCGTTTTTTTCAATCAAATGAGCGCGTTCTTCGCGCCACGACTTTTCCTGAGCTAATAGGAGTCCGTTTTGGCGTTTTAGTTGCTCGACTCGAGTGATCAGTAATTCCAGTCGGGCCATCAGCGCTTGCAGGTCGGTGTCTTCCATTGGTTCCCACTGAATACTTTCTGATGAGTGGCACAGGAGCTGGCTTTACGCCACGGCCTCTGAAGCGCCGCCTACGGCCGTGTAGATGATCTTGTGGCCCGGATAGTCTAGGATACAAGCCTTCATTCTAGACACTGAGCCGATTGGCGACTAGCTACCCATGCCCATTCAGAATTCCCCGTACAAAGCATTCGCCACCCTGCTCAGCAGCAGCGGTCATCCTGTCTCTCCCGCTGAACTGCACGGCTTGTTGCTGGGCCGCAGTTGCGCCGGTTCCGGCTTCGATTCCGGTGACTGGTTGAACGACGCGGCAGAGTTGCTTGAGTCCGTCCCCGAAGACAATGTTCGCCAGGCCCTTATCGGCTTGCAGGAAATGGTCAAAGGCGAACTCACCAGTGACGACATGACCGTTGTTCTACTGCTCCCGAGTGACGACGAGCCGCTTGCCGAGCGCGCCATCGCGCTGGGCCAGTGGTGTCAGGGCTTCCTCACCGGTTTTGGTCTGACTGCCGGAGACACTGCCTTGAGTGCCGAAGCCATGGAAGTATTGCAGGATCTGGCGGCCATCGCTCAGGTGCAGGACGCGCTGGAAGAGTCCGACGACGGCGAAAGCGATTACATGGAGGTCATGGAATACCTGCGCGTCGCACCGCTGCTGTTGTTTACCGAGCTGAACAAAGCCACTAAGCCTGCCGAGCCAAAACCTTCGTTGCATTGATCCTTCATCGCCGCTTTCGCGACCATCGCCCATCCGGACGATGGTCGCGGCGCTTAAAAAGGGAACCTGCCTGCCTATGATCCACATCCCAAAGTCGGAATACGCTCGTCGACGCAAGGCTTTGATGGCGCAGATGGAACCCAACAGCATCGCCATTCTGCCCGCTGCCGCCGTGGCGATACGTAATCGCGACGTCGAACATGTGTATCGTCAGGACAGCGACTTCCAGTACCTGAGCGGCTTCCCGGAACCTGAAGCGGTGGTGGTGTTGATACCCGGCCGTGAACATGGCGAGTACGTGCTGTTCTGTCGCGAGCGCAATCCTCAGCGTGAACTGTGGGACGGGCTACGCGCCGGGCAGGAGGGAGCCATCCGCGACTTCGGCGCTGACGACGCGTTTCCGATCAACGATATCGACGATATCCTTCCCGGCCTAATCGAAGGCCGTGACCGGGTTTACTCGGCCATGGGCAGCAACGCGGAGTTTGATCGGCACCTGATGGAGTGGATCAATGCGATCCGCTCCAAAGCCCATCTGGGCGCTCAGCCGCCAAACGAATTCGTTGCCCTGGATCACCTGCTCCACGACATGCGTCTGTATAAATCGGCGGCAGAAATCAAAGTGATGCGTGAAGCTGCGAGGATTTCCGCCCGCGCTCACGTTCGTGCGATGCAAGCCTGTCGCCCCGGGTTGCATGAGTTCAGCCTCGAAGCCGAGCTGGATTATGAATTCCGTAAAGGCGGCGCGAAGATGCCTGCCTACGGCTCTATCGTTGCTTCGGGCCGCAACGCCTGCATCCTGCACTACCAGGAAAACGATGCGCTGCTCAAGGATGGCGATCTGGTGATGATCGACGCGGGTTGCGAGATTGACTGTTACGCCAGCGATATCTCCCGGACCTTCCCGGTCAGCGGCAAGTTTTCTCCTGAGCAGAAAGCAATTTATGAGCTGGTGCTCAAATCTCAGGAAGCTGCGTTTGCGGCCATTGGCCCGGATAAACACTGGAATCAGGCACACGAAGCAACTGTCCAGGTCATTACCGAAGGTCTGGTGGAACTGGGCTTGTTGCAAGGCGATGTGGATGAGCTGATCGCCAACGAAGCCTACAAGGCTTTTTACATGCACCGCGCAGGGCATTGGCTGGGGATGGATGTACATGACGTCGGCGACTACAAGGTCGGCGGCGAATGGCGGGTACTGGAAGTCGGCATGACCCTGACGGTCGAGCCGGGTATCTATGTCGCCCCTGACAATCAGCAGGTTGCGAAGAAATGGCGCGGTATCGGTATAAGAATCGAGGATGACGTCGTGGTGACCAAAAAAGGCTGTGAAATTCTTACCGGTGACGTACCCAAAACCGTCACGGAAATCGAGGCATTGATGGCCGCAGCCCGCAATCAACCGGAATTTGCTGCATGAGCCGTTTCAATCTGGCAATCGTCGGCGGTGGCCTGGTCGGCGCCAGCCTCGCCATGGCTTTGCAGGCCGGCGCGAAGGAGCGCGGCTGGAAGATCGTATTGATCGAGCAGTTCGCTCCTGGTGACACGTATCAGCCGAGCTACGACGCCCGCTCTTCGGCGTTGTCCTTCGGTGCTCGACAAATCTACGAGCGCCTTGGCCTGTGGCAAGCCATCGCCCGCCGCGCCGAGCCGATCCTGCAGATTCAAGTGTCTGACCGTGGTCGGTTCGGGTCTGCGCGCCTGTCGGCGATGGAGGAAGGCGTACCCGCGCTGGGTTATGTGGTGGAAAACGCCTGGCTGGGCCAATGCCTCTGGCAGGGCCTGGACAAAGACGTGGTCAGTTGGCGCGTCCCGGCCGAAGTCAAACACATGCAGGCGCTGCCAGATGGTTATCGCCTGTTGCTTGACGACGAAACCGAACTGGAATGTGATCTGGCGGTTCTCGCCGACGGTGGCCGTTCGAGCCTGCGCGAACAACTGGGTATCGGGGTTCGTCAGCGCCCTTACAATCAGAGCGCACTGATCGCCAACATCACGCCGAGCGAAGCCCATTGCGGTCAGGCGTTCGAACGCTTCACCGATGAAGGGCCAATGGCGCTGTTGCCGCTGCCGGAAAACCGTTGTGCGCTGGTCTGGACGCGTAAGGGTTCGGATACTCAACGCTTGCTCGAACTGGACGACCGCAGTTTTCTCAACGAACTGCAGAGCGTGTTCGGCTATCGCCTCGGCACGCTGCAACAGGTCGGGGTGCGGCATGTGTATCCGCTGAACCTCATCGAAGCGGAAGAACAAGTCCGCTCACATCTGGTCGTACTGGGTAACGCTGCGCACAGCCTGCACCCGATTGCCGGTCAGGGTTTCAATCTGTCGCTGCGGGATGCACACGCATTGGCGCAGACGCTACTGGCCAGCGATACGCTGCCGGGTGACCTGCCAACGTTGCAGCTGTATCGCGAGCAACAGCGACTGGATCAACAGCTTACGGTCGGCTTTTCCGATCAGGTCACGCGCCTGTTTGGCAGTAATGAGCCTCTTATCGCAGCGGGTCGTAACATCGGTTTGCTGGGCCTTGATCTGTTGCCTCCGGCCAAGCGCTGGTTCGCGCGTCAGGCCATGGGCCTGGGGACTCGTCCCAATGTTTGATTTACGTTTTGTCACTCACCGGCTTACGCCATCAGCGGGAACGATTTAAAGCATGGAAATCCGCGCAGATCTCCTGATTGTCGGGGCCGGAATGGTCGGCAGCGCTTTGGCACTGGCCCTGCAGGGCAGCGGCTTGAACGTTATCGTGGTCGATGGCGGTCCGCTGAGCGTCAAGCCATTTGACGCTCAGGCGATGTTCGAACCCCGGGTCAGCGCGTTGTCCGCGGCCAGCCAACGGATTCTGCAGCGCCTGGGCGCGTGGGAAGGCATCGCCAGTCGGCGCACCAGCCCTTACGGCGAAATGCAGGTCTGGGATGGCAGCGGCACGGGGCAGATTCACTTCTCGGCAGCCAGCGTCCACGCCGACGTGCTCGGGCATATCGTAGAAAACCGCGTTGTTCAGGACGCCCTGCTGGACCGTCTGCACGACTGCGATATCGGCCTGCTGGCCAACGCGCGACTGGAGCAAATGCGGCGCTCCGGAGATGACTGGCTGCTGACACTGGCTGACGGTCGTCTGCTGCGTGCGCCGCTGATCATTGCCGCTGACGGTGCCAACTCTGCGGTTCGGCGTCTGACCGGTACTCAAACCCGGGAATGGGATTACCAGCATCACGCTATCGTGACCAGCGTGCGTACCAGCAACCCGCATCGCAAAACGGCATGGCAGCGTTTTACCGACAATGGCCCACTGGCGTTCCTGCCGTTGCAGCGTGAAGGCGAGCATTGGTGCTCCATTGTCTGGTCAGTCACCCCAAAAGAAGCCGAGCGGTTGACGGCTCTGGACGATGATGCGTTCTGTCGCGAGCTTGAACAGGCCTTCGAAGGCCGTCTGGGTCCTGTGCTGGCCGTCGACCCTCGGGTGTGCGTACCACTGCGTCAGCGCCACGCCAAGCGTTATGTCGCTGAAGGTCTGGCCTTGATCGGCGATGCCGCCCACACCATCCACCCGCTGGCGGGGCAAGGGGTGAATCTCGGATTTCTCGACGCGGCAGTGCTGGCCGAAGTGCTGCTGCACGCCCATGAGCGTGGCGAACGACTGGCCGATGTGCGCGTGCTGAGCCGCTTCGAGAGGCGACGCATGCCTCACAATCTGGCGCTGATGGCCGCTATGGAAGGTTTCGAGCGGCTGTTTCAGGCCGACCAGTTGCCGCTGCGCTGGCTGCGCAATACAGGACTGAAAATGGTTAACCAGATGCCGGAAGCCAAGGCGACCTTTGTGCGCCAGGCGCTGGGACTGAGTGGGGACTTGCCGGATTTGGCGCGTCTCTGAGTGCAACCATCTGATCTGTAGGACTGGCTTTAGCCGGGAGGAGGCCAGCAGGCTCAAAGCATTTGTTTCTACAGGAATACTGCCCTCCCGGCTAAAGCCGGTCCTACGGATCCAAAAAACCTAACCAGCAACATTCTGTTACTCGTCTATCCAGACTTGGCAAATGGGATTCACTACCATTTCGCCTCATTTTGCGAACGCGAGACCTCTCCATGCAGGCAAGCAAGCGTCTTCTGGCTGCTTTGACACTGACAGTGCTCGGCAGCACCGCACAGGCTGCCGATGAGGTAGTGGTTTACTCATCCCGGATTGATGAGCTGATCAAGCCGGTGTTTGATGCGTATACCGCCAAAACCGGCGTAAAGGTCAAATTCATCACCGACAAGGAAGCGCCGCTGATGCAGCGCATCAAGGCCGAGGGCGAAAACGCCACTGCCGACCTGCTGCTCACCGTCGATGCGGGTAATCTCTGGCAGGCCGAGCAGATGGGCATTCTGCAGCCGTTCACCTCTCCGGTGATCGACGCCAACATTCCTGCGCAGTATCGCTCGTCGACCCACAGCTGGACCGGCCTGAGCCTGCGCGCCCGGACCATCGCCTATTCAACTGATCGTGTTAAGCCCGAAGAGCTGACGACCTACGAAGCCCTGGCTGGCAAGGACTGGGAGGGTCGTCTGTGCCTGCGCACAGCTAAAAAGGTTTACAACCAGTCGCTGACTGCCACGCTGATTGAAACCCATGGTGCCGAGGCCTCCGAGAAGATCCTCAAGGGCTGGGTGAACAACTTGTCCACCGACGTGTTCTCTGATGACATCGCGGTGCTGGAAGCGATTAACGCCGGTCAGTGCGATGTCGGCATCGTCAATACTTACTACTATGGCCGACTGCACAAGGAAAATCCTGATCTGGCAGTGAAGCTGTTCTGGCCGAACCAGTCAGACCGCGGCGTACACGTGAACTTGTCCGGTATCGGCCTGACCAAATATGCTCCGCACCCGGAAGCCGCCAAGGCCATGGTCGAGTGGATGACTGGTCCTGAAGCACAGGCGATCTTCGCGGGCACCAATCAGGAATTCCCGGCCAACCCGAAAGTCGCCCCATCCGAAGAAGTCGCGAGCTGGGGTCAGTTCAAGGCTGATACCATTCCGGTCGAAATTGCGGGCAAGCGCCAGGCCGAAGCGATCCGCATGATGGATCGGGTGGGCTGGAATTGATCGCAGCCTGACGCCTGCCGATGTAGGAGCGCGCTTGCCCGCGATAGCGTTTATTCAGCCGAAGAGTTTTCGACAGAAAGATAGCTATCGCGGGCAAGCGCGCTCCTACAGGCCCATGTCGTAACCATGCTTTTAAGGTCCATCCCTTGGCCCATCCCGCCCAACGCCGCTGGTATCCACTGGTCTTCGCCATCGCTGCATTGGTGCTGCTGCCGCTCAGCGTCTTGCTGCTGTCGTGGCAAACCATCGACATGCAGATCTGGTCCCACCTCTGGGAAACCCAGATGCCACGCCTGCTGGGCAATACGCTGACACTGGTGTTGGGAGTGGGCATCGGGGTCACGCTGCTGGGCGTCAGTCTGGCCTGGCTCACCAGCCTGTGCGAATTCCCCGGTCGACGCTGGCTGGATTGGGCGTTGATGCTGCCGTTTGCGATTCCCGCCTATGTACTGGCGTTTGTGTTCGTCGGGCTGCTGGATTTTGCAGGCCCCGTACAGACTTTGCTTCGCGAGTGGTTCGGCACCGGGCTGCGACTGCCACGCGTACGCTCCACCGGCGGCGTGATCATCGTGCTGGTGTTGGTGTTCTACCCGTACGTCTATCTGCTCGCGCGCACAGCGTTTCTTGCCCAGGGCAAAGGCTTGATGGAAGCCGCCAGAGTGCTTGGCCAAACACCTTGGCAAGCGTTCTGGCGCGTCGCATTGCCCATGGCACGCCCGGCCATTGGTGCGGGTGTGGCATTGGCACTGATGGAAACCCTCGCCGATTTCGGCGCGGTGTCGGTGTTCAACTTCGATACCTTCACCACCGCGATTTATAAAACGTGGTACGGCTTCTTCAGCCTCTCCAGCGCAGCACAACTGGCCAGCCTGTTGCTGCTGGCGGTGATGATCGTGCTCTACGGCGAACGCCGAGCCAGAGGTGCGAGCCGGGCGACCAACGAAAGGCCTCGGGTCAAAGCGCTTTACCACCTTCGCGGACTCAAAGCGGCGGCTGCCAGTTGCTGGTGTGGACTGGTGTTCATCTGCGCCTTCGCGGTCCCGCTGTTGCAACTTATTGTCTGGGTCTGGCAACGCGGGCGCTTTGATCTGGATGAGCGTTATACCGGGCTGATCCTGCACACGTTGTATCTGGGCGGCATCGCCGCGCTGATTACCGTAAGCGTGGCACTGGTGTTGGCGTTTGCCCGCCGTCTGGCACCGACCCCGGCGATCAACTCCGGGGTTGGCCTGGCCAATCTGGGCTATGCACTGCCAGGTTCAGTGTTGGCCGTTTCTATCATGCTGGCTTTCAGTTATCTGGATCGCGTACTGGTCATTCCGGTTTCCGGCTGGCTGGGCGGTGCAGGCAAGCCTTTGCTGCTGGGCAGTCTGGCTGCGTTGCTGCTGGCTTATCTGGTGCGTTTCATTGCCGTAGCCTACGGGCCGCTTGAAAACAGCCTGTCACGCATCCGCCCTTCCCTCCCGGAAGCGGCACGCAGTCTGGGTGTCAGTGGGCCACGATTGTTTTTCAAGGTGTATCTACCGCTGCTGGTCCCTGGCGCACTTAGTGCAGCGTTGCTGGTGTTCGTCGATGTGCTCAAGGAAATGCCCGCCACCCTGCTGATGCGCCCGTTCGGCTGGGACACGCTGGCGGTGCGCATCTTCGAGATGACCAGCGAGGGCGAATGGGCCCGCGCCGCCCTGCCCGCGCTGACGCTGGTCCTGGTTGGTCTGTTGCCAGTCATCGGTTTGATCCGACGCTCGGCCCGCCAATTTCGTTAGGTGCGGGTCTACAGCCTTGCGGCTACAATGCGCCGCAATCGGTGTGGTCTGTCAGACTGTTCGACATGTTGCTATTTGCTCCAAACCCCGAAACACAGGGGGCATGTCAGCGTTTTTGCCTGTCCGCACCTTCGCCACGCCCGGAAGGAGAAACCCATGGGACAGCGCACGCCGCTTTTTGACCTGCATCTCGCCCTGGGCGCGAAGATGGTCGATTTTGGTGGTTGGGACATGCCGTTGCATTATGGATCGCAGGTCGAGGAGCACCATCAGGTGCGCCGGGATTGCGGTGTGTTCGACGTCTCACACATGCATGTGATTGATGTAACCGGCAGTCAGGCAAAAACCTGGCTGCAGTATTTGCTCGCCAATGATGTCGACCGGTTGAAGGATGTGGGGCAAGCGCTTTACAGCGCGATGCTCGACAACGACGGCGGGGTTATTGACGACATGATCGTTTACCTCACTGACAGCGGTTATCGTCTGGTGGTCAACGCGGCTACCGGCGACAAAGATCTCGCCTGGATGTTTGTGCATCTGAATGACTTCGATGTGCAACTGAACAAACGTAATGATCTGTCGATGCTGGCCATTCAGGGACCCCACGCCCGCGCCAGAATTGCCGAGCTGGTCACCGCCTCCCGTGCCGAACTGATCCGCCAGCTCAAGCCGTTTGAAGGGCGCGAAGACGCCAACTGGTTTATCGCACGTACCGGCTACACCGGCGAAGACGGCCTGGAAATCATTCTGCCGTCTGAACAGGCACCTGGTTTTTTCAACGATCTGGTGGGCGCTGGTATTTCTCCAATCGGGCTGGGCGCACGAGATACCTTACGCCTTGAAGCAGGCATGAACCTGTATGGGCAGGACATCGACGAGCAAGTCACGCCTCTGGTAGCTAACATGGCCTGGACTATTGCCTGGGAGCCTGCCTCCCGCAAGTTCATCGGCCGTGCCGCTCTGGAAGCCGAACGCGCACGCGGTGTTGGCTCCAAACTGGTTGGTCTGGTACTGGAAGAGCGCGGCGTTTTGCGCGCTCATCAAGTGGTGCGCATCGCAGAAATTGGCGAAGGAGAGATCACCAGTGGTAGTTTCTCTCCTACGCTGAGCAAGTCGATTGCCTTGGCACGCGTGCCAATGGCCACTGCTGACCGTGCCGAAGTCGAAATTCGCGGCAAATGGTACCCGGTTCGCGTGGTGAAGCCCGCGTTTGTACGTCATGGCAAAGCCCTGATCTGAATTTTCCTGGCGGGTTTACCGCTGACCCGATGTTGAGGATGACTAAATGAGCAATATCCCCGCCGAACTGCGTTTTGCTGAAAGCCACGAATGGGCAAAGAAGGAAGGTGACCTGATTGTCGTGGGCATTTCTGACCACGCTCAGGAAGCACTGGGCGACGTGGTGTTCGTTGAACTGCCGGAAATCGGCAAAGTCTTCGCCGCTGGTGATGCTGCGGGTGTCGTTGAATCGGTGAAAGCCGCTTCCGATATCTATTCGCCGATTGCTGGCGAAGTCGTCGAAGTCAACGAAGCACTGGGCGACGCGCCAGAATCGTTGAACAACGACTCTTACGGTGCATGGATTTTCAAAATCAAGCCAAGTGCTGCCGATGCTGATCTGGCGAAACTGCTGGACGCTGCAGGCTACAAGGCAGCTATCGGCGAGTAAGCCGAACAGCCAGCCATAAAAAATGCCGCTCAATGAGCGGCATTTTTTTTATCTCTAAATTACTGGTTTTCAGCAACCAGATTCTTGGCCAGGATGGCGTTGGCCAGATCCATGTCCGAAGCATTCAGGCCTGGGTTCTCGCTGCGAACCTGCTGGATGGCAGCTTCCAGGAAGGGACCACGGATGCCGCCGTCGCTGGCAACAAAGCTGCCTGCGTCGTCTTGAGCAGCAACGATCAGTTTGTGATCCTTGAAGGTCAGGTAAGTGGAGCCGGTAGTGGCGCCAGAAGAAATGACATCACGCCAGAACCCAGCGTCAGCCATTGCTGAACCAACCGGGAGAGAAAGCAGAGCAAACGTGGCGACAGCGAGCTTGAGACGCATGATGAGGTACTCCAACAGTGATTGTTCTGAAACTGTTGGATAACGGGAGTGATGCGGTAGTTCCGTGGTGGATGCGACGACGCCTTTAGTAGCGCGCTTGCCCGCGATAGCAGTCTTCCAGATAGCACACCGGTGCCTGACTCAACGCTATCGCGGGCAAGCGCGCTCCTACAGGGGTCAGGTGTTATTCAAAGCGCCTCAACCCGCAATATCGCCCCATCCTGGCCGATCACCCGTACCTGACTACCGACCGGGGTATCAGGCCCGTTCACCAGCCAGACGCTGTCGCCAACCTTGATCTTGCCCCGCCCATCGACAATCTCGTTCTGAACGGTAAACACGCGACCGATCAGTTCCTGGCCGCGCATGTTCAGACCGGGCTGATCCGAGGGTCGGTTCACCGTGCGCTGACGTCGCCACCAATACAACGCGGTCAGCACCGAGGTCACCGCAAACAGCAGGAACTGAAAAGTCCAGATCATCCCTGGAATGATGAATGTCATGACCCCTACCGCTGCAGCCGCCACGCCCATCCACAGCAGATAGCCGCCCGCGCCGAATACTTCGAGAATCAGCAAGATGGTGCCCAGCCCAAGCCAGTCCCAGAACGACAGGTTTTGCAGGTATTCCATAGGGCGTGCCTCAGGACTTCTTGCTGTCGAAGGTAGCTTTGACGATTTCGCCGATACCGCCCACAGCGCCAATGACCTGACTGGCCTCAAGAGGCATGAGGATAACTTTGCTGTTGTTGGCTGAAGCCAGTTTGCCCAGTGCATCGATGTACTTTTGCGCAACGAAGTAATTGACCGCCTGGACATTGCCGCTGGCAATGGCCTCGGACACCACCTGAGTGGCGCGTGCTTCTGCTTCGGCCTGACGCTCACGCGCTTCAGATTCGAGGAACGCCGCCTGACGACCACCTTCAGCCTCAAGAATCTGCGCCTGCTTCTTGCCTTCGGCAGTCAGAATCGCCGCCGCTCGCAGGCCCTCGGCTTCGAGGATTTGCGCGCGCTTGATCCGCTCGGCCTTCATCTGACCACTCATCGCCGCCATCAGGTCGTCAGGCGGGCTGATGTCCTTGATTTCGATACGGGTGATCTTGATGCCCCACGGGGCCGTCGCTTCATCCACGGTACGCAGCAGGCGCTCGTTGATGTTGTCACGCTGGCTGAGCATCGCGTCCAGCTCCATGGAGCCAAGCACAGTACGGATGTTGGTTTGCAGGAGATTGCGAATGGCATGTTCGAGGTTGTTCACCTCGTAAGCCGCTTGCGCGGTGTTAACGACCTGGAAGAAACACACAGCGTCGATTTGTACCGTCGCGTTGTCAGCCGTGATGACTTCCTGAGGCGGGATGTCGAGCACGCTTTCCATGACATTGATCTTGCGTCCGATGCGATCCATCACCGGCACGATGATGTTCAGGCCCGGCTTGAGGGTTGTCGTGTATCGACCGAAGCGCTCGACCGTCCATTGGTAGCCCTGCGGCACAACCTTGAAGCCCATGAATACGATGGCGATCGCCAGCGCAACGAAGAGTAAAACCACACTGCCCAGTTGCATAACATTTCCCTGTTGGTTACGAACGTTTATCAGGGGGCTATTTAGTCAGACTTTGGCTACAGAAAGCCAATGATTCAAAGGTATATTGGTTCTGGATATGAGTTATTTCTTAAGAGCGGCGCTATCCATTGGGACCGAATTTATTCGGGAAGGCGGTATTTCAGGAGATAAATAGCCTGCGGATGTACCGCCCTCTTCGCGAATGAATTCGCTCCCACCGGGATTGGATTTGCGAGCCTAAATCGGATCTCACACCGCGAGCCGCGCTCCAGGCGACCTCAGCGCTGTTCGCTCTGCGGCGTCACGCGTAACACTTCTTCAAGTGTAGTCAGCCCCGCCGAGACTTTCTGTGCGCCGGACAAGCGCAAGCTGCGCATACCCTCTTTGAACGCCTGGCGACGCATCGCGGTAAGGTCAAGGTCGGCGCTGATCAAACCTTGCACGCCATCGGACATCAACATGATCTCGTACACCCCGGCACGGCCACGGTAGCCGGTGTCACGGCACTCCACGCAACCTACTGCCCGGTGCGCGCCGGCCGGCACAGGCGCTTGCCATGGTCGGGTCAGGCTCTGCCAGTCGCCCTCATCCAGTTGCACCGGTGCCTTGCAGTGCGGACACAGAGTTCGCACCAGTCGCTGAGCCATGACCCCAAGAATGGTTGCCTTGAGCAGGTAATGCGGGACGCCAAGTTCCAGCATCCGGCTGATCGCACTGGGTGCGTCGTTGGTGTGCAGGGTCGAGAGCACCAAGTGACCGGTAAGCGCGGCCTGAATCGCCATCTCCGCAGTCTCGAGATCACGAATCTCGCCGATCATGATGATGTCCGGGTCTTGCCGCATCAACGCACGAACACCGCTGGCAAACGACAGATCGATGTTGTGCTGAACCTGCATCTGATTGAACGCGGGCTCGACCATCTCGATAGGGTCTTCGATGGTGCACAGGTTGACCTCAGAGGTCGCGAGCATCTTGAGCGTGGTGTAAAGCGTGGTGGTCTTGCCAGAACCGGTCGGCCCGGTGACCAGAATGATGCCGTTGGGCTGACGGGTCATGCCTTCCCAGCGGCGCAGGTCGTCGCTGGAGAACCCGAGCTGGTCGAAGTTTTTCAGCAGTACATCCGGATCGAAGATCCGCATGACCATCTTTTCCCCGAACGCCGTCGGCAGTGTTGAAAGCCGAAGCTCAACCTCGCCGCCATCAGGGGTGCTGGTTTTAACCCGGCCGTCCTGCGGCTTGCGCTTCTCGGCAACATTCATGCGACCAAGGCTTTTCAGGCGACTGACGATAGCCATGGTCACTTGCGCGGGGAACTGATAAACGTTGTGCAGCACGCCGTCGATGCGAAAACGCACCGTGCCCTGCTCACGGCGGGGCTCGATATGGATATCACTGGCGCGCTGCTGGAAAGCGTACTGGAACAACCAGTCGACGATATTGACGATGTGCGCGTCGTTCGCATCGGGTTCCTGGTCACTGGCACCCAGCTTGAGTAACTGTTCGAAGTTGCCCATGCCACTGATTTTCTGATCCGTCGCGGCAGCGCCGCTGACGGACTTGGCCAGCCGATAAAACTCAACGGCCAGCCGCTGAATATCGACCGGATTGGCCACCACACGCCGTATTGGCAGTTTCAGCACGTGGGTCAGGTCAGCTTCCCAGCCATGCACATAGGGCTGCGCGCTGGCGATGGTCACTGAGTCGTGATCGACCGCCACCGCCAGAATCTTGTGACGCTGCGCAAAAGCGTAAGACATCAAGGGCGTGACCGAAGCGACCTTGATCTTCAGCGGGTCGATGCGCAAATAAGGCTGCCCGCTTTGGGCCGCGAGCCAGGCAGTCAGGGTTTCCAGATCCAGCTTGCGCCCCGGTCGCTTGAGGTCGTCGAGCTGTTGCGCAGCGATAAACTCAAGCGGATGCAGTTGCAGGTTCGCGGCACTGCGCCTGTGGGTCAGTGCAATCTCGGCACTGTTCTGATCGATAAACCCTTCAGCGACCAGATCGCGCAGCAGATCATTCAGATCCAGCCAACGATCCTGTGATGAGGCGTGAACTGACATGCGGATTCCTTTGGACAATTCGGCTCAAACGAACCAAGCGTAGCCCCCAGCGTGTCAGTTATTTCGGCATATGCGTACACATGAGTTACGTTTTTTTTCTGCCAGGCTTAACCGACGGCGAGGGAAACCGTTGTGTTTGAGACGTAAGGCTGGGCCAGTTGTTCCAATTCTACCGAGCAGACGTTGATCAGGCTGCGCATTTTTTCCGCAATCACCTGCGCCCGGTGCCAGGTCAGATTAGCGATCTCAACGTCGATACCCAACACGTCGTCCTCCTGCATCACGTTGACCTGATGAGGGATCAGGTACTGCATCGCAAAGAGATTCAGCACTCGGCACAGTGAATCGGCCTCAGCCTCGACCAGAATCTTATAACGCGCGCAGCAATGGGCATTGTCAGCCGCCCAGGTATCCGGACGTTGCGACAGTGAAGTAACGGCTTCGAGATTGGGCATGCTGACCTCTGCGATTTAGAGGGTTAAGTGACTGAAAGAAATTCTTGCATGCGGAAAAAGAAATTTCTGGTCCATCCTTGATTGATTTAATCTCTTTACGACTTGTTAATGCGCCATATCTCCATAGAGAGAAATAGTTATGCAAACCGAACTGGATGCTTATGATCGCAAGATTCTTGCGCTGCTTCAGGAGGACGCGTCCCTGTCCAGTGCGCAAATCGCCGAGCAGGTGGGGTTATCCCAATCGCCGTGCTGGCGCAGGATTCAGCGGCTCAAGGATGAAGGGGTCATTCGTCGACAGGTATCGCTGCTGGACCGCAAGAAGATCGGTCTCAATACGCAGATCTTTGCCGAGGTGAAGCTCAATGCTCACGGTCGCTCGAACTTCACCGAGTTTACCGAGGCCATTCGCGGCTTTCCTGAAGTGCTGGAGTGCTATGTGCTGATGGGGTCGGTGGATTTCCTGCTGCGCATCGTGACGCCGGACATCGAGGCGTACGAGCGGTTCTTCTTTGAAAAGCTTTCGCTGGTGCCGGGCATTCAGGAAGTGAATTCAACGGTTGCCCTGTCGGAGATCAAGTCCACGACCAGCTTGCCGGTCATGCAATGAAGGCCACTGTTGGAGCGAGGCTTGCCCGCGAAGAATGCTAACGCGGTGTACCTGACCGAACGATGTGTCAAATTCGCGGGCAAGCCTCGCTCCAACATATCCACTAAACAAACTGATCCACGCCACGGATATTGCAGGCCAAGCGCCAGCTTCAAAGCTTCGCGTTGGCGGCAGCCATGGATCGTGGCACGATGGCGCGGTTATCGACCGAGATTTTCTGATCATGCCGCAATCCAAAGCCAAGAATCTTTCCCTGATCGCTGCCATTGACCTGGGCTCGAACAGCTTCCACATGGTGGTGGCTCAAGCCAACTCCGGGGATATCCGCATCCTGGAACGCCTCGGAGAGAAGGTTCAACTGGCGGCTGGCATCAACGAAGAGCGACACCTCAACGAAGAATCCATGCAGCGAGGGCTCGACTGCCTCAAGCGTTTTGCCCAACTGATCAACGGTCTGCCGTTGGGTGCGGTCCGCATCGTGGGTACCAACGCCCTGCGCGAAGCACGTAACCGTAATGAATTCATCGTTCGTGCCGAGGAAATTCTCGGCCATCCTGTAGAAGTGATTTCAGGCCGTGAAGAAGCCCGCCTGATTTATCTCGGTGTGTCCCATACCCTTGCTGATACCCCCGGCAAACGTCTGGTGGCGGACATCGGCGGTGGCAGTACCGAGTTCATCATCGGTCAGCGCTTTGAACCCCTGCTGCGCGAAAGCCTGCAGATGGGTTGCGTAAGCTTCACCCAGCGCTACTTCAAGGACGGCAAGATCACTCCGGCTCGTTATGCGCAGGCCTATACCGCCGCGCGCCTGGAGATCATGAGCATTGAACACGCCCTGCATCGTCTGAAGTGGGATGAGGCGATCGGTTCGTCGGGCACCATTCGTGCGATCGGTCTGGCGCTCAAGGCCAACGGTCAGGGCTCGGGTGAAGTGAATGCCGACGGCCTCGCATGGCTCAAGCGCAAACTGTTCAAGCTAGGTGACGTAGAGAAGATCGATTTCGACGGCATCAAGCCGGATCGCCGCTCGATCTTCCCGGCAGGCCTGGCAATCCTCGAAGCGATCTTCGACGCGCTGGAACTGCAGCGCATGGATCACTGCGAAGGCGCGCTGCGGGAAGGTGTGCTGTATGACCTGATGGGCCGTCATCACCATGAAGACGTCCGTGAGCGCACGCTAAGCTCGCTGATGGAGCGTTATCACGTTGACCTTGAACAGGCTGCTCGTGTGGAGCGAAAGGCCCTGCACGCCCTTGAGCAGGTCGCTCATGCCTGGGATCTGGAAGATGACAGCTACCGGGAATTACTCAGTTGGGCAGCCAAGGTCCACGAAGTCGGCCTCGACATCGCTCACTACCACTACCACAAGCATGGCGCTTACCTGATCGAGCACTCAGACCTGTCGGGTTTCTCCCGGGAAGACCAGCAAATGCTTGCGCTGCTGGTGCGCGGCCACCGCCGTAATATTCCCAAGGACAAGTTTGCCGAGTTCGGCGCAGAGGGCGAAAAACTGATTCGTCTGTGCGTGCTGTTACGCTTTGCGATCCTGTTCCACCACATTCGTGGAGTACAGGAGATGCCTCAGCCGGTGCTCACCGCCAGCGGCAACAATCTTGACGTGGTATTTCCGGAAGGCTGGCTGGAAAACAACCAACTGACCCAGGCCGACTTCGCGCTGGAAGCGGAGTGGCTGACCCGGGTCGGTATCGTCCTCAGCGTACGCTGAGGACCGGGTTGCTCAGGCGCTCCAACAGGGTCGCCTGAACGTTGCGAGCATTCTGATTGCCGGTCGGCGTGCTTCGCACGTAGGTGCCATCTGGCTGCAGCAGCCAGCTGTGGGTGTTGTCGGTCAGATAAAGCTCAAGCTCTTTCTTCACGCGCAGGATTAACTTCTTGCCCTCTACCGGGAAGCAAGTCTCGACGCGCTTGTCGAGGTTGCGCTCCATCCAGTCGGCACTCGACAGATACATCTGCTCGTCGCCGCCATTGAGGAAGTAGAACACCCGCGTGTGCTCCAGGAAGCGGCCAATGATCGAGCGCACATGGATGTTGTGAGAAACGCCCGGGATACCCGGCCGCAGGCAGCACATGCCACGCACCACCAGATCAATACGTACGCCAGACTGACTGGCCTTGTACAGCGCGCGGATGATCTTCGGATCGGTCAGCGAATTGAACTTGGCAATGATATGCGCCGGCTTGCCGTCCACAGCGAACTGGGTTTCCCGGGCAATCATGTCGAGCATGCCCTTCTTCAGCGTAAACGGCGCATGCAGCAGTTTCTTCATGCGCAGGGTTTTACCCATGCCGATCAACTGACTGAACATTTTGCCGACGTCTTCGCACAAAGCGTCGTCGGAGGTCAGCAGGCTGTAGTCGGTATACAGACGGGCGTTACCAGCGTGGTAGTTACCGGTACCCAAGTGCGCATAGCGCACGATTTCGCCCGCCTCACGACGCAGGATCAGCATCATCTTGGCGTGGGTCTTGAAGCCCACCACACCGTAGATCACGACTGCACCCGCAGCTTGTAGACGGCTGGCCAGTTGCAGGTTGGACTCTTCATCAAAGCGCGCGCGCAACTCGATCACCGCAGTGACCTCTTTACCATTGCGGGCCGCGTCTACCAGTGCATCAACGATTTCCGAGTTGGCACCGCTGCGATACAAGGTCTGGCGGACGGCCAGGACGTGGGGGTCTTTGGCAGCCTGACGCAGCAGATCGACCACTGGCGTGAAGGATTCGTAGGGATGCAGCAGCAGAATGTCCTGCTTGCTGATGACGCTGAAAATGTTCTCGCTGTTTTGCAGCAGTTTCGGAATAGCAGGGGTAAACGGCTGGTATTGCAGCTCCGGATGGCTGTCCAGACCGGTAATGCTGAACAGACGCGTCAGGTTGACCGGGCCGTTGACCTGATACAACTCGGACTCGGACAGGTTGAACTGCTTGAGCAAGTAATCCGACAGATGTTTAGGGCAGGTGTCGGCCACTTCCAGACGTACCGCATCACCATAACGACGGGAGAACAACTCGCCACGCAGCGCGCGGGCAAGGTCTTCCACATCTTCAGAGTCCAGCGCCAGGTCGGCGTTACGGGTCAGACGGAACTGATAACAGCCCTTGACCTTCATGCCCTGGAACAGATCGTCCGCGTGAGCATGGATCATCGACGACAGGAACACGAAGTTATCCCCGGCGCCGCCGACGTCTTCCGGCACCTTGATCACTCGCGGCAACAGGCGCGGAGCCGGAATAATTGCCAGACCGGAGTCACGACCGAAAGCATCGATGCCTTCCAGTTCGACGATGAAGTTCAGGCTCTTGTTAACCAGCAGCGGGAACGGGTGAGTCGGGTCCAGCCCGATGGGCGTGATGATCGGCGCGATTTCGTCACGGAAATAACGACGAACCCAAGCCTTAAGCTTGGCTGTCCAGTGACGGCGACGAATGAAGCGCACCTGATGCTTTTCAAGCTCAGGCAGCAGAATGTCATTGAGGATCGCATATTGGCGATCAACGTGGCCGTGCACCAGTTCACTGATGCGGGCCAGCGCCTGATGCGGCTGCAGACCATCGGCACCGGCTTGTTCGCGGGCGAACGTGATCTGCTTTTTCAGACCGGCGACACGAATTTCGAAGAACTCATCGAGGTTGCTGGAAAAGATCAGCAGAAACTTGAGCCGCTCCAGCAACGGATAGGACTCATCCAGTGCCTGTTCCAACACGCGAATGTTGAACTTGAGCTGCGAGAGTTCACGATGGATGTACAGACTGCTGTCATCCAGATTCGGCACGACAAGGGCCGGAACCGGTGGCGTCTCGACGATTGCGGGTAAAACCTCAATGCTTGGCTCGACCACAGTCAGAACTTCCTGATCGTTGACTTCAACAGCAGCTTCGGTGAGTCCTTCGGTATTCATGAATGTTCCTGTACGGCTATTGCCCTTTTAACAATTCTGCAGCGCGGACGGCGAAATAAGTGAGGATGCCGTCAGCCCCTGCGCGTTTGAAAGCGGTGAGCGATTCAAGAATGACGCCTTCACTCAGCCAGCCATTCTGGATGGCGGCCATGTGCATCGCGTACTCGCCGCTGACCTGATAAACAAATGTCGGCACTTTGAACTCATCCTTGACCCGATGAAGGATGTCCAGATAAGGCATGCCCGGTTTGACCATGACCATGTCCGCGCCTTCAGCCAGATCCGCCGCCACTTCGTGCAACGCTTCATCGCTGTTGGCCGGATCCATTTGGTAAGACGCCTTGTTCGCCTTGCCCAGATTCAATGCTGAACCGACCGCATCGCGGAATGGCCCGTAATAGGCGCTGGCATACTTGGCTGAGTAAGCCATGATCCGCACATTGACGTGTCCGGCCAGTTCCAGTGCTTCGCGAATGGCCTGAATCCGACCGTCCATCATGTCGGAAGGCGCCACAACCTGCGCACCTGCATCGGCGTGGGACAACGCTTGTTTGACCAGCGCATCGACAGTGATGTCGTTCTGCACGTAGCCTTCTTCGTCGAGAATCCCGTCCTGACCATGGGTCGTGAACGGATCCAGTGCCACGTCAGTGATGACGCCCAGCTCCGGGAAACGGTCACGCAGCGCGCGGGTGGCACGCTGGGCAATACCGTCCGGATTCCAGGCTTCGGCGCCATCCAGGGTTTTCTTCTCGACCGGTGTCACAGGGAACAGCGCCAGCGCTGGAATACCCAGTGCAACCCATTTCTGCGCCTCTTCCAGCAGCAGATCGATGCTCAGGCGCTCGACGCCAGGCATCGAAGTCACTTCTTCACGACGGTTTTCACCATCGAGTACAAATACGGGAAGAATCAGGTCATCGACAGTCAAAACGTTTTCACGGACCAGACGACGAGAAAAATCATCGCGACGATTGCGACGCAGGCGGGTAAGAGGAAAGAGGCGATTGGCGGGGGTAAAGCTCACGGCGAGACTCCTGAGCCCGCGTACACGGGCAAGCGTGACAGTTATAAGCGGCCATTATGACTAATGTGTGACAGTCGTGGGCCAGCATGCGACTCGGGGCCGCAGTTGAGGTGTTTGCCATTGTCCTTGTAGGAAAGATTAACGTCGAGACACATTTCCACACTTTCCTGAATGCCTTGGCCGAGTTAGGCTGCGCGTTCATTTCGCCAGCATCCAGACAATGCTCCAGAATTTCTTGCACGAATTTGGCTACTTCGCCCTCTTCATCGGCACCTTCTTTGAAGGCGAGACCATTCTGGTTCTCGCTGGATTCCTGGCGTTCCGTGAATACATGGACATCAAACTGGTCGTGGTCGTGGCGTTCTTCGGAAGCTATGCAGGTGATCAGCTCTGGTACTACATGGGGCGCAGGCACGGCCGCAAAATCCTGGCGCGCAAGCCGCGATGGCAGCTCATGGGCGACAAGGCGCTGGCGCATATACGCAGGCACCCGGATCTCTGGGTATTAAGCTTCCGCTTTGTCTACGGCTTGCGAACAGTCATGCCCGTAGCCATTGGTCTATCAGGCTATCCGCCACTGCGCTATCTGATCCTCAACGGTATCGGTGCGGCTGTCTGGGCTGCGGCGCTGGGTTATGCGGCGTACCATTTCGGCGCAGTGCTAGAAGGCATGCTGGGCAATATCAAAAAGTATGAATTGTGGGTGCTTGGCGCATTACTGGTACTCGGGTTCGCCCTCTGGCTGCGTCGTCGTTTCAAGAACGCGCGTATCGCCCGGGAAGAAGCCGCAGCAGCTTCCATGGCAGCAGCGGCCGAAGCTGATGCCGGCGTCGTTAGCCCGGTTCCGGCTGAAGTCACCGTTGAAGTGCCTGCCGACAGCAAGAAGCACGGCGACCGCTAGGTACCACGAGCGCAATGCTCCGGCATTGCGCTCGCCTGTAAGGCCCCTCCTCCTGTCAAACATCGCGTAATCATCGGGTTGAAGCACGTCCGTAGGACCGGCTTTAGCCGGGAGGACGTCGCAGGATTCGCTAGATGTATAAGGTAGAAATATCGCCCTCCCGGCTAAAGCCGGTCCTACAGGATTGCGGGCAAACATAGAATCTCCCACGGGTATCTACGCAACCCCATTTATTCGGAGCGCCACCGAAGCTGCGGAACGCAGCCTTCTTCATATCTGATTGAATCCCCGCCCCAGACGCTTGTCCCAAGATCAGGTAAAAGTCTTGAGCGGACCGCTGCGCTCGATAGGGAGAATGATCATGCAAAAGAAAGTCGCCGTGATTCTGTCCGGCTGTGGCGTCTATGACGGCGCGGAAATTCATGAAAGCGTGCTGACACTGCTGCGCCTTGATCAACGCGGCGCAGCGGTCCAGTGTTTTGCGCCAAACATCACACAGCATCATGTGATCAATCACCTGACGGGCGAAGAGATGCCGGAGACCCGCAACGTGCTGGTGGAATCCGCCCGGATCGCTCGCGGCGCCATCGAAGATATTCGTGAAGCAGACGTTACCCGGTTTGATGCGCTGATCATTCCCGGTGGTTTCGGTGCAGCCAAGAATCTCTCCGACTTCGCCACTGCTGGCGCGGATTGCAAGGTGCAGGCTGAAGTCCTGGCACTGGCAGAAGCATTTGCCGAGGCAGGCAAACCGGTCGGGCTGATCTGCATCAGTCCCGCTTTGGCCGCCAAAATTTATGGTCCGGGCGTAACCTGCACCATCGGCAACGACGCCGAGACCGCACAGGCCATCACCCTCATGAAGGGTGAACACCAGGAGTGCGAAGTGACCGACATCGTCGAAGACAAAGCCCGCAAACTGGTTAGCACACCGGCTTATATGGTTGCCAAAACCATCGGTGAGGCAGCCGCCGGGATTAACAAGCTGGTGGACCGGGTGCTGGAGTTGACGCACGAGGAGTAGGTTTGGATCAATCCTTTGCAGGAGTGGCCTTCCCGCCTTTGACGCTGCCCTGTCGCGCAGCAAACACGGTTTTTATGTGGGAGCGAGGCTTGCCCGCGATAAGGCTGGATGCGATTCACTTTAGGTCGCGTGGGCCCTATCGCGGGCAAGCCTCGCTCCCACATAGACCGCGCTATTCCGTAGGACCGGCCGGGCGGCGTTCCGCTTTAGCCGGGAGGACGTCGGGACATTCGCTAAATATCCTTCGGCAGTAATACCGCCCTCCCGGCTAAAGCCGGTCCTACCGGATTGCAGGTGAACATAGAATCTCCCACATAAAATATGATCTGCTCAATAACTTATATGTAATCCGAGGGCTGCGAATCAGTAGGGCTGACACTCCGCCATTCGCAGCCTTCGGCAGCTCCTACAGAAACGCATTCGCGATAGGGTTTAACTAAACTCAACCCGCTCCGGCACCCGCGTCATCAAAACCTTTCCACCTCTGATTGATACTCGCGCCTTTGCCTGGCGACGCACCGCTTCGTAATCGCTCTCGGCATCCAGGATCACCAGATTCGCCGGTCGGCCCACTGCGATGCCATAGCCCTCGCCCAGATTAAGGGTTCTGGCGCTGTTGTCAGTGACCAGATCCAGGCTGCGTGCCAAATCCTCGAAACCCATCATGTGGCAGATGTGCAAGCCCGCATCCAGTACGCGCAGGATGTTGCCATTGCCCAGTGGGTACCACGGGTCTTTGATCGAGTCCTGACCAAAGCACACGTTCATCCCGGCGCGGTCCAGCTCTGCGACACGGGTCAGGCCGCGGCGCTTGGGGTACGTGTCGAAACGCCCTTGCAGGTGAATGCTCTCGGTCGGGCAAGAAACAAAGTTGATGCCCGACCTTTTCAGCAGCCGGAACAGCTTTGAGCAATATGCATTGTCATATGACCCCATGGCCGTAGTGTGGCTGGCCGTTACCCGGCTGCCCATGCCACGCACTCGCGCTTCTTCAGCAAGGACTTCAAGAAAGCGCGAATTCGGGTCATCGGTTTCGTCGCAATGCACGTCCACCAGACAACCTGTTCGCTCGGCCAGATCCATCAGGAACCTGATCGAGCTGACGCCCTGCTCCCGGGTGTTTTCGAAGTGCGGGATACCGCCCACCACATCCGCGCCCATTTCCACGGCACGCGTCATCAATTCACGCCCACCTTCGTAGGACTCGATGCCCTCCTGAGGAAAGGCAACGATCTGCAGATCAATCAGATGGCGGGCCTCTTCACGCACTTCAAGCATTGCCTTGAGCGCGCCCAGTGTCGGGTCGGTGACGTCGATATGGGTTCGAACATGCTGGATACCGTGCTCGGCCAGCATGCGGATGGTGGTGTGAGCGCGTTGCTTGGTGTCTTCGTGGGTAATGGTTTCCTTGCGCTGACCCCAGCGCTCTATGCCTTCGAACAGGGTCCCGCTCATGTTCCACTCAGGCTCACCGGCGGTCAGGGTTGCGTCCAGGTGAATGTGCGGCTCCACCAATGGCGCAATGACCAGTTGGCCGCATGCATCAATATCATCTGATACAGGCTGCACGCTTTCCGTCTGAGCGGTGATGGCTGTGATGCAGCCGTTTTCACAGGTGACGGTGTGCAGCCCTTGGGTTTTACGCAGCGTGGCATTGATGATGTTCATGACTATTCCTGTCGCTGAGCCTCGGACATGCGCCATACCAGCAGCGCAACCGAAGCGTTCATTCGAAAATTAGCGTCGTCGAGGGATTGCCCGCTGAGCTGCTCGATACGCTGAATACGTTGGTTGATGGTGTTGCGATGGATACCAAGGCGCTGGGCGGCCTTGAGTCCGTTACCGTTTTCCTGGAGCAAGGCGTCCAGTGTTTCGATCAGGCTGTGGGGCTGCTTGCGGTTGCTCTCGATCAGCGGCCCGAGGGTCTGTTTGACGAAGCTATCGATGACCGAGCGATCAGTAACCGCTTGCAGCAGACGCAACACACCCAGTTCGCTGAAATCGCAAAGGCCACTGGCGGGTCGCAAATGTTCGGCGACATCCAGCGCCTGACGAGCCTCATTCAGCGCCTGCCGATATTGCCCGCAGTCTTCGACCGGATTGGCCAGCCCCATGAACAACGCCATGTCGCCCAGCAATGACGAAAGATCGCGGTAAAGCCGCGCCAGCTCACTACGGATCGCTTCAAGCCTGGGCAACAGCAAAATGAATAAGTCGCCCTGGACGATGACCGGCAAAGCGTCCGGCAATACGCGATTCCAGGCGTCGAGATGGTCGAGAACCGCTTGCCGGGTTTGTTGCAGCAGCCGTTCCGCAGCGTCCGGAGCGTGGCTGTCGAACAACACGCTGACCGCCGACAGGCGCAGCGCCACCAGACGCCGAGGCACCTCCAGTGGCAGCCGTAAATGCGCGGCCCTTTGCCGGGCAATGCTCAGGCTCGGGTAATCACCGCTGAGCAACTGGCCGAGGATGTCGTGACGCGAGCGCTTGGTTTGCGCCATCTGCACCAACGCAGTGCCGATCAGGTGGGTGACGATGACCATCTTCAACAGATACGGCTGCTCGATCAGCGGCAATCCGCACTGCTCCGCCAGCTCAATCACGGACTCGGGGATCTGCTGGATGTAGGCATTGCCGGTCAGAATCACCAGCCCGGCAATGCCACTGGCATCACCCTCCTGCACCACGCGCAACAGATTGGCTTCATCGCGCAGATAATTGATACCGGTGATAAATACCAGCTCACCGCCCATGATCCAGTCGGCAATCCCTTCGTTCTCGGCAACGTACGACCAGCGCACGCTGCGATGCAGGTTGGCTGACCCTGCGCGCACGACCATTTCCTCCAGCCCGGGAAGCTGGAGAATTTCTTCAACGGTCAGGCTCAAAGCTCCTCCTGTACGCCGGCGACCATGCTGCGCTTGCCCGTCACTTCAAGCAGCACGATGTAGCAGATGGCCGAAGCGGCGATGCCTACCAGAGGCGCGATCCAGGGCGAGAAATACGCCAGTGCGGCGCCGATGGCATAAGCCGACAGCCCCAACAGGTTGTAGCGCGGCAGCGTGACGCTGGCCAAAACCGGGTATTTGCCGTGATGGCGGTACCAGAAGTCCGCCATGATCACGCCGCCAATCGGTGGGATGATCGAACCCAGCAGTACCAGAAAGGGAATCAGCATTTCGTACATGCCACCGATGGCCAGCACGATACCGAGCGCCGCAGCAATCAACGTCATGGTCCGACGCCGCTCGCTGCGCAACAGGTGGCAGGCCGCCGCCGAAACGTTGTAGATAGTGGGCCCCTGAATGGTCCACAGATTCAGGCAAAGCATGATCACCGCGGCGAACGACAGGCCCTGAAGCATCATCACTTCAACGATATCGGCCTGCTGATAAACCATCGCACACCACGCGCCAGCGACGATCATCAAACCGTTGCCCAACAGGAAAGCGACGACGCTGGCAGTCACGGCAACGCGTCCGCTGCGCGACAGGCGCGTCCAGTTAGTGGCTTGGGTCGCACCGCTGGCAAACGTTCCGAAGACCATGGTGATGGCCGCTGAAAGCGTCATGGTCTCGTGAGGAATAACCGCCGCCAATCCCTGGAAACCGCCTACATCTCGGGTGGCGATGTACATGGAGATGATCAGCAGCACGAACATGAGCGGCACGGAGATCCGCGACAGCACGTCCAGCCCTTTGTAGCCGATGATCGCGGTGATGCTGAAGCCCAGCCCAAACAGGACCATCAGTGGTGAGGTGAAGCCTTCGGCCAGACCGAGCATCTTTACCAATACAATGGCCACGGTTGCGGTGCCCCATGCGTACCAGCCCAGCTCGGCAAAACCGAGCAGCACATCGGAAAGCCGACTGCCCGCTTCGCCAAAACAAAAGCGCCCCATCAATACAGTATTCAAACCGCTGCGTGAGGCGATGAAGGCCAGCGCTGCGGCATAGATCGCCAACAGGCTGTTACCGATGGCGGCGATCCACAGCATGTCGACGAAGTTGAACGCCATGCCCAGCTTGCCGCCCGCAAACATGGTGCCGGTGAAGAAGGTGAAACTGAACAGCACCATGGAAATCGACAGCAGCCCCTTGCGTCCTTCACGCGGGGCTTCACTCAAGGGAAACTCGCTGGGTGAACTCATATCGTTTTTCTCCACATCGACAAGGTTGGGATTCGGATTCAACGGCAGGCTGGTGCAAGAGCAATAACCAGGCCGTTTCCGGACAACGTTGCGAAGTGAAAAAAAGCGGGCAGAGCCAATATCAAGCGATGTTCACTCTGCACACTTTAAGCTGAGGATGCAGCATCAGACTGTGCAGAGTGATTCATTCTGAGGCACGAACGCACCGTTTTAGGCTGCGCTGCTTAGCGGGATGCTTAGCGAGTAAGCCGCGTGAGAATCCGGTCCAGTGAGTTGGCGAACGCCTGTTTTTCGCGGTCACCATAAGGCGGCTGACCACCACCCATCTGCCCTTGATCGCGCAGGTCGGTGAACAGGTTGCGCACAGCGAGCCGATCGCCCATGTTTTGCGTGTCGAACTCTTTACCGCGAGGATCCAGCGCAGCAACGCCCTTCTTGACCAGCCGATCGGCCAGCGGCACATCGCTGCAAATCACCAATTCGCCGGGCACGGCATGTTCAACCAGATAATCGTCCGCAGCGTCAGGGCCGCTGGGCACCACGATCAGTTTAACCAGGGTGTACGTGGGCTTGATCTGACTCTGCCCGGCAACCAGCACCACCTCAAACTGACGTTTGAGCGCGAACTTGATGACCTGTTCTTTTGCTGCCTTGGGGCAAGCGTCGGCATCGATCCAGACGCGCATGATGCGGTGTCCTTTTTACTGGCTCATGAACGGTGTGTGGTTTCGCCATTATAGAAGCCTCCAACACGGGTAGGAGCGAACTTGTTCGCGAAGCACCTTGGCGGGCAAACGCTATCTATCGTCTGTGCCAACGACTCGCGAACAAGTTCGCTCCTACCGGGCATTTCGCGACTTATTACACGGTCTGCGCCCTGCGCTTTTCCGCCAGCCAACTGCGGCCATACAGCACTGCAATCGCCAGCAAGGCTATCAGCTGTGCACTCAGCGAATAAGCATCGGCATGTATCCCCAGCCAGTCGAACTCGAAGAACGGCACAGGACGAGTCCCGAAAATACCGGCTTCCTGAAGGGCTTTTACACCATGCCCGGCAAACACCACCGACAACGCACACAGCAGTGCTGCGTTGATACCGAAGAACAGTGTCAACGGCAGTTTTGCCGAGCCGCGCAGGATGACCCACGCCAGGCCGATCAGCAACACCAGCGCCGTGGCACCGCCCGCCAGAACCGCGTTGTGCCCGGCCGGGCCAGCCTGCAGCCACAGGGTTTCATAGAACAGAATCACTTCGAACAACTCGCGATAAACCGAGAAGAACGCCAGGATCGCAAAACCGAATCGTCCACCGCCGCCCACCAGGCTGCTCTTGATGTAATCCTGCCAGGCCGCCGCATGGCGACGGTCGTGCATCCAGACACCCAGCCACAAGACCATCACACTGGCGAACAGCGCGGTCGCGCCCTCAAGCAATTCGCGTTGAGCGCCGCTGACGTCAATCACGTAAGCCGCCAGCGCCCAGGTCCCGAGCCCCGCCAACAAAGCCAGCGCCCAGCCAATATTGACGCTGCGCACCGCTGATTCCTGGCCAGTGTTACGCAGGAACGCAAGGATCGCCGCCAGCACCAGAATCGCCTCAAGGCCTTCACGCAGCAGAATCAGCAGACCAGAAATGTAGCTCAGCGATGTGCTTAAGCCATCGCTGCCCAACAGGCCCGCCGATTCCTTGAGTTTTGCTTTGGCGAAATCCAGTTTTTGCGCGGCCTGCTCCAGCGGCAAACCGTCCTGCAAAGACTGACGGTAAGCCATCAAAGCCTTTTCGGTGTCTTTGCGAACATTGGCGTCGACGTTATCCAGCGAACTTTCAACCAGTTCGAAGCCTTCCAGATAGGCCGCGACAGACAAGTCATACGCCTGCTCGTGAGAGCCCGCACGATAAGCCGCCAGGCTTTTGTCCAGCGTCTCGCTGGTGTAATCGAGCAACTGCGCAGGGCCGCGCTGAACCTGAGGAGGCTGGGCACGTTGAGCGCGGAAAGTGGCAACCGCCTGTTCGCCCTCGGCGGCGCTGACTTCAGCAGGTGTTTGCCGCGCGAGGTCCGCGAGATTGTAGTTTTTGAAGGGTATTGCCACCGGCTGCGCGCTGAAGCTCGCAATGTAAGTCGCAATATCCCAACGCTGGCGTTCATCCAGTTGATCGGCGAACGCTGGCATATCAGTTCCGGCAATTCCCAGACCTACAGCGTTGTAAAGGTCATAAAGGCTTAGTCGATCCAGACGGGCCGAGTCGCGCAGATTAGAAGGCGGCGGCTCCAGACCGATACCAGCCGGGCCATCGCCCGCGCCAGCATCGCCATGGCAGACCGAGCAATGCTGAGCGTAGAGCGGCGCACCTCGCGTCGGATCCGGGGTAATCACCGGTGCCTGACTCACTTCATACGCCACCGCCAACCGCGCACCCAATTGGCGAGCCTGGCGGGTGATCAGAGCACCATCCTGCTTCTTGGCAACCGCTTCGGAAAGGCTGGACACGCCTTTCTCAAGTTCGACGCGTTCGGCTCGCGCAGGCAGCGCTGCAACCAGCCCCTTCAAGACGCCCAGTGCTTCCACCTGCTTCTGGTATTCATCTTCTGCCACCTCCTTGCTTTCAGCCACGGTCGACGGGTAATCCGCGCCAATGTAATCAAGCAAATGCAGGGCTTGCGCCGCGCCATCAGTGGTGTCTGCCAACAGACTGGAACTGCACAACGCCAACAACGGCAGCATCAACCAGGCCAGGAAACGGGAACGCATGGACATCGGTGAATCTCAGCGAAATGATTAGGTATCGCATTGTTCACTTGGCTTCGTTCCGACTCAAGGCTCAGCAGGATGTTTGTTGCTAAATATTACGCAAATGCTCGACATCGCCTCAAATCACAGTCATTCAACCTCGACGTAATGAGAACGACTAGCATCTATAGCGAAAGGCTTACACGAAGAGGAGGCAATTCGCCCTATTGCACCTGCGGGTTCGTGAGTAATATTGGATCCAACAGCTGATGCGCAGGACGCGCACAGGATCAAGGATGATCGACCATGGCCCGGAGGGCTTACCGACAGGATGTTGGAATGGTCTTGAAGAAAACCCGCCTCGGCGGGTTTTTTGTTGCCGGTCAGAAAGTCGCCGTCATGCTGCGACCTCTCTATTTCGAGGGCCACGACCTGGAAACTGGACTACAACCATGCAACCGCAGGGGAACATTTGCGCCTGTGTGAGGTTCACACCTTTTCAGGCAACTATCGCCATCGAGGCCGACGGGCCAGATCCGAGAGGGTCCGCTCGGCTTAAAGTCATATCTGATAGGGATACCGTCGATGGAATACCTGTTGCCCCAGAGCTGGCTGGAAGCTGTGCCTCTACCTTGGCTAAAGACCCTGATCGCCGCCTGTGTTGCGGTTTTACTGGCGCTGCTGATCCGCTGGGTCGCCCTCAGTGTGCTGCGCCGTGTCGCAAACTCGTTTGTGTTGCCACAACAACTGATTTATCGCACTGCCAGCCCGACTTTGTGGCTGCTGCCATTGTTGGCCCTGCAAACGGTGTGGACCTCTGCACCTGACGATCTGGTGCTGATTGGCACTGTGCGTCACATCAACGGGCTGTTGGTCACCGCCGGCTTTACCTGGTTGGTGCTCAGATGCGTCAAAGCGGTGGGCGACACGGTAGCGATCCGTAATCCGCTGGATATCGAAGACAACCTTCATGCGCGGCGAATACAGACTCAGGTTCGCGTGCTGGTCCGCTGCCTGAATGCGCTGGTGTTGCTGTTCGGTACCGGCCTGATCCTCATGAGCTTTCCGCCCGTGGCCAAAATCGGCACCAGCTTGCTGGCATCCGCGGGTCTGGCCGGGCTGGCAGCAGGTTTTGCTGCCAAGCCGGTGCTGGGTAACTTGATTGCGGGTCTGCAAATTGCGATCTCCCAACCCATTCGCCTCGATGACGTGGTGATTGTGGAGGGCGAATGGGGCCGCGTGGAGGAGATCAGTGGCACTTACGTGGTCATCAAAATCTGGGACGAGCGGCGCATGGTCGTGCCGCTGCAGTACTTCATAGAGAAGCCGTTCCAGAACTGGACCCGTGCCACTTCCAGCCTGATCGGCTCGGTGTTTGTCTGGGTGGATTACTCACTGCCGGTAGAAGAGTTGCGTGCGGAAGTGCAGCGTATTTGTGAAGACATCCCGCACTTGTGGGACGGCCGTGTTTGCGTGCTGCAAGTCGCTGATACCAACGCCAAGGCCATGCAGCTGCGGGTGCTGTTGAGTTCGGCGGACTCGTCACGCAGTTGGGACGCCCGTTGCCACATGCGCGAACGTCTGATTGCGTTCATCGCCAAGCAATATCCACAAAGCCTGCCGCAACTGCGCACGGAAATTTCGTCGCGCAATGTACGACCGGAGATCGACGTGCACGAAACGCCGGTCGACATTCCCCGCCAACCTCCGGTCTAGAGCCCTCGCTACGGACCTCGTCTGCCAGCAGGTGAGGTTCGTCGGGTAAACCAGCAGAACCCCCGAAGCAAGCTATCGTTTCCTTGGGAACGTTAAGGCAAAACGCCATGTCTGTGTCTGTCTGGAAGCGGCCGTCAGACCCATGACGTCACCATGCGCGTCGATACAAAAAAACAATGCAGTGTAACCCTACGCTGAATCGATACAGCGCCGATGTCCCGAGACCAGTTTCGTCCTTTAAATCTTGAGTTTTCTGCCATGAGCCTTTTTTCCAGACTCCGGGGCACACCTGCCAGATCCGGCGGTATTCTGAACCTGATCACTTCGGCCAGAAGCCTGAGTGAGCAACTTGCCTCCGTGAGTTTCGAGCCTGTTTATCTAACGGGATTCGTTTCACCGCACATCGATATCGATCAAATTGCCCGTAGCATCAGCGCGCGCTTTCCCAACACGGCCATCAGCTTGTGCACCACCTCTGGCGAGTTGTCTTCAAAGAATGACGCGCTGTATTGCGCAACCGGCGATCAGTGGGATCGCGTAGTGCTGGCCCTGTTTGACTCGAGCGTTATTCAGTCAGCTGAAATCGTGCACATCCCCCTCCACAGCGAAGACATCCGCACGCCTGGCAAGCGCATGTCCATGCGCGAACGTATTGCGCGCCTGACGGACTCGATCAAGCGCACGACGATCAATACGCCTATCGACCATCGCGACACGCTCGCATACGTCACCTTTGACGGGTTATCGGCTTCTGAATCGTTCTTCATGGAAGCGTTGTATGAGTCAGGCCGCTTTCCGTGCCTGTTCGTCGGCGGCTCCGCAGGCGGCAAAGGCGACTTCAAAACCACAGCCATTCATGATGGCAAACGCAGTTATGTGAATCACGCCCAGGTGGTGTTTCTCAAAAGCGCCAGAAACGTGCGTTTTGGAGTATTCAAAAGCCAGAACTTTGAGCCAACTCCATTCAGCATGAGCGTACTGACAGCCTCTCTGGAAGAGCGTTACATCAGCCAGGTGGTGACCTCCAGCGGCCAGATCACCAGCATGGTGTCGGCACTGTGTGAAATCCTCAAGTGCGAACCGGGCCAACTGGAAGCGCAGCTTGCCCAGTACTCATTCGCCATACGTGTAGGGGAAGAGTTGTTCGTTCGTTCCATCGCGCAAATCGACTACGCAAACGAGCGAGTGCATCTGTTCTGCGACGTTGCGCCAGGCGAAGAGTTGGTCATGGTTCGGCGTACCTCCATGGTGGATGCTACGCGAAAGGATTTTGCGCGCTTCCTGCAGGGCAAGTCAGGCAAGCCATTGGTTGGCCTGCTAAGCGACTGCATCCTGCGACGCCTGAACAACGGCAACGAATTGAGCCGCATGACTGGTGTGTTTGGCGATACTCCCGTGGTGGGTTTCTCAACCTTTGGGGAAATCCTCGGCTTGAACCTCAACCAGACACTCACAGCCGTGTTCTTCTTTCGGGTCGCGGACAATCAGGTCTTTCGCGACGATTACATTGATAACTTCATTGCCTACTACGGTGAGTTCAAGGCGTTTTTCCTGCGTCGACAGATCAAGAAGCTCGCGGGCTTGAGTCAGGTGGTCGTCAAGCAGATCGACCAGTTCAAGGTCCGCAACTTCAAAAGTGCAATTGATGCCAATGGCCTGGATGAACATATACAGCCAGTGTTCAATGGCTTGAGCGACCTGGGTGATGTGCTGGTCAAGGCGCATCACGACCAAGAGGAAATCTCAACCCAGCTGCGGCACTATTCCGGCGAGTTGCACGTATCAATGGACGAACTGGGCCAGACCATTTCCACTCAGGAAAAGGCCATGGACAGAGCCAGTCACACCGTCAAAAACCTTACGAGTCAAGCTGACGAAGTGGTACTCAGCTCCCGTGAGCTGGCCAAATCGAGCCTGAAAATTCAGTCCATTGTGCAGATGATTCAGCAAATCGCAGGGCAAACCAATCTGCTAGCACTCAACGCAGCAATCGAGGCCGCGCGAGCAGGGGAAATGGGAAGAGGCTTTGCTGTAGTTGCCGACGAAGTTCGTCAACTGGCTCAAAAGACATCGCAGAATGCCAGCGAGATAGGCACCGACATTGATCGCCTCGCCGACGAGATCCGCAAGTTAGCGCAGCACATCGAACAGCAGTCTTCAGAAGTGGGAACGTTGAACGACTTACTGGCTGAGCTGGAGGGCTCGAGCGAGATGACTGCAGGAACATCACAGCGTACCCGCAAGCTGGCGGACACATTGGTGGGACTGACGCAGTAGCGGTACTGAAGCGGAGACTGCAGGAACCGTCTCGGTGAGCCTTACACCGAGCGGTATCGCAGCGAACATAGAGCCATGAAGGAGTGAGCTTGCTCGCGATGACGGTCAACCTGTTGAGAACTACCCTCTGGCCTGACGCTATCGCGAGCAACGCCTACAAAATGCTTACTCTGTAGGAGGCTGTGCCATCTCCATCCCCATTACCTTGCTCATGATAAGAGCCATAAATTGAGCCGGGGGCATCTTCTGGCCGTTGAAATCAACGATGTTATTGGCGTACTGCATGTTTGAGACGATGTTATCGCCATCGACCTTGGCCATTTGCATCATGACTGCCATGGCACCCACCATATCGCCAGCGGCTTTGGCCTGTTCAGCAATTGCAGCTGGATCGGTTTGCCCGGCGAGATTTGCTTGCAGGGCCGCCAGGTCGCCGATCATTGGTTTGGACAGAACCAGTCGCGCTTCCATCTGAGCAATGGCGTTACGGTAACGCTCAGGCGATGGCTGTTCGGTCCCGGTGTCGGTCAAATCCACAGCAACACGCAGGTGACTTTCACCATTGGCCGTTTTGAGGGCAAGTTTTTCAAGCTCGACATGTGGCTTGGCGGCTAGCAGTTTGATGATTTGCGCATCCATCAACTGCTGATCCGCTGGGCTGAGTTGCGGTACAAACAGCTCACCGGCAGCGTAAGCAGCCTGTTGTTGCGGCATGATTTTTGTTTGATACAGGTCGTACATCGCTTTTGAGGCGGCAACATCAAAGTTGCTGAATTTAAACGCCGACTGCAAAGCGCCCACGTCCTTGCCGTCGTAGCTGATCATGCCGAGGTTGTAGCTCGCCTGCCCAGCAAGAGTACCGCCCTCTTCCTGAATCAGACTGGTACCGGTCAAGTCCTTGACCGCAACGGGTGCAAGCCCCGCAATCTGCCCCACGAGGTTATCGACTTTCACAGTGTTATGGCCCAGATAGAAGCCGGATTTGCCCTTGGTGCCGCCCATGTCCAGGGTTAATCCTTTGGCACCCAGCGCGACATCACCTTCTGGCGAGGTGACGTTCAGCTGAAAGTTATCCATCTTGCCAAGCACTTTGATTTTTTCGGCATCAGCGCTGGCTTCAGTATCCAGTCGCAGACCCGAGAAGGTGAACGTACCGTCCGTGTCTTTCAGTTCCAGCGGCGTCAACAGCAGCGCGCCACTGGTAGAGCGGTCATAGCCGATGCTGGCGTGGCCGGTAACCGGGCTCACGCCCTTGCTCATGGCAAACCACTTGGCAGCACTTGGGCTTTGTTCCATTTCAAAGTTGCTCTGCGCCATGACAGGCAGCAGCTTGAAACTCTTCAAACGAGAAAAAGGCAGCGGACCGTGTTCGATGTTATCGACGAACAGGAACTCGGCGTTTTTATCCTCAGTGGTGAGGTTCTCGTCGTGAATGCGTACACGGTAGTGCGCTGTGCTGCTAAACAGGTGCCGATCAATCGACAGCATTTCCAGCGTAATAGCGCTGCCGGAACCTGTGAGGGATTTCACCAGTTCCTGGTTGCCCTGCTCAATCGAATCACGCAGTACACCTTCGATTCGGGTGCCCGTATACCATGCTCCGGCGGTGGCCAGCGCTCCCACGACAACGATAACGCCAGCTGCGATGCCTACTGATTTATTCATGTTTTGACTCGAAGAGATCCGTTTCTGGTAATTGGAAAAATTCTTCCCTGAACCCTCTGCCGGTTTTTCGGCAGCCTGATTCCAGGCCAACCAAAGCAGCACAACGCAAGGGCGAAAAGTGGCGAGAGATTATCATCGCGCCCTTCCAGTGGCCCAGCGTTGTCGCTCTTTTGTATGTATGAATGATCCTTTTCTACCGCTGTTGGGCAGCGATTCGGCCGTTTGGTTGCAAACTGCCTTCATTCAGTTATGGGGTAGCAATCGTCTTGCTCCAGACGTTAGGCTGGAGCCCGGTTTGAAATAACAGGATCCGAGACGATGACTGAACAGCAAAGTGAGCGAGGCCCGATCAAGGCCGTGATTTTCGACATGGACGGCTTGTTGCTGGACACCGAAGGGGTCTACACCGAAGTCACCCATCTGATCGCCAGCCGGTATGGCCGCACATTTGACTGGGCCGTCAAGCAGCATACGATTGGCCGCGGCGCGCAGGATTTCGCGCGTTACGTGATTGAGGCGCTGGAGCTGCCGCTTTCCGTTGATGAGTTCCTTGAAATTCGCGCGCCGATGCTGGATGAGCGCTTCCCGAAAGCACCCGCGATGCATGGGGCTGAAGCCTTGGTGCGGCATCTGGCGGAAAACAATATTCCCATCGCCGTGGGCACCAGCTCATCAGTCCACTACTTCAAAGCTAAAATCCAGATGCACCGCGCATGGTTCGAATTGTTCGAGACGGTGGTGACGGCGGATGATCCGGAAGTGGGCGCAGCCAAACCCGCGCCGGATATTTTCCTGGTCGCCGCTCGCCGCCTGGGCATCGCACCTGCTGATTGCCTGGTCTTCGAAGACTCGCCTTTCGGCGTGACCGCTGCCAAAGCGGCCGGGATGTACGCGGTTGCGGTGCCCGATTCGCACATGCCGTTGGAGCAATATGAGCATGCGGACCTGATCCTGAAGTCGCTGGCTGACTTCCCCTTGCAGAACTGGGGACTGCCGGGGATGAAAGGTTAGGGCTTACCTTACCAGCTAGTGTCGCTGAACCTGCCCGCTAAGGACGATGGGGCTGCACGCGGGTCATTTAGATCGCGTCGTACCAGCATGCGGATAAATGAATCTAAGGATGGTCACGCTACGCTTTCCCGGCTAAAGCCGTTCCCACGAGCATGATAGTCGCCGCCACTGACGCCAGCCCGGTTTGGCTATAAGCTTGCCGGGCATTATTCCTTCAGGACCTACATACCGCGTGGCCACGTATTCCCTTGTCATCCGTCGCCTGCTGATCTGCTCGCTGACCATCGTTGTCAGCCGTGCGATCACCAGCCCCTTGCTGACGCTGTTTCTGAGTAATCGATTAGGCCTGAATCAGCAAGATGTCGGTCTGCTGATGGGGATTGCAGTGTTTCTCGCCACGCTGCTCGGGCTCTATGGCGGGTACATCATCGACCGTCTGGACAAACGCAGGCTGCTGATCGTGGCGATGCTTTCAAGCGCTATCGGTTTCACCTTGCTGACCTTTGCCCATAACGTTTACCTGACCACGCTGACATTGGTGATCACCGAAGCCGCGTCGGCGTTATTTCTCATCGGTTCGAAAGCAATCATCAGCGAGAATCTGCCCATCGGCCTGCGCGCCAAGGTGTTCTCACTGCGCTACACGTTGACCAACATTGGCTATGCGACCGGGCCGATGCTGGGAGTGCTCATCGCTGGATACTTACCGCTTGCGCCGTTTCTGATTGCCGGAGCGATTGCCTTGGGCAGCGTGTTTCTGATGGTCGGAATTGCTCCAGTAAAACCTGCCGACACTGTTAAACCCCAAAGCTTCATCAACACGCTCCGTATCCTGAAAAACGACCGCACTCTGATTCTGTTCACCTGCGGCAGCCTGCTCAGCACCATCGTTCACGGACGCTTCACGCTGTACCTGTCACAGTTTCTGCTGGTGACTCATGCGCAGAAAGATGCGCTGCACATTCTGTCTGCCGTGCTGGCCTGTAACGCGGTTACCGTAATCCTTCTGCAGTATCAGATTGGTCGCTGGCTCAAGCGTGAGAAGCTCGCCGGGTGGATTTGTGTCGGTATCGGACTGTTCGTGTTTGGCCTGATCGGTTTCAGTTTCTCGAACAGCATGCTGACGTGGTGCATCGCGATGTTTATTTTCACGCTAGGGGAAATGATCATATATCCCGCCGAATATTTATTCGTCGATACAATAGCGCCCGAGGCTTTGCGTGGCAGTTATTACGGCGCGCAGAACCTGGCTGCCTTCGGCGGTGCACTGAGCCCGGTAATTTGCGGCTATCTGCTGATCAACACACCGCCGGCGACGATGTTTTATGTCCTGGCCGGACTGACGATGGCTGGCGGCACGCTATGCTTTATGAGCGCACGCAAAGGAACGGCAGTCATCACCACTACGGATCGCTGACTTGCTTGCTGACAGTTTGACAACATACATAGCAAGACCTAGGGTCATTTGGATCCAATAACAGCACTCATGAAGATAAGTCTCGATGCCCAACACCGCTAGAGAAAGCCTATTGCGCGCGATCATAGGCGATGAACATCCGCCTGCGCATTTAGCCAGGGCAGTGATCGAGGAAAAACTGCGTAGCGCCATTCTGGATGGTCGCTTACCGGCCGGGACCGCTCTGCGCCAGCAAGAACTCGCCACGCTGTTTGGCGTGAGCCGCATGCCTGTGCGCGAAGCACTGCGCCAGCTTGAAGCTCAGTCATTGCTGACCGTCGAGCTGCACAAAGGTGGCGTTGTAGCCCCCTTAATTGGCGAAGATGCGGTTGATGCTTACGCGCTGCGAATCCTGCTTGAATCCGAGGCGATTCGCCTTTCAGTCCCGCTGCTCGACGCCGAAGACCTGGCCTTGGCCCAGCGTTGTATTGAGGCGCTTGAAGTCGAAACCGATTACGCCGAGATCGGCAGGCTTAACCGTATGTTCCATATGGCGCTCTACGCCAAGGTTTCCAACAAGCGATTGATGGCAGCGGTCGAGCAGGGCTTGAACGAGGAAGAACGCTTTCTGCGCTTCAACCTGGAAGCCATGGGCCTAGGCAAGCTGGCTCAGGATGACCATTGGGAATTACTCAACCTTGCCAGGGATGGAAATGTCGATGAAACCGTGCAAGCCCTGCAGCTGCACCTCAACCGAGGCGTGAAAGCCGTCACTCAATATCTACGTAACCAGGCAAACGCTCAGCCATTGCCAGCACGTAAAGCGAAAAGCCGCATCAGCTAGCGACACTTGCCCTCCCTATCCCGCGCGATTGCTGACGACGCCATGAATAACGTACGTAAGCTATTCAGCTGATTAATCTGCTTTTAAAAAGCCTTAAAAACAAAACCCCCGATCGCGTTAGCGATCGGGGGTTTCGGAATTTAATCTTGACGATGACCTACTCTCACATGGGGAAACCCCACACTACCATCGGCGATACATCGTTTCACTACTGAGTTCGGGATGGGATCAGGTGGTTCCAATGTTCTATGGTCGTCAAGAAATTCTGTGGCTGGTTCGTTACTGAAGTAACGCACCGGCGAAATTCTATGGCTTCTACTAAAACAAAACCCCTGAACGCGTAAGCGATCAGGGGTTCTGGAATTTAATCTTGACGATGACCTACTCTCACATGGGGAAACCCCACACTACCATCGGCGATACATCGTTTCACTACTGAGTTCGGGATGGGATCAGGTGGTTCCAATGCTCTATGGTCGTCAAGAAATTCGGTTGCCGGCGCGTTGGCCCTTGCGGGTTACGTGCCAGCGAATGGGTATGTGATAGCTCAGGTTCAGTGTGCGAACAAACTCTCGGTTCGTGTCGTCTTCACAGTCACCGCAATCTGGCCCTGCCTTCATTTATCAAGGCATGTCGCAAATTGCTTG
>NZ_LKBT01000008.1 GCF_002699985.1 Pseudomonas sp. ICMP 561 | reverse complement strand
TAGGTCTTTCGCTCTTGCATGGAACCTCCTGATTGGGCGAATCATATCGCCCTTAAGAGGTGTCCGGGATCATTAAGCCAGTTCAGGGCGACTCCCACGGGAATTTGCAAATTACCCACACATTGCTTCAACACCCCACAGTGAAATATGTCGCAACCTCCCCCTAAAACAGTCGATCACAGCACTGGTCCGGGCAACTTCAGTGCTTGTGGTTCCTACCAGTGCTTATCCTGATCACATCACCTGCCATCCCGGCGATCACGGAGATTGAGATGAATTCTGCACTGACTGAAACCCAACGGTTGCTCGCACTGCGTGAGCAACACATCCCGCGCGGCATCATCACGGCTCACCCGGTTGTCGCGGCACGCGCCGAAGGGGCGCAGCTGTGGGATGTGGACGGCAAGCGCTATCTGGATTTCGTCGGTGGCATCGGCGTACTCAACGTTGGCCATAACCACCCTAAGGTTGTCGATGCGGTACGGCGTCAGGTCGGTGAAATTTCTCATGCCAGTTTTCAGGTCGCGGCCTACGAAAGCTACATCGAAGTCGCCGCGCGCCTGAATACGCTGATTGGCGGCGAAGAGCACTACAAAAGCATCCTGTTTACCTCCGGTGCCGAAGCGGTGGAAAACGCGATCAAGATCGCTCGCAGCCACACCAATCGCACCGCGGTGATTTCCTTTCGGGGCGGCTTCCATGGCCGGACCCTGCTCGGTGTGACCCTGACCGGCATGAGCCAGCCCTACAAACAGAATTTCGGCCCCTTCCCGGCCGAGATCTACCACGCCACCTACCCAAACCCTTATCGCGGGATCAGCAGCGACGACGCGCTGGCCGAGCTGGATGAACTCTTCGCCACCGATGTCGCACCTGACCGGGTTGCGGCAATCCTCATCGAGCCTGTTCAGGGCGATGGTGGTTTCATTGCGGCCTCAAACGAATTTCTCCAGGCCTTGCGGGCGCGCTGCACTCAACACGGCATCGTGCTGATCCTCGATGAAATCCAGACCGGCTTTGGGCGTACCGGCACAATGTTCGGCTTCCAGCACTCGGGCATCAAACCTGATCTGGTGACCGTTGCAAAAAGCCTCGCGGGCGGTATGCCTCTATCCGGTGTTGTCGGCCGTGCCGAGATCATGGATGCGCCGACACCTGGTGGCCTGGGCGGCACCTATGGCGGCAACGCGGTGGCATGTGCTGCGGCACTGGCAGTACTGGACCTTTTCAAAGAGCAGGATCTGCTGGCCAAGGGCGCGAAACTCTCCACCCAGTTGCATGAAGGTTTACTGGCCTTGCAAGCGCGTTACCCGCGTATCGGTGATGTAAGAGGTCTAGGCTTCATGCTGGCCATTGAAATGGTGGCAGCCGACGACAAGCAAAGCCCGGACGCTGCGCTGGCGCAAAAGGTCATCGATGGCGCGCGCAACGCCGGCCTGCTGGTCATCAAGTGTGGCGTACACCGTAACGTGGTGCGATTCCTCGCGCCGCTGGTGACAACGCCGGAACAAGTGGCCGAAGCTTTGCAGATGCTCGATACCGCACTGGCTGCAGCTTGCTGAGACCTGTGCGGCACGACCCCACCCGGCCTGTTTACGCCATTCCGGGCATGGGGTCATAACGCGGGTGCGGAACATGATGGAACCGACAGCTGTTACTCAGGAGCGAATCATGAAAGTCACCCAGTACAAGGCATTGGGTTTTTCCTTTGGAACACTGGTTGATCGAGAACGGGGCATTCTTGAGGGGCTTCGACCGCTGGCAGTGCAAGGCAATCCGGCGATCAGTGACGAACAATTGCTCAGCGCCTACCGACAGACCGCCGACCTGCTGATCAGCAGTGGACCAGCAAGCAGCCCGAGCGCTTTTCACGGCCAGTTGTACCAACGTCTGGCTCACCAATTGCATACCATTCCTGACTGGGATCAGAGTGTTGCTTTCAGTAGCTCCTCTGACCACTGGCCCATATTCGAAGATGTTCCAGGTGCCTTGCAGTACCTGAGCAAGTTCTACCGTTTGATACTGATTGCCCCACCTCACGGCATCAACGTGAGCTCGCTGACCAGCCGGTTGCCGGTGACGTTCGATGCCGTCATCGAGCCCGTTGATACCGACTGGCACACGAGCCTGGACGCCGCGTTACTCCAACTGGAACTGGAGCGATCAGAATTGTTACCGGTGCGCAGTACCGAGATGGACGACCCGTGGAACGAGCGGGTGGATTTCCCGGTATGTACGTTGCGACGGGGTCATAGCCAGCCGTGGAATCACTCACCGCAGGCACTGGATGGCAAGCGCTGTGAATACGCCAGCCTGGCAGACCTCGTCCACGCGCATCAAAAAGCACTGCACGCCTGAGGTGGGCAGTCTGGATTTGAAATGGCGAGGACTGAACCATGGACGCTGCAACGAAGCTCGATCGTATCGACATCAACATCCTGGTCCAATTGCAGAAAGACGGGCGAATGACCAACGTCAGCCTCGCCGAAGCCGTCGGTCTGTCCCCCAGTCCTTGTTTGCAGCGGGTGAAACGGCTTGAATCGGCCGGGTACATCAGCGGCTATGAAGCACACGTCAATCTGGCCAAGTTCGCCAACTCGGTCACTGTCTTTACCGAAGTCACCCTCTCCGACCACAAACGTGGCGACTTCGTGAAATTCGAATCCAGCATCCGAAACATCGACGAAGTGCTGGAATGTCATTTGATCAGCGGCGGCTACGATTATCTGGTGCGATTCCTGTGCAGCAGCATCCAGCACTACCAGGAATTGATGGAATCGATCCTCGACAAGAACATCGGGATCGAGAAGTACTTCAGCTACATCGTGATCAAATCACCGGTGGTGAAAAGCACCGTGCCGCTGCGGAGTCTGGTCAGGGCGGTTTGACACACAAGACTCGGTGACTCCTGGCAAACAAAATTGCACCATCCGATCTGGAATGCTTTTTCTGTAGGAGCTGCCGAAGGCTGCGAAGCATTCAATCTGATGCACCGCCATTGCAGCCTTCGGCAGCTCCTACAGATCCAATGTTTGAGGCAGATAGCCTGGTGCAATGATCACCGGCCGATAACATCAAGGAATTGCTGCCATCCTGCCGCCAGGCGTACGCCGGGAGCGCGGAACGCATGCATGGGAATGGGTTTGAATTTATCACCGCACAGCAAACCCAGGTCGACCTTCTCTCCGGACGTCATTTTCGCCAACTGCCCGCCCATGTACGTCGACATGGCGACCCCGCCGCCGTTGTAACCAATCGAGTAGAAGCTGCGTTCATCCAGTTGCCCGGCATGAGGCAAATAGTCCAGCGTCATGGCAACCAGGCCGGACCAGCGAAAATCAACCTGGTAATCACGCAGTATCGGAAACACCTCAACCATGCTGCGCTGCAAGGTACGGAAGGCGCTCTCGGAATCGTTCTTGCCAAACGCACCCCGCCCCCCAAAAATCAGCCGGTCGCCGACAACCCTGAACCAGCGCAACATGCGCTTGGTGTCGCCACACACCTGACCGCCCGGCATGATCTGCGCCAGTACGTCAGCGGGAAGTTTTTGAGTCGCGATGATCGCACTGCGAAACGGAATCAAGCGTCGATGCAGGGTGTCAGTGACCCGGGTCTGGTCGGAATAACCATTGGTGGCGTAGATCACCTGGCGGGCGCTGATTCGCCCTTGCGGAGTCATGACGATAACGCGGCCGGCCTCATGACGCACCTGGTTCGCAGGGCTGTTGATGTACAACTTCACGCCGCGATCAATCAAGCTTTGCGCGATGCCACGGGCGTAATTAAGGGGGTGAATGCCGCCTGCTTTGGGTGTCAGCAAGCCGCCGGTAAAAATCGTCGACCCGGTGGCTTCACGAACCTGCCCGGCGCTGATCATCAGCGACGACGAGCCACCGGTTTCCCGCTTGATCCAGTTTGCCGTGGACTCAAGCCCGCCTAACGCATGAACGTTGTGCGCAGCAGCAATGTGACCGCCCATGTGCAGCTGGGCCCCGGACAGGCCAAGGCTTTCGACCATTTCCACCAGGCTGTCGACTGCGGCATAACCTGTGCGATACATCTGCAAGGCCGTGTCACGACCAAAACGCTCCATCAGCGTGGGAAAGCCTACCCGAAACTTGGGCGAAACCACCCCGCCGTTACGCCCGCTGGCGCCCCAGGCCAGGGTATTGGCCTCGACGATCAACGGCTCACGACCACTAAGGGCAATGTGATGCGCCGCAGCCAAACCGGTGTAACCGGCACCGATGATCACCACGTCGCACTGGCGATCGCCTTCAAGGGATTGCAGCGCGGGAGAAGGCTGGGCAGTGGCCGCCCACAGGCTCTGAACAGTCATGGCGAACATCCAGCTAAAAAGAGAAAAGGCGCTCGCAGCAAGGCCAGAGCGCCAGAGTCGTCACCCAGCGTCAGTCAACCCAGCTCTTTCTCGACCGCGTCCGCCAACTGCGCCAGCGAAGTAAAGTGGTAATGCGGTTCCACGCGATCAGACTCAAGCGTGCCCCCGGTGCCCTTTTGCGCGAAACGGCGTTCGATCCAGCAGGTTTGATAGCCCAGACGCATCGCTACGCCAATGTCATGGTATTGACTCTGCGCGACGTGCAGGATGTTTTCGAACAGGATGCCTTGAGTCGCCAGCACGCCTCGGGTGTAGGCAAAAAACTGTGGATCAGGCTTTTCAAAGCGTACGTCGTCAACGGTCACCCGCACATCAAACGGTTCCTCCAGCGTTTTGGCCATGAAATCCAGCGCCCAGATCTGCGAGTTGGTGGTCGCGACCAGTTTGAAATGCTTGCGCAGACGCTTCAGCGCTTCAATCGAATCGGGGAACGCCGGGAAGTTCTTCACGGCAAGGCTCAGGCCTTTGGCGTATTCGTCGCTGTCCGGCAGCCCCAGTTTCGAGGCGATGACGTGGTAGCAGCGCTCCAGGTCATCCGGCCACCAGCCTGAATCGGTCTGTGCACGAGCCTCGCGATAGGCTTTGAGAATATCGTCATCGCTATGGGCTTTACCCGCTTCGCCTGCCACCTCACGAACATGAGCGAGAATGCCGGCTTCAAAATCAATGAGGGTGCCGACGACATCGAACGTCAGGGCTTTGAACTGCTTGAATGACATAGGGCGCTCCGCAAGATATTCATGGGGGTAGAGCAAGCTGGTTGACCCATTATCAGCCTGCTTCCCTCATGAAATATTCCGTTTTTCACGGACCTTGAAGCATAACCTACGGTTTTTCCACTCTGTGCGGCACACCTGATCTCAACGACCCGACTGGAGAAGTGCCGACAGCCCCAAATGAGGGTAAAGCGCGTCCACTTTTGCGACGTCGGCACGCATCTCTTCGATGATCCAGTCACGAACACTTTCGACCACCGGGCGCACCGGACGATTCGCTGGAGTCACCAGACAACACCGACGCTGTGTGACATGAACCTGTTCGGCGGCGGGCACCAACTCGCCTTTGACCAAGCTGTTCGAGACGACCGTTAACCAGCCCAGCGCCATCCCCTGCCCCAACAAGGCAGCCTGCACGACCACCGCATAGTCAGAAAAAATCAGGGCATTTTCCACGCGCCCGGACGAGCCAAATTCCAGTGTCCAGTCCCGATCCTGATTGTCCATGCAGATCATCGTCGGCGGCTGCTTTTTGCCTGCATCCTGCAAGACCTGCTGGAAATACTGAGGGTTGCAGACAGGCAAGGTGATTTCCGGCACAACCAGCGTATCCGTGGCTTTCAGGCTGCCTGAATCGATGTAGCGCATGCCCAGATCGACATCCACCAAAGGCCCGCCGATTCGGCCAGACATCAGCTGATATCGCATGTCCACACTGGGAAATCGCTGACTGAAGCGGCTCATGCGCGGCATCAACCAGTGGGTCGTGAACGCCGTTGAAACGGACAGCGTAACGGTTTCGATGCCCGTTGCGCGGGATTCAATTTCGCTGATCGCCGACTCGATGGTGCTGAACCCCTCCTGCACCCGCCGGTACAAAATACTGCCGCTCTCGGTGAGTCGTGCACCGCCCCGAGTGCGCTCGAAAAGCTGCACACCGAGATGCTCCTCAAGACGGGACAGCATTCGACTGACCGCTGGCTGGCTGACGCACAGCTCATCCGCCGCCCGGGTGAAGCTGCCACACCGCGCAGCCGCTTCGAAGACGAACAGAGAACTTGAACTGGGAAGCTTTCGACGAAGATTAGACATGACCTGAGCTTATGCCTGAAGCAACTATTAGTAAATTGCCGGATGCAGAAATTGATGCTTATTCTTGCGAGCGACCGAGTGTGTGTTTTGCAACGATCAAGATCCTCACTCGCCCTTCTCTGCTCTTCCCGACGAGGCCCGCCTGATTATGGAAAACGCTCTGAAGTTTTATATCGATGGTGGTTGGGTAGCACCCGCCGGGGACTCGCAGCTGGCAGTCATCAATCCGGCCACTGAACAGCCCTTCAGCCAGCTAGCCATGGGCAATCAGGCCGACGTGGACGCAGCAGTCTCGGCAGCACGACGTGCATTTCCGGCATTTGCCCGCACGATGCCCAACGAGAGAAGAGTTCTGATCGAGCAGATACTCGACGTATTCATGCAGCGCTACGACGAGATTGCCGAGGCGATCATGGCCGAAGTCGGTGCACCCAAGGCACTTGCTTACGATTGGCAGGCTGGTATCGGCAAGCGTCATCTGCAACAACTGCTGCGCACGCTGGATACGTTCGCGTTTCAGAAAACCAATGGTAATACCCTCATCAATCTGGAGCCGGTGGGGGTCGTTGCACTGATTACACCCTGGAACTGGCCCATCAATCAGATCGTCTGCAAGGTCGCGCCAGCGCTCGCGGCCGGTTGCACGATGATCCTCAAACCCAGTGAAGTCGCCCCGCTTAATGCCTTGCTGTTTGCTGAGGTAATGCACGAAGCGGGTGTGCCCGCCGGGGTGTTCAACCTGATCAATGGCGACGGGCCAACCGTGGGTGCTGCACTGGCAGCGCATCCTGAAGTGGACATGGTTTCATTCACCGGCTCGACGCGGGCCGGGGTGGAAGTCGCGCGTCTCGCGGCGCCTGGCGTGAAACGTGTGCATCAGGAACTGGGCGGTAAATCGGCGAATATCCTGCTGGACGATGTCGATCTGGAGAAAGCCGTGACCTCTGGAGTCAATGGCTGCTTCGGAAACAGCGGACAGTCCTGCAATGCGCCGACCCGCATGCTGGTGCCTGCGTCATTGCATGATCGAGCGGTGGAAATCGCCCGGCGTGCGGCTCTCGCCCATCAGGTTGGCGATCCCGCCGATCCGCAATCAACGATGGGACCGGTGATCAGCGACCGGCAGTTCCAGGCCATCCAGCGAATGATCGCGATCGGCATCGACGAGGGTGCGCAACTGGTCTGCGGAGGACTGGGCAGACCAGACGGTCTCGAACGTGGCTACTACGTGCAGCCAACAGTGTTTGCCGGAGTGACGCCGGACATGACCATTGCCAAGGAGGAAATCTTCGGTCCGGTGCTGGTGATTCAGGCCTATGACGACGATGAACACGCGGTGACGCTGGCCAATGACAGCGTATTTGGTCTGGCCGGTTACGTGCAGTCCTCCAACCTGCAGCGAGCCCGGGAGATTGCTTTGCAGCTACGGGTCGGCGGCGTCTACATCAACCATCCCGACTGGAATCCAGGAGCGCCGTTTGGCGGTTACAAACAATCGGGTAATGGCCGGGAATATGCCGAGTGGGGACTGGAGGCGTTTCTGGAGACCAAGGCGATTGTGGGCTTCTACCCTTGATGGACCCACCCTATCGCCCGCCGGCTCAAATCCCGGTAGGAGCGAATTCATTCGCGAAAGGGCCAGTACATCCACAGCCTGTGTGGTGCCTGAAATACCGCCTCCCGAATGAATTCGGTCCCACAGGATTCTGCGTCTTGCCCGAGTAAACAGTAGGAGCGAATTCATTCGCGAAAAGGCCAGTACATCCACAGCCTGTGTGTTGCCTGAAATACCGCCTCCCGAATGAATTCGGTCCTACCAGGTTCTGCGTCTTGCCCGAGTAAACGGTAGGAGCGAATTCATCCACAGCCAATGTGTTGCCTGAACCACCGCCTCCCGAATGAATTCGGTCCCACAGGATTCTGCGTCTTGCCCGAGTTACCGGTAGGAGCGAATTCATTCGCGAAGAGGCCAGTACATCCATAGCCTGTGTGTTGCCTGAAATACCGCCTCCCGAATGAATTCGGTCCCACGGAGTTCTGCGTCTTACCCAGATCAAAGGTAGGAGCGAATTCATTCGCGAAAAGGCCAGTACATCCACAGCCAATGTGTTGCCTGAACCACCGCCTTCCCGAATGAATTCGGTCCCACAGAGTTCTGCGTCTTACCCAGATCAAAGGTAGGAGCGAATTCATTCGCGAAAGGGCCAGTACATCCACAGCCTGTGTGGTGCCTGAAATACCGCCTCGCGAATGAATTCGGTCCCACAGGGTTCTGCGTCTTACCCAACTCAACGGTAGGAGCGAATTCATTCGCGAAAAGGCCAGTACATCCACAGCCTGTGTGTTGCCTGAACCACCGCCTCCCGAATGAATTCGGTCCCACAGGATTCTGCGTCTTGCCCGAGTTACCGGTAGGAGCGAATTCATTCGCGAAAAGGCCAGTACATCCATAGCCTGTGTGTTGCCTGAAATACCGCCTCCCAAATGAATTCGGTCCCACCAGGTTCTGCGTCTTGCCCAACTCAACGGTAGGAGCGAATTCATTCGCGAAGAGGCCGGGGCATCCGCAGCCAATGTGTTGCATGAAATACCGCCTCCCGAATGAGTTCGGTCCCACAGGGTTCTGCGTCTTGCCCAACTCAACGGTAGGAGCGAATTCATTCGCGAAAAGGCCAGTACATCCACAGCCTGTGTGTTGCCTGAAATACCGCCTCGCGAATGAATTCGGTCCCACAGAGTTCTGCGTCTTACCCAGATCAAAGGTAAGAGCGAATTCATTCGCGAAAGGGCCAGTACATCCACAGCCTGTGTGTTGCCTGAAATACCGCCTCCCGAATGAATTCGGTCCCACAGGATTCTGCGTCTTGCGCGAGTCAACGGTAGGAGCGAATTCATTCGCGAAAAGGCCAGTACATCCATAGCCTGTGTGTTGCCTGAAATACCGCCTCCCGAATGAATTCGGTCCCACAGGATTCTGCGTCTTGCCCGAGTTACCGGTAGGAGCGAATTCATTCGCGAAGAGGCCAGTACATCCACAGCCTGTGTGTTGCCTGAAATACCGCCTTCCCGAATGAAGTGGAGCGCCACCCCGGTCGGTCACACAGGTTCGTCATTGTCATGATGGGTAAAAGCTGTGTCTGTACCGGCGCCTCGCGAACAAGTTCGCTCCTACCCGGCCTTGATCAAATCTGCGATCCGCTCGGCAATCATGATTGTGGGCACGTTGGTATTGGCGCACGGGATGGAGGGCATCAACGACGCATCACATACCCGCAAGCCGGTGACGCCAATCACTCTCCCATCACTGAGGGTGACCGCCTGCGGATCATCGGCCCGGCCCATGCGACAGGTGCCCGATGGATGCCAGGTGCCACCGACATTTCGCCGGACAAATCCGGTCAAGGCCTGATCATCGGCGAGCAGTTTTTTCAGCGTCACTCCCTGAGTGACCAACCCGTGAACAAGCCACGTCCGAAACGGCCCGGCCACGTCCAGCAACAGGCTTAATGCGCCGCGCAACATGCCATTGATCAAGCCTGGCTGAGCGACTTTGGCGACCCGGGGCGAATAGCTGGACGGGAACGCCACGCTACGCAAGGCACCGAGTTGGGCGGCTGACAGCGTCCCTGCCCCAAACTTCAAGGCCTGCTTGAGGCGCTCCAGGTCCCGTGGATCAGAAAGCATGTTGAAGTCCACCTCCGGTTCCTGCGCCGGATCACTGGAGACCAGTCGCACACGGCCCCGGGAATAGGACTTGTTGACCCAGAAAAACATCGTGCCCAATCGATACCCCAGCGAGTGCCAGCCGGATCGGGACAGAATCGCGCCATGCATGTCGCAAGGCACCGTATCCGGCAAACCCGAGGAAAAGCGCACAATGGCCTGCTCGTGGTGCTCGTTGACGAATGCCGTGCGCCCCGCCTTTTTCAACAACGCAGACACCGCAATCGATGGATGCTCCATGAGGTTGCCGCCGACTCCCGGACGATCCGCCACCACAAAAATCCCCAGTTGAATCAGCTCATCGGCGGGCCCAATACCGCTGCGCATCAAAACTGCCGGGCTGTGGATTGCCCCGGAACAGACGATCACTTCTTTGGCGAATAGATCCATTGAGGTGCCATCCGCCTGCACAATACGCGCCCCTATCGCTTGATGGGACTTGAACAGCACGCGGTCGACCAGACATTGAGTGCGCACTGTCAGATTGCTGCGTTGGCGGACCTCATCGGACAGATAACAGACCGACGTGGGAATGCGTTCTCCTTCCGGGCTGACGCCAATTGCCCCAACGAATACGCCCGGCTCCCAGGGCCCGTTCTGATCAGCTTTGGTAGCCAGTCCGGCCTCGCCCAGCACCTTCATCACTGCTTTGACGAAGGGAGAAAGAAACTCCTGCGCAGTGCGGCGGATCCGCAGTGGTCCTTGCTTGCCATGCAACGGGCCGTCGAAATCGGTATCGTTTTCCAGTTTGCGAAAGTACGGCAGGCAATTGTCCCAACTCCATCCCTCGGCACCGAGTCGCTGCCACTCGTCATAGTCGTCGGGGGCGCCGCGATTGGTCATCAAGGCATTGATTGCAGAGCCACCGCCCAGCAACCGTGCCTGTTCATAGCGACGTTTGGTGGAGCGCTTGCCCATCAGCGCCGTCAGCTGTCGCCATATGTTGCGCGTGTCCAGGTAAGCACGCCCGGGATAGCGGCTGCGAATCTCGGCAGGCATATTACCCGCCGAGATGTCCCGCCCCGCTTCCACCAGGCACACACGTTTGTCTGCATCCTCGGACAGCCGCGCAGCCAGCACACAGCCTGCCGAACCGCCGCCCAGAATCAGGTAATCGAACACTTTCAAGATGACGACCTACTGAACAAACTTGAGCCAGCGATCCTTGGCCGCAATGCCCGCAGCCGACGACCACCATTCTTCAGACATCAATGCCTGCCTGGCGGCGTTGTCCGGTGAGCTCGGTAGCTCTTTGGCCCGCTCGGCAGTCAACTTGCCGGTGCCAAACGCAGCAGGGTTACCTGGCCCGTAATCGATATACATCGGCAGATTGGCCTGCAGGTCCGGTGAGAGCGCTTCGTTGACAAACTTCACAGCAGTTGCGTAGTTCGGCGCGCCTTTGAGGATGCACAATTGGGTGTTTTGCAGAATGCCGTCGTTATAGGTAAAGGCGACGTCAGGATTGTCCTTGCGAACCGCACTGGCGCGACCGTTCCAGATCATCAGCATGTCGACTTCGCCATCGTTGAGCAGTTGTGCCGATTGCCCACCGGAGCTCCACCACACGGCGATATCCGGTTTGATCTGCTCCAGCCGCTTGTAGGCGCGATCAACATCCAGCGGGTAGAGTTTGTCACGAGGCACGCCGTCCGACAGCAATGCCGCCTCCAGGGTCCCCATCGGGTCGTTGCGTAACGAGCGAGTGCCCGGAAAATCCTTCACATTCCAGAAGTCGGCCCAGCTCTGCGGCACCTTCTTCAATGTTTTGGTGTTATAGCCCAGGACTGAAGAATAGAACTCATAAGCCACTGAGTAAGGCGTGCGATAGGCCTCCGGCATAGCTTGAACATTGGGCATCTTGCTCAGGTCGAGTTTTTCGATCAGCCCTTCGTTGCCACCGCGGATACAGTTGGAAGGCGGCGTATCGATCACGTCCCAGACCGGCTTGCCCGCCGATCCCTGAGCCTTGACCATGGGCAAGGCATCGGGAACGCTGTCTTGTTTGATGGTGATGTTCAGGCGCTTGGCTGCCGGATCAAGAATCGCCTTGGTCTGGGCTTCCTGATAAACCCCGCCTTGGGAAACGAAGGTGATTTCTTCTGCCGATACCGACATCGCGCACGATATCGAAACGCACAACAGGGATAAGACTGAACCCAATGAAACGGTTTTCATGGCAAATCTTCCTGAACGTAGAATGATTCGGCAGCTTAAAAACCCTTTTCTGAACACCCTGCAAATCCAACGCATGCTCAGGTTTAAGTTTTATTGTTACCGAGCGGGTCGGCAGGACGTTACAAGACCCGGGGGCTGTCCGGCAATGCACCAATAATCATTACTGACATGATCTGTCGTTATGCGACTTGCCACCTCCACTGTTGGAGCGAGGCTTGCCCGCGAATTATGCTTGCAGCGATTCATCTATCAGCAGACCTGACGCCTTCGCGGGCAAGCCTCGCTCCAACAGATCTCATTAGACTTCAGTATCCCGGCACCGCAAACGGGAGTCGTTTAGCCAGTTCCTGCGCAAGGTACCGGGTGAACAGCGAGATGCGCTGGGGGATGTGGCGTCGGTGCTGGTACATCGCATAGATATCGCCGCGCGGCGGTTGATAATCGTCCAGTACCGCCACCAGCCGCCCACTTTCCAGATGCGCCTGCACATCCCAGCGGGAACGCAAAATCAAACCGTGGCCGTCAAGCGCCAGATTCATCGCCACTTCCCCGTCGTTGCTCGACAGCGTGCCACTGACCTTATGGGTGAAATCCTGGCCGTCTTTCTGAAAACGCCAGATCGCGTAATCACTGCCGAACTGACGCAGCACGATGCAGTTGTGCTCGGCCAGATCCGCTACACGCGTCAACTTCGGCCGACCTTCCAGATAGTGAGGTGACGCACAGAGAATCCGTGGATTCTCCAGCAGACGGATACCGATCAGCCGCGAGTCCGGAGGCTCGCCCATGAACACGCCGATGTCGAACTGATCATCGAGCAAACTGACCGGCTGGCTGGTCAGTTCCAGGGAAATCTCCAGTTCAGGATGCAGCCGGGCAAAGCTGGATACTACCGGTGCCAGATGCCGTCGCCCGAAACCCAGCGTGGCGTTGATTCGCAAACGACCATGCAACGTCGGCTGGCGACTGTTCAGGGCGCTTTCCAGCTCTTCGAGCTGCCGCAGGATCGGCCGCCCTCCCTCCAGATAGAGCACGCCTTCCGGGGTCAACGATAACCGGCGCGTAGTGCGCTGCAGCAACTGCACGCCAAGCCGGGCTTCCAATTGGCTCAAGCGCTTGCTCACCGCGGGCAGCGACAGCCCCATCTGCCGTGCAACTTCGGTCAGGCTGCCCCGCGTGGCCACCTGCTGAAAGAAGCTCAGGTCATCGATCATGCTCATCGATTGTTTCCTTGAATCTAAGAATGGCTTTCGCGATTGACTAATTATTAATGCAGAAACACTGCATACACTGAGCTTCGTCCACCATCAACCCTGGAGTCCAAACTCATGAGCAAGGCCCATTACAAAATTGCCGTCATCCCTGGCGATGGCATAGGCAAGGAAGTCATGCCCGAAGGCGTTCGCGTGCTGAACGTGGTGGCCGCGCAGCACAACCTGGAGTTGCAGTGGGACTGGTTCGACTTCGCCAGTGCCGATTACTACCTGGCCCACGGCAAAATGATGCCCGACAACTGGTTCGAGATTCTCAAAGGCTACGATGCGATTTACTTCGGCGCAGTGGGCTGGCCGGATGTAGTGCCTGATCACATTTCCCTGTGGGATTCGCTGCTGCAGTTCCGCCGCGAGTTCGACCAGTACGTGAACCTGCGCCCTTGCCGCCTGATGCCTGGCGTGAAAGCACCGTTGGCCAATCGCAAACCGGGTGACATCGACTTCTGGGTGGTGCGTGAAAACACTGAGGGCGAATACTCCAGTGTTGGCGGCAAGATGTTCCCGGGCACCGACCGGGAAATCGTCCTGCAGGAAACCGTCATGACCCGGGTGGGCGTCGACCGTATCCTGAAATTCGCTTATGACCTGGCCCAGAGCCGTCCGAAAAAGCACCTGACGTCTGCGACCAAATCCAACGGCATCGCGATCACCATGCCGTACTGGGATGAGCGCGTTGTGGAAATGGGCAAGAAATACCCGGATGTGAACGTCGACAAGTACCACATCGATATCCTCACCGCGAACTTCGTCCTGCATCCGGACTGGTTCGATGTTGTGGTCGCCAGCAACCTGTTTGGCGATATCCTTTCCGACCTGGGTCCGGCCTGCACGGGCACCATCGGCATCGCGCCTTCGGCCAACATTAACCCTGAGCGCAACTTCCCGAGCCTGTTCGAGCCAGTCCATGGCTCCGCTCCGGACATCGCAGGCAAAGGCATTGCCAATCCGATCGGCCAAATCTGGTGCGGTGCGATGATGCTTGAGCATCTGGGCCATCCGGAGGCCGGTGCGGCAGTGCTAACCGCGATTGAAACTGTGTTGGCAATGGGACCGGAAAACGCACCACTGACTGCTGATATTGGCGGCAAGGGCAATACCGAAGCGCTGGGCAAAGCCATCGCGGCTGCGTGTGAGCGATAAGGAAAGTCGGCATTTACTATTGAACAAAACGCAAACCACTGGATAGATACGATCTTGTGTGGGGAGATTCTATGTTGGCCTGCAAGCGTTGATCCTGGTGGGAGCGAATTCATTCGCGAAGAGGCCGGGACATTCGCCGCCTTTCTGCCGCCTGAAATAGTCTTCCCGAATGAAGTGGAGCGCCACCCCGGCCGGTCCCACAGGTCGATCATGAACTGAAGATCAGCGCCAACATGTGCGGTGCTTGCCCTGGGCGGCATTCCGACGATAAACACTAACGCGGTATGTCTTCGAGCTGCGTCTCATGTATCGCGGGCAAGCACCGCTCCCACATGGGAACCGAGTTGTGTCAGGGACACTGGGCGAGCTCCACGGGGATGGTTTGTTCAGCACCGGCTGCCCACCAATTAAACCGAACCCCGCGTGCCGACATCGGTCTGCTCCTGTATCACTTTCAGGAAGATCGCCTTTATGTCCCCGCAACGCAGCCTCACTCTCCTTGCCCGAAGCGGCTATGCCGCTCGCGGTGTGGTGTATTTGATCATTGGTATTTTTGCCCTGCTCGCCGCCCAGGGTTCGTCTCAGCCCAAAGACAGCCATAGCAGCCTTGAAGCGCTGTTGAGTCAGCCTTTTGGCAACGTCATGGTCGCTATTGTCGTAGTAGGCCTGTTGGCGTTTGCAGCTTGGCGAATCCTGCAGGCCACTCGGGACGTGGATCATCACGGCACAGAATTCAAAGGCCTGGTGATTCGTACGGGCTTACTGGTTGGCGGCGTGACCTACGGCGCACTGGCCTTTTTTGCCTTGGGTCTGTTAATCAGCGCACTCAAAAGCTCCGGTGATTCAGGGGGCAAAACCCAGGACCTGCTTGCCACAATTTTGTCCTGGGATCATTCGAATATCCTTGTTTACCTGGTGGCACTGGTGCCGCTCGGCGTGGGCATCACCCACATCATCAAAGGCTGGAAGGCGTCTTTCGAGAAGTACTTCGAAGCCGACGAAGAAGTCATGCGCTACGTCCGTCCGGTGTCGCAATTCGGCCTGATTGCCCGAGGTGTGGCATTCATCGAAATCTCTGCGTTGCTGGCCATCAGCGGTTCAAGCTATCAGGCCATGCACCCACCGGGTCTGAAAGACGCGCTTAACGGCCTGCAGGATCTTCCCGCTGGAGGCATCGTGCTGATGATCGTGGCCTTGGGACTGATCGCATTTTCGGTATACAGCTTCGCCGAAGCAGCCTGGCGCAAGATCAATATGGACGTGCCCGATGCGCCGCATGCCGTGACCCGGCATTTCAACTGACCGTTAAGCGTCAGGTGAATTTGTTCCGAAATAATACCTATTGCTGGCCCCTCGCCTCCTAGCGAGCTTGGCAAACTTGCTTTCTTTTCAGAAGCTTAGGGGCTGGCATTTATGCGGATTCTTGTATTGACCGTAGCGACGCTCGCGCTGGCCAGCGTTTCACTGGCGTCGCAAGCCAAGGACGTTACTCAGAGCGGTCGATCGATTTGCACATGGGGGTCGGGCATCGCCGCAGGCGCCCAGGAATCGAAACTCGCCGGAATCACTTTGTACGGCGCCCGCAAGAAATTGCAGGGTCGCAAGTTCAAACAGCCCTGGATGCGCATGACCGCCATGGGTATTACCGAGCAGACTTATAAAAGCACCTCGCGACTCAAACCTGCGGCCATCAAGCAAACCTATTACGAACAGTGCATCAAGCACGAACTGGCGAAACGCTGATCCCAGGAGAGGTGTGCAAACACGGGTCTGTAGGAGCTGCCGAAGGCTGCGATGGCGGCGCGTCAGGAGAAATGCTTCGCAGCCTTCGGCAGCTCCTACAGAGACCGAATTACGGCATAACAACGCAGTGTCATGTCCCCCAGTCAAACGAACGTCGCGCCGCGCGTATTCACGAACAACGAGTAAACCGAGTGGCTGCCCGCCATGAACAACCGGTTACCTTCGCGCCCGCCAAAGCACAGGTTCGGGCAGCGCTCCGGCAAGGAAATGTGACCGATTGCTTTGCCATCCGGATTGAACACTCGAACGCCATCGAGCTTTTCCGGGTCGGCTTTGGGATCACTGTTACTGCCCCAACCACACCACAAGTTACCGCTTTCATCGCACTTGATGCCGTCAATACCGGCGAACTCCAGCCCTTCAATGTGTTTGCGACGCAAACCCAGCGTGCCGTCATCGTTGACCGCAATGGCCCAGATGATCCGGTTGGGTTTGGCTCGACCTTCAACCACGTAGAGGGTTTTCTCGTCCGGAGAGAAACACAGACCGTTCGGCCCTGCCAGATCGTCAATCACCCGGCTGACCTTGCCGCTCACTCCATCAATGCGATAGACCGCGTGGGGCAATTCCGGGGTGACTTTGTGTCCTTCGTAGTTGTTACCCGTCTGGAACGGCGGATCGGTGAACCACACTGATCCATCGCGTTTGCAGACGATGTCGTTAGGTGAGTTGAAAGGTTTGCCTTCGTAGTTTTCGGCCAGCACGGTGATGCTGCCGTTGTACTCGGTCCGGGTCACGCGGCGACCTTCCTTGCTGGTCGTCGAGCCTTCGCAAACCAGTAGGCGACCCTGACGGTCACGGCACATGCCGTTGGAGAAGTTGGAGTTATCGCGATACACCGACAGGCCACCGGTGACTTCATCCCAGCGCATGATGCGGTTGTTGGGGATGTCGCTGAACAGCAAGTAACGACCGTCACCCACCCAGACAGGGCCTTCTACCCAGCGCAGGCCTGTCGCCAGGCGCTCAACGCTGGCATTGAAAATGCGCAGGTCCATGAAGCTGTCGTCGAGGATGTTGACCAGCGGATCCGGATAACGCTGACTCAATGGCTCGGCACTGGCCAATCGAGGTAACGCCAGGCTGCCCAGAGCCGCCACACCGGCGGATACTGCCAGCGACGTTTTAAGGAATGCTCTGCGACCGTGGTCGGCATTTGTGTCCCGTTGCGATGAGTCCATCGTGCATCTCCGTTATTTTATTGTTGGACGGGGTGCTCGTTGTACATCGGCTTAAGTCATCGTACAAGTTTTAAGGACGAGGGTTTGCCCGATATCAACGTCGCGGCAAACCCTCGCAGCCACTACAGATACCAGGTAAATCAATAAGGACTGGCAGTAGGACGAACGATCAATTCACTGACATCGACATCGGCTGGCTGCTCAACGGCATAGGCAATTGCCCGGGCGATGGCCAGTGCCGGGATGGCGATTTTGCGAAACTCGCGCATTTCGGCGCGCCCGCCTTCATCAGAAATACTGTCGGCCAGTTCGGACTCGGTGACGCCCGGGGAAATCACCGTAACGCGGATGTCCGCCCCTGCTTCCTGACGCAAGCCTTCGGAGATCGCCCTGACGGCGTACTTGGTTGCGCAGTAGACGGCCGCCGTCGGGCTCACCGCATAAGCACCGATGGAAGCTATGTTGATGAACTGCCCGGATTGCTGCTTCTGCATCAGTGGCAGGCCGGCCGCAATGCCGTGCAACACGCCACGAATGTTGACATCGATCATCTGATCCCACTCGGAGACTTTCAACGCATCCAGCCTGGACAGCGGCATGACCCCCGCGTTATTGACGATCACATCGACGCGGCCAAACTCCTTCACGGCATAGTCGACGAAAGCTTGCACATTGGCTCGATCGGTCACGTCTACGGCCTGATACTGCGCGCTGCCACCGGCGGTAACCAGTTCTTTGCAGAGGTCTGCCAAGCGCTCGGTACGCCGCGCACCGAGCACAACGTGCGCGCCCTTCTCGGCCAGCAGCCGCGCCGTGGCTTCGCCAATACCGCTGCTTGCGCCGGTGATTACCACGACTTTGTTTTTGATGTTCGACATGATTATTGTCCTTATCCGAGTGATGAGCCGGGTAGCTCGATACGCATTCAGAGTAAGGCGATAACTCGGGAGCAATTAGACCGATCCTTCGGAGTGATTGCCTGATTCTGCGGTGGGGTTTGCGGAGAAAAACGAATAGCTGTAGGACCGGGCTTTAGCCGGGAGAGCGTTATCCTGACCGGAAAACAGGGTGGATTTAACGCCCCTCTCCCGGCTAAAGCCGGTCCTACGGTGTTTATCAGTTCTTCTCAGGTGTCTTGAGCGACTCTGGAACCTGGGTGGTTGGCACAAAGGTTTTATCTTCTTCTGCCTTGGCTTCCTTGGACTCGGCCTGCGCTTCTGCAGCCTTGGCATTTTCCTTGGCCGCATCGGCGGCTTTGTCCTGTGCTTTCTCAGCGTGCTGTTGGGCTTCCTGCGCCTTGTCCTCGGATTTCGGATCGCAAGCGGCCAGGCCAATGGTGGAAGCCAGCATCAGACTGTAGGCAAGAGTTTTAAGCATGGGGTGAATGTCCCTGATTGAGAATGTACTGCTTCGAACCGCAGGCTAGAGCGTTGGTTCCATACAAGCAGCACGTTCCCTACATACATCACGCGTTGTCGTTACCGGTCCGGATGAAAGAGTAGCGGTCAATGTCTGTCCTTAGTTGCCAACCTTGCCTGACCCAATAATCGGCGGCAGTGTGATTGGTTTTCAAGACATCGATGTGGCACTTGAAAATGCCTTCCCGTTCGAGACTTGCAAGGCAGCGCTCCACCAACTGATTGGCAATGCCCTGGCGCCGATAATCATCCAGCACCAGCAAATGCTGCAAATACCCTCGTCGCCCATCGTGGCCGCACATCACGCAACCCACCAGTACGGAATCCACTTCAGCAACGAAGCTCATTCCGGGGTTGCGTTGCAGATACCTGGAGGTCGAATCGCGAGAGTCTGCGTCCCTGACCGAGACACCGGGGGTGCTGCTCATGAGCGCAATGACTGCGTCGTAGTCGTCCATGGTCATGGTGCGGATGGTGAACATTGATAGCGCTCGTCAGGCATGGATGTCGGCGGACGAGGCTAGCAGAAATCCGGGACGGTAATGTTGCACTTGTGCTGCGGGTAAGGAATGGACATGATGCCGACGCTAAAAAAGGCACAATGACATCACCGCATAGCCACCCGAAGTGGCAGTACGCGCATTAACAATGGATAGAAACAATGACTGGAGCCGTCATGAAACACCTGAAAATCGCCGCCCTGCTGATGTTTTCCACCGTACTTTTTGGCTGTGTCAGCAGCCGCTCTGTCATAGAGGTACAGACGCCACAAAGTGCAAATGGTACAGGTCAGAAGGTGACGATTAGCGCGATTGATGAGCGTCGTTTCGAAACCGCACCAAAGCAGGCCGATACCCCGTCACTGAAAAACGCTGAAGAAATCTCCGACAAGAAAATCACTGAGCGCGCCATCGGCAGAAAGCGCAACAGTTACGGTATGGCCATGGGTGACGTGCTGCTTCCTGAAGGCAAAACCGTTTCTCAGCTCATTGCCAAAAGCGTCGCTGAGGGCTATCGAAAGGCCGGTTATCAAGTGGTTGAGGCTGCAGAAAAGAATGGTGAAGCCCAGGCCGTGACCGTGCATATCACAGAATTCTGGTCGTGGTTTTCGCCCGGTGCGTTTTCAATTGCCGTCAACAACAAGGCGCGCCTGAACATCACCTCAACGGGTCAGCCTTCCCCAATCAGTCTCATCACTGACAAGCGTGAATCCATGCAACTGGTCGTGGAGAGTGACTGGAAAGTCATCACCGAAGAAGGTCTACAGGCGATCACCGAGGCAACAGTCAAAGAACTGTGCGCCAAAGGGTCCTGCAAGAAGTAAAACGGTAGGGCAATCCGGGAACTGTCAGGTGCAATGCCGACAGTTCCCAGGGATCAAGCGCAGTTAGAACGTTACGCTGGCAGTCAAACGCGCAGTACGCGCTTCACCGACGTTGATCTGTACTTCGCTGCTGCCCGTACCTGACGGGTAGTACTCTTTGTCGAAGAGGTTATCGACGTTCAACTGCAAACGGGTCTTGTAGTCTTTGGTTGGCAGGTCCCAACGCAGGAAAGCGTCAGCAACGGTGTAGCTGTCCATGAAGAAAGTATTTTCTTTGTCACCTGCGCGCTCGCCCACATAACGTGCGCCTCCACCAACATGCCATTGCCCGGTCTGCTCAGGGAAAGCCAGGTGGTGTGTCAGATACAGGCTGGCGGTATGCATCGGCGCGTTGGTCAGGCGCTTGCCTTTAGCCTGCGCATCATCAAGCACTTCAGTGTGGGTATAGGCGTAGGTGCCGATCATGTCCCAGCGCTCGGCCAGTTTGCCTGTGACGTCGAGTTCCAGGCCTCTGGAGCCTGCTTTGCCTGTCAGCTCATTGGTGGTAATGGTACCTACCGTGACGGGAGTCACCACGTTTTTCTTGACGATATCAAACACAGCAACGTTGACGTTCAGCCGATCCGAAGGATTGTACTTGAGGCCAACTTCGTAGCTGCGGCCCTCTTCGGGATCAAAGGTTTTGTTGTCATCCGAGACGGTTTCGTTAGGTACAAACGATTCGCTGTAGTTGCCATATAGCGAAAGCGCTTCGGTGGGTTGATAGACGACACCGACAAACGGAACGAAGGCGTCGCCATTGTCGTCACGACCCACTACGCGGGTAACCAACCCCTGATCACTGTATTGATCGTAGTGCTGCTGACGCCCACCAAAGACCAGAATCCACTGGTCATTCAAATGCCAGTTGTCCTTGAAGTAAACGGACGTGGAAGTCAGCTCATTGCGGGCATTACTTTGAGTTGGACTGACAAGGCTAGGCTCATCCAGACGCCCATATTGCGGGTCATTGATGTCGATTGGCGCACCAGCCCTATTGCGATAGGTCTTGCCTCGATACTTGTCTAGCGCTTCGTTATCCACTCCCACCAAAATGTCATGGCGCTGGCCGAACAACTGCTGCTCGCCGATGAAATCCAGACTGGTATACCGAGTTTCGTAATCGTAGTGTCCCCCGTTGGCGGTGCGTGCCAGGCTGCTTCCAGTCAACCTACCGGGCTGCGCAATCGCCAGACTATACCGATCATTGTTCCAGCCATACGTCACTCGGGTCTTCCAGTCGTCATTAAGCTGGTATTCAAACTTCGCGGTGGCGGTTTCGCTGATGCCGACGGTCTTCGCCCAGCGTTCATCCAGGCGATCCTTGTAGCTTGCCGCTGCCGGCCTGCCATTGGCGAACACGGTGCCGCGGTCGAACGGGCTGGAATAGTCGTTATATTCGTAAGCCAGGGTCAGCTTGGCGCGCTCGCCTGTCCAGCTCAGGGAAGGAGCCACGAGCGTGTGCTCGTTGACCCCGTAGTTGCGCCAGTAGTCTTCGTGGCCGCGCTCGGCAACCAGCCGGTAAGCAAGCCCGGTATCTTCAATCGGCCCAGTGGTGTCAACGCTGAACGTGCCGCCGCCTTCGCTGTAACCAGAGCCGGTGATGGTGGTGCTGCGGGTATATTGCGGCTGCTTGCTGACGACGTTGATCAAACCGCCCGGTTCGATTGCGCCGTACAACAGCGACGCTGGCCCCTTCAACACTTCAACGTGATCAGTGGTAGCCCCAAGGTTATGCCCTACCACCGAGCGAATACCGTCACGCAAAATGGCCCCGTCATCGTTGGTGCCGAAGCCACGCTTGATCAGCGCGTCCTTGGTATTGCCCAGAGTGTTGGACTGCGACACCCCGCTGACAAACTTCATCGCATCGTCCAGCGACTTGACCTGAAAATCGTCAAGGGTCTGCTGGGTGACCACGTTCACTGACTGTGCTTCATCCCTGATCGGCACTTCCGATTTGCTTGCGGTGCTGCTGGTAGAGCGCACATAAGGGCTGCTCTCGATATCGCCTGCGGCCTGAATATCGGTGGCAGGCAGCTCGGTAACGGTGTCTTCAGCGTGGGAGAAGGCAGGCAGCAACACACAACCGAAAGCCAGGGAAACGCAATAGGCGCGACGCATTGGGATGAACACAGAGAACAATTCCGGGTATTAATGGGAATTGTTATTATCTACGAACGGTTACCAAATGTGTAGCTCTTTGCCTGCTGTCAAAATGGACGGATCGTCGCAGGACGTTTTGACGGGAAACCTGACCCTATCCAAGTGAATGGCACTCCACCCGCAGCAGGTTTTCAGCCTGTAGCTGGCAGTCGAAACGCACCGCCAGAAAGCGCTCAATGACAGAAATGTTGCTCTGCAAATGCTCCGTCATTGAGGGCGTGGTGAAGCTTCCAGCACCCGCGATTGCCATGGGTAGCAGCAATTGATCTGCCAAATGCTCGCCGACGGCCGCAGGGCTGCCCAGCCAGTGCCGGGCCTGCTCTACCCCACCTTGCGCCACCACCTCGGCACGCACTCTTGACTGACCAAAAGCACTGAACAGCTCAGTGACCTGTTCGCAGGCGAACTCCAGCATCAGGACGTTACCCGGGCCACGCTCATCAGCCAGCACCACACAGTGCCGGGCTTCAGAGGCGATATCGAGACTCGTCCCGGCGTGCAGCAGTTCACGTTCTGCAACCTGCCTGGCCAGCCCGGCGATCAATGCGATAGCCCGCGATTCAAGCAACCTGCCTCGATCCGTCAGATGCAACGGCTTCAGCATCGAGGGCTTGATATGCACTTCCAGCTCACCGCCACCGGCCGGTACAAACCCGTGACGCAACAGGTTCAGCTCCACGCCAGCGCCCATGCGCCGCAATTGAGGCAGCCACGCTCGCTCTATAAAGTCCGCCGGCGGCGCCATCGGGTTGTGAGTGCCACCGGAGATCGTCACCCTGCTCGGCTCCGACGCCTGTAACAACGCGGGCAGCAAGGTCTGCAGCACCAACGTGCAACTTCCGGCCGTACCAATGGCGAAACGGTAATCGCCACCACGAACAATGCCTGGCTCGAAACGCAGACGCTGGGAACCCAACTCCGCACCCGAGACGCTGGCCCCACAGACCTGCGCAGCGGCAAGCACAGCGGTCAGGTGTTGGCGCAGCAATCCCGGACGGCTGCGCCGGGCCCTGATGTTTTCGATCTGTAACGTCCGACCGGTCAGCATCGACAAGCTCAAGGCACTGCGCAACACCTGACCGCCGCCAATGGATCCGTCCAGTTCAACCATGTCCTGCTTCATCTGTTTCACCCTTCTGCGTGTGTTTCACCCTTCTGAATAGTGCCGAACCATTTGCCGCAGGTATTCGTCCAGTAATCCATTGTCTTCAACCGTTCGCTTCAGCACGGGCACCGGACGCCCAAGCTCTGCCGTGATGAAGGCATGCAACGCGACTCGACGCGGGCCATAAGCGGCCTCATCGGCATTGCGCTTGAGAACCAGCAGCTCGGCAACTTCATCAAGCAGCGCTTGATCGTCAACCGTGGTCAACAAGTCCGCGAACGTCATGGGCGGCCTTCCCCTGCCCTGGTCGATCCAGCGCACCGCCAGCAACGGACGAAGCACGTAGAAGTACTTCTTGAGCCGCACCTCGTCACCTTGCAGATAACCGCGAAAATTCTTCTTCGCCATCGACAGGTAATGATTACGTGCTGCTGGCGGACTGTAGAACGCCTCCGCCAACTCGCGCAGACGCCGGGTCGCATCAGCTTCGCTGCGATAAACCAGCGGCGAGTCGAGCCATTCCAGCAACGTCGGATTGGACTTGCGCAGCAGGCCAAGGGTCTTGCGCAACTCCCAGCCACTGATGTCCAGTTCGTCATCCAGCGGGCGCTCGATTACATCCCGAGGCGCGTCGACCTGAACGAACCATTCCGGGCGCTCGACGTACACAAAACGTACATCGTAATCGCTGTCAGTGGACGCAAAACCCCAGGCGCGACTGCCTGATTCACAGGCATACAGCACTGTGACGTTATGCTCGCGCTCTATGCGCTTCAGCTCATCCAGCACCCGTTCGCGCATGGCGCTGCTGAGGGGATGAGCGACTGCATCTTCCATTTCCATAATCCTGTCCTTCATGTTTCATATTTAACGCAGGCGACGTACCGCGCCTGACTTCAAATCACCTGAATCTTCCATAGTCTGTAAACGCTGCAATAGCGCCTCGCGCTGCGCTTTCGGCGTAACCGGATCCACCAGCGTGTACTGAGCGTCACACCAGAGGACGATATGATTTAGCCAGGCATCAGCATCCACCGTGGCCTGATCGTAACGTCGCAGCAGATACTGCAACTGAAGCCACACGGGCTTCAGGCCCAATAACGCCCCACGACGCTGATCACTCAGGACATGCCAGTCGCTGTCCAGGCGCTGATCGAGTTGCGCATCGAACCGCGACCAGGTCTGGTGACTCAACAGCTGCACCGCGCCGCGGAACACCTTGTCAGACTGATCGTCCAGCGCCGCAAGTTGCCGCTCCAGCCCCGCTTCCCCCAACAATTGCAGCGCCTGCACACGAACAACGGCGACAGGCGACTCCAATGCAGCTTGCAACACCGAAGCAGGCAGTGGCTCATCCAGCTCTTTCGCCAGCCCGAGCAACCCCAGCCATTCGCGCTTGCTGGACGGAACGTCCTTCTCCAGTCGCGACAGCAATACTTCCCGGCTGTCTACGGCGTGACGCGGCGCAGCCCATCGAGCCAGATAGCGAACGGCCGAGGAGCCATCGAGCAGGCCAGCCTGCAAATGCTCACGCGGATCCTCCAGCACGCTCAACAAGCCCCGCAGCGCTTGCACGCGCAGACTGGCCGCCGATGATTGCAGTGCTCGTTCAAGCAACGGCACAGCGTCTGTTGTCGGCAAGTCAGCGCAGGCAGTGACGGCCTTTTGCCTGACCGTGACGTCCTCGTGCGTCAACGTGGCAGCCAGAAACGACGGCCGATCCACACAATGCTCAAGCAACAGATCGAAGACAAACCGCGCCGCCTTGCCGCGGCATGAAGCAAACGCTTGCCCGACCTGTTCCCGCAATTGCGGCAGTGATAACAGGCTGCGGGCCTTGAGCAAGGTGTCGCGATGATCAACGCGCTGCTTGTTTCCCAAGGCCAACAGCGGCGTCAGGGCTTGCAGTAGCAGGTCAACCCGCTCGATAACCAGAAACTGCTCAAGCGCCTTTTCTGCCTGTTGCCTGACCTGCGGCACCCAATCATTCAAGCGCTCCAGGATCGCGAGCAGCGCCTCAGTGGAGGCCTGCCCGGCAAGCCTTTGCACGGCCGCTTCCCGGACAAAACCATTACCGAACCGGCTCAGCGCCACCAGGGCTCTGGCCGCATCATGAGTTTCCTGGATTTCCCGAACATACCTGGCCTCGTGGTCAGTCAGCTGGTAATGCCAGTCTCGCAAGTGTTCGAACGTCATCACCTCATTCATCGCCCTATCCTTTAACGCATACGACCTGTCGCAAGGTATGCAGCACTTCCACCAACTCACGCTGGGCGTGCATGACCTTATCGATGTCTTTGTAGGCCATTGGAATTTCGTCGATCACTGCGGCGTCCTTGCGGCACTCAACGTGAGCCGTGGCGCGAATCTGGTCTTCCACAGTGAACGTGTTCTTTGCTCTGGTCCGGCTCATGGTGCGCCCGGCACCGTGGCTGCAAGAGCAGAAAGCCTCTTCATTGCCCAAACCCCGGACGATGAAGCTCTTGGCGCCCATGGAGCCGGGGATAATCCCCAGTTCGCCCTTCTTCGCCGACACCGCACCTTTGCGGGTGATCAGCACCTCTTCCCCAAAATGCTGCTCTTTTTGCACGTAGTTGTGGTGGCAGTTGACGGCTTCCAGCGCCACTTGAAACGGTTTGCTGATCACCTGACGTGTGGCCTGAATCACCGCCTGCATCATCAGTTCTCTGTTCTGCCGGGCAAAATCCTGCGCCCATCCCACGGCTTCCACATAATCATCGAAGTGCTGACTGCCCTCTTCGAAATAGGCCAGATCACGATGCGGCAGATCCGCAATGTGCTGCCGCATGTCTGCCTGGGCCATCTGAATGAACAGGTTACCGATGGCGTTCCCTACCCCGCGGGAGCCGCTGTGCAACATGAACCAGACACGGTTGGCCTCGTCCAGGCAGACCTCGATGAAGTGGTTGCCGGTGCCCAGCGTTCCCAGATGCTGGCGGTTGTTGGTGTTAGCCAGCGAAGGGTATTTATCGGTGATCAATTTGAAGCGCGGATACAGCGCGCCCCACACGTTATCCGCCTGTTGCGGGATTTCGTCCCAGGCGCCTTTGTCCCGACGGGAACGAGTCGACGTCCGGCCATGGGGCACCGCTTTCTCAATGGCGCTGCGCAGCCCGGCCAGGTTGTCCGGCAGGTCCGCCGCCGTGAGCGAGGTTCGCGCGGCAATCATGCCGCAGCCGATATCCACACCGACAGCCGCCGGAATGATCGCCCCCACCGTCGGAATCACACTGCCGATCGTGGACCCCTTGCCCAGATGAACGTCAGGCATGACGGCCATGTGTTTGAAAATGAACGGCATGCGCGCCGTATTCATCAATTGCTCTTTGGCTTCGTTCTCTACCGGCACGCCCTCGGTCCACATTTTGATGGGTTTGCCGTTGATGACTTCCAGCAGTTGGTAGGTGTTCGTTTCCATGATCTCTACTTCTATTCAATGGCCGCTATTCATAAAGATGGGCCTGGATTGCATTCCGGCGGTTGGCGTTCAGCGCTACAACTGCCCCTTGCTATGAACAGGTAATTGCAGCGGGCATGCCAACATCTAGAAGAAGGCATGCAATCTTTTATAACTAATTGTTTTTAATAGAAATATATTTTTAAACGGGCAAATGTGCAAAAACACAAGACAGTTCAGGCCCGATTTATCTATCCTGCTGTATCGCGTCTTATCTTTTGAGATAACCATGTCTGTAATACGCACTGTAGCCATCGGCTTCATCGGTTCAAAACTCGACCGCGTCGGCAAGGGTGCCAACCGCTGGAATCACTGGCGTCCCAGCGTTGGTCTGTGCCAGCAAGAGGATATGCAGATTCACCGACTGGAGCTGATTCACGGCGTGACCGCCCGGGACGTCAGTCTGGCGCAGCGAGTGGCCGAGGATATCCGGCAAATATCCCCGCAGACTGAAGTTCGCCTTCACCCCATGACGCTTCGCAACGCCTGGGACTTCGAGGAGGTATATGGCGCGCTGCATGACTTCACCACCGCCTACGATTTCGACACTGACAATGAGCAATACCTGGTGCACATCACCACCGGGACTCACGTCGCACAGATATGCTGGTTCCTGCTCACCGAAGCCCGTTACCTGCCCGCCCGACTGATTCAGACTTCCCCGTCTCGGCGAGACAATGATGAAGCGCGAGCCACCGGCACCCATTCGCTGATCGATCTGGACCTCTCGCGCTACGACCGCATCGCGTCACGCTTCACCCATAAAAGACTGGAGGGCCTCGCGTTTCTCAAGTCAGGCATTGCTACGCGCAATGCTGCGTTCAACCGCTCCATTGAGCAGATCGAACAGGTCGCCGTGCGCTCCAAGGCTCCGATGCTGTTGATTGGTCCGACCGGCGCAGGCAAATCGTTTCTGGCAAGACGCATCTACGAACTCAAGCGCAGCCGACACCAGATCGAAGGACGCTTTGTCGAAGTGAACTGCGCCACCCTGCGTGGTGATGGCGCCATGTCGACCTTGTTCGGGCATATAAAAGGCGCGTTTACCGGCGCTCTGGCTGCTCGCGAAGGCCTGTTGCGGGCAGCCGAAGGCGGCATGTTGTTTCTGGACGAAATAGGCGAGCTGGGCGCAGATGAACAAGCGATGCTGCTCAAGGCCATTGAGGAGAAACGCTTTCTGCCCATGGGCTCGGACAAGGAAGTGGCCAGCGACTTCATGATTATTGCCGGCACTCACCGCGACCTGCGCGACCTGGTGGCGCAGGGTTTATTCCGCGAAGACCTGTACGCGCGGATCAACCTCTGGACGTTCAACCTGCCAGGCCTGGCCAGGCGACGCGAAGATATTGAGCCGAACATCGACTTCGAGCTGGAACGTCACGCGCGCGAACACGGGCGCTTGATACGTTTCAATCGCGAGGCCCGGCAGCGCTATATGGCGTTCGCCAATCATGAGGACTCGATCTGGTCTGGCAACTTTCGCGAGCTGTCAGCCTCGATCACGCGCATGGCAACGCTGGCTGACAGCGGACGCATCGATGAAACCCAGGTCGAAGAGGAGCTGCAGCGCTTGCGCTACGCATGGGCGCTGAACGACGATCGGAACGACGGACAGGATGAGCCATCGCCGATACTGGACGAAGGTATCGAACTGGATCTGTTTGACCGTTTGCAACTGGAGGCGGTGCTCAAGGTGTGCCGCAATGCTCGAAGCCTGTCGGATGCCGGACGCAAACTGTTTGATGTATCCCGCCTGAATAAGGCGAACCCCAATGACGCAGATCGTCTGCGCAAGTATCTGGCGCGTTTTGGCATTGAGTGGAAGCAAATCAATGGACAGGATTAAACTCACCGCACTGACCTACGTCATCCAGGATTTTTCAATGAAGTACAAGCTGAACGATTACAACGGCGTGATCATCGATCCGACGTCTTTCTCTTTTGAAAAAGCCGATCTTGAAATCGCCATCAAAGGCTTTCTGCTGTACATGGAAACCGAAAAGAAGGGCCTTGCGTGGATCACTTTGCCCATCGCCCGATGCGCGAGTGTCGAGCAGTTCGTGGCGCACGGTTTTATCTTTCACAGTTGCCTGCCCGAAAGCCTCACGCTGGTTCGCAAGCCACAGGAATCGACTTACGTGCCGTTCATGCCGACGCACATCGTGGGTGCCGGGGCCATCGTAATCAATCAGCACAACGAGATTCTGGTGGTCAGGGATCAAGGCGCTACCAGCTTCAATTTGCCCGGCGGGCACGTGGACCCTGGTGAGCGCATTCAGGACTCTATCGTCCGCGAGGTGCTGGAAGAGACCGGCGTCGAGGTCAGCTTTGATGCGATCCTCGGCTTCACGACCCGGCATCCCTATGAGTTCGGCAAGTCCAATATTCACTTCATCTGCCGCCTCAAACCGTTGACTGAAAACATCAACGTCATCGACACCGATGAAATTGCCGAAGCCAAATGGGTCTCGGTTGAAAGCTATCTGGCAGACGAAAAGAACGGCCTGACCAATCGCGAGATCGTCAGCCAGATCGCTGACAGCAAAGGGCTGACAATCGCTGACTTTCAGAGCAACAGCGGTCGATTCAAAAAGCAGGAAATCTTCATGGCGGTAGAGGCGAAGCTTTAAGAACTTGTGGGACCGGCTTTAGCCGGGAGGGCGGTATTTCTGACCAGACAGATTTAGCGAATGTCCCGACGCCCTCGCGGCTGAAGCCGCTCCTACGGAGCAGGATCAAAGTGCTGACGTGATGCGCTGAACTAGCTCGGCTTCGACCAAGGCTTCACCCGGGCCTTCGCGAAAAACAGCGCATGCCACAGTGGTCCGACCCTGAGTGCAGCGATACACCGCCACAACGCTACCCGGCCCTACGCCGTTGTGGCCGCTCAATGTCAGGCCTCCCGCTACGCCGCCACGCATCAAGCCCAGGCCGTAACCCGGAGTCAGCCACGGGCGGCCTGGCAACGGACCACCCAGAACAAGCGCTGTCTGCATGTCTTCCAATAATCCGTGCGGCAGCAGGTTGCCCGACAGCAAGCGATCCAGAAGCAGCGCCGCTTCTGCCAATGGCCCGATCAATAAACGGTGATAAACCCAGCCGGGGTCGTAGCCAGGGGCGATGCCCTGACACGCAACCTGCATGTCTTCCCCCGCGTTTGCCAAACGCGCCCGCGTGATTCCCAACGGAGACAGCACACGCTGAACGAGTGCCTCTTCAAGTGAAAGCCCCGTCAATCGCTCGATCAAACGGGTTACAAACAGATAGCCAACATTCGAATAGCGCCAGCCTTCGCCGGGCGTGTAGCGCAATCGGGTGGCGTCCAGGCGCAGCAGCATTTCATCCGGTGGCCAGGGAAGCGAACCGCTGGCCACCGCAGTATGGTATTCCGGCAATTCGCTGTAGTCTGCGAGACCCGCTTGATGACGCAATAATTGCCGCAGGGTAAAAGGGCCCTCAGCAACCTGATCGTCAAGCCCCACAAGACCATCACGAACCAGCGTCAGCGCTGTTGCGGCCAGGACGGTCTTGGTGAAGCTCCACCACGGGATGACTGTCTCAAGCGCTTCGGGCGGTTCGGTCACGGCCGGGGAACCGTTGGTTATGAGCGAGAACGACATGGGCAATAGCTCTGGGACTTTTGCGCAAGGATAAGCTGCAGCTCCAATGCACGCTAGACGGTCAGGGACATGGAACCGGATGGCTTACATGAAGATCCACAGCGAGATAGCCGCCACGGTGTCAGTCGCAACGCAATTGCGTTTACTATCCCCTCATTCCCTCAGGAGCAAATCCCATGGCAACGGCCTCTGCAAATATTCGTGTACCCGTATCAGCCGATAAAGTATGGCAATTGGTGGGTGGTTTCCTGTCCCTGCCGGACTGGCTGCCGTTCATTGCCAGCAGCGAAGCCTCTGAAGGCGGACGTGTCCGGACGCTGACCACAGCCGACGGCGCAGTCATTGTCGAGAAGCTGCAGACTTTCGACGAAGCCAACCGTACCTACAGCTATTCGATCGTGAAAGGCCCGTTCCCGGTGACCAACTATCTCGCCACCGTCGTGGTCGCAGCAGCAGGCGATCACGAGGCATTGATTACCTGGTCAGGCAGCTTCACCCCTGACGGTATCTCCGACGCAGAGGCTGAAGCACTGTTTCTTGAGGTCTATCAAGGCGGGCTGGACGCTCTTAAAGCCAATTTCTGACCCTCGAAGACCTGCGGTACTGAACTGACAGCGCTCTTGAGCCTCAATATTGCTTCGATAAATGGCATTTCGCAGCACAGCGCAAAATCGCGCATCATGGGCGCGGTCAGTTCAAGGAGACATTAATGCGCGTTACTTTATCTTTTTTGCGTTTTGCCACCTTGTCACTGGGATTGGTATTTACCGCCACCGCGGTGGCATCGGAAGAGTCTCAACTGGTCGATTCCATCAACAATTTCCGCAACCAGTCACAGCGTTGCGGCGATCAGGTTTCACAAGAGTTGCCTCCACTCAACGTAGACACCCGGCTGGTACTTTCAGCTACCAGCCCGGTAGATTTACAGGAAGCCATGGCCCGCGCCACTTATCCGATGGTCAATGTGCAGGCCATCAGCCTGTCTGGCCCTCGGGATGCACAGTCGGCCATGAACACCATCCAGGAAAGCTTCTGCCGCGTCGTGCTCGACCCACAGTTTGTCGATATCGGTGTGAGCCGCGAAGGACGCGACTGGCGTATCGTGCTGGCCCGGCCCTTACTGACCGCGCGTCTCGGAGACTGGCAGGCTGAAGGTCAAAAGCTGTTGGCGCTGATCAACACTGCGCGAGCACAATCTCGCCAATGCGGCGCTCAGGCCGTGGCTGCTGCCAAGCCGCTGACCTGGAACCCGGCACTGGCCTCGGCGGCTGAAAATCATAGCCGGGGCATGGCCAACAACAATTTCTTCGACCACATGGACCGCGACGGTCGCATGCCAGGTGATCGGGCAGAACTGGCGGGTTATTCAGGTCGGCAGATTGGTGAGAACATCGCCGCCGGACAAGGCAGTGTCGCCAAGGTCGTCGAGGGCTGGCTGGCGAGCCCCGGTCACTGCGCCAACCTGATGAATCCGGCGTTCAGCGAACTGGGCGCGGCCTACGCGGTGGATCCCAAGAGCGATGCGGGGATTTACTGGACGGGCGTGTTTGGTGCCCAGTGATGGGTTTGGAGGTGAAGCCCTCGCGGCTAAAGCCGCTCCTACGGACCTCTCACTCACGTAGGACTGGCTTTAGCCGGGAGGGCGTCAACCGAGTCACCATGTACGATCAGAATAATGCTTATGTAACTGATGCTGCCTGGACCATTAGTTGACTCAGTGACAGTGATAATCGCCAGTCTTGTGGTTGCGATGGCAACCCTTGGAGTCGGTGCCACCGCTATGGGCCAGGGCGGTGACTGAAGCCATGGACAGGAATGCGACGATTACGATGGCAAGCAACTTCATAGACGGCTCTCTGCGCTGGTCAGCGCGAATGGAATGATCAGGCGCATAGTATGGCTCATTGATATCACTCAGGATAGCGCGTCGTTAATTCACGTCCAGCCCGGGGTCGCGGCCGTCAGCAGCAAATACCGCATGCCTTTGGCAAACGTGACGATCAGCAGAAAACTCCACAGCGGTTCGCGCATTACGCCAGCCACCATCGTCAGCGGATCGCCAATGATGGGTACCCAGCTCAATAGCAACGACCAACGTCCGTAACGCAGATAGAACCGCTGGGCTTTCTCCAGTTTGGCTTCGCTGACAGGGAACCAGCGTTTATGGCGAAAACGCTCCACCGAACGACCCAGTATCCAGTTCAGCAATGAGCCGAGCACGTTGCCCAGCGTCGCAACCAGCAGCAATGTTGCGACGGTGCAATGCCCGGACAGCAGCATGCCCACCAGCACCGCTTCGGATTGCATCGGCAATAGTGTCGCCGCACCGAAGGCAGCGAGGAACAACCCGGCATAGCTGGAAATCTCGAACACTCAACCCTACCCCATCAACGGATCGTCAAACGGCCTTGATCAAGTCCTTGATCCGGGAAGCCAGCGCTTCCAGCGCGAAGGGTTTGGTCAGCACTTCGGTCAGTGGCTCAAGGTGGCATTTATCGAGCACAGCGGTTTCTGCATAACCGGTGATGAACAAGACCGGCAGGCCCGGTCGACATTGCCGACCCGCATCGGCCATCTGCCGCCCGTTGATTCCACCGGGCAAACCGACATCCGTTACCAGCAAGTCGATTCGCACGTCCGATTGCAGAATACGCAAACCCGCCTGGCTGTCGGCGGCCTCAATGGCCACGTAGCCGAGACTGCTCAGTACCTCGGTGACTAACATCCGCACCGATGACTCGTCATCCACAACCAGAACCGCCTCACCCTGCCCCGTCAAAGCTGCACGACTGACCGGCGACGCAAGTTCCGGAAGCTCCAGCCCACGCTCGTGACGTGGCAACTGCAGGCAAACCGTCGTGCCCAGATCAACCTCCGAACGAATCCTGATCTGGCCGCCTGACTGGCGGGCAAAGCCATAGATCATCGACAGTCCAAGGCCTGTGCCCTCGCCGACCGGTTTGGTGGTGAAGAATGGCTCGAAGGCTTTGGCCGCGACTTCGGCACTCATGCCACAGCCGCTGTCAGTGACGCGGATACTCAGGTAATCCCCCGGCAGCACCTCAGGGTCGAGATCGTGACTGTCGTCCAGACACTCATTGCGTGTCTCGATCAGAATGCTGCCGCCGTGGGGCATGGCGTCACGCGCATTGATACACAGGTTGAGCAGCGAGTTTTCCAGCTGCGCCGGATCGATCAATGCAGCCCACAAATCTGCGTCGGCCCGAACCTGAATATCAACCGAAGGCCCGACAGTACGCCGGATCAGCTCCTCCATGTCCATGATCAAGGCATTGACGTTGGTGGGAATAGGCGCGAGTGTCTGGCGGCGCGAGAACGCCAGCAGCCGGTGAGTCAGCGCTGCCGCTCGTTGCACCGCGCCTTGAGCGACCACCAGATAACGATCAACATCCGCCACCCGGCCCTGACCCAAACGCATCTGCATCAATTCCAGACTTCCGGAAATACCCGCCAGCAAATTATTGAAGTCGTGGGCAATACCGCCGGTAAGCTGCCCGACCGCTTCCATCTTCTGCGACTGACGCAGCGCTTCCTCAACCACTTCACGCTCGCTGATGGCTTCACGAATGCGCTGTTCCAGCGTCTGGTTGAGCTCCTGCACCGCCGCTTCGGCCCGTTTCCTGGCCGTCACATCAATGGACGAGCCAATCAGACCGATGACTTCACCCGTTTCGCTGAACAACGGTGACTTGATCGACAGCCAGGTCGCTGCGGAGCCGTCAGCCAGGCTGACCTGTTCCTCCACCTGTTCAGACACCCCAGCGCTCATGATCCGCTCATCAGTGGCCATGATCACGCGTGCCTGATCCTTGTCCTCAAGGTATTCAAAGTCGGTCTTGCCGATATAAAACTCGGGAGGTTTGCCGATCAGCTCGGTGGTGCCACGGTTGGCAACCAGCATGCGCCCCTGGCGGTCCTTGGCGTAGACCACGCCTGGAACTGCTGCTGTGAAGGTGCGTAACAGCGTCGTGATCCGGTCGCGCTCGACTTCAGCCTCGCGGCGCAGCTCAATGTCCATGAGCACACCCAGAAAACGGGTCGGCTGGCGTTCCTCGTCGAACTCGACGCGGCCTTTAGCCTCAAGCCAGCGATAAGTACCATCGCGGTGCAATACACGGTACTCAGATCTGAAGACACCGCCGCGCAGCAAGGTCTGACCGATTTCGCTTTCGACGCGCGCCCTGTCATCCGGGTGGATTGAGGCCGTCACCCTCTCCAGAGGCAGGCCTTCCACGGCCTCCTGCGCAGTCAGGCCAAACGTTGCGGCATAACGTTCGTCACCGATGACGTGGTTATCCTGCACATGCCAGACCCAGGTGCCGATGATCGCATCGGCATCCAGGGCAAGCTGCAGCCGCTCAGCCGCATCTCTTGCCGGAAACTCAAGCGGTTCGCTGTTATCTGGCCATTCATCCTTAAAATCGCTGCTCATGCCCTACCATTGTTTATCGTGATGCCAAAGCCTGGCGGCCGATTGCGGTGAATGGTGCCGGTGCGGGCGAGGTATTACAAGCCGCTGCGTTGATCAGGCGCTCAAGCGTGAAATAACATCATTCAACCCCACAGACAGCCCGTGCAAATCGTGGCTCGCCGCCTGGGTGCGTTTGACGTTGTCCTGATTGGTACTGGCAATCGCAGTAATTTCCGTGAGATTGCGGGAAATATCCTCGGCCACCGACGTCTGCTCCTCAGCTGCTGTCGCGATTTGCCGGTTCATGTCGCGGATGGCCTCCACGGCACTGGTGATCCGGTTTAGCGTGGCGCTGGCATTACTGACCTGCTCGACACTCTCCTCACTGCGGGTCTGACCGCCCTGAATCGCAATGACCGCATCGCTGGCACCGGTCTGCACTGAGTTAATGATCTGGTTGATCTCGGCAGTGGACACCGCCGTACGTTGCGCCAACGTCCGCACTTCGTCAGCCACCACGGCAAAACCGCGTCCGGCTTCACCGGCTCGCGCAGCCTCGATGGCCGCATTGAGCGCCAGCAGATTGGTCTGATCAGCGATACCACGAATCACTTCGAGGACTTTGCCGATGCGCACGCTGTCAGTTTCCAGAAGCTGAATGACATTGGCGGTATTGCCGATTTCACTGCGCATCAGATTGATGGTGCTCATGGTCGACTGCATGACCTTGTCACCTTCCCGGGCATGATGATCAGCATCATCCGCGGCCTTGGCTGCCTGAGCCGCATGTCTGGCGACCTCCTGTGCAGTCGCCGACATTTCAGTCATAGCGGTGGCGACCTGGTCGGTGCGCTCGAATTGCTCGTGAGTGCCCTGAGCCATCAGCGTAGCGATGGACTTCAACTCGTTGCCAGCAGTGTCCAGCTCCGACGTGCTGCGCTTGAGCCAGTTGAACGTATCCGCCAGAAAATCGCGCAGGATATTGGCCGCCACCGCCAGATGACCGAGCTCATCCTGACGGGTGATATTGACTCGCTCACCAAATTTGCCATGGCTGAGCTGCGAAACGTAGTCGATCAACATGCGAATCGGCACGATCAGGTTGCGGTTAACCACCCACCATGTCAGCAGACCGACCAACACTGCAGAAGCCAGCATGATCAATGCTCCAAACAGAATCGTCCGGTCGGCCGCATCGCTGATCAACACCGACTGCTCGCCGCTGTTCTTGCGCAAGGAGTCCACCAATTGACTCATCTGCTCGCTGGCCGCACGGTCGACGCCCTTCACCGCGATATCACCCGCCACCGGATCACCGCCCGCTGCAATGAACGCATCGCGTCCCTTGCGATAAGCCGCCCCCAAAGTCTTGTGTTCTTCCATCAGCTTTTGCACCTCGGCCAGCGTCGCAGAAGGCACACCCTGCACCTGCTCCAGCTTGCCAAGGGATTCCTGAACCTGACGTTCTTGCGCCTCGAACTGCGCCCAGAACCTGTCACGATCCGCCGGCAACTTGCCGCGCAGCAGCACGTTCTTCCACTCCTGCACCTGGATCTTGAACTCAAGGTTGGCCTCGTCGACCAGTTGCGACGCATGCACCGGACCTTCGAGCAAGCCGCGATAGGACTGCACGTTGCTGGAAAGAAACTGGAAACAGGCCAGAGCGATAAGCAGCACAAGCACAAGACTGCCGCCCAGCATGCCCAGTATCTGGAGTCGGAGGGATTTAGCCATTGAACGAACACCTCGGGGGGAGGATCTGCGGCAGCGCGCAGACCGGAAAATGTCGACTTCCCTGTACAAACGTTAAGGGCGAGAGCCTCATAACGTGCTTGTATGCGCATCGGCTTGGGGGGGTGGGTTCTTGAGGGCCGCTGATCGTTTCTGAGTGTGTCGGGGGATTTCTGATACACCGCTATCGCGGCCTCGCGGTGCGAGTGCGCTCCTACACGCCCAATGTTTGCTTCGCGACAGCGCTGTGTCGAAGACGGGCGCTACCCCACAGAGAATCTATTACAGCGAGCTTATTAATCCACCTGCCCAAACACCTGACTCGGCCGCCGCAACGTCGGGTCAAACGGGTTGATCCTGGCGCTGATAATCGCTGCTTCACGCTTGAGCAATTCCACCACCGTCAATAACCGGTCCGGCCCGAGGCGGTCGCTGATGGTGGCGACGCTAAGGGCGGCGACCGAGCGGCCTTCGCGGTCGAAGATGGGGACTGCGAGACCGGCCATGCCAGGCAGCGCGCCGGTATTGCGGGCGGCGTAGCCGAGGCGGCGGACATTCTCGACTTCAGAGCGCAGGAACACTTCGTCGTACAGGTGGAAATCCTTCAGACGTGGCAGGTTGTAGCGGATGACCGTGTCGCGCTCTTCTTCCGGCAAATACGCGAGTATCGCCAGGCTGCCTTGCCCCACGCCCAATGCGACACGACCACCGATGTCGCCGGTGAAGGTGCGAATCGGGTATGGGCCTTCACTGCGATCCAGACAGACTGCATCGAAGCCACTGCGCGCCAGCAGGAACAATGAATCCCCCAAAGAGGCAGAAAGCCGCAGCATGCTCGGCCTCACCACGTCACGCAGGTTGCTGGTCTTGCCTGCCTTTGCGGCCAAAGCGAAGAACTCGATGCTCAGGCGATAGCGTTTACTGCGCTGATCCTGCTCGACCATGCCTTCATCCATCAGGCTGCGCAGCAGACGATGGGTCGTGGGTTGCGAGAGGCCGACCTGCTGGGCGAGTTGGGTGACGCGTTCGCCCTCTTCCGAGCAATCACCCAGGCAGCGCAGCACTGCGAACAACCGCGAGACCGCACCGACACCAGCATCCTTTGAATTTTCATTCCGCTCAGTGGAATTCATATGATCACTTATCGATAACTAATTCATTGAACGAAAGAACTGAAAGAAATATACCATCCAGTGAAATTCACCCTTTCACCCATCCTAGTCTTCGTCTTAATCTCAGTCCACAGGGCGATTTGAACAAAACCTGGTAGCCGACCCAGATCGAGCACCAACGTCCACAGCAACTGCAAAGCTTTCATTTCGCATCTGCCCATAACAAAAACGCACCGCAACGCTGTGCGTGATGAAAAGGTGGAACGCAGCTATGGCTTTTTTGCAGCTTGAAGGTCTCTCCAAACGCTACGGCAGCATCGACGCCGTGGTCGCCACGAATCTGGCGGTGGAGAAAGGCGAATTCGTTTCTCTGCTGGGCCCGTCGGGCTGCGGCAAGACCACTACCCTGCAAATGATCGCCGGCTTCGTTGACGTCAGCGACGGTCGCATCATTCTTGATGGCCGTGACATCACTCACGCCAAACCCAGCAGCCGCGGCCTGGGGGTGGTGTTTCAGAGTTACGCCCTCTTCCCCCACATGAGCGTTGCCGACAACGTCGCCTTTGGCCTGCGGATGCGCAAAGTGCCCGCCGCAGATATTCAGCGCCGCGTGGCAACCGTGCTGGAACTGGTCCGCCTGAGCCAGCACGCCCAGCGCTACCCGCGCGAGCTGTCTGGCGGTCAGCGGCAACGGGTTGCATTGGCGCGAGCGCTGGTGATTGAGCCGCCGGTACTGCTGCTCGACGAACCGCTGTCCAACCTCGACGCCAATTTGCGCGAAGAGATGCAGTTCGAGATTCGCCGCATTCAGCGCGAAGTGGGTATTACCACGCTGATGGTGACTCACGATCAGGCTGAAGCACTGTCCATCAGCGACCGCGTAGTGGTCATGCAGGCCGGGCGCATCACCCAGATCGACGAACCGTACAAACTGTATGAACACCCACGCACCCGGTTCATCTCCGGCTTCGTTGGCAAGGCCAATATGCTGCCCGGTGATCTGGACAGCGAAGGCGCTGCGCAAGTACGCCAGGTGCCCGGCGACGGAGCACTGACTCTCAGCCTACGCCCGGAAAAGATTGATCTGGTGGCCGCTGGCAGCGGGCGCTTGCAAGGCAAGGTCATCACCCGCTACTTCCTCGGCAGCCAATGGCTGTACCGCATTGAAACCGCCATCGGCGAGTTGACCGTGGTGCGCCGCAACGACGGCGACGCGCCAATGGAAGAAGGCACGGCGGTGGGAATGGATTGGCAAGCCGGTTTGCTGCGCGTACTGGATGCCGACGAGGTGCATCCATGAGCCTGCTGAGCGATATGCGCCGTGGCGGCCGCGGCTATCTACTGTCGGCCCCTGCACTGGTGATGTTCACCTGCCTGCTGTTGGTCCCGCTGGCGTTGACCCTGATCCTGTCATTCAACGTGTTCGACTACGAAGTCGGGGTCAAAAGCGATGCCTACACCATGGCCAACTATGGCGAAGTGCTGACCGACTCGTACTTCTACGAGATCTTCCTGCGCACCTTCTGGATCAGTGCGCTGGTCACCCTGCTCTGCGTGATTATCGGCGTACCTGAGGCTTACATTCTTAGCCGCATGGGCACGCCATGGCGTTCGATCTTTCTGATTCTGATTCTCACGCCCTTGCTGATTTCCGTGGTGGTGCGCGCTTTCGGCTGGAGCCTGCTGCTGGGTGCCGACGGCCTGATCAATCAGGGCATACAAGCGCTGGGGGGCCAACCGATCAAGATGCTTTACACCCCGTTCGCCGTGATCATTGCGCTGGTCCACGTGATGCTGCCGTTCATGATCATTCCGATCTGGACCTCGCTACAGAAGCTTGACCCGGCGGCTGAGCAGGCCGCCCTGTCCCTCGGAGCCAGTCAGGCCAAGGTGATGCGTCTGGTGGTGCTGCCTCAGGTCATGCCCGGCGTGTTGTCCGGCACGCTGATCGTCTTCGGCCTGTCGGCCAGCTCTTTTGCAATCCCCGGCCTGCTTGGCGGACGCCGTCTGAAGATGGTCGCCACCGTGGTCTACGACCAATATCTCTCGGAACTGAACTGGCCCATGGGCGCAACCATCGCAGTGGCGCTGTTGCTGGTCAACCTGCTGGTCATGCTGTCCTGGAACCGCATGGTCGAAGGCCGCTACAAGAAAACCCTGGGGGAATGAGCCATGTCTAAAAACGGTCCTTTGGCCCTGTCGTTTCATGCCCTGGTGGTGGTGTTCATGCTCGCGCCGCTGGTAGTGGTCTGCCTGGTGGCCTTTACGCCAGAGAACACCCTCAGCCTGCCGACCTCAGGCTTTTCCCTGCGCTGGTTCCGGGCGATTTTCGAGCGTGCCGACTTCATCGACTCGTTCTACAACAGCCTGATTCTGGCCTTTGTCGCCGCCACACTGGCGACGATTATTGCCGTACCGGCAGCGCTGGCCATCACCCGTCACCAGTTTCCGGGGCGCAACTTCCTCAATGGATTGTTCCTCTCGCCGATCATCATTCCCCATCTCGTGCTGGGCGTAGCAATGCTGCGTTTGTTCGCGCTGATGGGCGTCAACGGCAGCTTCTTCTGGCTGACCCTGGCCCACGTGGTGATCATCACGCCGTATGTGCTGCGGCTGGTAATTGCAGCGGCCATCGGCATCGACCGCAGCGCCGAACAGGCCGCTGAATCACTGGGCGCCAGCCGCTTCACGCTGTTCCGCAAAATCACCTTGCCGATGATTCTGCCCGGTGTGGCCGGTGGTTGGCTGCTGGCGTTCATCAACAGCTTCGACGAAGTAACGCTGTCGATCTTCGTCACCTCACCTTCGACCCAGACCCTGCCGGTGCGCATGTACGTCTACGCCACAGAGTCCATCGACCCGATGATGGCCGCCGTTTCCGCGCTGGTTATCGCGTTGACCGCCGCCGCCATGATCATCCTCGACCGGGTTTATGGCCTGGATCGGGTGCTGGTCGGCAAACACTAACCTGAGGCCTGGAGCGCGAACCTCATGGCATTGCTCAAACGTTTGGCCGAACAAGACCGTCCGGCGCTGGCCTTCACCCTCGACGGCCAGCCTGCCAGCGGGTTGCAGGGCGACACGTTGCTCACGGCGGTACTGACCAGCAGCGAACACTTGCGCGGCAGCGATTTCAGCGCCGAACCCCGCGCCGGGTTTTGCATGATGGGTGCCTGTCAGGATTGCTGGGTGCGCCTGGGCGATGGTCGCCGGGTACGCGCCTGTTCGACATTGCTCGAAGGTGGGCAAATCGTCAGCCGCGATCCGGGACGGCAGCTATGAATACGAATACCGCGCAATTGGTAGTGATCGTCGGCGCTGGTCCTGCGGGCATTCGCGCTGCGCAAACCTTGCATGCCCACGGAGTGAAAGCCTGTCTGCTGGACGAGGGCCTGCGGGGCGGCGGACAGATTTATCGCCGTCAGCCCGAGAACTTCCGTCGCGATCCAAAAGCGCTGTATGGCTTTGAAGCGGGCAAGGCTATCGCCGTGCATCAGACCCTCGACGAACTGGCATCGCATATCGACTATCGTCCGCAAACGCTTGTCTGGAATGCCGAAGATCGGCGACTCGATACCCTGCAGGAGAACCATGCCGGGAGCATTGATTACAGCCATCTGATCATCGCGACCGGCGCCACCGACCGCATCCTGCCGGTGCCTGGCTGGACTTTGCCGGGTGTCTACAGCCTGGGTGCGGCGCAGATTGCCCTGAAATACCAAGGCTGCGCCATCGGCGAAAGAGTGGTGTTTGCTGGCAGTGGTCCGCTGCTTTACCTGGTCGCGTATCAATATGCCAAAGCCGGTGCGAACGTGGTTGCAGTGCTCGACAGCGCGCCCTTTTCCGCCCAGTGCCGCGCCCTGCCCGCGCTGCTCGGCCAACCGCTGACGCTGGCTAAAGGTTTGTACTACCGCGCCTGGCTGACCGCTCATGGTATCGCCGTTCATCAAGGCGCGACCTTGCAACGTATCGACGGTCATAAACGCGTCAATACCGTGCAGTGGCAAGGCAGCAACCGTGTACAAACGCTGGATTGCGACGCCGTGGCGTTCGCTCATGCACTGCGCAGTGAGACGCAACTGGCTGACCTGCTCGGCTGCGATTTTCAGTGGAGCGCCCTTAATCGCGCCTGGCTGCCAGCGCGTGATGACGCAGGACGCAGCAGCATTGCAGGGGTTTATCTGGCGGGTGACGGCGCAGGAATCATGGGCGCGGATGCAGCGGAAATGGCCGGGGAACTGGCGGCGCTGGCCTTGCTTGCCGATACCGGGCAGAACATTGATAACGCTCGTAGCGAACAGCTGAAAAGCAGACTGGAGAGCATCCAGCGCTTTCGTCACGGACTGGAAACCGCTTTCCCCTTTCCCGTTGATTGGGCCGCGAAGGTTCCGGACGAAACCATTATCTGCCGCTGCGAGGAAGTCAGCGCCGGTGATATCCGTACCGTCGTCGACGAAGGCCATTGGGAAATCAATCGGGTCAAGGCCATGTGCCGGGTCGGCATGGGACGTTGCCAGGGCCGGATGTGCGGACTGGCAGCCACGGAAATCGTCGCCCACTGCAGCGGTCGTGACCTGCAAGGCATTGGTCGGCTGCGCGGCCAGGCACCGATCAAACCGTTGCCCTTTGGCGTGGAGGCGCAGTCATGAGCGCGGTGATTGAAAGCGATGCGCTGATCATTGGCGGTGGAATCGTCGGCGCCTCAGCCGCCCTGTTTCTGGCTATGAAAGGCAAGCGCGTGACCTTGCTTGAACGGGACTTTTGCGGCTCTCATTCCAGCGGCGTCAACTACGGCGGCGTGCGCCGTCAGGGTCGGCCGTTGAGCCAACTACCCTTGTCGCAACGCGCCCACGACATTTGGAGCGGTTTGCGCGAGCTGATTGGCATTGATGGCGAATATCAGCGCTCCGGGCACCTGAAACTGGCCCGTAGCGAAACAGACATGAACGCCTTGCGCGCTTACGCCGAAGCCAGTCGCGGCTTCGGACTGGAGCTGCAACTGCTGGATCGCGAGCAATTACGGGCGCGGTTTGCCTGGGCAGGCGATGTCGCGGTGGGCGCTTCCCTGTGCGCCGACGATGGCCACGCCAACCCGAGACTGGTGTCCCCGGCTTTCGCCCAGGCAGCCAGGCGGGCTGGCGCGCAGATTTTCGAACAGGCCAAGGTGGTTGAAGTCGGTCACGACGGCCAGGCATTTGTGGTCCACACGGCCAGCGGTCTTAATCTGCGCGCGCCTTGGTTGCTCAACTGCGCGGGAGCCTGGGCCAGCGATCTGGCTGCACAATTTGGCGAACCGGTGCCGATGGTGTCGGGGCATCCGGCCATGTTGGTCACTGAGCCGCTGCCGATGTTCATGGACGTCAGCACCGGCGTCGAGGGGGGTGGCATCTATGCCCGGCAGGTCGCCAGAGGCAACTGCGTGCTGGGCGGCGGACAGGGTTTTGCGCTGGACCCGGCCCGCGCCAGGCCTGGGCAAGCGGCTGTACTGGAGATACTGCGCAACGCGGTCGAGTTGTACCCGCCACTGGCAGGAGCCCAGGCAATTCGCACCTGGAGCGGCACCGAAGGTTATCTGCCGGATCGCGAGCCGGTGCTCGGCCCCAGCATTCTGCAACCAGGCCTGCTGCATGGCTTCGGCTTTGCAGGTTCTGGTTTCCAGATTGGACCCGCTGCAGGTGAGGCTCTCGCCGAATACGTATGCGCTGGCCAGTCAACGATTTCCCTGGACGCTTTTTCCGTCCGCCGTTTTCAACACACTGCCCAACCCTGTAAAACCGTTAGCCATTGATTTCATTACTTTGCACAGAGGAAGGTCGCTGCAATGAAGAACGTAAAACGTATCGCATTTACCGGCTTGTCGAGCCTGCCCTTGGCGGCATTGCTGGCCGCTTCCCCGGCCCACGCCGCAACGACCCTTTATCTGGGCATGAACGGCGGCACCATGGAACGCCTCTATGCCGATCAGGTGTTGCCTGCTTTCGAGAAAGCCAACAACGTCAAAGTGGTGATCGTGCCGGGGACCTCGTCGGACATTCTCGCCAAGGTTCAGGCCAGTAAAGACAACCCGCAGATGCACGTGATGTTCCTTGATGACGGCATCATGTACCGGGCGATCTCCATGGGTCTGTGCGACAAGTTGCAGCCGAGCCCTTCTCTGGCGGACCTGCCGGCAAAGGCGAAGATCAAGGATGAAGGTGCTGCCGTAAGCCTCGGCGTCACCGGGTTGGCCTACAACACGAAAATGTTCAAGGAGAACGGCTGGGCCGCGCCAACCTCGTGGATGGATCTGGCGGACAAGAAGTTCAAGGAAAAAGTGGTATTTCAGTCCATGGCCTCCTCCACATTCGGCCTGCATGGTTTCCTGATGTTCAACCGCATTCAGGGCGGCAGCGAAACTGACGTGGAGCCGGGCTTCAAGGCGTGGCCGAAAACCGTGGGCCCGAACGTCCTGGAATATATCGCCAGCTCGGCGAAGATTTCCGAGATGGTGCAAACCGGCGAAGCCGCGCTGTTCCCGCTCACACCCACGCAGGTGACTGCGCTGAAGATCAAGGGCGTGCCCGTCGAGTACGCGCCTCCGAAGGAAGGTGGCGTGGTACTGAACGTCGCCGAGTGCGCCATCGCCAAGAACGACCAACCGGAACTGGCGCAGAAGCTTGCGGCTTATCTGTTGACCCCAGAAGCTCAGGCACCCGCGCTGGAGTTTGGTGATCAGATCCCGTCAAACCCGAAAACCCCGACGACCGAGAAGACCAAAGCTCAGGTCGAGGCGATGAACAAGTATCTGGAAACGGCAGTGACCATTGATTGGGATCAGGTCAACCAGACGCGTCCAGAGTGGAATGCGCGCTGGAACAGGACAGTGGAGCGGTAGATAAACCTCGCTACCAGCCTTGGACTACCGATAAACCGTGTCATCGTTCTTCGCGGGCAAGCCTCGCTCCAACAGCGTTAAGCGATTTCTGTTGGAGCGAGGCTTGCCCGCGAAGGGGCTGAAAAAAGTCAGACACTTTGTGACTATAGAAGCCCACCCCCTTGATGCCCTGATACAAAATGTTTCAACTATCCCTAACCTGAACAGTCACAACCCTATCGCTCCGTATTGACGGGGCTCAGTTGTGAGAAAACAGGCCGGATGAGTTTCATTCTTTGCATGACCGTACTTGGCGCGTTGCTGATGATGCTCGCGCTGACTTCTTCTTATTTGCGCTGGCTGCCCGTCACGACGTCGGCTGTGTGTCTGGCATTCGGCTTTGCCATTGGCCCTGCCGGGTTGGGCATGCTGGATCTGGACTTCCGCGACGCGTCGAGCTGGCTGGAGCGTCTGACCGAAGCCGCCGTGCTGTTCTCGTTGTTCAGCACCGGGATCAAACTGCGTCTGCCGCTGAACAGCAAGGCCTGGCACTCCGCTTACTGGCTGTCCGGGCCGGTGATGCTGGCGACCATTGCTGGCACCGCCCTGGCGGCCCACTACCTGTTCGGCCTGTACTGGGGCGTTTCGATCTTGCTGGGCGCCATGCTCTCGCCCACCGATCCGGTTCTCGCTTCGCTGGTGCAGGTCAACAACGCTCAAGACTCCGACCGGCTGCGCTTTGGCTTGTCAGGTGAAGCGGGGCTGAACGACGGCACGGCCTTTCCATTCGTGATCTTCGCCCTGATGTTTCTGACTCACGCCAGCGGTGACACTGACTGGATCCAGCACTGGGCCATAAAAAACCTGCTGTGGGGTGTGCCTGTCGGGCTGTTGATCGGCTACGGCCTGGGCCGCGGGATCGGGCATTTGATGATTTATCTGCGCATCAAAAACGCTGACAGTGACACCTCGCCTAACGACTTTCTGGCCCTGGCTCTCATCGCCATCGCTTACATAGTCGCCGACGGTCTGGGCGCGTTTGGCTTTCTGTCAGTGTTCGCTGCAGGGCTTGGCTTGCGTCAGGCAGAAGCACAGACAACCCGGTCCGAGGTGCCCGCCGAACATCTGGCACAACCGGTGATAGGTCACATGAGCGGCAGCATTGAACGCACTACGGTTGCCGAGAAAGGCGACCTCAGTGAATCGCAACTCGCTGCGGGCGTGATGATGGGTGACATGCTGGCGTTCTCAAGCCTGGTGGAGCGCTCAATGGAAGTGCTGTTGATCACTCTGCTCGGCGCATCGCTGGCGATCTACTGGGATTGGCGCGCCGTGGGCCTGGGCCTGGTGCTGTTCTGCTTCATCAGGCCCATTGCGGTGTGGCTTCTGATCAGCAAGCGATTGCTCAACAAACGTCAGAAAGCTCTGGTTGGCTGGTTTGGCATACGCGGTATCGGCAGCCTGTTCTACCTGTGCTTTGCCTTGGGCCACGGGCTACCGGACGATGTAGCAAGTATCAGCATCAGCCTCACGCTGTCAGTAGTGGCACTTAGTATTCTGCTCCACGGTGTCAGCATTCAACCGCTTTTGGAGCGTTATGAGCGAAGCATCCGAGAGGAATAACAGAGACTTACACTCGTTTGAATGTTTTTAAAACCATTTATGAACCATTCAGTCAAGGGGCAGCCCAATCTTGCAACGACGTGCATTTGCATGAGTAGACGCTTTTTGCCTCGCGACGTAACTGGCCACTCCCACGCCAACGTTTGCGTCTCCCGTTTGAAAGGCAGGAATAAAGAATGCGCATCCTTCTAATAGAAGATGATCCGGTCCTGGCAATGATTGCCGCCGCCACGCTAGGTGCAGAGCATGAAGTAATCGGCCCTGCATACGACGTGTCTCACGCGCTGAAACTTGCCCGTGAACAGAGGGCAGACATCGCTTTCGTCGATATCAATCTCGGTGGTCATGACGAGGGCATCGCGCTGGCCCGCAGTCTTATGGAAGAGCATGGCGTCAGTTCGATGTTCATCAGCGGGCAAATCCTCACTGCCCGGGCCAACGCCGATGCAGCGTTGGGCTTGTTGCGCAAACCCTATGCGCCGCAAGACCTCAGCCTGTGCGCGAAAGTTGCTCAAGCGTTGCTGGATGGTCGGCCCCTCGCCACGCTCCCTGCTCATAACGCACTGGAGATATTCCAGCCTGCCCGGTCACGATTGCCAACGGTCAGCATCAATGAAATCCGAGCCTGAGGAGACGAGCCACCCGGCAGCACTCGGTGAACGGGAATTCCGGGAGCTGGCTGACCACGCACCGGTGATGATCTGGCGAGCCAGAAGCGACAAACACTGCGACTGGTTCAATAAGCCCTGGACAGACTTTACCGGCAAGAGCCAGCAGCAGCTTTGCGGCTATGGCTGGAAGGATGATATTCATCCCGAAGACCTGGGCGCTTGTGTCGATGCTTATGACAAGGCATTCGACGAGCGAGCACCTTTCAAAACACCCTACCGGGTCAGGCGTCATGACGGGCAATACCGCTGGATGCTGGACAGTGGTGCACCGTTTTACCGCGACGGAGAGTTCGCGGGTTATTTCGGCAGTTGCGTCGATATCACCGAACAACGGGAAATGGCGGAAAATCAGCAGGCGCTGCTTGCCGAGCTCAATCATCGGGTCAAGAACAACCTTCAGTTGATCATCAGCCTGTTGCAACTTTCCAGCCTGCGCGCCAAGGGTGACGAAGCAAAAAACCTGATGCAGTCGGCCATATCACGAGTGGTAGGGATTGGCGCCGTCCAGGAGCAGTTACACCGCAACAGCCAGAATCAGGTCGACCTCGCACAACTGCTGCCTGATCTGGCGCGGGGCGTTATCGACACCCAGTACAGCAGGCCTATCGCGCTCAGTCTTCAAACCCGGCCGGTTTACGTTTCCCTGCAAATAGCGTCCAACATGGGTTTGATTCTCAACGAGCTACTGGACAACGCGATCAAGCACAGCAACGGCAGTGGTATCGACCTGCAAATAGAGCCAATGGATACGCAAACAGCGCGGATCTGCATCTGTGATCAAGGCCCCGGATTCAGCGATGAGGTGTTAACTTCCTTCTCCGCGTCAGGCACGCCCTTGGCCTTGAGCCTTGTGGATGCACTGTCCAAACGCTGCGGCGCGACCGTGCAACGCAGCAACAAACAACTCGATAAGGGTCATGGCGCACAGGTTGAGCTCATGTTGAAGCTTACTCCCCTCAACTAAGCCATTCCGCTAACCCCTTGCTGCACGGGGCCTGTAGACCGGTGATTGAGTCTATCGATCACCTCATCGGAACAAGCGATTGGACTGCGGCATTTCGACTCAGTAGCTTGCTTACTAATTCGGTGAACGAGCCCAGCTTGCCCGGACCGTCCGCGAGCGACTGCGCTGTACCGTGCGCCGCCCGCCGCTGAACATGCCGCGAACCACTCTTCTGAATCACAGGACTTCGCCAATGTGCCCACGCGCATGTTGCGCAACCCGACAGGACGCCAGAACCCCAAATATTGACCGGTGACTGCCAGCAGTCGCGGGCCCCGCGCTCGCACCCTGAAAGTTGCCTTGCTTGAGCCATGATTATGTCCGTGAATACCCCGCAACAGATTGCCGAACTGACCGTCGAAGCAGGCGTGAAGAAAGCCCACCTGCCCATGCTCTCAGTCCTGATTCTGGGCTTTCTGGCCGGGGCATTCATTTCCCTCGGCTTCCTGCTGGATATCCACGTCAGCACCATGATTCCGGCGCAGTGGGCTTCATTCGGTAATTTGCTCGGGGCTGCTGTTTTCCCCATTGGCCTGATCCTGGTGATTCTTGCGGGCGGCGAGTTGCTCACCGGCAACATGATGAGCCTGCCGATGGCAATGTTCGCTGGGCGAATCAAGCTGTCGGCGGTGGCACGCAACTGGTTGCTGGTGACAGTGGCCAACTTGCTGGGAGCCCTGTTTGTCGCGTTTTTCTTTGGTCACCTGCTGGGCTTGACTGAAGGTCCGTTCCTGGCGAAGACCATCGCCATCGCTACCGGCAAAGTCAACGCAGATTTCACCCAGGCATTCATTTCCGGGATCGGCTGCAACTGGCTGGTTTGTCTGGCCGTGTGGCTGTCCTACGCCAGCAAGGATGTTGCAGGCAAGATCCTCGGCATCTGGTTTCCAGTGATGGCCTTTGTGGCCATCGGTTTCCAGCACGTCGTGGCCAATATGTTTCTGATTCCTGCGGCAATATTCGCCGACGCCCTGAGCTGGACCCAGTTCGTGGACAACTTCGTCGCGGTATTTCTAGGTAACGCGGTGGGTGGCGCAGTATTTGTGGGTCTGGCTTACTATGTGTCCTATAGCGAAACGCTGACATCGGCCGATAACCCTGTAGCGTCACCGGCGGCCAGTTCGCAAAAAATATGAAACTTGCCACGCACAGTGCTGTTATATGGCTGTTGGATAAAGTATTGAGAAGGTGGAAATGTCAGACCGTATCCTGATGGACAGCTTTGCACGCAAGGTCGATTACCTGCGGATGTCAGTGACAGACCGTTGCGACTTCCGTTGCGTGTATTGCATGGCCGAGGAAATGACGTTTCTGCCGCGCCAACAGATTCTGTCGCTTGAAGAGATTTATCAGGTCGCTGAACAGTTTGTCGCCCTTGGCACACGCAAGATTCGACTGACCGGCGGCGAGCCGCTGGTTCGATCCGGAATTGTCGGGCTTTGTCAGCAGATTGCCGCCCTGCCCGGCTTGCGTGAGCTGTGCATGACCACCAATGGCTCGCAACTCGACAAACTCGCTCAGCCGCTGTTCGACGCCGGAGTTTCCCGACTCAACATCAGTCTGGACAGCCTTGACCCGGTGCGCTTCAAGGAAATGACCCGCACGGGTGACCTGAGCAAGGTCATCGCCGGGATCGATGCAGCCAACGCTGCGGGTTTCGTGCACACCAAGCTCAACTGCGTGGTGATGCAAGGTCGCAACGATCATGAGATCAATGATCTGGTGGCCTTCGCCATCGACCGCAAGCTGGATATTTCCTTCATCGAAGAGATGCCGCTGGGCATCATCAGCGATCACAGCCGCGCCGAGTCCTTCTACTCAAGTGATCAGGTACGCGAACGGATTGCCGAGCGCTATACGCTGATCAATTCCGCTGAATCCACTCAAGGTCCTTCACGTTACTGGCGCCTGGCGGAAGCACCGGACATTCGTGTCGGCTTCATCTCCCCCCACAGCCATAACTTCTGCGCGACCTGCAACCGGGTACGGTTGACCGTTGAGGGTCGGCTGCTCCTGTGTCTGGGCAATGAACACTCTGCGGATCTCAAAGCCGTGCTGCGTGCCAATCCGGGCCAACCGGAAAAGCTTGAGAAAGCGATCATCGACGCCATGCAGTTGAAACCGTGGAGCCACAACTTCAGCGTCAACGATGAAGTGCAGGTGGTGCGGTTCATGAATATGACGGGAGGGTAGGAAAGCCTCCGAACTGGAATGCTATTCCTGCGAATACATGAAGTCCGTAGGACCGGCTTTAGCCGGGAGGACATTATTTCTGGCGAAGAATATATGGGGAATGTACCCGCCCCTCCCGGCTAAAGCCGGTCCTACGGAGAGTGTGGCTTCAGACTTCCTGCACCATCCCTTCAAACGCCTCTTCAATCGCGCTGATACTACCGGGCCGTACCAGACGACTGAGTTCAGCACCATCGCGCATGAAAATCAGTGTTGGCCAAAGCTTGACCCTGAATGAGCGGCCCAGTGGTCGCCCACTGCCGTCTTCGATTTTCAGATGACGTACGTCGGGATAGTCCGCAAGTACCTTATTGACCAGCGGCTCGACAGCCTTGCAGAAGCCGCACCAATCGGTCCCGAACTGGATCAGGGTCGCCCCCGCAAAGGCATCGACGTCGGCGCGACTCGGGGCCGCTGTAGAGTAAGGCTGAATGCTCATAGGTAAATCTCCGCACACTGCAAATGACCATCATGACGATGACCGCGTGATCAATCTGTCACGTTTGAACGGTCGTGTATGACGAAGTTCGACCGCAGATCAAACCTGCATCCCGTCCCTGGCGACAACCACCTGCTCCGGCAACTCATCCTCGTGCTCCATCAACCACGCATCCAGCGTATGGCCGATATGGGTCAGTACGGCCTTGCCCGGTTGCAGTTGCTTGATGATCTCAAGCGCAAGATTCAGATCGTTGTGATTACGCGGAGCTTGCGGTTGCGGCGGCATTGAACAATCCAGGACTAGCACATCCAGCGGTTGACGTTGCAGATAAGCGCGCGTTGCGTCAGGCAAACCTACTGTGTCGGTGAGATAAGCAACGCGTCTGCCCTCGCCTTGCAGCAGATAGCCCAGGGTGGGTTTGGAATGCAGCAGCGACAAGGCGGTAACGGTCAGGCTGCCAAGCTCACGGGTCTCGAAAGCATCGAATGGCTGGCTGAAATCAAGAATACCCGGATGTTTGTACAAATCGGACAAGCCTTCCGGATCCTTCGGCCCGTGTACCGGAATGATCAGTCCCTGCCCCCAACGCAAATGCAGCAGGCCCTGGGCGTGATCAGCATGGTAATGGGTCTGCAGGATGCCGCTCAGCGTACGGGGTGGAAAACGCTCGGCAAGATCGGTCAGCCCGCTGTCGATCAGCCAGCGTTGATCGCCACACTCGATCAAGGCGCTGCACGGTAGCCGCCGCAAGCGATGATCGGCCATGGCTGCCAGACACGCCGGGCACTGACAGCCATACACCGGAACCTGACGAGCATCTGCGGTGCCCAGCAAAGTCAGGCGCATGCGTGCTCACGGGCGATGTGTTGCAACAAACGCTCGGTGGTCTGCTCCAGCGCTCCCGAGTTGTCGAGCAGGAATACCGCTGAATCGCTGTCCAGCAACTCCACAGTGAAACGGGAATTGCGTTGCAGCCTCGCTTCGATGTCAGCCACTGATTCCCTGCCTCGGGCCAGCAATCGCTGGCGCAAGGTGTCGTCATTGACCGTCAGCAAGATCGCCAGCAAATCAGGGTAGCGCTGACGGGCCTGAGACAGATGCGCGCGGGAGCCGTTGACCAGAACGTCCAGCCCAGCCCCCAGCCACTCATCGACCTGTTTCGGAATGCCGTAATGCAAGCCGTTGGCCTGCCAGCTCAAAGCGAATTCACCCTGCGCCTGCATGGCCATAAACTGCTCGACGGTCACAGCCTGCGCGGACTCACCGACGGCCTCCGCCGAACGCGTGATGACGCGCTGTACCACCCGACAACCGCGCCGGGTCAGTTCATCGCGCGCGCTATCCAGCAGGCTGTCCTTGCCCGAACCGGACGGCCCGATGAGATAGATCAACCTGCCTGCCATCAATACACCCTCTTGCCTTGTCGCCAGACCTGCTGAATAACCGGCAGCGTACCTTGATTCCGGACATTATCCGCCCGGCTCTTATCACCACGGCTCTTATCAGCACGGACTTGAACCAGATCGGCTCGCAACCCGACCCGGATTTCCCCGCGATCATCCAGCCCGGCTGAAACGGCCGGAGCCCGACTGACCATTGCGACTGCCTGGGGCAGCGTGCAGTAATCGCCCTGCCCGGCCAGCGTGAACGCGGCCTGCAACAGGCTGGCCGGATAATAGTCGCTGGAGAGAATATCCAGTAGCCCTTCTTTTGCCAGATCGACGGCTGCCACGTTGCCGGAGTGAGATCCACCGCGAACCACGTTGGGTGCGCCCATCAAGACGCTCATGCCCAGACGCCGACAACCTTGCGCCGCTTCCATGGTAGTAGGGAATTCAGCGATGCTCATGCCGTAGCCTGCGGACTCCTCGACATGAGCCAGTGTCGCGTCGTCATGGCTGGCCACCGACAGTCCTCGCGCCAGGCAATCCTCGACGATAGCGCGACGAAAACGATCGCTGTACTCACGGGAATTGCCCACTTGCTCAACGATGAACTCGTCCATTTGCGCGGTCGTCAGTTGATATTTGCCCATGTAGTACTCGCGGTACTTGGACTCAAGCGCGAACTGGCGCTGACCCGGCGAGTGATCCATCACTGACACCAGTTGCACCAGTGGCTGCGCTACCAGATCGCGGAACACGCTCAAGGTGTCCGGGTGGCAGACTTCACAACGCAAGTGCAGGCGGTGCTCGGCACGGGTCAGGCCTGCCGCGTTAGCGTGGGCAATCGCTTCCAGCATCGCAGGCAGTTGCTGCATGCGCTTGCCCTTGGGGTTGACGTCACCGATAGACAGCGCGTCGAACACCGTGGTGATGCCCGATGCAATGATCTGCGCATCATGGCTGAGCACCGCCGACGCCGAAGGCCAGTCTACGCCGGGGCGTGGCGACAGGTGTTTTTCAAGGTTGTCGGTGTGCAGCTCGACAAGGCCAGGCAGCAGGAAATCGCCTTGCAGGTCCTGCGCCTGAGGCGCCTGGCTACGCCCGGTTTGCATCTCAACGATCACGCCATCGCGCACTACCACGGTGCCGTTGAACACCTGATCAGCGGTTACCACTTGAGCATTGGTGAGAATCTGTTCGGTCAGCATTGCTGCAACTCCTTGGCGGTCAGGTCCACCGGGGTCATGTCCAGAAAGCGGTCGGCAACCGCTTCACGGGCGGTGCGGTCATGGAAGATCCCAATCAACGCTGCACCGGCATGTTTGGCTTCACTCATCAGCTCCAGCACCACCTGGCGATTGCTGTCATCCAGCGATGCGGTGGGCTCGTCCAGCAGCAACACGGGCCAGGGCACCATGAAGCCGCGGGCAATATTGATACGCTGTTGCTCACCGCCGGAAAAAGTCCCCGGTGCGAGTTGCCACAGGCGCTGTGGAATGTTCAGGCGGGTCAGCAGCTGTTCGGCACGGGCTTTGGCGTCGGCTTTTGACCAGCCCCGTGAAAGCGCAGGCTCCATGACCACATCCAGACTGGAAACCCTCGGGATCACCCGTAGAAACTGGCTGACGTAACCCAACGTCTGGCGCCTTACCGCCAGCACTTGCCGGGGCTCTGCACCCACCAGCTCCAGCCATTCACCGTCATGCTGCACGCGGATGCTGCCGCCAGCGGGCAAATAGTTGGCGTATAGCGTACGCAGCAAAGTGCTCTTGCCTGCGCCGGAGTCGCCATGCAGCACCAGGCATTCCCCTTCGCGTACTTTGAAATTCATGCCGCGCAGCACGTTGAGCGCGACACCGTTCTGCTGGTGCAATGTGAAAGTTTTCGAGAGGTCGCGGACCTCGATCAGCGTATTCATGAGACGTCCCCCAAAAGGCGATTCACGGCTGCAGCACCGAAGACACCAGCAACTGCGAATAAGGATGTTGCGGGTCATCGAGGATCTGGTCGGTCAGACCGGTTTCCACCACCCGCGAGCGACGCATCACGATCAAACGGTCGGCCAGCAGTCTGGCGACGGCCAGGTCATGGGTGACGATCACCACCGCCAGGTCCAGCTCACGCACCAGGGCGCGCAGCAAATCCAGCAAGCGCGCCTGCACCGAGACGTCGAGGCCGCCGGTTGGCTCATCCATGAACACCAGTCGCGGACTGGAGACCAGATTGCGAGCGATCTGCAAGCGCTGCTGCATGCCGCCGGAGAACGTGCGCGGCAGATCGTCGATGCGCAGCGGATCAATCTCCACCTGAGTCAGCCAGTCAATGCCGGCTTCCCGCAGCGCCTGATAATTGCGCACGCCCTGAGCCATCAGGCGTTCGCCGATATTGGCTCCGGCGGACACGCCCATGCGCAGACCATCACGCGGGCTTTGCTCGACGAAACCCCATTCGGTGCGCAGCAAGGTGCGGCGCTGGGCTTCGCTGGCGCTGTACAGATCAAGCATCTGCCCGTCCTTGCCGCGATAATCGATGCCGCCACGGTCTGGCGGGCAGCGGCCACTGAGTAGCGAGAGCAAAGTGGATTTACCGGAACCGGATTCACCGACGATGCCCAGCACCTCCCCCGGATACAGCTCGAAATTGACGCCTTGGCAGCCTTTGTCCGGGCCATACAGTTTGGTCAGGTCACGAACCTTAAGCAGCGGCTGTGTGCTCTCGGGCAGTGACGTAATGTTGTGGCTGACTTGCCCGCTGATCATTGGCTCGCCTCCTGTTGCTGGCTGACGCGCTGAGCGCAGTAATCCGTGTCGGAACAGACGAAGCTCTGGGTTCCTGAATCATCAAGAATCAGCTCGTCGAGATAGGAATCGTGGCTGCCGCAAATGGCGCAGTTGTGTTCCCAGCGCTGGATCTCGAACGGGTGATCCTCGAAGTCCAGGCTCACCACTCGGGTAAACGGCGGCACGGCGTACAGGCGTTTTTCCCGCCCCGCCCCGAACAGCATCAACGCCGGGCTCATGTCGAGTTTTGGGTTGTCGAATTTGGGGATCGGCGACGGGTCCATTACGTAGCGTTCATCGACCATTACCGGGTAGGCGTAGCTGGTCGCGATGTGCCCGAACGTGGCGATGTCTTCGTAAAGTTTGACGTGCATGACCCCGTAGTCATTGAGGGCGTGCATGGTCCGGGTTTCGGTTTCCAGTGGCTCAATGAAGCGCAGCGGTTCGGGAATCGGCACTTGATAGACCAGAATCTGATCCGCACTCAGGGGCGTTTCCGGAATCCGGTGGCGGGTCTGGATGACGGTTGCTTCAGGCGTGCGCTCGGTAGTTTCAACACCGGCGGTGCGGGCAAAGAAGCGCCGGATCGACACGGCATTGGTGGTATCGTCCGCGCCCTGATCGATGACCTTGAGCACGTCTTCAGCGCCCAGAATCGCTGCCGTCAGTTGCATTCCACCCGTGCCCCAGCCATACGGCAGCGGCATTTCACGGCCGCCAAATGGCACCTGATAACCGGGAATGGCCACCGCCTTGAGCAACGCACGGCGGATCATGCGTTTGGTCTGCTCATCCAGATACGCGAAGTTGTAGGCCTCGTCGCGCTGGGGCTGGGGTTTTGCCTGCTGATAAGCATTCATGGCTTGGGCTCCTTCTGTGCAGGCGCACGCAGTTTACGAATCAGCCCCAGTTCGGACTGGAAGTCGACGTAGTGCGGCAATTTCAGGTGCGAAACGAAACCGGCAGCCTCGACGTTGTCGCAATGGGCCAGGACAAACTCTTCCTGCTGCGCCGGAGACTGGATTTCTTCGTTGAACTCTTCAGCGCGTAAAGAGCGATCTACCAGCGCCATGGCCATCGCCTTGCGCTCTGCGTGGCCGAACGCCAGACCGTAACCGCGAGTGAATTGCGCCGGTTCAGTGGCCGAACCGACGAACTGGTTGATCATTTCGCACTCGGTCACTTCGATGGCGCCAATGGCAATCGGGAAACCCAGCTCTTCAGGTTCGATCCAGACCTCGACTTCGCCAATCCGGATTTCCCCGGCGAACGGGTGATTGCGGCCATAACCGCGTTGGGTGGAATAACTCAGGGCCAGCAGAAAACCTTCATCGCCACGGGCCAGGGCTTGCAAGCGCTGAGCACGATTGGCCGGGTACTCCAGCGGCTCGCGGGTGATGTCGGCAACGTCTTCGCTGCTGTCGGCTTCGTTCTTCATCAAGCCTTCTTTGGCCAATAACCCCAAGACACGCGGGCAAGGTTCAAGAACGGCGTTTTCCTGCGCCTGCGGCCCCGGGTATTCGCCGTCTGCCAGCAAGGTGAAGTCCAGCAGGCGATGGGTGTAGTCGAACGTCGGGCCAAGCAATTGCCCGCCGGGCAGGTCCTTGAAGGTGGCCGACAAACGACGATTGAGCTGCATGTCCGACGTATTGATCGGCAAGCTGGCGCTGAAACGCGGCAGTGTCGTGCGGTAGGCACGCAGCAGGAAGATCGCTTCGATCATGTCCCCCGCCGCTTGCTTGATGGCCAGCGCAGCCAGTTGCTCGTCGTACAGCGAGCCTTCGGTCATCACGCGAGCCACGGCCAAAGGCAATTGCTGACGGATCTGCTCGACGCTGAGTTCGGCAATGGATATATCGCCCCGGCGTTTTTTGGCCAGCAGGCGGTGAGCATTATCGATGGCCTGTTCGCCACCCTTTACGGCGACGTACATCAGGCACGCTCCTGTGCAAGTTGTGTGACCCGGGTGCTGCGCGGCAGGCCGAGCAGATCGCTGTCGGCGACAAAGAACACGTCCAGCCCTCGGGGAAAATCGTTGTGTTGCTCGCGCTGGTTCCAGAACGTGTCGCTCAACGGCAAGGCCACTTTGTTTTCGCTTTCAATGCCCGGTCCCTGCCAGCTCATGGAGCTACCGCCGCCCAGACTGGGCAACTGGATCAACAAAGTGCAGGACTGATCCGGGTAACGGTCGTTACCCAGGTCGAAGCCGGACAGATCCTGTAGCTGGCTCTCGTCGAGCAAGGCGAATCGCGCATGGCGGCGCTCAGTGACAATCGGGCAGCCGCAGTGAAAAGCCAGATTGGCGCGAATCGCCGGGGTATCGAAAGCCGGAGCCAGCCACAGAGCGGTGTCGATATCCAGCAAGGCCAGGCACAAGGCATGGGTGGCTGAATCAAGACCGGTAAGTGCGGGCGGTCGCTGGGCCGCCTGCAAGGTGTGGATGACACCAGGGCCTGCCAGCGCTTTGAGGGCCGCGCGAAAACTGCGCTGGGCGTCGAGTACCGGGTCGGCGAATGCCGGTTGCAACAGTGCTGCATTCATCAGTCTTCTCCTCTGACAAGGGTAAAGAATTCCACTTTGCTGGCGGCGGTTTCGGCATCCTTGTCAGCGCGGCGCTTGAGCTGGGCGCGGGCCATAGGCTCGATCAGTTCGCTGAGCCAGTGTTGTTGCTGCGGGCCTTGCAGGTGGGCATCGGCCAGTGCGGCCAATTCGGCGCGGGGTTTGTCGCGCCCGGCCAGATAGCTGTAACCGGTACGGCCATCAGCCAGGCGTACGACACAACGGGTCACGCTCATTTCACCGACATTGAAGGCCGCGCCGGTGCCACCCATGCGGCCACGCACCAGCGTCATGCCGATTTCCGGGGCGCGAATCAGTTGGTATTCGGCGTCACGTAACGCCGATTCGTGACGGCTCAACTCGTCACCGACGGCGCGAGCGAGTACACCGATCCAGCGTTGACGTGCGGCAATAGCGGGGTCTGTAGCAGGGTTCATATAGGGCATCTCCATCAGACGATGAACTGATACTGAAAGCGGTCGGAACGACTGGTGGAGCGGGACAACTCCACCGGATGGCCGCTGCCGTCGCGGGAAACAGTGAGAACGGTGAGCACTGGCAGATGACGCGGCATCATCAACAGATCCGCCTCTTCACGACTGGGCAGACGCGCCCCGACCAGACTCAGGGTTCGAGTCAGCGGCAAGTCGCGGTCAGCCAGGAACTGGCGCAGCGAGCCGCGTCGGTAACTGGCCAGCAACTCGCTGCGGGTGGCGCAGAAGCGATGGCGAATCAGGCTCACCGGATGGCCGTCGAGTTTGCGCAAGGTGTGCAGCTCGATCAGCGGCGCGTATTGATCCAGCTGCAAGTGTTCAGCGTCTTCAGCGCTGGCCGGGCACTCCTGACGCTGCAGCAGCGTGGCATCAACGCCAACGCCCTGCGCTGACAACGACTGGGTATAGGCACTGTCAGCTCGCATGGGATAGATCAACGGACGCTGCAATACCTGCGTACCTTTACCCTGCCGCCGCAACACACTGCCCTCACGCACCAACTCATCGATGGCACGGCGAATGGTGTGACGGTTGACTTCAAAACGTGCAGCGAGCTGAACTTCAGGAGGCAAGTAATCCCCTGAGGTGTAACTGCCGAGCTCGGCGCGCAGAATGTTGGCGAGCTCCAGGTACAGCGGCTCGGCTTGTTGTCTAGACATGTCCATGGTTAAAAAACACCTTATTTCGTAAAACAGCGCGTAACCCTGTAGGACTGGCTTTAGCCGGTAGAGCGCCACCAGGGTCGACACACCTACTTGAAACCACCGACGCCCTCCCGGCTAAAGCCGGTCCTACGAGAGCAACATCCACAGCACAAAATCCGGTCCACCACGACATCTAAATAAACTGCTTGCGCAAACGCTGGGACACGATGTCGATGACACTGACCACCACGATGATCACCAGCAACACGGCGCAGGTCTGGGTGAACTGGAACGCGCGGATGTTTTCCCAGAGGATCACGCCAATCCCGCCCGCGCCGACCATGCCCACGACTGTTGCCGAGCGCACGTTGGACTCGAAGCGATACAGCGCGTAGGAAATCCACAACGGCATGACTTGCGGGATCACGCCGTAAATCACTTCCTGCAAGGCGCTGGCACCGGTGGCACGCACACCTTCGACTGGACCTGGATCAATCGCTTCCACGGCTTCGGCGAACAGCTTGGCCAGTACACCTGTGGTACTGATCCAAAGCGCCAGAACGCCAGCAAAGGGACCCAGGCCGACCGCCACCACAAACAACATGGCGAAGACCATTTCATTGATGGAGCGAAAGGAGTCCATGACCCGACGCAGCGGTTGGTGAATCCACCAAGGGGTGATGTTTTCAGCGCAAAGGATGCCCAGCGGGACCGAGCAGACAATCGCCAGTACCGTGCCCCACAGAGCAATCTGCACAGTGACGATCATTTCCTTGAGGTACGAGCGCCACTCGTGGAAGTCAGGCGGGAAGAAATCGGCGGCGAAAGTCGCCATGTTTCCCGAGTCGCGGTACAGCGCCAACGGGTTCATCTCGGCGCCCTGCCAGGCCCAGGCCAGCATGGCCAGAAACAGGCCCCAGCCCAGGTACTGCGGCCAACTGCGTTTGCCGGCAGCCTGGGTGTAAGCCGCATGGGTAGTCGTGCTCGTCATTGTCGGATCTCGTTAAGCAGGAGGTGGGCGTGCCCGACAAGAGCACGCCCCGGATCAATCAACCCGCACTTGCAGTGTTTTTCTTCTCAAGCTCGGTCAGGCGTTCCTGCAACTTGCTCAAGCCCGCATCGATGTCCTTGAGGCGTTTGGCTTTCTCGTCGGCATTGAGGCTGGTGCTGGCGAGGGTTTCGGTGCGCTGCTTGAACAGATCCAGCTGACGGATCGGCAGCAGTTGGTCATCGCTGGACTTGAGGAACTTGCCCAGTTGCATGCCCTTGAGGACGGCTTTCTCTTCGTCGGTGTTGCCGTAATCGGCAAAGAACTCACGAATCTTGTTTTTATTCTCGTCCGACAGCGCTTTGCTCCAGACCATTGGGTCGGCCGGAATCAATGGCGACTTCCAGATCACTTTGAGCTTGGCAGCCATATCCGGCTGGGTGACTTCCAGGCGATCCCAGCTTTCAGTGTTGAAGGTCGCAACATCCAGCTGGCCCTTGGCAACGCTGAGAGCGTTCACTTCGTGGCTGGAATTCAAGGTGCGCTTGAAGGCCGTAGCGGCGTCGACGTTGTTCTTGGCGAACACGTAGTAACCCGGTACCAGATAACCGGAGGTGGAGTTTGGATCACCGTTACCGAAGGTCAGAGTCTTGGCATTCTTGAGCATGTCTTCGACGGTGTTGATCGGGCTGTCCTTGCGGGCAATGATCACGCTCCAGTAGCCCGGCGCACCGTTGGCGGCCGAAGTCTGAGCGAAGATTTCACCGTTGGAGCGGTCCACCGCTTCCATGGCGGCCTTGTTGCCCAGCCAGGCCACGTCGACCTTGTTGAAACGCATGCCCTGGATCAAGCCTGCATAGTCCGAGGCGAAGGTGGCGTTGATTTTCAGCCCGGTCTTCTTGCCCATGTCATCCAGAAACGGCTGCCAGATGCTTTTCAGGTTCTGCGAAGACTCGGTAGACATGATGCCGAAGTTGATGACTTTCTCGTCGGCGTGGGCAGTGCCCAGCAGGCAACTGCCCAGCAACGCGGCAGACGCAACGACGCGACCGATACGGTTCAACATGGAAGCACTCCTCAGTTTGGGTTTGGCTGTTTGTTGTGTTCGGTTTTTTTAAAAGTAATGGGAGGCGGCTCAGTTGCGAGCCAGCACCAGACGAGGTGGGGCAACGATGCGTCGACCCTCTTCAGCAATCATCAGGCTGGTGTCCACGTCTGCGCCGTACAGATCATTGAGGAACTGGCTGCTGAGATTTTTCCCGTCACCGTCGAAATGAATCCGTCCGCCTTTAAGCGCCACGGCGCGAGGGCAATAGCGCACGGCGTAATCCACCTGATGCAGGGTGACGACTACGGTCTTGCCGTCAGTGCGATTGATATCGGCGAGGATTTCCATGACCTTGCGAGCGGACTCAGGGTCCAGCGAAGCGATAGGCTCGTCAGCGAGGATCACCTCGGCACGCTGGGTCAACGCCCGGGCAATGGCGACTCGCTGTTGCTGGCCCCCCGACAAGGTCGAGGCACGCTGTGCGGCCAGATCCACAAGACCGACGCGGTCCAGTGACTGCAAGGCGCGTTGTTTTTCTTCGGCATTGAACAGGCCGAGATTGCCGCGCCAGCCGGGCATGCGTCCCAGGCAACCCAGCAGCACGTTATCGAGCACGCTGAGACGGTTGACCAGATTGAACTGCTGAAAGATGTAGCCGATATCGGAACGCAGCTTGCGTACCTTGCCGTTGAGGCGGCCAGCGGCCTGCACCTCTCGGCCCAGCACCTGTACGCTCCCGCCATTGCCACGATCACAGCACGCCAGCCCGGCAAGGTGACGCAACAGCGTGGATTTGCCGGAACCCGAGGCACCGATCAGGGCGACCATTTCTCCGGGTTGTATAGACAATGCCAGATCAACCAGCGCGGGCTTGCGCGCAAAAGTCTTGTTCAGACGCTCGACATGGATGGCTGGGTTCATGGGCTTCTCTGTCTGGTTGTTGTGAGTTGCAACTGACAGTAGGCCTGGGGTGTTTCAACGGGGTGAACTGGAAGTGACGGTTGAGTAACCGTTTTGTGAAAGGTTGAGGTGTCGCAAGATGCTTCCGACGCAAGTGTCAAAAGCCGGAAACGATACCGCCCGGCTCGCGATCATCCGGACGACTAGCCTTCGGTGACCTGATATCCAGTCGGTGCACTAACCGTTTACTTTATGCGTACGAGACAGGCATAGCGTTCGGAACCTGGTTTGAACCAGCTAAAGCCAGATGCCGTATCGCAAGCGCAAAAATATCTGGGGCTTGCACAGCACAAATGGTAGCTTTGCGCCACCTACGGAGAGACTTCATGAAAGGATATTCACTGGCGCTAGCCATCACCGCCCTGCTCGCCAGCGGGATTGCTCGCAGCGAGATATTCAAATGCACTTCGCCTGAAGGCAAGGTGAGCTTTGCGTCAGTCCCTTGCAGCGAAGACAACGCTGCGACGTCCGTACAAAGACAAGGCCCACCCAACATGCTACGTCAGGGTGAGCCCGTGGATCACGCGCACAAGATCAATCTGAAGGCTACCGAGTTCCTGAAAGTCAGCGGCCGGACCAAGGTCACTGTCTATGAGACGGAGAGCTATAAGCTATATCAAAAGAACCGCCCGCCTCCCCCGACTGCAAAATCGCTGTGCGAAAGTCCGCGGTATGACAGCCAGTGTTTTGATCCTTCGGGCGGTCAGTCAGGGAAGAAAGGTAAATAAGTCCTCAGGACCGCCTGGTCGCGCTACGACGGCTTACTTCCCACCCAACCCTGAAATCAACGCCTTGTTGAACCCCACCGGATCCTCCATCTGCGGTGCATGCCCCATCCCCGGGAACTCAACCAGTTTGGCGCCGGGAATCATCTTCGCGACGTCCTTGCCCAGTACTTTGTAGTTACCCAGCTTAGCCTTGAGCTCCGGCGAAACGATGTCGCTGCCGATGGCTGTCGTGTCCGCGTCGCCAATCATCAGCAAAGTCGGAACGGTGAGTTTCGGGAATTCATAAAACACCGGCTGAGTGAAAATCATGTCGTAGATCAGCGACGAGTTCCACGCCACCACTTCCTTGCCCGGCCCCTTGCTCAGACCGGCAAGCATGTCCACCCACTTGTCGTATTCGGGCTTCCAGCGGCCGGCGTAATAGGTGTTCTGCTCGTATTTGCGAATGCCTTCGGCGGTAACTTTCAGCTCACGTGCATACCATTGATCCACCGTGCGATACGGCACACCCAGGGCTTTCCAGTCTTCCAGACCAATCGGGTTGACCATGACCAGTTGTTGAGTCTGCTGCGGATACATCAGGGCATAACGGGTGGCGAGCATGCCGCCAGTGGAATGACCAATGATGGTCGCCTTGTCGACGCCCAGTTTGGCGAGTAGCGCATGGGTGTTGGTCGCCAGTTGCTGGAAGGTGTATTGGTACTGCTCGGGTTTGCTGGAAGTACAGAAGCCAATCTGGTCTGGCGCGACCACACGATAGCCCGCGCTGCTCAAGGCCTTAATGCTGTCTTCCCAGGTTGCGCCGCAAAAATTCTTGCCATGCATCAGCACCACGGTTTTACCGTTGGCCTTGCCTTGGGCGGCGACATCCATGTAACCCATTTCGAGCTTTTTACCCTGAGATTCGAATTCGAATTTGCTCAACGGATAAGGGTATTTAAAACCCTCAAGTTGCTTGCCATAGCTGGGTGTGTCGGCCATCGCCCCGACGGGTAATGCCAGAGCCAGCATGAAACCGGCAATATTTGCAGCACGCATGTGCAATCTCTCCTGAGCAAAAATATTCAGCCCAAGGTGATACACCGCGCCTAGTGTTGCGGGCAAGTGATGAAACATGAAGTAAGAGTTAAGTGCGGTTCCCTGTTCTGAATAAACAGGGAGCCGTGTCCCGGTCGGGATCAGAGAATATCCAGCGGATACGTCACGATCACCCGATGCTCATCGCTGTCACGCTGGGTAGTGACCTGAGTACGTAGCGAGGCATGCCGCAACTGGATGCCGAGCTTTTTAAGAGGCCCGGATTGCACCACATAGCCCAGCGTCAGGTTGCGCTCCCACTCCTTGCGATCACCGTCCGGCGTGCGGATATTCGAGCCGCTTTCGTACATGCCAAGGAACGTCAGCCCCGGAACGCCAACCTGAGCGAAGTCATAGCCGTAACGAACCTGCCAGGTACTTTCACCGGCACGCTGGAATTTGCCGATCATTGATTCGGTCATGAAGTACGCGCTGGAACCGTCACCCTGATTCAGCCAGACCGCATCGCTGTCGCCGCTGACTTGCTGGAAACCGGCAGACAGGCTATGACCGGCAATCATATAAGTGAACAACGCACTGGAAAGACGGCTGTCAACTTTGCCTTTGGTGACGCCATCGCCGTAATAACCGAACGTGTAGAACGCCGGATCATTGCCATTGGCGCCATCAGAGCTGTTGTCGAAGTAACGCAGGTCCGAACGCAATACACCTGGCCCGACCGGCATGTCGTATTTCAAGCCGAGAAAGTGTTGTTTGTAAAAGTCTTTCAAGTTGCCGTAGTAATACTGGACGGTCAGGTCTTTGGTCGGTTTGTAATCCACACCGCCGTAATAGAACTTGTTAACGAACTCGCCGCTCACCGCGTTATTCGCGCCAGGTATCGACATCCCCATCTGGTTACTCGACCCACGACCTTTGACATGTTCCAGTTGGCCGAGGGTAAAGGTGAAGTTATCCAGATCTTTGGATTGAACCTGACCGCCATTGAAAGTCTGTTGCAGCATGCGGTCGGTGGAGATCACCACCGGCAGCATAGGCACCAGTGTGCCGTAGCGGAACTCGGTTTTGGACACCAGTGCCTTGGCGGTCAGGCCAATGCTGCCGAACTCATCTACCGCCCGGCCATCGCTGTCAGTCGGAAACACGTTACCGTTGAATGCCGTGCTGGTCGGGTTGTAATGGCGGCCTTTACCGGAATCCAGACGAATACCGAGCATGCCCAGCGCGTCTACACCGAAACCTACAGTGCCCGGGGTATAACCGGAACGGAAATCAAAAATGAAACCCTGGCCCCACTCCTGAGTGTAATTAGGATCCGCAGTACCACTGCGGTTGTCCGCGTTACTGAAGAAGTTACGTGCCAGAACACTGGCCTTGCTGTCTTCGACAAAACCGGCACTGAACGCCTGTTGGGCCATGACCATTCCACAAATACCAGCCACCACGCGGGGTGAGCGATAAATAAGCTCCATCGAGATATCCTCAGCTGTAAGTAAGTGTTGTAAGCAGTCAGGAGTGGGCAGTGAGTTTCTTATTATTTCGAAGCAGTAGATTGAGTAGCAGCTAACAACTTGACGGGCGCCAGGCGAACTAAAATCAGTAATGCGATAACACCCAGCCCGGCACACATCAACAAACCAACACCCACCGAGCGCGCCAACGCATCACGCGCCAGCTCCAGTAGTTGATGATTGCCACCAACGGCCGGGGTTGAATTGAGTAAAACCTGCGGGTCGATATAGCGAGCCAGTTCTCCTTCCTGGCCCGCTGCCAGAAACACTCTATTCAAATGACTCACGTACAGCAGGTTGACCAGCACGCCCATGGCCGCTGTGCCCAGCAAACCACCGACCAGTCGCAATGACTGGGTCAACGCGGTAGCGATACCGAGAAACTGCCGCTCAGCCTGGGTCTGGGTGAAGACGGTCAGGTTGAGCAAGATGAATCCCAGACCCACACCGGCCAGCAGAATCAACATCAACAAGGTATTGAAAGAAGCCTGCCGCCCCACCAGCGACAGCCCGACACAAGCCATCAGCAAGGCAACGAACCCGGCCAGCGGTAACAGATTGGGGTTACGCAGCCGGGTCACGATACGGCTGTTGACGATCGCGCCAAGAGTGATACTCAACGCCAGCGGCGTAATCAACAAACCAGCGTCCTTGGGTGAGTATCCGTAGCTGCCCTGCAGCAACAGCGGCAGGTAAAACAGCAAGGTAAACATGATCGCGCCGGCCAGCATTGACAGCAAAAAAAGAATGCGCAGGCTCGGCACTGCAAACATCGCCGGGGGCAGTAATGCGGATTTGCAGCGACGCTCCCAGAACCAGAGCGCCGCGACAGAAAGCAGGCAAATCAAACCCAATGTGGCGCTTAACGCTGTGCTGGAATGCCCCATCCACTCAGCCCCCAGTTGCAGGCTGCCCAATGCCAGCGCAATCAAGAGAGCACCTGGCCAGTCCAGACGAATGCCTGTCACTTGCACCGGCCGGTAATACGGCAGATAACGCCAGGCAAAAAACAGTGCCAGGCAACCCAGCGGCAAATTGAGATAGAACACCGATCGCCAGCCATAAGCTTCGGTCAGGAAACCACCCAGCCCGGGACCAATAGCGTTGACCACGCTGAACAGCGCACTGAGCATCATCTGCCAGCGCAGTCGCTGCCGGGTATCCGGGAACAACTCAGGAATGCAGGCGAACGCTGTCCCGATCAGCATGCCGCCGCCGACACCCTGAAGCGCACGACCAATCACCAGCACCAGCATGTCGTTGGCTAGAGCACAGACCAGCGAAGCCAGGGTGAAGACGATGGTGGCCGCGATCACGAACGGCTTGCGACCGTAGTAATCGCCAAGCCTGCCGAACACCGGGATGGTGACAATCGAGGTCAGCAGATAACCCGTGGCAACCCAGGCATAGAGCTCAAACCCTTGCAGCTCGGCGACAATGCTCGGCAAGGCGTTGCCGATCACCGTCTGATCCAGCGCCGAGAGCATCAGCACCAGTGAGATCCCCAGCATCGCCAACAAGGCTTGCCGGAAACTCAGCGCGCTCACTTGGGTCGTCATGCTCGCGCCTCAGCCCAATGCTGCAACGGCGGTGGCGATTCGCGAACAACCCTCTTCCAGGGTTTCCAACGCCGTGGCGATGGACATCCGGAAGAAAGGTGCCAAACCATAGGCTGTACCGGCTACAACTGCTACGCCCTGGCTTTCCAACAAATACATCACCACATCGGCGTCGGTTTCCAAGGGCTTGCCATCGGGTCTGGTTTTACCGAGCAATGCCCCACAGTTGACGTACAGGTAGAACGCGCCGTTGGGTTTGAGGCAGCTCAGGCCGTCGATGGCGTTGATCCGTTCCAGACAGCGGTCGCGACGTCGCTGGTAAACCACCACGCTCTCTTTTACAAAAGACTGATCACCGTTCAGCGCTGCCACCGCCGCCGCCTGACTGACAGAACTGGCGTTGCTGGTCGACTGCGACTGCAAGGTCGCCATGGCATTGATCAGGTCAGCCGGACCGGCCGCGTAGCCGATACGCCAACCGGTCATGGCGTACGTCTTCGAAACACCATTGATCACCAGCACGCGATCACGCAGCGCCGGTTCCACGGTCAGGATGTGGGCGTTGGGTGCATCGTCGAAACGAATGTGCTCGTAGATGTCATCGGTCATCACCAACACGTCGGGGAAATCCAGCAACACGTCGGCCAAGGCCCGCAGCTCTTCAGCGCTGTAACTGGCGCCGGTCGGGTTGCTGGGTGAGTTGATCAGCAGCCAGCGAGTACGCTCGGTAATTGCGGCACGTAATTGCTCTGCGGTGAGCTTGAAGCCGTTTTCTTCCGGGCAGGCCAGCGTCACCGGCTCGCCTTCGCAGGCCAGCACCATGTCCGGGTAAGACACCCAGTAAGGTGCAGGAATCAGCACTTCATCCCCTGCCCCGAGCGTCGCGGCAAACGCATTGAAGATTGCGCTCTTGGCACCACTGGTGACGACCACTTGCGACGCCGGGTAATCAAGGCTGTTTTCACGGGCCAGTTTGGCGGCGATGGCTTGGCGCAGCTCAAGGGTGCCGGCGTTGAGGGTGTAGCGTGTTGCGCCATTTTCGATGGCGGCGCTGGCGGCTTCGCGAATGTGTTTTGGGGTATCGAAGTCGGGCTCGCCGACGACCAGGTTAATGATCGATTTGCCCTGGCGACGCAGTTCGTTGGCACGGTCGGCAGCGGCGCTGCTCGGCGAAGGTTTGATGCGTTGCACGCGGGCGGCGATGCGGGAGGCGTTCAAGGTGGTGATCCTCGGAGGTGACATTCGAGGCTCTACGTTACGAGGCTGCATCCTTTAGCAGATAAGACAGTTTCGTTCTGGGTTAATAGGAAGTGCTTATGACCGGGCATGGATCACCTATGCACCAAAATGGAACAAGCCATACTTTACTGTACGTTGGGCAGGCACAATTGGCCGTGACGCGTCTGGTCATAGCAAAGGCTTATAGTTTTGGGGTAGACCTTTGGGAATAGGTATTCACATAACTTCTGTATTTGTGTACATATTCGTTACTGTGTTATGGCGGATATTGGTTGCGCTTTTACAGCGCCTCACTTTTGATGGAGCGCAAAAGTAAGCAAAACGCTCTTGCCCCACCACTTGGTGCCTCGCCTAGGCTCGGCATGCCCGTAATCCGACCTTGCTGCGTGGGGCCGCCGCCACCGGCCATCCATGGCCTGAGGCGGCTAAACCGGCATCCCTGCCGGTTCACCCCACACAGCAAGGTCGAATTCCGGCCGGCGTGGTTTAACGGGGCGCTTAAGATCAAAATCAAAAGCAGATCAAAAGCAGCGGTTCCCCGCGGACCGGTAGGAGCGAACTTGTTCGCGAGACGCCACCACATCCAACGCATTCGATGTCTGACACACCGCTTCGCAGCCTTCGGCAGCTCCTACAGATGCCCGGCAAACCCGCACAACCAGGTCGGCTGTCAGGCCGCCGCGCTTTTGATTTTGATCTGAGGCGCCCCGTTAAACCACGCTGGCCGAACGCAGATTCTGAAGCGTGGGGCGCCCTTGAGTTGAAGAGGGGCAGGACGCCAGGTTAGCCGCATTGGGCCATGGATGGCCCGTTGCGGCGGCCCACGGTTCAGGATCTGCGGGCGGGTACACCGAGCACCAGCGAGGTGCCGAGTGGTGGGGCAAGAGCGTTTTGCTTACTTTTGTCTGGGCCGGCTTCCGGATCTATCAAAAGTGAGGCGCTGTAAAAGCGCAACCAATACCAGCCGTTACCCCAATAACGGATATGTACACAAATACAGAAGTTATGTAGATACCTGTGCCTTCTCCACCGGTGGCCTGGCTTTTGCTAACACCCAACAGATGTCAGCCCACCATGAGCCCTCCTCTTGAACCTCCGTCGCCTGAAGTACTTCGTTAAGATCGTCGACATCGGCAGCCTGACCCAAGCCGCCGACGTCCTGCATATCGCCCAGCCCGCCCTTAGCCAACAGCTGGCAACCCTCGAAGCCGAACTGCATCAGCAACTGCTGATTCGCACCAAACGCGGTGTGACGCCGACTGAAGCGGGCAAGGTCTTGTACGGCCATGCACAACACATCCTGCGCCAGTGTGAGCAGGCGATCAGCGACGTCAACGACACCGGTCACGCACTGTCCGGCCAAGTGTCAGTGGGGCTCGCGCCGGGCACCGCTGCGTCCACGCTGTCGCTACCTCTGCTACGACGGGTGCGCGAGCGATATCCGGGCATTCTCCTGTACCTCAATGAAAACTTCGGCACCACCCTCAGCGAACTGATCATGAATGGCCGCATGGACATGGCCGTGCTGTATGGCGGTCGCGAAGTGCATGGCCTGAGCTTCGTGCCACTGTTACGGGAGAACCTGTATCTGGTCAGTGCTGAAGAGCACCTGGACGGACGTGATGAAATTGGCCTGGCCGAGCTGGCCCCCATGGAAATGCTCCTGCCCCGCCCCTACAACATCATGCGCAAGCTGGTAGACGAAGCCTTTGTCAGCATTGGCCAGAGCGCAAACGTGGTCGCCGAAGTGGAATCGTCGGCGACCCTGACCTCGGCGGTAGCTGAACGCTTTGGTTCGACCATCCTTCCCGAATCAGCCGCCAAGGTGCTGGTCGCCGCCACCGGAGCACGCATGTTGCGCATCGTCGAGCCAGATATTCAGGCGCCGCTAGCCTTGTGTCTGTCAGGTCATTTGCCCTTGTCGGTACCGGCTCAGGCGGTCAAGGCGATCCTGCTGGAGCTGGTCGCAGAGATGCGTGCTCAAACCGTCTCAGCGTCATAAGCGTGCCTTATCACCCCACAGCCAAACCGTCTTGGCGGTCCTTCGCAGCCCTCGTTAGATTGAACTTCATTCAATACGGCAAGCTGCAAAGGTAAAGGCAAGGGTATGGATCAAGAACGCATCAAGGCACTGATCGAGTTGCTGGCCGAGTCCGACCTGATCGAACTGAGCCTCACGGAAGGCGATAGCACGTTGCGCCTGTTCAAAGATGCCACAGGTTGCAACACCGTGCAGGGCACACCTGCAAACACAGCGCCCACCAAGGCAGCGCCAAAAGCCGCCGTCCAGGTCACCCGCCCTGCTTCGGAGAAAAACAAAACCGGTGGTGAGGTAAAGGCCAGCCTGTACGGCGTACTGCACCTGACCCCGGCAGCCGGTGAAGCGCCTTTCGTGAAAGTCGGTGACAACGTCGAAGCAGGGCAAACCCTGGCGATTCTTGAAGCGATGAAGATGTTCCACCCGCTCAAAGCGCCTCACGCCGGCATTGTCGACGCGATCCTGGCCAGCGGCGGCACCGAGGTTGAATCCGGCCAGCCGTTGTTTCGCCTGGTTTGACCCCCCGTATTTTTTAGGTGCCCACAATGTTCAATAAAGTGCTGATCGCCAACCGTGGCGAAATTGCCCTGCGTATCCAGCGTGCCTGTCGGGGTCTGGGTCTGAAAACCGTAGTCGTGTACTCCGAGGCTGACCGCCACGCGCAATACGTCACTCAGGCTGACGAAGCCTTGTGTATTGGTCCCGCTGCACCGACCCACAGTTACCTGAATCAGGCTGCCCTGCTGTTTGCCGCACAGGTCAGCGGCGCTCAGGCGATTCATCCCGGCTACGGGTTCCTGTCCGAAAATGCAGACTTCGCAGAACGCATCAAAGCAGCAGGCCTGACGTTTATCGGTCCCAGCGCTGAATGCATCCGCACCATGGGAGACAAGGTCGCCGCCAAGCGGGCCATGCGCGAAGCCGGTGTGCCGTGCGTGCCGGGGCCTGATTCGAGCATGTCCAGCGACCCGCAGGCAATCCTCGCCGTGGCCCGTGAAATCGGTTATCCGGTGATCGTCAAAGCCGCTGGCGGCGGCGGTGGCCGTGGCATGCGCGTGGTCCAGCAAGAAGCGGAATTACTCGACGCTATTGCCCTGACCCGGGAAGAAGCCCGTCTGGCCTTCGGCAACCCTGAACTGTACATCGAAAAGTTTCTCGGCCATCCGCGGCACGTGGAAATCCAGGTGCTGTGCGATGCCTACGGCAATGCCGTGTGGCTGGGCAGTCGCGACTGTTCGTTGCAACGTCGCCACCAGAAGGTCCTCGAAGAAGCCCCCGCTCCGGGCATCGATCCACAACTGATCGCACATGTGGGCGAACGCTGTGTGAAGGCCTGTCAGCAGATCGGTTATCGCGGCGTGGGCACCTTTGAGTTTCTCTACGAAGACGGCCAGTTCTTCTTCATTGAAATGAATACACGCTTGCAGGTCGAGCATCCGGTGACCGAGATGACCACTGGCATCGACATCGTTCAGCAGCAGATACGCATGGCCCGTGGGGAACGTCTGGAATTACGTCAGGCGGATATCGTCACCAGCGGTCACTCGCTGGAGTGCCGGATCAACGCCGAGGACCCGATCAGTTTCATGCCGACGCCGGGGCAGATCACCCGCTGGGAAGTGCCCGGTGGCTTTGGTGTACGCGTTGACTCCCACGTCACCACGGGCTATCGCGTACCGCCCTACTACGACTCGATGGTCGCCAAGGTCATCAGCCACGGCGCGACCCGTGAAGAAGCGCTGGCACGCATGCGTCTGGCGCTCAGCGAGCTGTACGTCGAAGGCATCTCCACCAACATCCCCTTGCACCGGGAAATCCTCGACGACCCCGCGTTCTGCGCCGGTGGCGTGGACATTCATCATCTTGAGCACTGGTTAAAGCAACGGAGCCCGCAATGAGCATCGCTCTCCCGGACACACGTCCGACCATCAGCTTGCTGGGTACCACTGCCCTGCTCTTCGAAGCGCACGGCAGTCTTGATCTGGCCCCTCAACAACGGATCTGGGCCATGGCGCAGATGACTGAGCAATGGCCGGAAATCCGTGAGTCGGTGCCGGGCATGAACAACCTGATGCTGACTTTCAACGTCCCGCCGCGCCACCTGAGCGCCTTGACCGAGCGCTTGCTGCAAGCGTGGGAAGCCAGCGAGCCGCTGCCACTTGAGGGCCGGATAATCGAGTTGCCGGTGGTGTATGGCGGCGAGTTCGGTCCGCACATGGACGACGTGATCGCCCACACCGGGCTGGACATTGAAACCATCGCGCACCTGCACAGCGAACCGCTGTACCCGGTGTATGCCCTGGGCAGCCATCCAGGCTACTGCTATCTGGGCGGCATGGATACGCGCATTGCCACGCCACGGCGCAAAGTGCCGGTGCTGAGTATTGGCGCAGGCGCGGTGTCCATCGGTGGCGTGCAGACCGGTGTTTCTGCCTCCGCAGGCCCGAGCGGCTGGAACACCATTGGCCGCACCGAAATGGTGTTTTTCGACCCCGCTCAATCACCTCCGGCGCTGTTGCAGCCGGGGGATCTGTTGCGTTTTCGCATCGAGAGGATCATTCGATGATCGAGATTTTATCCGCCACGGCCCTGGCCACGGTTCAGGACCTGGGCCGCATTGGCAGTCTGGGCTATGGCGTGGGTACTTCCGGCGCCATGGACACCCTGGCGGTCGCGACCGGCAATATTCTGCTGGGCAACGCCGAAGAAGCAGCCGCCATCGAGATACCGGTATTCCCTTTTGAAGTACGTCTGCTTGAAGACTGCGCCTTTACAGTCACCGGTGCTGCCAGCGCGGCCGATCTGGACGGTGTTGGATTCCCGCCAAACTGGGTAATGCAGGGCTTGAAGGGTCAGACGCTGACGATCAATCAGCCGGTTGCTGGCTGCCGCGCTTACCTGTGTCTGGCGGGGGGCGTTGACGTACCGATGGTGCTGGGTTCACGCAGCACTCAGTTGCGCGGCGAATTCGGTGGTTTTCAAGGCCGGGCCTTGCAGCAAGGTGATCGACTGGCTGCCGCTGCGCCAGGATTGCTCGCCCGCTCTGTGGATTTTGGTGTACTGAGCCCGACTCATGCCCTGCCCCTCAGTGTTGACGGGGTTGTCGCCATGCGCGTATTGCCTGCTGCGGAATACCAGGCATTCAAGGCTGATTCCCGCGCCTCGTTCTGGAGCGATGACTGGAAGATCACCTCACAGAGCAACCGTTACGGTTTCCGGCTGGAAGGCACGCCGATCCTGCCCGAGCAGGCCATGGAAGTCCGCTCTCACGGCATCGTGCCCGGTGTGATTCAAGTGCCTCACGGCGGCCAGCCGATCATTCAGATGCGTGATGCCCAACCCAGCGGCGGTTATCCGAAGTTCGGCACCGTGATTGAGGCAGACCTGTGGCGTCTGGGTCAGGCAGCGATTGGCAGCCGGATTCGTTTCATCGAATGCAGCTACGACCAGGCGCTGGATGCTCTTGAGGAAAATCAGGCTTACCTGGCTGAAGTGCGACGTCTTGTGGCCCTGCAGAATCTGGCCCGGCGCTGAGGAACGAAGCATGAACATTGAACAGATTCGCCAGTTGGTCGCTGACCTGACCGCAGCCGGTTTGTCCGGTGCAGAAATCGATAAACCAGGTTTCAAGTTGAGTTTGAAGCGTGGTGTTGCAGCTGAGTACTCCAGTTCGACCGAGGCCTCGGAAAACCAGCCTGAGCCGGACGCGCTGCAGATCAAGGCCTCAGGTGTAGGCCGTTTGCTGCTGGCCCACCCGGACGACAGCATCGTGCTCGCGCCTGTCGGCAGTGACCTTCAGCCCGGTCAACTGATTGCAATTCTGGCCGTTGGTACTTTGCTGCTGCCGGTGCGCAGTCAGCATGCCGGGCAGGTTTGCAGCGTACTTGTCGCCAATGGCACGACCGTCAGTTACGGCCAGCCGTTAATCAGCCTCTTACCTTTCGACGCCGACGCGGTGCAACCATGAAGATTGATTTGAATGCCGATATGGGCGAAGGCTTCGGTGCCTGGCGCATGGGTGAAGACGAAGCGCTGATGGAGATCATTTCCTCGGCCAACGTTGCCTGTGGCTTCCATGCTGGCGACCCGCTGATCATGAACAACACGGCGCTGCTGGCCAAAGCCAGAGGCATCGATCTGGGGGCCCACGTCGGCTTCCCGGACCTGGCGGGTTTTGGCCGTCGGCAGATGAATATCGAAATCAAAGAGCTGTGCACCTATGTGACGTATCAACTCGGCTCGCTGGCCGCCATCGCCAGAGTCGCCGGGCATCACATGACTCACATGAGCTTTCATGGCGCGCTGGGCAACATGGTCGCTGCCGATGCCGACATGGCAGCGCAGTTGATTCGCACAGTGGCAGCGTTTGACCCCGAGATCATCGTCAGTTCATCCAGCAGCCGCGCCATTGAAACGGCTGCAAGCCAGAACAATCTGCGGGTTGCGACGACCTTTCTGGCGGATCGCGCCTATGACGACGACTGCCTGCTGGTGCCGCGCAAGATCGCCAATTCGGTGATCAAGGACCCCGCCGCTGTGTTGCAACGGGTTCGCCAATTGCTCGAATACGGCACCGTGACCAGCATCAGCGGCAAGGTGATCAAGGTCAGCGCCTGCTCGATATTGCTGCATGGCGACACCCCCGGCGCAGTCGAACTGGCGAGAACCGTGCGTACTGAAATCGAATCAGCGGGTGGGCAGATCGTGCCGATCAGCAAACTGATGGCGTGAGGGCTATCGCGCAGCGAACACGGGATTTGTTGGAGCGAGGCTTGCCCGCGAACCAGCCGACTCAGTGGGTCAGGCACACCGCGTTATCGTTCTTCGCGGGCAAGCCTCGCTCCAACAGATCCCCGTTGCTGGGCGAGAGCGCTGTTTCAGAGACACTGGGTCAGTTCCTATAGAAAATGCGTTCCAGGCGCACCAGACGTCATAAGAGACGCTTATAGCCACACAGCCATTCCGTCTTGGTCGTCAGGGTTGGTGCTGGATAGAGTCGATACATCAGCAACACCAGACCGTATTTAACGTTCACCGGACAGACCGGTGAACCACTAGATTCAGAGGTACACGCAATGCCATTTTCCGATTACAAAACCGCGCTGGTCACCGGCGCCTCTTCCGGGATCGGTGCCGCCGTGGTTGAGCGCCTGTGTCAGGAAGGCATTGAAGTTCACGCCATTGCCCGCAGCGCCGACAAGCTCGCCGAACTGGCGGCACGTACCGGCTGCATCGCCCACGTCATCGACGTGACCGACCTGCCGGGCCTCACCGCCCTCTTCGAAAAACACAGCTTCGACATTCTGGTCAACAACGCCGGGGTTGATCGTCCGGGTTCGATCCTGGCTTCGGACGCTGAAGGTATCGACTTCCTGATCGACGTCAACCTGCGCGCAGTGCTGCATCTGGCCCGTCTGGCGCTGCCCGGCATGGTCGAGCGCGACAGCGGCCATATCATCAACATCAGCTCCATCGCTGCGGCCTACAACTTCGGCGGCAACTCCACGTATCACGCGACTAAAGCAGCCGTGAGCATGCTCTCGCGCCAGCTGCGTATTGACGCATTCGGCAAGCGCGTCCGGGTCACCGAAATCTGTCCGGGCCGGGTTGCCACTGACATCTTTGCCCATGTGCATGGCGACTCCGAAGAGACCTACAAACGCTTCGTCGAAGGTTTCGAATTGCCGGTGGCCGCGGACATCGCCAATGCCATCGCCTTCGCGATCGCGGCCCCGGTTGCGGTGAACATTGGCCATATGGAAATCACCCCGACGCTGCAAGTCCCCGGCGGTCTGTCCACGGCCCGCCCACAGGACTATCAGGGTTGAGTTCAGCCCAGGCGACCAGAACGGACTGATCCGTCAATGCGCTCTTTTGGCCAGGCCAGCGCCTGGCATTTTTTCTGCCCCTACCAATGCCGATAGGGATTGACCATGAATGACTTCGATCTAGCCCCGATCCTCACCGGCGAATACGCCGAGTTGATCGTCAAGGGCATCGAAATGACGTTGCAACTGGCGCTGTTCGCCTGGTGCCTGGCCATGCTGCTCGCGCTGGTTCTGGTGACGGTGCGTCTGACCGGCAACAAATACGCCAATGGTCTGGTGGCGGCCTACGTTTCCTACCACCGCAACGTGCCGACGCTGGTGCAATTGATGCTCTGGTATTTCGGTATTCCAACCTTGCTGTCGACCTCCACTCAGATCTGGCTCGCGGGTTACAACACTGAGTATCTGTTTTCCGTCATCGCGCTGGGCCTCTGTCAGGCCGCCTACTTCAGCGAAGACATTCGCAGCGGCCTGCGCGCCATCCCATCCGGACAAACCGAAGCGTCACGGGCGCTGGGCATGGGCTACGTGCGCTCGATGCGTTACGTGATCCTGCCGCAAGGGGTGCGTAATTGCCTGCCCTCGCTGATCAACCACACCGTACTTCTGTTCAAGAACACCAGCCTGGCCATGGCCATTGGCGTGATGGAGTTGACCTACGCCACTCGCGAAGTCGAGAACTACACGTTCCGCACCTTTGAATCCTTTCTGGTCGCCTCGGTGGTGTACCTGGCCTTTTCGCTGCTGCTGATGGGCTTGGGTGCCCTGCTGGCCAAGCGATTCAACAAAGCCCTGGCGAGGTAAGCGAGCATGTTCGATATCTTCACGATCCTTCAACAGAACTGGACGCTGTTCCTTATTGGTCAATACCCGCACGGGCCACTGGGCGGTCTGGCGGCGACGTTGATTCTGGCGATTCTGGCGCTAGTTTTCGCCTTCCCGCTAGGCCTGTTGCTGGCCATGGCGCGGATTTCCCCATGGGCCCCGCTGCGCTGGTTTTCGACCGTCTGGGTCTATGTACTGCGCGGCATCCCGCTGCTGATGGTGATCTTCTGGACCTACTTCCTGGTGCCGCTGCTGATCGGCCACAACATCACCGGTTTCACCACCATGCTGTGCACATTGGTGATCTACCAGAGCGCCTATCTGAGCGAAATCATTCGCGGCAGCATTCAGGCGTTGCCAGCCGGCCAATACGAAGCGTCCCGGGCACTGGGCATGGGCTATATGCGCACTACCCTTTGGGTGATCTTGCCTCAGGCACTTTACAACGCCCTGCCCAGCCTGCTCAGCCAGTTCATTTCGATTATCAAGGAAACCTCGCTGGGCTACGTGATCAACGTGCAGGAAATCACCTTTGCCGCCAATCAGGTAAACAACCAGTTGCTGACCAAGCCATTCCAGGTGTTTTTCATCCTTGCTGTCATCTACTACCTGCTGTGTTTCGCCCTGACTCATCTGGCCGACTGGCTGGAGCGGCGCATTGCCCGCAAGCGTCTGGGCACCGTCACCGCTGCCGCCGTCGACAGCCCTTTGCTGACCCCCATTAATTGAAGAGGGCTGACTCATGCGTCCAATGATCATGTTTTCCAACGTCAACAAGTGGTACGGCGAGTACCAGGCGCTGACCAACCTCACCGCACAAGTGAACACCGGTGAAGTGGTGGTGCTGTGCGGGCCTTCGGGCTCGGGCAAATCAACCCTGATCCGTACAGTCAACCGCCTGGAAGACATCCAGAAAGGCCAGATCCTGTTCGACGGTCAAGACGTGAACGGCACCGATGCCAACGTCAATCGCCTGCGCAGCCGGGTGGGCTTCGTGTTTCAGAGCTTTAACCTGTTCCCGCATCTGTCGGTGCTGGACAACATCATCCTGTCACCGACCAAGACCCTCGGGCTCAAGGGTTCGGCTGCCAAGGAGCGGGCCATGCAGTTGCTGGACCGTGTGGGCCTGGCGCACAAGGCGGGGGCTTATCCGGCGCAACTGTCCGGCGGCCAGCAACAGCGAGTGGCGATTGCCCGAGCCTTGGCCATGGAACCACCGGTGATGCTGTTCGACGAACCCACCAGCGCCCTGGACCCGGAAATGGTCGGCGAAGTGCTGAGCGTCATGAAAGGCCTGGCCAAAGACGGGATGACCATGATGTGCGTGACCCACGAGATGAATTTCGCCCGTGAAGTCGCTGACACCATCTGGTTCATGGACGCCGGGCAGATCCTTGAAAAAAGCGACCCTGAGAGCTTTTTCAGCCAACCCCAACACCCTCGCGCCCAACGTTTCATCGCAGACCTGCGGGCGCACTGATTTCTAAAAACTGCCGCTGGACCTGCTCTTAACTCATCCTGAATTTCTGGAGTTTCCCATGCGTATCAAGCATTTGTTCGCCGCTGTAGCCTTGAGTCCTTTGGCAGTCACCATCGCCCACGCCGATCAGTTGAGCGACATCATGGCCAGGCAGTCGTTGAGCTGCGGCGTGTATGCCGATGTCCCGCCATTCTCCGCACCGGATCCGAAAACCCGTGAACTGGTAGGCATGGACGTGGACCTGTGTACTGCCTTGGCGAAGAAGCTCGGCGTCAAGCTGGAGCTCAAGCCGATGTCGGTTGAAGCACGGATTCCAGAAGTGAAAATGGGCCGCGTTGACGTCCTGTTCGCCAACCTCGCGTACACCAAAACCCGCGCCGACCAGATCCAGTTCAGCGACCCGTACTACATTGCCAAGGAAACCCTGGTGGTTCACGCGGCCAATGCCGACAAGGACAAGGCGTTCTTCAAGGGCAAGCGCATCAGCTCCACCAAGGGCTCGACCTCCGAGCAGTCGATCCGGATTGCTGAAGCCATTCCAGTGACCTTCCAGGACACCGGCTCGGCTTACATGGCGTTGCAGCAGAACAAGGTCTTGGGCCTTGTCACCAACACCATGACCGCGATCAAACTGGTCAATCAGGCCAAGGCGTCCGGCATCGAACTGGCCATCGCCAAAGAGCCCATGGCCCTTGAGCCGATCGGTGCCGGTATGCGCAAGGATGAGCCCGCCTTCCTCGCCAAGGTCAATGAATCACTGAAAGCCATGGACGACGCCGGTGAAATCGACGCTATCTGGGAACGCTGGATCGGCCCGAACACCGAATACAAAATGGTCCGCGAAGACAAAGTGCAGAGCCTGAGCGCACTGAAGTTTGATCCGTTGCCTTGATGGGCTGATACCTTTGGCTGAATGCGTGGCAGATTCTTTTTCTGCCTGCTAACTCAGACCTGTGTGGGGGACTTTATGTTCGGGTGCAACCCCAGCCGGTCCTAAGGAGTTTGCGCAGAATCTGTGGGAGTCGCCCCGGTGTCCCTGACACCACGCTGTCGCGCAGCAAACACGGACCCTGTAGGAGCGCGCTTGCCCGCGATTCGGTCTGTCAGTCGATGAATATATTGCCTGTGCTGACGCGATCGCGGGCAAGCGCGCTCCTACAGATGAAAAAGTACTCCAAATCAAATAGTTGTAGTTTGTTTGATAGGAGCAAGCTCTGCTCCCACAGTGGTAGAGGGTTTTCAATCTCTTACCGATACCCCCGCGCCTGCAAATCAAACAGCTCGGCATAGCGGCCGCCCGCAGCCACCAGGCTGGCGTGATTGCCCCGCTCCAGTACCCTGCCCTTATCCAGCACCACGATATGATCGGCGTTACGCACACTGGAGAACCGGTGCGAAATCAACAGTGTCATGCGCCCTTTGGCGTACTCGCGGAAGTGATCAAATACCGCCGCTTCCGCCCCGGCATCCAGTGCAGCGGTCGGCTCGTCGAGAATCAGAATGTCTGCGTTGCGGCGCATGTATGCCCGGGACAAGGCGATCTTCTGCCACTGCCCGCCTGACAGCTCCTGCCCACCGGCAAACCACCGGCCCAGTTGCGTGGCATAGCCTTTGTCCAGGCGCTCGATGAACTCCGCTGCCATGCCCTGACTGGCTGCATCGCGCCAACGATTCTCTTCGCCGAACGCATCGATATCGCCAACTCCGAGGTTTTCTCCGACTACAAACTGGTAGCGAATGTAATCCTGAAAAATCACGCCAATGCGGCGTCGCAGTGCATCTTCGTTCCAGTCATTGAGGTCACTGCCGTCGAGCAGGATGCGCCCCTGATTGGGCCGATAAAGGCGGGTCAGCAATTTGATCAACGTCGTCTTGCCAGAGCCGTTTTCGCCAACCAGCGCCACACTGCGACCCGGGCCCAAATGCAGGTCGATGTTCTCCAGCGTTACGTGGCTGGAGCCGGGATAACTGAAGCTCACGCTTTCAAAACGCAGACCATCGCCTGGCAGCACACCCTCGGTGATATGGCCGGTTTCCACCGGTACCGGCTGCCCGAGGTATTCGTAGAGGTCAGCGAGGTACAAACCGTCTTCGTACAGTCCGCTGATTGCGCTAAGGCTGCTGCTGACGGCGCTTTGTCCCTGCTTGAACAGCACCAGGTACATGGTCATCTGCCCCAGGGTGATCTTCCCGTGCACCGCGTCGATCACAATCCACGCATAGGCCAGATAAAACGCGCTGGTGCCCAACAGTCCCAGCAGAAAGCCCCAGCCATCGCGGCGCAGGGTGAGCTTACGGTCTTCGGCATACAACCGCTGGAAGGTGTCGCGATAACGCTGCATCAGCAAGGGACCGAAGCCAAACAGCTTGACCTCCTTGATGTAGGTTTCGTGGGAAAGCAGCGTCTCGATGTAATTCTGCTGACGGCTTTCAGGGGCACGACGAGTGAACAACCGAAATGCATCGCCGGAGAAATGCGCCTCGGCAAAGAACACCGGCAAGGCACCGACCACCAGAATCAGCAGGGCCCACGGCGAAAAGTGCACCAGCAAAATGCCGAAGCTGACCAGGGAAATCAGGTTCTGGATCAGGCCCAGGGATTTGGTCACCAGCGCCAAAGGCCGGGTGGAAGCCTCGCGACGGACCCGCACCAGCTTGTCGTAAAACTCGGAGTCTTCGAACTGGATCAGAGACAGGGTCTGGGCTTTCTCAAGAATCAGCGTGTTGACCTTCTGCCCCAGCTGCACGCGCAACAGCGATTGCTGCACGGACAACGCGCGCTGAGTGCCAGCCAACAGGGCCAGTACGCCTGCTTCCAGCAACACGTAACGCAACACCGGCCACAATGGCGCATCCCCCGCCGCCGCATGCAATTGCATGGCAGCCACTACGGCATCGACTATGCGCTGGCCAAGCCAGGCAGCCAGAGCAGGCAGTACACCCGCCATCAAGGTGGCGACGATCAAGCCTAGCGACAAACCTCGGGACGTGGTCCAGACCAGTCCCATGGCACGGCGCGCCTGATCGAGAAAAGCGGTGAAACGACTGACAACGGGCATGCTTGGGGGGACTCTGAATGGCTGGATTGAAAACCTGCTGGTGGTGATTTGTAGAAGCTCACGAGCACCAAACAACATACAAACTACTGGATTGAAATCCATTTTGTGTAGGAGCTGCCGAAGGCTGCGAAGCATTTTTCCTGATACGCCGCGATCGCAGCCTTCGGCAGCTCCTACAGGTCCTGTGTTTGCTTCGCGACAGCTTGATTTCAGGTACATCGCGGCAGGTACAGACCATGTTAACGACTAAGCTCACATCATAAGCCCCGAGGACGTGCACCATGGAAGACACCTACAACCTGCAGCGTTTCGTCGATGCGCAAGACCCGGTATTCGAGCAGGTGCTCAAAGAGCTCAGCGCCGGCCGCAAACAAAGCCACTGGATGTGGTTCGTTTTCCCGCAAATTGCCGGACTGGGTCATAGCGAAATGGCCCGTCGGTATGCCATTACCTGCCTGGATGAAGCCCAGGCCTATCTCGCGCATCCACTCCTCGGAGCACGTCTGGAGCAATGCGCGAAAATCATCGAGCCACAGTTGCAACGGACGGCACGGCAGATATTCGGCTCCCCCGATGATCTGAAGCTCCACTCAAGCATGACTCTTTTCGCTATCGCTGGACCTCAACGCAAAGTGTTTCAAGCCGTACTCGACACCTTCTTTGATGGCACGCACGATGCCAACACTCAGGGAAAAATCAGCAATCGCAGTGATTGAACTATCAGAACGCCACTAGTGTCATAGCGCTATCACCCATGGAGCGCTTTATGGCAGTTAGCCGACACTTCGAGATCCGCTACAGGATCCACGGGCAAGTAAAACTGTTCGTACAAATTGATTCGCAAATGACTGACTCCGATGCCTGGTATTACGCCTGCCTGCACGCAGGTATCGGCGTATTGCACAATCAGTCTCCGCCCCCCGAAGAGATTATCCTGCTCAGGCATCACGCGGAACGCTCGGGATTGACCGACGTCAGTTGGCAGGAACAAACCTAACGTCCTGCCCGCTGCACGCATCGCTCGCGCCGATCATCAACCCGTTCGGCGAACCACGCGGTGGTCAGGTCGCGGGTGATCTTCGGACTCTGCAGCGTAATACCCGGCAGGATTGCCCTCGGCAACGGTTTGCCTGCGGCCTGCTCGGCGAGTTCGAAGACCCGCTCGTACACTTCAGTCTTCTGGAAATCCAGCGTATCGCCCTGCTTGAGCTGGCTGAAAATCGCCGAATTGCTCATATCCAGGCGCTTGCCCAGCGAGCGAATCGCCAACTCGGTGGCGCCGGGTGACGTGGAGTCGTATCGAATCAAGTCACCGTCCAGCGCCAGCTTGATGCCCGTTGCGCGGCTGACGGCACTCTGGAACGCCGCATTGCGACTGGCGTACCAACCGGCATTGAAATCGGCGAAGCGATAAAGCGACTGCGGATAATCAGCCGGGTAGCCGAGCAAATGGGCGATCCCGAAATACATGCCGCCACGTCGGCTGAATACTTCGCGGCGAATCGTGCCGTCAACCGGGTATGGATAACCCTTGGCCTGTTTCTCGGCGAAGGCGATGCTTACCTGCATAGGCCCGCCCGTATGTACCGGGTTCAGGCTGCCAAACAGCGTCTGCCCCAAAGGCACCATGCCAATGAAATCATCAAAGATCGCGCTGAGGTCCTTCTCGGTGCGTGCAGCCTCCAGTCGCGCGGCATAGGTTTTGCCGTCAGGCGAGCGGATTTTCAACGCACGGTTAATCAGCATCTGCGGAATGTGCAATCGGGCGGCGCGGCGATCTATTTCGCCCCGAGCGATTCTCGCCATCCCCGGTACGGCCGGATCAACTTGATAGGTGGATTCCTGTTCTGTAACTGCCAATACAGAACACAGGTTTTCCGTGCTGGGTTCCAGTTCCTGCGCGGCAAAGGCCGTCTGAATATCCGCAGCCCAGCCTTCCCGGTCCGGCGTTTTAGCGGGCATCAGACGCACAATCTGCGCACGGACTTGCCCCGGCGTCAGTTCCGGAGCCTGCTGAGTGCGTTGAGTGCCGCAAGCAGCCAGTAACAACCCGCCGAACGCGATCAGCAAGGGTTTGAGCACAGTAGAAAAGTCGAGCGAATACCCGAAAACCGGCAGCGATGATCGATTCAAAAGCATGCATCCCCTGGCACTGCTGAAAATTGGAATCAGCCCCATGGCCGCTGATTCGAATTCAATAGACCTGCGTAACAGCATGAATGCTCGGAGATTTCCTGAATAGCGATAAATCCGCGGTCAGAACACCGACCATTCGATGCGCGAACTGAGCTTTTCCAACGCGGCCATGCCAGCGAGAGAGTTGCCTGCCGCATTGAGCTCGGGGGACCAGACGCACACCGTGAAACGTCCAGGCACTACGGCCACGATACCTCCACCTACCCCGCTCTTGCCCGGCAAACCCACCCGGTAGGCAAAGTTGCCTGCCTCGTCATAAAGCCCGCTGGTGGCCATGATTGAGTTGAGTTGCTTGGTCTGTCGAGCACTGAGAATTTGCTCACCGCTGTGCACGCAATAGCCTTGATTGGCGAGGAAGCCAAAGGCGCGGGCCAGATCGACACAGCTCATGCTCAAGGCGCAGTGATGGAAGTAGCTGCGCAGGACCGCTTCAACTTCGCCGTGGAAGTTATCGAAGGACTTCATCAGGTAGGCCGCAGCTGCGTTTCGTGAACGGTGCTGATATTCGGACTCGGCGACTTTGGAGTCGGAAATGATCTCAGGGTTACCGCACAGACGACGCACGAAGTCACGCATCGACAACGCGGGTGCCGCGAAGCGTGACTGGTTGATATCACAGATCACCAACGCTCCGGCGTTGATGAAGGGATTGCGTGGCCGACCGCGCTCGAACTCCAGCTGCACCAGCGAATTGAACGGCTGACCGGAGGGCTCATGGCCCAACCGCTGCCAGATTTCCTCGCCGGAGTGACCGATGGCTTGAACCAGGCTGAAGACCTTGGAAATACTCTGGATAGAAAAGCGCGTCTCGGCATCGCCCGCGCAATACAGCTCACCGTCGTTGCCATATACGGCAATGCCCAATTGATTCGCAGGCACGTCGCCCAGCGCCGGAATGTAGTCGGCGACCTTGCCCGTTCCGATCAAGGGACGTACTTCATCGAGTATCTCGTTCAGCAACTTCTGCATGGATGCGCTCATTGTTTTTGGGACCGCATGCTAGACGATCAATCGGCGAAGCGCATCACACAGGTCACCTGTTGACTTGCAGGTTACGAGGCCAGCGATGGCGATCTGTCTGATACAACGCTATCGCGGCCTCGCGATGCTCGTGCGCTCCTACAGTTTGGGTCAGCTCAGAAATGCAAATGGCTGGGTACTACAGGATGCAGTTCAATCCGGTGGTTTCCTGGCTCAAGCCCCAGCATTCAATTCCCCACGCAGGGATTCCTGACTCAGTAGATCACGCCGCCAGGCGCGGTAGCCGTAGAACGCAAGTACCACAAACCCCGCATACAATCCGGCAGTCAGATCCAGATCGCGGTGCAGGTACATGCCGACATAGACGCAGTCGAGAACGATCCATAGCCACCAGCTCGCGACGTATTTGCGTGCTGCCCAAACGCTGGCGACCAGGCTGAAAGCTGTCAGCGATGCGTCCAGCCACGGAACGACGGCGTCGGTAAAGTGGGCCATCAGACTGCCGAGAAGCACGGCTGCCATCGCACCGACGATCAGGTTCAACACAGCCGTTTGCAGCGGCAGGCGCGCCACATGCACCTTGCCATTGTCCAGCCCGCCCTGACTCCAGCACCACCAGCCGTAGCCTTGAAGGAAGGCAAAAATCACCTGTAGCAACATGTCCGAGTAAAGCTTTGCGTCGTAGAAAATCCACGCATACAACAACACCGCCACCACACTCACCGGCCAGCACCAACGAATGCGCCGGGCGGTGAGCCACACACCGATGATGTTGATGAGCACCGCGATTATTTCCAGTGTTGACATGGTTTGCCCCTCGGCTTGCTGGCAAAAAGCACCAGCCTGGAAAGCATTAGCGTTGTTGTTATTGCTGGAGATCCAGCGCCTGTTGTTTTAGCTCGCGTTTGCGCGTCATCGGCAGATCTTCCTGATCACCGTACGGTGCGCTGTACCATTTGCCATAAGTCGGATTAGGCAGCAGGAACCAGCGCTGTCCCAACCAGGCCAGATACGGCGCAGCGGCCTTGCGTTGTGCCGCCAGGTTATTGCTGTCGGCCTGGATGAAATCACCAAATGAATCCCCTACCAGCATCAATACCCGTGCATGGCTGGCGACCCATTGGCGGCGGCAGGTCTTGCCATAGCCGTCCTTCTCACATCCACCAGTGGGCGTCGCCGCCGCCAGAACCTGCTGCGCATCGTCCACCGGAAAACCACGCAGGCGCAGGTTCTTCACTGTGGCCGCCACTTGTGAATGCTCCCGATTGGTCAGGTAATACACCTTGACGCCACGCTGAGCGGCGGCCTGCAGGAAACCCACCGCCCCCGGCAAATCCTGAGCTTTGGCCTCGTCCACCCAGACATTCCAGCGATCATAGGAATAAACCTGATCGTTGCGAATATCCCGCGCGTTAAGCGGAATGTTATCCAGCAGGGTTTCGTCGATATCAACGATCACCGCTGGCGGCAACCCGGTCAGGTTACGCGGTGCTTGCGGCAAGGCATCCCAGGTCGGATCGGCCAGTGCGACATCGAGTTGCCGCGTGGCGCTGTCGAACACCTGCCGGTAAATCAACTCGTGCTCGATGGACGTCTGCGTCCACAGCACGGCATCCAGTTGATCATTGGCGGGTGGCCGTTGCTGGCACCCGGCGAGTGCAGCGCACAGTACCAACGCGCCACTGATAAAGAACTTGCCCATGCTTGACCTCAGAAATTCACAGTGGCCGACACTCGCGCAGTACGCGGTGCGCCGGGGAACAGATAGCCGTCGCCCGCAGACTCGCCCACATCACGCCAGTAACGCTTATCGAACAGGTTGTCGACAGTCAGGCGCAGCACCGTGTCATAGCCCTCGACCTTGGTGCTGTAACGGCCGCCCATATCAAACACCGCATAGTCGTCGACCTTTACACTGCCTTGCCTGTTGGCGTACTTGCTACCGCTGTACTGCACACCACCTAACAAGGCCAGCCCGTTAAAACCGGGAATACTGTAATCACCGTGCAGGGCGGCACGCAGTTTGGGTACGTTGATCGCCTGATGATCGTCGTAGGCGTCGGTGCCGCTGCCAGTGACACGTGCCCGAATCGCGGCGACGCTGGCCGATACTTGCAGATTCGAAGTCACTCGACCATTGGCAGACAGTTCAAGCCCGGTATTTTTTTGCTTGCCTTGCTGCACGTAGGTCAAGGTCCCGTCGTCGTTGGGACGGTTGTACTGGTAGTCCTGAGTGATCTGGAACAGAGCGGCGGTCAGGCTCAAACGCTGCCAGTCGTGCTTGACCCCCGCCTCGATCTGCCGGGATGTGGTCGGTGGCAGAATCTCATCGGCGTTGGTGCTGAACCAGGACGCCTCTCCGCCCAGCGACAAGCCTTTGCTGTAGCTGATGTACAGCGCAGTGTCCGGACGCGGTTTGTAAATCAGTGCCGCCTGAGGCAGAAACTCCGCCCGTTGGGTATGCCGGGTGGTGGCGCCTGCCTCGTCATAGGTTTTTTCGTCAAGGCGAACTTGCCGCCCGCCAAGCACGGTTTGCCACTGCTCGTTAAAACTGATCCGGTCGGTGGCGAACAGGCCGTACTGACGGCTGTCGAGGTGACGGTAAGTGTGGCCCGCCGCCCCCGAAAATGGCTCGAAAGTATCCGGCGTGGTGCCGATTACCCCGCTGCCAATGAACTCGTTGAGTGCATCACGACGGTCCACCACACGGCGGAATGCTGTAGTTCCGAACGTGAGTTCATGCTTGAGAAATCCGCTGTCGAACTGCCCGCTGATTGCGGCCTGGGCTTCGTCATTGCGACGGGTATCATCAGGGCTGCGGTAGTCCGAGATATCGTATTCACCTTCCGGGCTGAAATAGTTCGCGACGTTCACGCCTGCGCAACTGGCCGAGCCATAACAGCCCCAGGCGAAGGTACTGTAATCATCGATTACCACACGGCTGCGGGAAGCGCTGAAACTGGCTTTCCATGAATCGTTGAAGCGGTACTCATAAAGCCCGTCCAGGTTCAGCGACTGGATACCCACCGGGTTGGACCAACTCTGGTAGCCCAGCAGATCACGGGGGTCAGGGTTATGCGGAACTCTGGTGCCGCCCAGCAACTGGTAACCCGGCACGGAACGCTGTTCGCGGTTCTGGTACTCGGCATTCAGTTGCAAAAGACTGTCTGGGCTGATGTTCCAGTCCACCGCCAGCGAGGCGAAATCACGTTTGCCGTCGGCGTGATCCACGTAAGAACGAATGTCTTCATGTGCCAGGTTGGTACGAATACCGAACTGCCGTTCGCTGCCGAACCAGCCACCCAGATCCGTAGCCAGGTAACGCTCACCCTGCTCATTGGTCGAGACAGTGACGGAACGTACATCTTCCGGACGCTTGCTCACGTAATTGACCACACCACCGGGCTCGGACACACCACTTTGCAAACCCGCAAGGCCCTTGAGCAATTCAACCTGCTGCTTGTTTTCCAGCGCGACGTTCTGCTCGCCGGTGATCGTCCGGCCGTTTATCTTGTAGCTGCTGGCAGAATTAAGGGCAAAACCGCGGACCACGAAATTCTCGTAGTAACCGACTGGCGCATAACTCTCGCCTACCGAAGCGTCGTTACGCAGCACTTCACTGAGCAGCCTGGCCTGCTGATTCTTGAGTCGTTGCTCGGTGATTACGCCAATCGACGCCGGTGTGTCCAGCAAAGGCGCTGGGCCAAAACCGCCCACCGCAGCCTCAATGGCCTGATAGCCAGCGTCTTGCTCGCCGTTGACCGTGATCGCGTCCAGCAGCACGCCAGTATTTGCGGCGCTCCCGTCTTCTGCCCACGCCGCACCCGCCAGCCAACCATTGCCCACGCCACAGGCCATCAACACCCCAATTCTCAACAGATTTGGCGAAAACCTCGGCGCGGGTGACTCAGACATTCGATAAGACATAACCATGAAAGCTCCTTTGTGGGCGCTGTATACCGACGCTTTATGCCGGACGCAAGCGCGAGGCCTGCAAACAGTGCGTTACAACTGGATTTTTCAAGGAGAGAAGACGTCAGGCAGGAGGAATGCGATCGGTAGGAGCCTGGCTTCATGCAGGTGATATGCAAACACAATTTCCGTGGGTGCTGCCCCGGTGTCCATGGCGCCGCGCTGTATCGCGGCAAACATAGGACCTGTAGGAGCTGCCGAAGGCTGCGAAGCATTCATCCTGACACACCGCGATCGCAGCCTTCGGCAGCTCCTACAGAAAACGCATTTCAATCCACTAGATTACATGTTGCTTTATTAGAGCGAATTCATTCGCGAAGGGCCGGTACATTCCCAACTTGGGTATTGTCCCGAATGAAAGCGGTCCCCCGGGTCCAACATAAGCCTGAAATCATGACCAACCTGTATGCGGTGCTTGCCCGCAATACAGGCGCTGGAAAGCTATCGTCAAACCCGCGATTGACGCCCAATAAACGGATGACTTGGATCGTTATAGCCCGGGGTCGAAGAATGCCCGGTGACCACCAGTTCATTCACGAACGCCTCGTCTTCGGCCGTGAACCCGTAGTTCAGCGCGGGCACGTAGTCATTCCACTGTTCTTCGGTACGCGGGCCTGCAATGGCTGACGTCACCAGCTTATTGTTGAGCACCCAGGCCAACGCGAATTGACCCGACGTAATACCCCGTGCTGCGGCGTGGTCCTTGACTCGCTGAGCCAGATCCAGCGACTCGGCACGCCATTCGGTCTGTTGCAGACGCGGGTCGTTGCGTCCGGCCCGGGTACCTTCGGCCGGTGGCTGGCCCGGATCGTACTTGGCGGTCAATACCCCACGGGCCAGCGGGCTGTAAGACACCACGCCAATTCCGTAGTACTCGGCAGCAGGCAAGTGTTCGACTTCAATCTGACGGTTAGCCAGGTTGTACAACGGCTGAGTGGCAGCAGGACGCTCGATGCCCAAAAGATCAGCAGTACGGCTGAACTCTGCGAGCTTCCAGCCACGGTGGTTCGACAAGCCATAAGATCGGATCTTGCCCGCCCGGATCAGATCCGACAGCGCACGCAGGGTTTCTTCCACCGGCACGCTGTCGTCCTCGCGATGCAGATAAAGCAAGTCGATGTAATCGGTGTTCAAACGCTTGAGGCTGGATTCCACAGACTGAATGATGCTGGGCCGCGATGCGCCACGATCATTGGGTGCCCGGCCACCGGGATTAGGGTTACCAAACTTGGTAGCCAGAACCCAGTGCGAACGACGCTCCGCGATCAATCGGCCGACCACTTCCTCGGATACTCCGCCGTTGTAGTTATTGGCGGTGTCGATGAAATTGATGCCCTGTTCAAAGGCCTTGTCGACAATCCGCTTTGCGACCGCATCATCGGTCTGCTCACCGAACATCATGGTGCCCAGGGTAAGTGGCGAGACCCTGACACCATTACGGCCAAGGTTGCGGTATTCGATAGCGCTCATGGGTGCTCCAGAAATGGGTTGATGACTTCGGCGTTGAGTTGGCTCGCCCTGCAAGATACTCCTGAAACAAATGCATGGGGATGCCAATCGCAGCCTTCGGCAGCTCCTACAGATTCAATGTTCGCCGCGAGACAGCGCGGTGTCGGGGGCGCACAGCGAGCTCATACAGAAAATGTATTTCCAGTTCAAAGGGTTAGATTTTGCGAGGAGAACTTCAGTCAACATCAAGCTCTTGCAGCCACTGAAGGCTGAGCCTTGTGCAGATTGAACAACGTCACAGCAGGATCGCGGCGGTATTCACTTGGCGTGAGCTGCATCTCATGACGGAAATGCCGGTTGAAGTTGGACAGGTTGCTGTAACCCACTTCGAAGCAGACATCGGCCACTGACATTGGCGTCTGCACCAGCAATCGGCAGGCCCGTTGAATTCTCAGTTTGCGCATCAGGTCGATGAAGCCATGGCCCGTAACGCGTTTGAAAAAGCGTGAAAAACCCGGCTCGCTCATGTGCAAGCGATCAGCAATGACTGAAACCCGGATATCGCCCGTCAGCTCGGCCTGCAAGTATTCAAAGGCTTTGTGAATACGCTCGGCACTTTTTGCATCCAGGGTAGGCGCATAACACGCGCTGGCCAGAAGCTTCGTGTGAGTCGGCGGCGCATTGAGCAGCACGCCCAGCAACTGCAGAAACAACACCAGGCGCTGTAATCCCTGCGCAGGTCCAATGGCTTCGAGTAACCGGGCGGCTTCGATGGCCGTCCCGCCAGTGAACTCAATGCCCCGTCTGGCCCGCTCGAACAGGGACTGTAAATGGCCAAGTTCGGGCAACAACTGGCGCAGTTTCAACAATGATCCACCGTCGAATTGCAGGACCACATCCCGCCCTTGCAAATATTCGTGCGGTGCCAGGTCCCCCATCCAGTCATGAGGCAAATCCGGACCGATCAGAGCAACGTGCCCGGCGCTGAACGCGCCGATATAGTCACCCGCCACCAGTTTGCCGCTGCCACGACGGATGAGATGAATTTCAAACTCAGGATGGTGATTCCAGCGTGCGAGTGAGTAAGGATAATCGTGTTCATACCAGCGAAAGCTCTGCTCAGGCTGCGGCAGAATAATCTCCAGTTCAGCCGGTGAGTGCTCAAAAAGACTCGTGAGACTTTCAGCCATGATCCGCTCCTTTTTATTGTCATTGTGAGCTTGGTGATAACACGCACCATACGCCCGTCACGATCCCCTGCTCCACCTCAAACGGACCGGCGACTGATACTTTTTTAACCCTGAGATGATTCGACTGTCACGGTTAAAAAAGTATCAACACGCCGTCCCCATTGCGTTTGCCGGGGATTCTGGCAACTGCTGTAATCGGCCCGTAGCCTCCTGCTGATCCGGATGTGATCAGTGAGGGCATAAAACAACAATAAGAATTCCGCGCCACAGGCGTGGAGTGGAGAGCATCATGCAAATGATCCCGAAAGCGCTCCTTCTGTCCGCTGGTCTGGCGTTTGTCGCGTCCAGCCAGGCCGCCGAAACCATCACCATCGCCACCGTCAATAACAGCGACATGATCCGCATGCAGCGGCTGTCGAAAGTCTTTGAGGAGCAGCACCCCGACCTCAAACTCAATTGGGTAGTGCTGGAAGAAAACGTCCTGCGCCAACGGCTGACCACGGACATTGCCACTCAGGGTGGCCAGTTTGATGTATTGACCATCGGTACTTATGAAACGCCGCTTTGGGGCGCCAAAAACTGGCTCGAACCCATGAAGGACTTACCATCTGACTACGATCTGGAAGATATCTTTCCCTCGGTGCGCCAAGGCCTATCAGTTGATAACACGCTTTACGCCCTGCCCTTTTATGGCGAAAGCACAGTGACTTATTACCGCACTGATCTGTTCAAGCAGGCCGGCTTGAGCATGCCGGAACATCCGACCTGGACCCAGCTCGGCGAATTTGCAGCAAAACTTCATCACCCTGATAAAGAACAGTACGGCATGTGCCTGCGCGGTAAATCCGGCTGGGGCGAAAACATGGCACTGCTGACCACCATGGCCAACAGCTTCGGTGCGCGCTGGTTCGATGAGCAGTGGCAACCTGAACTGACAGGGCCCGAGTGGGCAGCGGCCGCCAATTATTACGTCAATACGCTCAAGAACTATGGCCCGCCCGGTGTTTCAAGCAACGGCTTCAATGAAACGCTGGCCTTGTTCAACAGCGGCAAATGCGCGATTTGGGTAGATGCGAGCGTCGCGGGCTCCTTCACGACTGACAAAGAACAAAGTCGGGTGGTGGACAGCGTCGGCTTTGCCCCGGCCCCGGTTGAAGTCACTGACAAGGGTTCTTCGTGGCTGTATGCGTGGTCACTGGCGATCCCTGCGACCTCCAGACATAAAGACGCGGCCAAAGCCTTCATCACCTGGGCGACCTCCAGAGAATACATTCAATTGGTCGCGAAGAAGGATGGCATCACCAACATACCGCCAGGTACTCGCACCTCCACTTACAGTGAGGCTTATCTGCAAGCCGCACCGTTCGCCAAAGTCACGCTGCAAATGATGCAGAACGCTGACCCCGCCCACCCGTCGGCAAAGCCAGTGCCTTACGTGGGCATTCAATACGTGACCATTCCAGAGTTCCAGGCCATTGGCACATCAGTGGGCAAGCTTTTCGCCGCTGCACTCACCGGGCAGACCTCCGTTGCACAAGCGCTGGATGCCGCACAAAAAGTCACCATCAGGGAAATGAAACGCGCGGGCTATCCGAAAAAATAACTCACGCTATAGCTCTCGAAATGACCTGAACTTTGTACTTTTGAAGGATGGATTGACATGAAACGACTTGAAGGTAAAAGCGCCCTGATCACGGGGTCTGCACGAGGCATCGGCCGGGCATTCGCCGAGGCCTATATTCGCGAAGGAGCAACGGTCGCCATCGCCGACATCGACCTTGAACGGGCACGCGCGACTGCTGATGAATTAGGCAAACAGGCCTACGCAGTAAAGATCGACGTCACTGCGCAAGCTTCCATTGATAACGCCATTGCCGAAGTGGTCGGAAAAACCGGAAAGCTGGATATCCTGATCAACAATGCGGCACTGTTCGACCTGGCCCCGATCACTGACATAACCCGTGAAAGCTACGACCGCCTGTTCGCCATCAACGTGGCAGGCACGCTGTTCACCTTGCAGGCAGCAGCCCGACAAATGATCAGTCAGGGAACCGGCGGCAAGATCATCAACATGGCGAGCCAGGCAGGACGACGCGGTGAAGCGCTGGTCGGTGTCTATTGCGCCACCAAGGCGGCGGTAATAAGCCTCACACAATCGGCGGGGCTAAACCTCATCAAACACCGAATCAACGTCAACGCCATTGCCCCCGGCGTCGTCGACGGTGAGCATTGGGACGGCGTCGATGCACTGTTCGCCAAACATGAGAATCGCCCGCTGGGAGAAAAGAAAAAACTCGTTGGCCAGGAGGTTCCTTATGGCCGCATGGGCACCGCCGATGACCTGACCGGCATGGCGATATTCCTTGCCTCGCAGGAAAGCGACTACATCGTGGCCCAGACCTATAACGTCGATGGGGGTAACTGGATGAGTTGACTGGCACCTGCCCGTGTGACGGCGCCACGGATGAGCGACGCACGTAGGAAGATATCAACGTGCGTAAACCACCTGATCGCGATCGACGGACTCAGGTGAACCTGGGTGTTGGTCAACCAGCCCCAGCCTCGGCACAATACTGCCTCGCTGCAGAAAGGCCCCCGGCGCCACCACAGCATTGGCACCAATCCTCGTACCATCACCCACCAGCGCGCCAAATTTTGCGACGCCGGTTTCAATGATCGTATCGCCGTACAGAATCCGGATATCGGCCCCGGCAAATTCATTGCGATAGTTGGCGATAACCGCGCCGGCCTCGATGTTCACGTCGTGACCCAATAATGAGTCGCCCACAAAATTGAAGTGGGCCAGCTTGCTGCGGTCGAGCATGAAGCTGCTCTTCAATTCGCAGCTGGGACCGACAATACAATCGCTGCCAAGGAACACGCCGCCACGTAAATAGGCACCTGCGGCGATAAAACAGTCAGGCCCGATCACGATCGCCCCTTTGAGTACGGCGCCGTCTTCGACCTGCGCCGTTTTATGGATAGCGATATCGCCCTGACGCTGATAATCGGGCCCAAGCTTAGCCAGGATGGTGCGTACAAAATTTTCGCACTGCTGCGTGATCTGCCAGGGTGAGCGGGCTTGCGCATCAAGACCTAGCGCCTCCCAGTGCGAGATGAATTCTGAAATCGATATCCCGTGCATTCAGACTTCCTTTGAAAAGTGAGTAGAACGTTGCCGATTGCGGGCAGCAGGTTCACTGAATGGTTGCACATGTTTGATCATCGGGAAGACAGCATTTGTGCCATGTTGGAGCGAGGCTTGCCCGCGAATCGCCCTACTCGGTGAATCAGATACGACGAGTCGGGGTCCTTCGCGGGCAAGCCTCGCTCCAACAGAGTGCTTTGCGTCTGCACCCGCGAAAAGCATTACCCGGCAAAAAAACAAAATTGCCGTGTGCTTCTTTCGTTCTTTCATACGTCGCAAGCTTCATTGCCTGTTTTCTATGTCTGGAGCCCCCCAATGCTTTCGCCGAAATCCCTGCCCACTGCGCTGTTGGGCCTGGCCCTTGTCTGTCCGGCGCTGGCCGAGGCGCAGGAAGTGGAGCTGGGCCAGGTGCTGATCCGTTACCAGGAGCGAGGCGGCGAGGACCAGTCAGTCGAAGACGCGAAGGAACAACTGGCCAAGGTGCCCGGCGGAACCAACGTGATCGACCTGCGTCAGCCGTTACAGGGCCGCGTAGCGAGCAATCAGGATGTACTGGCGTATCAGCCCGGGGTCTATGCCCAGTCTGCGGGCAACGAAGGGGTAAAGATTTCCATACGTGGCTCGGGCATCAACCGCGCGCCGGGCGCCCACGCTTCGGGGGTGTACGCCATGCTCGACGGCCTGCCCCTTACCGGTCCCGGCGGAACGCCCTATGAGCTACTTGAGCCCCTGTGGCTCGACCATGTAGAGGTGCTGCGCGGCGCCAATGGTTTTGACCGGGGTGCTCTGGCATTGGGCGGTGCCATCAACTACGTCAGCCACACTGGCTACGATGCGCCGCTGTTGCAGGTGCGCTACGTAACCGGTAGCCACGGATACCAACAGCGGCAGATCAGCTCCGGGCAAGTGCTGGGCGACTTCGACTACTACGTGGCGATGACCGATGCACACTCCGATGGCTATCAGGACCACACCTCCAGCGAAAGCCAGGGCGTCATCGCCAACTTCGGCTATCGCTTCAACCCGAATCTGGAAACCCGGTTCTATTTCCGCCATCGCGAGACCGATAACGAGCTTGCCGGGCGGGTCACCAAGAACTCTATCGAGCACGACCCACGTGCCGCAAATCCCACTTATGAATCGCGGGACTATAATCGCGACCAGCCGGGCAGCACGTTTATCGGCAACAAAACCACCTGGTACATCGACGACGATTCGAGCGTCGAGACCGGCCTCGTCTACCACGATTACCCCATGGACCTGCGCGAGGGGCCGAACCGTCTGCGGGTCGCCTACACGGATGTCAGCGGCACTTTCGACTACAAGCGCCGTGACACCCTGTGGGGTCTGGAAAGCAACAGCACGCTGGGTTTGCGCGTGACCAAGCACTTGCCCAACTCCGGCGCCAGCGAGTTCGTGCGTATCCCGACCGGCAACACCGCCGGGTATGCGCCGGGCACCCGCATTCGTAACTTCACCTATCAAGGCTCGGACACTGTTCTGCACGTCGGCAATGATCTGGAGATTGCCGACGACCTGTGGCTGACCACGGGCCTCGCAGCGATCTACACCCGCCGTGAGAGTGCCGTGACCTACCCTGATGGCGGTGGCAAAACCAGCATGGGCGACTGGGACTACGCGCCACGACTGGGCATGCGCTATCAGTTGACGCCTGACATGCAGGTGTTCGCCAATCTCAGCCGCTCGGTGGAAGGCCCGCATCCGTGGTCACTGATCTACAGCGCTGACCAGCGATTCCCGGCGGGCAGCGGCGTCGCCACCGGTGCGCAGCGCGACCCGGTCAAGCTTCGCAACCAGACCGCTACCACCCTGGAGTTGGGCGGACGGGGCGACAGCACACTCGGCGAATGGAGCCTGGCGTGGTACTACTCGCAAGTCCGTCACGAACTGCTTTCTGTGCTGCCGGACGCCAACGCAACTACACCTTACGAGCTTAACGCCAGCCCTACGGTTCATCAGGGTGTGGAAGCCAGCCTGCAGAGCCAACTGTGGTCCCATGAAGGAGGCGAACTGAGCCTGCGTCAGGCTTATACCTTCAGTGATTTCCACTACCGCGACGATGATCGCTTCGGCGACAACCGCCTGCCGGGCCTACCAATGCATTACTACCAGGGCGAACTTCGCTACGACTGGCCGCAAGGCTTCTTCGCCGCCGTCAACACCCAACTGGTGTCCAAAGCCGCCGTGGATTATGCCAACAGCTACTACGCCGACCCTTACGCACTGTTCGGCGCGACAGTGGGTTACAACGCCCCGAAGAACGACTGGCAGACCTGGGTCGACATGCGCAACCTGACCAACAAACATTACGCCGCCACTGTCACGCCGGGCTACGACGACCGAGGGCTGGACGCGGCGCGCTCAACGCCCGGCGAAGGTCTGGGGGTTTATGTCGGGGTGTCGTGGAGTTTGCGCTGAAGGCCTGAACGGCTGTCATTGAGCGGTTTGAAGCTGCTAGGATTCGGCCCTGCTGTTGGCGTACTCACCGCTTGACGCTAAGGACTTTGATTGAATACCGCTGCACTGCCCCGCCGCCCCGGCAACGGAAAAATAGCCCTGCTCGGGCTGCTGCAAATACTGTCCTGGGGCGGATCGTTCTACCTGCTCGGCGTATTGGCCGATCCTATCGCTGCCGACACAGGCTGGCCGCATCAGTGGGTCCTGGGCGGAGCATCCATCGGTTTGCTGGTGGCCAGCCTGTTGTCACCATTGTGCGGACGACTGATTGCCCGCATCGGCGGACGCAGAGTGTTGGCCGCCCATGGTCTGATCCTCGCCGCCGGTCTGTGGATCATGGCGCTGGCACCCTCATTACCCGTCTTTCTGCTGGCCTGGGTCATCATCGGAGTCGCCATGGCCAGCGGGCTTTATGATGCGCTCTTCACCTCACTGGGCTCGACTTACGGGCTGGAAGCGCGACCGATCATCGTCGGAATCACGCTGATTTCAGGATTCTGTACCACCGTCATCTGGCCGTTGCTGGCAGTCATGGATCACCTCATGGGGTGGCGCATGACCTGTGGGGTGTTCGGCACCGTTGTTTTGTTTATGCTCTATCCGCTATATCGCTATGCGCTGGACGCCCATGTGCCGGTCGCAGCATCCAGACATGCCAGCCAAGGCAGCGGCACGCCGCTCGCCTCCTCCATCTATTGGTCTATGACAGCGCTGTTCGCCATTGCCGCAGCGTTGATGACCTGTCTCTCCATTGTGATCCTGACCATCCTGCAAGCCCGCGGGCATAGCCTGGCATCCGCCATTGCACTGGCCGCGATGATCGGCCCGGCTCAGGTGCTGTGTCGGGTCATCGACCTGATGTTCAAACGCAAAGCGCCGATGTTCACAGCACTCCTGTCCAGCGGATTTACGGCTTTGGGATTGCTGCTGGTGGACTTCGCACCGAGCCTCGTGGCCTGGGGGTTGGTGTGTTACGGCGCAGGTAACGGCCTGCGCGCCATCGTCAAAAGCACCTTGCCTTTGGTGGTGGTGCATCAAAGCGATTACGCGGTGGTGTCCGGCAAAATGGCACGCCCGGCATTGCTGGCCCAGGCCGTAGCGCCCATCGCCTGCGGTTATGTGATCTCGCAGCTGGGCAGCGAAGCGATGATCCATGTGCTGACAGCCATGGCATTGATTGCCTTCGGGTTGTGCCTGTGGCTTGCCCGACTGGTGACGCGGCGTAAGGCGTGATAGAGCTGATCTACGGAATTGCAGACTGTCTCCCTCTGGGGGACTTTATGTTCACCTTCAATCCGTAGGACCGGCTTTAGCCGGGAGAGCGGTATGTCTGCCGAAGAAAATTTAGCGAACAGCCCGACGTCCTCCCGGCTAAAGCCGGTCCTACGGAATGGGGTGGTCTATGTGAGAGATTTTATGTTGGCCTGCAAGGGTTGTTCCCGGTGGGAGCGAATTCACTCGCGAATGCGTCTTGTCAGGCGACAGAAGTATTGAATCTGCCGGCCCTTTCCCAATGAATTCGGTCCCACAGGTTTTGCATAAGCTTGAGATGCTACCAACCTGTGGGATTTTGAACCTGATAACTGTGGGCTGCTGGACGACAGCCTCCTCTTCATCATGGCCATCGAGTGAGCAGCTCGGGCGAGTTCTTCAACCCAAAACAATCACCGCACCACGCTGAGCTCCTCGCCATGCACTAGGCGTCACTCCCACCAGCCGCGTGAACACCCGGGTCAGGTGCGGTTGGTCTGAAAACCCGCACGCCTGGGCAATGTTGACCAACGAAAGCCCGGGCTGGGCCATCAACAACTCTTTAGCCTTCTCGACACGCATCTGCAGCAACCAGGTGTGCGGCGCAACACCCGTGGCCTGTTTGAACGCGCGGGAGAAATGACTGCGACTCAGCGAACACTCCTGAGCAATCCGTTCCACGGAAAGATCGTTGCCCAGATTGCTGGCAATCATCTCCTTGGCCAGACGCTCCTGAAGCGGCGTCAGCGTGGTCGTGAACTTTCCGGAAGTAGAAGCGATACGGCCGTATTGAGTGACCGAGTGCGCGCACATCGCTAACAAAATGTGATCAATGAACAACTGATTGGCGGCTGCCGGGTTGCGTAACGCGGGCAGCATCGCCTGCGCCAGGTGATACAGCACCGGGTCCTGAGCGCCCTGTTCGTAGCGAAATCCACTGATGATCCGCCCGCCATTCTCACGCTGGTATTCGTCGAAGGTTTGCCGAGGGATATTGAACCGCAGGTTGTCATAGGAAGCCCGATGCTGACAGCGCAGTTCATCCCCCATGAATGGCAAGGAAACACTGCCCTGACGATAGCCACCGGCATAACTCAGACGTCGCCCCCGCCATAACCGATGCTCGGCAAAATCTTCGAGCTGGACGATGATCGAAAAGGCATCGAGGCAGGGAATATCGATGATCTTCTCAGGATCCGGACGCGCATCCACCACCCGCGTGGCGGAGAACTTTTCGGTATGCAAATGGGCGATGACAGGGGCGCTCAAGTTGATTCCTTCGGCTCGGGGCGGGAAACACGTTCACCCTACTCTATCGGCAAAACCAGACATCTGCGACCGGGCTCTGATCGGACAATATGTGGCTTACTGAATAAATGTTTTTCTCTGGAGCTCACGAGCACCGCGAGGCCGCGATGACGGCCTGCCTGATAAACCGCCATCGCGACCTCGCGGTGCTCGTGCGCGCTCATCAAACACAAAATAACTATTTGAATTCACCTACTTTTTTGTAGGAGTGAGCTTGCTCGCGATAGCGTTTGGTCAGGCGATAATTTCTCAACATTTCGACCGCCATCGCGAGCAAGCTCACTCCTACAGGATCCAGTGTTTGCCGCGAGACGGCGCGGTGTCACGCACACCGGGCCACTTCTACAGATCAACATCAACCGGTTGCAGGTCGTGCATTGATCATGGCAGCGCCAAATAATACCGGGCTCGTTCAGTCGGGCGATACCAATGATGGGCATTGAACCAGATGCTCCTTGAGAAACCCGATCAGCGCCTGCACCGGACGCGAGCCCTGACGGTGTTGCGGGTAGACCGCCGATAACGCCAGTGATGGCGTGCGGAACTCATTGAGAACACGGACCAGACGCCCGTCTTCCAAAGCCGCGCCGACAATGAACAGCGGCAAATAGGTGATCCCTAGCCCGCCAATGGCAGCGTCGCGCAACAGCTCGCCATTGTTGGCGCGCATGCGTCCGCACAGGCTGACCGCCAACGGCTTGCCATTTCGCTCGAAGCGCCACTGCACCTGACGACTGTGACCATAAGGCAAGCAATCATGATGCTTGAGCGCTTCCGGTTCGGCAGGTGCGCCGCGTCGTTCAAGGTAGTCGGGACTGCAACAGAACACCCGCTCGATATTGGCAATGTGACGGGCGATCAGCGTCGAGTCTTCCAGCACCCCGATACGCAGCGCCAGGTCGTAACCTTCGCCCAGCAAGTCCACGGCGCGGTCACTCAGGTCCACTTCTACCGACACCTCGGGATAGCGCTGCAGGAAAACCGGCAACAAGGGCCCCAAATGCTCAATGGCAAACGACAACGGTGCAGTGATGCGAATGGTGCCTCGCGGCTGAGTGTTCTGCCCGGCTATGCTCTGTTCGGCCTGTTCAAGATCCGCTATCAGCCGCAACGCCGATTCGTAATAGGCCTGGCCCAGCGGTGTGACGTCTAGCCGACGGGTTGAACGGTTGAGCAGACGTACGCCGAGACGCTCTTCGAGTTGAATCAGACGGCGACTGATGAATTGCTTGGAAAGCCCCAACTGCTCAGCGGCAGCAGTGAAACTCCCGGATTCCATCACCTGGGTAAATATGCGCATATCTTCGAAAGGGTTCATTGTCGCTCACCGGTTGACAGTCCAACGCTTTCTACCAGCTTTATCGGGCCAATGCATGGGCTTAATCTGCGCTGACTGTATTCCCTTTGCTGCACTGACTTCCTACAGGATCAGATCATGCCCGCACTCATTCAAAGCTATCCGCTGATCTGCAGCCTGTTGTTGGTTCTGCTGGATCTGGCCAGCTGGAACCTGGTGCCGTACCCCTACCGATTGCAGAAAGTTGCAGTACGGCTGGCGTTGTTTCTGGTTTATAGCGTAGTGATTATCAGCGCTGGCCTGAGCCCACTGGACAGTGCCCCTTGGGAAGAAGACAGCGCCCGGCATCTGGCGGCTACCGCACTGGAAATCATCTGGTGGATTCTGGCGGCCAGGACCCTGACCGAAATCATCGGCACGCTATTGATGCGGCGCATCGGTCACAGCGGTCGCTTGTTGCAGGAAGTGATCGGCGCAGTGATCTTTCTGATCGCTATCGTGGCAGCCGCCGGTTATGTCATGCAGCTTCCCGTCAAAGGCTTGCTGGCGACGTCCGGGGCAATGGCCATCGTGGTCGGTCTGGCGTTGCAGAGCACGTTGGCCGACGTGTTCTCAGGGATCATCCTCAACACCACCAAGCCTTATCAGGTTGACGACTCGATCAGCATCGACGGGGTTGAAGGCAAGGTCGTCGACATCGACTGGCGGGCCACCCATTTGCTGACCGGCACGGGCAGCACGGCGGTCATCCCCAACTCGGTAGCGGCCAAGGCCAAAATCGTCAACCTCAGCCGGCCCAGAGACATGTTCGGCGTGTCGATCAACATCATGGTCTCACCGCACATCCGCCCGCGCCGCGTACTGGATGCACTGGACCGGGCCCTGCAAGGCAGCAGCGCCTTGCTGCCATTCCCCAAGGCCCGAGCGGTGGTCAAGGAAGCCAGCCCGACCACCATCGAATACACCGTCACTGGTTTCATCAGGGATCTGGACAAGAAAAGCGAAGTCCGCAACCTGCTGTTCGACCTCGCCTACCGTCACCTCGAAGCCGCGGGTATTGCTTGGCAGTCCGACGTTACGGCAGAACCGGTGTCACGCGCCCGGACCTTGCTGGACGAAGTGAAGGTATTCCGCGCGCTGAATACTGAAGAGAAAAACCATCTGGCGCAGAGCATGTCAGCCAGGGAATACAGTGCAGGCCAAGTGATCATCGAAGCCAATGAGGTCACCGACAGCCTGCTGGTGATTGCAACCGGCGTGGTGTCGGCTGAAGTGTCCGACGGCAAGGCGTTCATTGAAGCCGGGCGCATGGGACCAAGCGAAGTGATGGGCGAACAGAGCATCCTCGACGACACGCCGTCCGAAGCCCGTTTCACCGCCCTTACCTCGTGTGTGGTCTACAGCATCGACAAAAGCGTGGCCCGGGAAACCATGGAGCATGAAAGCCAGATCAAAAATGCCCTGACGAAACTCCAGGCCGTGCGCCAGCACAGCAGCCAGTCATTACTGACCGAGAAACCGGCAGCGATCAAGAAAGGCAGTTTCCTGGGGTGGTTACAGAAGCGGTGATATCTGGATAATCCTCACGTATAACTGACGCCCTCGCGGCTAAAGCCGCTCCTACTGACATCACACCACCGTAGGAGCGGCTTTAGCCGCGAGGACGTCAGCCTGTTCGCCACATAGGCCTCGTCAGAAATACCGTTTTCCTGACATCAGCGTTTGATCACAGCATCCTTCCAGACCTGCGCGCCATCAAAAAACGCATGGGTATTGCTGACCAGTGTTTCCAGGTGGTAACCGCCCTCCTGCACGATGACGCACGGCAGCCCCAGGCTGCGAATCCGCTCGCCCAGTTTCGCGAATCCTTCCCGGGTCACCGCGACCTGGCTCTGCGGGTCATGCTCGTAGATATCGAAGCCCAGGGACAACACCAGCACCTGCGCGTCAAAAGATTTAACGGCATCCAGAGCCTGTTCAAGCTTGTCCATGAACACCGATTCAGGCGAACCGTGAGGCATCGGGAAGTTCACGTTGCAGCCAGCCCCGGCACCTTCACCCTGCTCGTCTTCGAACCCGGCGACGCCTGGATAAAAGTTCTCCGGATCGCCATGAATGGAGACGTACAGCACATCATCGCGATCATAAAAGATTTCCTGAATCCCCTGACCGTGGTGCATGTCAGTGTCCAGCACTGCGACCCGCTCAAAGCCGTCACGCAAAACCTGAGCAGCCACTGCGGCGCTGTTGACGTAGCAGAACCCACCTGCGGCTTCTTTGCGAGCGTGATGCCCGGGCGGACGGCATAGCGCATATGCTGCAGGCTCACCATCAAGCACAGCCTTGGCAGCCGCCACCGCGCTTTGAGCAGACCAGTACGCAGAGCGCCAGGTGTTCTCACCCACCGGGCAACTGCCATCGGCCAGATAGCGCGCGGCCTGGGCCAGAATCCCGCGCAAGGCATTGGGCTCACGGACGAAGATGTTCGACATCACTTCATCGCCCCAGTCTTCGGGCATCTTCTTCCACTCTGTATGCGCGCTTTTCAAGAACGTCAGATATGCATCGCTGTGGACTGCCAGCAGAGGATCGAGACCGAAATCAGCCGGTTGCTGAATATCGAACGCCAGCCCCTGAACCGCTTGCAGCAGATTCTGTGCCCGCTGCGGGACCTCCTGTGGCGTGCGCATCTGTCCGCGGGAGTAATAGCTTTTTGGGAAGTGCAGAAGCTGTTCCGGATGAAAAAAACTGAGCATGGGTATTCCTCATTCAGTAGGTCGCGCCAATCAGGCTTCGCGAGCGGTTTCCAGCTCGAATGCCGTGGCATGTCGCTTGGCGAGTGCCAGCACGCAGATCAGTGAGGTGCCTGCGATCAGGCTGTAGAACAACGCCATCGGCCACCATTGGCCGGGGTAGGAATGCGCCAGCCAGGTGCCGATCAACGGCGTCAGACCACCTGCCAGCGCACCGCACACCTGATAGGCCAGGGAAATCGCCGTGTAGCGAACCCGGGTTTCAAACATGCCGCTGACGTAACCGGCGATCACCGCGTAGAACGACGCCATGCAGACCACCGCCAGGGCAATGCCGAGAATGATCATCGGTGCCTGACCGCTACTGACCAGCATGAACATCGGATACGGCGAGGCCATCGCCAGAATCGTCACGCCGCACAGGAAGCGCGTGGCGCCAACCTTCTCCGCGACCCATGCTGCTAGCGGCTGGATGCAGAACTGGATGATCGCCACCACGAACAGGCACTCCAGAATCAGTGACCGTGGCAGGTTCAGTTGCTGAGTGGTGTAAGCAATCATGAAGGTGTTAGTGAAATACACACCCGCGATGCCCAAGGTGTTTGCACCGATGCACAGCAGCAAAGGCCGCCATGAAGTCTTGAGCACCTCGAATACAGGGGCCTGTGCCTTGCGGCCAGACTTGGCGACATCCAGCCGTGCCTGCTCTTTGTCATTGAGGAACTCAGGTGACTCGTTGACGCCCAGGCGAATCGCCAGACCGACCACCAGCAACGCTGCGCTGGCCAGAAACGGCAGACGCCAGCCCCAGCTCATCAGGTCTTCTTCGGGCAGACGGGTTACCGCGCTGAACGCCAGCAGCGAAAGAATCAACCCCGCAGGGCTGCCCAACTGCGCAAATGAGGCGAAGAAATTACGTCGGCCTTTGGGCGCATGTTCACCCGCCATCAACACTGCGCCGCCCCACTCGCCTCCAACGGCAATGCCCTGAACCACACGCAGGAGGATCAGCAACACCGGCGCCGCTGCGCCGATTTGCGCATAGGTCGGCAGCAAACCGATACAGACTGTGACCACGCCCATCATCACCAGGGTGATGACCAGCGATTTCTTGCGGCCGATACGGTCGCCGATGTGACCGAACACGATGCCGCCCAACGGTCGGGCAAAGAAGCCCACGGCAAAGGTGCCGAAGGCTGCCATGGTGCTGAACAATTTATCTTCGGAAGGGAAAAAGAGCTGACCGAATACCAGCGCAGCGGCGGTGGCATAGATATAAAAGTCGTACCACTCGATCATCGTACCGATGAACGCGGCGGCGGCAGCCCGGCGTGGCTGCGCAGAAGCAGTGGGCTTCATGAATCAACTCCATTGGTTAGTATTTTTGGCAGGAGAAAATGATCTTGCTGAGGCCGCTCTGTTGACGACTATGGACGGATTTTTTGCTCGACAGGCATAATCAGTCAAATTTCTATTTATTATTCGAACTATAAGCCGCAATTATAGTGAGGCTGCCGTGACCGACTCTTCCCGTGATATCTCTCCCTTGCTCAATGACCGCCTTGACTGGAATCTGCTACGTACCTTCCGGGTGATTGGCCAGGAGCTGAGCATCAGCCGGGCCGCTGCCAGAATGCACCTGACCCAACCCGCGGTCAGTCAGGCCCTCAAGCGTCTGGAAGAACAACTGGGTTGTCAGCTTATCGCCCGTCGCGGGCCACGGTTCGACCTGACCGAAGCCGGTGTGAAAATCTTCGCCCTGGCGGGTGAGATTTACGGCCAGGTCTCGCAAGTGAGCAACACCTTGCAGATGCCGGGGGATGAAGTGATCGGCAAAGTCCGCTTGCTGATGATCAGCCGGATCGTGTCGAGCAACTTTGATAATTTCCTGACGGAGTTCCACCGCCAACACCCCCGGGTTGACCTGGAAGTGGACGTGATGCGCAGCTCCGACATCGTCAGCGCGCTGCTGGAGAAAACCGCCACCCTGGGCTTGAGCCTGAACCGCCGCCCACAACCTCGACTGGAACAACGCCTGTTTCAACGTCAGCGTTACGTGTTTTTCTGCGGCCGGAACCATCCGCTGTATGGTCGCACCGACCTCAGTCAGAGCGATCTGCAGTCAGAAAACTTTGTCAGTTTCACCAGTGACCAAATTGGCGGGATGCTTTCGCCATTGACCATCTTTCGTGATCAGCAAGGTTTTGGCGGAAGGATTGTGGCGTCATCTTCAAGCCTCGAAGAAATCAGGCGCCTGGTCATTGCGGGGATTGGTCTGGGATGCCTGCCCGAGCATGTCGTGGTTGACGACGTTGAACAGGGGTTACTGTGGCGGGTGCCGCCGTTGGAGGGCGTTGCGGACGTCGATATTCATTTGCTGTGGAACCGTGAACAGCGCATGAGCCGTGCTGAAACGGTGTTTATCGAAGGATTGGCAGCGCGGCTGGAAAATACATGAAGTTTTATCTTCATGATTAACCCGCCGCGCTTTAATACAGAACTGAAACAGGTAATTCCCAATCAGTTTTTATTTCGGCAATCATTCAACGCTTGATATTTAACAGTTTTCAACGCACCGTTGGAATCTTCGTAGGTCATTAGCTGCGGGTTGACGCCGCACACTTTAGAAGCCGAAGACATACGCACAACTTTCTCAACGTCAAGTTTCATACCGTACTCATACTTCACGATGCCGGGTAGAGCCTGATTTTTATCGGCGGCATAATCCGCGACAAACGCCTGGTGCTCTTTGATAATCTTGCTGGCTACCGGCTCATGATCGCTGGAAGCAAAAGAAGTAACAGGAACAAGTACGGCCAGCGCAAGCATCAACGATTTAGCGATTTTCATTTTCTCTGTCTCCGTTTAGTGGGTGATTGAAAGATACCAGTCCATCGCTAACAACGAGGTGGCGCAAACATGACGATTTGGACATCTGCAAAAGACATTAATATCGTCCTCCTGTGCTTAATAACAACATTGTCATTATTCACTCACCGTCCTGTTAGCTTCGCTATTTATACTCAACGCTAACACTGAGGAGCACGACGCAGCTTGCTTCAAGACTCCGCAGTCACTGCCCTTAAACAGAATGGTAACTACGATGACTATAATCAAAGCAATCGCCTTCACACTCGTCGCCCTCTCATCCACCGCGGCAATGGCCCACGACGGAAGTGAACGCGCCAGCCCGGCCGCTGAAAAAATCAAGGTCGCTCAGGAGCAGCGCTTCAACGATCAAATCAACGGCGAATCATCGCGCATTGTAAATACCGAGAAAAAGACCTCGGTTAATGAGCCTGAAAAAGGTTAAGGATTAACTTCGGTTCCACTCTATTCACCTTTAGCAGCTGACAAGCTCCTTTGGTCAAGGTGAATCTTTAGCGCCCTTCGGGGCGCTTTTTTTATTTCTGATAAACACATAACCGTGACTCCCTCTCTCAACACAACTAATACGGTAGTTGTAGGAGTGAGCTTGCTCGCGATAGCAATCTATCCGTAAAGAAAGTATCGCCAGAAGAAATGCATCGCGAGCAAGCTCACTCCTACAGGAACCGCGGGCTACACTTGACACATAAAAAAGCCCGCAACAGTCACCTGTCGCGGGCTATTTATTTACAACACTGACGCTATGTCTGCTCTTCTTCCCGACGGTGCGCCCATTGATACAACGCAGGCAGAACCAACAAGGTCAGCGCGGTGGACGACAGTATCCCGCCAATCACCACGGTCGCCAGCGGACGCTGAACTTCAGCCCCGGTGCCGGTCGCCAGCGCCATCGGAATAAAGCCTAACGACGCGACCAGCGCGGTCATCAACACCGGGCGCAAGCGGGTCAGCGCACCTTCGTTGATCGCATCGCCCAGCGAACGCCCTTCCTCGCGCAGGTTACGAATGAACGAGATCATCACCAGGCCGTTCAGCACCGCCACACCCGACAAGGCGATAAACCCTACCCCCGCCGAGATGGACAGCGGAATGTCCCTCAACCACAACGCCATTACGCCACCGGTCAGGGCAAACGGAATACCGGTGAAAACCAGCAAACCGTCCTTCAGGTTATTGAACATCATGAACAGCAGCGCCAGCACCATCAGCAGCGCCACCGGAACCACGATCTGCAAGCGCTTGGCAGCTGACTGCAACTGTTCAAACTGGCCGCCCCAATTGGTCCAGTATCCCGCCGGAATCTGCACGTCGCGTTCGATGGTTTCGCCCGCCTCTTGCACAAACGAGCCGAGGTCGCGACCGCGTACGTTAGCGCTGACGATGACCAGACGTTTGCCGTTTTCCCGGCTGATCTGATTCGGCCCCAGCACAAGATCCAGGCTTGCCACCTGGGACAGCGAAATGAAGCTGATCTGCTGATTGACGCTGCTCGCCGTCGCAGGCACGGGGATCAGCAGGCTCGAGAGTCCGGGCACGTCTGTACGCAAGGTTTCCGACAGTCGCACTACCATGTCAAAGCGACGATCACCTTCATAGAGAGTACCCGCCTGGCGCCCGCCTACTGCGATGGCAATGGCGTCCTGAACATCGCCTACATTGAGGCCATAACGCGCGGCCTTGTCACGATCGATGTTAATCGTCAGCACGGGCAAGCCGGTGGTTTGTTCAACCTTGACCTCAGAAGATCCCGGCACCTTCTGCAAGGTCGCAGCGATTTTAGCGGCAGTCTGGTTCAGTACCGCCATGTCATCGCCGAAAACCTTCACCGCGACGTCGCTGCGCACACCTGAAACCAGCTCGTTGAAGCGCAGCTGGATCGGCTGTGACAGTTCATAGTTACTGCCCGGCACTGTCGCAGCGGCTTGCTGCAATTCGGCAATCAGCGTTTCGCGAGACTTGCCAGGATCTGGCCATTCACTTTGCGGCTTGAGCATGACGTAACTGTCAGAGATGTTCGGCGGCATCGGGTCCGCAGCGATTTCTGCCGTGCCTGTTCGGGCGAACACACGCTCCACTTCCGGCATTTTCTCGACGATGGCTTTTTCAAGACGCTGCTGCATGTCCACTGATTGAGTCAGGCTGGTGCCTGGAACCCGAAGTGCCTGCAACGCAAAGTCGCCCTCACTCAAGCTCGGGATGAACTCACTGCCCATGCGGCTGGCGGTGAACCCGGACAAGACAATCAACGCCACAGCGAAGGAGAACGCTATCGACCGATGGCTCAATACCCACTTCAAAACAGGTGCGTAGCGCAGACGCGCGGTACGCATCACCACGCCCTCTTCTTCCTTGACCTTGCCAGTGACGAACATGGCAATGGCCGCCGGTACAAATGTCACCGACAGGATCATGGCGCCCAGCAGCGCGATCACCACGGTGAAGGCCATCGGGTGGAACATTTTGCCCTCGACACCCGTCAGGGCGAAGATCGGCAGGTACACGACCATGATGATCAACTGACCAAAAATCAGCGGTCGACGCGCTTCTTTTGCGGCGGCGAACACCTCATGAAAACGCTCCGAACGGGTCAACATCCGTCCGTACTTCTGCTGTGCGTGCGCCAGTCTGCGGATCGCGTTTTCGACGATCACGACTGCGCCGTCAACGATGATGCCGAAGTCCAGCGCGCCGAGGCTCATCAAGTTGGCACTGACTTTGTTGGTGAACATACCGGTGAAGGTGAACAGCATGGCCAGGGGAATCACCATGGCGGTGATCAACGCGGCACGGATATTACCGAGGAACAAAAACAGAATCGCGATGACCAGAATCGCCCCTTCGATCAGGTTTTTCTTCACGGTAGCGATGGCTTTTTCAACCAGCGTCGTGCGGTCATAAACCGTGATCGCCTCAACACCTTCCGGCAATGAACGGTTGATATCAGCCAGCTTGGCGGCCACGGCCTGGGAAACCGTACGGCTGTTTTCACCGATCAGCATAAACACGGTACCGAGTACCACTTCCCGGCCATTTTCGGTGGCAGCACCGGAGCGTAACTCCTGACCGATACCCACGTCGGCCACGCTGCTGACCCGGATCGGCGTTCCCTGGACGTTAGCGATGACGATGTTGGCAATGTCCTGCACCGTGCCCAGTTGACCCGGCGCGCGAATCAATAACTGCTCACCGCCGCGCTCAATGTAACCGGCGCCGATATTGGCGTTGTTGCGCTCAAGGGCAGCCACCAAGTCATTCAAGGTGAGTTTGTACGCGGCGAGTTTCTTCGGGTCGGGCGCGATCTGATATTGCTTGGCGAAACCACCAATGGTGTTGATCTCGGCCACGCCTGGCACGTTGCGCAGCTGCGGCTTGATGATCCAGTCCTGAATCACCCGCAGATCGGTCGGGGTGTAAGGCGTGCCGTCTTCCTTCAGCGCGCCCTCCTTCGCCTCTACGGTCCAGAGGAAAATCTCGCCAAGCCCGGTGGAAATCGGCCCCATGACCGCATCGACACCTTCGGGCAACTGATCCTTGGCGATTTGCAGGCGCTCGCCGACCAACTGGCGGGCGAAGAACAGGTCAGTGCCATCTTCGAAAATCACCGTGACCTGTGAGAGGCCCGAGCGCGACAGAGAACGTGTCTGCTGCAGACCCGGCAGGCCCGCCATGCTTGTCTCGATCGAGAACGTCACCCGTTGCTCGGTCTCCAGCGGAGAAAAACCGGGCGCCGAAGTATTGATCTGTACCTGGACGTTAGTAATGTCAGGCACAGCATCGATGGGCAGTTTCTGGTAGCTGGCAATGCCGAGCCCAGCCATGAGCAACACGGCAAGCATCACCACGATGCGCTGCTCGATTGCGAATTGGATCAACCGTTCAAACATGACGTTGTACTCTTGCGAGGCAGATCAATGGGAGTGCTCAGCGGAGCCTTTACCCAGCTCGGACTTGAGAATGAAACTGCCAGCGGCGGCCACTTGAGTGCCCGCCGTCAGGCCTTGAACGATTTCCACATAACCGCCGTCGCGTCTGCCGACTTTCACCGGACGCACTTCAAAGCCTTCGGTATTGCGCACGAACACCGACGTCTGGTCTTCAACGGACTGAATGGCAGACTCAGGCAGGCTGACCGCCGCATTGGCTTTGTCTGCTGTCACATCAACCGAGACAAACAGCCCCGGACGCCACGCGCCCTCGGGGTTGGCCAGTACCACGCGCACCGCAGCCGCGCGGGTTTGCTCGCCCAACAGATTGCCTACGTAGCTGATGCGGCCTTCAACCTCGGCATTGAGATCGGGCGCACTGACCGTGACTGCCCTGCCTACCACGACTTTGTTCAAATCCTTGGGCGCAACGCCAAAGGTCGCCCAGACCCGCGACAAATCGGAGAGTGTGAAAGCTGAAGTGCTGTCGTTAACCACCTCGCCTATGGCCAGGTGCTTTTCGACGACCACCGAATCAAAGGGAGCGATCAGTTCGTATCGATTGCCTGCGGAAGATTTCAGGCTGGCGCCGATAGCACTCAGCTTCTGTCGACCGTTGGCGTAGCTGATGTCTGCTTCCTGATACGCCTGACGCGCCAACAGATAATCCTGCTCGGCGGAAATCTTGTCTTCCCAAAGCTTTTTCTCGCGCTGCATCGTCAACCGGGCAAGCTCAAGGCGGCGCTGCGCTGCGTTAAGTTCGCTGCGTTGATCGGAGATTTGCTGGCTGGCGATCACGGCCAGCACCTGGCCTTTTTTCACCGACTGGCCGAGGTCAACCTTGACCTCTTCCACGATCCCGCCAACCCTGGGCACGACGTGGGTGGTGCGGTCTTCGTCAAAGCGAATTTCACCGGGGAATGTCACAGAAGTGCTCATCGACCGAGGTGCAGCGACGGCCAGTTCGATGCCCGCAGACTTGATCTGTTCAGCGTTTAGTTCGAGCTTGCCCTCCTCTTCATGAGCTTCACCGCCGGATGCTTCTGCACCATGCCCTTTTTCGCCATGCTCTTCATCACCATGGCTTTCCTCACCGTGCGCTTCGTCAGCGTGGCCTTTCTCATCAACCTTGCCGTCACTGTGACTGTCATTCTCGGCGTGCCCCTTCTCGTCGGCATGCCCATCCTCTTCCGCGTGCTCGTGCTTTGAGCCCTTGGCTGCTTCCGCTGCAACAGGAAGCCCCTGATTACCCAGCGTCAGGCTGCCAAGTCCAATGATTGCAACCACCGCCAGGGCAATGGTCATACTTCGGTTGTTATCCATGGATGCTCCCGGCGATCACGTACGGATGTACACAGCGATGCGCCCGATAAGTGCGAAAAATGAGGGGTTAAGGATTGGCAGTGAATGGGCTGATGTCGCCGTAGATACGCTCGACCGTCACTCTGGCGTCCGTAGCGATGGCCAGCGATTCGAGGTATTGGCTGCGGGCAGCAATCAGGGTGCGCTGTGCGTCGAGAACTTCGAGAAAGCCGAACTTGCCTATCTCGAAACCACGGGTCGCCGCATCCACCGCGCTTTTCGCCGAGGGCAAAATCACCTGATTGAAGGACTCGACTTCTCTGCTCGCCGTCGACCATTGATCGAGTGCGGCTTGGGTCTGCGTACGTAACCTGAGCTCTACCGCGTTGCGTAAATCACGGGCCTGATCTGCGCGACGCGACGCGGCCAGAACGTTGCCTTGATTGCGATTGAACAGAGGAAGCGGTGCCGACAAGCCGATGACATTCACCCGCTCACGGTCTTCGCGGCTGTACTGGCTGCCAATGCTGACGGTGAGGTCGGGGATGCGCTGCGCCCGCTCAGAGCCTAGCGCCGCATCACGCTGCTCGATCTGGGCATGGGCCAGGCGCAGCTCGGCAGCTTGATTGATCGCTGTGAGCATCCTCGCCTCCGACGGGGATTTGCCCGGCGACAGGTCGGCGTACTCCAGACGATCAAACGAAGAAGCCGACGAGCCAGTGGTGCGCGCCAGGTCGCGATAGCTATTGGTTTTCAGGGTTTCGGCGCGACGCACCATCAGGTCGGTTTCAGCCAGTTGTACCTGCGCACGGGTCACCTCGACGGGAGAAGACTTTCCCGCACGCACACGCCCGTCAGCCACTTCCAGGCCGCGCTGGGCAAGGGCATGGGATTGTCGCGCCAGTTCCAGACCGGTTTGCGCACGCATTGCGGTAAAGAAGGCCTGCACGACTTCGGCACGTAACTCGTTGCCCCGTCGTTCCAGTTCGATCTGCGCAGCATCCTGGGACCGGCTGGCTGCTTCAACGCGGGCCCCGCGCTTGCCACCCAGTTCCAGTGCCTGACTGAGCATGACCGTGGTGGTGCTGGTATTGCGCCGAGTGTCTTCCACCTCCCAGGACAACTCCGGGTTAGGCATCAGACCGGCCTGCTGCCTGTCGCCCTCGGCGATGCCAATTTCCCATCGTGCGGCGGCGAGGTCCGGGTTTTCCGCAAATGCGGCCTCGATGGCCTGGGGCAGACTCAGACTTTGAGCAGTCGCAATACCGGGCGCGGCGAACGACAGCAAAAAGGCATAAAGCAAACCTGTTTTCACGGTGGGCTTCACGTCGGTTAACAAGGAAAAAACTCTGTGCCTCAGCGGGTTTGCACTGCTCCCGTCGCGCCTTTGCATATGACTGACCACCCCATCAAATAACCAGAACAGACTCCGGCTGCGTTCAGCGGAGTTGGATGCGGGGGACTTTATGCAAAGGGAGTTAGCAGAAGGATTGCTGAAAAATTACAATCCTGTCATTTAAGAAAAGTTGCAGTCGCACGCTATTACACTGCGCGACGCCATCAAGTTAATTGATACCACAGACATAAATAGCAACACCTTAAAACTTGCTTTTTAACGCGCTGGCAAAGTGGAAACGTTAAAGCTTTCTGGCTTCAGAACAGTTTAAAAAATCTGGATATTCAGCCACCTGCGGGGTTGACCCTGAAGTGGCTACAGACTCCAGAATCGCCGCGAATCCATTGATCGTGGAACTCTGCCGGTTACCTTGGCAGAGGCGGGACGCGCAACTTTAAAGCCGACAATAAAATAACAGCGGCACTTACCTACCCTATTAATACAGGACACTGATATGCGAATCCTTGTTGTAGAGGACGAGCCGAAAACTGCCGAGTACATGCATCAGGGTTTAACCGAGAGTGGCTATGTTGTGGACCTGGCCGTCACGGGGCTTGATGGGCTTTATCTGGCTCAACATCAAACTTACGATCTGGTGATTCTGGATGTGAATCTGCCCGAGATGGATGGTTGGGAGGTGTTGACCCGGTTGAGGAAAAAAAGCAACACCCGGGTCATGATGGTCACTGCCCGTGGTCGCCTTGAAGAGAAGGTCCGGGGGCTGGAAATGGGCGCAGACGATTATCTGGTCAAGCCGTTCGAGTTTCCGGAGTTGCTGGCAAGAGTTCGCACGCTGATGCGTCGCAGTGAGCAGGCCGGTTTGCCCGAGGTGCTGCGGGTCGGCGACCTTGAACTGGACCAGGGACGACACCGAGCCTTTCGCGGCACCCAGCGCATCGACCTGACGACCAAGGAATTCGCCCTGCTCCACCTGTTGATGCGTCACAGCGGTGAAGTCATGTCTCGCACGCAGATCATCTCGCTGGTGTGGGACATGAACTTTGACTGTGACACCAATGTTGTCGAAGTCTCGATCCGCCGTCTGCGGGCAAAAATCGACGAACCTTTCGAGCAGAAACTGATTCATACCCTGCGCGGCGTCGGCTACGTTCTGGAAATACGTGAATGAAACCCACGCGCCTTTCAACCCGTCTGGGCCTTGCCGTTACCGCAATGAGTGCCGTGCTGGTAATGGTAATGGCAGCGTTCGCCTACGCGTCCATTTCACATCAGCTGGATTTCCGGGCGAGAAACGGCTTGCAGGAAAAGCTGGAGCAAATCGAACACAGCCTGTCAGAGGGCTTCAGCTCGGTAGCTGACGTGGTGCTGGCGCCTCACCACTTGCGAGACCAGATTGTCGGGCACGATGACTTGACCCTGACCATCCTCGATTCGAGCGTCCCGAGAAAACGCTTGCTGAGTCTGGGTCAGGACGAACAGATGGTGCCTCCAATACCTCTGGCCGGGGACAGCCGGGACCATTTCCAGCGGGTGGAATCCTCGGCCGGTCACGAGATATTGATTGCCAGCAAACAGGTGCGTCTCAAAGGTGGCCAGAAGGTGCTGGTGCTGCTCGCGCTCGACAGAGAGAGCGATGCCCTGTTACTCGGCGCCTATGTGAAGTCCACGCTCATTGCCTTGCCGCTCATCCTGCTGCTGGTCGGCGGTTGTGCCTGGTGGATCGTGCATCGTGGATTAAGACCCCTGCGCGCATTTCGCAAGGTGGCGCACAAGGTATCGGCCCGGGATTTGTCCCATCGGATGCAGGCGGCCGGACTACCTGACGAACTCCGTGACCTGGCCCACGCGGTCAACGTGATGCTCAACCGACTGGCCGAGGATATTCAGCAACTGGCGCAGTTTTCGGATGACCTGGCCCATGAACTGCGCTCGCCCATGAACAACCTGATGGGCAAGGCGCAAGTCACCTTGTCCAGAGAGCGGCCACCCGAGGAATACAAACAGGCACTTGAGTCTTGCACCGAAGAGCTTGAGCGTTTGTCATTGATGGTTTCCCAGATGCTCTTCCTGGCCAGCGTGACCCAGCCTTCGGCGCTATTGACGTTCATCACTGTAGATCTTGAGGTAGAAGCCAACAAGGTCGCCGAGCTTTTTGATCAGTCAGCGGAAGAAAAAGACATGACGCTGGTGGTTCAGGGCAGTGCAAAGACTTTGGGAGAACGACTGATGATCCAGCGAGCGATCTCCAATCTGATCTCCAACGCCATCCGGCACGGCAATCCCGGCAGCACAGTGACCATCACCCTCGACAGCCACGCCAACGAAGTGTCTCTGGCCGTCAGCAATCAGGGTGAAGGCATCGAAGCCGAACACCTGCCGCGCCTGTTCGACCGTTTTTACCGGGTCCATGCCAGCCGCTCCCGACAACAGGGCGGCACCGGTCTGGGGCTGGCGATTGTTCGCTCCATCATGACTGTTCATCAAGGGCGCGTGACGGTGGAGAGTGAGCTGGAACGGGTCACGACGTTCAGGCTGGTTTTTCCGCGAGCGAAGTGACTGATTAACCGAACTGAGCCCAGCCTGCTAGCGCAGGCCGAAGCCCATTTGCTGTAGCGCACTGACCAACTCTTCACGCCCATGCAGGCTGGAAATACTGCGCAAGCGATTAACAACTTGCTCCGACCAGCCAGCAGCCTTCATACCCTCCTGCTGATAAAAGGCGCCGAGGCACTGGTCATATTGCGCGACCGAGGACACTTCCGACTCCACGCTGTAGCGCTCGTGATGCAAGACCGCCGCCTGGGGCAAGCGCGGTTTTACCTGTGCCGGACGTTCAGCGTCGGGATAACCCACACACATGCCGAACACCGGGTATACCTGAGGTGGCAGCTCTAACTCCTTCGCAACACTTTTGATGTCATTGCGTATAGCGCCGATGTAGACGCCACCCAGCCCCATCGACTCCAGAGCAACCACCGCGTTCTGGGCGGCCAGCGACGCGTCGATAGTGCCCAGTAACAGGCTCTCGATATAAGGCAAGGCTTCAAGCTCGACGCCTGCACGCTCTGCTACTCGGGACACTCTGGAGAGGTCAGCGAGCCAGACCAGAAACAGCGGGGCCTGGCGGATGTAGGCCTGATTACCGGCAAGTTCCGCGAGGCGCGCTTTGCGAGATGGGTCCTGAACGGCGATCACGCTCCATACCTGTAGATTTGATGAAGTCGCGGCTGACTGTGCTGCCGCGATCAACGCCTCAAGCGTTCCTTCTGGTAGCGGCTTGTCGTTGAACGCGCGGACGCTGCGATGATTCACCAGTTGATCAAGAACCGGGTTCCAGTTCTCGTGGATTTTTGTGTTTGTATCTGCTTCGCCGTAGCGTAGGGCGAGGCCGTTTTGTGTGGCTTGTGTCATGAAAATATCCAATAGGCCTTAAACGGGCAGAGCCTTTGATGAGCGGGGGTTTTTAATCTGGAGGTAAATTAGCACGCAGCGGAAAGCGCGGTTAGACGATGTCAGGGGGTGGCGATGGCGAGTGAGTGCTGCAGGTTGAGCTTGGTTGGGGGATTGCATTCCACTTGATCAGCCGTTTGGCACTCGGACTTAGCAAGCGTTTGCATCGGGCTTGAGCAGTGCACTGCGTATCACTGACCGGCAGGAGTCGGCCAAAAGTTGCGATATACGATCGGCCGCTTTCGGCCGATTCTGTTGAAAAAGTCGGGAGTGGTTTTCACCGCAGAAAAAGTACGCGCCTGAGCTTAAAAACTAGAATCTGCGCAGATGTATTGGGACTCAAATTTCACGTGGCAGCGCATAAAAAAAACGCTTTCACCGATCAATATGCTGGCAGTTTGAGAAAACCGACTTTTTCAACAGAATCGGCCGCAAGCTTTCGGCTAAAAGCAGCCATTCAGTGACGGCAGCCTTGGATTCGAGGCCGTGATTGTAGCTATTACTGTTATGCGTTGCGCGCAGCTATAGACGGCGTGGACTATAGCGGATATTGGTAAGTAGGTACGTAAATGCCAAACGCCGCCATGTATTGGCCGCTGCCTATCCGTTAGACACGAATCAATCATCTCGATTACCATCTGTAGCTTCTGCCTTAGCAGCGGGATTTCTGAAGTAGTCAATGCAGCGACCGCCCTACTATTCCAAGAAACGCCGCCAGGGCAGGGTCGGAGTGTTTTTTTACTAATCGTGTCACTAATAAAAGAGTGTTTGGCTTATGCAGAAAAGAGACGATGCCTTTTCCATTACGATTAATGATCCTGACTTGATTGACAGATCTGCAATAATAGCAATGGAAAACATTAATGATGTATTGCTTTTAATATTTAAAGAGAACACTATTTACAAGCTGTTAACTGCTGACTCAACTGACCCACAAAAAACCCAACCAGATACCGGGCACACGTATGAGAAAATAGCAGCGGTTGGTGCTGCCTCCCCCTATGTAGCCCGGATCTTTCTTCAGTTTAAAAGTATTATTGACCAAGTTCTTCCGGAGGACTCCATAAAGCCGAAGCTTCTGGAACAAGTTTGGAATCTAAACGAGCAACTACTACTCTGTGCACAGTTTGAGTCTAATATTCGTGAGCAACTTGATGAGGTTATGCAAAAATGCGACATCATCATTGAGCAGAACAAGTCCAGTCGCGCCATCCCGCCGCTCGCTAAAGTTAAAAACTTAGAAAATGACGCGAAATCTTTCCTTCTGGTCGGAAAGCAGTTCTTAATAGATTGCTTCAAACTAATAAGCCTGTTTACAGACTTGCCTTTGGGGGCGCGAGACGAGGCACATTTCGATAAGCACATAAAATGGCTGGAGCAGAATCGCCCTAATTTAAAAGAACTATCTTTAGCCCTCAGCAATGACCTGTTTTGGATTCGCAGATTGTCGGAGTGCCGGAATGCTCTTGAGCACCCAGGGCCAGGCCAATCTCTTACGATAGAAAACACGAAACTTTACCCAGGTAATAAATTCTCGCTCCCGACTTGGAGCTACGACCTTACCAATAAAATAAACGTACAAGAATCGTCCGTCTCTATTCATCAAGAGCTTGATGCTTATCTAAATAATATGTTCTATTTTTTAGAGGAGATTCTTCTCTTCTGTATTTCCGAGCGCTTACCCGATGATGGAATGTTTTCAATATATCAACACGACGAGGCAGACATAAAGCCGAACTGCCCGATCAAGTATTATGCAAGCTTAAGTTCTGAATTTTATTCATGACTCAAACCATTTTAACTTTACAGTGATCCAAGCTAGCATCCGGGTGTGATTTCAAACGCGAGCAGTCACCTTCGAGCAGGCACTTGAATCGCTAGACGCGAGGCTCGTAAGCTGAGAGCTTGCGACCAACGCCCAATGGAAAGGACGATCATGTCGCGCAAAGACCTTGAAGCCAAGAAGCGTCACCATTACGTCTGGGCGAAATACCTGACCCGTTGGGGCTGCGGCACGAAGAATGTTTTCTACACCACGAAAACTGGAAAGATTGCGCACGACAGCGTGCGAGCCATAGTTGTTGACGACTATTTCTACAAGACCAACACGCTTACCGACATGGATGTTCATGTGATTAAAGGCTTCTCCCGAAAAAGCCCCGATCACCTCCATCAACAGCACATGTCGTATCTTAATGACTTTCTTAAGATGCAGCAGCTTGAGACCATCTACCGTAAATCTGGCATTCGGGATCAGAAAGCCGAGCTGCATCTTCATGCGGTGAAGTGCAACCTACTGGAAAATCTCCACGCATCCCACGAAGAAAAGGCATTGCCAGTGTTAGCAGCGCTCGCTGATGAAAAACTCGATGTACTGCAAGATAAACATCACATAATCGAATTCATGATGTTCTTCGGTCACCAGATCTCCCGCACGAAAACCTTCCGAGATGGCCTGATCCAGGTTCAGCCACGGAGCAATGCCCTTGAAATTGAAGTGGCCGATGCTATGGCGCATGCGTGGTGGTTCCTAAGCTACATGTTCGGGATGAGTATCGGCTTCAGCCTGTACGTAAGCCGCCACGAGGATAGGCATGCATTACTGGTGAATGACACTAGAGTGCCTTTCATCACGTCCGACCACCCTGTAGTCAACGTGCACTCTTGTGTCTCAGTGACAGAATTCGCCGCACCTGAGTATGTCGACTTCTACTATCCGATCTCGCCGAGGGTCGCCTACATCATCTGCAATTCCGAACGATTCATGACGGGTAGAAATGAGGTTGATGAGGCCACCGTGCTGGAACTCAATAGCAAAGTGGCAGCTCAATCCATGACACACATCATCGGCGATAGTGAGAACGCCATTCTACCCTTCAAACAGTACATCGGGCGGCGCTACAAAAGAACTACTGATGGCCATATCATAGTCTGACTGAACAGGCCAATCGGTCTTTACTACACATAGTTACGACTCCATCACTCCTGCCACTCGGAAGCAACGGTATCCGGGCACGAGTTCGGTCACCACACGCTGCTGTACCTCTCGTTACACCCGCGATGCACCCGTACGCCAAACGGATCAGGTCATAAGCGAAAAGACATCTTTTCTCAAGGTGTCCCATCGCGATCTGTGAAGGTTGCAACATTGCTATCTGATGCTACGCAGCGTCTCTAATTCAGCTGGAGTGAGCTTTTTTGTTTCGGCATATCCTTGGAGATACAAGGAAAGGATCGAGGTCGACTTCCTGAAGCAGTCCAATACTTCAACCCAACTGAACTCAGGAAACTTCGAATCAGTGGCAGATATCTCAAACTCGATGGTCCGGGTTTCATCCTCGAAACTAGAGATTGAATCAACGATATGTGAACCTGAGAAATGCACATATCCACAGAGGTTTTTGTAAACGTCGGGAAGCCATGGGTACTCCCCCTTATGCGTTTCAACAAGGAAGGCGTCTGACAGCTGCTGTTTGCCACTTCGATCTTTCATTTTGTTGATCGGCACCCCTTTCATCACATTTGTGGCAAATGAATGCGGGTCAGGTACAAGCCAGGCGGCTGAAAATCGCAGTGCCGTGTCTATGTGCATTCGCAACAATGAGCGCGCACAGACCATATTCCAGGTCCTGACCATTGCCGCCAGAGTACTCGAGGTGCTAACACTTCGCTTAATGGCAGCGAACACCATCCAGTCCAATGGGTACATTGGACTGCCAGCAGGGCCAACAACTTCCATGCCTAGCGTAAGCAGCGCGTCCTTGTCTCGTTCCAGCGCCTGCAAAAGCGCTTCGACGTGCTCGCTCTGGATGGTGTGTCCATTGTCCATGTCTAAAATTCTCACGATTCAATTAGGGGTGATGCGTTCACTTTTCTAAAACAACGTGTCGAGTTAAAAAACGGACGGCCAAAAACCACTGGAGACTAGCAGCAAATCACCGAGCCCTCTGCCACAGGGGCAAGCGGCCAGCGGTTCATGGACCGCTGGCCGAAAGAAGCTGTTCGCTTCCGACCCAGAGCAGACTGTCATGGGGTCGGGAGAACCAAATCTGCTCAGTCCACAATGAAGAAAATACCGGATCATCGCGCGCGTACAAAGCTCTTAAAACTTGAAAAATCAAGCGATTCAACTGAGCCGGTCGCTTCTATCACACGCTCCATTTGTATAGGCGTCGCTATCTCCCCAGCTAGAATGCGGAAGCGCAGCAGTAGCTTTCCAGGAGCTGAAGGGACTATGGCAAAAGTGTCAACTGACCATCCTTCCTCCCCCGGCAATAGTGAGCCAAAACGCACGAGGCATCGTGGCGCGTTACCATTCTCGTCAACAATTAGACGCGGATTTTGACTAGCTAACACCTCGGGTAATGTGCGAAGTCCCATGGTGAAGTCTTGCTTGCTGCTCGGCTCTTCTGGAAGGTCACTTCCCGCGAGTAGGTGGACGGATTGCCCCTCCTGAGGCTCGACCAACACCTCAAGTTTAGCGTTGGAGAGTTGCACCTCGGAGCGATTATGGAGCACAAACTGCATCTGAATGACCGCCTCGCTGACTTGAATATATTCTGCGTACTCTCTCCAAAAATTACGGTTGTCTCCTGACATAGGTGACCTTATGTCAATGTCGAAGGGGCCTAAGGTTCGCCGAGGGCTCTCATAGTTCGGGAATTTTTCGGTGAATTGGAGATAGCGGTGTGCACTCCTAGTTGGGAGTTCGTCGTTATGTAGAGTAAGAATCGAAAGATCCACGCTGACTTCCGTGCGGCCACTATCCGCGATCGCCATTGCTGCAATTTCTGGAGGCTCTGCCTCGTCGGTACTGCTGCCGCGTCGAACGTACACGACATTACTTTTCAGTTTTCCGTAAGGATTAGAGAGGTAGAAGCTTCGCTTTTGTTTTGGAATAGTAATGACGCCAACAGTCTTACCGTCATATAGGTGCTCTTCGTAGTGAAATGTCAGTTTGGGTTTCACTTTCCCATGGACGAATTGCTGCATCGCCGCGTCATCAATGCTTCCCGAAATACCAACGATCTCAGCAGGATGAGGGCGCTGATCTTTAAATCCTAAGAGGATGTATCCGTTACCATCCCGCCAAGAGTTAGCGATTGCAAGTATGTCCTTGAGCATTTCAGCCTTGTCGTTCTCACTCCGCCCACGAAACGGTACTGCGCGGATTTGAAATCAATGTCAGTGCCCTCACTCTTGTAGCGCAACGCAGTAATCATCTCTTCTATCAAGGCGCATTTTCCTTTCGTGTTTGAGAACAGATTCTGACTAGATGGAACTCACATCCTTACGGTCGATCCCGCTGCGCCTCCAAGGTCTAGCGCGGCAGTAAATCACCCAGCGTTTGGTGCATAGCCATCGCTGGCGAAAGCCTATGCTAAGCAAAGAGGGCTTACGGATTCTTATAGTTGTCATGCCCTCGCAACGTTCAGTAGTGGGATCATGGATGGCTACGTCGGCCCTTAGTGCGCGTTGCTGGCACGCCGATCCTTGTCCTCCATCACGTGGAGCACAAGCCATGTACACAATGCTACCTACTGCCATCAGTCTTCGAACAATGAAAAGCTGGCGGGGGAAAAAGCCCCGATGCGCGGCCATGGCCTTGTTACTGTCACTGGACTGGGCTTTGCTCGCCCCCCGCGGTTGACGGCACGATTTGCAGCGAAATACCTGAGCAGAGCTGGCCTGTTGTAACACCTTGAACGATACTCGGTCGCTCAAGGATATGGAGGCAGGCCATGGTAATTCCCGAATTAAAAGCAGAAGTCAGCGTTGACCTTAGCAAGGTTGCGGAAGATTTTTATACTGAGGCCGCAAAAGACTCCATCAAGGAAGCATCCAAAATCGGCGTGGATGCGGTCAAAACTATTCGGCTAGCACTATTGCCTTTGCAGCTCACTGCTGCCTACCAAGATCGCGTGGCACGCTGGATTGATAAAACAATCAGGTCTGTCCCAGAACCTCGAAGAGTAGCGCCAATTCCATCATTGGCATTGTCAATTATTGATAAACTAAAATATTTTGATGATGGCGAATTACTTGGAAATATGTACAGTGACCTGTTATCGAGGACTTTCGATAGGGACAGATTAGGCGAAGCGCACCCTGCATTTGTCAACGTGATAAGCCAGCTTTCACCTGATGAGGCGAACCTGATAAATATTTTGTCTTCTGAAACGGGAAAGGTCTACTTTGGTTTGTCTGCTCAAGAATGGACCGTAAGTTTTGACCTAATTGCCGCTGAGCTTCAGCGATGCGGCTTTCCAGGGGAGCCGAGGCAGTGGCTTCCCCGGTTTGCAGTCGACCCGGAAGCTTTGAATTTTCCAAGTTATTTGCAGATGTACGTTCATCACCTCCAGTCGCTTGGTCTGATAACATACAACAATACTTCTGATCCAGAGTTCTTCAGTGTGATTGGAAATCATGAGTGGGGAAAGAAGTGGTGGACTATTGAGCTTACTAGTTTTGGCCGTTTGTTCCACTTGGCTTGTATCAAAGACTCCTTGGAAAGCGGATTGAGAGCTAATAGAGACTGAACATTTTTAGGCCAGCTAAGCACGGTTTTGGTTGTCGGAGCAAACCTACCGACTACCGATAGCTCACCGATTGCCCATCTGGTTACAGATCCGAATGGCCGAACTGCTGCGCTCATGGATAAGGCGTTCGCTGCTCACCGGCGGCGAAAGTTCGATTTCGAAGCATTGTCCAATATGTAGGGGTTCGTTGATCCTGCACGGGCGCGGCTCGAACATGAGCAGGCTGGCGTAGCGACATAATGGGAGAGTTTTTGCCATTCGTTACGGGCAGCAATTGGCCGATTTCTGCCGCTAAAGGACACATAGCGTGCTGGTCAGAACCAATGCAAACGACTGGTCAAGTCCATACAATTACGCACCTGGCCCCAGAACGAGCAAATGCTCACGCCCCCCAACCAGGCGTGTTTGCTGGATTCAGCCTCGTTTCGTTCACGGCCCACATCTGGGGATACCGACTTTCAGCGCGGGCGGTACCTTGCCTCGTTCGCTGAGTTATTTGCGGTAAAACATCACCGACGCAGGGACCGCAGACTGCGAAAGAAACTTCTCTGACGCTGTGCGATTTAAAGCCTGCTGAAGTCGCGATGGAAAACGCCTCAATTGGCTGCGTCTCAATGTACTGACGCAGCCAGAGACGCATCCAGTTGCATCACGTCGCCGCACGCCTCCACTCCGCCGAATATCTGATACGGTGATTTGCGAAGTTTTGTCAGCTTGTTTACCGGAGCGCCCATGGCGATTGTCTTTCCCACTGCACACATTGATGCGAAGGAGCGCTTCGATTATTGGCAAGATGTCGTCTGCTCGACCTACACCCCCACCAAGAACCGCCAGTTAACAGATGAGCTGTTCGATGGCTCACTGGACGTCGCGACCAAGGGCAGTGTGTTATTCAGCCGAATCAGATCCTTGCCGGTGGAGTACAAACGCCCCCGAGACGATCGGGGAAATGGCACGCTCTTCCTGACCCTCACCTTGTGCCCGGAAGCCTACATCAGCCAGTCAGGCAGAACTTCGCGCCAGTTACCCGGGGACATCGTTTTATACGACAGCGCTCAACCCTTCACCTGCACCCTTCCCGCTGGCGACGATCAGATAGTGCTGGCGGTACCTCGCTCGCTGTTGCTGTCCCATATTCCTCATTACGAAGTTTTTTAAGCCGGACGCTGGATAGCCAGTCGCCGCTGGGCGGGCTCGCAAAATGAATGCTGATTGAGATGTGGAAGGCCGAGACGCCTGATGCTGCTATCGGCGACCGACTCAATGGTGCGCTGCTGGATGTGTTGTCCAGCGCGTTCGAGACAGCATACGGCTCCGCAACGCCTAAACAGGCATCACACCGGCACAAGCAGCTTGCTGGAGTAAAACAGCACATTCTGGCAAATCTTGGCCAGACCGGGATGAGCGTGGAAAGCATCTGCGCCGCCGTGCATATGTCGCCTAGAACACTGAATCGACTCTTTGCCACGGAAGGGACTACCGTCATTCGCTGGCTTTGGCAGCAGCGCCTCTCGGCCTGCCATGACGCCCTGCTGAAAAAGTCGTTCAACCAGGTCAGCGATGCTGCGCTGAGCTTTGGTTTCAGCAACCTCTCACACTTCAGTCGGGCGTTCAAAAAAGCCTATGGCATCTCGCCTCAGCAACTGCTGCATCGGGCCTGATTACACCTGGCATTCTGAGCACAGCATCTGGCACTTCCGGCAAAGCGGCTTATTCCTTTACGGCGCAGTATCAACAGTGCGCGGCTTAGACTCGCGCCAACGGTGACCAATCAATGATTTAACGTAGCCAACCCGATGGTGAACAGATGGCTAACGCCTCAGATAAAACCCTGCGCCTGTTATTCCCGCAATGGCAAGGTGGCAACAATGCTCCGTACTTCTTCGGCGCTCAACTGCTGTCATGGCTCGCCCCCGAGACGAATGGCCCCGTAGAGGAAGTGCATGTCGCGAAGCCCGACGGCAAACCGCTGCAAAACGAAAACGGCATCGTCGCTCGTCAGAGCTTGCTTGAGCAATTGAGCCACGCGCGGCAATTGATTGAGAAACATCAACCGGATCGTATGGTTGTGTTGGGCGGTGATAGCCTGGTCGACCTTGCACCATTTGCTTATCTCAATGAACGCTACGGCGGCGAGCTGGCAGTGCTTTGGGTCGACGCCCATCCTGACGTTTTGACCCCTAAGGAGTTCGAGCATGCACACGCAATGGTGCTGGGCAACCTCCTGGGCGAGGGAGATCCGGACTTTGCCCGGGCAGTAAAGCGCCCGCTGAAACCGGCGAATGTCATGTACGCTGGCCTGCAGGAAACCATGGAAGTCGAAACCGCCACCATCAAGCGCCTCGGCCTTCGCAGCGCGAGTCCTGCTGACCTGGCGGACTCCAGCGAACCCGTGCTGAAATGGCTCAAGGAGACCGGGGCCAGGCATCTGGCCATTCACCTGGACCTTGATGTGCTGGACCCGAGCATCTTCCGCTCGCTGCTATTCGCCCAACCCAACGTCCCGGATGACACCTTTGAAGGGATCGCCCAAGGCAAGATGACCATGGATCAAGTCGTACGCCTGCTACGCGATGTGGCAAACGTCGTGGATGTGGTCGGGATGGGTGTCGCAGAGCATCTGCCCTGGGACGCGCTGGCGCTTAAAAACATGTTGGCGAGCCTGCCATTGCTGGGCAACGGTTGCCCGCGAGCTGATACCTGACTTTCATGTGGGAGATGCCCCGGTGTCCCTGACACCACGCTGTCGCGCAGCAAACACGGGACCTGTAGGAGTGAGCTTGCTCGCGATTCGATCTGTTGGTCGATGAATATATTGCCTGTGCTGGAGCTATCGCGAGCAATGTGGATCGCCACCCCGGTCACTCCTACAGTAAAAAGCATTCCAAATCAGATAGTTATATTTTGTTTGATAGGAGCGGAGCTTGCTCGCGATGAGGCTGGACGCAATCTGCCTGATATTTGCGGCGCCCTTATCGCGAGCAAGCTCGGCTCCCACAGGTTCTGCGTCGCAATTCACCTTGCGGGCAAACATAGAATCTTCCACAAGTCCGGCGGTATACCGGCCTCTTGGTAATGAGTTCGCGGAAGTTGTGTCTGCTGGCCAACATGTGCACCGTTAACTCTAAACGGCTACCCTGTTGAATTACCTCAGGAGGAACAGCCCGTGATCAAGAAAGTCGGCCCCACTGAAATAAAACCCAAACACCGCGCATCGTGCCATTGCGGCGCGGTGGTGCTGGAGCTGGATTTACCCGACGGCATTGTCGACCCTCGGCGCTGCGATTGTTCGATGTGTCGCCGCAAAGGTGCCATCGTTGCGTCGGTCGCGCTGGACGGCGTCAAAGTCATTCAGGGCCAGACCCAGCTCAAGCTCTATCAATTCAATACCCGCACAGCGAAGCATTATTTCTGCGGCAATTGCGGGATTTACACCCATCACCAGCGGCGCTCCTCACCGGATCAGTACGGCTTCAATCTGGGCTGTCTGGAAGGCGTGAACCCTTACGACCTTGGCCAGATCAAGACCAGTGACGGCGTCAATCATCCCGCTGACCGCGAGCCACCGACCAACGCCCCCGGCTGAATGCGATATCAGCCTTCCGGCCTCGCTAAATTGGGTCGAAGGCTGATGCATCAAGCGGACGCAGCGATCTCCCGCAAATAAGTCATCAGCAGTGACCGGCAACTTTCAGTCTCCAAAACATAAACGCTTGATTGCACATTTGTAATCTTTCAACCATCTCGTCGTCATCTTCAACTCGTCAAGATTGTGCCCCACTGGCAGCGCTCGAATTTATAAAAAAGCCAGGTCGACACATAAGAAATCTGCCGATTTGAACGGAGCGACTATGACTCACCTCAACAAAATGACTTTGGCCGTTTTATCGACCCTTGCGAGCGTCACACCGCTTGCCGCTTTTGCAGAAGAGCAAAAGGAAGGGTTTATCGAAGGCAGTACGTTGACCGTGCTCAATCGAAGTTTTTACATGAACCGTGACCATCGCAAAGGCGAGTCAAGCCCTACCGGGAATGGCTATTCCGAAGCATGGGCACAAGGCGTTATCGGCAAATTCGAATCCGGTTTCACTCAGGGTACGTTTGGTATTGGTGTCGATGCGTTCGCAATGCTCGGCATCAAACTCGACACCGGTGATGGTCGAAACGGCGGACGCAGTTCGTTCGATGTGCTGCCGGTTGATGGTGATGGCGAGGCCGAAGACGAATACAGCAAGGTCGGTGGCGCGCTGAAAGCCAGGGTATTCGATACGGTTGTAAAGGTCGGGGATGTCTTTCCATCTACGCCTGTGGTTTCTTTTGGCGACTCGCGACTGCTGCCTGAAAGTTTCCGCGGTGTAACAGCGACCAACACCAGTATCAGCGGTTTAACCCTTCAGGGTGGCCGCCTTCACTCAATGAGCCAGCCAGCCTCCAGCAGCATGCGCGATAACTTCGCCACGTTTTATGCAGGTTCGGTCAACGCTCCGTGGGTCGCCTATTTTGGAGGCGATTACGCTGCCACCGACAGTCTGAGCCTGAGCCTGTATACCAGCAGGCTGAAAGACGCGTGGGACCAGACTTACGCCTCCACGTCTTACACATTGCCGCTCTCGGATAATCTGGCACTGACCGGTAGCCTGAATTATTACAACGCCACCGACGAAGGCAAAAAGCTCCTCGGTGAATTCGACAACGACATCTGGAGTGCGAAGATCGGCCTGCAATACGGCGCTCATACCCTGGCCCTCTCTCACCAGCGAAATGAAGGCGACGACGACTTCGATTACCTCAGACAATCTGACTCGATTTACCTGGCGAACTCTATCCAGTACAGCGACTTCAACTCACCGAAAGAGCGCTCGTGGATGGTCACTTACAACCTGGACATGACCACGTTCGGGGTACCCGGCCTATCGTTCATGACGCGCTACGGCAAAGGCACCGATGCAGACTATTCCAATGCGAACAGCACTTACATGCGCCGGGATTCGGATGGCAATCCACTCACCGATCAGAAGCGCTGGGAGCGGGATATCGAAGCGAAATACATCGTGCAGACTGGCAATCTGAAGGACCTGTCACTGCGCGTGAGACAGGCCACCACACGAGCGACTGCATTTGAGTCAGACCTTGATGAGGTCCGGGTGATTGTCGAGTATCCGCTGAGCGTTTTGTGAAGAGCGGCATGAGGTTTTAGCAACACCGCCCTGGAAGCTCCCGCTCTGCAACCAAGGTGTTTCAGGCGCTCTCGCGAGCGCCTTTTTTTGGTCATTACTTTTTTGTCTAGAGTAAACACTGGATCTGTAGGAGCTGCCGAAGGCTGCGATCGCGGTGTATCAGGACAAATGCTTCGCAGCCTTCGGCAGCTCCTACAGAAAATGCATTTCAATCCATTAATTTGCATTTTGTCTGGTGAGAGTGAGCTTGCTCGCGATTCGATTTTTCCGTCGATAAATTACCGTCAGGCATGACGCCATCGCGAGCAATGTGGATCGCCACCCCGGTCACTCCTACAGGGGACGAAGTTTGCTGCGAATTGCATGGTATGAGCTGCTTCAATGCCCATCCATTGATCCGGCGCAGCTTTCGGATCCCGGAAAGCGACTAGGCTGAGGTCCATCGCCCCTCCAACAAGGCCATCCTCATGCCTCCTGCTTCGTCCGCGCCGTTGTCCGTCCGCTCCGAACCACTGCACATGGGGTTCGTGGTCGCCTGGCTGTTCTGCGCCCTCTTCTACTTTGTGCAATACGCCCTGCGCTCGGCACCCGGCGTGATGATGCCGGAGTTGACCGAAGCGTTTGGCCGCGATGTGGTGGCCGTCAGCGCGCTGGTCGGTCTGTATTACTACACCTACTCGATTTTCTCGATCATTGCGGGCGCGGCACTGGACAGACTGGGTGCCAAGTACGTGATACCGGCGGGCATTCTCATGGTTGCAGCGGGCGCAGCCTTATTCGGCCTGGGTGAGTTGCACGTCGCGCAAATCGGTCGCCTGCTGCAGGGCGCGGGATCGGCCAGTGCCTTCATTGGCGCAGTGTATCTGGCAACGCATGGCTTCCCGCCGCGGTATCTGGCCACTGCCGTCGGTTTCACTCAATGCTTCGGCATGATGGGCGGCTTCGCCGGGCAATTTGCCGTGGGCCCGATCATTCACGGGACTATCCCGTGGCAACAATTCTGGTTCATCGCTGCCGGTTGCCTGTTCGTGATTGCCATTCTGGTGCTGTTAATGACGCCCAAAGGTCACGATCCACGCCCCGCCGGGAGCAGCAACTCACTGGGTTCAGTATTGACGCCCTACAAGCAGGTTCTGAGTAATCCACAGTCATGGTTATGCGGTTTCACGGCGGGCCTGTTGTTTCTGCCGACGACTATCGGCGACATGATCTGGGGCGTTCCATTCCTGCGTGACGGTCTGGCGGTCACGTACAGCGAGGCAGTCAACCGCAGCAGCATGATCCCGCTGGGCTGGGTGATTGGTTGCCCGTTGCTCGGTTATATTTCCGACCGCATCGGCAGACGCAAGCCAGTACTGATCGGTGGCGCGTCGCTGATGTTGATCGCCAGCGCGGCGATTCTGTATCTGCCAGCTGGTATTGCCCCGCCGTATCTGTTCGGGCTGTTGTTAGGTATCGGTTCCGGTGCAGCGATGATCCCCTACTCGATCATCAAGGAAGTCAACGCCGACAACGTCAAGGGCAGTGCCACCGGCGCCATCAACTTTCTGGTCTTTACCTTCAGCGCCCTGCTTACACCGGTATTCGGTTACTTGTTGGCGCGCATGGCAATGGGCGGTGCCTTGACCCTGCCCATATTCCAGGCTGCCGGCGCGTGGTTGCTGGGGGGCATCGTGCTCGCAATCGTGCTAGCGTTATTGATTCTGGAAACGGGACCGAAAGGTCGGCAGGTCGCTGGCTAGAAGGTTTTCTGAACACATCGCCAGGCTGGGAATCGAACATTCGGGCTTGAATGACGGCACCATGCGTATATGATCAAGCCTAGTTGTACGATGACATATGACGCTAAGCATGCCTTCATGTTTTCCCAACAATAAAATGACGAGCGATCCACTATGACTCAAAGCAAAGCCGAAGTACTGGTCTGGGGCCAGATGCACGCCTCTCTCACTGAAGCGCTGGCCCGGGACTTTACCGTGCACAATCGCTGGGAGATTGCAGACCTGGAAGCTTGGCTCTCCACCCACGGCGAGAAGATTCGCGCCATCGTCACCAGCGCCGTGTACGGCACCGACAATCAGGTGCTGGATCGTCTGCCCAATCTTGAAGTCGTCACCAGCTTCGGCGTGGGTTACGACGCCATCGACACCGACTATTTGTCAGGGCGCGGCATCAAATTCAGCAACACCCCGGATGTCTTGAACAAAGCCGTCGCGGAAACTGCCCTCGCACTGATGCTCTGCGTGAGCCGCAAGATCAGTGAAGCCGAGCGTTTTGTGCGTGCGGGTAAATGGCCAAACGGCAAATTCCCTCTGGGCCGCGATCTGGCAGGCAAAACCTGCGGCATCGTCGGGCTGGGCAAGATCGGTAAAACCATCGCCACTCGTGCTGCGGCGTTCGACATGGAAATCGCCTATTTCCGTCGCGGTGAGGCGTATTCCGATGTGTCCTACACCCATTACGCTGACCTCCACGAACTGGCCAGGGTCAGCGATTACCTGGTGGTGATCGTGCCGGGCGGTGCCGATACCGAGAAGCTGATCAGCGCATCGGTGCTCAAGGCACTGGGTCCGGATTCTTTCCTGATCAACGTGGCACGCGGCACGGTCGTCGACGAAAAAGCCCTGGTCGCCTCGCTACAGGCGGGTGAGATCGCCGGTGCCGGGCTGGATGTATTCGAAGATGAACCGAACGTACCCGCCGAGCTGTTGAGCCTGGACCAGGTTGTACTGACCCCGCACATCGGCAGCGGCACCTATGAAACCCGCAAGGCCATGGCGGATCTGGTGTTCGCCAATCTGAGTCGTTATATCGATGAGGGTGAGTTGGTTACGCCAGTATTGGGTTAATCACCCCGGACGGATTGGAACACTCGTTTGGTGGGAGGTAACGCCCCGTCTAAATGCCGCGTTGTCGTGAAGCAAACACAGGATCTGTAGGAGTGAGCTTGCTCGCGATAACGGTAGACCTTTCAAGAAATTACCGTCAGGCCTGACGCTATCGCGAGCAAGCTCACTCCTACAGGGTCCGTGTTTGCTGCTCGTCAAAGATGGCAGCTCCCCTAAGTTGACCAGCGTAGCTGTTGGATTTGCCTACTGTTTCACGCATTTAACGATCGTTGACCATGCAAGCTCGCCAGAATCACCTATCGTTCTGTTTCAGGACGAAAAAAGGTGAGTCTTCCATGAGTATTGAAACGCTGTTCGCCAATCTGCATAGCCTCCCCAGCATTCCAAAAGTCGCTCAGGATCTGATCCTGCAATTTGACAGCCCTTCTTCCAGCCTGGAAAGCATTGCTCGCAATATCGAAAAGGATCCGGTGATTTCGGCGAAGATTCTCCGCCTGGCCAACTCGGCCCGATTTCGTGGCTCCCGGGAGTCGTCCAGTATCGAAGACGCAGCCATGCGTCTGGGTTTCAACACGCTGCGCACGCTGGTGCTCGCTTCGGCGGTAACGGGCGCGTTCAAAGCCGGACCGAGTTTTGATCTGAAAGGTTTCTGGCTGAAGAGTTTTCAGGTGGCCGGGATCTGCCGGATGCTGGCGAAACAGAGCGGCGTGGACCCGGAGATTGCGTTTACCTGCGGCGTGATGCATGACATCGGCGAGTTGTTGATCCAGACCGGCGCGCCGGAAGTCGCCGAGCGTATCAACGCTGCGAGCAAAACGGGCACGCCGGGCCGCGCGGCCAATGAAACGGTCCAGTTAGGTTTTGGCTATCCCGAGGTAGGTGAGGAACTGGCCCGTCGCTGGCATCTGCCGGAGGTGATCCAGCAAGCCATTGCGTATCAGGCAAAACCGTTACAAGCGCCAGGCAATGCTCCCCTGCCGCGTATCGTGGCTCAGGCGATGCTGGTTTCCGATGCGCTCGAAGCCCACGGCGGTGCTACGCCAGAAGCGCAACAGGCGGTGGTCGGACCGCTGACTGAAGGGGTCAATCTGGATGCATTGTTTGCCGGACTGCCCGCCGTACTGGAGGCGGACAAGGCGTTTGCAGAGTTGTTGAGTTAGACCGAGTCGCCGTTATCGCGGGCAAGCACCGCTCCCACATGGCATCGCATTTCAAACTGTGGGAGCGGTGCTTGCCCGCGATACATGAGACCAGGCTGGAAGACACACTACATTATCGTTTATCGTCCTGTCCGGATGCGGCTCGGCCAAGGCACCGCTCACAATATTGGTACTCATCTGTAGGAGTGAGCTTGCTCGCGATGAACGATGACACGGTGTAGCTGAAAAACCGAGTCGTCTGCATCGCGGGCAAGCCTCGCTCCACAGGTTTGCAGGCCAACATAGAATCTCCCACATGGCATTGCATTTCAAACTGTGGGAGCGGTGCTTGCCCGCGATAAGGGCGACCCGGTTTCAAGCCTTACTCTTCACATCAGATCCTGAAAGTCCCCACCAGATGCTGCAACCGGGCAGCCTGCTCTTCCAGATAGGAGCAAGCATCCAGCGTCAGCTTCAGATTGTCGACGCCTTCCTGGTTAAGCGTGTTGATCTGCGTAATATCGACGTTGATCGACTCCACCACCGCGGTTTGCTCTTCAGTCGCAGCGGCTACGGACTGGTTCATGTCGTTGATTTCATCGATACGGCGAGTGACGCTGCTCAACCGCTCGCCCGCCTGATTGGCAACAGTCACACTGCTTTCACTCTGGCGCTGGCTCTCGGTCATGGTGACCACCGCTTCCCGAGCGCCGATCTGCAGTTCCTCGATCATCTTCTTCACTTGTTGCGCCGAATCCTGAGTACGGTGTGCAAGGCTGCGCACCTCATCGGCCACCACCGCAAAGCCACGCCCTGCTTCGCCGGCACGCGCGGCCTCAATCGCCGCGTTCAGTGCAAGCAGATTGGTTTGCTGGGAAATACTGGTGATCACCTCAAGAATCTGACCGATGTTGACCGTCTTGCCGTTCAGGTTCTCGATGTTGGCGCAGGATTCGCTGATCTTCGCCGACAGCTCGTTCATCGCACTGATTGTCTGCTGTACGACTTGCTGACCATCACTCGCCAACTGGCTGGCATCGGAAGATTGCTGAGAAGTACGCGCCGCGTTCTGGGCAATTTCATGGGCAGCCGCCCCCAACTCGTTGATCGCCGCCGCCACACTTTCGGTACGATTGGCCTGCTGGTCGGAGTTGGTCATGGAGGAATTCGAAGCCTTCACCACCCGCATCGCCACATCGCCCAACTGGCCAGCCGTAGAAGCCACCTCGCGTATGGAGCCGTGGATACGCTCAACGAATCGGTTGAACGACTGGGCCAATTCGCCGAACTCATCCTGTGAGGTAATGGCCAGACGCTTGGTCAGGTCGCCGTCACCATCCGCGATGTCACGCATGGCGCGGCCCATTTGATGCAGCGGTTGCATCAGCACGCTGATCAACATGCCCAGCAGCAGAATGATGATCACCACAGAAATGACCATCGCAGTAATCGCTGACGTACGGAATTCGCCGAGCATGGCGTAGGCCGCATCCTGATCCAGTACCAGCGCCACATACCAGTTAGCCGAAGAAACGCCTTCTACCTTGGTCAGCGACATGATTTCCGCTTTACCGGCGGACGCAATCTCGGTCACGCCCGCAGTAATCTTCGGCGTATCGGTCGGATAGGCTTCGCTGATGTTCTTCAGGATGAGTTTGCTGTCCGGGTGAATCAGAATCTTGCCGTCGCCGCTGACGATGAATGCATAACCATGCCCACCGAAGTTCAGCGAATTGATGGTCTTGGTAATGCTCTCGAGGGAAATGTCAGCACCGGCAACGCCAATGAACTGGTTCTGGTACTTGACCGGCGCCGCCAGTGTCACGACCAACTTGCCAGACGAAGCGGCAATGTACGGTTCAGTCACAACAGTGCCTGGGGCGTTTTGCGCCGCCTTGTACCAGCCACGCGCACGGGGATCATAATCTGCCGGGCGATTACCCGCTGGCACCGAAAACATCACGCCGTCAGTACCACCGAAATAACTGAGCTGGAAATTATCGGTATAAGCCGGGATACCAATGGAGCTCTGCAGATCCGGAATGGCCTTGCCATCCGCCGCGATCCGCTGCGCCATGGATTGCAGCAGCTGGGTACGGCTCTCCAGCCAGGTCTGAATATTCTGAGTCGTCAGGCCACCCAACTGTTGAAGTTCAGCAAAGACATTGGATTTCAAAGTCTGACGTTGTCGGTAATCGTTAACAACAATAAAACAGGTAAATGCAACCACGACCACCAACGCGGCGGCGAGCAGAATCTTTCTGCTGAAACCCAGACTTTTCATCATTGCGGATACTTCCATTACAAAAGAGTTACAACGGGACGGCCTGGGATCAAGTTAGCAAAGGCCGTGCCGCGTTTTACGTACTCTCCAAGTAAAAAGAAAGTATCTCGATAAATATATTATTGGATCCACCTCAGTAGAGGTGGGACATAGTGTGCATAGCTCTAAGCGACACCCGACATGAGATGACATCTGACTGACCCCTGCCCCTCTTTCGCAGGCGCCAGCAACTGTGGCCTGTCGCAACCTGTCGTAGCGTGCGGACAGCGGTCCCGGAAGAAACAGCCGGCGGGCAGTTTACGATTGCCCGGTAACTCGGTAGGTGCCGAGATGTATGCGTTATCCAGCGGAGCCCCCAGGCGCGGAACGGCGTCCAGAAGCAGGCGAGTGTAAGGATGCTGAGGCCGCTCAAGCACCTCGGCTGCACTGCCCAATTCGACGATTTGGCCCAGGTACATCACCGCTACCCGGTCGGCCATATGGCGCACCACCGAGACGTTGTGCGAAATCAGGATGTAGGTCAAATCACGACTGCGTTGCAACTCTGCCAGCAGGTTGAGAATTTGCGCTTGTACCGAAATATCCAGCGCAGAAGTTGGTTCATCGAGAACAATAATGTCCGGATTGGACGATAACGCACGAGCAATGGCAATTCGTTGACGCTGACCGCCAGAAAACTGGTGCGGAAAACGGTCCAGGTACTCAGTCCGAATACCCACTTGAGAGGCGACTTTTGCAGCAATGTCACGCATGTCCCGTCGCGGCGCTGAACGCTGGACGAACAGTGGCTCCGTAATGATCTTCCATATCGGTAAGCGAGGATCCAGCGAAGACTGCGGATCTTGAAAAACAATCTGCACATTACTGCCCTGCTCACGGGCATTGTTATAAATCCAGTCCATCCGACCCATTGTGGGTTTGATCAACCCCATCAATAGCTGCGCCAGAGTGCTTTTGCCACATCCGGACTCCCCTACCACGCCCAGTGTCTCACCGGCACGGACCTGCAGGTCGATACCGTTCAATGCATGGGCTACGCCCTTGGCCCGACCGAGCCAGTCGCTGCCCACAGGGAAATGCACGCGAACATCTTCAAGGGAAAGAATCGGCGAGCTGTCTTCAGGCAGGCGTTTACGTGCGGTGCTGATCATGAAATTTGCTCCTGTTCGCTCAACCAGCAGGCACTTTTACGTAGCTCGCGGCCATTGATGAGCTGTAGCGGTGGCCGCTCAATGCACTTGTGCATCGCGGACGGACAGCGGTCCCGGAACGTACACCCTTCGGGCAGCGCAGAAAGATTTGGCACCTGGCCCGGTATCGTCATCAAATCCTCCCCGGGCTGCACCTGCTCAGGCAAGCCGCTGAGCAGACCGCGGGTGTAAGGGTGACGCGGATCAGCCATGACCGCAGCGGTATCCCCCTGCTCCACCACAGCACCGGTGTACATCACGTAAACCCGGTCACAAAACTGGGAAACCAGCGCCATGTCGTGGGTGATCAGCAAAATTGCCGTCCCGCGCTCACGGGCCTTTTCTCTCAGCAAAAGCAAAACCTGACGCTGTACGGTAACGTCCAATGCCGTGGTGGGCTCGTCGGCAATCAGCAACTGAGGGTCGCAAGAAAACGCCAGAGCGATCATCACACGCTGACGCATCCCGCCGGAAAGCTCGAACGGATAGCTTTCCAGCACCTGCTCAGGGTCGGCGATGTGCATGTCTCGCAACAGCTCGACAGCTCTGGCTCGCGCCTGGGATTTGCTCACGTGCTGGTGATGGATGATCACATCCGTCATCTGTCGCCCGATACGCCGGGTCGGATTCAGGGCGGTCATGGGTTCCTGAAAAATCATCGCCGCGTCACGACCGCGTACCTTCAACAGGTCTTTCTCTTTGGCCGCCAGCATGTCACGACCCAGTATGTGCAGGCTGCCGCCGCTGACCCGGTAACTGCGCTCCGGCAGCAAACGCATACTGAGCATGGCAGTGACCGACTTGCCCGAACCGGACTCACCGATCACGCCGACGATCTCCCCCGGATCCACCTGAAGCGTGATGCCGTTGAGTGCCTTCACCGTGCCGCGATAAGCCGGGAACTCAATGCTCAGGTTATCGATCGTCAATACCGGCGCAGCCGCAAGCTTCGGGCTTGCAATAGATGGAGTCGACATGATCATTTCCCCTGTTGACGCGGGTCGAGCAAGTCGCGCACGCCGTCGCCCAGCAAGTTGAATCCGGTGGCAGTGATAAGGATCGCCAGACCCGGGAAGGTCGAGTACCACCACTGATCAAGGATGTATTTGCGACCGGTCGCGACCATTGCGCCCCACTCGGCCGTGGGCTGTTGTGCGCCAAGACCGATAAAACCCAGCGCGGAAGCCATCAGGATCGCTGCGCCGATATCAAGACTCAGTTGCACCAGCAATGGCGGCGTGGCGTTGCGCGCCACGTGCCAGAGCACAATGTGCCAGCGCCCGGCGCCGAAGGTCTGCGCAGCCTTCACGTAGCCCATCTGCCGGATGCTCAGCGCCTGGCCGCGGGCTAACCGCACATAAAATGGAATACGTACCAGCGTAATCGCCAGCATCGCATTGAAAAGACTTGGGCCGAGTGCAGCGGTCAGGGCCATGATCAGCACGAGGGAGGGCACCGAGAGCATGATGTCCATCAGCCTCATGATCAGGCTGTCAAAACGACCTCCGATCACACCGGACATACAGCCCAGCAGGCCGCCGATCAGGCAAGAGGAAAAGGCCACGAACAGTCCGACGCCAACCGATTGCTGGCTGCCATGCAACACTCGACTGAACAGATCGCGCCCCACTTCATCGGTGCCAAACCAGTACTGGGCAGACGGTGCAGCCAGTCGATGGGCCAGATTGACCGCGTTGGGATCATGGGGAGCCAGCCATGGCGCGAAAATCATACACAGGAGCACGATGCAGGTGATCGCCAGGCCAGCAATGGTCAGCGGGCTGCGCCCGATCTGGTAGCGTAAAAAGCTCAACCGCTCCCGCCAGCCCGCAGCCTGCGCAACGGGTGCAACACTCAAAGGTGTGAGTGGAGTTGTCATGTCAGTTGACCTCGCTGATGCGCGGATCGATCAAGCGGTAAAGCAGATCGATAACCATGTTGAGCAACACATAGATAAAGGAAACTACGATTGCGAAGCCCATCACTGCCGGGAAATCCAGAGCCTCAATGGACTTGACCACGTAAGCCCCCATCCCGGGCCACGCGAATACTGTTTCTGTCAGCACCGCGCCATAGAGCAAGTCACCAAGCGTCAGGCCCAGTACGGTCACCGACGGGATAAGGGCGTTAGGCAGTGCATGACGCAGGATCACCGACCACTTCGACAAACCATAAGCCCGCGCGGTGCGGATGTAGTCCTCGCCCAACTGGTCAAGCATCGCCGAACGAATCTGCCGGGCGACCACCCCCAGATTGACAAAACCCAAGGTCACGGCGGGCAGGATCAGATGCTGCAGGGCATTGCTGAATAGCGCCCAGTCGCCCATCAATAATGAGTCAATCAGGTAAAAACCAGTGACGGTAACCGGCGGGTCCAGCCCATCATCCAGGCGACCGCTGCCAGGCAACCAGTTCAAGTGGCCATAGAAAAACACGATCAGGCCCAGCCCCAACCAGAACGCAGGGGTGGAGATACCGGTGACCGCCAGCGTGCGAGCGATCTGATCGATCAGGCGGTTGTGGTAAACCGCTGAGAGTACGCCCAGCGGTACGCCGACCAGAATCGACAGCAGCAAAGCCGCCATCGCCAACTCCAGGGTGGCAGGAAAAAACGTCTGCAAATCCTCAAGCACTGGCCGACTGGTACGAATTGAGGTGCCCAGATCGCCATGTACCAGGTCGAGCATGTAGCGGCCATATTGCTGATAAAGCGGCAAATCCAGCCCCAACTGATGACGGATATTGGCCACGATAGCGTCGGTGGCCCGATCCCCGGCAATCAGTCGCGCTGGATCCCCGGGGATAAGGTGGGAAATCGAAAAGGTAATCACGGAGACGCCAATTACAACCAGTAGCAGGCCGAAAAGTCGTTTTCGCAAGATATTCAAGAAGGCCATCAGGCACCTCAGTCATGCGTTTAGCGGCAGCTCAAATGGCTGCCTTGGGCACGGCGTCGCAGCACTCCCCTTTAAGGATCAAAAGGGAGCGCCGAACGTTAACGGTAGAAATGTTGAATCCGTGACGTATTACTTGGTGATCGTCCCGACGTTGAACACCTGCTCCAGCATCGGGTTGAACACATAGCCCTTGACCGTATCGCGCATCGGCAAGGTGTAAGCCTTCTGGTATAGGTAGGCGTAAACGCTGTCATCAAGGACAATTTTCTGAGCCTGCTGATACAACTCAGTACGCTTGGCTGCGTCGTTGGTGGCTGCGGATTCACGAATCAGCTTGTCCACCGCCGGGTTCTCATAAAATGAGCGATTGCCGGGCAGGCCTTGCAATTTGGAGTCAAACCAGAAATTCATGAACATGTAGGGGTCGGCGAAGTCCGGGCTCCACGAACCGATAGCGACGTCGAAATCACCTTTGCCCAAACGCTCACGCATCGTGGCGTTAGCCAGCTTCTCCAGTTTCAGATTGACGCCCAGCGGCGCCAGGCCAGCTTGCAGGGTAAGGCCGATAGGCTCCCAGTTCGGGTCCTTGTCGGAATACATGAAACTCAGCGAACTGATTTTGGACGGAACCTTGGCGAGGTCTGCCTTGGCCTTGGTCAGGTCCTGCCTGGGCACTGGCAATTTTTCATCGTAAGCCCACATGCCCTGTGGAATCGGCCCGTTCATGGGCTTGGCTTTGCCTTTGAGAAGGCCGTTGATAATGCCGTCGTAATCCAGCGCTTCGACGATGGCCCGGCGTGCATCGGGATTGTCCATCGGCGCTTTCTTGTTGTTCAGGTACAACAATGTCACGCGCAAGGACGGATAGTCACCGATAACGACGCCAGGCTTTTTGCTCAGAGCATCGAGTTGGTCCTCAGGCATATCTTCAATGATGTCGAGATCGCCACGCTCCAGTTGCAAGCGTCGCACCGACGCCTCGCCAATGATTTTCACCACAACCTTGTTGAGGGTCGGCTTGGGTCCGGCGTAGTAGCTGTTCTGCTCCATGGTCAATGACTGACCTTTCTGCCAGCCGACCAGCTTGAATGCACCGGAACCTGCGGTATGTGTCGACAGGTACGCCTCGGCACCTTCACTTTTCTTCGCCACTTCAGGGTTCACGATTGCAGCGCCGTTATGGGCCAGTGTCGAGAGAAAAGGCGCATAAGGGGTCTTGAGCGTAAAACGCACGGTCGACGGATCGACCACTGACACCACCATGTCATCCGGGAACGCACCCGACGGGCCCTGCTTGAGCTTCATGACGCGGTCAAAGGAGAACTTGACGGCCTCTGCACTGACTTCGCTTCCGTCATCGAACTTGTTGCCAGGCTTGAGTTTGAACTCCCAGACCAGACTGTCCGCCGAAGTGGTCCAGCCGGAGGCCAGTTCGCCCTCGACCTCGGTGCTGCCCTTGCCGTTTTCAACCTTATAGGTCACAAGCCGCTGATAGGCCGGATAAGTCACGGCCCAGTCGTTGTTATCAATGGTGACCGCAGGATCAAGGGTTTGCGGGTCGGCGGGTTTGCCGATCATCAAAACGTCCTTGGGAGCAGCGGCGCTTGCAGACTGCCAGGCCCCCAGCCCCATGGCCGTACAGAGCAACGCCGTGGCAAGGGAGCGCGGATTGAGGCGCGGAGTGAAAATCAGATTCATGCCGGTTCCTTGATCATTCGATATGTGGAAGTTCGTCAGGTTTTTTATTGAAGCTATACCGGGCAGTTAAAACTCGGACTCTCGTCCGAAACGGGCAATCACTGCATTGCAGGTCTTGCCGAATTCACGCCGGGATTCATTAATGCCCCGGTCATTTGTTTGTGAATACTGTTGTCATGCGGCGCTATTGAGCGCGTCTCTCAATGGCCGACAGGCTGGAGCGATTTATCGTCGATCAGCGGATAATCCTCAGCATCGGGCAACTCGTAATGCCACCATTCGCTGTCGATCCAGGTAAAACCGGAAGCCAACATGATCCCCAAAAGCATCAGGCGATTGCGCTGCACCTGCGGTGACAGATCACTGAAGAACTGATGGGAAGGCTCACGCATGTCGTCAAAGCCGGTGCCCATGTCCAGAGGCTGGCCGTCGGCATCAATCAGCGTAAGGTCAACTGCGACGCCACGACTGTGGTGCGACCCCAGCCCCGGATCGCGGACGTACTCGGGGTTAGGCAGCGCCTCCCACAACAGAAACTGCGCATAGGGCGGGCGGTAGGCATCAAATATCCTCAAGCGGTAACCGGCCTGCCGCGCCAATCGGCTGGCCATGCGCAGACAACGCTCAGCGTCTACATGCAGCAAGCAACGCGGGTCCTGATAAATCACTTTGCCAGCGAGGTTGTCGGCACCGGCATAAATCAGGTCGATCTGGACCTGAAGCGCGTGGGCATCGACTTCCACAAGTGGGCCGTTATTCACTCAAACACTCCATTAACAAAAACAGCGAAGAAGATGATGAATGGGTCATTCATTCGAACTGACCGAAAAGTTCTTGCAGCTGACGATTTTTCGCCAGACGCTCGTCGAGCCGCTCACCGTATTTCTCGGCCACAGCTGAGACCATAAGGTTGAACAGGCAAGCGAGAGGTGCCGGGGAGTCCCAGAACTGCCCGATGTCTGACTTCAACTGCAACAAGTCCATGGAGTAATCCCGCGCCCAGGGACAATGGAAATCGGTAATCAACGCCAAGGGCAGATTCTGACCACTGGCGACCTCGCAAAATTTGCGGGTCATGCTGGAATACGTCCGGAAGTCCGCAATGAGTGCGTAGGGATTTTTGAAACCCGAGTTCAGCGACTCGGCATACGTACCTGATAACCCGTCAACGTAGTAAACCTGCGGACGGATATATTCCAGGTGACTGAAGAAGGTATTCAGAATGCCTCGGGTGGTCTGGATGCCGATGATAAAGACCGCGTCGGCGCTGAAGATGCGTTCGACGATGGTTGCGAACGCATCACTGCGAGCGAGGCCATAAACGTGCTGGATGGCTTCCAGCTCACGGGTCAGCGAGCGGTCGAGTGCATCGCCGTGGGTGCTTTCCTCGCGGAATGCCCCAAGCCGGTCTGTCAGCAACCAACTCCCCGTGGAGTCGCCGCGAAGACTCTGCTTCACGTCATCAATGTTGCGATAGCCCAGCGAACGGAAGAACCGGCCGACAGAAATTCCGGTTGTACCGGTCTGCTGCGCGATGCTGTCCGCAGTCTCGAACGGCAACTGTTGGGGGTTGGCCAGCAGGTATCCCCCGATACGCTTGCCCGTGGGCGTCAGCTCGGTAAAGCGCTGTTCGAGTATCTCGAGAAAAGTATGTTTTTCCATGGCATTCATGCTGGTTGCGGCATCCCTGGAGCGCCTGTGAAATGTTATAAATAAATCAAATAACTAAATCTTGTTACCAACATAACATTCACTTTCCAGCCAGCACAATGCTTTTTTTGGAGGATATTTCGGGGGCTTTTATTGCGATTCAGAACGGTGCGAAGGAAATGAAAAATGCGCCATACGCGGGCAAAAAAGATCATGAAGATGCCGCCGAGAAGCCAGCAAGGTCGCGCCTGCACGCGGCGTCCTTACGGCTTTTCGACAGTGTTTCGGGGCAGGAGGCCGATCAGCGCAAGTTAGTCTTCACCAACTCAAACACCTCATCCCCTCGCCCGCTCATCACAGCACGCATCATGTACAGGCTGAAGCCTTTGGCCTGTGCCAGTTTGATCTTGGGCGGAATGCCCAGTTCCTGTTTGGCAGTGACAACATCCAGCAATACCGGGCCCGGATGATCGAACGCCTTGCGCAATGCAGCAGGCAACTCTTCTGAACTCTCTACGCGAATACCCAGAATGCCCGCACCCAGAGCGATACCGGCGAAGTTGGTCTCGTACAGATCAGTGCCGTGGGGCACGTAGCCGCCAGCTTTCATTTCCATGTCCACGAAACCCAACGAGCTGTTGTTGAACACCACCATTTTGATCGGCAGGTCCAGTTGACGAACGCTGAGCAGGTCGCCCATCAGCATCGACAATCCGCCATCGCCACACAGGGAAATCACTTGTCGATCCGGATACGCCGCTTTCGCGCCCAATGCTTGAGGCATCGCGTTGGCCATGGAGCCATGGTTGAACGAACCCAGCAAACTGCGCTTGCCGTTCATGTGCAGATAACGGGCAGCCCACATTGTGGGTGTGCCGACATCGACGCTGAAGATCGCGTCAGCGTCGGCCTGCTCATCAATCAGCCGGGTCAGATATTGCGGATGGATCGGGTTGCCCGGTGCCGATGGCGTGGCCAGATCATCCAGCCCTTCCCGTGACTTGGCGTAATGCTTGAGTGCCTTGTCGAGGAAGCGACGGTCTTCCTGACGATTCAGTTTGGGCAGCAGCGCGGCAAGGGTTTCTTTCACGCCGCCGGTCAAGCCCAGGGCTATCGGCGTGCGTCGACCGAGGGCTGTGGGATCGATGTCGATCTGGACGATTTTGGCGTCAGTCGGGTAGAAGTTCCGGTAAGGAAAACTGCTGCCCAGAATTACCAGCGTGTCGCAGGACAACATGGCGTGATAACCCGAGCTGAAACCGATCAGGCCGGTCATGCCGACATCGAACGGGTTGTCATACTCGACGTACTGCTTGCCGCGCAAGGCGTGCACCACGGGCGCGCCAAGACGGTCGGCCAGGGCGACCATCTCGTCATGGGCTCCGGCGCAACCGGCACCGCACAACAAGGTGACTGCTTTGGATTCATTGAGGATGTCGGCCATCTGCTGGATGTCCGGCTCGCTCGGGGTGACCGTCGGTGGCGCGGTGTCCACCCACTTGGCGAGGGCGTCAGGGGCATCGCTCAGCGCCACGTCCCCCGGCAACACGATCACTGCAACGCCACGCTGACCAATCGCAGCACGCATGGCGCGCTCCAGCACCCGGGGAAATTGCTCGGGGGTGCTGACCAGTTCGACGAAGTGGCTGCACTCCTTGAACAGTTCCTGAGGATGGGTTTCCTGAAAATAACCCAGACCGACTTCCGAAGACGAGATATGCGCCGCAATTGCCAGCACCGGGACCTGGTTGCGATGGCAATCATAAAGTCCGTTGATCAAGTGCAGATTGCCCGGCCCGCAACTGCCCGCGCACACCGCCAGCTTGCCCGTGCTGGCTGCTTCAGCACCGGCGGCAAAGGCGGCGACTTCTTCGTGGCGGGTGTGCATCCAGCGGATGGAGTCGATGCTCTGCAGGCTATCGGTCAAGCCATTGAGGCTGTCGCCGCTCACCCCCCAGATACGGTTGACGCCAGCACTGGCGAGGGTTTGAGCGAGGTGATCGGCAATGGTTTTGGACATGCTGGTTTCCTTGTCGAGACAGATGGAAAACGTAGCCAGTGTCTTGGTACGCATCAGTGATCGACAGGCTGTGCGGCGCACAGTTCAGCTGGTGACAGAACACAGATCAATCTGTGAAGAGCGGATTACCTGCGGGCGGTGCTTGCCCGAAAGACAAGCACGAAAATTCTTGAGACGCACCGCAGTGCACTATCCCGAACTCAACGGTAGGAGCGAACTTGTTCGCGAGGCGTCAGACCTGACTCACCGCATCAGCCCTATCGCCAACAAGTTGCCTCCTACCTGACCCAGCGCAAACCGGCAGGAGCGAACTTGTTCTGGTCAAGTTTTTCCGGACACCGATTACGGTGATCAAGCCGCCTGCTGCTCCATAGCTATTGGCGACAAGTAGTTGTTGTAGCTGTGGAG
>NZ_LKBT01000007.1 GCF_002699985.1 Pseudomonas sp. ICMP 561 | reverse complement strand
CCCTCGCTCAGGGTCGGGCTTGAGATTACACGCTCCGCCATCTGGATCCTGGCCTCTACTCGCCAGCCCAAGGCAAGGAGCCTGCATGACAAACCCTCTCATTACACCGCGCGGCCACATGGCCAATCTGGTCGCCAAGGCCAAACCCGCCGAGGCACCCGATGCTGGCGGATTTTGTCCATTGATGAGTGAGACCCTGCAACTGTTACCCGTGCGTTATGGCTTGGTGGAAGACCTAGATCCGTCCATCGAAATCGCCATGCCTTACAAACTACAGGCTCTGCCCCTTGGGTTTCGTCTGTTGCGGGACGGCTATCTGTACATCATCGACAGCGCCACCGGCCTGCTACATGAGTATCAGATAGCGAATGGCTCCGTGACTGCGCTGCTGTTCAAGGGCGAGCACGTCACCAAGGATCGGCGCGCTGACGTGATCGAAGCTGATCCAGCGCTGGCGTTCTCTCGCTGCAGCGTTCTGCACGTCTCTTTTTCCGAGGTGCAGTGGACAGCGTTCAAATGCGCACAAGTGATGAAGGTTTCCACCGAGCGCGAGTACTTCATGCAGCGCGTCAGTTTCGAAAATATATTCAGCGCGGCGATGCCCGGGACCTGTTCGACGACCGAAAAATGGCCGTGTGGCTGGCGGAAAGCAGCGGTAGTTGGGCGGACAGACCGGACGAGACTTCGACGAATATTCCCTACGCCTGGGAACACACTCCACTCTATCGCCAGACCATTCTTGAAGAATTCACCAGCCAGATCACCACAGCTCATAAGCGTGACTTCCTGTTTCTGGCGGTTAGGGATGACGTTGGGGTCATGCGCGATCTGGCGCAGTATCAGGATCAGGTAGTCGACCAGATCGACAAGTGGGCGCTGAGTCAGCAGGGCGAGGTCGAGCGCGACTACTTGCTGGGCTGCTACATCGAATCCCTGACCCAGATTAACGAAGAGTATCTGAACAAACGCGCTGACAAGGACCGGACGCTCAAAGCTTTGCTTGATGATCTGGAAACCCTGCCCGAGCCTGAGCGCACCCAGACGCGCAATACGTTGCGAGAGGTGATGAGCCAGGATAACCGTCAGGAAGCGGGCACCTACTTCAATGATCCCAACCCACCCGCCGACCTGCAGGAACGCCTCGAAAAAGCCAAACCGGACCGACTGAGCATGGACGACGGCATCGAGGCCCGAGCCAGTACCATTCAGCAATATCAGCTTGAACAACGCTTCGTCGGCACCAGCCCGGCCTTCATCGCCCGGCATTGCAAAACCCTCTGGAAGTTGTATCGCCAGATGAACAAACCTACTAAGGAGGCACTCTACGGCGCCAAATTCGGCCAGCGCGGCATCAATGACCTGATCGATCGCCCGCGCATGGATGCCTTTCTAAAGCAGCAACGGGCAATCCTGCAGCCACTCAACGAGCTACTGGAAAAGATCACCCAGGATCGAATCGATCTGCTGCGCGATCTGGTATTACGACATCGAAGACAGCGAGCAGGTTGATCACGCCCTGCTCACCGAATACGCCTGCCTGAAAGACATCTGCCGCAGCGACAAAGCCGTTGATTCGGTCCTGGATTGGCTGAACAACAATCCGGCCATGTCCCGCCCGATGTTTTACGCCGCGCCGTTGAGTGCGCAAACCGAGCTGGGCGTGCAGTTTGCCGTCTTCACAAACGCGAGCTGGCTGTTTTTCAAGGACGCACCGCAATGGCTGGAACGCCTCAAGCAATGGGGTGCAGGCCTTGTGCTCGACACCGGGCGGCTATCGCCCGCCTCTCAAGTCAACCTCACCGCTGCCTGGGGCACGCTGGCTCCCGCATTGCAGATGGGTATTCAGCAGGCGGTGCAGGCCTTCTTGCAGCAGATGGAAAAAGGCCAGCTGCCGGATATGGACGCGCTGTTTCGCAGCCTGCCCAAGGCGGCGGGCGTAGCGATTCTTGATGCAGCACGCCGGGAGAACGTGACCTTTCAGGTGGCCAGCGCCGAAGACCTGCAAAACCTTGGCAAGACCGTCAAAGCCGTGCAGCAGCATCGTGATCGCCTGCGCACCTTGACCAGCATGTCCCGCGAGCGCAGGGCCGCAGACCGTTCCTGGCACCTGAGTCCCGATGCCAACTGGTTTAAAGAGCAACGCCAAACCACCCGACAGTCCTTGGCTGAACTGGAACAACAACTCGCCAAGGCCATGAGCCCGGTGGCAGAGCTGCCGACCGACTCAACTCACCTGCAATTCTCGTCACCCGGCAAGCCGGGGTTAGCGTTGGTGTTTCCGGCGCAGCAGCATCGGGAGGTTCAGTCGGTGCTGGAGAGTTATCGAAAGGGTGTGGTGGTGGCGCCGACGGCCGGGCTGCTCGGGGATGGGGCTGGGTTGTTGGTGTTTGTGGCGCAGGCGGTGAATTTGGTTGTGGTGAGTAGAGAGACCTTCTCTGGCCCGGAAAAACAAAGGCGGTTGACAGCGTTTGCCAACAGCCTATTTGCAACCGCTGCGGCTGGACTTGGTGCAGCGCAAGGCATTGCCGATACAGCACTCAGCGCCCACGCAGCAGAGCTGGCAAAAAACTTTAAGAAAGCTGAACTGATGGGCGTTCATGTGCAGATGGGGAAATTGCATATTGGCCTTGGAATGGCTGGCTACTTCGCTGGAATGATCGCCGCCACCATGAGCCTTGCGAGCGCCCATAAAAATTGGCAAGACTCAGTTCGAAGCGGTAACAGAGAGGCGCAGGTTGGGGCCACCATCAGCATGATGGGCAATAGCGGCTTCTTGGCTAGCAACAGTTATGGCTTCGCTCAAACGATCCAAGCCTTCCGCCATGTTCTCGCTGCCGAAGCTGGAACCGCCGCGAGAACAGCCGCTTGGGCGGCTGCGGGTGTGCGCCTGTCCACGGTATTTTTACGTTTCAACCTGGCAGGAATTTTGTTCACGGCCCTAGAGCTGTCCGGCAGTTGGTACTACAACCGCAACAACCTCAGCCGGCACGATCGCTGGCTGCTTAGCACCCCATGGGGCCAAGGGCAGGACCCCGACCTGTGCCTTTCTTTGCCTCTTGCTCATTATCTAAAAGAACTGCGCGCGCATTACCAGGCTCCACGCATGCAAATCATACCGAGCAGCGACGACGCACCTCGCCGGTTCTTGCTGCATTTCCCGACACTGTTTGCTGCCGAGCTGACAAAACCCATTGTCAGTCATGCCAGTGCTGCCGTGCTCAACATTGGCGGCTATCAATTGATACGCAAAATCGAAGGCCGAATAGGCAGGCCAGAGCGCTGGAGCCCCTTGGGCACAGCCCTGGAGGATCGCCTGCACATCAAGGAGCTCAACCCCCTGATTGTGGAGTTGACGGATGTGCGCAGCCTTATCAATTCAGACCTGCCCAGCCACACCGACATCGTGCTCTCAATCCAGCTGGGACCCATTACTTCAAAGGGGCAGCACGAGGCCAACGTGTATGAGGTGCGCTTCCCGGTGTTTGGTGAAAGCGGCGACTTTCCGGCGTTGGAGCTCGATCCACCGGTAGAACAATGCCAGTACTTCGCAATCCACCCCAACCTCATGCCTGAGGTGAAAAAATAAGATGCCAAAAGACATTACTGGCCCTCCGCCCATCAATCACACCCCCCGTGCTGGCATGGTGGAAGCATTCCCGACCGGCCAAGTGACCTATCTTGCGCCATTACCATTACCCACCGATCTACCGGCGCAGGATTACGGCGGCGCAGTGGGAGAACTAAACGACAGACACCTCGACTTTGGAGTCGGCTTGCCCGCTGTTTTCGCTTGGCAAATGGGCCTTGGGACCCCTTTCTGGGTATTCTGGTTCTCTGGCCTTTTTGCTCCAGCACTCATTTGGTTCCTGACACTTGCCTGGGGTGATGGATTTGATAGAGCAGCGGAAAATGCTCTGTATTACCTGCCCTTTGGCATGGAAGTTGGCTGCTGGGCCGCCGCAGTCGCCCTCACCATCTACCTCGCCATCACCTTCCACCACCTCCTCAAATACAAAGAAGTCGTCCCCACCCGCTTCAACCGCCAGCGCCGTGAAGTCTGCTTCGTCCCCCGTGGCCATACCGAGCCTATCTTCGTGCCGTGGGAATCGCTATCCGCCTGGGTCGTACAGGCCCGGAGCGTGACGCAGTACGGCATGGACATTCGCTACGCCATGGGCGTCGGCTTTTATCACCCCCCACACGACGAGCATTACAGCCTGGAGTTTTTCTGCGCCGGGTTTGATCTGGCGGTGTGCAACTGGGAGGCGATCCGCGCCTATATGGAGTACGAGGTCCATACACTGAAAGAAATTCAGGACCCGCTTGAACTGCAAAACCCCGGCGATCCGCCCCATGAAGGGCTGCATACGTTTTATAACGCACGGGAGCGCATGCTGCGTCGGCGCAAGAATCGCGAGGTTGGCTTCTTCTATCCGTTCTGGTGGTACACGTACCACGTGCTGACCTTGTGGACCTTGCCCAACTACCTCACCGAATGGGAAATCCGCAGGATCAAAAGCATCGGTCGCGCAGTCATTCCGGAGGCGATGAAAAGCTGGTCCGAGCCGCTGCCAGAGGCGCAATGGGCCAAGCCCAGTGAAGAATTGCAGCGTCTGAGCCAGGCGGTAAAGGATCTTCGAGAGCAAAAGCCCAATCAGAACCTTACGGCACGATTTACCGAGGCGCAGTCCAACGCCGGAAAGCGAGGATAAAAGGGACGAAGGCTTACTTATCCGGCATCGGTACAGGAAATGGCATCACATTGCTGGTGCCGCGGGCTTCGCTGATCTTTGGTGTGCCGATTCGCTCGACTTCGTCGATGCGCACAATTGAATGCATGGGCACAAAGCTGCGCACTACGCCTTCGAACTGTGCCTTGAGTTTTTCTTCGCTCGGGTCTACCACAACGGTCGTGCGCTCGCCAAAGACGAATTCCTCTACTTCAAGGAAACCCCACAGATCGCTCTGATAGATCTGCTTGGCGTACATTTCGAACACCTGGCCCTGGTTGAGGAAAATCACTTTGTAGATTGGAGCTTCGCGTTTGGTCATAAAGGGCGGGTAAGAATCGGGGACATAAAAAGAGGGCGCGAACTATAGCATGCCCGTTCGGTAGAGGACGCTAGGAAGCGGAGACCGACGCCACTATAATGCGCGGTTCTTTGAACCACCTGATGACGGACGCATGGCCAAGAAGCTTTATATCGAAACCCACGGTTGCCAGATGAACGAGTACGACAGCTCGCGCATGGTCGATCTGCTGGGCGAGCATCAGGCCCTGGAAGTCACCGCTCGCGCGGAAGATGCCGACGTCATCCTGCTCAACACCTGCTCCATCCGCGAACGCGCCCAAGACCGGGTTTATTCCCAACTGGGCCGCTGGCGCGAGCTGAAACTGGCCAACCCGGAGATGGTGATCGCTGTCGGCGGTTGCGTTGCCAGCCAGGAAGGCGCGGCCATCCGTGATCGCGCGCCCTACGTGGACGTGGTTTTTGGCCCGCAAACCCTGCACCGCCTGCCGGAAATGATTGATGCGGCACGCTTCACGCGGTTGCCGCAGGTTGATGTCTCGTTCCCGGAAATCGAAAAGTTTGATCACTTGCCCGAGCCCCGTGTAGATGGCCCGAGCGCGTACGTGTCGGTCATGGAAGGCTGCAGCAAGTACTGCACTTTCTGCGTGGTGCCTTACACCCGTGGTGAAGAGGTCAGCCGTCCATTCGATGACGTCGTGGCCGAGGTGATTCATCTGGCTGAAAACGGCGTGCGTGAAGTGACGCTGCTGGGTCAGAACGTCAACGGTTATCGCGGTACGACCCATGACGGCCGCGCCGCCGATCTGGCCGATCTGATCCGGGTTGTCGCTGCCGTCGATGGCATCGACCGTATTCGTTACACCACCTCGCACCCGCTGGAATTCTCCGACAGCCTGATCCTGGCTCATGCCGAAGTGCCGGAGCTGGTCAAACACCTGCATTTGCCGGTGCAGTCAGGCTCGGACCGTATTCTGGCCGCGATGAAGCGTAACCACACCACGCTTGAATACAAATCCAGAATCCGCAAGCTCAAGGCTGCCGTACCAGGGATCAGCATCAGTTCGGACTTCATCGTCGGCTTCCCGGGCGAAACTGATAAAGACCATGAGAACACCATGAAGCTCATCGCTGATGTCGGCTTCGACTTCTCGTTTTCCTTCATCTACAGCCCGCGCCCCGGCACTCCGGCAGCGGATCTGGCAGATGAGACTCCCGAAGCGCTGAAAAAAGAACGCCTGGCCGCCCTTCAGCACCGACTGAACCAGCAGGGTTTCGAGATCAGCCGACAAATGGTCGGTAGCACCCAGCGCATACTCGTAACCGACTACTCGAAAAAAGACCCAGGCGAACTGCAGGGCCGTACCGAGAACAACCGGATCGTGAATTTCCGTTGCGACAACCCCAAGCTGATCGGCCAGTTTGCTGACGTGCACATCGACGACGCCCAGCCTCACTCGCTGCGCGGGTCGCTGCTGAACTGACAGCGCCGGGCACGCAAGGCCGGTAGGAGCCAACTTGTTGGCGAGGCATGGGGCCTGTGTAGCAGCAGATGACGCCTCGCGAACAAGTTCGCTCCTACCGGGATTTCATTGCTGCACCGATTTACCCACAACCTTTATCAAGTCAGAGCTTTCGCACACAGGTCACAGGGTTTATCCTTAGTTTCACCTTAATTGCCCCAGGGCGGCTAAAAACGACCTTGAACGTACAAGTCGAACCACATCGTTTCATCCTCGAACCTTTCGAGGCTCATCGCTTCGCAAATCTCTGCGGGCAACTCGACGAGAATCTGCGTCTCATCGAACAGCGCCTGAACGTTGAGATCCGTAACCGCGGAAATCAGTTCGAGTTGATTGGCGAGCCCAAGCAAACCACCTCAGCCGAAAACCTGTTGCGCCGCCTTTATCGGGAAGCCAAAAGCTCTGAACTGTCGCCCGATATGGTCCACCTGTTCCTGCAGGAATCCGGCGTAGAGGAGCTGGACAACCACCCGGCGGCCGACCCAGGCGTCGCCCTGCGCACCAAAAAAGGCATGATTCGCCCGCGTGGCCTGAATCAGCAACGCTACGTTAAAGAAATTCTTGGCAACGACATCAACTTCGGCATCGGCCCGGCCGGTACCGGCAAGACGTACCTTGCCGTAGCCTGTGCCGTTGACGCGCTTGAACGTGAACAGATCCGACGCATTTTGTTGGTGCGACCGGCCGTTGAGGCGGGTGAAAAGCTCGGTTTCCTGCCCGGTGATCTGGCACAGAAAATCGACCCTTACCTGCGCCCGTTGTATGACGCGCTGTACGAGATGCTGGGCTTCGAATACGTCGCCAAGCTGATCGAAAAGCAGGTTATCGAAGTTGCACCGCTGGCGTACATGCGCGGTCGTACGCTCAATAACAGCTTCATTATTCTCGACGAAAGCCAGAACACCACGGTCGAGCAGATGAAGATGTTCCTGACCCGTATCGGTTTCGGCTCCACCGCGGTGATCACGGGTGACATTACTCAGGTCGACCTGCCAAAAGGCACCAAGTCCGGGCTGACCCATGTCATCGAGGTGCTCAAGGACGTGCAGGGAATCAGTTTCACGCACTTCAAGCCCAAGGATGTGGTGCGTCACCCGCTGGTGCAGCGCATCGTCGAGGCCTATGAGCGCTTCGAAGACCGCAACAGCGATGCGCCCCCAGCTACGAACAATTCCTCCCGGGAATACCGCCGCGATGCTTGAGCTGGACCTGCAAGTGGCAAGTGAAGCAAGCGTCCCCAGCGAAGCCCAGTTCCGCCTTTGGTGCGAAATGGGCTTGCGCCAACGCAGCGCCGATTCCGAGCTGACCATCCGGCTGGTGGATGAAACCGAAGGCCGTGAGCTTAATCACACGTGGCGACACAAAGATTACGCGACTAACGTCTTGTCGTTCCCCGCTGACGTGCCCGACGACATGCTGGATATTCCGCTGCTCGGCGATCTGGTCATCTGTGCCCCGGTTATTGCCCGCGAAGCAACGGAACAAGGCAAAGCGTCAGATGCGCACTGGGCGCACATGGTGATTCACGGCTGTCTGCATCTGTTGGGTTACGACCACATCGATGATGAAGAAGCCGAAGAAATGGAAGCACTGGAACGAACGTTGCTTGAGGAGTTGGGCTATCCCGATCCTTATGCCGATGACGAACACGACGAACCTCCACATTCAGCAATACCACGCAAGGACAACGAGTAAGGGCTATGAGCGAAGATCGATCGAGCAACGGGCAAAAGTCATGGCTGGGTAAGCTCACCCAGGCTTTTGCCCATGAGCCGAAAAACCGCCAGGAGCTGCTTGAGCTGCTGCGCGAAGCCCATCAGAACAAACTGTTGGACAGCGAAGCGCTGGCCATCGTCGAAGGCGCCATTCAGGTCGCAGACCTGCAAGTCCGGGACATCATGGTCCCGCGCTCGCAGATGATCAGCATCAAGGCCAGCCAGACGCCGCGGGAGTTCCTCCCAGCCGTCATCGATGCCGCCCACTCCCGCTATCCAGTCATCGGCGAAAGCCACGATGATGTACTCGGCGTGCTGCTCGCCAAAGACCTGCTTCCGTTGATCCTCAAGGAGGACGGCGGCGAAGGCGATATCAAGAATTTGCTGCGCCCTGCTACCTTCGTCCCGGAATCCAAGCGCCTGAACGTGCTGCTGCGTGAATTCCGTGCCAACCACAATCACATGGCCATCGTTATCGACGAATACGGCGGTGTGGCAGGATTGGTGACCATTGAAGACGTGCTGGAACAGATCGTTGGCGATATCGAAGACGAGCACGATGTCGAGGAAGACAGCTACATCAAACCGCTGCCCAGCGGCGACTTCCTGGTCAAGGCGCTCACGCCCATCGAAAGCTTCAACGAGTTTTTCGACAGCGAGTTCTCAGATGATGAATTCGACACGGTCGGTGGCCTGGTGATGAGTGCTTTCGGGCATCTCCCCAAGCGTAATGAAATCACCGTTATCGGCGCGTACCGCTTCCGGATTCTCAACGCTGACAGCCGTCGTATCCACTTGCTGCGCCTGAGCCCTGTCACACGCTCGTAACGCTCTCTCCGCTTTAAGGAATGTAAATGCGCTGGATCACCCACCCCGGCTGGCCCGGTAACCTGCTGGCCGTGGTGGCTGGCGCGCTTACCACCCTCGCCCTTGCACCCTACGATATCTGGCCGCTGGCGCTGGTTGCGCTCGCCCTGTTTTATCTCGGCCTGCGCAATCTGAGCCCGCGTCAGGCGCTAGGCCGGGGCTGGTGCTTCGGTTTTGGCCTGTTCGGCGCTGGCACCAGCTGGATCTACGTCAGTATCCATAACTTCGGCGGCGCTTCAGTGCTGCTCGCCGGGTTCCTGATGCTGCTGTTCATTGCCTGTATCGCCTGGTTCTTTGCCCTCCCCGCCTGGCTGTGGGCCCGCTGGATTCGCCGCAACGAAGCACCGCTGGCCGACGCACTGGCTTTCGCTGCCTTGTGGTTGGTCCAGGAGGCATTTCGCGGCTGGTTCCTCACTGGTTTCCCTTGGCTTTATTCCGGTTACAGCCAGCTTGACGGCCCATTGGCAGGCCTCGCGCCGCTTGGCGGGATGTGGCTGGTGTCCTTTGCGCTGGCACTGACCGCGGCGCTGCTGTGCAATCTTTCACGGTTGCGGGCACGTAAATCCTTTCTCGCGGTTGGCGTGGTGTTGCTGGTCGCGCCCTGGATTACCGCGCTGGCGTTGAAAAACCATGCCTGGACATCGCCCGCTGGTGCACCACTGAAAGTTGCTGCCATTCAAGGCAACATCGAACAGCACATGAAATGGGACCCAGAGCAGCTTAATGCGCAATTGGCGCTCTATCGCGACATGACCTTCCGCTCGCAGCAGGCGGATCTGATCATCTGGCCGGAAACGGCAGTGCCGGTGCTCAAAAGCTCTGCCGAGGGCTACTTGAAGATGATCGGGCAGTTCGCGACAGAACGCGGTTCGGCGCTGATTACCGGCGTACCGCTACGTGAAACCAATGATCGCGGCAGCTACAGCTATTACAACGCAATCACCGTAGTCGGTGAGGGCCAAGGCACCTACATGAAGCAGAAGCTGGTGCCCTTTGGCGAATACGTTCCTTTGCAGGACCTGTTGCGCGGCCTGATCGCCTTCTTTGACCTGCCGATGTCCGACTTTGCGCGCGGCCCAAGTGATCAGGCGATGCTGCAAGCCAAGGGCTACCAGATCGCGCCCTTCATTTGCTATGAAGTGGTGTATCCGGAGTTCGCGGCCGGGCTTTCCGCGCAAAGCCAATTGCTGCTGACGGTGAGTAACGACACGTGGTTCGGCACCTCCATTGGGCCACTTCAGCACCTGCAAATGGCGCAGATGCGGGCACTGGAAGCCGGTCGCTGGATGATCCGCGCTACCAACAACGGCGTGACGGCATTGATCGACCCGTTCGGCAAGATCACTACCCAGATCCCGCAATTCGAACGCGGTGTGATGTATGGCGAAGTCGTGCCCATGCAGGAATTGACGCCTTACCTGCGCTGGCGCTCATGGCCACTGGCGATTGTCTGTGCGCTGTTGATTGGCTGGGCACTGGTGGCGAGCCGGATTTCCAAGACGGTCTGATTACACCTGTGGATGAGATTTCTGTGGGAGCGGTGCTTGCCCGCGATGCATGAGACGCAGCTTGAAGACATACCGCGTTATCGTTTATCGCGGGCAAGCACCGCTCCCACAAGGAATGCATTCCAAATGGAATTCAGGGATAAACCCACGGATAAACCAGCAAGCCCGCCGCTTCATTAAGCAATTGTCCGCTCTGCCAGATCGCCCGGCTTTCCGGCAGCCAGCCGCCAAAGACGCGGGCGTTGTCGGCACTTAAAAACCCAACGGGTGCGCCAACGACGGTAAATCCGGCTTTTTCAAAGCTCCAGATGGAGCGCGGCATGTGCCAGGCCTGAGTCACGATCACTACCCGCCTGATACCCAAAGGCTGCAACATCGCCGCCGTCATCGTAGCGTTCTCCCAGGTCGTGCGACTCAAACCTTCCTGCCAGCGAACCTGCACGCCGAAGTCGTTTTCCAAAGACTCAGCCATGATGGCCGCCTCACTCGGCGGTTCGCCGTAATGCAGGCCACCTGTCGTCAGGATCGGCAGGCCGGATGCCTTGGACAGCCTGGCCGCATAGCGCATACGTTCAAGGGCCACACCTGTGGGGATATCAGCTCCCCAGCTCGGATCATTACGCTCGCGGCCCGACCCGAGAATTACAATCGCGTCAGCTCGTTGCGCCAGGGTCGCCCATTCGCCAAGTGGCAGAGGCGGAACCGTCTCGATCCCGCGGGCCGCAGTCTCCACAACCACCGGCAAACTCATCAGCCACAGTCCGCCCAGCCCTACCGCAAAACAGCTCGCAGCCAGACGCGGCCGGGCCCGGCGCAGATAAAACGCCACCAGCAACAGCAGGAAGAAAATACCGGGCGGCAGGACAATTGCTTTGATCAAATAGCGGACAGGCATCGGGCATCTCCAGAAGATGCCCGAAGCCTAGAAGGATTGACGCCAAGCAACAATGCTTGTGATGCAGACTTGTAGCCCGCGAAGGTTAACGCCTGAAGAGATTGCTTGAATTGTGACGGTTCAACCTGGCCAATGACATGGCTCGCTTCTTGTCCTTCAGCCAGATTACCTTGGCTGAAGATGACGGCACCGATACCGTCTCAGCGGGCTCCCGTGAAACGATGAAACTCCCTGGCACATCAGGGCTTACGTCACCACCTGCCGCAACGCCAGCGTTATTCAAATAGGCTTCAATCAAATCGAACTCGGCACGACTCAGGCCACGGAGTTCAAGCTCCTCAGGCCACTCGTCACGAAGTCGCACTGCAATATCTGCCGTTTCCAGAGCAAGGCCCAGCCGATTAATCAAACGTTCGTACAGATCATGAGTTGTATCTGTGTGCTGCAGCTCTGTCATCCGCTCACCTCATCGAAGATAAAACATACCCTCGACATTGAGCTTAGCGCCGCTGTCAAAACCGGTGCATTGCTGCGACAAACGGCGGCTGACTGCCGCTGAACTGGCCCTCTCAAGCAAACGGCCATGTAAATCAGGGTTTCCCTCGATAGTCGGCGCTCATGTATGCTACGGCGCTTCCTGTAATTCCACTTCCGCTCGCTCGAGCCCGAAAGCACCGCACAGGCAGTTTCCATTGTCCGGCAGCGGTGCCGACCTGAATCGGCGATGCAACGAAGAGGTCAAGGGTCACCAATCTTTAGTAAAAAGTAGCCATGCACGAACTCTATCAGCCCCGTGAAATCGAAGCCGCCGCCCAAACCTTCTGGGACGAGCAAAAGTCTTTTGAAGTCAGTGAACAGCCAGGCAAGGAAACCTTCTATTGCCTATCGATGTTTCCTTACCCTAGCGGCAAGCTACACATGGGGCACGTGCGCAACTACACCATTGGTGACGTGATCGCTCGCTACCAGCGTATGCAAGGCAAGAATGTCCTGCAGCCAATGGGCTGGGACGCATTCGGCATGCCGGCTGAAAACGCCGCGATGAAAAACAACGTCGCGCCAGCCAAGTGGACCTACGAAAACATCGCCTACATGAAGACCCAGCTGAAAAGCCTCGGTCTGGCGATCGACTGGTCCCGCGAAGTCACCACCTGCAAGCCAGACTACTACCGTTGGGAACAGTGGCTGTTCACGCGCCTGTTCGAAAAAGGCGTGATCTACCGCAAAAACGGCACCGTGAACTGGGACCCGGTCGACCAGACCGTTCTGGCCAACGAACAAGTCATCGATGGCCGCGGCTGGCGTTCGGGCGCGATCATCGAGAAACGCGAAATCCCGATGTACTACTTCAAGATCACCGCTTATGCGGATGAGCTGCTGGAGAGTCTCGACGAGCTGCCGGGCTGGCCCGAGCAGGTCAAAACCATGCAACGCAACTGGATTGGCAAATCCCGTGGCATGGAAGTTCAGTTCCCGTACGACCAGGCTTCCATTGGTGAAGCGGGCGCACTGAAAGTTTTCACCACCCGTCCGGACACCCTGATGGGCGCGACTTATGTCGCCGTTGCCGCCGAACATCCGCTGGCTACCCTGGCCGCGCAGAACGATCCGCAGCTGCAAGCATTCATCAATGAATGCAAAAGCGGCAGCGTAGCCGAAGCCGACGTTGCCACCCAGGAAAAGAAAGGCCTGCCGACCTCATTGTTCGTCGAGCACCCCCTGACCGGCGAAAAGCTGCCAGTCTGTGTCGCCAACTACGTGCTGATGCATTACGGCGACGGCGCTGTAATGGCAGTCCCTGCACACGACGAGCGCGACTTCGAGTTCGCTTCGAAATACGACCTGCCAATCAAGGCCGTAGTCCGTACCAGCGCAGGTGATGAAACCCCTGCTCCGTGGCAAGCGGCCTACGGCGAGCACGGCACGCTGGTCAATTCCGGCGAGTTCGATGGCCTGGATTTCGCCGCCGCATTCGACGCGATGGAAGCAGCACTGACCAAGAAGAGTCTCGGTCAATCCCGCACCCAATTCCGTCTGCGCGACTGGGGCATCAGCCGCCAGCGCTACTGGGGCTGCCCGATCCCGATCGTGCATTGCGACATCTGCGGCGATGTGCCTGTTCCAGAAGATCAACTCCCGGTTGTACTGCCTGAAAACGTCGTACCCGATGGCGCTGGTTCGCCATTGGCGCGCATGCCTGAGTTCTACGAATGCAGTTGCCCGAAATGCGGCGCACCGGCCAAGCGTGAAACCGACACCATGGACACCTTCGTTGAGTCCTCGTGGTATTACGCTCGTTACGCCTCGCCTCACTACGAAGGCGGTCTGGTCGATCCTGCTGCGGCTAACCACTGGCTGCCGGTTGACCAGTACATTGGCGGTATCGAACACGCCATCCTTCACCTTCTGTATGCGCGCTTCTTCCACAAGCTGATGCGCGACGAAGGCCTGGTGACCTCGAACGAACCGTTCAAGAACCTGCTGACTCAGGGCATGGTCATTGCCGAAACCTACTATCGCCTTGAAGCCAACGGCAGCAAGACCTGGTTCAACCCGGCAGACGTAGAGCTCGAGCGCGACAGCAAAGCCAAGATCGTCGGCGCCAAACTGATCAGCGACGGCCTGCCCGTCGAGATCGGTGGCACCGAGAAGATGGCCAAGTCGAAAAACAATGGCGTCGACCCTCAGTCGATGATCGATCAGTACGGCGCAGACACCTGCCGCCTGTTCATGATGTTCGCCTCGCCACCTGACATGAGCCTGGAATGGTCCGACTCCGGCGTTGAAGGCTCGCATCGCTTCCTGCGTCGCGTCTGGCGTCTGGCGCAGAGCCACGTGACTCAGGGTCTGCCTGCAGCGCTGGACATCGGCTCTCTTGATGACGGCCAGAAGGTCATTCGTCGTGCGATCCATCAGGCGATCAAGCAGGCTAGCCAGGATATTGGTCAGCACCAAAAATTCAACACCGCCATTGCCCAGGTGATGACGCTGATGAACGTACTGGAAAAAGCCCCGCAGGCCTCCGCCCAGGATCGTGCCCTGATTCAGGAAGGTCTGGAAACAGTTGCCCTGCTGTTGGCACCGATCACACCGCACATCAGCCACGAGCTATGGAGCAAGTTGGGCCATAGCACGCCTGTCATCGACGCTGGCTGGCCGGTTCTGGATCAAACTGCGTTGGTTCAAGACAGCCTGCTACTGGTTATTCAGGTTAACGGGAAGTTGCGTGGCCAGATCGAAATGCCAGCCAGCGCTACCCGCGAAGAAGTCGAAGCGGCTGCCCGTGCCAACGAGAACGTACTGCGTTTCGTCGATGGCCTGACCATCCGCAAAGTCATCGTAGTGCCCGGCAAACTGGTCAATATCGTCGCAAGCTGATGGGATCGAGCGCCCGACAATGATCGGGCGCTGAACATATTTCCTGGGTTCGCACAGTCGGCCCAAACGGATTCAAGGGGAGCATCAAGATGATCAAACGCAATCTGCTGGTTATGGGCCTCGCCGTACTGTTGAGCGCCTGCGGTTTCCAGCTGCGTGGCACTGGCGCAAACCAGCTGTCCATTAAGGAACTGGACGTCAGCGCACGTGACGCCTACGGCAAAACAGTCGTGCAACTGCGTCAGGTTCTGGAAGGCAGCGGTGTAAAAATCTACACCGGCGCCCCCTACAAGCTGGTGATTCTCAACGAACAGGAAACTCAACGTTCGGCGAGCTCCTCGGGCTCGGGTCGTTCAGCTGAATACACGCTGACCACTACACTCAACTACCAGATAAACGGCACTCAGGACCGGGAGTTGCTGCAACGCAAAGTTCAGATCGAAAAGGTCTATGTGCATGACGGCAACAACCTGATCGGTTCTGACATGCAGTCCGCACAAGTTCGCAATGAGATGCGCAGTGACGTTATCCAGAATCTGATGGCCCAGTTGCAACAACTGACGCCAGCGCAACTGGATGAGCTGCAGGCCAAGGCTGACGCCGTTGCCAAAGCAGAAGCCGATGCACTGGAAGCCGCTCAACGTATTCGCGACGAAACGCCGCAACAGTCGCCGATCGAAATCCCGTCTCGTTAAGATGTCGAGGGCCAGCGTCTTGCTGGCCCTCGATACCTACCTGTTTGAAATGCATTCCCCTGTAGGAGCCAACTTGTTGGCGAGACGCCGGGCCTGCGTAATCAGAACTACCGCCTCGCCAACAAGTTGGCTCCTACAGGGACCGTGTTTACTGCTTGATGGCGCTTTGTCAGGGACACCGAGGAATTTCAGATGAAACTCGCCCCCGCCCAACTTGGCAAACACCTGCAAGGTGCTCTCTCGCCCGTTTACATAGTCAGCGGCGACGATCCACTGCTGTGCCAGGAAGCCGCCGACGCGATTCGAGCTGCGGCCCGACAGCAAGGTTTTGACGAACGCCAGGTCTTCAGCGCCGACTCCAGTTTCGACTGGGGCACGCTGCTGCAGGCCGGCGCAAGCATGTCGCTGTTCGCCGAGCGCCGACTGCTTGAGTTGCGCCTTCCCTCCGGAAAACCTGGAGACAAAGGGGCTGCTGCCTTGATGGAGTACTGCGCCCGCCCCGCCGAAGACACGCTGCTGTTGATCAGCTTGCCAAAGCTTGATGGCAGCGCGCAGAAAACCAAATGGGGTAAAGCGCTGGTCGAAGGGGCGCAGACCCAGTTCGTGCAAATCTGGCCGGTAGATGCCGGGCAATTACCTCAATGGATTCGCCAACGCCTGTCTCAATCCGGTTTGGCAGCCACCCAAGATGCCGTCGAGTTGATCGCGGCGCGAGTGGAAGGCAATTTGCTGGCCGCCGCTCAGGAAATCGAAAAGCTCAAACTGATGGCCGAAGAAGGCCAGATTACTGTCGAGACCGTACAGGCAGCCGTAGCTGACAGCGCGCGTTTCGACGTTTTCGGGCTCACCGATGCCATCCTCAATGGCGAGGCTTCTCACGCCTTGCGCATGCTTGAGGGCCTGCGAGGCGAAGGTGTCGAGCCGCCAGTGATTCTCTGGGCTCTCTCTCGAGAGCTGCGAGTACTGGCAAACCTTGCACTGCAATTCAGTCAGGGCATGCCATTGGACAAAGCGTTCAGTTCCGCCCGTCCGCCCATCTGGGACAAGCGCAAGCCGCTCATGAGCAAAGCACTGCAACGCTATTCCGCCAAACGCTGGGCCGAACTGCTGATGGATGCGCAACGCATTGATGCGCAGATCAAAGGCCAGGCGGTTGGCTCACCCTGGAGCAGCTTGAGCCGGTTGTCGCTGCTCATGGCAGGGCAGCGTCTGGCGTTGCCAGCGGAGTAAATCCGCTCCCACAGGTGAAACGAGTTTCCTGTGGGAATGGATTTGCTGGCAAATAGATAATCCTCCACAGAGATTTGCCAGCGATAGCGCAGATCAATTAGACACTGCCCTGTCTTGGGTCGATCATTCGCGCCGCTTACTTAACAGCCGAGAGAACATCACCATGAAAAAGTCCAAACGGCCCAACAAGGCCAAATCCATCATTGCCCAGCCATTGTTCCGCAGCCGCCAGGAACAACCCGGCAAAGGCAAAGGCAGCTACCGCCGCGAAGCCTTCCAGTCTAAAAGCTGGGAGGCTTCTTACTTTCTGGCTGCCTGAAACATCGCGACTGTTCCCCGAGGTCCTTTCCGGCCTGCAGGCATGATAAGGTCTGCATCTAACGGTAATACCTTGGACCCAAGCATGCCCTCTTGTTTTTTCCGACGTTGGCAAATGCGCCAAATGATCGCTGCCTCCAGCCTTATCCTGTTAGTTGCCTGTGCGGAAAAACCGACAGCAGCCGACGCCACGCCTCTTCCACGCGTTATCACCACGCCGCTGGCCTCACCGGCTCCGGCCATTGCCGTGGATGCCAATCTCGATATTCTGCCCACCATGAGCTTTGCCGACTGGCAGGCTGGTTTCCGCGCGCAGGCACTCAAGGCAGGTATCAGAGCAGACATTTTCGATCGTGCCTTCACAGGCGTGACGCCGGATATGAAGGTGGTGAAGGCTGACCGCAGCCAGCCGGAATTCACTCGGCCAGTGTGGGAATACCTGGACGGTGCGATCTCTGACGCACGCGTTCGTAAAGGGCAAGCGTTGCTCAACCAATATGCTGGCGTCCTGCAAACCATCGAGCAGCGATACGGCGTAGACCGCAATGCGTTGGTTGCTGTGTGGGGCATGGAGAGTAATTTCGGGCAGTTCCAGGGTTCGCAATCGGTGATTCGCTCACTGGCGACGCTTGCTTATGAAGGCCGCCGTCGCAGCTTCGCTCAAGATCAGTTGCTGGCCGCACTGCAAATTCTGCAACAGGGCGACATAGCCCCTGAACAGATGATCGGTTCCTGGGGCGGTGCCATGGGCCAGACGCAGTTCATCCCGACGACGTACAACACCCATGCAGTGGATTTCGACGGTGACGGTCGCCGGGATATCTGGAACAGCGCTCCGGATGCCCTCGCGTCGACTGCGCACTACTTGCAAAGCTCTGGCTGGCAGACCGGTCAGCCTTGGGGCTATGAGGTCAAACTCGCCAGTGGTTTCGACTACGCACTGGCTGACGCCTCGACCCGCAAAAGTCTGGCGGAATGGCAGCAACTGGGCCTGACGCTGCCTAGCGGCAGTGCCCTGCCTGCGACCGCCTTACAGCAACAAGCCGCACTGTTGTTACCCGCTGGCTACAAAGGCCCTGCGTTTCTGGTGATGGATAATTTCCGCGCAATCCTGCGTTACAACAACTCTTCGTCTTACGCATTGGCGATCGGGCTGTTGTCAGGACGATTCCAGGGTGGCGGCCTCGTCGAAGGAAGCTGGCCGCGCGGAGACGTCCCTCTGAGCCGTTCTGAGCGCATGGAGCTGCAAAGCCTGCTCTCGGCCAGCGGCTACGACGCAGGCAACCCGGACGGCATTATCGGCGCCAATACGCGTAAAGCCATTCGCAGCGCTCAGCAGGCGTTGGGCTGGCCAGCAGATGGCTATCCGACGCAAGAATTGTTGCAAAACCTGCGCAAACCATAGAATCAGGTAAATTTGCGCGGACACTCGTGGGAGCGAATTTATTCGCGAAGAGGGCAGTACATTCAACACATTTTCATTGGTTGGAATACCGCTTTCGCGAATGAATTCGCTCCCACGGGAATTGTGTTTGCAGGCAAACATAGAGTCTTTAAGAGTCTGAATACTCGCAAACAAAAAACGGGCCGGATAGTGATATCCAGCCAGTTTTGTTTGTAGCTCAAACGATCAACGCTTAACGCGTCAGACCATCGCCTTGACGGCAATCTTGGCCTGCTCGTCGGCGTGGTACGAAGACCGCACCAGCGGGCCGGACGCCACGTTTTTGAAGCCCATCTTGTAACCTTCCTCGGCGAACCAGGCGAAGGTGTCCGGATGCACGAAGCGCTGCACCGGCAAGTGGCTGCGGGAAGGTTGCAGGTATTGACCCAGAGTCAGCATGTCGATGTCGTGCTCGCGCATGCGCTGCATCACTTCGATGACTTCCTCGTCGGTTTCGCCCAGGCCCAGCATCAAGCCGGATTTGGTCGGCACGTGCGGGACCATTTGCTTGAAGCGTTGCAGCAGGGTCAGCGACCACTGGTAATCCGAACCCGGACGCGCGGCCTTGTAGAGACGCGGTACGGTTTCCAGGTTGTGGTTGAACACATCTGGCGGCTCGGCTGCGGTGATTTCCAGCGCAACGTCCATGCGGCCACGATAGTCCGGAACCAGCGTTTCGAGCTGCACGTTTGGCGACAGCTTGCGGATCTCGCGGATGCAGTCGGCGAAGTGCTGGGCACCGCCGTCACGCAGGTCATCGCGGTCTACCGAGGTGATAACGACGTACTTGAGACGCAGGTCGGCAATGGCAACCGCCAGATTGGTCGGCTCGTTGACGTCGAGCGCCTTCGGACGACCATGGCCCACATCGCAGAACGGGCAGCGACGGGTGCAGATATCACCCATGATCATGAAGGTCGCAGTGCCGCCGGAGAAGCACTCGCCCAGGTTCGGGCAAGAAGCCTCTTCGCAAACGCTGTGCAGTTTGTGCTTGCGCAGCAGTTGCTTGACGCGATCAACCTCAGGGGAAACCGGAATACGAACGCGGATCCAGTCAGGCTTTTTCGGCAGATCGACAGTTGGAATGATCTTCACCGGGATACGCGCAACTTTTTCCGCGCCACGCAGCTTAACGCCAGCCTCAACTTTAGGGCGAGATGCACGCTCGGAAACGTCGACGGTTGGGATCAAGGTTTGCACGGCAGTTTCAGTCGCAGTAGTCATAATCAGTCGATTCCGCCCGTTAGGGTCGTCTGCTCAGCATAGTCGAGGTGTTTGACGAGCTGCGCACGCAGCCGGGCACTTACCTCGGCAAATTCAATCGGGCCTGCATGATCGCACAGCTGGGTCATTGCCAGACCTGCGTATCCACAGGGATTAATCCGTCGAAAGGGCTCAAGGTCCATGTCGACGTTCAGCGCCAGACCATGGAATGAGCAACCGTGGCGAATTCGCAGCCCCAGGGACGCGATCTTCGCTCCATCGACATAAACACCCGGTGCGTCAGCCTTGGCTGCGGCCGTTACACCGTAACTGGCCAGCAAATCGATCAGGCTGTTCTCGATCCGGGTTACCAGATCACGTACACCGAAACCAAGGCGCCTGACATCGAGCATCAGGTAGACCACCAATTGGCCGGGGCCATGATAGGTCACTTGGCCGCCACGATCGACCTGTACCACCGGAATATTACCCGGTAATAGCAAATGTTCGGGTTTGCCGGACTGTCCCTGAGTGAAAACAGGTGCGTGCTGCACCAGCCAGATCTCGTCCTGAGTGTCTTTACCGCGCTGGTCGGTAAAGCGCTGCATCGCATGCCAGACCAGTTCGTAATCGATCTGGCCGAGCTCTCGAACGCCCAGCATTGCGCCCATCAAAGCACCATGTGCACGCGACCCGTAGCGCGCAGTGCGCTATTGATGTCACGCAGTTGGTCTTCGCCGGTTGCAACGATGTGCAACTGGATGGTCGTGTACTTGCCGTTGCTGCTTTGGCGTTCGGCGAGCGTGGATATCTCGATCTTGGCGTATTTGGCCAGAATCTCGATCACGCTGTCTTTGAAACCCACACCTGTGTCACCGATCACTTTGATCGGATAGTCATCGCAGGGGAATTCGATTTTGTGCGACTTGACGTCGGAATCTGTCATGGCAGTAAAGGTCTCACAAGCCGTGAAGACGGAAACGCGCCCACTCAGGGTATGAGTGGGCGCGTCGTGGTCAGCGTTGTACTGTAATCAGTTGAACAAGCCGAAGAAGAACAGGCGAATGCTATCCCACACGCGGCGGAAGATGCCACCTTCCTCAACAGCGTCGAGGGCGATCAGGTTAGCGGTATGGACGACTTTGTCTTCCATTTTCACTTCAACCTTGCCGATCACGTCGCCTTTGGCGATTGGCGCGACCAGCTGCGGGTTCATGGTCATGCTGGCGGTCAGCTTCTTCATCTCGCCTTTTGGCATGGTCATGCTCAGGTCTTCAGCCAGGCCAGCCTTGATTTGGCGCTCGGTGCCTTTCCAGACGGTTGCCTGAGCCAGCTCAGTGCCCTTCTGGTAGAAGTTCTGGGTTTCGAAGAAACGGAAGCCGTAAGTCAGCAACTTCTGGGTTTCAGCCGCACGGGCCTGCTCGCTGCTGGTGCCAAACACCACAGCGATCAAACGCATGCCATCACGAACGGCAGAAGACACCATGCAATAGCCCGCTTCATCGGTGTGCCCGGTTTTCAGACCATCAACGGTCTTGTCGCGCCAGAGCAGCAGGTTGCGGTTAGGTTGCTTGATGTTGTTCCAGAAGAACTCTTTCTGCGAGTAGATCGCATAGTGAGCCGGATCTTCATGAATGATCGCGCGAGCCAGAATCGCCATGTCGTGGGCCGACGAATAGTGCTCCGGGTTCGGCAGACCGGTCGGGTTCATGAAGTGGCTGTTGGTCATACCCAGATCAGCAGCAGTCTTGTTCATCATATCGGCGAATGCGTCTTCGCTACCGGCGATGTGCTCGGAGAGCGCTACGCTGGCGTCGTTGCCGGACTGAATGATGATCCCGTGCAGCAAATCGCTGACGGTGACCTGGCTGCCCACCTTGATGAACATCCGCGAACCGCCGGTACGCCAGGCGTTCTCGCTGACGGTCACCGGATCATTCTCGCCGATCTGCCCACGACGAATTTCCAGCGTCGCGATATAGGCAGTCATCAGTTTGGTCAGGCTGGCAGGCGCCAAACGCTGGTCGCCGTTGTTCTCGACCAGAACGTTACCGCTGCTCGCGTCCATCAGCACATAGGCTTTGGCAGCCAGTTGCGGAGCGGAAGGCGTCATCTGTTCAGCGGCCCAGGCAGCCGGAGTGATGATCAGCGGTACAAGCAGGCACAAGCGTTTTGCAAAGGTGGTGATGTTCATCCGTCTCTCGAAATTGCTAATGGGCAAACATGCCCTCACGGGCAAAGCTTAACGGGCCGATGCAAGCGGTACCGCTCACAACGACCGGCGGTGCCAGGCTCTAATCCTGGCCCATGAACCGCCTGCTTGACAGACAGACTCATGGACAATTGCCTGCGCGGCTTGCTCTGGTGGCAATCGTTCGGCAGACAATTGTAAAACCGATGCGTCCCGAATATCTCTGCGGGACGTAAACAGCTCTTAATCCAGTGTCACGACGCTAGGCTGGCCCAGATTGGCTGACCTTACGCTGTTTTGCATTTGCTGGGCTTCACCCTGAGTGCCGATCGGTCCCATTCGAACTCGATAGAGTGTCTGTTGATTGCGGGCTATCGAGCTCACGAACACCGGAGCCCGAACCATTCCGCTCAATTTCGACCTCAGGAGCTCCGCAGCGTCCGGGTTGGCGAATGCGCCCACCTGGAGATACAGCCCAGAGGCTGGTGCGGAAGCGTTTTTTTTTGCGTCAAACGGCACCGCAGGCGCAGCGTGCTGTTGCGGCGGTGGCGTGTACTGCTCGATGGTCCCAGCGGATGCAATCAATGCCGGAGCTGCAGCTTGCGGAATGGCTTGCGGCTGGTTAGGCAGCAGCGGCGCAGGACGCCCATTCTGAGCCAGCCATACCTGTGGATCGATACCCTCGACCTTCACCCGCGCCGTACCGGTCTCCGCATAGCCGAGCTTCTTGGCGGCCGCGTAGGACAGATCGATGATGCGATCCGAATAGAACGGCCCGCGGTCATTGACCCGCAGGATCACCGTGCGGTTGTTGTCCAGATTCGTCACTTTGACATAGCTGGGCAGCGGCAACGTCTTGTGCGCCGCGCTCATGCCATACAGATCATAAACTTCGCCGTTGGCGGTGTTCTGACCGTGGAACTTGGTCCCGTACCAGGACGCAGTGCCCGACGCGACATAGTTCCGGGAATCCTGGATAGGAAAATAGGTTTTGCCCAGTACGGTGTAGGGGTTGGCCTTGTACGGCCCGGTGTGCAGGCTCGGCGTAGCGTCAGGGATTCGCGAGATATCCACATCCCACCAAGGCGCGCCATCTTTATGCGCACGGTTGATGTCCAGGCCCGGTGGCGAAGAAATACCGGCGGTGCCCTTCTGCACAGGACGACTTGGAGACGAACAGCTGACCACCAGCAATGACAGCGAAGCCAACGCCATCAACTTCAACGATGTAACCATCGGCAATGCCCGCATTACTTGACGCCCCGAGCTTGAACCAACAATTCAGACAGCTGATGAACACTCATGGCGTACATCACACTGCGGTTATAGCGAGTAATTGCATAAAAATTCTTCAAACCCATCCAGTATTCAGGTCCGTTTTCGCCTTCCAGCTTGAATGCGGTCACTGGCAAGTCGTCGCGCAGCGCATCATGACTCGACCACCCTAAGGCTCGCAACTCCCCGACGGTCTTTACCGGATCAATGCCCGGTGTGAGCCCTTCATCGACACGCTCACCGCGCACGCTCGCCAGGCTGACAACCGGCTCGCCAGCTACCCAGCCATGCTGCTTGAAGTAACTGGCCACGCTGCCAATCGCGTCATCCGGATCGGTCCAGATATTAATGTGTCCGTCGCCGTCGAAATCCACGGCATAGGCGCGGAAGCTACTTGGCATGAACTGCGGCAGCCCCATCGCGCCGGCATATGAGCCTTTGAGCGTCAGCGGATCAACCTGCTCTTCCCGGGCCAGCAACAGGAACTCACGCAGCTCCTTGCGGAAGAAGTCAGCACGCGGCGGATAGTCGAAGCCCAGTGTAGACAGCGCGTCGATCACTCGATAGTTGCCGGTATTACGCCCGAAAAATGTTTCGACACCGATGATCGATACGATGACCTGAGCCGGAACGCCATACTCCTGTTCCGCGCGTGTGAGCGCAGCTTCGTGCTGACGCCAGAAGTCCACACCTCGCGCAATTCGCGCGTCAGTAATGAACATCGGGCGGTAGTCTTTCCATTGCTTGACCCGCTCGGCCGGGCGGGAAATCGCGTCAAGAATCGCCTGTTTGCGTTCTACTTCGCGAAATACTTCGATCAGTTGTTCGCCAGCGAAACCATAGTCCCGAGTCATCTGGCCGACAAATTCGGCGACTTGTGGCGAACCTTCGTAATCGCCAGCGAATGCTTCCTGAACAGATCCAAGGATGCCAACCAGGCCGACCACCGGAGCATATCGAGCCCAGCTACGCACTACTTGCATTGAATTCTTCACCTTAATCAAACCTGAGCGATCCATTTACGGTGTGTATGGATCGACATCAAAACTCCAAAGGCTGACAGCAGCGTCACGAGCGAAGTTCCTCCATAGCTAATGAAGGGTAACGGCACGCCCACTACCGGCAACAGGCCACTGACCATACCGATGTTGACGAAAACGTAAACAAAAAATGTCATTGTCAGCGCACCCGCCAGCAATTTGCCGAACAATGTCTGGGCCTGAGCGGTAATCACAAGCCCACGCCCGATGAGCAGCATGTAGATCAGCAACAGCGCACAAATCCCCACCAACCCGAATTCTTCGCCCAGTACAGCGATGATGAAGTCGGTGTGGCTTTCCGGCAGGAAGTCCAGGTGTGACTGAGTACCGAGTAGCCAGCCTTTGCCGAATACGCCGCCGGATCCGATGGCCGCTTTTGACTGAATGATGTTCCAGCCAGTACCCAGCGGATCACTTTCAGGGTCAAGAAAGGTCAGCACCCGCTGCTTCTGGTAGTCGTGCATGATGAAAAACCACATGGCGACGGATACCGGCACCGCAGCGGCGATCACGCTGATAATCCAGCGCCAGCGCAGACCGGCCATGAACATCACGAACGCACCCGAGGCGAGAATCAGCAGCGAAGTACCGAGGTCTGGCTGGCGAACGATCAAGGCAAACGGAACGCCGATCAGCGCCAGACTCACCCCAACATGCTTGAGCTGCGGCGGCAGGGTTCGCTTGGACAGGTACCAGGCGATGGTCGCCGGCATGATGATCTTGAGGAACTCGGACGGCTGAAAGCGGATGACTCCTGGGATATTGATCCAGCGCGTGGCCCCCATGGCGTTGTGGCCCATGACATCCACCACCACCAGTAATAACACGCCGATCACATACAGCACGGGGACCCAGCGAGCCATGAAGCGCGGCTCCAGCTGGGCAATGATCACCATTGCCACCAGGCCGATACCGAACGAACTCGCCTGCTTGATCAGCAGGTCCCAGTTCTTACCGCTGGCCGAATACAGGACGAACAGGCTGCCCGCCGCCAATGTCAGCAAAAGCACCAGCAAAGGACCATCGATATGAATGCGCTGCAAGAAGGTCGCACGGCGACGCATCACGTCTTCGCTGGACAAAATGCGGTCGAAATTACTCTTCACTGGCACTGGCCGCGGCCTCCACGGCTTGAGCGCCGCCATATTCAGGTTTGAGTGTTCCGTCAGGTTTGAGCAGCCAGGCATCCATGACCTGACGAACCACAGGGGCGGCAACACCTGAGCCGGACTCGCCGTTTTCGACCATGACCGAAACCACAATCTTTGGATCATTGGCCGGAGCAAAGCCTACGAAGAGAGCGTGGTCGAGGTGACGTTCCTGAACCTTGGAGCGGTCGTACTTCTCGCCCTGCTTGATTGCCACCACCTGCGCGGTGCCGCTTTTGCCAGCGATCAGGTATTGAGCACCAATGGCGGCTTTACGCGCTGTACCCCGGGCGCCGTGCATAACCTGCTGCATGCCGTGGTTGACCTTGTCCCAGTCAGAGGGGTTACGCAACACGATATTGGGCATCGGATTTTCATCAACAGGCTTCTCACCCTCGATGCTCTTGGCCAGATGTGGCCGGTTCCACACGCCTCTGTTGGCGACCAGAGCGGTGGCCTGGGCCAGCTGCAACGGCGTGGCCTGCATGTAGCCCTGGCCGATCCCGAGAATCAGTGTTTCCCCCGGGAACCAGGCCTGACGACGGGTCGCACGCTTCCAGTCGCGGGATGGCATCAGGCCGGGAGACTCTTCAAACATATCCAGCGACACTTTTTGCCCAATGCCGAACTTGTTCATGTACGCGGAAAGCCGGTCAATGCCCAGCTTATGGGCCAGATCGTAGAAATAGGTATCGTTGGAACGCATGATCGCGGTATCCAGATCCACATAGCCATCGCCGGTGCGGTTCCAGTTACGGTATTTGTGATCGTAATTGGGCAATTGGTAATAGCCCGGGTCGAACACCCGACTTGACGCTGTCACCACACCCGAATCCAGCCCGGCAATCGCCACGGCAGGCTTGATGGTCGAACCGGGCGGGTATAAGCCTCGCAGAATTCGGTTAAACAGCGGCCGATCGATGGAATCGCGCAACTCGGCATAAGCCTTGAAGCTGATGCCGGTCACAAACGGGTTGGGGTCGAAGCTCGGCGCGCTGACCATCGCCAGTACCTCGCCGTTTCTCGGGTCCATGGCCACAACGGCACCACGACGCCCTGCAAGGGCGGCTTCGGCGGCTTCCTGAAGTTTGATGTCCAGGCTGAGGACGATGTCCTTGCCGGGCACCGGATCAGTCCGCTTGAGCACTCGCAAGACACGACCACGAGCGTTGGTTTCGACTTCCTCGTAACCCACTTGACCGTGCAACTGATCTTCGTAGAAACGCTCGATCCCGGTTTTGCCAATGTGGTGAGTACCGCTGTAGTTGACCGGATCGAGGTTTTTCAGCTCTTTCTCGTTGATCCGCCCCATGTAACCCACAGAGTGTGCAAAGTGCGGCCCCTGAGGGTAATGCCGAACGAGCTGCGCCACGACTTCCACGCCAGGCAACCTGAACTGGTTGACCGCCACACGGGCGATCTGCTCTTCAGTCAGCTCGAAAAGGATAGGCACCGGCTCAAATGGCCGCCGCCCCTGCTTCATGCGCTTTTCAAAGATCAGCCGGTCGTCCGGTGTCAGTTCCAGCACCTCGACGATGGTGTCCAGCACCTGCGCCCAGTCGCCAGAACGCTCGCGGGTCATGCTCAAACTGAAACTGGGCCGGTTGTCAGCGATCACCACACCATTGCGGTCGAAGATCAACCCACGACTCGGTGGAATCGGCTGCACATGGACCCGATTGTTTTCCGACAGGGTCGAGTGATAGTCGTACTGGATGACCTGCAGGAAATACAGCCGGGCAATCAACACACACACCAACACCACCACGGCCACAGCCCCGACCACGACGCGACCACGCACAAGGCGTGCGTCTTTCTCGTGGTCTTTTAGGCGAATCGGCTGAGACATGAGGGCGCGATGCTATTTGTGATAGGGGTGCCCGGACAGAACTGTCCAGGCGCGATAGATCTGTTCGCCAATGAGGATGCGCACCAGAGGGTGCGGCAACGTCAAGGGCGACAATGACCAGCGTTGTTCGCTGCGCGCACAGACTTCCGGGGCCAGCCCTTCCGGGCCGCCCACCATAAGATTCACAGTGCGTGAATCAAGGCGCCAGCGGTCCAGCTCAACCGACAGTTGTTCGGTGCTCCATGGCTTGCCGTGCACTTCCAGGGTCACGATCCGCTCGCCCGGTTGCACTTTTGCCAGCATGGCCTCGCCCTCCTGACGGATCAGACGGGCCACGTCGGCATTCTTGCCACGAGTATTGAGCGGAATCTCCACGAGGTCGAGCGCCAGTTCGGATGGCAGACGTTTGGCATATTCATGCCAGCCTTCTTCCACCCACTTGGGCATGCGCGAACCAACGGCAATCAAACGCAGACGCACAATAAAGCCTTATTCGACTTCGTTGCCTGGGGTGTGGTGCGCCGCGCTCGCAGCACGGCTCTGCTCAGCACCCTGCCAGAGGCGTTCCAAGTCATAGAACTGACGAGCCGCGGCAGTCATCATGTGCACGATAACGTCGCCCAGATCGAGCAGTACCCAATCGCTTTCGCCCTTGCCTTCTTCGCCCAATGGCTGTGCGCCGCGGGCTTTGACGTTTTCGCGAACCTTGTCGAGCATCGCGTTGATCTGACGGTTCGAGGTACCGGTGGCGATAACCATGTAGTCAGTCAGACTGTGCTTGTCTTTCACGTCGATGACCAGGATGTCCTGGGCTTTGACGTCTTCCAGAGCGGCCTTGGTCAGTTCAACCAGCTCTTCGCCGGAAATGTTGTGTTTTTGCTTGGTCATATAAAACTCATTCAGTTCAATTGGGAGCACGGTACAGCCCGTGCTCCTCGATGTAGGCCAGTACGGCGTCTGGCACCAGAAAACGTACCGACTTACCGCTGGCCAGCAGTTGGCGGATCTGGGTGGCAGACACCGATAAAGGCGTCTGCCAGACGAATGTAATGTGCCCGCCGGGCCCCTTAAGGGCCTTCGGATCGCTGACCGCGCGGGCCGCCAGCAGATTGCGCATGGCATCCGGCGACTCGCTGTCGGCGTCCGGGCGCTGGAGCACCACTATATGGCAGTGCTCCAGCAACTCCTCCCAACGATGCCAAGTGGGTAGCCCGCAAAAAGCATCCCAGCCCAGCAACAGGAACAACTGGTCCTCTGCGGCCAGTTCGGCGCGCATCGATACCAGGGTGTCGATGGTGTACGACGGTTTGTCCCGATTCAGTTCACGGTCATCCACCGTCAAGGGCGTCACGCCGGCCACTGCGCAAACGACCATCGCGAGACGGTCGTTTGCGCTGACACTCGGCATTTCGCGATGAGGTGGCCTGGCGCTGGGCGTCAGGCGCAACTCATCGAGTTCAAGCAACGCGGCAACCTCAAGGGCTCCGCGCAAGTGACCGATGTGAACCGGGTCGAACGTGCCGCCCAGCATACCGATACGTTTGGGCAAGACCTCAACGGCCTCGACTACAGCATCCGCGGGAATTGCCGCGTGCTGCACAGGTGCGCTCAAGTCAGGCTGGCTCCTGTCCGCGCAACTGGCCGTCGCCGATCACGATGTACTTTTCGCACGTCAGCCCTTCCAGACCGACCGGACCACGGGCGTGCAGCTTATCAGTAGAAATGCCGATCTCCGCACCCAATCCGTATTCAAAGCCATCGGCAAAGCTGGTGGGTGCATTGACCATTACGGAGCTGGAGTCGACTTCAGCCATGAAACGGCGAACCTGCCCCTGATGATCTGAAACGATAGCGTCGCTGTGATGCGAGCCATAATGGTTGATGTGTTCGATGGCCTGATCCAGCCCGGTCACGATACGAATCGACAGAATCGCAGCCAGATACTCGGTATTCCAGTCTTCTTCGGTGGCCGGAATCGCTTCGATCAGATCGCGGGTGCGCTCGCAGCCACGCAGCTCAACGCCTTTTTCGCGGAACTGGGCAGCCATCTGAGGCAAAAATTCGGCGGCGATGGTCTGATCGACCAGCAGCGTTTCCATGGCACCACAAATGCCATAACGGTAAGTCTTGGCGTTGAAGGCAATGCGCTGAGCCTTGGGCAGATCAGCGTGGGCGCTGACATAGACATGACAGATACCGTCCAGGTGTTTGATGACCGGGACACGCGCATCACGGCTGACACGCTCGATCAAACCCTTGCCGCCACGGGGAACGATGACGTCCACGTACTCGGGCATGGTGATCAGCGCACCAACGGCGGCGCGGTCAGTGGTTTCCACCACTTGCACCACAGCAGCAGGCAGCCCGGCTTCAGCGAGACCACGCTGAACGCAGGCCGCAATCGCCCGGTTGGAGTTAATCGCTTCGGAGCCGCCACGCAAAATAGTGGCGTTACCCGACTTCAGGCACAGACTGGCAGCATCGATGGTCACGTTCGGACGTGACTCGTAGATGATCCCGACCACGCCCAGGGGCACACGCATCTTACCGACCTGAATACCCGACGGCCGAAAGCTCATGTCGCGGATCGCGCCAACCGGGTCGGGCAGATTCGCCACCTGACGCAACCCGACGATCATGCTGTCGATACGTGCGGGGGTCAGGGCCAGACGTTCAAGCATGGCAGGCTCCAGACCATTGGCGCGACCTGCGGCCAGGTCCAGATCATTGGCTGCGGACAACTCGTCGCGGGCTTCGTCCAGAGCGGCGGCGGTGGCAAGCAGGGCGCGGTTTTTCTGCGCGGTGCTGGCACGGCCGATCACTCGCGAAGCTTCGCGGGCGGCGCGACCCAGGCGGGTCATGTAGTCAAGAACGGACTCAGTCATGGTCTCAGAGGTCTTGGCAGAGAAGAAAGCGGCCGATTATAGCTGTCGGGCGACGCTAACGACAGCGGTGACAGGCGGATGGTCGATAACGGGGCGAAATAACGGTTAGTTCTGTTGGAGCGAGGCTTGCCCGCGAACGAATGCGCAGCAGTCGCAAATTGTAATGAATACAGTCAGGTTAAAGTCGTTCCGACTTTTTCGCGGGCAAGCCTCGCTCCAACAAAATCGTGTGCACTGAATTTGAACTGTCACATTCAGCTGCAATTAAGCCGCGCATTGATATGATCAGCGCCCGCCCCTTTTGTGTACCCCGCTATGCCAATCCCCTTGCCCGACAGCTTCTTCAACCGCGACGCCCAGGTTCTGGCGCAGGCGCTGCTGGGCAAAGTGATCAGGCACAAGGTGGGCGATCTTTGGCTTGCCGCGCGCATTATCGAAACCGAAGCCTACTATTTCGCCGAAAAAGGCAGCCACGCATCACTCGGCTATACCGAAAAACGCAGAGCACTGTTTCTCGATGGCGGGCACATATATATGTACTACGCACGCGGCGGGGATTCGCTTAACTTCAGCGCCGAAGGGCCGGGCAACGCGGTATTGATCAAATCAGCCCATCCATGGGTCGATGCCGTATCGGATGCCAATAGCCTTGCCAGAATGCAGTTGAACAACCCCGATGCCAGCGGCGCGCTGCGTGCGCCCGAGCGTCTCTGTGCAGGCCAGACACTGCTGTGCAAAGCGCTAGGCCTTAAAGTGCCGATGTGGGACGCGAAACGTTTCGATGCAAATTTATTGCTCGTGGAAGATGTGGGCCAAACGCCACCCCGTATCATCCAGACCACGCGGCTGGGCATACCTCTGGGCCGTGATGAACACCTGATGTACCGCTTCGTGGACCCTGAATACGCTCGCTTCTGCACACGGAACCCGCTGCGACGCGGTCAGGTCGAAGGGCGCGACTACTTTTATCTCGATCAAGGAAATTAACCATGGGCCAATGGCTCGACAGCATCACCGGCTGGCTGGCGGTCAATCCCTCGTGGCTGAGCGTGGCTATCTTTTTGATCGCGTTCGTTGAATGCGTAGCGATTGTCGGGATTATCGTGCCGGGGACAGTCGTACTGTTTGCTGTTGCAGCGTTGGCCGGCAGCGGGATTCTGCCGCTGGGTGAGGTCCTGCTGCTGGGTTTTCTCGGCGGCCTGTTGGGCGATGCTGTTTCCTACTTCATTGGTCGCAAGTACCATCAGAGCATTCGACGCCTTCCGGGCCTTCGTACCCATCCGGAGTGGATCGGCGGCGCAGAAACCTATTTCCAGCGTTACGGCATCGCCAGCCTGCTGGTCGGGCGCTTCATTGGGCCACTGCGGCCGATGCTGCCCATGGTGGCAGGCATGTTCGACATGCCGTTCCCGCGCTTCGCCGCCGTAAGCGTCATCGCTGCGGTGGGCTGGTCGATTGCTTATCTGCTACCGGGCTGGGCTGCAGGCGCGGCTGTTCGCTTGCCATTGCCGGAAGGTTTCTGGCCTCAGGCGGCCGTAGTCGGCGGTGGACTGGCGATACTGATCGGCGTCGCCATCCAGACCAGCCTGCGCTCCAAAAAGTACGCCACTGAAATCATCGCGGCGACCAGCGCAGTTCTACTTGCCGCCATATTCTTCGGCTGGCCGCACCTGACGCAGCTTGATAACGGCATCATGACGCTGATTCAGGAACACCGCAGCACGGTGGTCGATCAGTTCGTGATCGTTGTGACGGGCCTTGGTGATTTCCGTACCCAGTTCTTCGCCGCAGCCTTGTTGCTGGTGATATTGCTGATCACCCGACAATGGCGGCATGCGCTGTTTGCGTGCATCACCACTCTGGGTACAGCCTGCGCTAATGGCGGGATGAAATGGGTGTTCGCACGCCAGCGTCCGGAAGTGCTGCTTGAACCATTGACGACTTACAGCATGCCGAGTGGACACAGCTCTGCCGCATTTGCATTTTTCATGACCATGGCAGTACTGGCTGGTCGCGGCCAGCCGGTGCGGCTGCGCCTGACATGGCTGATGCTCGGCGGATTACCGGCGATCTCGATTGCCATGTCACGGGTTTACCTCGGCGTGCATTGGCCAACCGACGTACTGGCCGGAATGCTGCTGGCATTCACGCTGTGCGCTATCAGCTTGAGCGTGGTGCAACGTCAATCGTCGCTGCCAGCCTTGCCGGTGCGTATCTGGTGGCTGATATTGCCTTCGCTGGCCGTGCTGTTCACCGGCTTCGCGCTGCACTCGCTGCCCCATGCGGTGCTGCGTTATCAGTACTGACCCAGAAGCTGAGTGAAAGAAACTCCCGGTAGGAGCGAACTTGTTCGCGAGACGATAGACCTGCTTGCACAGAACTGACGCCTCGCCAACAAGTTGCCTCCTACCCGTTCTGCGGTATCAGTACTGATCCATAAGCTGAGTGAAAGAAACGCCCGGTAGGAGCGAACTTGTTCGCGAGACGATAGACCTGCGTACACCGGTATGACGCCTCGCCAACAAGTTGCCTCCTACCCGTTCTGCGTTATCAGTGCTGACCCAGAAGCTGAGTGAAAGAAACGCCCGGTAGGAACAAACTTGTTCGCGAGACGATAGACCTGCTTGCACAGATATGACGCCTCGCCAACAAGTTAGCTCCTACCCGTTCTGCGTTATCAGTACTGATCCATAAACTGAGTGAAAGAAACTCCCGGTAGGAGCGAACTTGTTCGCGAGACGATAGACCTGCTTGCACAGATATGGCGCCTCGCCAACAAGTTAGCTCCTACCCGTTCTGCGTTATCAGTACTGATCCATAAGCTGAGTGAAAGAAACTCCCGGTAGGAGCGAACTTGTTCGCGAGACGATAGACCTGCTTGTACAGAGCTGACGCCTCGCCAACAAGTTGGCTCCTACCCGTTCTGCGTTGTTCCAAGGAGCAGGATCAAGCCTGAAGATCGCCCTGCATTTCGTCGAGCAGATCCTGAATGGCGTCCAGACGATCTTCCGGGTCGTCGATTTCCAGCAGCTCGATCTTGTCCTCTTCGGTGAACGGCAGCAGGTAGGCCAACTGATTGGCCAGCGACCACTGACCATTGGCCTTGAGCCCCATATTCAAGGCCTCCACCATCGGATGCTCAGCCAGGGCTGCCAGCAGCGCTACCAAGTCAGCGTCTTCCTCCTGAAGCGGACGTTCCTGCGGCTCATCCAGCCATTGCACCTGTGCGATCAGTAACTGATCGCGCTGGGTTTCGGTACTCAACACGCGAAACCGCCGCCCGCCTTCGACGCGAATCCCCAGCAGACCGTTGTCCTGCTTCTGGAAGTCACGCACCAGTGCTTCACAGCCAATCAGGGAATATCCGCTGGGAGCATCGCCGACTTCACTGCCCTGGGTGATGCACACCACGCCAAAACCTTCTCCCTGCTTCATGCAGCGCCCGATCATGTCCAGGTAGCGCGCCTCGAACAATTGCAGATCGAGAATGCACCCTGGAAACAGCACAGCGTTAAGTGGAAACAGCGGCAATGTCATACATGCACCTTTAAACGACCAGAGACACCGCCAACGGCAGGAACAACGCCGTCGCGACTCCCATCAGACTCATCCCGAGCGCAGCGAACGCGCCGCACTCCTCGCCTTCCTGCAACGCGATTGAAGTCCCGACAGCATGCGCCGTCAGGCCCAGCGCCATACCCCGCGCAGCAGGATTATCGACCCGCGCCAGCGTCAGCAAGCCGGGCCCGAATATAGCGCCAAGCACGCCGGTGATCAGAACGAACACTGCGGCCAGTGCTGCAACTCCGCCGATCTGCTCAGCCACCAGCATGGCGATCGGTGACGTCACTGATTTCGGCGCCATGGTCATCAAAATCATGTGATCGGCACCGAACCACACACCCAGCAGCAAACACAGCCCGGTGGCGAACACGCCGCCCACTACCAGCGTAGTTAAGGTCGGCCACAACAACTGACGAATTCGACGCAAATTCAAATAAAGGGGCACGGCCAGCGCAACGGTCGCCGGGCCCAGCAGGACGCTGAGGATTTCCGTGCTCTTGCGGTACTCCACGTAGCTCACGCCACAGGCGGTCAGCACACCAATCAGCACCAGCATGGAGATCAACACCGGTTGCAGGAATACCAGACGAGTCTTCTCATAAGCGGCCAGCGCCAGTTGATAAGCGCCCAGAGTAATCGCTATACCAAATAGCGGATGATGAATCACCGACATCCCGGCGCCGTACCAATCAAGCGTCATGATGCCTCCCGGCACGCGCCTGACGTTCGATCAGTTTCTGCATCAGCCATCCGGCAAAAGTCAGGGCAATCAGCAGCGACAGCACCAGCGCGCCGACAATCGCCCAGAAGTCTTCGGCAATCGCCACTGCGTAAACCATCACGCCCACTGCAGGCGGCACCAGCAACAGTGGCAGGTAGCGCAGCAGGCTGCTGGCAGCCTGACTAATGGGCTCACTGACTTCGCCGCGCACCATGAGGAATGCCAGCAACAGCACCAGACCAATGATTGGTCCCGGCAAAATGGACAAGAACAAATGATTCAGCGCGGTGCCGAGCAATTGAAACAGCACCAGCCAGGTCAGGCCCCTTAGCAACATAGAAAGCTCCAGCAGATTCGCGGGCCATTATAAGCACCTTGTAGAGCTATGGATGGGCATTCGCGACATTAGGCTTCCTTGACCAATCCCACTCTCTCTGCTGATCTTGGTGTCGCAAGCGCAGGCAAAATCCTACGCAATAACACGCAAAAAGCGACAACAACATCAGCCAGAACAAGGAGAGTGGACATGCCTTTCGTACCTGTTGCAGAGCTCAAGGACTACATTGGCAAGGAGTTGGGACATTCCGAATGGCTGACCATCGACCAGGAACGCATTAATTTATTCGCTGAAGCCACGGGCGATTACCAGTTCATTCACGTCGATCCGGTCAAAGCTGCGCAGACGCCATTTGGCGGGACCATCGCCCACGGTTTCCTGTCGTTATCGTTGATTCCCAAGTTGATGGAAAACCTGCTGGTGCTGCCTGACGGTTTGAAAATGGTGGTCAACTATGGGCTGGACAGCGTTCGCTTCATTCAGCCAGTCAAAGTCGATTCACGCGTTCGTCTAAAAGTCGCGCTGACTGAAGTCACCGAGAAAAAACCCGGTCAATGGCTGCTCAAAGCCACGGCCACACTGGAAATCGAAGGGCAGGAAAAGCCCGCATTCATCGCCGAACCTTTGTCGTTGTGCTTCGTGTAAAACGGCCGAAACACGAAACAGTCGTTACAGACTGTTTCGTCACTAATACTCGCTGCGGCATACTCCCTGCGGCTGTGCACATAACGCCACCTGATCGTCACTTGCACGCCTGAAATCATCTTGCTCAGGATTGACCATGCGCGCGCTTGTTCCCTTGGCTCTGACTCTTCTTCTCGCTGCTTGCGGAGAGGGCGAACCGCTGTCCCCTCCTGACGCGCGCCTGCCAGACGGCGGTCGATATCGTGGCGACGTGGTCAATGGCTTGCTGCAGGGCCAGGGCCGCATCGACTATCCCAACGGCAGTTGGTATGCGGGGGAATTTCACGACGGTCTATGGCAGGGCCACGGCGAATGGCATGCGAGTAATGGCGACACCTATAAAGGTGGCTTCGCCAACGGTCTGTTCGACGGTGAAGGCACACTGACTACTCACGGTGGTGTCTACGTCGGAGGTTTCAAACAAGGACGCCGCGAAGGCGAAGGTACGCTCAAAGAGAAGGGCCTGACTTATCGCGGGGCCTTCAAGGCTGACCAATACGAAGGGTTGGGCCGTATCGAACTCGAAGACGGCAGCCAGTACCAAGGCATGTTTGCCCGCGGCAAGCCCAATGGCGAAGGTCTGCGCAGCGACGCCAGCGGTAACCAGTTCAGCGGCAAATTCGTCAACGGCAAGCTGGAAGGCAACGGCAGCTTTACCAGTGCCGAAGGCGATCAGTACGTCGGCGGCTTTCGTAACAACCAACTGGATGGCCGCGGCCGCTACGAAAATAGCGATGGCGACGTGTGGGTGGGCCAGTTCAGAGCAGGCGCATTAAACGGCAAAGGCGAATTGATCGGTGCCGATGGCAGCCGCTACCAAGGGGAATTCACTAACTGGCGCTTTACCGGCCAAGGCCGCTTGAGGCTGGTGGATGGCACGACTTACGTTGGGCAATTCGCTGATGATGTCTACCAGGGCCAAGGCGTGCTGACTCCGATTCAGGGCAGCGTGCAAAGCGGCACATGGGCCAACGGACAATTGATCCGCGACGCCAAGGGCAAACTGCTGCCCGATACGCTGGAGGCTGGCTTGCTGGCCCAAGGCCCGCTGCTGGAGAAATCTCTCGCTGCGGTACCGGCCTCAACGCCTTCAGTAGAGCTGTTCAGCCTGGTGGTGGGCGGCGACGGCAAACAAAGCGTGTTCCTGCGCGAAGCCGACTACGTCAACAATTTGCTGGCCTCACGCTTCGGCGCTTTTGGGCAGATTACGCTGGTCAACCATCGCGACCACATGATTGATCGTCCTCTGGCCACTCGGGAAAGCATCAGCCGCGCAGTGAAAACCCTGGCACAACGCAGCGGCCCGGAAGATCTGGTGTTCATTTACCTGACCAGCCACGGCACTTCCGAGCATGAACTGGTACTCGATCAGCCTCGTCTGGAACTGGCCGACCTGCCCGCCGACGAACTGGCTGAAGCACTGGCCCCCTTGAAGAATCGCGACAAAGTCATCGTCATTTCAGCCTGCTACTCCGGCGGCTTCATCCCGGCACTGAAAGACGAGCGCACGCTGGTCATGACCGCCTCCCGTGCTGACCGGGTTTCTTTTGGCTGCTCGGAAGAAGCGGACTTCACTTATTTTGGTGATGCACTATTTGCCAAGGCGCTGGTCGAAACCGATGACCTGCAACAAGCTTTCAGCGACGCCAAAGCTTTCGTCGCAGAGCGTGAGATTGCAGATAACTACGAAGCGTCTGAGCCGCAGATCTGGGCACCCAAGGGCGTGATCTCCCGCTGGCAATTGCTGCGCAAGAACCAGGCGGAACGGGCCCTGAACACCGCGATGATCCGCAAGGAAGCGAAGACTGCTGCAAGCCACTAAGCTGTCGGTATCAAGGGAGAATGCTATGTACTTGACGCCTCAACACATCCTGCTTGCGGGAGCTACCGGTCTCACTGGCGAACACTTGCTGGATCGCCTGCTCAATGAACCCACCATCAGTCGCGTATTGGCACCGACGCGTCGGCCAGTGCCTGAGCATTCACACCTGGAAAACCCGGTCGGCGATCTGAGCGGGCTGTTGCCTGGCTTGAGTGGCCAGGTCGATATCGCGTTCTGTTGCCTGGGTACGACGATCAAACAGGCAGGGTCACAGGAGGCATTCAAGGCGGTCGATCTGGATCTGGTCGTGGCGTTCGCCAAGCGCGCGCGAGAGCTCGGCGCGCGGCATTTGCTGGTCATCAGCGCCATCAATGCAGATCCGAAATCCAGCGTGTTCTACACCCGAATCAAAGGTGAGATGGAACAGGCGCTCATCGCTCAGGACTGGCCACAACTGACCATCGCCCGCCCTTCCCTGCTGGTGGGCAACCGCAGCGACCAGCGTCTGGCCGAACAACTTGCTGCGCCCCTGGCCAAGCTGATCCCCGGCAAATACGGCGCGATTGAAGCGTGCACGTTGGGCAGAGCGCTATGGCGTCTGGCGCTTGAAGAGCAATCCGGGGTGCGGATTGTGGAGTCGGATGAATTAAGGCGGTTGGGGAAGTGATGTTCTTATCGAACGATGCTCTCGCGGTTAAAGCCGCTCCTACGAACGCTATATAACCGTAGGACCGGCTTTAGCCGGGAGAGGGCCGGTACATCCAGCGTATTTTTCTGGTCCGGAACAATGTCCTCCCGGCTAAAGCCGGTCCTACGTATTAATGCGCTCAAGCCAATCAGCTACAACCCACCACTCGCCTGAAAGCCCACTCCTGCGGCGGTCAATAGAGACAGTGGCAGCAGCAACGTATCGAGCAACGCGCTGGCCGGAAGGTCCAGCCCTGGATAGCTTGGCGCATGCGCACCAAAGCGGTCCATTGCACAGCAGCCACCTTGCATCGCGTACAAATCCAGCCGCGTGCCGGCGTACACCACTGGCGCGCCGGGCTGTGCTGCATTGAGCGTACGGGCGGTGGCGCAGCCCGTCAGGCTCAATGCCAGCGCGATCAGCAGCAGCTTATTCATCGCCGCCCATGTGATGCTCACCCCAGCGTGGCAGCATGTCTTGCGGAATGTTGAGCAGGTTGAGAATCCGCGCCACAACGAAGTCCACCAGATCATCAATGGTCTGCGGCTGGTGATAAAAGCCCGGCGAAGCAGGCAGAATCACAGCCCCCATGTTCGATAGCTTGAGCATGTTCTCCAGGTGAATGCTGGAAAACGGCGCCTCACGCGGGACCAGAATCAACTGCCGACGCTCTTTGAGGGTCACGTCAGCAGCGCGCTCGATCAGGTTGTTGCAAGCGCCGGTCGCAATGGCCGACAACGAGCCGGTGGAACACGGCACCACCACCATTGCGGCGGGCGAGCCTGAGCCTGAAGCCACCGGAGACATCCAGTCCTCTTTGCCATACACCCGAATCTGCCCGGCGGCAGCGCCGGTGTATTCGGTAAGGAAGGCCTGCATCATCGCCGACTTGGGCGGCAGCGAAACGTCGGTCTCCGTCGCCATCACCAACTGCGCGGCCTTGGAGATCAGGAAGTGTACCTCCCGATCTTCACGCACCAGACAGTCCAGCAGCCGCAAGCCGTACTGCGCGCCGGACGCACCGGTCATCGCCAGGGTAATGCGCTCCGGGCCGCTCATTGCAGCGCCTCGGCGAGTTTGCCGTGCAGGCCGCCGAAGCCGCCGTTGCTCATGATTACCACGTGTGTACCGGGCTGAGCCTGGCTTTTCACGCGAGCAATAATGCCTTCAAGAGAATCACAGACCACTGCCGGTACTGAACACTGCGCAGCGGTCGCGCCCAGGTCCCAACCGAGATTGGCCGGTGCGTACCAGACCACCTGATCAGCCTGCTGCACGCTTTCCGGCAAACCGTCGCGGTGAGCGCCGAGCTTCATGGAGTTGGAGCGCGGCTCAATGATCGCGATCAAGGGTGCATCACCGACTTTCTTGCGCAGGCCGTCCAGCGTGGTGGCGATTGCTGTCGGATGATGAGCGAAGTCGTCGTAGATGGTAATGCCGCGCACTTCCGCGACTTTCTCCATGCGACGTTTGACGCTTTTGAATACACTCAAGGCTTCGACGCCCAGCGCAGGTACGACGCCAACATGGCGTGCAGCTGCAAGCGTAGCCAAGGCATTCGCAACGTTGTGCTGACCGGTCATGCCCCAGTCCACCGTCCCCTGCACTTCGCCTTCGAAAATGACTTCGAACTGCGAACCGTCCTCGCGCAACAAACGCGCTTGCCACTGACCGCCCTGGCCGGTGGTTTGCACCGGCGTCCAGCAGCCCATCTGAATCACGCGGGTCAGCGCGGGCTCGGTGGTCGGATGAATGACCAGGCCTTCGCTTGGGATAGTCCGCACCAAATGGTGGAACTGGCGTTCGATAGCAGGCAGATCGGGGAAGATGTCAGCGTGATCGAACTCAAGATTATTGAGGATCGCGGTGCGTGGACGGTAATGAACGAACTTGGAGCGTTTGTCGAAGAAGGCGCTGTCGTACTCGTCGGCTTCGACCACGAAGAACGGCGTGCCGCCCAAGCGGGCCGACACCGCGAAGTTCTGCGGTACACCACCAATCAGGAAACCGGGGCTCATGCCCGCGTGTTCCAGCACCCAGGCGAGCATGCTGCTGGTGGTGGTCTTGCCGTGGGTGCCCGCGACCGCCAGCACCCAACGGCCTTGCAGCACGTGATCGGCCAGCCATTGTGGGCCGGACACATACGGCAAACCTTTATTGAGCACATATTCAACGGCAGGGTTGCCACGCGACAGCGCGTTGCCAATCACCACCACATCCGGCGCAGGGTCCAGTTGCGCCGGGTCGTAACCCTGCGTCAGCTCGATGCCCTGAGCCTGCAATTGAGTGCTCATCGGCGGATAGACGTTGGCGTCGGAACCGGTCACCCGATGTCCCAACTCTTTGGCGAGCACCGCCAGAGAGCCCATGAACGTGCCGCAAATACCAAGGATATGAATATGCATGACCACCTCTTAAAACATCCGCGCAGGTTAGCTCACAGAGGGTGAAATGGCACTTAGTATCAACACCCGGTAGGAGCGCGCTTGCCCGCGACAGCATTGTGTCGGCCTACACACATGTCGAAGTCGAAATTGCATCGCGGGCAAGCGCGCTCCTACAAAAGCGTATTTGCACCCTTTGCTCTACGCTTGAACAACCGCACGATTCGGAGCTACTGTCTTGTCAGCTCTCCCAACAACAAAAAATCAGGAGAAATCACCATGCGTTACGCACACCCCGGTACTGAAGGCGCTCTGGTCAACTTCAAAGAGCGCTACGGTAACTATATTGGCGGCGAGTTCGTTGCGCCGGTCAAAGGTCAATATTTCACCAATACCTCGCCGATTACCGGCAAGCCCATCGCTGATTTCCCGCGCTCTACGGCCGAAGACATCGACAAAGCCCTGGACGCTGCTCATGCCGCCGCCGACGCCTGGGGATCGACCTCTGTTCAGGCGCGCTCACTGACCCTGCTGAAAATCGCCGACCGTATCGAGCAGAATCTCGAAATCCTGGCGATCACTGAAACCTGGGACAACGGCAAGGCCATCCGCGAAACCCTGAATGCCGACATCCCGCTGGCAGTCGATCACTTCCGTTACTTCGCAGGCGTACTACGCGCTCAGGAAGGCACCGCAGCCGAGATTGACGGTAATACTGTGGCTTATCACATTCATGAACCGCTGGGCGTGGTCGGGCAGATCATCCCTTGGAACTTCCCGATCCTGATGGCCGCCTGGAAGCTCGCCCCAGCCTTGGCTGCCGGTAACTGCGTAGTTCTCAAACCTGCCGAACAAACCCCGCTGGGTATCAGCGTGCTGGTTGAACTGATCGGCGACCTGCTGCCGCCCGGCGTACTCAACATCGTGCAGGGTTATGGCCGTGAAGCGGGCGAAGCCCTGGCCAGCAGCAAGCGCATCGCCAAGATCGCCTTCACCGGCTCGACCCCGGTGGGCTCGCACATCATGAAGCTGGCGGCGGATAACATTATTCCGTCCACCGTCGAGCTGGGCGGCAAGTCGCCGAATATCTTCTTCGAAGACATCATGAACGCCGAGCCCGAGTTCATCGAAAAAGCTGCTGAAGGCGTGGTGCTGGCGTTCTTCAATCAGGGCGAAGTCTGCACTTGCCCTTCCCGCGCGCTGGTACAGGAGTCGATCTACCCGCAGTTCATGGAAGTGGTGATGAAGAAGGTCCTGAAGATCAAACGCGGCGACCCGCTGGACACCGACACCATGGTCGGTGCGCAAGCTTCGCAGCAGCAGTTCGACAAAATCCTCTCTTATCTGGAAATCGCCCAGGGCGAAGGTGCCGAGCTGCTGACGGGTGGCAAAGTGGAGAAACTGGAAGGCGATCTGGCAACCGGTTACTACATCCAGCCGACGCTGCTCAAAGGCAACAACAAGATGCGCGTCTTTCAGGAGGAAATCTTCGGTCCGGTGGTCAGCGTGACTACCTTCAAGGATGAAGCCGAAGCAGTGGCCATCGCCAACGACACCGAGTTCGGCCTGGGTGCGGGCCTGTGGACGCGGGACATCAACCGCGCCTACCGCGTGGGCCGTGCGATCAAGGCTGGTCGTGTGTGGACCAACTGCTATCACCTGTATCCAGCGCACGCGGCGTTCGGTGGCTATAAGAAGTCCGGTGTTGGCCGCGAAACCCACAAAGTCGCGCTTGAGCATTACCAACAGACCAAGAACCTGCTGGTGAGCTACGACACCAACCCGCTGGGCTTTTTCTAAGACGGGTTGATTGACTGCCAATGGCCTCTTCGGAGGCCATTGGTGTTTTTGGAGCCACCCCCAATCCCTGTGGGAGCTGAGCTTGCTCGCGATAAGGCTGGATGCGATCTGAAGTGAACCGTGTCCAGCCTTATCGCGAGCTAGCTCAGCTCCCACAGGAAGGATTGCATTCCAGTTCACAGAGAGCTTAACGCCCCAAAACAGTTCACAAAACGCCGCCACCCACTGCATTCACGACACGCCGCCCCCGGTAATTGGCACCTTGGCCCGTGATGGAGTATTAATTGCTTACTTTGCTGCCTTCGCCCCGTATTTGAACCGGGGCGTCATGGAGATTCTGTATGGCAAGCTTTTCCCACTCCGTCGGCGCACAGACGTATCGCTTTGATAGCCTCAAAGACGTCATGGCCAAGGCCAGTCCGGCGCGCTCCGGGGATTTTCTGGCGGGCGTAGCGGCGCTCAATGATGGCGAACGGGTTGCCGCGCAAATGGCGCTGGCTGATATTCCCCTCAAGCACTTCCTTGAAGAAGCGCTGATCCCGTATGAACAGGACGAAGTCACCCGACTGATCATCGACACCCACGACACACTGGCTTTCGCCCCCGTCAGCCATCTGACTGTCGGCGGTTTCCGTGACTGGTTGCTCAGCGATAAAGCCGACGAAGCCAGCCTGCGCGCCCTCGCCCCTGGCCTGACGCCGGAAATGGCCGCTGCTGTGTCGAAGATCATGCGCGTTCAGGACCTGGTACTGGTGGCGCAGAAGATTCGTGTGGTCACAAAGTTTCGCGGCACTCTGGGCCTGCGCGGTCGACTGTCGACACGCCTGCAACCCAATCACCCTACCGACGAACCTTCAGGTATCGCGGCAAGCATTCTCGACGGTCTGCTGTACGGTAACGGCGACGCCATGATTGGCATCAACCCGGCCACGGACAGCACCTCGTCCATCGTCGCCCTGCTGGAAATGCTCGACGCAATCATCCAGCGCTATGAAATCCCGACCCAGGCCTGTGTGCTGACCCACGTCACCACCTCGATTGAAGTCATCAACCGCGGCGTACCGGTGGACCTGGTCTTCCAGTCGATTACCGGCACCGAAGCGGCCAACTCCAGTTTCGGCATCAACCTCAATCTGTTGCAGGAAGGTTATGAAGCGGGGTTGAGCCTCAATCGCGGCACGCTGGGCCAGAACCTGATGTATTTCGAGACAGGTCAGGGCAGCGCACTGTCGGCCAACGCCCATCACGGCCTCGATCAACAAACCTGCGAAACCCGCGCCTACGCCGTGGCCCGGCACTTCAACCCGTTTCTGGTCAACACCGTGGTCGGTTTCATCGGCCCGGAATATCTCTACAACGGCAAACAGATCATCCGCGCCGGGCTTGAAGATCACTTCTGCGGCAAGCTGCTGGGTGTGCCCATGGGTTGCGACATTTGCTACACCAACCACGCCGAAGCCGATCAGGACGACATGGATACCCTGCTGACGCTGTTGGGCGTGGCGGGCATCAATTTCATCATGGGCATCCCCGGCTCTGACGACATCATGCTCAACTACCAGACCACCTCGTTCCACGACGCACTCTACGCCCGGCAAACACTGGGCCTGCGTGCAGCACCGGAATACGAAGCCTGGCTGGAAAAAATGGGCATCTTCACCCAGGCCGATGGCCGTATACGCTTCGGTGACAGCCTGCCGCCCGCCTTTCGCAACGCCTTGGCGCACCTGGCATGAGTGACGAGTTGATGGACGATCTCCCTGAAAGCAGACCCGACAACACGCCAAACCCATGGCTGGAACTGCGCCGCCTGACACCCGCGCGAATCGCCCTGGGCCGCACCGGTACCAGCCTGCCCACCAGTGCGCAACTGGATTTCCAGTTTGCCCACGCGCAGGCTCGGGATGCCGTGCATTTGCCGTTCGATCACGCAGCGCTCAGCGAACAACTGACCGCCAAAAACCGCGAGACCCTGCATTTACACAGCGCCGCAACCGACCGCGACAGCTACCTGCAACGCCCGGACAAGGGCCGTCGTCTGGACGAGGCTTCCGCGCAAACCCTTCGCGATTACGCAGCGGCACATCCCGGCGGGATTGATGTGGCTGTAGTGGTCGCCGATGGATTGTCGGCTCTGGCCGTACATCGCCACACGGTGCCGTTTCTGGCGCGCATGGAAGAACTGGCCAGCGCCGAAGGCTGGACGCTTTCACCGGTGATTCTGGTGGAACAAGGCCGGGTCGCGATTGCTGACGAAATCGGCGAATTGCTCGGGGCGAAAATGTCGGTGATCCTGATCGGCGAACGTCCCGGCCTCAGCTCGCCAGACAGTTTGGGGCTGTATTTCACCTACGCCCCCAAAGTCGGTCTCAATGACGCGCACCGCAATTGCATCTCGAATGTACGACTTGAAGGGCTGAGTTACGCAATGGCCGCGCATCGTCTGCTTTACTTGATGCGAGAGGCCTGCACGCGGGGTATATCCGGGGTCAATCTCAAGGACGACGCGCAACTCAACAGCCTGGAATCCGATGAGCCGTTGAACACGAAAGGCAACTTTCTACTGGCAGGGCCATCGGACTGAGCATTAGATTGCGCTTTCTAAACTCATTCGGCAGCATCGGGCGGCAAGCCTGATGGAACATTTGTCATCGAGAAGTTGAGGCTCAACCATGCGGATCGTTAAAGCCACACTGGAACACCTGGACCTGCTAGCCCCGCTATTCGTCAAATACCGCGAGTTCTATGGCGAACTGCCGTTTCCGGATTCGTCCCGCGCCTTCCTCGAAAAACGCCTGAGCCGGGATGAATCAGTGATCTACCTGGCGCTGGCTGCCGACGATGACAAAAAGCTGCTGGGCTTTTGTCAGCTGTATCCGAGCTATTCTTCGCTGTCGCTGAAACGCGTGTGGATCCTCAACGACATCTATGTCGCCGAAGATGCCCGTCGCCAACTGGTGGCCGACCACCTGATGCGTACCGCAAAGAAAATGGCCAAAGACACCCAGGCCGTCCGCATGCGCGTATCGACCAGCAGCAACAACGAAGTGGCGCAAAAGGTATACGAATCCATCGGGTTTCGCGAAGACACCCAGTTCAAGAATTACGTTCTGCCGATCAGTGAGGATTGAAACGGTTATAGGAATCTACTTTGTGGGAGCGAATTCATTCGCGAAGGCGGTAGCGCACGCGACACAAATGTATTGAATGTACCGCCCTCTTCGCGAATGAATTCGCTCCCACCAGTGCGGTGTCCAGGCTCAAGATGAGCTTTGCCACATGACAACAGGGACCGAATTCCACCGTTACTTCTTGCGGGAGCAGAGCTTTCTCGCGATTCAGGCGCGGAGTTACGCCAGACAGACCGCGCAATCGCTCATCGCGGGCAAGCCTCGCTCCAACATATCCCCCCCGATCAACATTCTGCTTCTATAATCCCGCCGCAACCTCCTCAGTAGTTACTTCCGCACGTGACCCGGTCTGGGTCTCCGCTATTGGTGCCATACATGGATTTCAACCCGCTCGACCTGATTCTGCACTTGGATGTGTACCTCGATTTACTCGTAACCAACTATGGCACCTGGGTCTACGCGATCCTGTTTCTGGTGATTTTTTGCGAAACCGGTCTGGTGGTCATGCCGTTCCTGCCGGGTGATTCGTTGCTGTTCATTGCTGGCGCGGTAGCCGCCGGTGGCGCCATGGATCCTGTATTGCTGGCATGCCTGCTGATGGCGGCGGCGATCCTTGGTGACAGCACCAACTACATCATTGGCCGCACCGTAGGGGAAAAACTCTTTCAGAACTCTAACTCGAAGATTTTCCGCCGCGACTATCTGGTCCGCACCCACGAGTTCTACGACCGACATGGCGGCAAGACCGTCACCCTCGCGCGCTTCCTGCCGATCATTCGCACCTTTGCGCCCTTCGTCGCTGGCGTCGGCAAAATGCATTACCCGCGCTTCCTCGGCTTCAGTGTGCTGGGCTCGGTGTTGTGGGTCGGCAGCCTGGTCACCCTCGGCTACTTCTTTGGCAACGTACCGTTCATCAAGAAGAATCTGTCGGTATTGGTGTTGGCGATCATCGTGATCTCGCTGCTGCCGATGATCATCAGCGTGGTTCGCGGTCGCATGACTCGCTCGGCGGACGCCCGCTAAGGGATGTGGTCATTCAGCCAATGGCGTCGGCAACGCAGGCTGGCCAAAAGCCCCGTTGCCGCCGAACTGTGGCAGCGGGTGCGTCAGGGTTTGCCAATCCTTGATGGCCTGAGCGCCGAGCAAGACGCCCTGCTGCTTGAAAACAGCGTGCTGTTCCTGCAAGACAAGCACATCACCTGCCTGCCGGGCGTTGAGTTCAGTGACGAACAGCGCCTGCATCTCGCCGCGCAGGCGCAACTGCCATTGCTCAACCTTGGCGACCTGAACTGGTATCAGGGCTTTCACGAACTGGTGATCTACCCCGACGACTTCGTCAGCCCGCAGCGCCATCGCGATCCCAGCGGCATCGAGCACGAGTGGGACGGTGAGCACAGCGGCGAAGCCTGGCAGCAAGGCCCGGTCATCCTCGCCCTGCCCGGCGTGTTGTCCAGCGGCAACTGGGAGCCTTATAACCTGGTGATCCACGAACTGGCGCACAAACTCGACATGCTCAACGGCGACGCCAACGGTCTGCCGCCGCTTCATGACGACATGCAGGTCAGCCAGTGGGCCAGCGTCATGCAACACGCCTATGACGACATGAACCGCCAGCTCGATGCAGATCCAGACATCGAAACCGCCATCGACCCCTACGCCGCCGAAGACCCGGCCGAGTTTTTCGCCGTGACCAGCGAATACTTCTTCTGCGCGCCGGATCTATTGATTGACGCCTACCCGGCGGTCTACCAGCAGCTCAAAGCCTTCTATCGTCAGGACCCGCTCAGCCGCCTGCAAAACCTGCAGCGTGATGAACCTTCCTACCAGAATCAGGACTAACCCCTGCAGGCTGCCACGCGTAGCAACACCAACAGAATATGCCTATAATCCGGCCCACTTTTTGGCGTAACCAGCCAAAGCCGTCTGGTCAATCAAGGGGGGCAATGCCCAATGAGCTACAGCAAGATTCCGGCCGGTAAAGACCTGCCGAACGACATCTACGTCGCGATCGAAATTCCGGCCAACCACGCGCCGATCAAATACGAAATCGACAAAGATTCCGATTGCCTGTTCGTTGACCGTTTCATGGCGACGCCGATGTTCTACCCGGCCAACTACGGTTTCATCCCGAACACCCTGGCTGACGACGGTGACCCCCTCGACGTGCTGGTTGTGACCCCTTACCCGGTTACTCCAGGTTCGGTTATCCGTGCCCGCCCAGTCGGCATCCTGCACATGACCGACGACGGCGGCGGCGATGCCAAAGTTATCGCAGTCCCACACGACAAGCTGTCCCAGCTGTACGTCGACGTGAAGGAATACACCGACCTGCCTCCACTGCTGCTGGAGCAGATCAAGCACTTCTTCGAGAACTACAAAGATCTCGAGAAAGGCAAATGGGTGAAAATCGAAGGCTGGGGCAACGCAGACGCCGCCCGTGCCGAGATCACCAAATCGGTTGCTGCCTACAAAGGCTGATCGATTGCTGCATCGTCAACGGAGCATCTGCAACAGATGCTCCGTTAACATCCCTCGCAAAACCCTCCGCTTCTTTAAAACGCTCCCGGCAAACATTCATGCCGATTGATCGTTCTGCGAAAACAATCAGTTTTTTCAGTAAACACCCGCCAAACAAATAACTTCCCCCGTTAAACCCGATAAACAGACCTCCAGGCCTGCCATTGCGCGCTGAACAAAATCCGCACTGTTTACCCGCCACAAACCAATGACAGAAGCGCCCTACAAAACCCGTCAAACCCTGTAATCCCGGGGCTCGCAGGACAATTAGACACACCGCTCATTTGAACACCTCGTTTATTTAAACCCGCTAACGAGCGCCGTAAACTCAGGGTCATGAATACATCAGGTGATCGACTACGCGCCCTCCTGCGGGAGTGCCACCTCTCAGCCACGGACTTCGCCGCCAACCGGAAGGTCACGCCTCAGCATGTGAACAACTGGTTCAAGCGGGGCATCCCCATGGCCCGTCTGGACGAAGTGGCTGAACTGTTAACCGTCAACGCACGGTGGCTGCGCACGGGCGAAGGCCCCAAGCATCCGTGCGACTCGGCCAATGAAAACAATGGCGGCGACAGCGGCGCGTCCCGCCACTCCAACCGCAGCTCGCTGCGCAGCGACGTGGAAGTGCCGGTCTATAAGGAAACCGAATCGGACACCGGCGACACCCTTATCGCTGAAGCCCCCGGCAAGAAAATCCGCCTGCCGCTGCATGTGCTGCAAAGCATGAATATCAACATCGACAACGCCATCTGCGTCGCCATGATCGGCAACAGCATGGCCGACAAGATCCAGGACGGCTCCGTACTCGGCATCGACCGCGGCCTGACCCGAATCATCGACGGCGAAATGTACGCCCTGGAACACGGTGGCATGCTGCGCGTGAAATACCTCTACCGCCTACCCGGCAACGGCCTGCGCCTGCGCAGCCACAACAGCGCCGAATACCCCGACGAGCTGTTCACGGCAGAACAGATCGAGCAACAAGGTATACGCGTGCTGGGCTGGGTGTTCTGGTGGTCGACGCTGAACACGCGGCGGCATGGGATAGCGTTTCGGTGAGCTGATCCATCGCAGGGTGGTCACCTGTCTGTAGGAGCTGCCGAAGGCTGCGAATCGTTCAGTCATGAAAACCCTTTCGCAGCCTTCGGCAGCTCCTACAGAGAATCGTGGCGCGTCAGATGGACTTTCATTTCTCCAGCAGCCTTAACGACGGATCTTCCAACAAAGTGTTTCAAGACTGGGCAAGCGCCGCGAACATCAGTATCCTCTGCGCCATCCCGACCCGAAGCACACAACGCCTCGACGCCGACGGTTACGCCCAGACTGAAACCTGGTCAGCGTCACCATCCTAATTAGCGCCACTCGCTGAGCGCACCTGTTAAAGGCGAGCACGGTTTGCCAAAAACAAACCAAGTTCGTCCTTGAGAAGCCGGCCACAAGCCGGCTTTTTAATTTCTTACGAATAACCCTGCCCCGCCCAAGAATCTCTCCTGATAGCTTGGCTCTTCGGTAGTTTCAGGCATTCCTGTGTCAGATGGTCCTCACCGCCATGACGGCCCTTGCCGAGGACGCACAGGAATATCTGCCTGGCAATCGCGCGACCACCTTACCCGCCAACTATTTCTGATCAGTCTCTATTACGCCCCCTATCTCGACCCTGACGATAACTTCATTGACATGAAGAACTCAGCAGGTTGCAATCGGGCTATAGCGTTGTTTTTCGGCTATTTACTCATTGAGACGCTAGAGGGAAAGGTATGCAAGATCGTACGAGGCGTAATGACCCGTTGATCGAGGAGCTTGAAGTGCTGGTCATGGAGCATCCCTCTCTCGAAAACGGTGAGCCGCCAGTTGGCGTGGTCATTCATGTCTGTCAGCCCGATGTGCTGCGAGACATTTTGGTCCGTTTGATTCACCTGCAAGAACGCCTGCACCTCTACGTAACTTGCGTGACCGGCCGTGACGATACGGTACGTACCCAGTTAGCGGCCAGCGGGCTGAGTTATTCGCTGTACCGGGTGCCCGATCACGGGAGGGATGTTTTACCATTCCTGCGGGTGCTGCCGTTTTTACGTGCCGATAACATCCACACACTGATCAAGCTGCACACCAGGCGCACGGTGCACTTGGGCGTGACTAACTCCTCTGCCCATGACCTTTTCGATGATCTGCTAAGCCCGGTACGCTTCCGCCGATCGGTAGAATACCTTGCCGACCCGGCGCACCATCCAATGCTTGGCATCGATAAGTACCGGCTGCCGGTCATCAAAAACCTCGATGAAAGCGAACGCACGCACCTGGTCACCCTGGCCGAACGTGCCGGCATTGATCAACAACGAATCAATGAGGCGGATTTTTTTGCCGGCGCCATGTTCTTCGTGCGCACCGAAGCGTTGTCCCCCCTGGAAAGGATACAACTGACGGGCAAAGATTTCGAAACCGAGCGTGGTCAGCTCAACGGCACACTGGCACACGCCTTTGAACGCTTTTTCGGCGTGCTGGCGGATCTCGGCAAACAGCAGCGCAATATCAACCTGTATCGGCGCTGGCTGGACACCCGGCAACTGACTGCCGCCGAGTTCGAAGGTTTGCCGACGCGACTTGCGAGCTGGCCGAGTCAACCGGATGTGTTGTTGGTATTGACGGATACCACCGGTGACATTGCGCTGTTGCGTTCCAGTCTGGAAAGCATCGACCGCCAGCTTTACGGGGCGGCGGCCATCGTAGTGCTGTCCAATGCCGAACCGGTAGGGGTGACGCCGACCGACAATCTGGTCTGGCTGCCGCTGGCGGAGTCTTGGCCGAGCCAGCTCAATGAGCTGCTGCAGGACATCCAGACCGACTGGTGCTACCTGCTGCGGGGCGGCGACGAACTCGCCCCCCACGCGCTGCTGTTGCTCGCCGAGGGCATCGCCCTGAACCCCGGCGTCAGCGTTTGCTATAGCGATGAAGACTCGCTGACCGCAACTGGATGCCAGAATCCGGTGTTCAAGCCGGATCTGAACCTGGACCTGTTGCGAAGTTATCCGTATGTCGGTCGAGCCCTGGCCTTCAGCCGCGAGGCCGTGCTAGGTGCCGACGGCTTCGATCCCGCCTTCGCCGAACTGGCGCCCCATGACCTGCTCTATCGGCTAGTTGAAACTCATGGGCTAGGCACCGTCGGGCATCTCGCTGAAGTGCTGGTACACCAAGTAATCAACTTCGGCCAGTGGCTCGGCGAAGGCCAGGTCATCGCGCACTCCGCGGCAATCGTCGAGGCGCACTTGCAGCGCCTGGGCGTGGCTCATGAACTGCACGCAGGCCCCTTGCCGATGGCCAACCGGGTCGTTTACCAACACGCCGGGCAGCCGTTGGTGTCCATTGTGATCCCCACAAAAGATCAGCTGCCGATGCTGATGCGCTGCATCGAAAGCTTAATGGAGAAAACCCGCTACACGAACTACGAACTGATCATCGTCGACAACAACAGTGAGACCGCCGAAGCCCAGGATTGGTTAACGGGTATGGAGCGCCTGAACGACGCCAAGGTGCGTATCCTGCGTTACCCTCACCCTTTCAACTATTCGGCAATCAACAATTTTGCCGTCAGCCAGGCCCGGGGCGATTACCTGGTGCTGCTCAACAATGACACCGCCGTCATTGACGGGGACTGGCTTGGCGCGATGCTCCATCACGCTCAGCGGCCGGAAGTGGGGATAGTCGGCGCCAAATTATTATTCCTCGACGGGACTATCCAGCATGGAGGCGTGGTACTCGGCTTGCGCGGCGTGGCAGACCACCCATTCGTCGGCGACCCCATGCAGTCCAACGGCTACCTTCACCGTTTGCAGGTTGACCAGAACTACAGCGCGGTGACCGCTGCCTGCCTGATGATCCGCACCGAGCTGTATCACCAGGTGGGAGGAATGGACGAGGCTAGCCTGGCGGTTTCCTATAACGACGTAGACCTGTGCCTGAAAGTCGGCCAGGCCGGGCAACTGATTGTCTGGACGCCTTATGCGGTGCTCATGCATGAAGCCAACGTGAGCCAGAACAAGGTTGACACGACCAAGCTGGAAGCCAAGCGAGAACGCTTCAAGCGCGAACAATCGGTGATGTACCGGCGTTGGCTGCCGCAGCTCGCCAACGACCCGGCCTACAACCGCAACCTGACCCTGGAAGGCAGCGGCTTCGCGCACGAATCCCGTAGCGAGGGCGGCTGGCAACCGTTCGCCAGTCGCCCGTTGCCTTACGCGCTGTGCTACCCCGGCGACTCTTTCGGCAGCGGACATTATCGGGTACGCCAGCCCTTCGCTGCCCTGAAAGCCGCGCAACTGGTAGAGGGCGCGGTGAGCGACTGGCTGCGTCAACCGGTAGAGCTTGAGCGCATGGCGCCGGACACGATCATTTTCCAGCGACAATTCACAACACCTCAGCTGGAAATGATCCAGGACGCCAAGGCATTCTCCAAGGCCTTCAAGGTTTACGAGCTGGATGACTACATGCTCGACGTGCCCACCGGCAACGGAACCCGCGAACTGCTTCCCGAAGACATCGCCAAGCGCCTGAAAAAAGTCGTGGGGCTGTGCGACCGGTTAGTGGTGTCGACCCAGCCACTGGCCAATGCGCTGAAGGGTTTTAACGCCGACATTCGCGTGGTAGAGAACCGCCTGCCAAGCCAGTGGTGGAGCGGCCTGATCACCCATCGCCAACAAGGCCGCAAGCCTCGGGTCGGCTGGGCAGGTGGCTCGAGCCACCGCGATGACTTGCAAGTGATTGCCGAAGTGGTTCGTGAACTGGCTGGGGAAGTGGAATGGGTGTTTATGGGCATGTGTCCACCGGCACTGCGTCCCTATGTCCACGAGTTTCATAGGGGCGTGAGTATCGAGAAGTACCCGGCATATCTGGCCAGCTTAAACCTGGACTTGGCTTTGGCCCCCCTGGAAGACAACTTTTTCAACGCCTGCAAAAGCAATTTACGATTATTGGAATACGGCGCCTGTGGCTTCCCGGTGATCTGCTCGGACATCCTTTGTTATCGCGGCGATTTGCCGGTGACCCGGGTCAGGAACAAGCCAAAAGACTGGATTGCCGCTATTCGCGAACATCTCGCCGAACCCGACGCCAGCGCCGGGGCCGGAGATGCCCTGCGCAGCCTGGTACTCGATAACTGGATGCTCAGGGAAGAACACCTGTTGGCGTGGCGAGGAGCCTGGCTGGCAGATTGAATGGCCCGTTTGTTATCGAAAAACCGTATGGAACGGAGTTTTGTATCGGGGGTGCACAAACGGTGCATTTCCCCGGGGAAGCCGCTCTTTGCCAAGCTGGTCGGGGGTAGTCATTGAGCGGTTTACCAATGCACTGAGGCCTGTCAAATCTTGGGACGGCTTTCATGATGAGCCGAACCTGAAGCTCGGCTTTGTTACCTGAAATGAAATTCTTCGTGCCTCCCGCGCTCGACTGGAAGCTTTTCGGGAAAAACTGCACTACACCGCGACACACAGTAAACACTGCAATACCTCCTTCAATCGCTGCTAAGTAGCCGATTAGAACTGAGGCGTTTTCGCAAACAGACACTGGGGCGGGACAGAAGTGTTAAGCGCAAAAAAACCGGCAAAACAAGGCATCAATAAAAAACCCGCCGAAGCGGGTTTTTTGTCCAGTACCATTCCAACTCCCTGTCGGCGGCATCCTTTCATGGTCGATCATCCTTGATCCTGACGGGCTTCCTGCTCGTCAGTGGTTGAATACAAGACTATGCCTGTCGGGCAGGTCTGCAAATGGCAGTTTTTCTCTATCATGTGTAAGCGTTTGGCTATGTGTGGATTGAGACTTTTCAAACGGCCTGGATAACAACTCATCAACCAGCAGATGCGGAGTCTGAATAAGCATCCAGACCAAGCCTTCTCCGCCTGGCAACCAATGCCCGTCGAAACGACAAATCCGCATACTCCATGAACAGCCGGGCCAAGTGATTCAGGGCGGCCTCCTCACCTTCGCTCCCTACAACGAAATCAAACCCCAATGCCCGCTTGTTCTTGTCAGGCAGCTCCTCCCAGCTTGTCATCAGATAGTCGTACATAGCGCTGACGACTTGGAGCTTGGTCAGCGTTTCAGGAGGTGAAGCGGATTCATTGCAGTTCATAAATGGCTCGAGTCCTTGCGTAATTGCGAGCCATTTTTCAATGCTGCCGCCCGGATGACCACACGCTATAGCGTGCTTTTGTCCGGTTTGGGGTGAGCTGAGTTGATGAGTAGTCTTCCCGCCATTACGCCCCCTTAACCACCCGCCCCCGATAACAATCCTCCGGCCCAAGCAGTCGCCCTTCTGCAGACCGAACCTCTAACTCAACCACTTGCTGCTCACGCGCTTTATCCAGCAGCACCGAATGCACTTCGCCCGTCTGAAACAGGTGCTGTTCTCCCCATTGGCGCATCGAGACGACGATGGGAAAGACCGCACGGCCGCGCTCTGTCAGCACGTATTCCTTGTAGGCGCTCCCATCTGAGGCGGGGTGGATTTCGAGAATCTGCAGTTCGACGAGGGTTTTCAGGCGTGCGGCGAGGATGTTTTTAGCCATGCCGAGGTTTTTCTGAAACTCGCCGAACCGTCGAACGTTGTCGAAGGCGTCGCGGATGATGAGCAGCGACCAGCGATCGCCGATGGCTTCCAGGGTTCTTGCCACTGGGCATTCGTCGCCTTGGACAGTTGAATGATTCGCCATTTTGGGTTCCCGATCAGCCATCAGAGGAAGTCTCGCCAGCAGCAACGCCATGAAAAACTGGTTGCAGATTAAAACCGGACTTGGTAGAAATCAATGAAGTGGTTTTCAATTGAAACCGGAATCAGCATCAAGGATGGATCCATGGCCTCCAATATCAATGCCGCAAGCGAGCTCGACTCTTGTGAAGCCCGGTCGGAGAGCACTCCCGAGATATCTCCAGCATTGACGCTGCTGTTGTCGATCACCTGCGCACTGGCCGTTGCCAATGTCTATTTCGCGCAGCCGTTGCTTGATTCTATGGCTCAAAGCCTCGGCGTCGACCCAGGCATGATCGGCATCGTGGTCACCGCCACTCAGGTTGGCTACGGCGTGGGTTTGGTTTTTATTGTGCCGTTGGGTGATCTGATCAATCGCAAGGCTTTGATCCTGACTCAAGTGTTGCTGTCGGCTGTTGCGTTGATAGTGGTCGGGTCTGCTCAGCAATGGTCGGCCTTGCTGGGTGCGATGATTTTGGTCGGTCTAATGGCGGTGGTTGTTCAAGTGGTCGTGGCTTATGTCGCTGCGCTGGCAACGCCATCACGACGCGGGCAGGCCGTTGGCACGGTAACGAGCGGGATTGTCTTGGGGATCCTGCTTGCGCGTTTTACATCAGGGCTTATTGCTGATCTGGCCGGGTGGCGGGCGGTTTATTTTGTTTCCGCGGGGTTGATGCTGACCCTGGCCGTTGTGCTGTGGAGGGCTATCCCGAGCAAAGGTTTGCCGCGTATTGAAAGCACCTATTGGGCGCTTCTGTTGTCGACGTTCACACTTTTTGTCACCGAGCCGGCTTTAAGGATCAGGGGTGTTTTTGCGCTGCTGATCTTTGCTGCGTTCAGTGTTCTGTGGACGGCGATGGTGTTGCCGCTGAGTGCGCCGCCGTTGAGTCTTTCGCATACGCAGATTGGCTTGTTTGGCCTCGCCGGGATAGCGGGCGCGTTAGCGGCATCGAGGGCTGGTCGCTGGGCCGATCAGGGCTTGGAACAGCGCATTACGGGGATTGCTTTGGCATTGCTGGCGCTGTCCTGGGTGCCTATCGCGTTCGCGGAAACATCGTTGCTCGCACTGATTGTCGGAGTGGTCGTTCTGGATTTCGCGGTTCAGGCGGTGCATGTCACTAATCAGAGCCTGATATTTGCGGCGAGGCCCGACGCGCAAAGTCGGTTGGTCGGTGCTTACATGTGTTTTTACTCGCTTGGAAGTGCGCTAGGGGCGGTTGCGGCCACCCAGGTTTATGCACGTTGGGGCTGGGTGGCGGTATGTTTGTTGGGGGGCTCGATTAGTCTTGTGGCGCTTGGGTTTTGGGTATGGACAAGAGTTGCGGGGCGTTCGTGATTAGCCCCTTTCCCGTTGGAGCGAGGCTTGCCCGCGAATCAGTCGACTCGGTGGGTCAGCTACACCTCGCAATCGTTTTTTCGCGGGCAAGCCTCGCTCCAACAGGATCTGCGTCCATCTTGTAGGACCGGCCGGCCCGGTCTTACGTCAGACGCCCTCCATCTCCGCCGATGCCTCAATCTCCGCCGTCTGATACTGAAGCAGCGGGATGTCCACCAACGCCACTTGCGACGGCGAGAAGTGGTTTTCTTCTTCCGAATCCCGTGTGCTCAGGCTGATGCCCAGCGGCATGCCCGCGTAGGCGTCCAGCACGAGGTTGTAGATGTCGGCGTTGGCGGCGCGCACGTTGGCGGTTGTGCCGCTTGCGAGATGGACGTGGGTATCGCTGATCAAGTGCATGACTTTCGCGCTGGTCAGATCATGTTGGGCGATCAGCGTATGGATCACCTGTTGGGCCACCGGTGAGTTGTTGGTGTCGAACGCAAGTTCGTCGGTGAAGTATTCACCAAGCGCGCGATAGAGCTCCGGTGTCAGGCCTTGTTCGCTGTCCCAGCCGAGTTGCCAGGCATCGTCTTCCGGGCGGTCTGCGGCGTCGTCGAGCAGGCGGATGCGTCGGATCAACGCGGGATTGAGCAGCAGTTTTCGGTTGTTCAGGGTGCTGACCACCAACCACTGTGGCTCTGCATGCTCAATGCTCAGCGAGTCGGTAATCTGGGAATATTCCGCGAAGGTAACGGGATACCAGGTGCAATTGGTTTCGCCGGGAAGCAGCAAACCCATGCGGCCCCAGAATCCGTCAAAGATGGCATCGTCGCCCGGTACCCAGTGCTGGGAGGTGATTCTTCGACCGCTGGTGGCGAAGTCCATCAGGTCATCAACATTGGTGCCCAGCAGCGTGGCGATATCTCTCAAGGCCGGAACGCCGGGCTCAGCCTCGCCGCTTTCCCACTGCCCGATAACCTGTTCAGACACGCCCAGTGCCTTGGCAAAATCGGCCATCGGCACGCCTAAAGTGGTGCGTAATTCTTGTATGCGCTGCATGGCTTACTCCAACCGTTAGTTCTTCCAGAAGCAGATGCTGAGCCAGCAGGTGACCGGTACGTCAGCATCTATCGGAGGGAGAAATTAGCGGGAGTGAGCAGGCGCGTTCGGGGAGAGGGTTTATGGGAGGCGTAGTTGATTACGTAAAAGGCTGACGGAAGATTCTTACAAAGCACCGGAACTCATACCATTGAGGAAGCCGCTATTTTTAAGACTTTGCATCAGGATTAATAAGAAACTACCAAGCCAAAGTGTCGATCAAATCGACACATCATAAAAACATGTTTAAAAAAACGAAAAAAATCGACACGTTCATGTGACGTGTCGATTGCATCGACATTTCAGAGCGTAAGCTCATTCAGTAGGGCGTCATTGATGTAGTACTTTTCCCTGCCCGCTTTGTGCTCCCGCAGCACTCCCATTCTGGCAAGGGTCTGCAGGTAGACTGAGGCGGTCTGCCGTTTGGCTAAACCAAGATCAATTACGAACTGAATTTTTGTATAAGGCTGACGAAAAATCAGCTCTACCAAATCCTTGGTGTAGATTCCCGGCGCATCGCGCTGGACTTGCTCACGCACTACTTCCATCAAGGCGAGGACACGAGTGACCTGATCAAACGTCTGTTGCGCTGTGCTCTCAACTGCCCGAAGCATGAACAGAATCCAGTTCTCCCAATCCTGCTCTTCCGTGACCAGTCGCAGACCTCGGTAGTAGTCCTGTCGATTGGCAATAATGTAGCGAGACAGAAACAAGACCGGAATGTCGAGCAAGCCTCGGTCCACGAGGTAAAGTAGGTTGAGGATGCGGCCGGTACGACCATTACCGTCAGAAAACGGGTGGATCGCTTCGAATTGGTAATGCAGCACTGCCATTTTTACTAGCGGATCCAGATCATCCTCGGCATGCAGGAATTGCTCAAGGTTGCCAAGCAGATCGCGAATATTGGCTGGTGACTCCGGCGGCGTGTAGATGACATCACCCGAGTCATTTTTCAAAGCAGTGCCGGGAACGGCACGGATATCCAGGTCTACCTGTTTAATCAAGCGCACAATCTCGATGAAAAGATTGGTATTCAGAGGACGATCTTTCAGTGATTGAAAACCCAGATAAAGCGCTTGGCGATAACGCAGCACTTCTTTGGTGTGAGGGTCGGCTTTGCCATCCGCATCAGCATCCGCACGATACAACTCATCGTTCGTCGTCACGATGTTCTCGATTTCCGAAGACAACCGCGCTTCCTGCAATACGATGCTATTTATCAACAACCCTTGGTTTGGAATGCGCGCAGCCAGACCCCGCAGGTTCGCCAGTGCTCGATTGGCAGCAATTGCTTGTTTCAATACTGCCCGAGTCTCCAACTCAACACTTGGAGGCAACAATGGCAAATCGTTGTATGGGAGCGATCGATCAAATGCCATGCCTCCACCTCCCTGGCTTCAGACGAGCGGAGTTTGCCGAAGATTTGCTTCCACTGACGGATACAGCAGCAAAGTTGGCTCCCGAAAAGATAGTGATAAAGGTCATTTACTGCTCCCATACCCTCCTACGATGCAGGGCTTCAGATTAGTCAGTCCTCAGAGAAAACACTGGAGGCATAGTCGAGGGCACAGTTTGAGGCTATTCACCGCTACACAGTGAGGTAATAAGTACTACCTCCATCAAATCCCCACCTTAACCTCTTTCACCGCCTCGCCATTCATCACCACGGTCAACCAAGGCAGTTGATAGATCCGCACGGGCTGGGTTTGGGACAGCACGTTGAGCATGCCGGGTACGTCGTCGAGGTTGAATACGCCGCTGACGGCGGTGTCGGGCAAGGTGCCCGCGACGACCAGTGAGCCGGGCATGTAGCGTTCGATGTCGGCGAAGACTTCGGTCAGCGGGCGGCTGTTGAAGATCAGTTTGCCGCGTTGCCAGGCGGCCGCGGTGGTGGTGTCCAACGGGCTGGTGGTGGAAGGAGGTGAGCCGCTTTCGAACTCGAGTTGCTGGGCCACTTTCAGGGGGACGGCTTCGCCGCCTGAAGAGACTTTGACTTCACCTTCGGTGACGCCGACGCGGACACGCTGGCTTTGGCGGTCGACGTCAAAGCGGGTGCCAACAGCCTGCACGCTGCCGCCAGAGGCCTGGACAACGAAGGGCCGGTTGGCGTCTTTGCTAACTTGAAACAGTGCTTCGCCTTTGAGCAGACTGATGTCGCGACGGTTAGCCGAGTAATGCACGGACAACGCTGTGGCGCTGTTCATCCAGACCTGGCTGCCGTCTTCGAGGGTGAGCATTTTGCGCTCGCCGACTGCGGTGGTGTGGTCGGCGAAATAGACCTGAACAGGTTCTGTAAAACTGGTCAGCGCCAACGCGCCCAGTCCGGCAGCCAGTGCGACCCAACGCAAAGGACGGCGCTGCGGCGGGGCTGGGGGCACGAAGACTTCAGCGGTCCGGGTCTTCGGGATGGCCTGCCACATCTGTTCGGCCAGCCTGGCGGCGGCTTCATGCGCAGGGCTTTGCTGGCGCCAGCGGGCGAACGCGGCGTGCTCCGATTCACTGGCACTGCCCGAGGTTAGCCGCACCCATTGTTCAATGGCCTGATCTTCCAGCTCAACGTTGGGCATCGCGTGGTTCATAGGCTCGGTCATGGTGATGGGCTCAAAGAAGCCGCCAGTGGAGAGTGCATCTTGCTCATTCTAAATGCACTCCGACTGGCGTAGCCAATCCCGACAATGGCGCATGGCCTGGACAATGTATTTGCCCACCGAGCTTTCCGATACCCCCAGACGTGTAGCGATCTGCGCGTGGGTCATGCCTTCGAGGCGATTGAGCAACAACGCCAGCCGTGCATTGCTTGGCAAGAGGTGCAGCGCCTTGTCGAGCTGCTCCACGGCTTCGGTCGCCAGAAACGAGCGTTCCGGCGATGCCATCGGGTCGCAGAAGTCCTCATCCAGGTCATCGGCCTGCAATGCAGAGCGCCGTTGTTCCTGACGTAAACGATCAATGGCCAGATTGCCCGCCACCCGAAATACAAAGGCCCGAGGCTCCAGAATCTGCGCCGTATCGGACAACCCTGCCAGCCGCAAGTAGGTGTCCTGGGCCACATCAGCGGCCTTTTCCACATTCCCCAGACGACGTGCGAGAAAGGCCAACAGGTCGCTGTAATGCTCCTGAAAGACTGTCAGCAAGTGATTTGAGTTGGGTGAAACAGACATTCGGACTGCCCCGGCTGGTAAGGCATGCATCCTATCTCAACTGAGAACAGTTATCATCAATATCTCCCCGCCAGGCCGGTTTTGATCTATCGGCGTCACGCGAATAAAAATTATTTCAATAATCGACGGCAAGGTTGGTGGGGATGATTCGTCGTTGGGGTGGGCGCGAATAATTCTCATGTCGTGTCACCACCACTCTTCAATACGGACGATTGAAATGCAGGCACCTTCCAAGTTCTTTGCTCCGGTCAGCGGTCGCACGTTGACCCTGACGCTGATGTTGACCATGGCTGGCAGCCTGCCCTTGATGCCGCTCACTGCGATGGCCGCTGACACATCGACCAGTATTGATCTGAAGCTGCCGGAGCAATCCCTGGATCAGGCGCTGACTCAGCTTGCGGATCAGGCCAACGTCCGTCTTATATTCAACTCCAGCGACGTAGGCGCACTGCGCACCAAGGCGTTGCAGGGCAAGTACACACTGGGCCAGGCCATGGACACGCTGCTAAAGGGCAGCGGTTTCACTTGGCGCCTGCTGGACGAACGCACCGTGGTGCTGGAAAGACTGCCGGTTTCGGGCGACTCCGCCATGGTGCTGGGCGCCACTAATGTGAATGCGGCGGGCCAACTCGGGACGACCACCGATGGGACAGGGTCTTACACCACGGGAGGAAGCAGCACCGCCTCGAAACTGAACCTGAGCCTGCGGGAAACACCGCAGACGGTCAGCGTCATGACTCGACAGCTGATGGACGACAAGAAACTTACCAGCCTCGACAAGGTACTGGAGCAGACGCCCGGTATTACTTTTCAGTACCGCAACTTCGGCGGCCACGTTTACACCTCGCGGGGCTTCTCGCTGCTGGCTGAAAGTTTTTTGATTGATGGCGTGCCGGGTCAGGGCTACCAGATCACCGGCTGGATGAAACCTGATACCGCTATTTACGACCGCGTCGAGGTATTGCGCGGTGCTTCCGGACTCTTGGTGGGTGCGGGTGAACCTGGCGGCGCGGTCAATCTGGTGCGCAAACGTCCAACTGCGGAGAACAAACTGACGGTACAGGCCAGCGCAGGCTCCTGGGACCGCTACCGCATGGACCTCGATGCCAGCGGCAAGCTCAATGATACCGGCACGGTGCGCGGTCGCATGGTCACCGCTTACGAGGACAGCGGCTCGTACATTGACGAACGGGACACCCGCACGCCATTGATGTACGGGATTGTCGAAGCCGATGTGAATGACGACACCACGCTGACCCTGAGCCTGCGTCATCAGGAAAACGTCATCAACGGCTATTCGATTTACGGACTGCCGCGCTACAGCAATGGCAACTCGCTGGATATCTCCCGCTCCACCTCGTTGGTGCAGGACTGGAACCGTCACGAGAGCGACATGAGCGAGGTGTTTGCCGAGGTTGAGCATCGCTTCAATGATCGCTGGAGCAACACGACGTCGATGACGTATTCGGAGGGTGGGTTTGATCAGCAGGTTGCTTATGCCCAGGGCGCAATCAGCCCTGTTACCAACGCAGGCTCGACTTTTCGCAGGGTGTTGTTCCGCCGGGATGAGGTGGCAAGCACCGGGCTGGACAGCCATTTGAATGGCAACTTCGATGCGTTCGGGCTGACCCATGAAGTGACTGTGGGTGCGACTTGGTCTCGGCAAGAGGCCAATACCAAGCAATCGACGGTCACTTTTAGGCCAACAATCCCCACCGATGTCTTCAACGTTGATCACCACGCCTTCGCGAAACCCGCCCGGCCTGCATGGATGACGGACATCGACATGACCGAAGAGCGTTCGGGCGTTTATGCCAATACACGACTGCGCCTTACCCAAGAGCTGAGTTTGATATTGGGCGGGCGAGCCAGTTGGTATGACTACACCTACGATGTCGATAAAGGTGGCGCCCTTCCCTATAACTCGAAGGTCACCCGCGAAGTAACGCCCTATACGGGCTTGATCTACGACATCAACGACAATTGGTCCTGGTATGCGAGCTACGCGGAAATCTTCAACGCTCAGGGTAACTATGTCGATGCCAGCGGCGCACCACTGTCACCCTCGACAGGTGATAACTATGAAACAGGCATCAAGGGTGAGCTGTTTGATAAACGCCTGAACCTGTCGATGGCCCTGTTCTATATCAAGCAGGAAAATGTCGCGATCGCAGACCCTTCAAACATCGGCTGCACCGAGACAGATGTCGACGGCGTCTGCTACATCAACGGAGCCATCAAGCGCAGCAAAGGCATCGACATCGAAGCCAGCGGCGAAGTACTCCCGGGCTGGCAAGTATTCGGCGGCTACACCTACAACCTGCTGCGCAACACCGCAGAGGTCGAAGTCGCCTACGAAACCCCAAAACACATGCTGCGCCTGCAAACCAGCTACAACCTGCCAGGAGTCTGGAATCGCCTCACCATCGGTGGCGGTGTTTCAGCGCAATCCGGTTACAAGGCCGCTGTTGAAGGACTGGATTTCGGCAGCCAGGGTTACGCCATCTGGGATGCCCGCGCCACTTGGAAGCTGGACGAACACTGGAAGGTTTCGCTGAACGCCGAAAACCTGTTCGACCGTCGCTACTACACCACCGCCGTGGCCACCGACCGCTCGAACCTGTTCGGCGATCCTCGCAGCTACATGTTCACGCTGCGGGGCGATTTCTGATTAAAGCCCGGGCAAAACCCTACCGCGGGGCGAACACTTCCCCTGTAGGAGTGAGCTTGCTCGCGATACGTTCTTTCAGTTGGCAAATCACGGCCAGCCAGGACGCTATCGCGAGCAAGCTCACTCCTACAGAATTTGCTTCAAATCAGCGAACCCAATCGTGAAAGGTAAATTCCGCCAGTCCATGTCGTGGCTCCACACCTGGTGCGGGCTGGTGTGTGGATGGTTGTTGTGTGCGATTTTCCTGACCGGCACGTTGAGCGTTTTCCGGGAACCCATCACGCGCTGGATGGAAGCGCAGCCACTGGTTGCAGTCGACCAAAACGCGCCCACCAGTGACATTTCGGGTGCTGCGCGCTATGCCGAGCATTACCTGCTTGAACACGCAACCGGTGCCCGATTCTGGCGGGTCGAATTCCCTCAGTATCCGGGCCAGGCCCTACAAGTGGCGTGGCGTTCGGGGTCGACCCTTCAGCAGGTTTCGCTGTCGGCTGAAACCGGCGAAATACTTCCTAGAGGCATCGCACGGAAAACCGAGGGCGGACGCCATTTCATGTCGTTCCACTACATGCTGCACCTGCCGGTGCTGGGCTTCTGGCTGGTGGGCTGGCTGACCGTGGGCATGCTGGTTGCGCTGGTGTCTGGCGTAGTGATCCACCGGCGAATATTCCAGGATTTCTTCACCTTCCGACCTGACAAAGGTCTGCGCTCCTGGCTCGACGCACACAACGCCACGGCGGTCATGACCCTGCCCTTTCTGATCATGATTGCCTACACCGGGCTGGCCGTTTTCTATACCAGTTACATGCCCTGGCCTCTGCAAGCGGCTTACAGTTCCAGCCCGGATGCCTACAGTCAATTTCAGTCGGAGCTGTCGGGAAAAGCAGGCTCTATCGACAAGACCGAAAACACCGCGACTGATTGGCCCTCGCTTCTGCGACAGGCGCAAACCCTGACGGGCCAGGACGCACGCATGCTACTGGTGCAGAACCCGGAGTCGCAGAAGGCTACGGTCCGGGTGATGGGTCGCCACGATGAAGCTCACCCTTCCCAGACACTGTTCACGCCGCAAGCCAGCGTGCTGTTTGACGGTATAACGGGCGCGACTTTGCAGGTCCAGAAGCCGCTGCCGGAAACCCTGTCGCTGGGCGATCAGATCTACGGCGTACTGCGTTCACTGCACTTTGCCGAGTTGGGTGGCTGGGGCATGAAGTGGCTGTACTTCGTCAGCGGGTTGCTTGGCATGGCGATGATGGCGACCGGTACGCTGCTGTTCACCATCAAGCGACGCAACAAGAGTCAGCGAGAATTCGGCACCGCGACTGCCAGGGTTTACCGTTGTATCGAAGCGTTTAACGTGGCGAGCATTGCGGGCATTGGCGTGGCGTGTATTGGATATTTCTATGCCAACCGGTTCATACCGGTGGATATGGCGGACCGAGCCACATGGGAGGTTCGCAGCTTTCTGCTGATCTGGCTGGTGACGTTGGGTCATGCGCTGTGTCGACCGGTCAGCAAGGCGTGGGCCGAGCAACTGACCATCGCCGCAATACTGTGCTTATGCCTGCCGCTGCTCAATTTTTGCACAACAGGGCAGCATATTGGTCGCTACCTCAATGCCGGGGATTGGCAGCGCGCGAGCGTTGAGATTGTGGCGCTGGGGTTTGGGGTCGGACTGGTGATTGTTTTGTTGAAGCGGCGAGTGGATAACCAGCGAACTCACAGCTTATCGATTTGAAATACGATTTTCTGTAGGACTGGCTTTAGCCGGGAGGAGGCCAGCAAATTCGCTGCATTTGGGTCGTAGAAATATTGCCCTCCCGGCTAAAGCCGGTCCTACGAGGTCAAGAGCCAAGCAAATGTGCGGGGGGAGCAAAGAATCCCCCCACATAAAATCGCACTCCAATTCAGAAAGTTATTTGTGGCATCTACAGGGTCATATGCAATGAAGAAAACCACCAACACACACCTCTACCGCTGGATGATTCTCAGCCGGGTGCTGGCCGCCACCCTCGGCGGTTATGTTTTGTCTGCGCTGGTCACGTCATTGCTGGCGCTGTTGTTGCCGCGCGTCTCAGGCAGCGATCCCGCAAGCGTCGTGCAGATCACGACGCTGCTAAGTTTTGTGCTGTACACCGCCATAGTCATCTGGGTATTCAGCACCGCCAGCGCCTGGCGGGCATGGTTCGGCCTTGGGCTGGCGGCGCTGTTGACGGGCGCGGTGATCGTCGGGCTGACGATCACCGTGTGAGCGTTAAACCTTGAAGTGCCCAACCATCATCTGCAACTGACCACCCAATCGCGCTAATTCAACGCTGGATGCGGCGGTCTCTTCACTGGCTTCCGCCGTTTGCTCACACACGTCACGCACGCTGACAATGCTACGGCTGATTTCGTCAGCCACCGAGCTTTGCTGCTCAGCCGCTGCGGCAATTTGCTGGTTCATGGCCTGAATACTGGAAACAGTCTGAGTGATGCTTTCCAGCGAGGTGCCCGCCTTGCGCGTCAGGGCAACGCTGTTGTCGGTCAAGGCGCGGCTGCCGAGCATGATTTGCGAGACCTGACGAGTACCGTTTTGCAGCCCGGCAATCAGGCTTTCGATCTCTTCAGTGGACTGTTGGGTGCGTTGCGCCAAACCCCGTACTTCATCGGCAACCACCGCGAAACCTCGCCCTGCTTCACCGGCACGTGCCGCTTCGATGGCAGCATTGAGCGCCAGCAGGTTGGTCTGCTCAGCCACGGCCTTGATCACGTCCATGACTTTGCCGATCTTGTCGCTTTCCTGCTCCAGCAAGGTCATGGCATCGCTTGAACGCAGCACTTCACTGGCCAGTTTTTCGATCTGCGTGATGGCTTCGCCCACCACTTTGTCGCCGTCCCGGGCTTGGGTGTCGGCGTTCGCAGCGGCTACCGAAGCCTGCTCGGCGTTGCGCGCAACTTCGTGGACAGTGGCAGACATTTCCTGCATCGCGGTGGCGACCTGATCGGTTTCGATCTTTTGATTGTTGACCCCGGCGCTGGTCTGCTCGGTGACGGCGGACAACTCTTCAGCCGCGCTGGCAATCTGCGTCACGCCATCACGAATCCCGCTGATCAGATCCCGCAGCGTGGCGCCCATGCGCTGAATACCTTGCTGCAACACGCCCAGTTCATCGCGACGGGTAATGGTGATGGTGTGAGTCAGATCCCCGGAGGCAATGCGGTTCACCACTTCCAGGGTTTGCTGCAACGGACGGGTGATCTGACGCGTGATGATGATCGCCGCAAAAATACCCAACAGCAGGGCCAACACAGCACCGCCGATCTGCATGCTGCGAGCCTTGGTGGTGTCTTGCGCGGCAAGGCTACGCTGGATTTTGGAGAGCTCTTCGCCGAGGTTAACGATTTCGTACCCCTGGGCGGTCATGTCTTTGCGCGCCGACACAATCGTATCGTTGGCAGTTTTGTAGGCTTGAACCAGAGTCAGGTAGTTACGCAGAGAGGCTTCAAGCTGTGCCACTTCGGTGCCATAGGTCGCATTGAAAACAGCCTTCAGCTTGTCGACGTTTTTAATCGACGTTTCAAGTTGGCTGAACGCAGCCTGCTCGGTCTTTTCATTCGAGTTGCTGGTGTAACCGCGCACTTCATAACGAACCAGCTGGAAATCCATTTTGGCGTCAGCCATCAGTTGCAATTGGTCCGAACGCTCAGGGTTCGAGGGGTCCTGTTTAAGCACCGAGTCATTGATGGCAGCAATCAACTGAGCACCTTTGGTGGCCTCCACGCCCATATCGGCACGGACCTTGGTGCTGACCTGATAGCCACCGCGCATCTGCTCCAGCGACGTCTCGTAGTTTTTGATGATGTCGGTGAGCTGAGAAAGGGCTTTGGCGTTAAGCGGATTAGTGAAGGTGGACAGCAGCAGTTGCTGTTGCTTCTTGAAGTCGTCCAGGGCGGCCTGCACTTTTTGTGCGGCAGCTTCGTCACCATTGGCAAGCATGTATTGCAGACGCGCGACGCGTAATACCGTCAGGCGATCAGAAAGCTCAGCGATGTCACCGATTCTGTCGGTGCGGTAGATCAGCTTATCCAGACTGGTCCACCCCAGAAGTGAAAGCAGTGCAGTGAATATAAGCACCGCCCCGAACCCCAGGGCTAACTTCATGGTGACGCTGATATTGGCCAAGCTGCTGTTCATAAACTCTCCGTGATATGTATGTGTTTCCCCAATGCACGCTGTTGTTATTTTTATTGAGAGCAACCTGTGCACAGGGCATATCGGCCAACACAACGGATAACTTGACCGTTTATGCGCTTTTTTGAGTCCCCCTGCTGATTAAGGACCACGCCGAAAGCATTGATCCAGAGCCATCAGCGCAACGTAATTCATCGCCGGACAAGCGAATTCATCAGGTTGCACTGGCTGTAACACGCGCTCGATACCCTCATGCCCGTCACCACGCTGTGCAAAAAACCGAGGGTAATGACTCATGAAGATCAGCGTTTTTGGATCAGGCTACGTAGGTCTGGTGGCCAGTGCATGCCTTGCCGATGTCGGGCATGACGTGCTGTGCGTGGACATCGATGAGCAGCGAATAGAGCTACTCAAATCAGGCGAAACGCCGATTCATGAGCCCGGCCTGAACATGCTCATTCGCAGCAACGTGCATGCGCAAAGGCTGTTCTTCTCGACCGATGCCGCACAAGCCGTTGCCTTTGCTGACCTGCTGTTCATCGCGGTAGGCACGCCCTCCGATGAGGACGGCAGCGCTGACCTGCAATACGTCCTCGCAGTCGCGCGAAGCATCGGCCAGCACATGCAGACCTGCAAAACCGTGGTCAACAAGTCCACCGTTCCGGTCGGCACCGGGGAGAAGGTGGCAGAGACTATTCGTACGACGCTGGAAAACCGCGACCTGCAGATACCCTTCGATGTCTGCTCCAACCCCGAGTTCCTCAAGGAGGGCGCGGCCATCGAGGACTTCACCCGTGGTGCCCGGATCATCATCGGCACCGACTCAGAGCGTGTCAGAACGCTCATGCGCGAGTGCTACGCGCCTTACAACCGCAATCACGACAAGCTGATGTTCATGAGCCTGCGCGCCGCCGAACTGACCAAGTACGCTGCCAACGCAATGCTGGCGACAAAGATCAGCTTCATGAATGAAATGGCCAACCTGGCCGAGCGCCTGGACGTGGATATCGAACAAGTACGCCACGGCATCGGCAGCGATCCGCGCATTGGTTATGACTTCATCTATCCCGGTTGCGGCTATGGCGGCTCCTGCTTCCCCAAGGACATTCAGGCACTGAGTCGCACAGCCCATGAAGTCGGGTACAACCCGCAACTACTCAGGGCTGTGGAAGAGATCAACCAGCGACAGAAAACCGCGCTGTTCAAAAAGCTCGAACGAGCTCTTGATGGGCAATTGGCAGGCAAGACCATCGCCGTCTGGGGACTGGCCTTCAAACCCAATACTGACGACATGCGCGCCGCGCCGAGCAGAAACTTGATGGAATCACTGTGGAGCGCCGGAGCCAGCGTTCAGGCGTACGACCCCGAGGCGATGCAGGAATGTCGAAGAATCTACGGCGAACGTGACGATCTGGTCCTGGTCGGTGATCGCATCCAGGCAGTCAAAGGCGCGGATGCATTGGTGATCTGCACCGAATGGAAAGCTTTTCGCAGCGTCGATTTCACCTGGCTCAGGCAACAACTCAGATGCGCGATCGTGATTGACGGGCGCAACCTTTATGAGCCCAAAGCGTTGGCGGATGCGGGGTTGAGTTATTCGAGCATGGGTCGGGCCTGAGTTTCGGGGACGAAGTGAAATGCACTCCTATTTCGCGCCACACGGCCGATCTGTAGGTGCAGGAAAAGTCTGCGGATCGCCGCCAATCCTGTGGGAGCCAGGCTTGCCTGCGATAAGACTGGACTCGATATACCTGACATTTGCGGTGCCTGTATTGTCGGAATGCCGCCCAGATCAAGCTCTGCTCCTATCAAACAAAATATAAATCACTGAATAAACGGGGGTTGTTGGAGCGAGTGGGCGGTGTCAGGGATACAGGGCTAGCTCCCACAGGTCCAGCGGCGTGCGGGCCTACAGGGTCATGCCTGCCTAAGGACAGGTGGCTGGCGCTGACTCAACCGCCCAGCAAATGCTCCAGAAACAACCCCGCCGCGCTCGACAGCCCTTCACGCGGGCGGATGCAGACCATCAATTCCCGCTCTGCCCACGACTCATCGAGCACCACCGTTCGCACGCCTTCCAGCCTGTAAATCCCGACGCTACCTTGCGGCAGGATGCCGATACCGACGCCCGCCTGAACCATCAGACACAGCGCGTCGTAGCTGGACACTTCCATGCGGATTTTCAGCGAGCGCCCCACATCGTTGGCGGCTTTGATCAACTGGAAGTTCAGGTGAGTACCGCTGCGCAGCGCTACGTAAGGATGATCAAGGGTTTCGCTGAAGGTGACGCTGTCACGGCCCGCCAGCGGATGCGTGTCGGGCACCAGCAACACCAGCCGATCCTTGCGAAATGGAAAGACTTCAACATCGGTGCCGTGGGGCAAGCGGGTAAAGATTCCGATATCAGCGCGGTTTTCGGCCACGGCTTTGGTGATGGCCAGGCTTTCCTTTTCTTCAAGCCGGATATCGATCAGCGGGTTCAGATCCATGAACGACTTGATCAGCTCCGGCATGAACTGGCTGATGGCCGAGATGTTCGCCAGCACATGCACGGAGCCGCGACGGCCATGGCCGTATTCGCGCATCTGCACGACGATTTCATTGAGGCTGTTCAGGGCACTGCGGGCCATGTACAGGAGGGAGATACCCGCCGCAGTAGGCGTGACGCCCTTGTTGGTGCGCACCAGCAAAGGCGCGTCGAGCAACTCTTCCAGCTCACTGAGCCGCTTGCTGACCGCCGCCGCAGCAATGTGCTCGCGCTCGGCGGCGGCAGCGATGGTGCCTTCTTCGATAACACTGACGAACAGGCGCAGCGAAACAGGATCGAGCTTCATGGGAAGTACCGGACGTGAAGTCCGGTCATAGTACGCGTTCAATCAACCTCTCAAAACGCGCCCGACAACAGATGACCGGCGTTTGGCACTTTGGCTTCCAGCCCCAGGGTTTTCAGGATCTGATAAACGGTGGCGACCGAGGCGGACAATACCGGCTTGTCGAGCCGATCCTGCACGACCTGAATCGCAGGCAATGACGGCATCTGCACGCAGCATGACAACACCACACCATCCGCCTGACCGATATTCAAACGATCGGCATGCGCCACCAGATTCATCGGATCAAGACGCCCTACCGCCAGATTGTCGGCCACCTCCAGACTGATGGAGTCCGTCACTTCGATCCCTGCAGCTTCGATGTAATCAATTACTTGCTGGGTCAGCGGCTTCATGTACGGCGTAATAATCGCGACTTTTTTGTAGCACAGCACATTAAGGCTGTCGATCAGTGCCCCTGCCGAACTTAGCACCGGGGTTGGCGCTTCGTTACCGGCAACCACGTTGCCAAGGCGTTCCTGAGACACTTTGTGATAACCCGCGCCCTGACACATGATCGCCACCAGACAGGCGTAAGCCATGACATCAACACGTGCGTCGCTCAGTTCCAGCGCGCAACGGTCGCTGTCGATGTCCATTTTTTTCAGCTCTTCCGGGCTGACCTTCATCATGCGCATGCGCGCCGAGTGAAAGGTGAAGTGCTCTTCGGGGAACAGCGAGTAACGCGAGGTCAACATCGCCGGAATTTCGGTTTCCATGGTGGTGTTGGAGCTGGGGACGATCTGCCCGATACGGAAATTCTTCATTGTTCTGCCCTCGATAAAGCAAACGATCCAAAGATTACAGGCTTGCGATGCTAGAAGCGCTGAACGAGCGCGTACATCAGGCATTGATGAGGCTGCCATCGCGGATGACGATGGCTATCCGGCAGATGAACGGTGTAACAAACCGCTGGTTTACCCTGCCCTAACAGCCATTTTAGCGCCGCCCAATTTGCCCAGAAGCCCTCGCTCTGCTAGTGTCGCGCCGGTTTAACCTCTACCGGAATAGCCCCCATGGCCCGCAAGAAAGCTGCACTGGATTTCGAACAATCACTCGCTGATCTGCAAACGCTGGTAGAGCGTCTGGAGAACGGCGAGCTGTCGTTGGAAGACTCGCTGACTGCCTTCGAGCAAGGTATCCGCCTGACTCGCGAATGCCAGGGCGCGCTGGCGCAAGCCGAACAGAAGGTTCAAGTGCTGCTCGAACGCGACGGCGAACTGGCCGAAGAGCCATTCGACGCGGAACAACCTGAATGATCGCGACTTATCAGGCACTGAGTCAGACCCGCGTAAACGCGGCGCTGGAAGGTCTGTTTGCAGCACCCGCTCCAGAGTTGACCCGCCTGTACGCCGCCATGCGCTACAGCGTGATGAACGGCGGCAAACGCGTGCGCCCGCTGCTGGCCTACGCAGCCTGCGAAGCGCTGGGCGGTAACGCGGAGGATGCCAACGGCGCAGCCTGCGCCGTTGAGCTGATCCACGCATATTCGCTGGTTCATGACGATTTACCGGCGATGGACGATGACGATCTGCGTCGCGGCCAGCCAACGACTCACAAAGCGTTCGACGAAGCCTGCGCGATTCTGGCCGGTGACGGCTTGCAAAGCCTGGCATTCACGGCTCTGCTCGACCCACGCCTGACCTCGCGAGACGCCGAAGCCCGCCTGCAAATGGTCAGTGCCTTGGCATTGGCCGCTGGCCCTGCCGGGATGGTCGGCGGTCAAGCCATCGACCTGGGTTCGGTAGGTCTGAAACTGGATCAGGCTGCACTGGAATTCATGCACCGGCACAAGACCGGCGCGCTGATCGAAGCCAGCGTAAAGCTTGGCGCACTGGCCAGCGGCAATGCTGACCAGACCAGACTCGATGCGTTGCAAGTCTATGCCCGGGCCGTTGGTCTGGCATTTCAGGTGCAGGACGACATTCTCGACGTTGAAAGCGATACCGAAACCCTCGGCAAACGCCAGGGCGCAGACATCGCCCGCGACAAGCCAACATACCCTGCCCTGCTGGGACTGGAACCTGCCCGGCTATATGCCTTGCAACTGCGTGATCAGGCCATAGACGCCCTGCGACTTTTCGACGCGTCGGCTGATCCGCTGCGTGAGCTGGCTCGTTTCATCGTCGAACGGCGCAACTGATCCCTTTAACTCGACTGCAAATACTCCGAACCGGTCTTGTCTGGCCGGGTCAGAAACGTGTGTTCCCCAGGTTTGCCGACGTATCAAAAACTGCACTTCATGGGCAGCATGCGATGCATCAGGTAAACTGCCGCCTCTTTTACTTATAACGATTCGCCTGATGCCCACGACGTTTAAAGAGATTCCCCGCGTGCGCCCAACCACGCCGCTGCTCGACCGCGCTGATACGCCGGACGGCTTGCGTCGCCTGGGCGAAGCCGAGCTGGAAGACCTGGCCGATGAACTGCGCCTGGAGCTGCTCTATTCCGTTGGCCAGACCGGCGGGCACTTCGGTGCCGGCCTGGGTGTGATCGAGCTGACCATCGCCTTGCATTATGTCTTCGATACCCCGGACGACCGTTTGGTCTGGGACGTGGGCCATCAGGCGTATCCGCACAAGATCCTCACCGGCCGTCGCCAGCGCATGAACACCCTGCGCCAGAAAGACGGTGTTGCCGCCTTCCCGCGCCGCAGCGAGAGCGAGTACGACACTTTCGGCGTCGGCCACTCCAGCACCTCGATCAGCGCAGCATTGGGCATGGCCATCGCCGCCCGTCTGCAAGGCAGCGACCGCAAGTCCATCGCCGTTATCGGTGATGGCGCGCTGACTGCGGGGATGGCGTTCGAAGCGCTGAACCACGCGCCTGAAGTCGCCGCCAACATGCTCGTCATCCTCAACGACAACGACATGTCGATCTCGCGCAACGTTGGCGGGCTGTCGAATTATCTGGCAAAGATTCTTTCCAGTCGCACCTACAGCAGCATGCGTGAGGGCAGCAAAAAGGTTCTGTCGCGTTTACCCGGTGCCTGGGAAATTGCCCGCCGCACCGAGGAATACGCCAAAGGCATGCTGGTGCCCGGCACCCTGTTCGAAGAGCTGGGCTGGAATTACATCGGGCCTATCGACGGTCACGACCTGCCAACCCTGATCGCCACGCTGCGCAACATGCGTGACCTCAAAGGTCCGCAATTCCTGCACGTTGTGACCAAGAAAGGTAAAGGCTTCGCACCCGCTGAAGTCGACCCGATCGGCTACCACGCCATTACCAAGCTGGAGCCGCTCAACGCTCCAGCTGTTGCCCCGAAAAAGGCCAGCGGGCCGAAATATTCCGGTGTGTTTGGTCAGTGGATCTGCGACATGGCCGAGGCCGATTCGCGTCTGGTGGGCATTACCCCGGCGATGAAAGAAGGCTCGGACATGGTCGAATTCGCCGAGCGCTTCGCGGAGCGCTACTTCGACGTGGCCATTGCCGAGCAGCACGCTGTAACACTGGCTGCGGGCATGGCCTGCGAAGGCGCCAAACCAGTAGTAGCGATCTACTCCACCTTCCTGCAACGCGGTTATGACCAGTTGGTGCACGATGTAGCAGTGCAGAACCTCGACGTTCTGTTCGCCATCGACCGCGCAGGCCTGGTGGGCGAAGACGGCCCGACCCATGCGGGCAGCTTCGATCTGTCGTACTTGCGATGCATTCCCGGCATCGTGGTCATGACGCCGAGCGACGAAAACGAATTGCGCCTGATGCTCAACACCGGCTACCTGCATAACGGCCCCGCCGCAGTGCGCTATCCACGCGGTACCGGGCCGAACGCATTGATCGAGAGCGGCCTCGCACCGATAGAAATCGGTAAAGGCATCGTTCGCCGTAATGGTCAGGGCGTTGCCATTCTGGTGTTCGGCGTGCAATTGGCTGACGCGCTTAAAGTCGCAGAAAAGATCGACGCCACCGTGATCGATATGCGTTTCGTCAAACCGATTGATGAGGCACTGATCCGCGACGCTGCAGCCAATCATGAATTGCTGGTGACCGTCGAAGAAAACGCCGTCATGGGCGGTGCCGGTGCTGCCGTCAGCGAGTTTCTGGCACGGGAAAACATCCTCAAGTCCGTGCTGCATCTCGGCTTGCCGGATGTCTACGTCGAACACGCCAAGCCTGCACAAATGCTGGCTGAGTGCGGATTGGATGAGCCGGGTATTGAAGCGGCGATTAACGAGCGACTAGTGTTGATTGGCTAATCGTTGAAAGCATCAAAAAGAAAGGCGCTCATTGAGCGCCTTTTTTTGTGCAGTTTGGTTGATGACTGGCAGCGAATGGCACTGTGTCCCGATAACGCTCTGTCGCTAAGCAAACACAGAACTGTAGGAGTGAGCTTGCTCGCGATTCGATTTTTCTGTTTATAAATCATCGACTGGCCTGACGCTATCGCGAGCAAGCTCACTCCTACAGGGAGATGCATTTCACCCGATGACTATGCGTCTCGCTGAGCAAACACGGAACTGTAGGAGCGCACGAGCAGCGCGAGGCCGCGATAGCGGTTTGTCTGACACACCGCCATCGCTGGCCTCGTAACCTCGGTGAGCCCCTAAGGAAATGTGCGCGTATTTACGCTAAACAGCTGCCTCTAACGCCTCGATATCACCTGAAACAATCATCTGCAGATTCCGGGTAATTTTCTCTATGGGCCAGTCCCACCAGGCAATGGTCAAAAGTCGCTGGCTGACTTCAGCCGGGAAGCGGTGTTTCAGGACTTTGGCCGGGTTACCGCCAACGACGCTGTAAGCAGGGACATCACCCACCACTACCGAGCGCGAAGAGATGATCGCCCCGTCGCCGATTGTCACGCCCGGCATGACCAGCACGTCGTAGCCCATCCAGACATCGTTACCCACCACGGTATCGCCTTTATAGGGCAAGTCACCCGGCTCAGGGGTGACCTTCTCCCAGCCATTGCCAAAAATTTGAAACGGATACGTCGAGATGCCACTTATCTTGTGGTTGGCACCGTTCATGATGAATTTAGTGCCCCGCGCCAGTGCGCAGAATTTGCCAATGATCAGTTTGTCGCCAATGAACGGGAAGTGATAAAGGACGTTGCGCTCGAAGTTTTCCGAATCTTCGGGGTCATCGTAGTAGGTGTAATCGCCCACAATGATATTCGGATTGTTGAGGGTGTTCTTAATGAAACACACCTGCGGGAAGCCATTCATTGGGTGGGGATTTTTCGGGTCAGGTCCGTTCATGGAAAGCTCCTTTTATATGCAGTGACTCCGTCCGTAGGACCGGCTTTAGCCGGGAGAGCATTATTTCTGACGAAAGAGATTTAGAGAATGTATCGACGCCCTCCCGGCTAAAGCCGGTCCTACGGATAGTGTTCAATCAGAGGGTACAGGATGCCTTTCAAACCAGTTGCCGCGGTATCCGGTAAAGATACAACAGCACCGCACTGGAGAACGCCAACAGCAGCAGCGGAACCGTTTCCAGCCCGACAAAAACCGCCAGTGCAGCGATCCATGCCGGTAACCCCGCAGGCTGAAACGCGACGCGACGGGCGTCAGCGAGGTTGATCCAGGCCGCGGACTCTTCAGGGGTGTCGCGGGCAGCGCCGGTAGCGCCGGTAGCGCCGGTAGCGATCAGCGCATGTTTGTAGCGGCCGAATGGCTTGAGGCTGACAAACATCGATAACAGCCCGACGACGAAAAGAGGCATCGCCAGCACGGGAAAAACAGCGTTTTTGCTATCGAACGCGCCACTGATCACAAACAGCGGCGCTAGGGTCAACACCAGTTGCCACCACCACGCGAGAGCGAAGCGGCGTCTGGTGTTGTGGCGATTCAAGCGCGATCAGCCTCGCCCTGGTGCTCATTGCCCATCATGTGCCCGAGCTTGCCGGCCTTGGTCGCCAGATAGAGCTTGTTGTGCGGGTTATGGCCGGTGTGCAGCGGTACACGCTCGGCAACGTTGATGCCCATCTCGGTCAAGGCTTTGACCTTGCGCGGGTTGTTGGTCATCAGACGCAGGGATTCGACCCCCAGGTGCTGCAGCATTGGCAGGCAGATAGCGTAATCGCGCTGGTCTGCGGCAAAACCCAGACGCTCATTGGCTTCAACGGTATCAGCACCACCATCCTGCAGTTCGTACGCGCGAACCTTGTTCAGCAGGCCAATGCCCCGGCCTTCCTGACGCAGATAGAGCAAAACGCCGCGACCTTCAGAAGCGATGGCACGCAAGGCAGCTTCGAGCTGTGAACCGCAATCACAACGCTGACTGAACAACGCATCGCCGGTCAGGCATTCGGAATGGACACGCCCCAGCACTGGAGCACCATCGGATACGTCGCCCAGGCTCAACACAAGATGTTCGCGACCGGTCGCATGCTCAAGAAAGCCATGCATGGTGAATTCGGCAAAAGGGGTAGGCAGCTTGGAAGCGGCTACAAATACGACGGGCACCGTGTGCTCCTGATCAGTATGGGACTGGAAATTCGCAAGGCACGCATTGTAGCAGCACGCCTCGGCAGACGCTTATGCCGAATTGTGGGGCATACAGATCGGGAAGTTAGATTGATGCCCTGTGGGAGCGTGGCTTGCCCGCGATAAGGTTGAACGCGATTCACTTTAGATCGCGTCCAACCTTATCGCGGGCAAGACTCCCACATAGACCGAGCTATTCCGTAGGACCGGCTTTAGCCGGGAGGGCGTCGGGACATTCACTACATATTCCTCGTCAGAAATACCGCTCTCCCGGCTAAAGCCGGTCCTACGGGATTTCAAGCAAACATAGAATCTCCCACAGGAAAGCACATTGCGGCTCAAATCCACGCCCAGACCCAGACGATTCCCTGCATCGCCGCCCAGGCGAATACGCCCGCTAGCACGTCATCGAGCATGATCCCGACGCCACCGTGCACCTTGCGATCGATCCAGTGAATGGGCCATGGCTTGAGAATGTCGAAAAAGCGGAACACCAGGAACCCCACCAGCAGCCAGACCCAGCCCTCGGGCACTAGCCACAAGGTGATCCACATGCCGACCATTTCGTCCCAGACGATGCCTTCGTGGTCGTGTACGCCCAGATCATCCGCGACTTTGCCGCACAGCCAGAAACCGAACAGCATGGTGATGCCGAGCATCAGCCAGTAGCCCCAGTCCGGAAGCATTTGCCACAGCGGAATGAACGGCACGGCAACCATGGAACCCCAGGTGCCCGGCGCTTTGGGCAGGGTGCCGGAGCCGAAACCGAACGCCAGGAAGTGCCACGGGTTGGTCCAGACCGAAGGTGGAACGAATTCCGCCGGGACCTGCTTTGGATGATCTGTCACGGTGTCTCCCGAAAATGTTGGTAGCCGCGTGCCAGGACAGGAATGTCGTGACCCATGGTGTCGATCAGCGCGACGCCCTCGCCCGCCTCGACTCGCCCGATGACATGGATGGGTAATCCTGCGTCGAGCAAATCCTGTAAGTGTTCTGGGGGCAACGTGAACGCCAGCAAATAATCATCACCACCACTCAACGCTGCTTCCCTCGCGTCCTGCTGCCCGATAAAGGCTAGCAAAGGCTCGGACATCGGCAGCGTTTCCTGCTCGACCAATAGCCGAACTTTTGATGCCAGCGCGATATGTCCGCAGTCTGCCAACAGACCATCGGAGATATCCAGGGCGGCGCTGGCCTTGCCACGTAGCGCCAGCCCCAGGGTAAATTGCGGTTGTGGCGACCAGTAGCGCGCCAGTAAAGCCTCTGCGGTAGACGCCTCAGTGGTGCGCTGGTTCAACACAAGCGGCAATGCACCCGCCGCATCGCCCAACGGTCCACCGACACACAGCAGATCCCCCGGAAGTGCGCCGCTGCGAGTCAATGCCTGACCCGTCGGCACGCGGCCGAATACCGTGACTGTAAGGCTTAATGGCCCCCGAGTCGTATCGCCGCCCACCAGTCGCAAGCCGCAACCTTGCGCCATGAGGTTCAAACCTTCGGCGAAAGCCTTCAGCCAGTCGGCAGATACTTCAGGGAGGGTCAACGCAAGGGTAAATGCAACGGGCGTGGCGCCCATGGCCGCCAGATCACTGGCAGACACGCCAAGCGCACGCTGGCCGAGCAGGAAAGGATCGCAAACGTCGGGAAAATGCACGCCGATAACCAGCGTGTCGGTAGAGATCGCCAACTGCTCACCGGGCGGCAGCGTCAGCAAAGCGCAGTCATCACCAATCCCCAGCGCCACGCCTTCACCCGCTTGGGCACAAGGCGCAGCGGCGAAGTAATTGCGGATCAGCTCAAACTCGCCCATCAGGATCTCTTATTGTGCTTGATGACACCCGGCAGCATTACATAGATCCGGTAGGAGGCAACTTGTTGGCGAGGCGTCAGTTCAGGCTAATCATTAGCGCCTGATACACCGCCTCGCCAACAAGTTGCCTCCTACCGGGGTTGCGTCCAGCCTGAAGGCTTAGCGCTTGTACGCTTTGACTTCAGCTTCACGCAGGCGCGGGGCCAGTTTGTCCAGGACGCCATTGACGAACTTGTGGCCGTCAGTGGAGCCGTAGACTTTCGCCAGCTCGATACCTTCGTTGATCACCACGCGATACGGCACGTCGACGCGTTTGAGCAACTCGTAGGTGGACAGGCGCAGGATGGCCAGTTCAACCGGGTCGAGTTCTTCAATGGTCAGGTCCAGGCATGGCGTCAGGGCCGCATCGATTTCGTCGATGTTGGTCGGTACGCCGCGCAGCAGCTCACTGAAATAAGGGCCGTCGACGTCTTTGAAATCGTTATCGACGCGGAACTGCGCTTCGATTTCATTCAGCGAATGACCCGCCATGTGCCACTGGTAAAGCGCTTGAGTGGCCAACTGACGGGCTTCCCGGCGCTTGACGCTCTTGGATGGCTTGCCAGCGTCCGCAGGTTTTGGATCGCGCGGGTTGAACTGATCGCTGTCGTCGGAAATCACTTGGCCTCCAACTGCGCCAGCAGGCTGACCATTTCAAGAGCAGACAACGCAGCTTCTGCGCCTTTGTTACCGGCTTTGGTGCCGGAACGCTCAATGGCTTGTTCGATGGTGTCGACAGTCAGGACGCCGAAAGCAACCGGCACGCCGAACTCCATGGAAACCTGGGACAGGCCTTTGACGCATTCGCCAGCCACGTATTCAAAGTGCGGAGTACCACCACGGATCACTGCGCCGAGAGCGACGATGGCGGCGAACTCGCTGCGCTGGGCAACTTTCTGCACGACCAGCGGGATTTCGAAGGCACCCGGAGCGCGGATGATGGTGATATCGCTTTCTTTGACGCCGTGGCGTACCAAAGCATCAACAGCACCGCTCACCAGACTTTCCACGACGAAGCTGTTGAAACGGCCAACTACCAGAGCGTAGCGGCCTTGGGGAGCGACGAAGGTACCTTCGATGGTCTTCAGGGTCATTCGTGTAAGTCTCGTATTAAAGAGCAAGTACGCCTTGGGGCGGACTATAGGGATGTTAGGCCACGAAACAGATCAGCCGGTGGCACGCACAAAAGCGCACCACCCGACCGGTCTTTATTCGGAGGGCACGTATTCTACAACTTCCAGATCGAAACCGGATATCGCATTGAACTTCATTGGCGAACTCATCAGGCGCATTTTACGCACACCGAGGTCACGCAGGATCTGCGAACCGGCCCCCACGGTGCTGTAAGTGGTCGGCGATTTGATCGGCAATTGCCCGGCGGTTTCACGAATATGCGCCAGCAGCACATCGCCATCCAGCGGGTGACCGAGCAACAGGACAACACCGCTGCCCGCCTCGGAAACCTTGGTCATCGCGGCGCGCAGGCTCCAGCGGCCAGGTTGTTTGACCATCAAAAGGTCACGCAGCGGGTCCATGTTATGCACCCGCACCAGGGTCGGTTCTTCTGCGCAAATCTTGCCCAGCGTCAGTGCGAGGTGGACGTCACCTTCCACTGAGTCGCGATAGGTCACCAGGTTGAACTGGCCCAATTCGCTGTCCATTGGCTGCTCGGCAATCCGCTGAACGGTACGTTCATGGATCATCCGGTAGTGAATCAGGTCGGCAATCGTACCGATCTTGATGTCATGTTCCGCCGCAAAAGCTTCCAGTTCAGCCCGACGCGACATTGTGCCGTCGTCGTTCATCACTTCACAGATCACGCCGCTTGGCTCGAAACCGGCCATGCGCGCCAGGTCACAGGCTGCCTCGGTGTGCCCTGCCCGGGATAATGTACCGCCGGCCTGAGCCATCAACGGGAAAATGTGGCCGGGGCTGACAATGTCTTCCGCTTTGGCGTCTTTGGCCGCTGCAGCCTGCACGGTGCGGGCACGGTCAGCAGCAGAAATGCCAGTGGTCACGCCTTCGGCAGCTTCGATGGACACGGTGAACTTGGTGCCAAAACCGGATCCGTTACGCGGTGCCATCAGTGGCAGCTTGAGAGCCTCGCAGCGCTCACGGGTCATAGGCATGCAGATCAGACCACGCGCGTAGCGGGCCATAAAGTTGATGTGTTCAGCCTTGACGCACTCGGAAGCCATGATCAGATCGCCTTCGTTCTCGCGATCTTCGTCATCCATGAGGATGACCATTTTGCCCTGGCGAATATCTTCAACCAGATCTTCGATACTATTGAGCGCCACGCGGCACCCTCCTTCAATTCAGGATTTGAGGTAGCCGTTGGCGGCCAGGAAGCTTTCGGTGATGGTGCCGGACTGCCCTTTCGAGGAGTCGGCGGCCTTGTCGCCCATCAGCAAACGCTCCAGATAACGCGCCAGCAAATCCACCTCAAGGTTGACCTTACGGCCCGGACGGTAGTCGGCCATGATGGTTTCGGCCAGGGTATGCGGCACGATGGTCAGCTCGAACTCGGCACCGTCAACGGCGTTCACGGTCAGGCTGGTGCCGTCGACCGTGATAGAACCTTTGTGCGATATGTACTTGGCCAGCTCGCGGGGGGCACGCACTTTGAACTGGATAGCGCGGGCGTTTTCTTCGCGGGAAACGATCTCGCCAACACCATCGACGTGGCCGCTGACCAGATGGCCGCCCAGACGTGTAGTCGGGGTCAGGGCCTTTTCCAGGTTGACCGGGCTGCCGGTCTTGAGATCGATGAACGCCGTGACGTCGAGGGTTTCACGGCTGACGTCAGCCCAGAAGCCATCGCCGGGCAGCTCTACAGCAGTCAGGCAAACGCCGTTGACCGCGATGCTGTCGCCCAGTTTGACGTCGCTCAGATCAAGTTTGCCCGTCTCGACATAAACACGGACATCGCCGCCTTTAGGGGTGATGGCGCGGATGCTGCCGATGGATTCGATGATGCCAGTAAACATGGGTCCTCCAGGAGAACAAGCCCAGCGCGCTGAGCGAAAGGCCGAAATTATACGCCGGGTGGGAGCTTGGGGGTTGCAATGACTCGCCAGTCATCACCCACGGCGCGTATATCCGTAATTTTCAGCTCAAAAGCCTCGCTCATCTGCGCCAGCGGCAGATCAAGCAATGGGCGAGCAGAAGAGCCAAGGAACTTGCCTGCGACGAAAATCTGGAATTCATCCACCATCCCCAGGCGAGTAAACGCTCCCGCGAGACGCGGGCCCGCTTCGATCAGCACGTCGTTGATACCGCGAGCCGCCAGCTCGACCAGCAACTTGCGCAGGTCTACATGACCGCCGCTGCCGGCCAGGGCCAGCATGTCGTGGCCTTCATCGTGATAACGCTCGCGGGCTGACGCCGCAGCGCAGGTCACCACCAGCGCATGCCCGGCCTGAAAGAACGGCGCATCCAGCGGCACCCGCAATCGGCCGTCGATCAACACCCGCAGCGGCGGACGCGTCATAGCCAAGCCGGTGAGCTCGGCATTCAGGCCCAGTTCATCAGGACGTACAGTCAGGCGAGCCTTGTCGGCCAGCACGGTGTCAGCGCCAGTCAACACGACACTCGATTGTGCACGCAGACGCTGTACCGCCCCACGCGCAGCCGGGCCGGTGATCCATTGGCTTTCGCCGCTGGCCATGGCGGTGCGACCGTCCAGGCTCATGGCGAGCTTGACCGTCACATACGGCAAGCCTTTGATCATGCGTTTGAGAAAGCCTTTGTTCAGCGCCCGGGCTTCGTCTTCCAACACCCCGCATTGCACCGAAATACCGGCATTCATCAAACGCAGCAAACCGCGTCCGGCCACATCGGGATTGGGGTCCTGCATGGCTGCGACCACTCGCGCCACGCCATCATCGACCAGCGCATCGGCGCACGGCGGTGTGCGGCCATGATGACTGCAAGGCTCCAGCGTCACATAAGCCGTCGCGCCTTTGGCCTTGTCGCCCGCCTGACGCAAGGCATGCACTTCGGCATGCGGCTCGCCAGCGCGAGCGTGCCAGCCTTCGCCGACAATCTGCCCGTCGCGCACGATCACGCAGCCGACTCGTGGGTTGGGATGGGTGGAGTAAATCCCTTTGCGCGCCAGTTCCAGCGCGCGCGCCATGTAATGGGTGTCCAGCGCGGTTTGCTCAGTCAACGAAGCACTCACTCTTTAGCTGGCTCGCGAGCCAGGCGATCGATTTCTTCGCGGAATTCGTTGAGGTCCTGAAAACGCCTGTAAACAGAAGCAAAGCGGATATACGCCACTTCGTCGAGCTTTTGCAGTTCGCCCATGACCAAATTGCCCACCACCAGCGACTTAACCTCGCGCTCGCCAGTCGCGCGCAGCTTGTGCTTGATGTGCACCAGTGCAGCTTCCAGCCGCTCGACGCTGACCGGGCGTTTCTCAAGGGCACGCTGCATACCGGCGCGCAGCTTCTCTTCATCGAAGGGCTGACGGCTACCGTCTTGCTTGATCAGGCGTGGGAGCACCAGCTCGGCGGTTTCGAACGTCGTGAAACGCTCACCGCACGCCAGGCATTCGCGACGACGACGAACTTGATCGCCTTCGGCAACCAGGCGGGAATCGATGACTTTGGTGTCATTGGCACCGCAGAAGGGACAGTGCATGGTGGCAGGCAACAAAAATAGGAAGGGCCGCCATGGTAGCGCATCCCGCTGGCAAGACAAGTCTTGGACTTTGCGCTATATAGACGCGCATCTGGCGCGGTGTTCAGCGATACTGCTGGCCATTGGGCTATTTATCGGCGCTTGCGGGTAATTTAGCGTTACCGTCATTGAGCGGTTTGCTGCTGTCCTTCGTATTGATTTTTTTTGTTGGAGCTGTTCATGACGCTACGACCGCTGATGTTGCTCAGCCTGATTGGCCTGCTTGCCGCCTGCAGCAGCAATGAGACACCTGACACTGCCCCGGCCAAACCTGCCACGGTGCCCGTTGTTAAAGTACCGGCCGGTCCCGGCCCCTTGCAGCCCTTCCAGCGAGAGCTGAGCGGCCAGTTGCTGGGCGTACCGGCTGGCGCCGAAGTTGAATTGGCGCTGCTGGTGATCGACGAGCGCGGTCGTCCGCAGAAACTGCTGACCAGCACCAAGCTGCAAGGCAACAATCAGTCGCTGCCCTTCCAGCTGCGTTTCAATCCGGAAGCCTTCCCGGTGGGTCAGCGCGTAGAACTGCGCGGCCGTGCCAGCAAGTCTGGGCAATTGATCCTGCATCTGCCGTCGATGCGTATTGAACAACCCGTCACACAAGCGCTGGGGCCTTTGCAGTTCGAAACCGCTCCATGATTGCACCGCAACACCTGCAACAGGCACTCAGCGAATTGCTTGGCGATGCGCAACTGGTCGCCACAGCACTGCCGGACACCGATTTGCGGCTGTGGCTGGTCGACGCCGAGAACATGGATCGCGCCTTCAGCCCCGAAGAAACCCGACGCATCCTTGAAGAGCCGCCGTACTGGAGTTTCTGCTGGGCCAGCGGCCTGACGCTGGCGCGGTTTCTGGCAGAGCAACCGCATTGGGTCGCCGGTAAGCGAGTGCTGGATTTTGGCGCAGGCTCTGGTGTTGCAGGGATTGCAGCGGCTAAAGCGGGCGCACTTGAAGTGGTGGCCTGTGATCTTGACCCGCTGGCCCTTGAAGCCTGCCGCGCCAATGCTGAACTGAACGGCGTGCAGTTGAGCTACTCGGCGGACTTCTTTGCCGAAGCGGATCGCTTCGATTTGATCATCGTCGCTGACGTGCTCTACGACCGGGCCAATTTACCCTTGCTGGATCAGTTCCTCAGTCGCGGGCGGCAAGCCTTGGTGGCGGATTCGCGAGTGCGGGATTTTCAGCACCCGGCTTATCAACGGCTGGATATCTTTGAAGCGCATACGTTGCCGGATCTGGCCGAGCCCCATGAGTTTCGTCACGTGAGCCTGTATCACGCTGCCCGAGTTGAAATGCAATTCCCTGTTGGAGCGAGGCTTGCCCGCGAAGAACGATAACGCGTTGTCCTTGCCACACCGAGGCGACTGATTCGCGGGCAAGCCTCGCTCCAACAGATCCCTCTACTCATCGCTTTGCGCAAACCCAAGCGCCCTTTATAGTTGGCCCCATTCAGATCCCCCGAGATTCGCAATGAACCAGGACACTACCTACATCTTCGACGCTACGGCGGCGACCTTTCAGCAACTGGTCATCGACAAGTCTTTCGACCAGCCCGTACTGGTGGACTTCTGGGCCGAATGGTGCGCGCCCTGCAAAGTGCTGATGCCATTGCTGGCGCAGATCACTGAAAGTTATCAGGGCGAATTGCTGCTGGTGAAGGTCGATTGTGACGCCGAGCAAGACATCGTCGCCCGCTTCGGCATACGTAGCCTGCCGACGGTTGTGCTGTTCAAGGATGGTCAGCCCATCGACGGTTTCACCGGTGCGCAGCCTGAATCAGAGATCCGCAAGATTCTCGAACAACACGTGGTCATGCCTGCGCCAGTCGCCGCTGACCCGCTGAAGCTGGCTCAGGAAATGTTCGCTGAAAGCCACTTCGCTGAAGCCGAAGCAGCTTTGCAACAGATTCTGACTGAAGACAACACCAACGCCGCAGCGCTGATTCTTTACGCACGCTGCCTGGCGGAGCGCGGTGAACTGGGCGAAGCACGACAAGTCCTGGACGCGGTGAAGACTGACGAACACAAAGCTGATCTGGCCGGTGCTCGTGCGCAGTTGACCTTCCTGGCTGAAGCCAAGGCATTCCCTGACGCAGCTGACCTCAAAGCTCGTCTGGCGCAAAACCCGCAGGATGACGAAGCCGTGCATCAACTGGCGATTCAACAACTGGCCCGCCAGCAATACGAAGCGGCGCTGGAAGGCTTGTTGAAGCTGTTCATCCGCAACCGCAACTACGCCGACGGCTTGCCACACAAAACCCTGCTGCAAGTCTTCGACCTGCTGGGCAACGACCACCCGCTGGTCACTGCCTATCGTCGCAAGTTGTTTGCTGCGCTGTACTAAGCTTCCGGCATCAGGCGTCTGTGCCAACCCAGCTGTAGAGGGGCGCGTCCTGCCCGCTCTCGACCTTGACTTGCGAACTGTGGCGCAAGCGCACTAACAGGCGCTTGCCTGCCGCTGTGCTGCCGGTCAGACCTTCCAGTTGATCCAGCAACTCAGGGCCATTTATCTGCCCGGCGTTGCGCAGCAGATCCAACGCGATCAGCCAGATCTTGTCGTCCTGACTGGCCGGTTTGCTGACCACGGCTGCGGCGGTGGCTTCAGGTTTGGCGGCTTTGAGTTGAGCGCCAAGCTGCGCCCAATCGCCTTCGTCCAGCTCCAGCGTCAAATCCACCGGCCAATCGCCAACGGTTCCACGAATACGCAACATGGGTGCTTCCTCTTTTTTTGCAGGGGGACATGCTCGCATAGGGATGCATGGATTGTCCTGCCGGGCATTTTTGGTGACTGTACTGGCCCTTTCCCGGCTAAAGCCGGTCCCACCGAATAGCGCAGATCCTGTTGGAGCGAGGCTTGCCCGCGAAGAACGATAACGCGTTGTGTCTGGCATACCGAGTCAACTGGTTCGCGGGCAAGCCTCGCTCCAACAACCAGGCATTCAGGCAGAGACCATTCCTACATTCTGAATCGCTGTTGTTACCTCGTGGATCGCGTTCCGCGTCGGTAATGTGCGCCGGTCGTTGCAGCAGCAGCGAACGGGTTTCGCAGCCCGATTGTCGTAAGTTTCCACGAACAGCTAGCCTGTAAGTTATATGGCCGCTGTGCGCGGGACATCTTCGGATGTGCCGGGACCCTTACGACTCGGTCTGCGAACCTGCGCACAGTTGCCACCCATTCGAATCGCAGCGTTTGAAGGCAACTCCAGAAAATCGTAAGGAGCTTCAAATGAAATCAAAAAGAAATTCTCACCAACCCATCGACTGCCTCCACGAAGCCAAAACCCAAGGCTTCGCCTACCTCACGCCCGATGAACATCGACTTATAGAAACCCTGCGCTGGACCAGTCATGGCGGGCGGGCAATTATTTACACGTTGGCTCAAGACCTGGGCCGGGCGCGGCCCTGGGGTCAGCGCGTTTAATAATTGGAATACATCACCCGGTAGGAGGCAACTGTTGGCGAGGCGTTGGACCTGCGCAACCAGAACGACTGTCTCGCCAACAAGTTGCCTCCTGCCGGGGAAGTGATCCTTACCCAAATCCAAATTCCAGCTCACGCCCGCGACAATAATTGTTATAAGATCACATAACGATCTTTATCCAGTCATGCCCGGAGTCTGTTTTTATGCGCCGTCTGCTGCTCGCTTTGCCCTTCGCCCTGCTTCCACTCGCCATGGCTAATGCGGCCCCCGAGCATGATCACGACCACGAGCACGGTAGTCTCGGCGCGCATGAGCACGGTGTGGGTCGGCTGGACGTTGCGCTGGTCGGCGGCACGCTGGAGTTCGAACTGGACAGCCCAGCCATGAACCTCGTCGGGTTTGAGCATCTGGCTACCAGCGCCGAAGACAAAGCCAAAGTAGCCGCGGCCAAAGATGTGCTGCTCAAGCCCCACGCCCTGTTCAGCATCCCTGAAGCTGCCGAGTGCAACGTGGTTTCCCAGAAGCTGGAAAGCCCATTGTTCGGTGACAAGCCTGAGGCTGACGCGGACCATGATCACGATCATGACGCCAAAGACGCCCACGATGAGCACGAGCACAGCGAAATCCACGGCACTTACAAATTCACCTGCAAGGTCCCGGCCGTGCTGAAAACCCTCGACCTGTCGACCATCTTCAAATCGTTCCCGGGCACCGAAAAACTTCAGGTTCAGTTGATCTCGCCAAAAGGCCAGTCAGGTGCCGAAGTACGCCCAAGCAATCCAAGCCTGAAATTCTGATTCAGCTATTGTTGAAAACCGACCGGGCTTGCCCGGTCGTTTGATTTACACTCAGCCGGATTCCGAAGACGGTTATGACCCAAGCACTTATCGAATTGGCAGACCTTGGCTTCACGTGGCCAGGCCATGCGCAATTGCTGGATATCCCGGCGTTCCGCCTGGAACCGGGCGAAACACTGTTCCTCAAAGGCCCCAGCGGCAGTGGCAAGACAACGCTGCTGGGTTTGCTGGGCGGCGTGCAGAAACCCAATCGCGGCAGCATTCGCCTGCTGGGTCAGGAGCTCACCGAACTATCATCCGGTGAGCGTGATCGTTTTCGCGTCAATCACACCGGCTATATCTTCCAGCAGTTCAACCTGCTGCCGTTTCTCTCGGTGCGTGAAAACGTCGAGTTGCCGTGTCACTTCTCCAAAGTCCGCGCCGAACGTGCGAAACAGCGCCACGGCAGCGTAGAAAATGCCGCCGTTACACTGTTGGCTCATCTGGGTTTGAAAGACCCGGAGATGCTCAGTCGCCGCGCCGACTCACTGTCCATCGGCCAACAACAAAGGGTGGCAGCCGCACGAGCGTTGATCGGTCAGCCCGAATTGGTGATCGCGGACGAACCGACCTCCGCGCTGGATACCGACGCACGGGAAGCGTTCATCAAGTTGTTGTTCGCCGAATGCCGCGAAGCAGGCAGTAGCCTGTTGTTCGTCAGCCACGACCAGAGCCTGGCACCGCTGTTCGACCGCAGTCTGTCGTTGTCCGAACTCAATCGCGCCGCCGTCGCCGCAGAGGTTTGAGATGTATTTGTTTCGCCTAGCCATGGCCAGTCTGGCTAACCGTCGTTTCACCGCCTTCCTTACCGCATTCGCCATTGCCTTGTCGGTCTGCCTGTTGCTGGCGGTGGAGCGCGTGCGTACCGAAGCCCGCGCCAGTTTCGCCAGCACCATCAGCGGCACGGATTTGATCGTCGGCGCTCGCTCCGGCTCGATCAATCTGTTGCTGTATTCGGTGTTCCGTATCGGTAATGCAACCAACAATATTCGCTGGGACAGCTTTGAAGAAATCGCCCAAAGCAAACAAGTGAAATGGGCCATCCCGATTTCCCTGGGTGACTCCCATCGCGGTTATCGAGTGATGGGTACCAACGAAAACTACTTCGAGCATTACCAGTTTGGCCGCCAGCAACACCTGGAACTGGCACAAGGTCGGGCCTTTGCGACAGACCCCTTTGAAGTGGTGCTCGGCGCCGAAGTGGCCGATGCCTTGAAATACAAACTCGGCGACAAGCTGGTGCTGGCCCATGGCGTAGCGGCGATCAGTCTGGTCAAACACGACGACAAACCGTTTACCGTGGTCGGTATTCTCAAGCGTACCGGCACGCCAGTGGATCGCACGTTACACATCAGCCTCGGCGGCATGGAAGCGATCCATATTGACTGGCAAAACGGCGCGCCCGCTCACGGCAACGGACGCATTTCTGCTGATCAGGCGCGCAATATGGACCTGACGCCCAAAGCAATTACCGCGTTCATGCTGGGCTTGAACAGCAAGATCGCCACCTTCTCGATGCAGCGCCAGATCAATGAATTCCGCGGCGAGCCGTTGCTGGCGATCCTGCCGGGCGTGGCCCTTCAGGAACTGTGGAGCCTGATGGGTACGGCCGAAAAAGCCTTGTTCGTGATTTCGCTGTTCGTGGTCCTGACCGGTTTGATCGGCATGCTCACGGCCATTCTTACAAGCCTTAACGAGCGACGCAGAGAGATGGCAATTCTGCGCTCAGTGGGCGCCCGCCCCTGGCACATCGCAACGTTGCTGATCATGGAAGCCTTCGCCCTGGCACTCGCGGGAGTGGTCAGTGGCATGGTCCTGTTATACGTCGGCATCGCTTCTGCACAAGGCTATGTACAGAGCAATTACGGCCTGTTCCTGCCGCTTTCGCTGCCCAGCGAATATGAATGGACGCTACTCGGTGGCATTCTGGCTGCCGCGTTGTTGATGGGTGTTGTGCCTGCGTGGCGCGCCTATCGGCAGTCGTTGGCTGATGGCTTGTCGATTCGTTTATGAGGACGTTGAACATGCGGCGCCTGTTGTTGGTTTTGCTGTTGTCAGTCAGCTCACCGTTGTGGGCGGCCGAGCCGAAGGTGCTGACCTGGGAACAAATGATCCCGCCGGATGCGCCAAAAATCGCGCCGATCACTGCGCCCATTCATGACCTGTCGAAACTGTCCGATGCGCTGTCAGTGGAGTCAGCGCCCGCCGCGCATCAACAATCGCCCCACGCCCCAGTGGTCAAGGCGCTGGATGGCCAGAATGTGCGCTTGCCGGGTTATATCGTGCCGCTGGAAGTCAGCGAAGAAGGCCGCGTCACAGAGTTTCTGCTGGTGCCGTACTTTGGCGCGTGCATCCACGTGCCGCCACCGCCTTCGAATCAGATCGTGCATGTCACCAGCGAGCTGGGCGTGAAGGTCGAAGAGCTTTATCAGCCGTACTGGATCGAAGGTCCAATGCAGGTCAAAGCCTCGACCAGCGAGTTGGCCGACGCGGGCTACAGCATGGAGGCAGACAAGATCCTGGTTTACGAGCTGCCCGATAATTAGGCCTACCTGCGGGGGAGTTTGCCTTTAAATTCGCGCAATCCCGTGGGACAGGATTCAGCTGGGAAAGCAGGACTCCTGACAAAGCAGATGCAGCGGATGTGCCGGCCCTTTCGCGAACAAGTTCGCTCCTACCGGTTGGGCACAAAAGATCGTTTCAGGGGGCTTCATTGCGATTTCATTGAGCTGTGTCAAAGCCTTGGTTCAGACGCTCCGTACCATTGGCGACAGACAACTTGAATCGCCTTTTTGGAGCCCTCATGAACAAGACCCTGCTCAGCGCTTCCCTCTTCGCGCTGGCGCTCAGCGCCCCTTTCGCCGCTCAGGCTTATGAGGCGGGTGATTTCATCGTGCGTGCCGGTGTCGCGCACGTTGAACCAAATGAAGACAGCGGTGAGGTGAAACTCGACGGCACCAAAGTCTCCGGCACCAAGGCGACTGTTGATGGTGAGAACCAGCTTGGTCTGACGTTCGGCTACATGATTACCCCGCACGTGGGTATCGAATTGCTGGCGGCAACACCTTTCAGCCACACCGTTTCGGTCAAAGGTCTGGGCCCGGGCCTGGATGGCAAACTGGCAGATGTTAAGCAGTTACCGCCGACTCTGTCGCTGCAGTACTACCCGATGGAAGCGTCGTCGAAGTTCCAGCCCTACGCGGGTGTCGGCATCAACTACACCATGTTCTTTGACACCGACCTGACTGGCAATCGTAAAAGCCAGGGCTTCAGCAACCTGAAGATGAAAGACTCCGTCGGCCTGGCTGCACAAGTCGGCATGGACTACTTGCTGACCGACAACATTTTGGTTAACGCCTCAGTCTGGTATGTGGACATCGACACTGAAGCGACTGTCGACGGCCCTTCAGCCCTGAGCGTTGGCAAAACCAAAGTGAGTGTGGACATTGATCCGTGGGTTTATATGGTGGGTGTGGGTTACAAGTTCTAGGACGCTGACGCTGAGCCTGGACGTCGCGAACGCTGTACCCGTAGGACCGGCTTTAGCCGGGAGGGCATTGTCTCGGATGGAGGATATATTGCGAATGTACTGGCCCTCTCCCGGCTAAAGCCGGTCCTACAGGTGATGTGTTTACAGCCAAATATGCACCCACAAAAAAAGCACCTCACGGGTGCTTTTTTTGTGGGTCTGGATCAGCGACCGAGCAGTTTCGCCAGACCGACTTTCAACGGCGTCGGCTCATCCAGGGTAAACCGCTCCAGCAGGCGCTGATTGTTCGCTCGTGAGTGGCGGATGTCGCCGGAACGCGCGGTTTGATACGTCACTTGTGGCTGTTTGCCCACGACGTCTGCCAATGCCGCCAGCAACTGGTTCAACGATGTGGTCTGGTTCAGACCCACATTGACCGCACCCGACTCGACCTGCGGCAGATCCAGTGCTTGAGTCAGCAACTTGACCACGTCGCCCACGTAGAAGAAATCCCGTGTTTGTTCGCCATCGCCAAACACAGCGATGGGCAGGCCTTTTTCTGCACGCTCGGCAAAGATACTGATCACACCCGAGTATGGCGAGGAAGGATCCTGGCGCGGGCCAAAGATGTTGAAGAAACGAAAGATAGCCGGCTCCAGACCATGCTGGCGGCCGTAGAAGTCGAGGTAGTGCTCGCTGGACAGCTTGTCCGAGGCATAAGGCGTCAACGGCGCTTTGGGCGTGTCTTCGCTGATAGCTTCGCCCTCGCCATTGTTCCCATAGATCGCAGCACTGGAGGCAAAAACTACGCGCTTGATACCGGCCTCGCGCATGGCTTCACATACGTTCAACGTGCCGATGAAATTGCTTTGATGCGTACGCACCGGGTCGTCCACCGACGCTTGCACCGAAGCAACAGCTGCCAGATGCACAACCGCTTTGCAGCCTAGCGCAGCGCGCTTCACCAGATCGGCATCGGCAACATCACCCTCGATCAATTCGATACGGGGATTATCCAACGCAAGGTTGCTGCGCTTGCCGGTGGAAAGGTCATCGAGAATGCGCACCGAATGCCCTTGGGCCAGTAGTGCATCGGCCAGATGCGAGCCAATGAAACCGGCACCGCCGGTGATCAGGACGGGAAGATCAGACATGGCGGTAATAACGATCCAGAAGACTCGGCAACCCGGCACGCCATGCACGAGGTTTGACGCCGAAGGTATGAAGGATTTTCTTGCAGGCCAGCACGCCATGTTGAGGCTCGTCCGCTGCATCGGGACGTGCAGCGTGGGCCTGCGCAGTTGGTGACTCTATGGCCAGCGGATGCAACAAGCGGGCTTCGGTGAGAATCGCCTGCCCCAGCGCCAGCGGCGTCGTGGCCTCATGACCGGCGTAGTGGTAAGTACCCCACAACGGCGCTTCACAATCGAGCTGTTTGAGGACAGCAATCATGACCCGCGCGGCATCGTCTACGGGCGTCGGGTTGCCACGTCGGTCGTCGGCCATCAGCAGCTCTTGCGTCGATTCGGCGCGCTTGAGAAAACGCCCCAACACACCCTCGGCACTGTCATCGAGTAGCCAGCCGAAACGCAGCAGCAGGTGCTGCGGGCAGGTAGCTCGAACACTTTGCTCGATACGCAAGAGTGCCTGGCCACGTGCGCCCAACGGCACCGGCTCGTCTTTTTCACTGTAGGCCGTCGCCCGCGAACCATCAAACACCCGATAGCTGGAAGGCTGCAGTAACACAATGTTGTGATGCTGGCACAGCTCGGCGAGGCGCTCGACAGAGCGTTCCTGACTGGACAGGCGCGCGTCGCTTACGGATTCCGCCTGAAACCAGTCGAAATAGTAGGCAAGATTGATCAAGGCATCGGGGCGGGTGTCATCAAGCAGTTGCGTCAGACTCGCTGCATCCCATCCGTCTTGCGGTGGACGCGGTGCCAGGAAGCCAATGTCTTCCTCTGCACCCAGACGAATCAGCGCCTGCCCGAGGGCATTCCCGCCGCCCAACAGCATAAGGCGCATTCGCATAGAGTCAGCAGGCTCGGTATCAAATTCAGTTGAAATATTATGTGTAAAACGCCTGCAAACATATCACGTCGGCGCTTAACCCCCAACCGTTGAGGGCTGTGGGATTTTTCCTTTAGCTCCGCCCGACTCGTAGGACCGACTTTAGCCGGGAGGACTTCGGCACATCCACCCGATTTTCGTTGTCAACAAACCAGCTCTCCCGGCTAAAGCCGGTCCTACGGGCGGGCAGGCCTACACCGATCAAAGGCGCTTGCATCTTCCCCGTGCCACCCTCATTAATTTGCCCATGAACCTCCCGCTTATTCCCGACCCGGCACTCGACGGTTTTCATCCGGCGGTCAGTGCCTGGTTCCGCAATACCTTCCCCGCGGTGACGCCCGCGCAGGCGCAGGCGTGGCCGTTGATCAAGGCCCGGCGCTCGACGCTGATTGCCGCGCCCACCGGCTCCGGGAAAACCCTGACGGCGTTTCTGGCTGTGCTTGATGATCTCGTGCATCGAGGCCTTGAGCACGGCGGCGAGTTACCCGAGCAGACCTTCGTGGTTTACGTCTCGCCGCTCAAGGCCTTATCGAACGACATTCAGATCAATCTGCAAAACCCGCTGGCAGGCATCACGGAACAATTACAGCGCATGAATCTGCCGCCGTTGCGTATCAGCACTGCCGTGCGAACCGGGGATACGCCGCAGAAAGATCGCGCCGCCATGCGCAAGACCGCGCCGCACATTCTGGTGACTACGCCAGAATCGCTTTACGTATTGCTCGGCTCCGACTCTGGCAGACGCATGCTGGCCAGCACGCGCACGGTAATTGTCGACGAGATCCACGCCATCGCGGCCAGCAAGCGCGGCAGCCACCTGGCGCTGACACTGGAGCGGCTGCAAGCCCTGTGCAGCGAACCGTTGCTGCGCATCGGATTATCGGCGACGCAAAAACCCATCGAGCAGGTGTCGCGCTTTCTGGTGGGCGCGGACCCGATAGAGCGTCCGTGCACCATCGTCGATATCGGCCATGCACGGCCGCGGGACCTGGGGATCGAAGTACCGCCCGTGCCCTTGGGGCCGGTCATGTCCAATGATGTCTGGGAGCTGGTGTACGACCGCCTTGCCGAATTGGCACGTGAGCACCGGACCACGCTGATTTTCGTCAACACCCGGCGCATGGCTGAACGCATGGCGCGACACTTGAGTGATCGCCTGAGCCGAGAAGCAGTGGCTGCGCATCATGGCAGCCTTGCCAAGGAGCAACGGCTCGATTCCGAGCAACGCCTCAAACGCGGCGATTTGCAGGTGCTGATTGCGACGGCATCCCTTGAGCTGGGCATCGATATCGGCGATGTGGATCTGGTGTGTCAGATCGCTTCGCCGCGCTCCATCTCCGCCTTTCTGCAACGGGTCGGACGCTCCGGGCACCACGTCGGTGGCACGCCCAAAGGTCGGCTGTTTGCGACCTCCCGCGACGACCTGATCGAATGCGCCGCGCTTCTCGATTGCGTGCGGCGTGGCGAGCTGGATATTTTGCAGATCCCCAAAGCGCCGCTGGACGTGCTCGCACAGCAGATCGTCGCTGAAGTCAGCTTGCAGGAATGGCACGAAGACGCGCTGCTGGGAATGTTTCGTCGAGCGTCGCCCTACGCCGGGCTGGACGCTGATCACTATCAGGCATTGTTGAGTATGTTGGCCGAAGGCTATAGCGGAAGTCAGGGCGTGCGCGGCGCTTACCTGCATCGCGATGCCATGACCCGCACCTTACGGGGTCGACGAGGCAGCAAGCTGACCGCTGTCACCAGTGGCGGCACGATTCCGGATAACGCCGACTACAGTGTGATTCTCGAGCCGCAGGCGCTGAACATTGGCACCGTCAACGAGGACTTCGCGATCGAAAGCATCGCCGGGGACATCTTCCAGCTGGGTAACACGTCGTACCGCATCCTGCGCATCGAGAGCGGCCGCGTAAGGGTTGAAGACGCCCAAGGCCAGCCGCCCAACATTCCATTCTGGATGGGCGAAGCACCGGGCAGAAGCGATGAATTGTCGTTTGCCGTGGCACGCCTGCAAGGTCAGATTGACGAACTGTTAGGCGCCCACCCCGGCGATCTACAGCCTTGCACTGACTGGTTGATCGACACACTCGGGCTGAATCTGGCGAGTGCCGAGCAACTGGTGGATTACCTGGCGCGGACTCGCTCGGTACTGACTGCGTTGCCGTCGCAAGACACATTGATCATGGAACGGTTTTTCGACGAGTCCGGCGGTACGCAACTGATCATCCATACGCCGTTCGGCAGCCGACTTAACCGTGCCTGGGGCCTGGCGTTACGCAAACGCTTCTGCCGCACGTTCAATTTCGAGCTTCAAGCCGCCGCCAGCGAAGACGCGATTGTGCTGTCGCTGTCCACCAGCCATAGCTTCGAACTGGATGAAGTCTGGCGTTATCTGAACGCCAACACAGCGGAACATCTGCTGATTCAGGCCGTACTCGATGCGCCGCTGTTCGGCGTGCGCTGGCGCTGGAATGCCGGGACCGCGTTGGCGCTGCCGCGCTACACCGGCGGACGTAAAGTCGCGCCACAATTGCAGCGCATGAAAAGCGAAGACCTGATCGCAACGGTTTTCCCCGATCAGATCGCCTGCCTGGAAAACATCGTCGGCGAACGTGAAGTGCCGAACCATCCATTGGTGGAGCAAACCCTCGACGATTGCCTGCACGAAGCGATGGACACTGAAGGATGGCTGAAGCTGCTGCGGCGCATGGAACAGGGCGAAGTCCGGCTGATTGCGCGCGACCTGCCCGCACCGTCACCGCTGGCCGCCGAAATTCTCAACGCGCGGCCCTACGCCTTTCTCGACGACGCCCCCTTGGAGGAGCGTCGCACTCAAGCCGTGCTCAATCGGCGCTGGAGTGATCCGCAATCTTCGGACGATCTCGGCGCGCTGGATGCCGACGCTATTGCCGCAGTCAACGAAGAAGCCTGGCCTCAACCACAGAACATCGACGAGATGCATGAAGCGTTGATGAGCCTGAGTTGTGTCAGCAACACGGAGGCCGGCGCGAATGGGAGTTGGCTGAAATGGCTGGAATCCTTGGCCCGTTCCGGCCGCGCCACGTGTTTCGAGGTCGGCGCCGATGAGGGGTTGTGGGTGCCTTTGGAACGCCTCACATGCCTGCGGGCCATTTATCCACAGTCGAACATGCACCCACCGTTAAGTGCCCTGCCCGGCTTCGATGATGCATGGGACGCCGATGAGGCGATCGTTGAAGTGGTGCGCGCCCGCTTGAGCGGCTTTGGCCCGATGCCAACGCAGGACATCGCCGAGCCGTTGGCGTTGAGCGCCAGCAGCGTGGCTCAGGCGCTGGCTCGGCTGGAAAGCGAAGGCTACGTGCTGCGCGGACGCTTCAGCCCCGGAGCCACTGAGGACCAGTGGTGCGAACGGCATTTGCTGGCGAGGATTCATCGCTACACCGTCAAGCGACTGCGCCGGGAAATCGAGCCGGTATCATTACAAGACTTCATGCGCTTTCTATTCGACTGGCAGCATTTGTCCACAGCCACGCGCAGCCAGGGCCGAGCAGCGCTGCCGGAAATCATCAGTCAACTTGAGGGCTTCAGCGCTGCCGCCGGGGCTTGGGACAGCGACTTGCTGTCGGCCCGGATCAAGGATTACTCGTCACTCTGGCTCGATGAAATCTGCCGCTCGGGCAAGGTCGTCTGGACGCGACTGGCCGCCCACACTAAAACCGGCGCGGTGGCGTTGCGCAGCACTCCGATTGTTTTGCTGCCCCGCAGCCAGGTCAGCTTATGGAGCGGCTTGACCGAGCAGCCAGAGCCCGACGAGTTGTCGCCCAAGGCGCAGAAAGTACATGCGGCACTGACCCAGCAAGGCGCGATGTTTTTTGATGAACTGGTGAGCGAAGCGCATTTGCTACGCGCGGAACTTGAAATCGCGCTGCAAGAGTTGGTGGCTGCCGGGTTGGTGAATGCCGACAGCTTTGCCGGGCTCCGCGCCTTGATCACTCCGGCCAGCAAGCGCTCGGCGCACACCAGCCGACGTAATCGCGGAGCGTTTATTGGCGGCATGGACGATGCCGGGCGTTGGGCGTTACTGAAGCGTTCGACGCGTCCGGCCACTGTCGCCAGCAAGCGCCCACAACCTGTAGACCCGCAAGTGCTGGAGCATGTCGCGATGACTCTGTTGCGCCGGTATGGCGTGGTGTTCTGGCGATTACTGGAACGCGAAGCCGACTGGCTGCCAAGCTGGCGGGAATTGCTACGCACCTTTCATCGGCTTGAAGCACGGGGTGAAATCCGCGGCGGGCGCTTCGTCAGTGGTCTGGCGGGCGAGCAATTCGCACTGCCTGAAGCCATCCCGGTGCTGCGCGAGATTCGCAAACGTCCACTGGACGGCAGCCTGATCAGCCTGAGCGCCGTTGATCCGCTGAATCTGCAAGGCACGCTGCTGCCAGGCAGTAAAGTGCCCGCGCTGGTGGGCAATCGGCTGGTGTATCGCGATGGGATTCCGGCTGCAGCAGTGATTGCGGGCAAACCCCAGTATTGGCTGGAGCTGGAACCGGAAGCGATGGCGCAGGTGCGGGACAGGTTGTTGCGCTGACTTTGAAAAGCACCGATTCCCTGTGGGAGATTCTATGTTGGCCTGCAAGCTTGCTCATGCGCTATTGACCTTGTAGGACCGGCTTTAGCCGGGAGGGCAGTATTTCTGGCGATGGATTTTTAGCCGATGTACTGACGTCCTCCCGGCTAAAGCCGGTCCTACAGGCGGGTCGGCTAAAGCCGGTCCTACGAGGGGGCGCAGGAACTGTGGGAGCCGGGCTTGCCCGCGATGAAGAATGACTCGTCAGGCAGCTGCTCCGCGGCGCCTCGATCGCGAGCAAGCTCTGCTCCCACCAGTCAGAAGTCAGCCGGGTTTCACGGGCGGGCTCTCCGAGCCATCAACGTTCACCACATTGCCTTTGCCCGACGCGGGTTGCGCATCTCTGTCGACAGAAAGCTGCTGTACATGCCCCGCATTCGGGCTGATCACCGTCTGTGGATAAGTTTGCGCGAAGCGAACGTCATCGGATTTATCCACAAGCTTTTTCAAACGCTCGTTGAACGCACGGCCAACGGCGTACTGCCCGCCTGAAGAGGTCCGGAACTGCGCCGTGAGCACCACGCCGTTGAGGTCCATGCGATCCACACCGAAAACTTCCAGCGGCCCTTGCAGATTGCCCTTGAGCAGGATGTCTTCGCTGATTGACTGGCCGGCTTCACGAATCAGGGACAGCGCGCTGTCGATGTCGGAATCGTAGGTGAACTGCACCGAGAAGAACGCGTAAGCAAATTGCCGGGACTGGTTAGTCACTGCCTTTATCTGGCCGAACGGCACAGAATGTACAAAGCCTTTGCCGTCACGCAGACGCACGGTGCGAATAGTCAGGCTTTCAACCGTTCCCGAATGGCCGGTGCTGAGTACCACCCAGTCGCCAATGGAGAAGGTGTCTTCAATGATGATGAACAGACCGGTGATGACATCCTGCACCAATTGCTGAGAGCCAAAACCAATCGCCAGGCCGACCACCCCCGCACCCGCCAGCAGTGGCGCGACGTTGATGCCCAGGTTGGCCATGGTGGTGATGGCGCAGATCACCACCAAAATGATTTTTATCGCATTACGCAACAGCGGCAGAATCGTCTTGATTCGCGTACTCGGCTGACGAGACGACCGATGATTGATCGGAGTTTTCAGTGCTTCCTGAATCGCGGTGTCGAGCACCACCCACAGCATCCAGGTGACCATGAAGATCAGACCAATGCTGCTCAGCGATTCACCGATGGCTCGTCCCAGGCTGTTGCTCTGGGCAAACTCGAACAGCGAAAAACCCCAGATCTGACCGAGGATCTCGATAAACGCGACCGCCAGAACAATCCGCGTCAGCCCGTGGGCCAGATTCAGCAACCGCGCCTTGTAGATATGCCCACCACGCCCTTCAACCGTCGTGGGTTTGAACAGGTGCTGGAAAACCGTACTCAAAAACACCGTAGCAATCAGCAATACCGTTGTGAACAACGCGCAACGCAAAGCCTTCTGACTGTCTTCCCCTGCACCAATCAGATTCACCGCGGAAACCAGAATCATCAGCAGAATCGGCAGATACCAAAGGTTTGAGAACACCTTCAGAGACTCTTGCAGTGCGGGTCGTGCCAGGCGGCTGCTTAGCGAGCGATTGCGTATGAGATGCGCGATAGGGCGACGCACCTTGATTACCAACATGCAGAACACGACTGATGCAAACAGCCCGGTAAACACCGCAACGCTGGTAGTGACGTTGTTGCCAATCTGGCGAGCGATCTGCGGGCTGGTCAAGGCGTCGCTGAGGGCCGCCATAAACCCGATAACAAACAGCGGCTTCGGGCTGAAGCGGCGAATCATTCGCACCGCAGCACGCTTGTGCCCGTAGTTGAACATGACGATCACGCACAACAACACTGACGTGGAGACGATGCCGCTACTGGTGGAGTAAGCCAGACACAGCGCCAACGCACGCCCCACCGAAGCCGTCAGGAAGTGACTGGCGTATAGGGTCAGAGGCAGGCTGATCAACGCGGGCAAGGTGTAGGGCAATACATAGCCAAGCAACGCCTGACTGCGTTCACGTACCTGGAAAAACGGGCGGCGGCTGAGGCGCATGGCGACGAAACTGCCGAGCGTAGTCAATGCGGCGAAAGCGCCGATCCACACCACCGAGAGCATCAGGAAGTCGCCGACAACGCCCCACTTGGAACGCGAGGTCGGCTTGTTGACCAGCTTGTCCAGCTCATCGGCCGCCCGGTCTGCGCGCAGGCGCCAGCTGTCGAGCAGTCGGCCATCCAGCGACAGGGTTTCCTGCACATCATCAATGCTGGAACTGAGGACGCCAAGCAAACCGCCCTGCACGAGAATTTCCGGTGCAGCAGGTGTCTCGGGAGTATCAGGTGCTGCATCTGCAGACGCAGCAGGAGCGGCAGCCGCTTGCTCGGCAGCCTGCACGTTAAAGCTGCCAGCAACGAGCAGCATGCAAAGCAGGACGATGGACTTGAAGTTCAACAAAACGCGGGGCACTCCTCGATGGTCAGGGCTCTGTCTGTCAGGCAATAGGAACTGATTCGTATACGGCGGACAAGTTCGGTTTTCGCCTGCCAATCCAATGACAACCACTGGAGAAAGCACAGCGAACCTTCCATAGGCCCCCACGTCAGAGTTGCATAAGACGTTCAGCGCGGCTGTTCGGCAAGAGGAAACCCTGATGCTCATTCATCCCCGGACACGCTATAAACCTTACAAAATGGCAGCAGGAGGTTGGGGCTCCGCCATGTCGGTCATGAGTATTCTCTGGCGTGAACAGACACTGCTCAAAGGGACGGGTGCGCTGACCCGGCAAAACAAGCCGGGAGGCTTCGCCTGTGTCAGCTGTGCGTGGGCCAAACCCGGCAAACCTCACGCGCTGGAGTTCTGCGAAAACGGAGCAAAAGCCACAGCCTGGGAATTGACCTCACTGAAAACCGGCCCTGAGTTCTTTGCCCACCACTCAGTCACAGAGCTGCTGCAATTGCCCGATTACGACCTCGAGCAGAATGGCCGCCTGACCCACCCGATGCGCTACGACCCCAAAACTGACCATTACCGCGAAACCACTTGGGAGCAGGCTTATCTCGAGATAGGCACGCAGCTAAAAAACCTGGACCCGGATAGCGTCGCGTTTTATGCCTCAGGGCGCGCCTCCCTTGAAACCTCCTTCATGTACCAGCTCTTCGCCAGAGCTTACGGGACAAACAACCTGCCAGACAGCTCCAACATGTGCCACGAAAGCACCTCGGTGGGATTGCAGGAAAGCATTGGCGTCCCCGTAGGGACTGTGACGCTAGAGGACTTCAAGCAGACCGAGTGCATCTTTTTCTTTGGGCAGAATGTAGGCAGCAACAGCCCGCGCATGCTTCATGATCTGCAAGAGGCACGCAGTCGAAATGTGCCGATCATCACGTTCAACCCCATCCGGGAACGAGGACTGGAACGCTTCGTCAATCCGCAATCACCTGTCCAGATGCTCGGTCCAGACTCGACAGTGATCAGCACCCAGTACCATCAGGTAGCAATAGGCGGTGACATTGCAGCCGTCATGGGCATAGCCAAGGCATTGCTGGAAATCGACAAGACCGCACTGATCAAGGGCGAGCCTCCAGTGATTGATCAAACGTTCATCGGCCAACATACCGAAGGCTTCGCCGAATTTATCAATACGGTACGTAACTGCGGATGGGACACCCTGAAGGAACGCTCGGGGCTCACTCGTGAGGCCATGGAGGCGGCGGCGACGGTTTATGCCGCCAGCGAACGGACCATCGTTGTTTACGGAATGGGCATCACTCAACACCGTAAAGGGGTTGAAGCCGTACAGATGCTGGTCAACCTGCTGATGCTGCGCGGTAACATCGGCAAACCCGGTGCTGGTATCTGTCCGGTGCGCGGTCATTCCAATGTGCAAGGTCAGCGAACCGTCGGCATCACTGAAGACCCAGGCAAGGTGCCTGTGGATAACATTGAGAAGTCGTTCGGGTTTCAGGTCCCGAAAAACAAAGGGCGTGCGACCGTGGAAACCTGCGAAGGCATCGTTGACGGCAGCGTGCGCGGTTTCATCGGTCTGGGCGGTAATTTTCTCCGGGCGATTCCCGACACCTCACGCATGGAACCTGCCTGGAAAAATCTGCAACTGAGCGTACAAATTGCCACCAAGCTCAACCGCACCCACCTGGTTACGGCGAAAAACACTTGGCTGCTACCGTGCCTCGGCAAGATTGAAATCGACCGCCAGAACGGTCACGCACAAAGCTATAGCACAGAAGACAGCACTGGCTGCATTCATGGCTGGAAAGGCACCAGCGAACCGGCGAGCGAACAATTGCGCGCCGAGACCGCGATCATTGCGGGCCTGGCCGAAGCGACACTGACGGGAACCGAGCACATAGACTGGGATGCCTGGCGCAGTGACTACAGCAAGATTCGCCAGGCCATCGCGACCGTGTACCCGGAAATTTTTCATGATATGGAAACCCGGATGTGGCAAACCGGTGGCTTTCATAAACCGATCCCGGCCATTCAGCGTGAATGGAAAACCGAGAGCGGGCGTGCCCATTTCATCACTCCACAATCCCTTGATGAAGACAGTGACGTCAGCCCGGGATCTGATTTCCATGATGTTCTGCAACTGATGACGCTACGCAGCAATGACCAATTCAACACCACGATCTATGGCTATGAAGATCGCTTTCGGGGCGTCAGCGGTACACGTTCGGTGATTTTCATGAATCGTAACGACATCGTACGGCTCGGCTTTACCGCAGGTGATTGGGTATTGCTAAAGACAGCGGTAGAACCGGAAACACCGCGAGAAGCCGGGCCAATGCAAATCATCGCTTATGACATTCCCGAAGGATGCAGCGCGGCGTATTACCCGGAATGCAATCCGTTAGTGCCGCTTTGGCACTACGCAGAACGGAGTAAGGTCCCCGCCGCCAAATCCATCCCAATCACCCTTATCCGTGCAGAGCCAGACTCTGTGCAACGCAAACGGGCGATCCCGAAAACTGATCAGGTGGTTTAAGGGATACGTTTGACAGGGTAGAACGATCGTTCTACCCTTCGACCATGAATAAGACATCGACCACCGCTGTTCAGGACAAAATCCTGCAAACCGCCGAGCAACTGATCTACACCAACGGGATTCATGCCATGGGCATGGACTTGCTGGTGCGTACTTCCGGCGTGGCGCGCAAAAGCATCTACCGATATTACGCGACCAAGGAAGACGTGGCCGTGAACGCGCTTAGCGCGCGCGATGTTCGCTGGATGCATTGGTTTCGCACTGAGACCGATAAGGCCACGAGCCCTGAAGCGCGCATTCTGGAAATGTTCACCGTGCTCAAAGGCTGGTTTGAATCGGAAGGCTTTCGTGGCTGCGCATTTATCAATACGGCGGGTGAGATCGGCGACGCTGAAGATCCAATCCGTCAGTTGGCAAAAGCCCACAAACAGAAGCTTTTTGATTACGCACTGGAGCTCTGCCAGCAATTGAACATCGAACAGCCCGATGTGCTGGCCAAACAACTGCTGATCCTGATCGACGGCGCCATCACCCTTGCCTTGGTCATGGGCGACCACAATGCCGCCGACAGCGCCCGCGACATGGCGCAATTGCTCTTGAATGCCTTAACGAAAAAGCCTGCGCCCACTGCAAGCTGATCCCCCACTGTCCGTCCAGAGGTTTTGCCATGTCACCCAGCACTGAAACCCGCCCGCCTTTGCCGCCCTTCACTCGGGAGTCCGCCATCCAAAAAGTCCGCTTGGCCGAAGATGGCTGGAATGGTCGCGATCCCGAAAAAGTCGCATTGGCCTACACACTGGATACTAAATGGCGCAACCGCACAGAGTTCGCGACTAACCGGGACGAAGCCAAAGCCTTCCTGACTCGCAAATGGGCGAAGGAGCTGGACTACCGGCTGATCAAAGAATTATGGGCCTTCACCGATAACCGTATCGCCGTGCGCTACGCCTACGAATGGCACGATGACTCGGGCAACTGGTTCCGCTCATACGGCAACGAAAACTGGGAGTTCGACGTGAATGGCCTGATGGCCAACCGCTTCGCCTGCATCAACGACATGCCGATCAAAGAGTCGGAGCGCAAGTTCCACTGGCCGCTGGGTCGGCGTCCGGATGATCATCCGGGGTTGTCGGAGTTGGGGTTGTAACAGAAAGCTCCGTTGCCCATGGCACCGCGCTGACTCTCCGCAAACATTGGACCTGTAGGAGCTGCCGAAAGCTGCGAAGTTATCCTGAGACTGTCTGAATCGCAGCCATCGGCAGCTCCTACAACGTGCAATCTGTCATATGCACGCCCAACAAAAAGCCCGCAACGAATGAACGCTGCAGGCTTTTTCGTCAGCCAGACGAAGCGAGTTGGTTAGAACGGAATATCGTCATCAAAGCTGTCGAAATCGGCGGCCGGCTGTGGCGCTTGCTGCTGCGGAGCAGGACGGGATTCGCGCTGTGGCTGTTGCTGTGGCGCGGACTGCTGTGGACGCGATTGCTGAGGACGTGGAGCGGAATTCTGATAATTGCCGCCACCTTGCCCTTGAGGAGCGCCGTCGTTTTGTGGACGGCCGCCCAGCAGTTGCATGGTGCCTTGCATGTCGACGACGATTTCAGTCGTGTAACGCTTGATACCGTCTTTTTCCCACTCGCGGGTCTGCAGCTTGCCTTCGATGTAGACCTGGGAACCCTTGCGCAGGTATTCGCCAGCGATTTCGGCGACTTTGCCGAACATCGACACACGGTGCCATTCAGTCTTTTCGACTTTCTGACCGGTCTGTTTGTCAGTCCACTGTTCGCTGGTCGCCAGACTCAGGTTGGTCACGGCATTACCGTTAGGCAGGTAGCGAACTTCGGGATCCTGGCCGCATGTGCCGACCAATATAACTTTGTTAACCCCACGGGCCATAACGTTCTCCTAGGCTTCGCACGCTTGGGTGGCTGGGTTGACCATCCGTTCCAGAGACGCGCGATCCAATAGTTTTGTATCCAATTTGATATAGATGGCTGCCTCTTCGGCAACCACCACTGCATCCGTTACGCCTTCCACGGCCTTCAGTCTGTCCGCCAGGCCCGCATCACGCAGGGCTTCAGGCGACAAGGGCAGACGCAGGCTCGTCACGTAAGGCGGTTCACGCATGGTCACTGCAACCGCTAGCCAGATGGCGGCCATCGCAGCACCACCAAGGAACACCACGTCGAGCCCGCCATGCTGGAACAACCAGCCGCCGAGTATCCCACCTGCGGCCGAACCAAGGAACTGGCTGGTGGAATAAACCCCCATCGCCGTACCTTTTCCGCCAGCCGGTGAAACTTTGCTGATCAATGACGGCAAAGACGCTTCCAGCAGGTTGAACGCGACGAAGAATACCACTGTCCCGATGACCAGTGCTCGTAACGTGTTCCCAAACTCCCAGAAGAATAGTTCAGTGAGCATCAATACGGTGACTGCACCGATGAGCACACGCTTCATCTGACGCTTTTTCTCACCATAAATAATGAATGGGATCATTGCGAAAAATGAAATCAGCAGTGCCGTGAGATAGACCCACCAGTGCTCTTCCTTGGGCAAACCGGCTTTTGTCACCAGTGCCAGCGGCAAGGCCACAAAGCTTGACATGAGCATCGCGTGCAACACGAAGATACCCAAATCCAGTCGAAGAAGATCAGGATGACGCAAGGTCGGCCCTAACGCCTGACGTGCTACTCCCGATTCGCGGTGCTGCAAGGTGACGGTATTTTTCGGCACCACGAACGCAACAATGAAAATCCCCACCAAGGCCATCGCACCGGTTGCGAGAAACAGACCGGACAAGCCAAAGGCGCTGGTCAGGATCGGCCCGACCACCATGGCGATCGCAAACGAAAGACCAATAGTCATGCCGATCATGGCCATTGCCTTGGTGCGATGCTGCTCCCGGGTCAGATCCGAGAGCAAGGCCATGACCGCTGCGGAGATGGCACCGGCACCCTGCAGAATACGCCCGGCAATGATGCCCCAGATCGAATCTGCACTCGCTGCCAGGACGCTGCCCAAGGCGAAAATGATCAAGCCGAAATAGATAACCGGACGCCGTCCGATACGGTCGGAAATAATCCCGAAGGGAATCTGCAGGAACGCCTGAGTCAGGCCATAAGCGCCGATTGCGAGGCCGATCAACGCCGGGCTGGCTCCCGCCAGGTCCATGCCATAGGTCGCAAGCACAGGCAGGACCATGAACATGCCAAGCATGCGAAACGCAAATACCAGCGCAAGACCGCCTGCTGCGCGGGTCTCGCCGCCGCTCATTCTCTCGCTGTGGGGATCGTGCATGGAAAAACCTCGTGTGAACCGGCGGCGATTCTACCAGTCCCATCGATTGACGGGGTATATCGCGACGCTATGACACGCCTAGATGACACAGTCTTCATTTACGGCTAAGACAGCTATTCATATAGTGTGCATCCATCCAGTGTTTTTTCCGTATACTCCTACGTTTTCGACGCCCGCCGTGCGAGGCCATTTTGGACAAGATCCTGATTCGTGGGGCTCGAACCCACAACCTGAAGAACATTGACCTGACCCTGCCACGCGACAAGCTGATCGTCATTACCGGGCTTTCCGGTTCTGGCAAGTCATCGCTGGCATTCGACACCCTGTACGCCGAAGGGCAACGGCGCTATGTCGAATCGCTTTCCGCGTATGCCCGGCAATTCCTTTCCATGATGGAAAAGCCGGACGTCGATACCATCGAAGGCCTGTCGCCGGCCATTTCCATCGAGCAGAAATCGACTTCACACAACCCGCGTTCGACCGTGGGCACGATCACCGAGATCTACGACTACCTGCGCCTGCTTTATGCTCGCGTTGGTCAGCCTCGCTGCCCGGATCACGACATTCCGCTGGAAGCGCAAACCGTCAGCCAGATGGTTGACCTGGTAATGGCGCAACCTGAGGGCAGCAAATTGATGCTGCTGGCCCCGGTGATCCGTGAGCGCAAGGGCGAGCACTTGTCAGTGTTCGAAGAGCTGCGCGCACAAGGCTTCGTCCGCGCCCGGGTAGATGGCCGTCTGTGCGAACTCGATGAGCTGCCAAAGCTTGATAAGCAGAAGAAGCATTCCATCGATGTGGTTGTCGACCGTTTCAAGGTGCGTGCCGATCTGCAACAGCGTTTGGCGGAGTCTTTTGAGACAGCGCTGAAACTGGCTGACGGTATCGCCTGGGTTGCGCCAATGGATGACGAGCCCGGGGAAGAGATGATTTTCTCTGCCCGCTTCGCCTGTCCGATCTGCGGCCACGCCATCAGCGAACTGGAACCCAAACTGTTTTCCTTCAACAACCCGGCCGGCGCATGTCCGACATGCGATGGCTTGGGCGTTAAGCAGTTTTTCGACATCAAGCGTCTGGTAAACGCAGAGCTAACCCTGGCTGAAGGCGCTATACGCGGCTGGGACAGGCGCAACGTGTATTACTTCCAGATGCTCGGTTCGCTGGCCAAACACTACGATTTCAGCCTGGAAGTACCGTTCAAGGAACTGCCAGGTGATATTCAGAAAACCTTGCTCAATGGCAGCGGCTCACAGAATGTCGACTTCCGCTATTTGAACGATCGGGGTGACATCGTCAAACGCGCCCACCCGTTCGAAGGCATCGTGCCCAACCTGGAGCGTCGCTACCGGGAGACCGAATCGGCGACTGTGCGCGAAGAGCTGGCCAAGTTTCTCGGCACGCAGCCCTGCCCGGATTGCCGCGGTACACGCCTGCGTCGCGAAGCCCGTCACGTTTGGGTTGGCGAGAAGACGCTGCCTGCCGTTACGAACATGCCAATCGGTGATGCGACCGACTATTTCGGTGAGCTGAAGCTGACGGGACGTCGCGGTGAAATTGCTGACAAGATTCTTAAAGAGATCCGCGAGCGTCTCGAGTTCCTCGTCAACGTCGGTCTTGATTACCTGACGCTGGATCGCAGCGCTGACACGCTCTCGGGCGGTGAAGCGCAGCGTATCCGGCTCGCCAGCCAGATTGGCGCGGGTCTCGTCGGTGTCATGTACATCCTCGACGAACCCTCGATTGGCCTGCACCAGCGGGACAATGACCGGTTGCTGGGCACCCTCAAGCACCTGCGTGACATCGGCAACACGGTGATCGTGGTCGAGCACGATGAAGATGCGATTCGCCTTGCAGACTATGTGGTCGACATCGGCCCAGGCGCTGGCGTGCATGGCGGGCACATTGTCGCCGAGGGAACGCCGGACGAGGTCATGGCGCACCCTGACTCGCTCACGGGCAAGTACCTGTCAGGTCGGGTGAAGATCGCCGTCCCGGCCAAACGCACACCCCGCAATAAGAAGCTGTCACTGACCCTCAAGGGTGCTCGCGGCAACAACTTGCGCAACGTTGATCTGGAAATCCCCATTGGCTTGCTGACCTGCGTGACCGGTGTTTCAGGTTCGGGCAAATCGACGCTGATCAACAACACGCTGTTCCCGCTCAGTGCAACCGCACTGAACGGCGCCACGACGCTGGAAGCTGCGACCCACGACAGCATCAAAGGTCTGGAACATCTGGACAAGGTCGTGGACATCGATCAAAGCCCGATTGGTCGTACCCCTCGCTCCAACCCGGCAACTTACACCGGTCTGTTCACGCCGATTCGCGAGCTGTTCTCAGGGGTACCTGAGTCGCGCTCCCGCGGATACGGACCAGGGCGTTTCTCTTTCAACGTCAAGGGCGGCCGCTGCGAGGCGTGTCAGGGTGATGGCCTGATCAAGGTCGAGATGCACTTCCTGCCGGATATCTACGTACCGTGCGATGTGTGCAAGAGCAAGCGCTACAACCGCGAAACCCTTGAGATCAAATACAAGGGCAAGAGCATTCACGAAGTGCTTGAAATGACCATCGAAGAAGCACGCGAGTTCTTCGATGCGGTTCCAGCGCTGGCGCGCAAGCTACAGACCCTGATGGATGTGGGCCTGTCTTACATCAAGCTGGGTCAATCTGCGACTACGTTGTCTGGCGGCGAAGCTCAACGGGTGAAGCTGTCTCGCGAGCTGTCCAAGCGCGATACCGGCAAAACGCTGTATATCCTTGATGAGCCGACCACAGGCCTGCACTTCGCAGATATCCAACAACTGCTGGACGTTCTGCATCGTTTACGCGACCACGGTAATACCGTGGTGGTCATCGAGCACAACCTTGATGTGATCAAGACTGCCGACTGGCTTGTGGACCTTGGTCCGGAAGGCGGCTCCAAAGGCGGACAGATCATTGCCGTAGGTACGCCGGAGCAGGTGTCTGAAATGGAGCAATCCTACACAGGTCACTATCTCAAGCCTCTGCTGCTCAGGGACAAAGCCTGACATTGTCAGGCCGCTAGAATCAAAAAGCCCCTGTCACGTAAAAGTGCAGGGGCTTTTTTATGCGGCTTGTTTATACGGCTTGACTTGCCTACGAATCAGAATTGCGACTGCAGGTAGTTTTCCAGGCCGATGGTCTTGATCAGACCCAACTGCTTTTCGAGCCAGTAGGTGTGATCTTCTTCGGTATCGTTCAACTGAACACGGAGGATTTCACGCGTTACATAATCCTTGTGCAGCTCGCAGAGCTCAATGCCCTTGCACAGCGCAGCACGGACCTTGTACTCAAGACGCAGATCAGCAGCAAACATCTCTGGGACCGTAGTACCGACATCTAGATCGTCCGGACGCATGCGCGGAGTGCCTTCGAGCATCAAGATACGACGCATCAGAGCATCGGCGTGCTGTGCCTCTTCTTCCATCTCGTGATTGATACGTTCGTAGAGCTTGGTGAAGCCCCAGTCTTCGTACATACGCGAATGAACGAAATATTGGTCACGCGCTGCCAATTCGCCCACCAGCAGCGTATTGAGATAATCGATTACTTCCGGGTGGCCTAGCATCGCCCACGTCTCCTGCCTGAAAGTGCATAGTCTGAACCAACCGCTTGCGAAGGTCACTGTCCAAAGTGATAAAAATCGACAAAAAGCAGCGAAAAATCGGTGATCAGATACGAAAAACCGCCCAAATGAGGGCGGTTCCGTTTATCACTTAGACTTACATCAGCGATACGCCCAACGCTTTCGCAATACCCTCGCCGTAAGCAGCATCGGCTTTGTAGAAATGCTGCAACTGACGCTGCACGACATCGCTAGAAACATCGGCCATCGTGCCTGCAATATTGTTGATCAACAGTGCTTTCTGGTCGGCACTCATCAGGTTGAACAACTTGCCCGCCTGGCTGTAGTAATCGCCATCTTCACGATGATCATAACGATCAGCTGCGCCGCTAAGGGCCAGCGATGGCTCAGCATAATGCGGAGCCTGCTTCGGTGCATCTGAGTAGCTGTTAGGCTCGTAGTTTGGCCCTGAACCACCGTTAGTACCGAAAGCCATCGCACCATCACGCTGGTAGCTATGAACCGGATTCCGGGGTGCGTTGATTGGCAAGTGCTGGTGATTGGTGCCCACCCGGTAGCGGTGCGCATCGGCGTATGCGAAAACGCGCCCTTGCAGCATGCGATCCGGAGACAGGCCTACACCCGGAACCATGTTGCTTGGACCAAATGCCGCTTGTTCAACTTCAGCAAAATAGTTAAGCGGGTTGCGATTGAGCTCGATCTCACCGACTTCGATCAGCGGGTACTCTTTCTGCGACCAGGTTTTGGTCACGTCGAAAGGATTCTCGTGATGGGCTGCCGCTTGAGCTTCGGTCATCAATTGAATGCAGACGGTCCACTTCGGGAAGTCGCCTTGTTCAATGGCGGTGAACAAGTCCCGTTGAGCGTAATCAGGATCCGTTCCCGCAATGCGCGCAGCATCGGCCGGCGTAAGGTTCTTGATGCCTTGCTGGGTCTTGTAGTGCCATTTAACCCAGTGACGCTCACCAGCAGCGCTGATCAGGCTGTAAGTGTGGCTACCGAAGCCGTGCATGTGGCGATAACCATCCGGGATACCGCGATCTGAAAACAGGATGGTGACCTGGTGCAGCGCCTCAGGGGAATGAGACCAGAAGTCCCACATCATTTGCGCATTCTTCAGGTTGGTCTGCGGCTGGCGTTTTTGCGTGTGGATAAAGTCCGGGAATTTCAGCGGGTCACGGATAAAGAAAACCGGTGTGTTGTTGCCAACGATGTCCCAGTTGCCTTCTTCTGTGTAGAACTTCAGTGCGAAACCACGAGGATCGCGCTCAGTGTCAGCAGAACCACGTTCACCACCGACAGTAGAGAAGCGCAGAAAAATCGGGGTCTGTTTACCCACGGTATTGAACAGATTAGCACTGGTGTATTGGGTGATATCGCGGGTGAGAGTAAAGGTGCCGTGAGCGCCAGAACCTTTCGCGTGCACACGACGCTCAGGGATGTTTTCACGATTGAAGTGGGCAAGCTTCTCAATCAGATGAAAATCATCAAGCAGTAACGGGCCACGAGGACCAGCGGAACGGGAATTCTGGTTATCTGCTACAGGTGCGCCGCTGGCGGTGGTGAGAGTCTTGGGCTGGCTCATTAATAATTCCTCTGGCATAAACGACCGGCTAATCGGCATGGCAGGGATTATTGTCCACTTCTGTTACACAGCGAAATTTATTAAATCTTAGTCTTCGATAGTCACAGACAATACGAAATCACCGAATCCTGAAAACAAAAAACCGGGCACTAGGCCCGGTTCTTCGTTTCAGACTGACGTCTTACTCAGCGGATACAGCTTCGCCGCCAGCAGGACGATCAACCAGCTCGACATACGCCATTGGCGCGTTGTCGCCAGTGCGGAAACCGCACTTCAGGATGCGCAGATAGCCACCCTCGCGGGTTGCATAACGCTTGCCCAGATCGTTGAACAGCTTACCAACGATTGCTTTCGAACGAGTACGGTCGAAAGCCAGACGGCGGTTAGCCAGACTGTCTGTTTTAGCCAAAGTGATCAGCGGCTCAGCAACGCGACGCAGTTCTTTAGCTTTCGGCAATGTAGTTTTGATCAGCTCGTGCTCGAACAGCGACACCGCCATGTTTTGAAACATGGCCTTACGGTGGGAGCTAGTCCGGCTCAGGTGACGACCACTTTTACGATGACGCATGGTTCATTCCTTACCAAACACAACGTTCGGTGATTACGACGATCAGGCAGTCGCCTTGTCGTCCTTCTTAAGACTTGCCGGCGGCCAGTTGTCGAGGCGCATGCCGAGGGACAGACCACGGGAGGCCAGGACGTCCTTGATCTCAGTCAAGGATTTCTTGCCAAGGTTTGGAGTCTTCAACAGTTCTACTTCGGTGCGCTGAATCAGGTCGCCGATGTAGTAAATGTTCTCCGCCTTGAGGCAGTTGGCCGAACGTACAGTCAATTCCAAATCGTCAACCGGACGGAGCAGGATCGGATCGATCTCGTCTTCCTGTTCGATTACCACTGGCTCACTGTCACCTTTGAGGTCGACGAACGCAGCCAACTGCTGTTGCAGAATGGTTGCAGCGCGGCGGATAGCCTCTTCAGGATCCAGAGTACCGTTGGTTTCCAGATCAATAACCAGCTTGTCCAGGTTAGTACGCTGCTCGACACGGGCGTTTTCCACCACGTATGCGATACGGCGAACCGGGCTGAACGAAGAGTCAAGCTGCAAGCGACCAATGCTGCGGCTTTCATCTTCATCGCTCTGACGCGAGTCTGCCGGTTCATAACCACGACCACGAGCTACGGTGAGCTTCATGTTCAGGGCGCCGTTAGACGCCAGGTTAGCGATTACGTGATCGGGGTTAACGATCTCGACATCATGATCCAGCTGAATATCGGCAGCGGTAACCACCCCCGAACCCTTCTTCGACAAGGTCAGCGTAACTTCGTCTCGACCGTGCAGCTTGATAGCCAGACCTTTAAGGTTCAACAGGATTTCAATTACATCTTCCTGTACACCTTCGATGGCGCTGTACTCATGGAGTACACCGTCAATCTCGGCCTCGACTACTGCACAGCCGGGCATGGAGGACAACAGGATGCGGCGCAGCGCGTTGCCCAGGGTATGGCCAAAACCACGCTCGAGAGGCTCGAGAGTAATCTTGGCGCGGGTTGGACTGACAACCTGCACATCAATGTGGCGGGGTGTCAGGAACTCATTTACCGAAATCTGCATGGATGCACCTATTTTCTAGCCCTTACTTGGAGTAGAGCTCGACAATCAGGCTTTCGTTGATGTCGGCGGACAGATCACTGCGAGCTGGAACGTTCTTGAAAACGCCCGATTTCTTCTCAGTGTCTACTTCTACCCATTCTACGCGGCCACGTTGGGCACACAGATCGAGAGCCTGGACGATGCGCAGTTGGTTCTTGGCTTTCTCGCGGATAGCAACCACGTCACCGGCACGAACCTGATACGACGGAACGTTTACGGTTTTGCCGTTCACGCTGATCGACTTGTGCGAAACCAATTGACGGGATTCAGCACGAGTCGAGCCGAAGCCCATACGGTATACAACGTTATCCAGACGGCATTCGAGCAGTTGCAGCAGGTTCTCACCAGTAGCGCCTTTCTTGCCGGCAGCTTCTTTGTAGTAACCGCTGAATTGACGCTCGAGTACGCCATAGATACGACGAACTTTTTGTTTCTCACGCAGCTGGGTGCCGTAGTCGGACTGACGGCCACGGCGCTGGCCGTGGATACCTGGAGCTGCTTCGATGTTGCACTTGGATTCGATCGCGCGAACGCCGCTCTTCAGAAAGAGATCGGTGCCTTCACGACGAGCAAGCTTGCATTTTGGACCAATGTAACGAGCCATTTTCTACAGTCTCCTGGATTACACGCGGCGCTTCTTCGGCGGACGGCACCCGTTGTGCGGGATTGGCGTCACGTCGGTGATGCTGGCGATCTTATAGCCACAGCCGTTCAATGCACGGACAGCAGACTCACGACCTGGACCTGGACCTTTGACGTTAACGTCGAGGTTCTTCAGACCATATTCCAGCGCAGCTTGACCAGCACGTTCAGCAGCTACTTGAGCAGCGAACGGCGTGGACTTGCGAGAACCGCGGAAACCCGAACCGCCGGAGGTAGCCCAGGACAGCGCGTTACCTTGACGATCGGTGATGGTGACGATTGTGTTGTTAAAAGAAGCGTGGATGTGGGCGATGCCATCAACCACCGTCTTTTTAACTTTTTTACGAGGACGAGCAGCAGGTTTTGCCATGACTAAATTCCTGTCGTTGCGCTAATGCGATTACTTGCGGATCGGCTTACGCGGACCTTTGCGAGTACGCGCGTTAGTCTTGGTACGCTGACCGCGTACTGGAAGACCACGACGATGGCGCAGACCGCGGTAGCAGCCCAAGTCCATCAAGCGCTTGATTTTCATGTTGATTTCGCGACGCAGGTCACCTTCAGTGGTGAACTTCGCCACTTCGCCACGCAGTAGTTCAATCTGCTCGTCGCTCAGATCTTTGATCTTTGCCGCTGGGTTAACCCCAGTGGTTGCACAGATCTTGTGTGCAGTGGTGCGACCAACACCATAGATGTAGGTCAGCGAGATAACAGTATGCTTGTTATCTGGAATGTTAACGCCTGCAATACGGGCCATTCAGTGGGACTCCAATTGACAGCTACCTACGCCCCGGAAGCCAAGAAATAGGGCGCGAGATAATATCGCTGTAATAACAAATAATCAACCCAGCAGCGCACTAGCTGCTGGGCTTAAGCACAGATCACACTCAGCCTTGGCGCTGTTTGTGACGTGGTTCCGCGCTGCAAATTACTCGAACAACACCTTCGCGGCGAATAATCTTGCAGTTGCGGCACAGCTTTTTCACCGATGCACGAACTTTCATTACCAGCTCCTCGAACCTTATGGGTACATCAGCGCAACATGCCGCTGCCGTAGCCCTTCAGGTTGGCTTTCTTCATCAGGGATTCGTACTGGTGCGAAACGAGGTGCGATTGTACTTGGGACATGAAGTCCATCACAACCACTACCACGATCAGCAACGAGGTCCCGCCAAGGTAGAACGGTACGTTTGCTGCAACCACCAGGAACTGGGGCAGCAAGCAGACGGCCGTCATATATAGAGCACCGAACATGGTCAAGCGGGTCAGAACGCCATCAATATAGCGCGCAGACTGCTCACCTGGACGGATACCCGGAATAAAGGCACCGGACTTCTTCAGGTTTTCCGCTACGTCTTTCGGATTGAACATCAACGCCGTATAGAAGAAGCAGAAGAAAATAATCCCTGCACTAAACAGCAGAATATTCAACGGCTGACCAGGAGCGATCGACTGCGAGATGTCCTGCAACCAGCCCATACCTTCAGACTGACCAAACCAGGCACCCAACGACGCCGGAAACAGCAAAATGCTGCTCGCGAAAATAGCTGGAATAACGCCAGCCATGTTCACTTTCAGCGGCAAGTGGCTAGTCTGCGCAGCAAAAACCTTACGGCCCTGCTGACGCTTGGCGTAGTGAACAGCAATACGACGCTGACCACGCTCAATGAACACCACGAAACCGATAATCGCTACTGCCAGCAAACCGATAGCAACCAGGGCGAAGATATTGATGTCACCCATGCGAGCAGACTCGAAAGACTGCCCGATTGCTCTCGGAAGACCGGCGACGATACCTGCGAAGATCAACATCGAGATACCGTTACCAACACCGCGCTCGGTAATCTGCTCGCCTAGCCACATCATGAACATCGCACCAGCCACAAAGGTGGTGACAGCAACGAAGTGGAAGCCTATGTCTGCAGAGAACGCGACGCCCTGACCGGCCAGGCCAACGGACATGCCGATAGCTTGAACCAAGGCCAGGACAACGGTGCCGTAGCGGGTGTACTGGCTGATCTTGCGACGGCCAGCTTCCCCTTCCTTCTTCAACTGCTCCAGCTGTGGGCTGACGGCTGTCATTAATTGCATGATGATCGATGCCGAAATGTACGGCATGATCCCCAGTGCAAAAATGCTCATCCGCTCCAGCGCACCGCCGGAAAACATGTTGAACAAGCTAAGAATGGTCCCCTCATTCTGTCGAAACAGGTCTGCGAGTCGCTCCGGGTTAATACCTGGAACCGGGATGTGTGCGCCTATTCGGTAGACGATAATCGCCAGGAACAGAAAACGCAGACGAGCCCAGAGTTCAGACATACCGCCTTTGCCGAGCGCAGAGAGAGCACCTTGCTTAGCCATTTATTCCTCGAACTTGCCGCCAGCTGCTTCGATAGCCGCACGCGCACCTTTGGTGGCTGCGATACCTTTGATGGTGACAGCGCGATTAACTTCGCCGGACAGCATGATTTTCACACGCTGTACGTTTTGGTTGATCACGTTGGCATCCTTCAGGGACTGCACAGTTACAACGTCGCCTTCCACTTTAGCCAGCTCGGACAAACGCACTTCTGCGCGATCCATGGCCTTCAGGGAAACGAAGCCGAATTTTGGCAGGCGACGATGCAGCGGCTGTTGGCCGCCTTCAAAGCCCGGAGCAATAGTGCCACCGGAGCGGGAGGTTTGACCTTTGTGGCCACGGCCACCAGTCTTACCCAAACCACTACCGATACCACGGCCCGGACGATGCTTTTCGCGACGGGAACCCGGCGCTGGACTCAGATCATTGAGTTTCATCGATTAACCCTCGACTCGCAGCATGTAGTAAGCCTTGTTGATCATCCCGCGATTCTCAGGAGTATCCAGCACTTCTACAGTGTGACCGATGCGACGCAGACCCAGACCTTTAACACACAGTTTGTGGTTAGGAATGCGACCGGTCATGCTTTTGATCAGCGTTACTTTAACGGTAGCCATGATCAGAAGATCTCCTTGACACTTTTGCCGCGCTTGGCAGCAATAGACTCAGGAGATTGCATAGCTTTCAAACCCTTGAAAGTGGCGTGAACCACGTTTACAGGGTTAGTCGAGCCGTAGCACTTGGCCAATACGTTCTGAACACCAGCAACTTCCAACACTGCGCGCATAGCGCCGCCAGCGATGATACCGGTACCTTCAGAGGCAGGCTGCATGTACACCTTCGAAGCGCCATGGGCAGACTTCATTGCGTACTGCAGAGTAGTGCCATTCAGATCAACCTGGATCATGTTGCGGCGAGCAGCTTCCATCGCCTTCTGGATCGCAGCAGGCACTTCACGTGACTTGCCACGGCCAAAACCAACACGCCCTTTACCATCACCAACCACGGTCAACGCGGTGAAAGTGAAGATACGGCCGCCTTTTACAGTCTTTGCAACGCGGTTAACTTGAACCAGCTTCTCAATGTAGCCTTCGTCGCGTTTTTGGTCGTTATTTGACATAACTTAGAACTCCAGCCCGCCTTCACGAGCAGCATCAGCCAGCGCCTTGACGCGGCCGTGGTACTTGAAGCCAGAACGGTCGAAAGCCACTTGTGATACGCCGGCGGCTTTCGCACGCTCAGCAACCAGCTGGCCAACCTTAGTGGCCGCGTCGATGTTGCCAGTGGCACCATCACGCAGTTCTTTGTCCAAAGTCGAGGCGCTCGCCAGGACTTTGCTGCCGTCGGCCGAAATGACCTGGGCATAAATGTGCTGCGAAGAGCGGTGCACGCAGAGACGCACGACTTCTAGCTCGTGCATTTTCAGGCGTGCTTTGCGAGCGCGACGCAGTCGGGTAACTTTTTTGACGGTCATTTGCTATGCCCTACTTCTTCTTGGCTTCTTTACGGCGGACGACTTCGTCTGCGTAACGCACACCTTTGCCTTTGTACGGCTCAGGACGGCGGAAGTCGCGGATCTCAGCGGCCACTTGACCAACCAACTGCTTGTCGATACCTCGGATGAAGATATCGGTCTGGTTGGGAGTCTCAGCGGTGATGCCTTCCGGCAGGTCGTAATCCACTGGGTGCGAGAAGCCAAGAGCCAGGTTCAGCACTGTGCCTTTTGCTTGCGCTTTGTAACCAACACCGACCAGCTGGAGCTTACGCTCGAAGCCTTGGCTTACGCCCTGGACCATGTTGTTAACCAGTGCACGAGTGGTGCCGGCCATTGCGCGAGTCTGTTGATCGCCATTGCGAGCAGCGAAACGCAGCTCACCAGCTTCTTCAACAATCTCAACGGACGAATGGATGTTCAGATCTAGAGTGCCTTTGGCGCCCTTCACCGAAAGCTGCTGGCCGACGAGTTTAACTTCGACGCCTGCTGGCAACTTAACGGGGTTCTTAGCTACGCGTGACATGCTTATCCCCCCTTAGAACACTGTGCAAAGCACTTCGCCGCCGACACCGGCAGCGCGCGCAGCACGATCCGTCATCACACCTTTGCTGGTGGAGACGATAGACACACCGAGACCGCCACGAACTTTTGGCAGATCATCGACGGACTTGTACTGACGCAGGCCTGGACGGCTTACGCGCTTCACTTCTTCGATGACTGGACGGCCTTCGAAGTACTTCAGCTCGATAGACAACAGCGGTTTTGTTTCGCTGCTGATCTGATAACCCGCAATGTAACCTTCGTCTTTCAGGACTTTGGCTACAGCAACCTTCACAGTGGAAGATGGCATGCTTACGACGGGCTTTTCAGCCATCTGGGCATTACGGATACGAGTTAGCATGTCCGCTAACGGGTCCTGCATACTCATGGGCTAGACGCTCCTAATACAAAATAATTAGCCTTGCGGCTACAGCTTATCGCCGAGAATTCCGGGCAAATGAAAAACACGGGCTCAGGCGAGCCGGCAATTCTAGGCGTACCCCGGAAATGAATCAAGCCCCAATAGGGGCTTGATTCAAATTCAGGCTTGATTCCGACCAATCGCTTGCACGATAAGCCGGAACTTCGCGTGAAAGGCGTATTACCAGCTGGCTTTAACCAGACCTGGCACATCACCACGCATTGCAGCTTCACGCAGCTTGTTACGGCCAAGGCCGAACTTGCGGTAAACGCCGTGCGGACGACCAGTGATGCGGCAGCGGTTACGCATGCGCGAAGCGCTAGCGTCACGTGGCTGCTTCTGCAGAGCTACGGTAGCTTCCCAACGCGCTTCTGGACTTGCGTTCAGATCAACGATGATTGCTTTGAGCGCTGCACGCTTGGTGGCGTACTTGGCAACGGTGAGCTGACGCTTCAGCTCACGGTTCTTCATGCTCTTCTTGGCCATTTTCCTACTCCAATCAGTTGCGGAACGGGAATTTGAAAGCACGCAGCAGAGCGCGGCCTTCGTCATCGTTCTTGGCAGTGGTGGTCAGGGTAATGTCCAGACCGCGGAGAGCATCGATCTTGTCGTAATCGATTTCCGGGAAAATGATCTGCTCTTTTACGCCCATGCTGTAGTTACCACGACCATCGAAGGACTTGGCATTCAGGCCGCGGAAGTCGCGAACCCGAGGCAGGGAGATCGAAAGCAGACGATCCAGGAATTCATACATACGATCGCGGCGCAGAGTCACTTTGACGCCGATCGGCCAACCTTCACGGACTTTAAAGCCAGCGATGGATTTCCGAGCGTAAGTCACAACGACTTTTTGACCGGTGATCTTTTCCAGGTCAGCAACAGCGTGCTCGATGACTTTTTTGTCGCCGATCGCTTCGCCCAGACCCATGTTCAGGGTGATTTTGGTAACGCGCGGAACTTCCATCACGTTCGCGAGCTTAAGTTCTTCCTTAAGCTTCGGAGCGATTTCCTTCCGGTAAATCTCTTTTAGTCGTGCCATGGTCTTCTACCTAGCAGTGTTCAAGCATCAACCGCTTTTTGGGTCGACTTGAAGACACGAATTTTCTTGCCATCTTCAACTTTGAAACCAACGCGGTCAGCCTTGTTGGTTGCGCCATTGAAAATAGCGACGTTAGAAGCGTGCAGTGGCGCTTCTTTCTCGACGATACCGCCCTGTACGCCCGACATCGGGTTTGGCTTGGTATGACGCTTTACCAAGTTGATCCCACCAACGACCAGACGGTCGTCAGCGAGAACCTTGAGCACCTTACCGCGCTTACCTTTGTCTTTGCCGGCGATCACGATGATCTCGTCGTCACGACGAATCTTTTGCATGTCGGATCTCCTTACAGCACTTCTGGGGCGAGCGAGACGATCTTCATGAACTTCTCAGTACGAAGTTCACGGGTCACTGGCCCAAAGATACGGGTGCCGATCGGCTCTTGCTTGTTGTTCAAAAGAACAGCAGCGTTGCCATCAAAGCGGATGATGGAGCCGTCAGCACGACGAACGCCATGGCGAGTGCGGACTACAACAGCAGTCATCACTTGGCCTTTTTTCACCTTACCGCGAGGAATTGCTTCCTTGACGGTAACTTTGATGATGTCACCGATACCAGCGTAACGACGATGGGAGCCACCCAGCACCTTGATGCACATAACGCGGCGTGCGCCGCTGTTATCGGCCACATCGAGCATGGATTGAGTCTGAATCATATAATTTCTCCGACCCCTAGTCCTTAGACTTCCACAGCGCGTTCGAGAATATCAACCAGTGCCCAAGACTTGGTCTTGGCTACAGGACGAGTTTCACGAATCGTGACTTTGTCGCCGATGTGGCATTGATTGGTTTCGTCGTGCGCGTGCAGCTTAGTCGAACGCTTAACATATTTACCGTAGATCGGGTGCTTAACGCGACGCTCGATCAGAACGGTGATGGTCTTGTCCATCTTGTCGCTGACAACACGGCCAGTCAGCGTACGGACGGTTTTTTCGGCTTCAGCCATGATTACTTACCTGCCTGCTGGTTGAGCACAGTCTTCACGCGAGCGATGTCACGCTTAACTTGCGAGAGCAGGTGAGACTGCCCCAACTGGCCAGTTGCTTTCTGCATACGCAGATTGAACTGGTCGCGCAGCAGGCCGAGCAGTTGCTCGTTCAGCTGCTGTGCTGATTTTTCACGAAGTTCATTCGCTTTCATCACATCACCGTCCGTTTAACAAAGGAGGTGGCGAGCGGCAGCTTTGCAGCAGCCAGGGCGAAAGCCTCACGCGCCAGCTCTTCAGAAACACCCTCGATTTCATACAGGACTTTGCCTGGCTGAATCTGGGCAACCCAGTACTCCACGTTACCCTTACCTTTACCCATACGAACTTCGAGGGGCTTTTTGGTTACAGGCTTGTCCGGGAATACACGGATCCAGATTTTACCGCCACGTTTAACGTGACGGGTCAGAGCACGACGCGCTGACTCAATCTGACGGGCAGTGAGACGACCACGAGCAACAGACTTCAGCGCATATTCGCCGAAGCTGACTTTGCTACCGCGCAATGCCAAGCCACGGTTGTGGCCAGTCATCTGCTTGCGGAACTTCGTACGCTTTGGTTGCAACATTTGGCGTACCCCTTACTTAGCAGCTTTTTTACGAGGCGCAGGTGCTTGTGGTTTCAGTTCTTCTTGGCGACCACCAATTACTTCGCCTTTGAAGATCCAAACCTTTACACCGATCACACCGTAAGTGGTGTGAGCTTCGTAGTTGGCATAGTCGATGTCGGCACGCAGGGTGTGCAAAGGCACACGACCTTCGCGATACCATTCAGTACGTGCGATTTCAGCACCGCCGAGACGACCGCTCACTTGGATTTTGATGCCTTTGGCACCAATGCGCATGGCGTTCTGTACAGCGCGCTTCATAGCGCGACGGAACATAACGCGACGCTCCAGCTGCTGAGCTACGCTCTGCGCAACCAACATACCGTCGAGCTCCGGCTTGCGGATTTCTTCGATATTGATGTGCACAGGCACACCCATTTGCTTGGTCAGGTCCTGACGCAGTTTCTCAACATCTTCACCTTTCTTCCCGATAACGATACCAGGACGAGCAGTGTGGATGGTGATACGTGCTGTCTGAGCCGGACGATGGATATCGATACGGCTTACGGACGCGCTTTTTAATTTGTCTTGGAGATACTCACGCACTTTCAGATCAGCGAACAAATAGTCCGCATAAGTCCGACCGTCTGCGTACCAGACGGAGGTGTGCTCCTTGACGATTCCCAGGCGAATGCCAATGGGATGTACTTTCTGACCCATCTCTTCGACTCCGTTACTTGTCAGCAACCTTGACAGTGATATGGCAAGACCGCTTGACGATGCGATCAGCACGGCCTTTGGCACGTGGCATGATGCGCTTCAGCGAACGCCCTTCGTTGACGAAAACGGTGGAGACCCGGAGGTCATCAACGTCTGCGCCTTCGTTATGCTCGGCGTTGGCTACAGCCGACTCCAGCACTTTCTTCAGGATCTCGGCAGCTTTCTTGTTGCTGAAAGCCAACAGGTTGAGCGCTTCGCCCACCTTCTTCCCGCGGATCTGGTCGGCGACCAAGCGGGTTTTCTGGGCGGAGATTCGAGCGCCCGACAACTTAGCGGCTACTTCCATCGTTCCTTACCCCTTAACGCTTGGCTTTCTTGTCTGCCACGTGCCCACGATAAGTGCGGGTACCGGCAAACTCGCCTAGTTTATGGCCGACCATGTCTTCGTTCACGAGAACTGGAACATGTTGGCGACCGTTATGCACAGCAATGGTCAGACCGACCATTTGTGGCAGGATCATCGAACGACGCGACCAGGTTTTCACCGGTTTGCGATCGTTCTTTTCCGCCGCCACTTCGATCTTCTTCAGTAGGTGAAGATCAATAAAAGGACCTTTTTTCAGAGAACGTGGCACTGTCGTATCCCTCTATTTACTTGCGACGACGGACGATCATTTTGTCGGTACGCTTATTACCACGAGTCTTCGCGCCCTTAGTCGGGAAGCCCCACGGCGATACCGGATGACGACCACCAGAGGTACGACCTTCACCACCACCATGTGGGTGATCAACCGGGTTCATGGCAACACCACGAACGGTTGGGCGAACGCCACGCCAGCGCTTAGCACCAGCTTTACCCAAGGAACGCAGGCTGTGCTCGGAGTTCGAGACTTCGCCCAGCGTTGCACGGCACTCGGAAAGCACTTTACGCATTTCACCGGAACGCAGACGCAGGGTCACGTAGACACCTTCACGAGCGATCAGCTGAGCCGAAGCACCAGCGGAACGAGCGATCTGTGCACCTTTACCTGGCTTCAATTCGATACCGTGAACGGTGCTACCAACTGGAATGTTACGCAGTTGAAGAGCGTTGCCCGGCTTGATTGGAGCCAAAGCGCCTGCAATCAGCTGATCGCCAGCACTCACGCCTTTAGGGGCGATGATGTAGCGACGCTCGCCGTCTGCGTAAAGCAGCAATGCGATGTGAGCAGTACGGTTTGGATCGTATTCGATACGCTCGACAGTGGCAGCGATGCCATCTTTGTCGTTGCGACGGAAATCGACCAGACGATAATGCTGCTTATGACCACCACCGATATGACGGGTAGTAATACGGCCATTGTTGTTACGACCACCAGACTTCGATTTTTTCTCGAGCAGCGGTGCGTGAGGAGCGCCTTTATGCAGCTCCTGGTTGACCACCTTGACCACAAAACGGCGGCCAGGGGAAGTCGGTTTGCATTTAACGATTGCCATGATGCACCCCTTCCTTACTCAGCACTGCTGCTGAAATCGAGATCTTGGCCTGGCTGAAGGGAGATAACTGCCTTCTTCCAGTCATTACGCTTGCCCAGACCGCGAGCAGTGCGCTTGCTCTTACCCAGAACATTCAGGGTAGTAACACGCTCTACTTTCACGCTGAACAGGCTTTCGACGGCCTTCTTGATTTCCAGCTTGGTTGCGTCAGTAGCAACCTTGAAAACGAACTGACCTTTTTTATCTGCGAGAACCGTAGCCTTTTCGGAAACATGCGGGCCAAGCAGAACTTTAAATACGCGTTCCTGGTTCATCCCAGCAGCTCCTCGAATTTCTTCACGGCCGACACAGTGATCAACACTTTGTCGTATGCGATCAGACTAACTGGATCGGAACCTTGTACGTCACGTACATCTACGTGCGGCAGGTTGCGAGCAGCCAGGTACAGATTCTGGTCAACAGCATCAGACACGATCAGGACGTCAGTCAGGCCCATGCCAGTCAGCTTGTTCAGCAGATCTTTGGTTTTCGGTGCTTCAACAGCGAAGTCCTGAACCACGACCAGACGATCAGTACGAACCAGTTCAGCAAGGATGGAGCGCAAAGCTGCGCGATACATCTTCTTGTTGAGCTTCTGAGAGTGGTCCTGAGGACGTGCTGCGAAAGTGGTACCGCCGCCACGCCAGATTGGGCTACGGATAGTACCGGCACGAGCACGGCCAGTACCCTTCTGACGCCATGGACGCTTACCGCCACCACGAACATCGGAACGGGTCTTTTGCTGCTTGGTGCCCTGACGACCGCCAGCCATGTAGGCTACGACTGCCTGGTGAACCAGTGTCTCGTTGAACTCGCCGCCAAATGTCAGTTCGGAAACTTCGATTGCTTGAGCGTCATTTACATTTAATTGCATGTCAGCTTCCCCTTAACCGCGAGCCTTGGCTGCTGGACGTACAACCAGGTTGCCGCCAGTAGCGCCAGGAACAGCGCCCTTGACCAACAACAGATTGCGTTCAGCGTCCACGCGCACTACTTCCAGGGACTGCACGGTCACGCGCTCAGCGCCCATATGACCGGACATTTTTTTGCCCTTGAATACACGACCAGGAGTCTGGCACTGGCCGATAGAGCCTGGGACGCGGTGGGATACGGAGTTACCGTGGGTGTTATCTTGCCCGCGGAAATTCCAACGCTTGATCGTACCCTGGAAGCCTTTACCCTTGGACTGACCGGTTACATCAACCAGTTGACCAGCAGCGAAGATTTCAGCGTTGATCAGGTCGCCTGCTTGGTACTCGCCTTCTTCAAGACGGAATTCCATGACGGCACGACCAGCGGCAACGTTCGCTTTAGCGAAGTGGCCAGCTTGAGCAGCTGTAACACGCGAAGCACGACGCTCGCCTACAGTGACTTGCACTGCACGATAGCCATCGGTCTCTTCAGTTTTGAACTGGGTGACGCGATTCGGCTCGATCTCAATGACCGTAACCGGAATGGAGACACCTTCTTCGGTGAAAATACGGGTCATACCGCATTTACGACCGACTACACCAATAGTCATGTTGTAAACCTCATGAGTGTACGGGGCTTTCACCCGCTATGGCCGCCCATTTCAGAGCGTTACACGACTAAGACCCAAGTCTTAGCCGAGGCTGATCTGCACTTCCACACCGGCTGCAAGATCAAGCTTCATAAGCGCGTCAACGGTTTTATCCGTTGGCTGGACGATATCCAGAACGCGTTTATGAGTACGGATCTCGTACTGGTCGCGCGCGTCTTTGTTGACGTGCGGGGAAACCAGAACGGTGAACCGCTCTTTACGTGTCGGCAGTGGGATAGGACCACGCACCTGAGCACCAGTACGTTTCGCGGTTTCCACGATTTCCTGGGTGGATTGGTCGATCAGGCGATGGTCAAAAGCCTTCAACCTGATACGGATTTGCTGGTTTTGCATTGGATTCAGACTCCAGATTGCTGTTCCCACCGAGCGCAATACGCCCGTTAAAAGGAGGCGCAATTCTATAGACGAGGTAACGGGGTGTCAACCCAATAAAAAAAGCCCCCGCAAGCGGAGGCTTTTTTTCAAATCATTGCTTACGCGATGATTTTGGCTACGACGCCAGCGCCGACGGTACGACCGCCTTCACGAATTGCGAAACGCAGACCATCTTCCATTGCGATTGGCTTGATCAGGGTAACGCTAACTTTCACGTTATCACCTGGCATAACCATCTCAACGCCTTCCGGCAGTTCGCAGCTACCAGTTACGTCAGTAGTACGGAAGTAGAACTGTGGACGGTAGCCTTTGAAGAAAGGAGTGTGACGACCGCCTTCTTCTTTGCTCAGAACGTAGATTTCAGCTTCGAACTGAGTGTGCGGCTTAACAGTGCCTGGCTTAACCAGAACCTGACCACGCTCAACGTCGTCACGCTTGGTGCCACGCAGCAGAACGCCACAGTTCTCACCAGCACGACCTTCGTCCAGCAGCTTGCGGAACATCTCAACGCCAGTGCAAGTAGTTTTAGTGGTGTCACGCAGACCCACGATCTCTACTTCTTCCTGGATTTTGACGATACCACGCTCAACACGACCGGTAACAACAGTACCGCGACCCGAGATCGAGAATACGTCTTCGATTGGCATCAGGAACGGCTTGTCGATAGCACGAACTGGTTCTGGGATGTAGCTGTCCAGAGTCTCAACCAGTTTCTTGACGGCAGTGGTGCCCATCTCGTTGTCGTCTTGGCCGTTCAGAGCCATCAGAGCAGAACCGATGATGATCGGGGTGTCGTCGCCTGGGAAGTCGTAAGTGCTCAGCAGATCGCGCACTTCCATCTCAACCAGTTCCAGCAGCTCTGCGTCGTCAACCATGTCAGCCTTGTTCAGGAAGACAACGATGTACGGAACGCCAACCTGACGGGACAGCAGGATGTGCTCGCGAGTCTGAGGCATCGGGCCGTCAGCAGCCGAACAAACCAGGATAGCGCCGTCCATCTGAGCAGCACCAGTGATCATGTTTTTTACGTAGTCGGCGTGACCTGGGCAGTCAACGTGCGCGTAGTGGCGAACGGCCGAATCGTATTCAACGTGAGCGGTGTTGATGGTGATACCACGTGCTTTTTCTTCTGGCGCGCTGTCGATTTTATCGAAATCGACTTTAGCCGAACCGAAAACTTCGGAGCAAACGCGAGTCAGAGCAGCAGTCAGAGTGGTTTTACCGTGGTCAACGTGACCGATGGTGCCAACGTTGACGTGCGGTTTGTTACGTTCAAATTTTTCTTTAGCCACGACAGTGAACTCCTAGCCTAAAGGGGCTGAAATCAGCCTTGTTTTTTAACGATAGCTTCGACGACATTCGACGGAGCTTCGGAGTATTTGGAGAATTCCATGGAGTAGCTCGCGCGACCCTGAGACATGGAGCGAACGTCGGTCGCATAACCGAACATCTCACCCAACGGTACTTCGGCGCGAATCACTTTGCCAGAAACCGTATCTTCCATACCCTGGATCAGACCGCGACGACGGTTCAGGTCACCCATCACGTCGCCCATGTAGTCCTCAGGTGTAACAACTTCAACCTTCATGATCGGCTCAAGTACAACACCGCCACCTTTGGTAGCCAGTTGCTTGGTCGCCATGGAGGCTGCCACCTTAAACGCCATCTCGTTGGAGTCGACGTCGTGGTAAGAACCATCGAAAACGGTAGCCTTCAGGCCGATCAGCGGATAGCCGGCAACAACACCGTTCTTCATCTGCTCTTCGATACCCTTCTGGATAGCAGGGATGTATTCCTTAGGAACAACACCACCCACTACTTCGTTTACGAATTGCAGACCTTCCTGACCTTCGTCAGCAGGAGCAAAACGGATCCAGCAATGGCCGAACTGACCACGACCGCCGGACTGACGAACGAACTTGCCTTCGATCTCACAAGCCTTCGTGATTTTCTCACGATAGGAAACCTGTGGTTTACCGATGTTGGCTTCAACGTTGAACTCACGGCGCATCCGGTCAACCAGGATGTCCAAGTGCAACTCGCCCATGCCAGAGATGATCGTTTGACCAGTCTCTTCATCAGTTTTTACGCGGAAAGACGGGTCTTCCTGAGCAAGTTTGCCCAGAGCGATACCCATTTTTTCCTGGTCATCCTTGGTCTTAGGCTCAACGGCAACCGAAATAACCGGCTCCGGGAAGTCCATACGAACCAGAATGATTGGCTTGTCAGCCGAGCAGAGGGTATCACCAGTGGTGACGTCCTTCATGCCGATCAGAGCCGCGATGTCACCAGCGCGAACTTCTTTGATCTCTTCACGCGTGTTCGCGTGCATTTGCACCATACGACCAACACGCTCTTTCTTGCCTTTAACCGAGTTGATCACGCCGTCGCCGGAGCTCAACACGCCCGAATAAACACGAGCAAAGGTCAAAGTACCCACGAATGGGTCAGTAGCGATCTTGAACGCCAGAGCCGAGAACGGCTCGTTGTCGTCTGCGTGACGCTCCATTTCAACAGTCTCGTCATCCGGGTCGGAACCCTTGATGGCAGGAATGTCTACAGGCGCAGGCAGGTACTTGATCACTGCGTCGAGAACCAGGGGAACACCCTTGTTCTTGAAGGAAGAACCGCAAACTGCCAGAACGATTTCGCCAGCGATAGTACGCTGACGCAAAGCGCCTTCGATTTCCGCGATGGTGAGTTCTTCACCTTCGAGGTATTTGTTCATCAGTTCTTCGTTGGCTTCAGCGGCAGCCTCAACCATGTTGCTGCGCCACTCGTCAGCCAGCTCTTGCAGCTCAGCCGGGATAGCTTCGCGACGAGGGGCCATGCCCTTGTCAGCGTCATCCCAGTAAACAGCTTCCATGGTCATCAGATCGATCTGACCCTGGAAATTGTCTTCAGAGCCGATAGCCAACTGAATTGGCACCGGAGTGTGACCCAGACGCTGTTTGATCTGACCGATCACGCGCAGGAAGTTCGCACCAGCACGGTCCATCTTGTTCACATAAACAAGACGTGGAACGCCGTATTTGTTGGCTTGACGCCATACGGTTTCCGACTGAGGCTCAACACCCGAAGTACCGCAGAACACAACGACCGCGCCATCGAGTACGCGCAGAGAGCGCTCTACTTCAATAGTGAAGTCAACGTGACCCGGGGTATCGATGATGTTGAAGCGATGTTTTTCGAACTGCTTGACGGAGCCAGCCCAGAATGCCGTCGTAGCAGCGGAAGTAATGGTAATACCCCGCTCCTGCTCTTGCACCATCCAGTCCATGGTCGCGGCGCCATCATGCACCTCGCCCATTTTGTGGTTTACGCCAGTGTAAAAAAGGACGCGCTCGGTGGTGGTGGTTTTACCAGCATCCACGTGAGCAACGATACCGATGTTACGGTAGCGGTTAATCGGAGTAGTACGAGCCATAAAGCCCTCGCAAAATTAGTGACGCTGAAATTAGAAGCGGTAGTGCGAGAAAGCTTTGTTAGCTTCAGCCATACGGTGCACGTCTTCACGCTTCTTAACTGCAGCACCTTTACCTTCAGCGGCGTCCAGCAGTTCGCCAGCCAAACGCAGAGCCATAGACTTCTCACCGCGCTTGCGCGCGAAGTCTACCAGCCAGCGCATTGCCAATGCATTACGACGGGACGGACGAACTTCGACCGGAACCTGGTAAGTAGCACCGCCTACACGGCGCGACTTCACTTCGACCAGCGGAGCGATGGCGTCGAGAGCTTTCTCGAAGATTTCCAGGGGATCGCTGTTCTTGCGTTCTTTAACCTTTTCCAGCGCGCCATAAACGATACGCTCGGCAACGGCTTTTTTGCCGCTTTCCATCACGTGGTTCATGAACTTGGCCAGAATTTGGCTTCCGTATTTTGGATCGTCAAGCACTTCGCGCTTGGCTGCTACGCGTCTTCTTGGCATGGATAAGCCCTCAAACGGTCTTCAGGTAGCTCGGGACCACCACTCACTCTGGAGTGCGCCCGACCTTACTCTTATCGACTCAGAAAAATAGAAATCTGCAATTTGTCACAGGAAGCCAAATACTACTTAGGCTTCTTGGTACCGTACTTCGAACGACCCTGGTTACGACCTTTAACGCCGGAAGTATCCAAAGAACCGCGAACGGTGTGATAACGAACACCTGGCAAGTCTTTTACACGACCGCCACGAATCAGTACCACGCTGTGCTCTTGCAGGTTGTGACCTTCACCACCGATGTACGAGGAAACCTCGAAACCGTTGGTCAGGCGCACGCGGCATACTTTACGCAGTGCCGAGTTAGGTTTTTTCGGCGTGGTGGTATACACACGAGTGCATACGCCACGACGTTGCGGGCAGTTCTGCAGCGCAGGTACGTCGGATTTCTCGACGATACGCTTACGCGGCTGACGTACCAGCTGGTTGATAGTTGCCATCTACTAGCTCCACTGTTGTCTTGCGACGCTATTGTCTTGCAAGAAAAGCAAAATGGCAGGACGCGAGTCCCGCCAAATTTAGGGGTACAAGAGTCTAAAGAGGATCCTGTCCCCAGTCAAGACAAAGCCCCGACGTCCTTTCTCGTCAAGCGACAGAATTTACCTGCCACTTGATGAGACTGGAGGCCGAGGCCTTACTCTTTTTTAGTTACCGCTTGAGTTCAACGCTTCAGTCAATGCTGCTTCGACTTCGCTAGCGCTCACACGCAACGGTTTGTCGACTTCACGGCGACGCTTGCGCTCGCTGTGATACGCCAGACCTGTACCAGCCGGGATCAAACGACCCACAACCACGTTTTCCTTCAGGCCGCGCAGATAATCGCGCTTGCCTGTTACTGCTGCTTCGGTCAGTACACGGGTTGTCTCTTGGAAAGACGCCGCGGAAATGAACGACTCAGTGGACAACGAAGCCTTGGTGATACCAAGCAGTACACGGGTGAACTTGGAAACGAATTTCTCTTCCGCGTTCAGACGCTCGTTCTCGACCAGTACGTGAGTCAGCTCCATCTGATCACCTTTGATGAAGGTGGAATCGCCAGACTCGGAGATTTCAACTTTACGCAACATCTGACGCAGAATGGTCTCGATGTGCTTATCGTTGATCTTCACGCCCTGCAGACGGTAAACGTCCTGGATCTCGTTAACGATGTACTTGGCCAGCGCACTCACACCCAGCAGACGCAGGATGTCGTGTGGATCGCTAGGACCGTCGGAGATAACTTCTCCGCGGTTAACCTGTTCGCCTTCGAAAACGTTCAGGTGGCGCCACTTCGGAATCAGCTCTTCGTACGGATCGCTACCATCGTTCGGGGTAATAACCAGACGACGCTTGCCTTTGGTTTCCTTACCGAACGCAATGGTACCGCTGACTTCTGCAAGGATCGACGCCTCTTTCGGACGACGAGCTTCGAACAAGTCGGCAACACGCGGCAGACCACCGGTGATGTCTCGAGTTTTCGAAGTTTCCTGCGGGATACGAGCGATAACATCACCGATCGCAACCTGCACACCATCCGCCACACCAACGAGTGCGTTAGCTGGCAGGAAGTACTGAGCAGGAACGTCAGTACCTGGCAGCAACAGATCCTTGCCATCAACACCAACCATTTTCACAGCCGGGCGAATATCTTTGCCGGCTGCCGGACGGTCTTTGGCATCCAGAACTTCAATGTTGGTCATACCGGTCAATTCGTCTGTCTGACGCTTGATCGTGATGCCCTCTTCCATGCCCACGTAGGTCACGGTACCTTTCATTTCGGTGACGATTGGGTGAGTGTGCGGATCCCACTTGGCCACGATCGAACCTGCGTCGACCTTGTCGCCTTCCTTCACCGAAATCACTGCACCGTAAGGCAGTTTGTAACGCTCACGCTCACGACCGTAGTCATCAGCGATGGCCAGCTCGCCCGAACGGGACACAGCTACCAGGTGGCCGTCTACTCGCTCAACGTGCTTCAGGTTGTGCAGACGGACTGTACCGCCATTTTTCACCTGAACGCTGTCAGCAGCAGAGGTCCGGCTTGCCGCACCACCGATGTGGAACGTACGCATGGTCAGCTGGGTACCCGGCTCACCGATGGACTGGGCAGCAATAACGCCGACCGCTTCACCGATGTTTACCTGGTGACCACGAGCCAGATCACGGCCGTAGCACTTGGCGCAGATGCCGTAACGGGTTTCACAGCTGATCGGCGAACGAACAATTACTTCGTCGATGCTGTTCAGCTCGATGAACTCAACCCACTTCTCGTCTACCAGCGTACCGGCAGGCACGATGACTTCGTCGGTGCCAGGCTTGAATACGTCACGGGCGATTACTCGACCCAGTACGCGCTCACCCAATGGCTCAACAACGTCGCCGCCCTCAATGTGTGGAGTCATCAGCAGACCGTGTTCGGTACCGCAGTCGACTTCGGTAACAACCAGATCCTGAGCAACGTCAACCAGACGACGAGTCAGGTAACCGGAGTTAGCTGTCTTCAAGGCGGTATCCGCAAGACCCTTACGAGCACCGTGAGTCGAGATGAAGTACTGAAGTACGCTCAAACCTTCACGGAAGTTCGCGGTGATCGGCGTCTCGATGATCGAGCCGTCCGGCTTGGCCATCAGACCACGCATACCCGCCAACTGACGAATCTGTGCAGCCGAACCCCGTGCACCGGAGTCAGCCATCATGTACATCGAGTTGAAGGATTCCTGATCAACTTCGACGCCGTGACGGTCAATAACGCGCTCTTTGGACAGGTTCGACATCATCGCTTTCGAGACTTCGTCGTTCGCCTTGGACCAAAGGTCGATTACCTTGTTGTACTTCTCGCCCTGAGTTACCAGGCCCGAGGCGTACTGACTTTCGATCTCTTTAACTTCTTCGGTAGCTGCGTCGATGATGCGAGCTTTCTCATCAGGGATAACGAAGTCGTTAACACCAATGGAAACACCCGAAATAGTCGAGTAGGCAAAACCGGTATACATCAACTGGTCAGCGAAGATAACGGTCTCTTTCAAACCAACCACGCGGTAGCACTGGTTGATCAGCTTGGAGATCGCCTTTTTCTTCATTGGCTGGTTGACCACGTCATACGACAGGCCGGCCGGAACCACCTGGAACAACAGCGCACGGCCGACAGTGGTGTCGACAATACGGGTGTTCTTGACGCTGCCACCATCACGATCATTGATCGTTTCGTGGATCCGGACTTTAACCTTGGCATGCAGCGCGGCTTCGCCGGCACGGAATACGCGGTCAACTTCCTGCAGATCCGCGAACACACGACCTTCGCCTTTGGCGTTGATCGCTTCACGAGTCATGTAGTACAGACCCAATACAACGTCCTGCGAAGGAACGATGATTGGCTCACCGTTAGCTGGCGACAGAATGTTGTTGGTCGACATCATCAACGCACGCGCTTCGAGCTGGGCTTCCAGCGTCAGCGGTACGTGTACAGCCATCTGGTCGCCGTCGAAGTCGGCGTTGTACGCAGCACAGACCAGCGGGTGCAGCTGGATAGCCTTACCTTCGATCAGTACTGGTTCAAAAGCCTGGATGCCCAGACGGTGAAGCGTTGGCGCACGGTTCAGAAGCACTGGGTGTTCGCGGATAACTTCTGCGAGAACGTCCCAGACTTCCGGCAGCTCGCGCTCAACCATCTTCTTGGCAGCTTTGATGGTCGTAGCCAAGCCACGCATTTCCAGCTTGCCGAAAATGAAAGGCTTGAACAGCTCGAGAGCCATTTTCTTCGGCAGACCGCACTGGTGCAGACGCAGGGTCGGACCAACGGTAATTACCGAACGACCCGAGTAGTCAACACGCTTACCGAGCAAGTTCTGACGGAAACGACCCTGCTTACCCTTGATCATGTCAGCCAGGGACTTCAGCGGACGCTTGTTCGAGCCAGTAATGGCGCGACCGCGACGGCCGTTGTCGAGCAGAGCATCGACAGCTTCCTGCAACATACGCTTTTCGTTGCGCACGATGATGTCCGGAGCGGACAGATCAAGCAGGCGCTTCAAACGGTTGTTACGGTTGATCACTCGACGATACAGATCGTTGAGGTCAGAAGTCGCAAAGCGACCGCCGTCCAGCGGAACCAATGGACGCAGATCTGGCGGCAGAACCGGCAGAACGGTCAAAACCATCCACTCAGGCAGGTTGCCCGAACCCTGGAAGGCTTCCATCAGCTTCAAACGCTTGGACAGCTTCTTGATCTTGGTTTCGGAGTTGGTTTGCGGAATTTCTTCGCGCAGACGACCAATCTCGTGTTCAAGATCGATAGCGTGCAGGAGCTCGCGAACAGCTTCAGCACCCATGCGGGCGTCGAAGTCATCGCCGAACTCTTCCAGAGCTTCGAAGTACTGCTCATCATTCAGCAGCTGACCTTTTTCAAGGGTGGTCATGCCTGGATCGATTACGACATAGCTCTCGAAATAGAGAACACGTTCGATATCACGCAGGGTCATGTCCATCAGCAAGCCGATACGGGAAGGCAGCGACTTCAGGAACCAGATGTGGGCAACAGGCGATGCCAGTTCGATGTGAGCCATACGCTCACGACGGACCTTGGCCAGTGCAACTTCAACGCCGCACTTCTCGCAGATCACACCACGGTGTTTCAGGCGCTTGTACTTACCGCACAGGCACTCGTAATCCTTGACCGGACCAAAGATCTTGGCGCAGAACAAGCCGTCGCGCTCAGGTTTGAACGTACGGTAGTTGATGGTTTCCGGCTTTTTAACTTCACCGAACGACCACGAACGGATCATCTCAGGCGATGCCAATCCAATACGGATTGCATCGAACTCTTCGACTTGACCCTGGTTTTTCAGCAAATTCAGTAGGTCTTTCAAGGCCTTTCCTCCTGGCGGAGCAGAGGGCAGTCATACCGACCCACCCTCGATTCGCGTCACGTGTTATTCGGTTTCCAGATCGATATCGATGCCGAGCGAACGGATTTCTTTGATCAACACGTTGAAGGACTCGGGCATGCCCGGCTCCATACGGTGATCGCCATCCACGATGTTTTTGTACATCTTGGTACGGCCGTTCACATCGTCCGACTTCACTGTGAGCATTTCCTGCAGAGTGTAGGCCGCGCCGTATGCTTCCAGCGCCCACACCTCCATCTCCCCGAAACGCTGACCACCGAACTGAGCCTTACCACCCAGCGGCTGCTGGGTAACGAGGCTGTAAGAACCAGTGGAACGCGCATGCATCTTGTCGTCCACCAAGTGGTTCAGCTTCAGCATGTACATGTAGCCAACGGTAACCGGACGCTCGAACTTGTTGCCGGTGCGACCATCGAACAGCTGCATCTGGCCGCTCTCTGGCATATCTGCCAGTTTGAGCATTGCCTTGATTTCAACTTCCTTGGCGCCGTCGAACACAGGCGTAGCCATTGGCACACCATTACGCAGGTTCTTCGCCAGATCCAGGATTTCTTTATCGCTAAAGTCTTCCAGCTTCTCTTGACGGCCACCGATCTCGTTGTAGATCTCGGTCAGGAACTTACGCAGTTCAGCAACTTTACGCTGCTCTTCGAGCATGCGGTTGATCTTCTCGCCCAAGCCCTTGGCCGCCAAGCCCAGGTGAGTTTCGAGAATCTGACCAACGTTCATACGCGAAGGAACGCCCAACGGGTTGAGAACGATGTCGACCGGAGTGCCATTGGCATCGTGCGGCATGTCTTCAACTGGCATGATCACGGAGACCACACCTTTGTTACCGTGACGACCGGCCATCTTGTCGCCCGGCTGGATGCGACGACGGATTGCCAGGTAAACCTTGACGATTTTCAGAACGCCTGGAGCCAGGTCATCGCCCTGCTGCAGTTTGCGTTTCTTGTCTTCGAACTTGTCATCCAGAAGACGGCGACGATCAACGATGTAAGCCTGAGCCTTCTCGAGCTGCTCGTTCAGAGCATCTTCAGCCATGCGCAGCTTGAACCACTGGCCGTGCTCAAGACCGTCGAGAACTTCGTCGGTGATGTCCTGGCCTTTCTTCAATCCAGCGCCGCCTTCGACCTTACGGCCAACCAGAGCGGAACGCAGACGTTCGAAAGTAGCGCCTTCAACGATACGGAACTCTTCGTTCAAGTCCTTGCGGATCTCGTCCAGCTGAGTTTTCTCGATAGAGAGTGCGCGAGCGTCACGCTCAACACCATCACGGGTGAAGACCTGAACGTCAATGACAGTACCCTTGGTACCGGTAGGTACACGCAGGGAGGTGTCTTTAACGTCGCTTGCCTTCTCACCGAAGATAGCGCGCAGCAGTTTTTCTTCTGGAGTGAGCTGGGTCTCGCCTTTAGGTGTGACCTTACCTACCAGAATGTCGCCAGCACCAACCTCAGCACCTACGTAAACGATACCGGCTTCGTCCAGTTTGTTCAGTGCAGCTTCACCCACGTTCGGGATGTCTGCAGTGATTTCTTCAGGGCCAAGCTTGGTGTCACGCGCCACACAGGTCAGTTCCTGAATGTGGATCGTGGTGAAACGATCTTCCTGAACAACACGCTCGGACAGGCAGATGGAGTCTTCGAAGTTGAAGCCGTTCCATGCCATGAACGCGATGCGCATGTTCTGACCCAGAGCCAGTTCACCCATATCGGTGGACGGACCATCAGCCATGATGTCGCTACGCTCAACACGATCACCCTTGCTCACCAGCGGACGCTGGTTGATGCAGGTGTTCTGGTTGGAGCGGGTGTACTTGGTCAGGTTGTAGATGTCGACACCAGCTTCCCCGGTTTCAACTTCATCATCAGCAACACGAACCACGATACGGCTTGCATCAACAGAGTCGATCACGCCGCCACGACGAGCCACGACGCAAACGCCGGAGTCGCGAGCCACGTTGCGCTCCATGCCAGTACCTACCAGCGGCTTGTCAGCACGCAGAGTAGGAACAGCCTGACGCTGCATGTTGGAACCCATCAACGCACGGTTGGCGTCGTCGTGCTCGAGGAACGGGATCAGCGAGGCCGCAACCGAAACTACCTGCTTCGGCGATACGTCCATCAATGTCACGTCTTCTGGAGCCTTGACGGTGAACTCGTTCAAGTGACGTACGGCAACCAGCTCGTCGATCAGGACCTTCTTGTCGTTCATTGCCGCAGAAGCCTGAGCAATGACGTGATCGGCTTCTTCAATAGCTGAGAGGAAAACGATTTCGTCAGTTACCAGAGCGTCTTTAACAACACGGTACGGACTTTCAAGGAAGCCGTACTGGTTGGTGCGCGCATAAGCAGCCAAGGAGTTGATCAGACCGATGTTCGGACCTTCCGGCGTTTCAATCGGGCATACACGACCGTAGTGAGTCGGGTGTACGTCACGAACTTCAAAGCCAGCACGCTCACGAGTCAAACCACCAGGGCCGAGTGCAGAGACACGACGCTTGTGAGTGATCTCGGAAAGCGGGTTGTTCTGGTCCATGAACTGCGAAAGCTGGCTGGAACCGAAGAACTCTTTAACAGCAGCGGCAACTGGCTTGGCGTTGATCAGGTCCTGAGGCATCAGGCCTTCGCTTTCTGCCATAGACAGACGCTCTTTGACTGCACGCTCAACACGCACCAGGCCAACGCGGAACTGGTTTTCAGCCATCTCGCCAACACAACGAACACGACGGTTACCCAAGTGGTCGATGTCGTCGACGATGCCTTTGCCGTTACGGATATCAACCAGCGTCTTGAGAACGGCGACGATATCTTCTTTGCACAGAACACCCGAACCTTCGATCTCGGTACGACCGATACGACGGTTGAACTTCATCCGGCCAACAGCAGAGAGGTCATAGCGCTCTGGACTGAAGAACAGATTGTTGAACAGAGTCTCTGCTGCATCCTTGGTAGGCGGCTCGCCTGGACGCATCATGCGGTAGATCTCAACCAGCGCTTCGAGTTGATTGCTGGTGGAATCGATCTTCAGCGTGTCGGATACAAACGGACCACAGTCGATATCGTTGGTGTACAACGTTTCGATGCGAACAACCTGAGCCTTGGCGATTTTTGCCAGGATTTCAGTGTTCAGCTCGGTGTTGCACTCAGCAATGATTTCGCCGGTAGCCGGATGCACGATGACCTTGGCAGTGGTGCGACCCAGGACGTAGTCCAGAGGCACTTCCAGTTGCTTGATACCGGCTTTTTCCAGCTGGTTAATATGACGAGCCGTGATACGGCGACCTTGCTCGACAATAACCTTGCCTTTGTCATCCAGGATATCCAGGACGGCAATTTCACCGCGCAGGCGCTGAGGAACCAGTTCCAGACTAAGGTTCTCACCATGAACGTGGAACACGTTGGTGGTGTAGAACGCGTCAAGAACCTGTTCTGTCGTGTAGCCAAGCGCGCGAAGCAATACCGACGCAGGCAGCTTGCGACGACGGTCGATACGGACGAATACACAGTCCTTTGGATCGAACTCGAAGTCCAGCCACGAACCGCGGTAAGGAATGATACGAGCGGAATAAAGCAGCTTGCCGGAGCTGTGCGTCTTGCCGCGGTCGTGGTCGAAGAACACGCCCGGGGAACGGTGCAGCTGGGAAACGATAACGCGCTCGGTACCATTGATAACAAAGGTACCGTTCTCAGTCATCAGGGGGATTTCACCCATGTAGACTTCTTGCTCTTTGATGTCCTTGATCGCTTTGTTCGACGATTCTTTGTCGAAAATGATCAAACGGACTTTTACTCGCAGAGGTACAGCGTAAGTCACACCGCGCAGCACGCACTCTTTGACATCAAATGCCGGTTCGCCCAAGCGATAACCTACATACTCCAGCGCAGCATTGCCGGAGTAGCTGATGATCGGGAAAACGGATTTGAAGGCTGCATGCAGACCGACGTCGCGGAACTGATCTTTGGTAGCTCCCGCTTGCAGGAATTCGCGATACGAATCCAGCTGGATGGCCAGGAGATACGGCACATCCATTACGTCCGGCAACTTGCTAAAGTCCTTGCGGATACGTTTTTTCTCAGTATATGAGTAAGCCATCAGCGTTCCCCAGCTTGGTCACCTGCTTGTTTGGCTCCTCCCGACGGGAGCAGCCAGAAAATCGTGCAAACCCCTTGGTTTGCGCCACCATTACCGGTGGTTTTACACGCTATGAATGCCGGCCGAGCCAGTCATCTATAACGGAAAAAGGCCGGTGGCAAGAGCCACCAGCCATCAGCCTTTCGCTTAACGCTTGGGCTGGACACTCAAAGTCGATACTTACTTCAGCTCGACTTTAGCGCCTGCTTCTTCCAGCGTAGCTTTGGCTTTGTCAGCAGCGTCTTTCGCAACTGCTTCCAGAACCAGAGCTGGTGCGCCGTCAACTACAGCCTTGGCTTCTTTCAAGCCCAGACCGGTCAGCTCACGTACAGCCTTGATGACGTTAACTTTCTTCTCGCCAGCTTCCAGCAGCATGACGTTGAATTCAGTTTGCTCTTCAACAACAGCGGCAGCAGCAGCTGGACCAGCAGAAGCAGCAGCGGCAGTAACACCGAACTTTTCTTCGAATGCTTTGATCAGCTCAACAACCTGCAGAACGGACATTTCGCCAACTGCGTTGAGGATATCGTCTTGAGAGATAGACATGAATCTAATTCCTGAATTGGGGGACGGCCTACGCGACCATCGAAATAAACAAAAATACGCGAAAGGAGGTACGGAGCCTTAGGCTGCGGTAGCTTCTTTTTGGTCGCGAATAGCCGCCAGAGTACGAGCCAACTTGCTGGTAGCGCCTTGAATCACGCTCATCAGCTGGGAAATTGCTTCGTCACGGGTCGGCAAGGTTGCCAGTACGTCGATCTGATTAGCTGCGAGGAACTTGCCCTCGAACGCAGCTGCCTTGATCTCGAACTTATCCTGACCCTTGGCGAACTCTTTGAACAAACGGGCAGCAGCGCCAGGATGTTCGTTGGAGAACGCAATCAGGGTCGGGCCGGTGAACGCATCGTTGAGGACACTGAAATCAGTACCTTCAACAGCGCGCTTGAGCAGGGTGTTACGTACAACACGTACGTAAACGCCAGCTTCACGAGCCTCTTTACGGAGTCCGGTCATTGCGCCTACTGTCACGCCACGGGCATCAGCCACGACAGCAGACAGAGCGACTTTGGCAGCCTCGTTGACTTCAGCGACGATGGCCTTCTTGTCTTCGAGTTTAATTGCCACGGGTTTAACTCCTGCTTGTTACCGTTTCATCTGACCTGAGCCAAATGTCGTTTTGGTGTCTGATTCGGTAAGGAACCGGGAGCACCATCTGCGTAGGCTTGTATTTTAAGACTTGCGCCGCCTACGGTCTTGGATAGCCCCCGCCAGGCAGGGACCCCAATTTTTTCATTGGTGCGGCGAGCGCACCAATTTGTCTTACGCGTCCAGGGAACCCTGGTCTATCACCAGGCCTGGGCCCATAGTGGTGCTCAAGGTTACGCGCTTAACGTAGATGCCTTTCGAAGAAGCTGGTTTGATACGCTTAAGATCAGCGATCAGAGCTTCAACGTTTTCTTTCAGTTTGACTGCGTCGAAACCGACCTTGCCAACTGAAGTGTGGATGATGCCGTTTTTGTCGGTGCGATAACGAACCTGGCCAGCCTTGGCATTCTTGACGGCGTTAGCAACGTCAGGAGTAACAGTGCCGACTTTAGGGTTAGGCATCAGGCCGCGAGGACCGAGGATCTGACCCAACTGACCAACAACACGCATCGCGTCCGGGGAAGCGATAACGACGTCATAGTTCAGGTCGCCGCCTTTCATTTCGGCAGCCAGATCGTCCATACCAACGCGATCAGCGCCAGCAGCCAGAGCGGCTTCTGCAGCAGGACCCTGGGTGAACACAGCAACGCGAACAGTCTTGCCAGTGCCGTGCGGCAGCACAGTAGCGCTACGAACAACCTGGTCAGATTTACGCGGGTCTACGCCGAGGTTTACAGCAACGTCCACGGACTCGCTGAACTTGACGGTCGACAGCTCGGCCAGCAGGGTAGCTGCGTCGGTGAAGCTGTAAGATTTGCCCGGCTCGATTTTAGCCGCGATAGCTTTTTGGCGCTTAGTCAGCTTAGCCATTACACACCCTCCACGTTAAGGCCCATGCTACGAGCGGAACCGGCGATGGTACGCACGGCCGCTTCCATGTCAGCAGCAGTCAGATCCGCATTTTTTGCTTTAGCGATATCTTCCAGCTGTGCACGAGTCACGGTGCCAACTTTAACGGTGTTCGGACGTGCCGAACCGCTAGTCAGACCAGCAGCTTTCTTCAGCAGAACCGAAGCAGGGGTGCTCTTTGTTTCGAAAGTGAAGCTACGGTCGCTATAGACAGTGATGATCACTGGAGTCGGCAGACCTGGCTCAAGACCCTGAGTACGGGCGTTGAAGGCCTTACAGAATTCCATGATGTTCACGCCGTGCTGACCCAGGGCCGGACCAACTGGCGGGCTTGGGTTAGCTTGAGCAGCTTTCACTTGCAGCTTGATGTAAGCGGTAATTTTCTTGGCCATGAGGCACTCCAATTACGGGTTCAAACGCCAATAAAGGCTCCCCGGTTACTTGCACGTTTATCCCAGTGACGAAAAAACCCCACAGCCTACGGCTACGGGGTATGGGATTCTCGCTCAGCTAGACCTTTTCGACCTGACTGAACTCCAGCTCCACCGGAGTAGAGCGACCGAAAATGAGCACTGCAACTTGAATGCGGCTCTTCTCGTAATTAACTTCTTCGACAGTGCCATTGAAATCTGCGAACGGACCGTCTGTGACGCGAACGACTTCACCCGGCTCAAACAGAGTCTTGGGTTTAGGCTTGTCGCTACCATCAGCCACGCGACGAAGAATCGCGTCAGCTTCTTTATCTGTGATTGGAGCAGGCTTGTCAGCCGTACCACCAATGAAGCCCATGACACGAGGGGTATCCTTGACCAAGTGCCAAGTACCTTCATTCATGTCCATTTGGACCAGCACATAACCTGGGAAGAATTTACGCTCACTTTTGCGCTTCTGGCCGTTACGCATCTCCACCACTTCTTCAGTGGGAACCAGAATTTCGCCGAAGCCATCTTCCATGCCAGCCAGCTTCACACGCTCGATCAACGAGCGCATTACATGCTTTTCGTAACCCGAATAAGCATGCACTACGTACCAACGCTTAGCCACGGGACACCCTTAGCCAACAATCAAGGAAACAAGCCAACCGAGCAGGGAATCAAGCCCCCACAACAGCAACGCCATAACCAGAACAACAGCCACAACAATCAACGTGGTCTGAGTGGTTTCTTGGCGAGTCGGCCAAACGACTTTGCGAATTTCAGCACGAGCCTCCTTTGCCAAAACAAAGAAAGCCTTGCCTCTAGCAGTCTGCAAACCAACAAATGCAGCAACCCCAGCCAGCACAAGCAGGACCAGGACGCGATACAAAATAGGTTGAGCTGAGTAGTATTGATTACCGACAACTCCAACCACTATCAGAGCGACCACAACCAGCCACTTGAGCAGATCGAAGCGAGATTCTTGGGCTTCAGCCTTGAGAGTCATCTACGGTAATCCTGTGAAAAGAAAGCCAGATACAATCTAGTGAATCTGGCAGGTCAGGAGGGAATCGAACCCCCAACCTACGGTTTTGGAGACCGTCGCTCTGCCAATTGAGCTACTGACCTAAAAGCAAAATCAGGCCGACTAATATGCCAGCCCAACAAGAATTTTTCAACAGCCTTTTGGCTTCGCCTTCACACCCAACAGGGATAAGCAGTGAACACCAGCCAACTGATCGCCTTGAAATGACAGCAAACCGATCAGTAAAACAAAGGCAGATATTTGCATATCTGCCTTTATAATGGAGCTCTTGAGCGGATTTGAACCGCTGACCTCACCCTTACCAAGGGTGTGCTCTACCAACTGAGCTACAAGAGCAAACTCTTTGGACATACAACAAATCTGGAGCGGGTAGCGGGAATCGAACCCGCATCATCAGCTTGGAAGGCTGAGGTTCTACCACTAAACTATACCCGCCTAACTTGCTGCACAGCCTGAAATATGGTGGAGGGAGAAGGATTCGAACCTTCGAAGTCGTAGACGTCAGATTTACAGTCTGATCCCTTTGGCCGCTCGGGAACCCCTCCTGAACGAGGCAGCATTCTCAACTCATGCTACCCTTCTGTCAACCTTTTTCTCAGTAAAAACCTGAGGTTACATGCGTTGACTAACGCTTTGCACTCCCTGACAAATTATCAAGCACTGCGAAGCGGGCGCCATTCTATGCAAACTACTCTCCGGTTGCAATGCCTTCGCACAACATAATTTTGCTTTTTAGCTCGGGGAAATCTTTTGACAGCGCCTCCAGGAGACTATCCCCCACAAGTCGGCGACTGGCAGGATCTATTTTGACCCAGTACGTATTAACACCTCCAAGATGCTGTACGTGAGATTGCGTCTGAACATCCAGGCTTATGAGCCTCTGTTCAATCGTACGAGCCTCATCCTGTCGCAAGAAGCCACCAAGGTAGAGGCACTTGTCTTGCGCCTCTCGATCTGACACTTGATCACTCTCAACTCCGGACTCACTTAGCAGATGTATATTCTGCTGCTCAGCCCGATGCAGGGATAACGGCAAAATCTCTTTGGCCCTTAACGGAGCTTCCTGCTGATGCCACACGTAGTAAAAGCCATTCAACATCAGCAGCAAAAGAAATAACCACCGCATAGAAACCTCAGAGCAAAGGACAGGCTAATGCAAGCCCGACAAACACCAGGTCAGGCACAAGCCTCGCGCCGGGCGTAACCCCCGTGACCAACTCTGCATCTCCCCCGGTTACAAAGACAACAAAGTCATCCCCCCAGTATTGATGTGCAAGCTCCAGTTGAGACACAGCAAAGCCTCTCAACATAAGGGCGCAGCCTCGCTCTACCGCCTCTGCAGTCGAACGCCCGGGAGCAAAGCTCGAGTGCGCCTCTTCAGCCACCGCATCGTCATATCGAATACGACGAGTATGAGTTCGCAACTGCCCGCGCATCAACGGCATGCCTGGGCAGATAAACCCCCCAAGGTGCTCACCCTGAGCATTGACAAAGTCCGAGGTCACCGCTGTGCCCAAATCAAGCACGAGACAGGACCTGCCTACGGTTGCGTAGGCACCTACCAGCGCCAACCACCGATCAAGCCCCAACCGCTCATAGGCCTCATAACCATTCTTGACACCCGCAAGCACCCTGGCCGAACTCGCGCACTGAGTTTGAAGGCCAAATGACTCCGCAATCCTGAGAGTCAGCTTCTGCGTCTCCTCCGCACTACGGACACTCACCATACGACTATGCCGAATACTCAACCCGGGGGTAGAAGCGATAGCCTCAACGAGCCTCTCATCAGAGTCGACAACACCACCCGCTAGCACGACAGGTAGATCCTGACGAATAACACGCCACTTTATGAAGCTATTCCCGCAATCCAGCTCAAGTATCATCACGCAACCTCAAGCTGAGCTCTCCACCACTGAACACTTTCTCGTCACTCCCAACCTTCAATCGCAACGCACCCTGCGAATCGATGCCCAGGACGACGCCGTCGACTGCCTGGCTCCCCGCAAGCAAACTCACAGCACAGCCTTGCCATAGATGATTTGCCTCCCACTCAGACCTGAATACCTCAAAGCCCGAGGCCTGATGCACCGACAGATACTCTTCGATATTGCAGGTTAATTTACCCGCGAGCTCATTACGGTTCGCCATGGACCCGACCTCCAACCTCAAAGAGGTCCACAACTGATCAACCTCTTCCGTGACACGCATATTCACGTTAATGCCAATGCCAATAATCACGTGACAGACATCTGCAGGATCCCCCACTAACTCCAGCAGTATTCCGGCAATCTTGCGACGCCCTACCAGGACATCGTTTGGCCATTTCAAACCAGCGCCCTGGACACCCATATCGCGTAACGTTTTCAAAACCGCGAGACCAATCAACAAGCTCAATCCTTCTAACTGACGCATTCCACCATCAATGCGCAGCGCCAGGCTGTAGTAGATATTCTCACCAAAGGGGCTGACCCACTTGCGCCCTCGACGACCTCGGCCAGCAGTCTGGCGCTCTGCCAAAACCACAAAGGGCGGCGGGGAATTCTCAGCAATCAGCTTTACGGCCGCCGCATTGGTCGAGCCTATTGAGTCGTAGACGACAACAGGCCATGCACTCGCCCTGCCAGCGACAGCAGATATTTCGCCAGCATCCAGAAGGGATATAGGGCTTTCGAGCCTGTAGCCACGCCCCTTAACCTTGTGAACATCAATATCCAGCTCAGACTCCAACTGCTGGAGTTGCTTCCACACAGAAGTACGACTAACTCCGAGAGCCTCACCCAGAGCCTGCCCTGAATGAAATTTCCCATCCTTGAGGAGCTTTAACAACGTCAGCATTTAAAGGTCGCCATTCAATAAGGCTCGCATCATAGCCACGCAAACCGAAGATGCATAGAAACTGCTTGTGGTTAATTTTGGATCTGAACGTGCTGCTGGAGGATGCGCGAGACAGGAGACCGGATTATCCGGAAGGGCAACATATCAGCCGGTATATCCGCAGCTTGTGTATCGCCTGACATATAGCCTTCCCGAATGAATTCGGTCCTACCGAGGTTCGCGCATGGACGGTAGGAGCGAACTTGTTCGCGAGGGGGCGGTACATCCGCAGCTTATGTATCGCCTGACATATAGCCTTCCCGAATGAATTCGGCCCTACCCGGTAGCGAGTGGTGTGCCAGGTTCAACGCGTGGTCGTCCGTCACGGGCAAGCGCGCTCCTACGGCTAATCCTTTTTCTTCGCGCACAAACAAAACCCCTGAACGCGTAAGCGATCAGGGGTTCTGGAATTTAATCTTGACGATGACCTACTCTCACATGGGGAAACCCCACACTACCATCGGCGATACATCGTTTCACTACTGAGTTCGGGATGGGATCAGGTGGTTCCAATGCTCTATGGTCGTCAAGAAATTCGGTTGCCGG
>NZ_LKBT01000006.1 GCF_002699985.1 Pseudomonas sp. ICMP 561 | reverse complement strand
CCCGGTAGGAGCGAACTTGTTCGCGAGGCGGAGTGCCAGAATCACCGCGTCAGCCCTCTCGTCAACAAGTTGCCTCCTACCTGAACAGCCTGACCCGGCACTCCTCGGTAGGAGCGAACTTGTTCGCGAGGCGGAGTGCCAGAATCACCGCGTCAGCCCTCTCGCCAACAAGTTGGCTCCTACCGGGATCCCGGTTGCAGCAGTTCAAAACCAGGTACATCCGGAGGTTATGAAGGGCGCGATAGCGGTCTATCTGACGCACCGCTATCGCTGGCCTCGTAACCTCGGTGAGCTCCTACAGGGGCTGCAGGAGCGCCCGGCTTACGCCGCCACAAACTGCTCAGCGTAATGGCAGGCAACCTGGCGGTTGTCGACCAGACGCAGGGCCGGTTCTTCGGTAGAGCAGCGCTCGGTCGCATACGGGCAACGCTTGTGGAAGGCGCAGCCGCTTGGCGGGTCTAGCGGGTTAGGCAGCTCGCCGACGATCTTGATCTTCGGCTTCAGCGGGTCCGGATGAATCGTCGGAGTCGCCGACAGCAAAGCCTGGGTGTACGGGTGCAGCGGACGGTTGTAGATCTCCTCCTTGGGACCCATTTCCGCCGGACGACCCAGATACATCACCAACACCGTGTCAGCGACATGACGCACCACCGACAGGTTGTGGGAGATGAACACGTAAGCCGTGTTGAATTCCTGCTGCAGGTCCATGAACAGGTTCAGCACCTGTGCCTGAATCGATACGTCCAGCGCGGAAGTCGGTTCGTCCGCCACCAGCACTTTCGGTTGCAGCATCATGGCGCGTGCCAGGGCGATACGCTGACGCTGACCACCGGAGAACATGTGCGGATAACGCTGATAATGCTCAGGGCGTAAACCCACCTGAGCCATCATCGCCTGCACTTTCTCGCGACGTTCCTTGGCGGACAGACTGGTATTGATCAACAACGGCTCGCCGAGCTGATCACCAATTTTCTGCCGAGGGTTGAGCGACGCGTACGGGCTCTGGAAAACCATCTGCACGTCTTTGCGCAGTTGTTTACGTTGTTCCTTGCTGGCACCGGTGACTTCCTGACCGGCGATTTTCAGCGAACCGGAAGAGGGCTCTTCAATCAGGGTCAAGGCGCGGGCCAGGGTCGACTTGCCACAGCCGGATTCGCCGACCACAGCCAGGGTTTTACCTGCTTCAAGTTCGAAAGATACGCCGTTCAGGGCGCGCACCAACGCGTGGCCCTTGAACAGGCCACGGGAGACTTCGTAGTGACGGGTAAGGTCGCGGGCGGTAAGAACGACGCTCATTACGCCACCTCCTGATTCAAGGGATAGAAGCAACGGGCCAGGCTGTGGGCTTTCGGATCAAGGCCCGGGCGCTGGGTGCGGCAGTTTTCCTGCACGTAAGGGCAGCGCGGTGAAAGCAGGCAGCCTTGAGGGCGGTCATAACGGCCCGGAACCATGCCTGGCAGGGTCGCCAGGCGTTCGGCGCCCATGCTGTGCTCCGGAATCGCCGCCAGCAGTGCTTCGCTGTACGGGTGTCCTGGCACGTCGAACAAGCCGGGTACCTGACCCACTTCAACGGCCTGGCCTGCGTACATCACACAGACGCGCTGGGCAGTTTCAGCCACAACCGCCAGGTCGTGAGTAATCAGCACCAGTGCCATGTCCTGCTCTTTTTGCAGGCTTAGCAGCAGGTCCATGATCTGCGCCTGAATCGTCACGTCCAGTGCAGTGGTCGGTTCGTCCGCGATCAGCAGCTTCGGTTCGCCAGCAATCGCCATGGCAATCGCCACGCGCTGGCTCATGCCGCCCGACAATTGATGCGGATAGGCATTCAGACGCGAGGCCGCACCCGGGATTTCAACTTTCTGCAGCAATTCAAGGGCACGTTGACGCGCTGCTTTGCCGGACAGGTTCAAGTGCTGACGCAGAACCTCTTCGATTTGAAAGCCAACGGTGTAACTCGGGTTCAGCGCGGTCATCGGGTCCTGGAAGACCATCGCCATGTCTTTACCGATGATTTTGCGACGTTGACGCGAGCTGAGCTTGAGCAAATCGTTACCGTCAAAGTTCAGCGAGTCGGCGGTGATCACGCCTGGGTGATCGATCAGGCCCATCAGCGCCATCATGGTCACGGATTTACCCGAACCTGATTCGCCAACGATTGCCATGACTTCGCCTTTTTCGACGTTCAACGACAGGCCATCGACAACCGGCACAGCGCTGGTATCGCCGAAGCGGACGCTGAGATTCTTGATTTCCAAAAGTGACATGCGAATCTCCTCAGGCGGCATTTTTGAGTTTCGGGTCCAGCGCATCGCGCAGCCCGTCGCCCATCAGGTTGATTGCCAGCACGCTGAGCAAAATGGTCAAACCAGGCAGGCTCACTACCCACCAGGCGCGTTCGATGTAGTCCCGTGCCGAAGCGAGCATGGTGCCCCACTCAGGCGTTGGCGGTTGCACGCCCAGACCGAGGAAGCCCAGCGCCGCGGCATCGAGGATTGCCGAGGAGAAACTCAGGGTGGCCTGAACGATCAGCGGCGCCATGCAGTTAGGCAGCACGGTGATGAACATCAGGCGCGGCAGGGTAGCGCCCGCCAGACGTGCAGCCGTCACGTAATCACGGTTCAGTTCTCCCATGACTGCAGCGCGGGTCAGACGGACATACGAAGGCAGCGAAACGATGGCGATCGCGATCACAGTGTTGATCAGGCCAGGGCCGAGGATGGCGACAATCGCCACTGCCAGCAGCAGCGAAGGCAGGGCAAGCATGATGTCCATCAGGCGCATGATTGTCGGGCCGAGAATGCGCGGGAAGAACCCGGCCAGCAGGCCCATCAGAATGCCCGGAATCAACGACATGACTACCGACGACAAACCGATCAGCAGCGACAGGCGCGAACCTTCGATCAGGCGCGAGAGCAGGTCACGGCCCAGTTCGTCGGTGCCCAGCAGAAACTGCCATTGGCCGCCTTCAAGCCAGACCGGAGGGGTCAACAGGAAGTCACGGTATTGCTCGCTCGGGTCATGCGGCGCGACCCAAGGGGCAAACAGCGCGCAGAACACGATCAGGGTCATGAACATCAGGCCGGCAACCGCGCCTTTGTTTTTCGCAAAGGCTTGCCAGAATTCTTTGTACGGCGAGGGGTAAAGCAGGCTTTGATCGACTGCTACCGAAGGAGTAGGTGTGCTCATAGGTAATGATCTCAGCGCTGGTGACGGATGCGTGGGTTGGCAAAGCCGTAGAGGATATCCACCACGAAGTTGACCAGGATCACCAGGCAGGCGATCAGCAGAATGCCGTTTTGCACCACTGGGTAGTCACGGGCACCGATCGCTTCGATCAGCCACTTGCCGATACCCGGCCAGGAGAAGATCGTTTCGGTCAGAACCGCACCGGCGAGCAGGGCGCCGACTTGCAGGCCGAACACGGTCAATACCGGGATCAGCGCGTTACGCAGGCCATGCACGAACACCACGCGAGCAGGCGACAGGCCCTTGGCACGAGCGGTCCGTACGTAGTCTTCACGCAGTACTTCCAGCATCGACGAGCGGGTCATCCGCGCGATCACTGCAAGCGGAATAGTACCGAGCACGATGGCAGGCAGAATCAGGTGATGCAGGGCATCGAGGAAAGCGCCTTCTTCATCGCTGAGCAACGTGTCGATCAGCATGAAGCCGGTTTTTGGCGGGATGTCATACAGCAGGTCGATACGGCCGGAGACCGGCGTCCAGCCCAGTGTCACCGAGAAGAACATGATGAGGATCAGGCCCCACCAGAAGATCGGCATCGAATAGCCCGCCAGGGAAATGCCCATCACCCCGTGATCGAATAACGAGCCCCGTTTGAGCGCCGCGATGACACCGGCCAGCAGTCCGAGAATGCCCGCAAAGATCAGCGCCGCAATCGACAGCTCCAGAGTTGCAGGGAACAGTGCGGTGAACTCGGTCCACACACTGGTCCGCGTGCGCAACGATTCGCCAAGGTCGCCCTGGGCGAGCTTGCCAACGTAATCGATGTATTGCGCATACAGGGGTTTATTCAGACCCAGACGTTCCATGGCCTGAGCGTGCATTTCCGGATCGACCCGGCGTTCACCCATCATGACTTCGACCGGGTCGCCCGGAATCAGGCGGATCAGGGCAAAGGTCAGTAAAGTGATGCCAAAAAACGTGGGTATTAACAACCCCACTCGGCGGGCGATAAAACTAAACATCTCGGTATTTCCTCATCAGCCGGTTAGGCATATTCCGACGGGGCCCTGGTTAGAGCCCGCCGGATTATTTTTCTACTTCACCCTGGTAGTGGCGAAGTTGTTATTAGTCAGCGGGCTAATTTGATAGCCTTCGACGTTGCTACGCATTGCAGTAAACAGTTTTGGATAAGCAAGACTCAGCCAAGGCACGTCTTTGGCAAATATTTGCTGAGCTTGTTCATAAAGCGCAGCCCGTTCAGCCGGATCGGTCTTTTCCCGGGCCTTGGAGATTGCTTCTTCAAACGCCTTGTTACACCAGCGGGCGTAATTTTCACCATTCTTCGCGGCTTCGCAACTCAGGTTAGGTGTCAGGAAGTTATCCGGGTCGCCATTGTCGCCAGCCCAGCCTGCAAACACCATGTCGTGCTCACCGGCCTTGGCCCGTTTAAGCATCTCGCCCCATTCCATGACGCGCAGGTTCAACTTCAAACCGATTTTGGCCAGGTCCGCTTGCAGCATTTGCGCACCCAGCGCCGGGTTCGGGTTAGTTACTGCACCGCCGTTACGCAGGAACAGGCTGAACTCCTGACCTTCCGGAACGCCTGCTTCTTTAAGCAGTGCCCGGGCTTTTTCCTGATCATGTGCAGGGTTCTTGATGTCGTGAGCATAGCCGAGCAGCGTTGGCGGATAAGGGTTTACCCCTTCAGTTGCTTTGCCTTCGCCAAACAGCGCCTTTATGTAAGCCTTTTTGTCGAACGCCAGGTTGATCGCTTCACGCACACGCACATCGCTCAAGTACTTGTGCGAAGTGTTGATAGCGATGTAGCTGGTCATCATGGCTTCCATCTCTTCAATCTTGAGCTTGGGGTCTGCCTTGATGGTTGCGATGTCGTCCGGTTTTGGATAAAGCGCGACCTGACACTCGTTGGCCTTGAGCTTTTGCAGGCGCACATTGCTGTCCAGCGTGATCGCAAAAATCAATGTTTCGCTGGGCACTGCACCCTTCCAGTAATCCGGGTTGGCTTTATAGCGAACTTGGGCGTCCTTGGCATAGCGAGTCAGGATGAACGGGCCTGTGCCGATGGGTTTACTGTTCAGTTCAGCGGTTTTACCGGCCTTGAGCAGTTGATCGGCATACTCGGCGGAGTAGATCGACGTGAACGGCATGGCCAGGTCACGCAGGAACGGCGACTCGGGACGCGTCAAGGTGAACTTGACGGTATGGTCGTCGACTTTTTCGATGCTTTTAAGCAGGTCATTGAAGCCCATGCTTTCGAAATACGGATAGCCGGTCAGAGATTTGTCGTGCCACGGGTGCTTCGGGTCCAGCTGACGCTGAAAGCTCCAAAGAACGTCGTCGGCGTTCATCTCGCGGCTAGGTTTGAAGTAATCGGTGGTCTGGAACTTGACGCCTTTACGCAGGTGGAACGTGTACGTCAGACCGTCTTCGCTGACGTCCCAGCTTTCGGCCAGGTTGGGTTCAGTTTCGGTAGTGCCCGGTTTGAATCCGACCAGTTTGTCGAGGAAGGTTTCGGCCGTGGCATCAGCCGTGACCGCGGTGGTGTATTGAACGATATCGAAGCCTTCCGGGCTGGCTTCGGTGCAAACCACCAGGGGCTTGGCGGAGACGCTCAGCGCCGCGCTGAACAGAGCCAGGGCGATCGAGTTGCGTAGCGATAACAGTTTCAATGTGAACCCTCCGTTGATGTAACGCCTGTGCGACTGATCCGGCGCGGTGTTGGCCCCCGCGCCGGATCAGTCGTGGTGCGAGTTACAGGATGTTGAATGGAATGGTGGTTACCAGGCGGAATTCGTTGATGTTGCCATCAGCCTGATTTTCGCTGGCGCGGTGCGTGGTGTAGGTCGCGCGGATCGCGGTGGCCTTGAGTGGGCCGGACTGTACAGCGTACGAAGTGCCGATGCCGTACTCGTAGTGGGTTTCGCCGTCCATTGCCAGCACGTCGCTGTAAGCAGTGCCTTTGTATTTGGTGCCGTCGATGTCCCAGCCGCGCGCCTGGTAGATGTTGAATTTCAGGCCTGGCACGCCGTATTCAGCCATGTTCAACACATAGCTGAGCTGCAGGGATTTCTCGTTCGGGCCGTTGAAGTCCGACAGCAGGGAGTTGGCCAGGAAGATGGCGTTGGATTCGCCGAGGTAGTCAAAGTACTCGTCGCCGTTCACGTCCTGATAAGCGAGGCTCACGCTATGCGCCTTGTGGGTCGCGGTGAACGACAGGCTGTAAGTGTCGTTGTCGATCGGGCCCAGTTTGCGGCTGCCCGAATCCTTGGTTTTGTAGTAGTTCAGGTTTGAGCTCAGGCCCAGTACGTCGGTATCGCCCAGTTCATGGGTGAACGCGAAGTAGTACTGGTGCCAGAAGTCCTCAACGTTGGAGGCATACAGGCTGGTGGTCAGGCTTTCGAACGGTTTGTAGTCCACGCCTGCCATGTCGACACGATCAGCCGTCGCACCATTGCCAGCGTACGAAGAGGTGAACTTGGTCATGCTCTGTTGCATGCGGGGCGAGACGCGGTCGTAGCTACCGGCCTGGAAGGACAAGTTGTTGAACTCGTCGCTTTTCAGGGTGACACCGTTGAAGCTGGATGGCAGTGCCCGGTTACCGATGAAGGCAATCACGGGCGTGTTAACGGACTGGCGGCCTGCGGTCAGCGTGGTGTTGGAAACACGCGCTGTGATGTTGGCAAGACCCATCTTGCTCCATTGACCCACTGCGTCACCGTCGCTGTCAGCCAGAGTACGGTTGGAGCTACGAATGAAGTGGTCCTGATCACGGTCCAGCGCAATGGCGTTGTAAAGTGCCAGCTCGGTGGAGAAGCCTACAACGCCCTGAGTGAAGCCCGAGGTGTAGTTGACGATGGTGCCTTGTTGCCAGTTGATACGACGTGGGGTCGTTTTGGTAACGCCGTCCTTCTGGTAAGTGTATTCGCCATCCCTGCGTTGCAGTTCGTTGGCATACCAGTTACGAGTCGTACCGGTCAGGTGTGAATCTTCAATGAAGCCCCCGGCCTCGCCCTGCGCGCTTTTGGAACTCAGCTGGGTTGGCACGAATGCCTGGCTGACCGGTTCTGCCTGTGCCATTGCGCTCAGAGATGCAATGGAAAAAGCGACTGCTGCGGTACTGACTTTTCTCACGATTGAAGCTCCCTTTACTACTTTATAGTTGCCAGTTTTTTTGGTCTGGCTCTGGTGGTGTGAGGCTTTTTTTGCCCCGTTCTTTTTTGATACATCTGCTAACAAAACGAATTTCTGGAACGGTGATACTCGCCGCCCTTGGTCAAGGGCAGCGAGTTACCTGTTTTATCTGGCTTAGTCGGCGACGCTTACGTTGGTGAAGGTATTACGCCCGAACGGGCTGACTTTGAAACCCTGCACTTCTTTACGCAGCGGCTGGTTAACCGTGGAGTGTGCGATTGGAGTGATAGGTACTTGCTGTTTCAGGTACTGCTGGGCCTGTTTGTAGAGTTCAGTACGCTGGGCGCGGTCGGAAGTGGCAACTGCGGCCTTGACCAGTGCGTCGTATTTCTCGTCGCACCACATCGAGTAGTTGTTACCGCCAATAGCCGCACAGCTGTAAAGCGTGCCCAACCAGTTGTCCGGGTCACCATTGTCGCCTGTCCAGCCGATCAGCGAGATATCGTGCTCGCCGTTCTTGGTGCGCTTGAGGTATTCACCCCATTCATAGCTGACGATCTTGACCTTGATGCCTACCTTGGCCCAGTCGGACTGCAGCATTTCAGCCATCAGCTTGGCGTTGGGGTTGTAAGGACGTTGAACCGGCATCGCCCACAGGGTCAGTTCGGTGCCTTCTTTGATGCCCGCTGCGCGCAGCATCTCTTTGGCTTTTTCCGGGTTGTACGGCGTGTCCTTGATGGTGTCGTCGTAAGACCATTGGGTCGGCGGCATGGCGTTGACGGCCAGCTGACCGGCGCCCTGATACACGGCGTTGATGATGGCTTGCTTGTTGACGGCCATGTCCAGCGCCTGACGGACTTCCAGTTTGCCCAACGGCTCATGGCGTACGTTGTAAGAGATATAGCCCAGGTTGAAGCCAGCCTGTTCAATCACCTTGAGGTCTTTGTCTTCCTTGAGTTTCTGAAGGTCGGCAGGGCGTGGGTTGAGCGAGACCTGACACTCGTTGGCCTTGAGTTTCTGCATCCGTACCGAAGCATCGGTATTGATGGCGAAAATCAGGTTATCGATTTTGACGCGGCTCGGGTCCCAGAAGTCTTTGTTGCCCTTGTAGCGAATCTGCGAGTCTTTCTGATAACGCTGGAAAACAAAGGCGCCAGTGCCGATTGGCTTCTGGTTGATGTCGTGCAGGTTGCCGGATTTCATCAACTGGTCTGCGTACTCAGCGGACAGAATCGAAGCGAAGTTCATCGCAACGTTTTGAATGAATGCGGCATCGACTTTGTTCAGGGTAAATACCACGGTCAACGGACCGGTTTTCTCCACTGACTTGATGTTCTTATTCAGGCCCATGCCGTTGAAGTACGGAAATTCGGTCGGGTAAGCGACACGAAACGGGTGGTCCTGCTTGAGCATGCGGTTGAACGTGAACAGCACGTCATCGGCGTTGAATTCACGCGTTGGCTTGAAGTAAGGCGTGGTGTGGAATTTAACGCCTTCGCGCAGATGGAACGTGTAGATCAGGCCGTCTTCGGAAACATCCCACTTGGTTGCAAGTGCCGGAATGACGGCGGTGCTGCCTTGTTCGAATTCGGTGAGGCGGTTGTAGATCGGTTCAGCGGCATCGTTGTCGGTGCCTGCTGTGTATTGGGCAATATCGAAACCGGCCGGGCTTCCTTCCGAGCAAAACACCAGATTGCTGGCGGCCTGTGCGGCAGGCGTCAGTGCCAGCAAGCCAAGGCTGAACAACGACGACATGGCAATGGTTTTACGCATGATGATCCTTATCCTTAAAATGAGTAGTAAGTGCCCAACAAGTGCCAGGCAAAGCATTGCCTGCAAGCAGGAAGCCTTAGTGACCGATCAGTAACAAAATGAAATAGCTTGGTCCACGCACACGAAGGTATGTCCGCCGGGCAAGACTGTATGTAGTACCGGATGCCTAAAAGTGCGTAGGAAACTTCTGTCGTTAACTAGCGTTTACTGGTGTCCCCGTAGGACTGGCTTTAGCCGGGAGAGGGCCGTTACAGGCGAAGCATCTCCTTGATCAGAAGATTGCTCTCCCGGCTAAAGCCAGTCCTACGGGGCAATGTGCGCTACGGAAACTTATATATCCGACAAAAGGAAATAACTGCGCTGTATTACAGCGCAGTTATTTGATCCTTACTTGCCGGTAACGCTAACTCCGTAGAACGAGTTCAGACCAAACGGGCTGATCTTGAAGTCCTGAACGCTAGTGCGCATCGGTTGGTAAACCGTTGAGTGCGCGATAGGCGTCATCGGAACGGCGTCTTTGAGGAGGTGTTGTGCCTGCTTATACAGCTCAGTGCGCTTGGCCTGATCCGTTGTTTCCTTGGCCTGGTGGATCAAGGTATCGAACGGCTTGTCGCACCATTTGGCAAAGTTGTTACCTTCGAGGGCATCACAGCCAAACAGGGTGCCGAGCCAGTTGTCCGGGTCACCGTTGTCACCGCTCCAGCCAATCAGCATCGCGCCGTTTTCGCCCGCTTTGGCGCGCTTGATGTACTCGCCCCATTCGTAGCTGACGATCTTGACGTTGATGCCGATTTTCTTCCAGTCAGACTGAAGCATCTCGGCCATCAACTTGGCGTTCGGGTTGTAAGGACGCTGAACCGGCATCGCCCACAGGGTGATTTCGGTGCCTTCCTTGATGCCGGCCTGCTTGAGCAGAGCCTTGGCTTTTTCAACGTCGAACGGTGCGTCTTTGATGGTGGTGTCGTAGGACCACTGGGTTGGCGGCATGGCGTTAACGGCCAGTTGGCCTGCGCCCTGATACACCGCATCAATGATGCCTTGCTTGTTCACGGCCATGTCCAGCGCCTGACGAACTTCCTTGATGGCCAGAGGGTTTGGCTGATCGCTACCCTTGATCTTGTCCATCGTGTTGTAGGCGATGTAACCCAGGTTGAAGCCTGCCTGATCCGGCATCTTCAGGTCCTTGTCAGCCTTGAGTGGAGCAAGGTCGGCAGGGCGTGGGTAGGCGGTGATCTGGCATTCGCCCTTTTTCAGCTTCTGCGCACGAACCGAAGCATCAGTGGTAATGGCGAAGATCAGGTTGTCGAGTTTGACGTCTTCAGGCTTCCAGTAATCCTTGTTCCCGGTGAAGCGGATGTTGGAGTCTTTCTGGTAGCTCTTGAATACAAACGGGCCAGTGCCGATCGGTTGCTGGTTGATCAGCTCAGGCTTGCCTTCCTTGAGCAACTTGGCTGCGTATTCAGCAGACTGAATGGACGCGAAGCTCATCGCCAGGTTCTGAATGAACGCAGCGTCAACAGTACCGAGGGTGAGCTTGACCGTGTGCTCGTCGACTTTTTCGACTTTCTTGATGTTGGTGTCCATCGCCATGTCGGTGAAGTACGGGAACTCGGTCGGGTACGCCTTACGGAACGGGTCGTCCTTGTTGATCATGCGATTGAGCGTGAATAGCACGTCATCGGCATTGAATTCACGGGTCGGCTTGAAGTACGGAGTGGTGTGGAACTTGACGCCTTCACGCAGGTGGAAAGTGTAAGTCAGGCCATCCGGGGAAACGTCCCAGCTGGTCGCCAGCCCTGGTACTACAGCGGTGCCGCCACGTTCGAACTGGCTCAGACGGTTGAATACGGTCTCTGCCGATGCATCGAAATCGGTGCCGGTGGTGTATTGGCCTGGGTCGAAACCGGCCGGGCTGCCTTCGGAGCAGAACACGAGGTTCGATGCCGCTTGAGCGAAAGGAGCTGCAGTGATCAAGCCTGCACTGAGTAGAAACGGAATGACCGCGTGTTTGAGCATGATGGCCTCAGTTGTTGTCATTTTTAATTTTGAGGATCTGACCTTGTGAGCCGATCTTGCCGATACTTATGCAGGGGCCATACCCAAAGCAAGACGTTGGCGTCAGAGAAGTATCAAAGAGTGGCACGAGCGTACAGGAATGTCGCATCAGTGTAATTTTTGACGCATTTGATCGTTTGCGCGTCGTATCTGGAAAGGTTTTGCGCACCAATCGCGAGCAGTCATTTGTGTTGAATGCACTCGATTGGCGCGGCAGTGTTACCAATTTTTCTAATGGTTCGTTTATTTGGTCAGGCTTACACCGTAAAAAGGCGTGAGGCCGAAGGGGCTTAGTTTGAAGTCCTGGACTTCCTTGCGCACGGGCTGGAAGACCCTGGAGTTGGCAATCGGAGTGATCGGCACCTGCGCCTTGAGGATCTGCTGTGCCTGCTGATAAAGCTTGATGCGCTCGTCGCGATCCGTGGTCAGCTTGGCTTTCTGGACAAGCTTGTCGTAGGCAGGATCACACCATTTCGCGTAGTTGCTGCCTTTTACCGCCGCGCAGCTGTACAGCACGCCAAGCCAGTTGTCGGGGTCGCCATTGTCGCCGGTCCAGCCGTAGATCATCGCGTCGTGCTCACCGGCCTTGGCGCGCTTGATGTACTCGCCCCATTCGTAACTGACGATGTTGGCCTTGATGCCAACCTTGGCCCAGTCGGCCTGAATCATCTGCGCTGACATGCGGGCGTTCGGATTGGAAGCGCGTTGCACGGTCATGGCCCACAGGTTGATCTGGGTACCCGGTGCCACACCTGCTTCCTTGAGCAACTGTTTGGCCTTAACCGGGTCGTGCGGTGCGTCCTTGATGCTCGGGTCGTAGCTCCACTGGCCTGGAGGTATTGCGTTCTGGGCCAGTTGCCCGGCACTTTGGTAAACCGCTTTGATGATCGCCGGTTTATCGATGGCCATGTCCAGAGCCTGGCGTACCTTGAGCTGATCCAGTGGTGGATGCGTTACGTTGTAGGCCAGGAAGCCGAGGTTGAATCCGGGCTGGCTGATCACTTTGATATTCGGGTCTTTCTGCATCAGTTCGATGTCTTGCGGCCGCGGATAGCCGCTGACCTGACACTCACCGGCCTTGAGCTTCTGCATTCTCACAGCCGCATCGCTGTTGATGGAAAAGATCAGGTGATCGAGCTTCACATCCTCGGGTTTCCAGTACGCCGTGTTCGCGTCGTAACGAATCTGCGCGTCTTTCTGGTAGCGCTTGAACACGAAAGGTCCGGTGCCGATCGGCTTCTGATTGAGCTCTTCGGCTTTACCCTGCTTGAGCAACTGATTGGCGTATTCGTCAGACTGGATAGAGGCAAAGCTCATGGCCAGGTTCTGCACGAACGCCGCATCAACATTGTTCAGATTGAATTTCACGGTCAGGTCGTCGACTTTTTCGACACTCTTGATCGTGGTGTTCATGCCCATATCGGTGAAGTATGGCGACTCCGAAGGGTATGCCTTGCGAAACGGGTGATTGGCGTCCAGCAGTCGCTGGAAGGTGAACAGCACATCGTCTGCGTTGAAATCCCGGGTCGGCGTGAAGTAATCGGTGGTATGAAACCTCACGCCGGGGCGCAGGTGGAAGGTGTACGTCAGGCCGTCGCTTGAAACATCCCATTTTGTAGCCAGCCCAGGCTCGACTTCGGTACCGCCGCGCTTGAACTGCGTCAGGCGGTTAAATACCGTTTCAGCCGAGGCATCAAAATCAGTGCCGCTGGTGTACTGGCTTGGATCAAACCCTGCCGGGCTGGCTTCGGAGCAGTACACCAGCGTGCTGGCTGCCTGAGCCATTGGCATGCAGGCCAGAAGGGCGGTGGTCAGGAGCAGTGGTTTGAATACGTTTTTTCCCATGGAACCCTCGCGACTGCGGCAGTGGCTGCCTGGCTTTCATCAGGCAGTTGGACAGCGCAGGATGTCGCACTGTCGGGTCGCTCACAAGTGTTGCATCTCGCGATTCAAAACTGCACCCGAACACCGCTTTGCTCAAATTGTTCTGCTGCTGCCCGTTGCCTTGATATTTTGACGCTGTTTTATCTCAGCGACATCTTTGAGCCCAATGCTGCTATCGAGTTTCTTGAGATAGTCCCACGTGCTCATGCTTTCTTTCGCGAATGCCTGAAATCGTTTGTGCGCTACTTCCCGTAGTTCCTGCTGAAGGTGTTCGAGATCAGTTAATGAGCTTGCGCGTTTGATTTTCTCGGGATTTTTGCTCGCCCACTCGAGAAAGATATCGTCCAGTAAATAGGTGTCTTCCGGGTGCACAAAATAGCTGAGAGCGATCTCTGTTGGTTTCATCTCCGAGCCAAATCGCCAGTAGTTGAGCATGGCCCCCGCCACCTCCTTGATCGCACTCGATGCGCAGCTTGCTGCCAGCTTGTGCAGTGGATGGTCAGCGTGATCTTTGGATAGCTGGGAGTGCGACGGGTCTGTGGAGCCGGTTTTATGAGGATCGGATCCGTTATGGGTCTGCAAGTCATCAACACTGTTGCCGATGATTTGCAGGATACCCTGGAAGATCGTGCTGTATGCGCTGCCCGCCAAGCGCAAGGGGCTGGAGATAACCCAGTAATAGAGCTCCAGCAAGTTGAACCCGGGAATTGCACTGGCTTTGTCACGGGAAGCGAGAAAGTCCTGAAACGCCTCCAATAACCATGCGTCTTCATGTTCGCTGAGCAGGACCAGCAGCATCCGTTCCGACTCGGAGCGATCGCCGGGCTGAGTCGGGGTGAAATTCCAGATTTCACCAGGGGACAGGACCTTGGCGATTGGCCCTGCCAGGCTGGCGATAACGTCACTGCCTCCAAATGTGCCGGTCACTACCGGCAGTTTGTGTTTGCAGTCAGCCGGGCCTGTCCAGGGCAGAACGCTTTTATGATTCAGGCTGATCAGGTTCAGCTCGACAAAGTTGGAGTGGGCAAAAAAGTCTTCGAGAATATGCAGGGCCCCGCCCAGCTTGCGCAATCCTTCCGGCGTGTAACCCTCTTTCATGGCGGCGAACAGTTCTCTGTACATCTTTGCAGCCGAGCGATGTATGTAGGACTTCATCGATGTGTCGTAGTCGACTTCCAGTAGTGGATCATCTTCCAGCACCCAGGCTTCAAACTCCGGATCGCGTTCAGTGGGATCCGCCGGGTAGGGATTTTCGACTTTCGGGTTGTCGATGTGATGGCTCGGGCGGTAGACCCCCAGCTTTTGCTCGGTCACTTTGTAGCTGGAACTGTCTTTTGCCCTTAACTCGTGAAATTTTCTGGCGGCCATCACGTCGACGACTGCTGTCAGCGCTTTACGGGACATGACCGTGGGGAAATCTTTTTTTTGATCTTTACCCCGTACGACCTTCGGGTCCAGTAATTGCGCATGATCCCTGAGCCAGTTGCCGAAATACATGGCCTGTAGATCTTCTTTGGCAAAGCCTACGGCCTGCAAACCCGCTTCAATTCGTTCATGGCTGAAAAGACCGTCGTCGCTGCCATCTGCTTCGAAAGCTTCGCGGTCGGGGTCCAGCATGTCTTTATCCATTCGAACAATATCGCTTTGCCTTTCCCTCACCGCCAGCATGCCCTGGGCGTAATCAATTTTGATGACGTGCTCCACGTTATTACCGTCGACGTAGGTGCCCAGGACCAGCTCCCCATCTTCTTTAATCTCGGTGCTCGCCATGTGTATGGCATAACGGGCGCCTTCCTCTGCGACGGAATCCGAATTCAGGTCCAGAGTGTCTTTTGCGTAATGGGGGGCAATGTCCCGGCGGATGACATTGTCCAGATGGTGGCCGAACTCATGGAGCAGCACCGCCAGGAGTTCCCATGCCGCTTCGGGGTGTTTGACGATGTGCTCCATCGCCTGAGCATGAAGCCGGACAGTCCGGTCGCGGTTGTTGTAGTCGGCGGGATAGGTCCCTGACGAAACAATCCTGTAACGGGGCAGGGAAATGGCCTCTGCTAACAAGGCCTTTTGTAGTTCCAGATACACCTTGGGAGGAATGTCCAGACCGAAGATCGTTGCCATTTCCATGATGAATTGCGGCGCGGCTCGGTTACGGGCTAAACGGGTCAGGAGGTCCAGAGCAAATGTACTGTCCAGTCGCCCTGGTTCCGTACGGTGCGAAAATGCGAGCGTGTTGCCGGTTTTACTGCCATGCATCAGATGGTTGATATAGCGGTTATTTTTTTTCGGTGAGGCAGTTTGAGGATTCATCCGTGAGTCCTTGAAGTGTGCAAACGCAGAGGCCCACGTTGCATTGAAATGATCTGAGTGAGTCGGGGCCAAGTTTACAGACGAGTCCTGACCGAAAAAGCAGGAGACGCCTTCAATTGCTGTAGGCGGGGGATTCAAGCGGGGTACGAGTTAGAGCGATGATCCTGCGAGGTAGCGGCAACCTGAGGTTGCCGCCTGCATATCAATAAACAGCCATCAAGGGATAGCGACTTCGATCACGCCATCGGCGGTAACGGTCACGTCGCTGGTCCCGGCTTCAACATCCGGTGTCGGTGCGCTGTCCGCCATGGAGGATTTCATCATCATGGCCGGCGCGCGCAGGTACGGCTGCGGGTAACCAGACGTGTTGAAGTTCAGATTGACCACTTTGTAGCCGGTACCACCCAGAGCTTCGGTGACCAGTTGGGCGCGGGCGCGGAACGCAGTCACGGCTTCTTTCAGCAACGTGTCTTCACTGGCCTTGCGGGTCGGTTTGGAAATCGAGAAGTCCATGCCGCCCATTTTCATGTCGCCCAGCAGTTCACCAGTCAATTTGGACAAGGCCGCGAAGTCGGCGCTTTCCAGGCGAAGTTCTGCACGTTCGCGCCAGCCGGTGATCTTCTGGCCTTTGTCATCGTAGATCGGGTAGCTGTTGCGGTTGCCCTGGCGAATCGTGACACCTTTGATTTGACGCGCCTGACCAAGGGCTTTATTCAAGGTCTCGGTGACTTCAGCAGCCAGTTTGGCAGGGTCAGTGTTCTGCGCTTCGCTGTACAAGGTGACGTTCATCAGGTCGCGGGAGACTTCCTGATTGACCTCGGCACGTACGGAGACCTGATTGTAGTTAACGGTGTCTGCCAGCGCTGGAACGCTGGTCAGCGCAGCAGCGCCGAGGGCGAGCAGGGCGGCGGTAGGGCGAAGGCTGAACATTGGAAACTCCTTGTTATGAAGCATGCGTATAGCAGACAGGCCTGCGACAGACGTCGGCAGGGCGCAAAGCCATAAGACTGTGAGTGGAGGGGTGTGGTTCCGGCAGCTTCAGGGTTGCCGGGCTATCGATCGCCGAAACGAAAGGTAAATTATTCATGAAACCTGTGGTGGTTTGCCGCAGTTTGCGCAGTTTTTGTTGTTGCTTGGTTATACTCGCATCGATTCACCTGGAGCACTCATCAGGAGAGCTCATGCTCGCCCCCGTCCAATTGCTGTCCGCTACGCGTCAGAATCTCTGGCGTCTGACCTTTATCCGTACGCTGGTACTGGCCGCTCAGGCCGGTTCGGTGGGTATTGCGTACCTGTTTCATTTGTTGCCGCTGCCCTGGATGCAACTGGCAATTACCCTCGGATTCTCGACGATCTGGTGCGCGGTGACGGCAGTTCGGTTGCGCACGTCGTTGCCAGTGACTGAACAAGAGTACTCCGTGCAACTGGCGTTCGACCTGTTTATCCACAGTGCGCTGCTTTATTACTCGGGCGGTTCGACCAACCCGTTCGTTTCTTATTATCTGGTGCCGCTGACCATTGCGGCGGTCACGTTGCCATGGCGCTATTCGCTGATCCTGTCGGGCATCGCGCTGGCGCTGTATAGCTGGCTGATGGGGCATTCTTATCCTCTGGACACTTATCCGATCTCGCGGGAAAACCTGCAGGTCTACGGCATGTGGCTGAGCTTCGCTCTGGCCGCCGCGGTCATTACCTTCTTTGCGGCGAAGATGGCAGAGGAGCTGCGGCGTCAGGAACAATTGCGTGCCGAGCGTCGTGAAGAGGGGCTACGCGATCAGCAACTGCTGGCGGTTGCGACGCAGGCTGCCGGTGCGGCCCATGAACTGGGCACGCCGCTGGCGACCATGAGTGTGCTGCTCAAGGAAATGCGTCAGGACCACAAGGATCCGGCGTTGCAGGATGATCTGGAAGTTCTTCAGGAGCAGGTCAAACAGTGCAAGCAGACCCTGCAACAGTTAGTGCGCGCTGCAGAGGCCAATCGCCGTCTGGCCGTGGAAATGCAGACTGTCAGCCACTGGCTCAACGAATCACTGGATCGCTGGCATTTGATGCGTCCTGAAGCCAGCTACCGCTTTCAGTTGCTCGGCAAGGACACAGCGCCCATGATTGCGCCGCCGCCTGACCTGACTCAAGCGCTGCTCAACCTGCTTAATAACGCAGCCGATGCATGTCCAGAGGGACTGGAAGTGAGTCTGAACTGGGACAGTACGGAAATCTGTATCAGCATTCGCGACCACGGCCCCGGCGTGCCACTGGCAATTGCCGAACAAATCGGTAAACCTTTCTTTACGACCAAGGGCAAAGGCTTCGGCCTGGGCCTTTTCTTGAGCAAGGCCAGCGTGACCCGCGCGGGCGGCTCGGTGAAACTCTACAGTCATGAGGATGGCGGCACGCTCACCGAGCTGCGCCTGCCCCGTGACGCCCGAGGAGATGATGCATGAGTGACGAAACCCAGGTTGATGGCGAAGAGCTGCCGCATCTGTTGCTGGTTGACGATGACGCCACGTTCACCCGTGTGATGGCGCGGGCGATGTCCCGACGCGGTTTCCGTGTCAGCACGGCCGGTTCCGCCGAAGAAGGATTGATCCTGGCTCAATCGGACATCCCGGAGTTCGCGGCGCTGGACCTGAAAATGGACGGCGATTCCGGCCTGGTGCTACTGCCCAAGCTGCTGGAGCTGGACCCGGACATGCGCGTGGTGATCCTCACCGGTTACTCCAGCATTGCCACGGCCGTTGAAGCTATCAAGCGCGGCGCCTGCAACTACCTGTGCAAACCCGCCGATGCCGACGATGTGCTGGCTGCGCTGTTGTCGCAGCACTCGGATCTGGACACCCTGGTGCCGGATAACCCGATGTCGGTGGACCGCCTGCAATGGGAGCATATTCAGCGCGTGCTGACCGAGCACGAGGGCAATATTTCCGCTACCGCCAGGGCGTTGGGCATGCACCGCCGTACCTTGCAGCGCAAATTGCAGAAACGCCCCGTACGCCGCTAACGGCTGCTGTTTGTCATGGATGATCGCGTAGTGCGTCCGCCGCTCACGCCCGGACGCTGAACTTCACTGTGAAGTCGAGTCATCACCATGAATCGCAATGCCGAGTACACAACTGTAAATGACAGTGTGCGGGAGAAATTCTTCTCCCGCGTCTGGAAGCTGATTACTCCTTACTGGCGCAGCGAAGAGAAGGGCCTGGCCTGGCTCCTCTTGATCGCCGTGATTGCGCTTTCGCTGTTCAGCGTGGCCATTTCGGTGGTGCTCAACAGCTGGTACCGAGACTTCTACAACTCGCTGGAAAAGAAGGATCTTGAGGCCTTTACCCAGTCGATTCTGTATTTCTGTGGCATCGCTACCGTGGCTATTCTGGGCGCGGTTTACCGGTCCTACCTCACGCAGATGCTGACCATTCGCTGGCGGCGCTGGCTCACCGAGCAGCATTTTGCCAAATGGCTCAGTCACAAAAGCTACTACCAGCTGGAGCAGGGCGGTTACACCGATAACCCTGACCAGCGCTTGTCCGAAGACCTCAACAAATTCACCAGCGATACCCTGACGCTGGGCCTTGGGCTGATCAAGACCATCGTCAGTCTGGTGTCCTTTTCGATCATCCTGTGGGGCGTATCCGGCAGCATCGAGTTGTTCGGGATTGAGATCCCGGGTTACATGTTCTGGGCCGCTTTTCTATATGCGGTGGTGGGCAGTTGGCTGACGCATTTGATCGGTCGGCGCCTGATTCCCCTGAGTAACCAGCAAGAGCGTTACGAAGCTGACTTGCGTTTCTCGCTGGTTCGCGTGCGTGAGAACGCCGAAAGTATTGCGCTTTCGGACGGCGAGCCCAACGAGAACGAGCGTTTGAGTTCACGCTTCGGCATGGTCTGGAGCAACTTCTGGTCGATGATGCGGGTGCAGAAACGCCTGACGTTCTTCACGGCCGGTTATTCACAGATCGCGATCATCTTCGCCTTCGTGGTGGCCGCGCCGCGTTACTTTGCGGGCAAGATCGAACTGGGCGAGCTCATGCAGATCAACTCTGCTTTTGGCAATGTTCAGGAAAACTTCAGCTGGTTTATCGACGCCTATGCCACGCTGGCGTCGTGGCGGGCCACTTGTGACCGTCTGCTGAGTTTCCGGCAGGCTCTGGATCAGAACGAAGCCCATGTTTCAGCCATCGAAATCAGCCATACAGGCGAGTCACTGAGCCTGGCGGGGCTGGCGCTGCAATTGGGCGCGAGCCGACAGTTACTCAAAGACACGAACCTGGACATCGCAGCGGGTGAGCGGGTCATGGTGGGTGGTCGATCCGGCAGCGGCAAAAGTACCTTGCTACGTGCGCTGGGCGGGTTGTGGCAAAACGGTAAAGGCCACATTCAACTGCCTGCCGAGCCCTATCTGTTCCTGCCGCAGAGGCCTTATCTGCCGATTGGCACATTGCGTGAGGCCATGAGTTATCCACAGACTGTGGAAACGTATCCGGCGGAACGCTTCGCACAAGTGCTGGAAACCTGTCGACTGGGGCACCTGATACCGCGTCTGGACGAGAGCGATCACTGGCAACGCATGTTGTCACCCGGTGAGCAGCAACGCGTCGCGTTTGCCCGGGCGCTGCTGTTCCAGCCACGCTGGCTCTATCTGGATGAAGCCACCTCTGCCATGGACGAGGAAGACGAGGCGTTGCTGTATCAGGCGCTGATTGATGAGTTACCGGATGTAACCCTTGTCAGCATTGGCCATCGCAGCAGCCTGAAGCGTTTTCACAGACGGCTGCTGCGTATCGAGGGCGGAGATTTGCGCGAACAGCCGCATTCGCTGCTTGTTGTATGATCGGGGCGTACTATTCATTCGTTTTTTATGAATGTGATCGCATAACCCGGTGAGCTATCATCACTTCTTTCATTGCTCGAGATCGACGTTGGATATGGAAAATCAAAGCGCACTGCCTCGCGCACGCCGCAAGCACCGCAGCCTTGCGCAAGAGCTGGTCACTGAACTGTCCGAGCGTATTCGTAGCGGGCTGCTCAAGCGTGGCGACAAACTGCCCACCGAATCGGCCATCATGGAAGAGCAAGGCGTCAGCCGCACAGTGGTGCGCGAGGCTATCTCGCGTCTGCAGGCGTCCGGTCTGGTAGAAACCCGTCACGGTATCGGCACCTTCGTGCTGGATACGCCAAGCCCGAGTGGCTTCCGTATCGATCCGGCCACCATTGTCACGTTGCGTGATGTGCTGGCGATTCTCGAGTTGCGTATCAGCCTTGAGGTCGAGTCGGCCGGATTAGCGGCGCAGCGTCGTACCGATGAGCAATTGCTGGCAATGCGTCAGGCGCTGGATGCACTGAATGAAAGTGCTGCTCATGCTGCAGATGCGGTAGGGTCGGACTTCCAGTTCCACCTGCAGATTGCGCTGTCGACGGGCAACCGCTATTTCACCGATATCATGACCCACCTGGGCACCAGCATCATTCCGCGTACCCGCCTGAACTCGGCGCGCCTGGCTCATGATGACCAGCAGCACTACATGACACGCCTGAGCCGTGAGCACGAAGAAATCTACGACGCCATCGCCCGCCAGGACTCCGACGCCGCTCGCGCTGCCATGCGCCTGCACCTGACCAACAGCCGCGAACGGTTGCGTCATGCCCATGAAGAGGCTGAATCGCAGCGGGCTTGATTGCCTGACTCCGCTGCTCCCGTAGGACCGGCTTTAGCCGGGAGAGCGGTATTTCTGGCGAAGAAGGTTCGGTGAATGTTCTGACGTCCTCCCGGCTAAAGCCGGTCCTACGGATGGTGTATATCCTGTGGAGCGGGGCGAACATGCTTCCGGACTCATTCGCTGAGTGATCATACGACCTTAGTCTATCCAGATTCCCGCCAAGGCCCATTCCTCCGGGGCCTGCGCTACTATCTGCTACAGCTTACGGAAAAAACCGAAAATCCCTGTTGAGTGATTTTATTATCAGTTGTACGATGACTTACGACATCGGCAGACGACCGGTGATCCATTCACAATAAATGCTCCCAGGGTGTTCGAATAATGAATCCACAAGAACTGAAGTCCATCCTTTCCCACGGTCTGCTGTCTTTCCCTGTTACCGACTTCAATGCGCAGGGCGACTTCCATCGCGCTGGCTACGTTAAACGTCTCGAGTGGCTGGCCCCGTACGGCGCAAGCGCTCTGTTCGCTGCCGGCGGTACAGGTGAGTTCTTCTCCCTGGCAGCCAGCGAATACTCCGAAGTGATCAAAACCGCGGTTGATACCTGCGCGACCAGCGTGCCGATTCTGGCAGGCGTTGGCGGTTCGACTCGTCAAGCTATCGAATACGCTCAAGAAGCAGAACGTCTGGGCGCCAAAGGCCTGTTGCTGCTGCCGCATTACCTGACTGAAGCCAGCCAGGACGGCGTAGCCGCTCACGTTGAAGCGGTCTGCAAGTCAGTGAAAATCGGCGTTGTCGTTTACAACCGTAACGTCTGCCGACTGACTGCTCCGCTGCTGGAACAACTGGCCGAACGCTGCCCTAACCTGATCGGTTACAAAGACGGTCTGGGTGACATTGAACTGATGGTCTCGATCCGCCGTCGTCTGGGCGATCGCTTCTCGTACCTGGGCGGTTTGCCGACCGCTGAAGTTTACGCAGCTGCCTACAAGGCGCTGGGCGTTCCGGTCTACTCGTCGGCCGTTTTCAACTTCGTACCCAAGCTGGCGATGGACTTCTACCACGCTATCGCCAAGGACGATCACGTTGCCGTTGGCAAATACATCGACGACTTCTTCCTGCCATACCTGGACATTCGTAACCGCAAATCCGGTTACGCCGTCAGCATCGTCAAGGCTGGCGCAAAAATCGCCGGTTACGACGCCGGTCCAGTGCGCACACCACTGACCGACCTGACTGCCGAAGAGTACGAAATGCTCGCCGCGCTGATGGACAAGCAAGGCAAGCAGTAACACACCCCCGAACCAAAGCCGCTGAGCGATTCAGCGGCTTTGTGCCATGGACGGTTTGTCAGCGGCACAAGGGCTGATGAGGTCTGCATCGGTTCGTAGGGACGCGCATCAACTGTAGGTGGGAAGTGTCGTTAATCACGACTTTTTCCAAGGGGCCGACAGGCGCGAGCGACACAAAAAAACAGATATACCCGCGTAAAAAAAATAATTAGTGGGAGTTCACACACACATGCAACAGTCCAAGCCGACTCACGTCCGCTATTTGATCCTGCTCATGCTTTTTCTGGTGACCACGATCAACTACGCCGACCGCGCCACCATCGCTATCGCGGGCTCCAGCCTGCAAAAAGACCTTGGTATCGACGCCATCACTCTCGGGTACATCTTCTCTGCTTTCGGCTGGGCCTATGTGGCTGGTCAGATTCCGGGTGGCTGGCTGCTCGACCGTTTCGGTTCCAAGAAAATCTACGCACTAAGCATTTTTACCTGGTCGCTGTTCACCTTGCTGCAAGGCTATGTTGGCGAGTTCAGCATTGGCTCCGCGGTCATCGTGCTGTTCATGCTGCGTTTCATGGTGGGTCTGGCCGAAGCGCCTTCCTTCCCTGGTAACGCGCGCATCGTTGCGGCCTGGTTCCCGACTGCCGAGCGCGGTACTGCCTCTGCGATCTTCAACTCCGCACAATACTTCGCCACCGTGCTGTTCGCTCCGCTCATGGGCTGGATCGTTTACAAATTCGGCTGGCAGCATGTGTTCGTCGTGATGGGTGCCATCGGTATCGTGTTCTCGGCGGTCTGGATGAAAGTTATCTACAGCCCGCGCGAACATCCACGCATCAACAAGGAAGAGTTCGATCACATCGCCGACAACGGCGGCATGGTCGATATGGATCAGGACAAAGGTAAAGGCAAAAGCGGCGGCCCGAAATGGGACTACATCCGTCAACTGCTGACCAACCGCATGATGCTCGGCATCTACCTGAGCCAGTACTGCATCAACGGCATCACCTATTTCTTCCTGACCTGGTTCCCGGTTTACCTGGTTCAGGAACGTGGCATGACCATCCTCAAGGCGGGCATGATCGCCTCGTTGCCAGCCATCTGCGGTTTCATCGGTGGTGTATTGGGCGGCGTGATTTCCGACTACCTGCTGCGCAAAGGCCACTCGCTGACCTTCGCTCGCAAAGCACCGATCATCGGCGGCCTGCTTCTGTCGACCACCATCGTTGCCTGTAACTACGTTGATATCGAATGGATGGTCGTTGGCTTTATGGCCCTGGCATTCTTCGGTAAAGGTGTGGGCGCGCTGGGCTGGGCGGTGATGTCCGATGCTTCGCCGAAGCAGATCGCCGGTTTGAGCGGTGGCCTGTTCAATACCTTCGGTAACATTGCTTCGATCACCACGCCTATCGTGATTGGCTACATCATCAGCTCCACTGGCTCGTTCAAATGGGCCCTGGTGTTTGTGGGTGCCAACGCAGTGGTTGCGGTGTTCAGCTATATCTTCATTGTTGGCGAGATCAAACGCGTAGAACTGAAAGAGCCTCCAACCAAGGGGCCACTGACTGGCGATGACGCCAGCGACCTTTCTCAAGCTAAATCCTGAGGAAACCGTGATGAACCTGATTCAACATGCCGACTCCCCGCGCTACATCCGGCTCCATGAGCTGGATAACGTGGTGGTAGTAGTCAACGACCAGGGTGTGCCTGCCGGTACCGAATTTGATAATGGTCTGGTGACCGTCGATAACGTTCCGCAGAGCCACAAGGTCAACACCGTCGATATCGCTGAAGGCGAGCCGATCATCCGTTACGGACACACCATCGGTTATGCCCTGCAGCCGATTCCTCGGGGCAGTTGGGTCAGGGAAGATCAGCTGCGTATGCCATCGGCACCGGCGCTGGACAGCCTGCCGATGTCAGACGCGGTGCCGGAAAGAGGCGCACCGCTGGAAGGTTTTACCTTTGAAGGCTATCGCAACGCCGACGGTACTGTCGGCACGCGTAACATTCTGGGCATTACCACCACTGTACAGTGCGTGACCGGGGTGCTTGATCATGCGGTCAAGCGCATCCGCGAAGAGCTGTTGCCCAAGTACCCCCACGTTGATGACGTGGTGGCGCTTACTCATACTTACGGTTGTGGTGTAGCAATCACCGCGACCGACGCTTACATCCCGATCCGCACAGTGCGTAACCTGGCGCGCAACCCGAACCTGGGTGGCGAAGCCTTGGTGATCGGGCTGGGCTGCGAGAAATTGCAGGCCGGGCAGGTCATGCACGAAGACGATCTGTCTGTCGACCTCAGCGATCAATGGATGTATCGCCTGCAGGACTCCAGCCATGGCTTCAACGAAATGATCGAGCAGATCATGGAGTTGGCTGAAGTGCGCTTGAAGAAGCTTGATCTGCGACGTCGTGAAACCGTGCCCGCCTCAGAGTTGATTCTGGGCATGCAATGCGGCGGCAGCGATGCGTTTTCTGGCATCACCGCCAACCCGGCATTGGGTTACGCCTCGGACTTGCTGCTGCGCGCAGGCGCTACCGTGATGTTTTCGGAAGTGACCGAAGTACGCGATGCCATCTACTTGCTGACGTCCCGCGCCGAGACTCAGGAAGTGGCCGAAGAGCTGGTTCGGGAAATGGACTGGTACGACCGCTATCTGGCGAAAGGCGAGGCGGACCGTAGCGCCAACACCACGCCGGGTAACAAGAAGGGCGGGTTGTCGAATATTGTCGAGAAGTCCTTGGGATCGATCGTCAAGTCGGGCAGCAGCGCCATTAACGGCGTGCTGGGCCCTGGCGAACGCTTCAAGCGCAAAGGCCTGATTTTCTGTGCCACACCGGCCAGTGACTTTGTCTGCGGCACCCTGCAACTGGCGGCCGGGATGAACCTGCACGTGTTCACCACCGGGCGCGGTACGCCGTATGGTCTGGCGATGTCTCCGGTGGTCAAGGTATCGACCCGTACAGAGCTGGCGACGCGTTGGCCTGATCTGATCGACATTGATGCCGGCCGTATTGCAACCGGTCGTGCAACGATTGAAGACCTTGGCTGGGAACTGTTCCATTTCTATCTGGACGTGGCCAGCGGCAAGAAAAAGACCTGGACCGAGCATTACCGTTTGCACAACGACATCACCCTGTTCAACCCTGCGCCGATTACATAACTCCGCACATACCGGTAGGAGGCAACTTGTTGGCGAGGGGGCCTGATGCGGTGGTGTGTCAGGTACGCTGTCTCGCGAACAAGTTCGCTCCTACCGAGTGGCGCGGTGTTCCAGGCATGGCGCTTTCCAGGTAGGAGGCAACTTGTTGGCGAGGGGGCCTGATGCGGTGGTGTGTCAGGTACGCTGTCTCGCGAACAAGTTCGCTCCTACCGAGTGGCGCGGTGTTCCAGGCATCGCGCTTTCCAGGTAGGAGGCAACTTGTTAGCGAGGGGGCCTGATGCGGTGGTGTGTCAGGTACGCTGTCTCGCGAACAAGTTCGCTCCTACCGTGTGGCGCGGCGTTCCAGGCATGGCGCTTTCCAGGTAGGAGGCAACTTGTTGGCGAGGGGGCCTGATGCGGTGGTGTGTCAGGTACGCCGCCCTCGCGAACAAGTTCGCTCCTGCGGGTTCACGTTATCGGCCCGACGGTACCAAGATTAACCACTGGTCTTCTTTGCTTTAATCCGTGCTGAACTTACATATTCTTTCGGTTCTCCCTTGTTAGTTCCGGGTGCTTTTGCCCGACTGGCCTTATCGCCTGCAAGGAGAGAAAAATGCGCGCACTGACTTATCACGGGTCCAATGATGTTCGGGTCGATACCGTTCCTGATCCGGTTATTCAAGAAGTCGATGACATTCTGTTGAAGGTCACCGCCACAGCAATTTGCGGCTCTGACCTGCATCTGTATCGCGGCAAGATTCCAGCCACTGAATCGGGCGATATTTTTGGCCATGAGTTCATGGGTATCGTTGAAGAGGTGGGTTCACAGGTCACCACGGTCAAGCCTGGCGACAGGGTTGTTATCCCCTTTGTCATCGCCTGCGGCAGTTGCTTTTTCTGCCAGCTGGACCAGTTCGCAGCATGCGAAACCACCAACACCGGACGCGGTGCGATTCTGAACAAGAAGTCCATTCCGCCAGGGGCTGCGTTATTTGGTTTCAGCCATTTGTATGGCGGTATTCCAGGTGGGCAAGCTGAGTACGTGCGCGTGCCTAAAGGCAACACCGGCCCTTTCAAAGTGCCGGGCACGCTGTCCGACGACAAGGTGTTGTTCCTTTCCGATATCCTGCCAACTGCTTGGCAAGCGGTGCTCAACAGCGGCGTAGGCCAGGGTTCGAGTCTGGCGATCTACGGCGCCGGGCCAGTGGGGTTGCTCAGCGCTGCTTGCGCAAGAATGCTGGGCGTAGAGAAAATCTTCATGGTTGATCACCACGCGTATCGCCTGGCCTATGCGCAAAGCACTTACGGCGTGATCCCGATCAACTTCGATGAAGACGATGATCCAGCTGACACCATCATCAAGCAGACCCGTGGCATGCGCGGCGTGGATGGCGTGATCGATGCTGTCGGGTTCGAAGCCAAGGGCAGCACGACTGAAACCATTCTTGCGACCCTGAAGCTTGAAGGCAGCAGTGGCAAGGCTTTGCGCCAATGCATCGCTGCTGTGCGACGCGGTGGTGTGGTGAGCGTGCCGGGTGTCTACGCCGGTTTCATCCATGGCTTCCTGTTTGGCGATGCTTTCGACAAAGGCCTGACGTTCAAAATGGGCCAGACCCATGTGCAGCGTTATCTGCCTGAATTGCTCGAACATATCGAAAGCGGGGCGCTTGCGCCAGAGGCGATCATCACCCATCGCATGTCGCTGGAAGATGCCGCCGAGGGCTACAAGATCTTCGACAAGAAGCAGGAGGATTGCCGCAAGGTGATTCTGGTGCCGGGGATGAGTAGCGCTACAGCGGTCTAAAAGCCAAATGTAGGAGCTGCCGAAGGCTGCGATAGCGGGTGTAGCTGAATAATCGCTATCGCAGCCTGCGGCAGCTCCTACATAGGTTTATGGCTGTCAGGAATACTTCGCCGAATGGTGCGGGTAATCCACAAGACGAGCGCCGATGACCATCTCACTTATCCAGTTGGTCAAAATCGAGCTGTACATACTCTGGCTCAGATCGCTGCTCAACGCGTGGTCGGCGCCGTCCACCAGGCGATAGGTCAGCGAGTGGGCCTGTTCGAACGCACTGCGATAGCTCATCAACGTCGCGTGGGGCACATAGTCGTCCTGTTCGGACTCAATCAGCAGCACGTCCCCGTGAAATTCTTTGCAGGCTGCAAGCGCACGGTTGTCAGCGGCAGTCACCGCAGAGCGGCGGTAATGGGCCAGCTTGTCGCGATCCAGTTCCTGCTTGGGCATTTCCCAGTCGGCATCCCAATACAGCGCGGGTACACGCAACGCCAGCCATTTGACCGGGCGCATGGAGCTGAGGATGGTTGCCAGGTAACCGCCATAGCTGCTGCCAATGACGGCGATGGCATCGCTGTCGACCGCAGGGTGGCTGACCAGTCGGTCGTAGGCAGCGAGCAAATCCGCCAGGCTTTGTTCCCGGGATACCTTGCTACGCATTTCGTGAGTGCCCTCGTGCCCGCGCAGGTCGAACGTCAGGCACACACATCCCAGACCTGTGATGTTTTTGGCTCGCGCCAAGTCCCTTTGCTGACTACCGCCCCAGCCGTGGACGAACAAAATGCCGGGGATCTTCGCGCCAGGGGTCAGGATCGTTCCGGAAATGGATTGGCCATCTACTGCAATCTCAATGCTTTCACTGCTTACACTCATAAGGTCTGACCTTTGTGAATTTGCTGATGAAACCAACTTCAGGATCATCGCCTTCGTAAAGAACGCTGGCGTCGGCCGGGATTGTGGTTTCGCCGTATATTTCGTGAGTCGAGGCACAGATACGTTGCAGGGCTGGATCGGCCGCAAAAGCCAGTAAAGCTTCGACCTCAGCAGGGCTTGCACCACCGATGCGCCAGGATTGTTCCAGTACGCCGGAGCAGCGTTCGCCTTTGGCGTTGGTGCCTTGAGCAATGTCGTAGTTGCGCCTTGAGGCGATGAAGTCGGGGAAATGTTTGAGCGCGGCGTTCTCGTAGTGCATGGCCTGAGTCACGGCGCGCCGAACGGGCTCATCCAGCTCAAGCGCAAGCAGCGCTTCATAACCGCCGCGCACAATCCACAGCGTGGAGCCGCCATAAACCGTTTCACCCTTGTTGTCCTCAGTGAGGCATTGGGTGCCGTGATAACTGGCGGTGATCCCGGCAACCTGCACCAGGCCAACACTCAGGGTGATAACGTCAGTGAGGTCTTCTTCGATCACCAGACCCCAGGTCGAGACTTCTTCCATGGCTTGCTCGGCAATCGCGCCCTGGAGTTGGCCCTGATCAGTGACCACGATCTGCCCCCGTCCAGCCGTCGCCAGCACGGGTTTGATCCGCGCCGGTCCGTTGGCCAATACTCGCTCACCGGCACGCAATGCGTCGGCTTCGTTGAAAACGGTAAAACCTGCGAGCACGGAATCAGCCGCATCCTCGTGGATTTCCCGTGACCAGCCGGGAGGCTGCGCCGTTGCATCATCCAGCAGGGGATGGGAGATGGCCTTGGTGGCCATAAAGGGCTCGGCGATCAAACCACCGAACAGGTCGTCGAAAGACTGAATGTTCAGGTCGCTGTTCTGTTGTTTGCCAATCAAGGTGTCAGACGGGATGAAGTAAAGATTCATGCCCTTGTGGATGGCGTTGTCGTAAAGCCCGAGAAATTCACAACCCAACAAAGTCGCGATTTTCTCGGCCAGTTTCTGATGCACTACGACTTCGTGTGTGGCCAGTTTTTTGTGGGTAGGCAGAAGAACTACGGCAGCTTTTTCAGTGCTAGATCCGGGTCCGCTCATGGACGACTCCCTGTGTAGGCCAATGGCTCGCTACTAGGTTTTTATACGTCGACTACCTGTTTTATGAACGGAGGGGCGGTTGTAGAGTTCCCCGGCGCTGACCGCCGGGCCGTTGCATCAAGGCTCGCTTTTGGCCGGGGAGCCGAGAGCCTCGATATCACCAATCGCTTTGTATTCCTTGCGCAGTGCACGAAGTTCTTTGTGATCCAGCTTGTCCAGGCTCAGCAAGGCGTTTTGCGCGTCCTTGGTGACGCGCAGCAGCTCGTCGATCTTGATATGCAGTACATCGTTGTCGCGGTTCTGAGTGTTCTGAATCAGGAACACCATCAGAAAGGTGATGATGGTCGTGGACGTATTGATGATCAGCTGCCAGGTATCGTTGTAGTGAAACCAGGGACCGGTGATTGCCCACAGGCAAATCAGGGCAATCGCAGCCATGAACGTTCGTGCGCTGCCTGCCCACTTGGACAGCCCTTGGGCAAATTGGGAAAACTTCATAACGGTGCGGCCTTTCGTAGAATCTGTGAACTACTGACCACAGCCGATTCTTGAAATTTCTTCTTACAAATACTTTCATCTTCGTCAGCAGTGAAACCCTTTTGCAATGCTTAGCTGTTTACATCAGCGCATTGAATTCTGGAAAGGGAGAAGTGCTATGCCGATGATCGCGAGATGGGCCCTGCAGGGTGTGGCGCTGTTCTTGTTCGCCTGGATGGCAGCGATGACGGGGCATTGGAGCAGCGAAGTCATGGATGGCAGTCGATCGGACCGGCTTGCAGTGCTGGGCGAGGCGGCGTTGGTCAACAGCAAAACCGTCGCCAGCAATGAGGCTGTGAGCACTGCGCAGTAGGCTGTCAGAGCCGGATGAAATGGATTTTCTGTAGGAGCTGCCGAAGGCTGCGAAGCGCTTATCCTGACACGCCGCTATCGCAGCCTTCGGCAGCTCTTACAGGTCCATTGCTCAAACGCCAGACAAAAAAAGACCCGCTACGAGGCGGGCCAGGAGATTCAACAGGAGTGACGCTAGGTTAAAAGCGCCGCCGTGAAAATCATGTGAAAAGGATGTCGTAGAAATGGAAAGCCCGGCGAGTAAGCCGGGCTTTTTTATTCCTGTTCTTCAAACCTGATCTCAACCGACATGCGCCGCCGTCTGGTTGACCGATGTAGAGCTGAACCTGCCGGGCAACGAGTGCGGGGCATTGATTCGTGACTTCATTTTTTCAGCAAATTCGCGGGCTTCATCCCTGCTGCGACATTTGACGGGGTAGTTGTCCAGCTTCACGACCCAATTGGCGCCGTGAGTCCCTTCTTCTATTTGGATTAGCATTGGTAAGCATCTCCATCAGTGGGGTGAACGAAACGCCGAGTCAACGGCGGCTGAAAACGTCGGAAAAATCCTGCACCGAAAATGGCAAATGAGCTACATAAAAATTACCTATCCGATGAACGTAATGTTCCCGTATTCATTGGCCGAAACGACCTGTTTTCAATACGAGAAAAACGCCGCTGTGCTCCCACTGACTCACCTCAGCCGTAGGACCGGCTTTAGCCGGGAGGACGTCGGTACATGCGCCACATATTATTCGTTATGAATACTGCTCTCCCGGCTAAAGCCGGTCCTACGGTGAGAGGATCGGGATCATGCCGAAACCGACTGATATCCGGATAAAAGGTCGTTTGGTATTGCCCTTGCATCGGATCAAGAATGAAGCAGATTATTTTCGTGTGCAGTTCTGGCGGGGATCAGTTCGAGATGGATCAGTTGCGTGAAAAGTGTTTGTGGGAGCAAGTCACGACTCGTCAGATTCAATCGGTACCCCTGAGCGGTGCACTCAAGGTCGATGTCTGCGTGATTGGTGGCGGTATCACGGGTTTGTCAGCCGCACTGCATTTACTGGAAAGCGGCAAGTCCGTCGCGTTGCTGGAAGCTTCACGCATCGGCACGGGTGGCTCGGGGCGTAATGTCGGGCTGGTCAATGCCGGTAGCTGGATTGCGCCCGATGATGCTGCTGCGGTGCTCGGCCCCGGCGTGGGGGAGAAATTCAACACGGTCATGGGCCTCGCGCCTGCACTGGTCTTCGACCTGATCGAAAAATACGCCATCGACTGTCAGGCCCGTCACGACGGCACCTTGCACATGGCTCACAACGCCAATGGCGCCAAAGACATCCAGGCCCGTCACGATCAGTGGAAGCGTCGCGGTGCTGACGTCGAACTGCTGACCGGTGCCAAGTGCCGTGAATACTGCGGCACTGACAAAATCCCCACCGCCTTGTTGGACCGCCGCGCAGGCACCATCAATCCGATGGGCTACACCGTTGGGTTAGCAGAAACGGTGCTCAAGCTCGGCGGCCAGATTTTCCAGAACTCGCCCGTGCAGGCTGTCACTCGCGAAGGTTCTGGCTGGCTGGTCAATACGGCGGGCGGTACGGTTTCGGCTGACAAAGTCGTGGTCTCAACCGGCGCTTACACCGAAGGCGAGTGGGCGGGCATCAAGCAGAATTTCTTCAAGGGTTACTACTACAACGTCGCCTCCGAACCACTGACCTCAAGTGCTGCGGATGAAGTGCTCAAGCACGGGCAGGGCTCGTGGGATACGCGCCTGGTGTTGAGCAGTATTCGTCGCGACAACGAAGGTCGCTTGATCCTCGGCAGCATGGGCAAGATGAACAACAAGCCCGACTGGTTCATCAGCAGTTGGGCTGATCGCATTCAGAGCCATTACTTCCCGCAACTGGGCAAAGTCCGATGGGAAATGCACTGGACGGGCTGCATCGACTTCACCCCGGATCACATGGTCAAACTGTTCGAACCTGCACCGGGACTGGTGGCCGCCAATGGTTACAACGGACGAGGCAACACCACGGGCACCGTCATGGGCAAGGCATTCGCGGACTTTTTGATCAAGGACGATCCGGACCTGTTGCCGATCCCGTTTGCCCCAGCTCCAGAGCTGAAAAGCGCAGGCGTGCGGGCATTGGCTTATGAGGCGGGCTTCAACCTGTATCACGCGGGGCAGTGTTTGCGGGTGATTCTGTAAGGCTCTAGAGTGGTCTAAGCTGCCACATTTTGTAGGAGCTGCCGAAGGCTGCGAAGGCAGTGTGTCTGATACCCCGCAATTCGCAGCCTTCGGCAGCTCCTACAAGTCGACGTTCCAATTCAAGGATTTTTCCCATGCCCACCGACTGGCACAGCAACGCCATCACCCGCGCTACCCCTGTGGACAAGACCTACAAAAACACCCAGAACGTTCGGCGTTTTATGCTTGAGCAGTGCGGTGAAAAATTCAAATTCGATCGGGATTTCATGGCCTGGATACGCAACGACATTCCCAAGACCATGGGCGATGTCGCTGATGAGTGGCAGCGTCGGCGGGGTTGATCAGTCCAGGCTATATAAGATTTCCGTAGGAGCTGACGAGCACCGCGAGGCTGCGATGGCGGTTTGTCTGACACTCCGCCATCGCTGGCCTCGTAACCTCGGTGAGTTCTCATCAAACAACTGATCTGGAATACTTTTTACTGTAGGAGTGACCGGGGTGGCGATCCACATTGCTCGCGATTGCGTGACGTCAGGCAACAATTTATCGAAACAAAAATTGAATCGCGAGCAAGCTCACTCCTACAGGGTTCATGTTTGCTGCGTGACTCCCGGATCAGGCAAACGGTGCGATGCCCAGCGCTTGCGAGCACTCCTGTAGCGATCGGCGCTGTGTATCGGCATAGAGCTTGAGCTCGTTGATGGTGCTACGGCCCAGTGCCTGCTCGAAATCCTGCTGATTGGAGCTGGTGCCGTAATGAGACTGCGCGTCATCGCCCAGGTTGGACTGGAAAATCCCCGCCGCACTGACCGGCAAAAAGTCTTCGTAAACCAGTGGTTCGAAGTGCACGTAGCCCGCGCTGATCAACTGCTCAAGGCTTGATCCTTGCTGAATACTTGCACCCGCTGCGATGCCTTGTTCAGTGGCGAAGTAGCGGAAGTACGCCAGGTCCTGATCACGCATTTCTTCGTGGCTGTCCGGGAACGCCTTGAACGCGGTTCCCAGCAGTTCGGCGTAACGCACGGCATTGCCCTCGTTGGGGAATTCACCCAGCGCGTCTCGGGCTTCATTCAGCAACTGGTCGTAAAGCTCGCGACCTTTGGGCGTCAGGGCTGCGCCACGTTGTTCGATTTCACCGAAGCGCGCCGAGTGGCTGCCTGCTTCATTCGCGGACTGGCCGATAAACGTGATGGGCTCTTCCAGCGCTTTGAAACTGGTCTGGCGCAACAGGATCGGGCAGTTGCGGCGCGGCGGTCCTTCGACCACGGCTTTAGGCGTGATGCCTTTTTTGGGCATGCCGTCCTGCACCGTGTCGATGTCCAGCGTACGCGGGGTCAGGTGATTGATGTGCGGGCCATGAAACGCCACCACGTCCGCGATCAGACGGTGTTGGGCGTTCAGTTGTTTGTACTGATCCAGGCTCACCGTGGCGGTGCTGTGCCAGCGAAAAGTTTCCAGTGCTTGCTCGACGAAGTCTTGTGCATCGGCTTCAGTCAGGCCGCCGTCCAGTTCAGACTTTTCAATCAACTCCAGCGCACGCGGGGTGAAGATCTGGCGTTTGCTTAGCACCTGGCTGGCGAAGTCGCGCAGCTCGGGATTGGCGATCAGCTCCAGACGCAGCAACGATGTGAACACCCGAAACGGACTGACTTGCAGAGCGTGTTCATGTACGGCACGAAAGGCGGTTGAGTGCACCGGCACGCCCGCAGGTGTCAGGTCGTAATAGCCCACCGGCTCCATGCCCATGACCGCGAACAGACGGCTCAGGGTCGCCAGCTCAGTGGCGGTACCGACACGGATCGCGCCATGGCGCTCCATGTCCAGCCGCTGGATTTCACCGGTCAGCTTCAAGCTTTGCGCAACTTGCGAATTGCTCGCCAGAACGCCGTCATTGGTTTCCGCGACCAGTTCCATCAGCGTGCCGTAGAGTGGCACCTCGGTCTTGTACATGTCCGACATGGCTCGAGAAAAACTGGCACGGATCTCGTCACGGTTTGCGAAGCTTGAAGCTGTCATTGCGGGGAATCTCCTGTTATTCGCACTAGGGCGTCGCTCGCGTTTATCAACGTCATCCTATGTGGGAGCTGAGCTTGCTCGCGATTCAGACACCTCGGTTTACCTGATGCACCGGGTTGCCTGAATCGCGGGCAAGCCTCGCTCCCACAGGTACTCATGCAGTCTGTAGAAATTGATGGTTACTTCAACCCAACCAGACACCGCTCAAAAATATCCAGCCCCTCGCGCAACACCTCTGGCTCGATCGTCAATGGCGCCAGCAAGCGGATGATGTGTCTCGACTTGCCACTCGGCATCAGCAACAAACCTTCTTTACGAGCCGTTTCCAGCAGTTGCGCCAGTTGCTGGGTACCGGGTGCCCCATCGGCGGTGATCAGCTCAATACCGCGCATGGCCCCCACGCCCGTCAAACGTCCCAGATAAGGCGACAGTTTGTTGGCCTGCCAGGATTCGTAATGGCTGACGATCATGCTTTCCTGCATCTCGCCCCAAGCCGAAAGATTCGCGTCGTTTAACTGCTCGAGGCTGGCGATCCCCGCTGCACACGCAATCGGGTTGCCGGAGTACGTACCGCCAAGGCCGCCTTTGGGCAGCGAGCCCATCAATGCTCTGCGACCCACCACTGCGCCCATCGGGATGCCGCCTGCGATGCTCTTGCCCAGCAAAATCAGATCGGGTTCGATGTCAAGCCGGGTGAAGGCAAAACGCTGCCCGGTACGCCCGAAGCCTGACTGGATTTCATCGGCAATCAGCAGAATGCCTTTTTCATCGCAGAACCTGCGCAGTGCCTGGGCGAAGTCAGGCTCCATGGCCAGAAAACCGCCTTCACCCTGAACCGCTTCAAAGATAAAACAGGCGACGTCGTTCACATCGATCTCGACGCTGAACAAGCGGTCCATGGCTTTTAGCGCTTGCTCGGTGGTCACGCCGTTGTCTTTGCTCGGGTACGGAATGTGAAACACCGGGCCCGGCAACACGCCGACTTTTTGCTTGTACGGAGCGACCTTGCCATTGAGGTTCAACGTCGCCAGGGTGCGGCCATGGAAACCGCCGTCAAACGCAATGACCGCGGTTTTGCCCGTGGCCCCGCGCACGATTTTCAGCGCATTTTCTGCCGCTTCTGCGCCGCTATTGGTGAGCATGCCGCTGAGTGGATAAGACACCGGGACGAACTGCTCCAGTTTGTCCATGAACCTGACATAGGGTTCGTGAGGCACCGCGTTGAAGCAGTAATGCGTGAGTTTCGTGGCCTGATCCTGAATGGCCGCTACAACGTGCGGATTGGTATGCCCCAGATTAAGCACGCCAATGCCGCCAACAAAGTCGATGTAGCGCTTGTTGTCGGTATCCCACACTTCGGCGTTTCTGCCGTGGGACAGCGTCAGCGGATGAACATGAGAAATGGATTGGCTGATGTTTTCGCGACTCATGACCAGTTTTCTGCCGAGAGAGATTGCCCCTATATAAGCGAGTAAGGCCAATCACCCACAAGCGAAATAAACTCGCGGCGTCATTCCAATAATTCGGGACGTTGAAAGCACCGGCATGCAGCGCATTTTTGTATGCGCTGCCCCGGTGTCCCTGACACCACGCCGTCGTGATGCAAGCGCGCTCCTACAGGTTTTGCATTTCTGCGTTAAGACGTTTCGTCAGCGACTTAAATCAAATCCACACATCATTAACCGCCGTCCGGCCGCTCTCCTCATGTCCGGTATTCAGCACTCCGCGCGGCTCGATCAGCAGCAGTTTCACTTCCCGCTCGGCGTAGGGTTTATGCTCGATGCCCTTGCCGACGACATACATTTCGCCGGCAGCAACCGTGACAAAACCATCGCGAAAATCAATGCGCAATTCGCCTTCCAGAATGATGAAAGTCTCGTCGGTATCCGCGTGAGAGTGCCAGATGAAGTCGCCCTGAATCTTCACCACTTTGAACTGATAGTCGTTCATTTCCGCCACAACTTTCGGCGTCCATTGTTCAGTGAACAGCGCATATTTGGCGGCGAAGTTAACTGCGGAGTAGGGCGGGGCAGAACAGGTGCTGGTCATGGTCAGTGCTCTCGGTTGATTCAGATGCACCAACCTTAGCGAGCTACAAATAAACCGTATTGCATGATCGTGCAGCTTTGGATGGCCTTGTCAGTGTCGGCCGAGCATCTTCAGCCAGCGTGCGGGGGAGATGCCAAATGCCTGACTGTACTGGCGCGTCATGTGGCTTTGATCGAAGAACCCACACGCCAGCGCGGCCTCGCTGAGCGGCTGGCCCGCGAGCAGCAAACGACGCACTTCTGCCAGACGACGCTGAGTGATGTAGCGATAGGGACTGGTGCCATACAGCGCGCGAAAATCCCGGGACAAACTCCAGCGGTCACGACCGCTGGCCTCCACAAGATCGTCCAGAGTGATCACCTGATCCAGCGCGTCATGAATGTACATTCGCGCCCGTTCGGCTGCCGTGTAATCCAGCGCTCGCCGCCCGCGTTTATTCCCGGCAGCAGCGTCCAGCGCCTGGGCCAGATCGTAAATGGCGTCCTCTTCTTCAAGCGGGTCGAGGGCATTTTCCATGTTTTGCAGCAACGCACTGGTCGCGGCAAACAGGCGCGGATCACTGGAGAGACCACCCGCCACAAAAGGCAACGACTTACCGCCCAGCACCTGCTGAATCAGCGAAGGCTCGATGTAGAACATCCGGTAATGAAAGCCCGCATCGGTCCCTGCTTGCCCGTCATGGACTTCGTCCGGGTGCAAAACCATGGTGCCGCCTGCAAGGCTGTGACGGTAATCGTTGCGGTAATGAAAACTCTGCACCCCGGCCAGGGTGCGCCCGATAGCGTAAGTGTCGTGACGATGCGGTGTGTAGCCGTGCCCGCTGAAGTAAGCTTCGATTCGTTCCATCTTGCGCGACTGCGGCGCACGCACCAGCCAGTCGCGTTTGGTTTCGGTGGCCATGGAAATTTTAACCTGCGCCCTGAGTCGCCCTACCATATACGGCAATCGCAACGAATGGCAGGGCGCTCAGCTCACAGGGCAAATCGAGAGACGAGCCTGTTCAAACCGACGGCCAGCTTCGACAGCTCGGTGCTGGCAATGGAGGTCTGGCTGGCGGCCGACGAGCTCTGGATGGACAGGTCGCGAATACTGACCAGATTCTGATCCACCGACCGGGACACATGCGCTTGTTCTTCGGATGCCGTGGCAATCAGCAGGTTGCGTTCGTTGATGTCAGATACTGCCGACGCGATGTCGCCGATGGCGATATTGGCTTCCTGCGCGATGGTTAGCGTCAAGACGGCCTCACTGTTGCTCTGCACCATGGCCTGCACCGCTTTGCCTGAACCTGTCTGAATGCCTTTGACCATTTGCTCGATCTCAAGGGTCGAGGTCTGGGTGCGATGTGCGAGTGCACGAACTTCGTCAGCGACCACGGCAAAGCCTCGGCCCTGTTCACCTGCGCGCGCGGCTTCAATGGCGGCGTTCAAGGCCAACAAGTTGGTCTGTTCGGCAATCGAGCGAATAACGTCGAGCACCTTGGCGATGTCCTGGGTTTGCGTCGCCAGGCCTTCGATTTCAACGGTGGTTTGCTGCACGGTCTGGCTGAGTTGTTTGATCGATTTGATGGTTTCCGCGACTTTATCTTTACCGATTGCGGCGGATTTCTCCGAATCCTGTGTGTATTGCGAAGCGGCCACTGCGTTACGTGCGACTTCTTCAACGGCCGCTGTCATCTGGTTCACGGCCGTCGCGGCCTGTTCGGTTTGCATGTTCTGTTTCTGAATACCCGACAGCGATTCTTCGGTGATGGAGCTCATTTCTTCCGCCGCCGCTGCCAACTGACCGGAAGAGTCCGAGATATGCTGAATCGTGCTCTTCAGGCTCTGAAGCATGGCATCGGTCGAGAGTTGCAACTCGGTTAGTTCATCTTTGCCAGACACTTCGACGGTAGATCTCAGGTCACCTTCTGATATCTGCTTGATGGACTGCACCAGTTTTTTCACCGGTGCGCTGATGCTGCGGGTAAAGAGAAAGGCAATAAACATCGACAGAATAATCGTGCCAATCATGATCGCAATGGTAAACATAAAGCCCTGATCGTATTGCGTTTGCGCGGCAAGGCCTGATTGAGTGGCGCCGCTATCATTCACACTGATCAGATTATCGATAGAGGTTTGCAAGGCATTAGCCAGCGGCACGGTGACAGTGTTGATATAGACAGTGGATTCTTGTGTTGAACGGGTTTCGCTTTGAGCGATTAATATATCCAGTGTTTCTTCATAACGTTTAAGGCCTTGCATTATATCGTTGTAAAGACGCTGTTCTTCTGGATCGGACACCAGCCCGGCGTAAGCCCCAACCTGTTCGTCCAGCTCTTTTTTCAACTGCCCCATCTTGATGATCGACGCAGCTTTTTTGTCGTCTCCATCAGCGGTGTAATGCAGCGCTTCAAGCCGCAGGCGCAGCAGCGTGGAATCTATCTTCCCCGCTTGGCGTATGCTGGGCAGCCAATCGGTTTCCAGCTCTACGGTGGATTTGTGAACCTCGCTGATCTTGTAGAGCGAGAGGGTACTCAGGCTCAGCATCAGCAAGCAAATAGCGCCAAAACTGAGCATTGCCCTGGGCGTTAGTTTGAAATTTCTCATGAACATGAGTTCACCTATAAGTAAGTTCAGAAACGGCTGAATGACTTAATGTCCATGTGCCATCACTCTTGCGCCTAAGATGTTAAAAAATTTCACTGTGTGCAAGGAGTTTCAGAGGAGCGGCGATTGTAAAATTCAATCGCAAAGATAGTTAAGTGTATTTACTTAAAATAAACATTTTTTTGACGTCAGTTTTAAGTTTTTTTCACGGTTGATTTTGTTAGTGTTTTCGCCGACCTGTAATGCGAATGTTTATTGTTGATAAAGATGCTATTGCCAAAGTATTAAGCAGGGCGCTTGTTTTGCGAGGTGATTAATGAAGTGGTTGTTCAGCTTGGGTTCAGGAAGTGCAAGCCGATTTTAATCACAAGGAAGGTTAGTTGTGAAGGGGAGCACTCTTCGACCTAGGGTGGCTGCCGTGCTGGAAATCCCCGATTCAGCAAGCCGTGAGCCCCTGGTTGGCATGGAAGGCCGCGCTTCACCTCGGCCAAAAGCACTCTACGCCACCTTCATTCCGAACGGGATAGACAGTAGATGCAGGACAAACCCTGTGACGAGGCTGAAGATGATCAGGTTCCGATAGCTGCGCTCGTTAAACCTCTTGTCGTAATGATTGACGATTGGGGCTAACGCGCTAACGGCCCAAGAGAGAAGTGAAGCCACCGGCCAGATCATGTCCCGACCTGCAAAGTAAAACCATGAGGAATTGCCGTGCCTGCCCGGATAAAAGATCTCTATTTCCTGATAAATCAGCGCTTTTATCACGATCGTTATAAGAAACAAGGAAAGCGCCCCCAGCAGCACGCGCGCGGCCAATGGCAGTCGTTTCTTGGTATATAGCTCGGGGTGCAACGTCCAGATCAGCGGCTTGTGGCAACGCAAACACTTCGCTTCCTTTACCCCGTTGGGCCGCACCTTGTTGTGCTTGCTGCAGTTTCGACACGTTATATCCAGTGTCCAGTCCATGCCCTTATGACAACTCACACACTCGCGCGACAGGCCTGGATTTACCCACTGGTTTACAGCACCACAGTGCTCGCAGTTCTTTTGTCTTGGTTCCATTGATCGCCAGACCTTGTGGAGATGACACCGCGCATTTGTCGGCGTTGTAGGACCGGCTAAACCCGGTCCTGCGCAGACTGTGTGAAAACTACTGCGCTCGGCAATACTGCGTTAAAAACAGGCGAAAAATGCTCATTTAGAACACCTAGACTCCGCTTTTTCGCCTTTTTTTGCCTTGTCTTGCCGTCGCTCGCTACGTTTTCACACAGTCTGCGCGGGTTCAGTTGAACCCGCAGGAAAGCATGAAGCCTTTACATCAGAACGCCAAACCAACCTTCACGCCATACTCATCGCGCTTGAGTTTGGTGTTGTCGGCCACATCCGAGTCCTGATCGAGCTTGTACTCGGTGCGGGTGTAATAAACACCCGCCGTCAGCGGCAGCGAACCGTTCTGGTTCATCAGGAAGCTGACTTCGGCATAAGGGTTGGTACGGTCCTTGAGGTCGACCGTGTCGCTGCCCAGATCATTGACCTTGATGTAGGTGTCGGAGTTGATCGTGCGACGCGCGCCCAGCTCGACACGCATCGTGCCTTGGTCGAACTTGTGGTTGTAACCCAGCGCGGCCTTGGCAAACGGCGAGCGGGCGGTCATTTCGATGTCGAACTCATCAGAGTCCGGCTCGTAACGCGTCCAGCCATAGCCACCACCGACGATCACATCAACGAAATTGCGCGCATCCAGCGCCGCACGCCAGCCCAGGTCTACATCACCCTGGCCTTCCTTGAGCTTGTTGTCGCTCTTCTTTCCGTACCTGGCCTCAACACCTGCTTGATAAATAAAGCCCGACTCGGCTGTCAGCTTGTTGCCGAAGTTGAAAAACAGACCGCCCTGCGGCATGTGTTCTTTATCCGACTCGCTGCCGCCTTCCAGCTTGAAATCACCGTAGCTGCCCAGCAAACCAGCGGTGAAGATCGGGTCGGTAGCCGTCGCTGCCATCGCATAAGGCGCGGCCAGCAGAGTGGTGAGGGCGGAGAGTTTCAACAGGCGGGATGCAAAACGAATAGACACTTTTCAACTCCTTGTGAAAAAAATGTGAAAACAAAGCGTCAGGTTCGAGGGTTTCGAGTGGGAAAAGTTCGGGGGCTGGCGTAGGAAAATAGCCGTTAAATGTGAGAGGTCAGTAGGCTACCGAGTCCACGTATCAGTCATTCTGTTCGCACCTTACGAACCTTCAACTCACACATTCAGCCTGCTTACGATCCAGCAACCCATCCACCATGGCCTGAGCCATTTCCACCAGATGCATCACGGACATGGCGTGGTCGCGTTGCGCGCCGTGCAGGTTGTCGGCGGCTTCGTAAGCGGCGCTGGTTGCGCAGCGCAGCAGGTCGGCGGTGTGTGAGAGGACGTCTTCCTGGCTGATGTCCGTGCGTACGGAAAAGAAGCGGTTAAGGGTGCAAAGTTCGGTTGGGTTGTTCTTCACCGTGTTGATCTCCTTATGCGTAACCGGGTAGCTGCAACCTTCAGGAATCGTGAAGGGGTGGCAGCTGTATGAGGGTTAGTCGACCGATCACAGAAAATCGGCGCACTCGAAAGTGCCCCGCATACAGCCGCCATAACAAAGGCTAGTAGATGCCTATAGCGGGATGTTTAAGATTTTCTGTGAGTCAGGCGACTAAACCCGGTCGCTGATGTGCAGCGACGGGCGGGAGATTAGAGAAGCGATTTCCCGTAAACAACCCAGCGGGCGGCGTTGGCGGAAATCGAGACCGATCCTACAACGCTCAGTGCTTATGGATGACGCTGCCAGGTAACGTATGATTGCCGTCTTATCGAATTCATCCAAGGACCCCGCCATGCCGCCGTTAAGCAAACGCGATCAGGCACGTATCGAGCGTCGCCTGGCGTCTACCCTGACCGAGGCGTGCGAAACCGCAAAAGCAGAGATCGTCGGCTTTTCGTGGCTGACCCACGAGGTGGATTACGCAGCTTTTCCTGCCAGCCTGCGCGTGGTGTGGATCTTCGATACAGACATCCAGAAAGACCAGGCCCTCGCCAGTGGCCAACGTGAACGCATGGTTGAGCTGACTGCCCAGGCGCTCGAAGACGCCGATATCGTCATTGCCGATGTCAGCAAGCGGGTGCAGTTCGACAGCGAAGAACAATGTCAGCGTGCCAATGGCGGCAACTGGCAGCAACGTCTGGCGCGGGGTTGAAGCGTGGCAAAGGACATTGAAAATCCCTGCACCTCGGTTTGCCAGCTCAGCGGTGATCTTTGCGTGAGTTGCGGCCGAAACAAGGAAGATATCCGCAAATGGCGTCGCATGAATCGCCCCGAGAAAATGGCCACCGTGCAGCGCGCCAGTCAGCGTTTGAAAAGCCTGAACAAGAAGAAAGGCTGAGGGCTCTTAGTCAGCTGTGTGAAAGCGGCCGCCCTCTGCAATACTCCGAGCATCGATACCCGACCTGTCGCCAGGAAAAACCATGAAAACAAAAAGCCTGATGTTCTTGTTTCTGTTCAGCGTGCTCGGCGTCTTCCAGGCAAATGCAGCAGACAAATCCTGCGCTGAAGCCATCGGTGATAAGCGCTCGGCGTTACTCGTGAAGCAATGCATCAGCGTATCGCCCGCAACCCGACCACCGTGCAACGCGGCCAATAGCTGCGAAATGATCAACAGCGAAGTCGAGCGCGGCTGCGGGATGTTGGCCGATGACGGGACCGCGCCTGACTTCTGCACGTTCGCCCTCACAAAACCTGAAACCTTTCAGGGTGCGCTGATTTCCGGCAGCGGTATCGATGATCACACCGTCACCGTACTGCTCAACGACGGCCGTCGCTTCACGGCTTATTGCGATGGCAAATGCGGCTCTTGGTTTATCGCTGAAGACGAAGGGGAGGCTACCTTGCTGCCCAACATAGCAGGCAGGAACGTCAAAGTCACCGTGGCGAGTGAGCCCAACAAAGACCGCATCGCCGGGCCCGCAGAGGACGAGATGTTGGTGTTTGTGAAGAAGATTGAGTTGGTTAAGTAACAGCCCAGCTTTCGCGCAGCGGGGGGACCTGTAGGAGCGCGCTTGCCCGCGATTGCGACGGCACAGGCGATATGTTTATCGACTGACATACCGAATCGCGGGCAAGCGCGCTCGTCAGACAAAATGCAAACTAATGGCTTGAAATGCATTTTCTGTAGGAGCTGCCGAAGGCTGCGAGACATTTGTTCTGACACACCGCAATCGCAGCCTTCGGCAGCTCCTACAGGTCCAATGTTTGCTTCGCGACAGCCCTGTGTCGGGGCACGGAGCGCGCTCCTACAGGGGGAAAAAGCATTTCAATTCAGAGATAGGTGGTGTTGGCGACCGTGTTGCGGCAATCGCCTACTTCTGCGGCCCAAACGCTTCCAGTCTTGCCTGCACCGCATCATCAAAAATCATATACAGCGCTTCAACATCACTCGGCCGCAAACGCTTGGCGGTTTCCAGCCCAAGGATAAAAGCAATCTGCAACTCACCCTCGCTCTCGACATCTTCGCGAGTGCTGGCGGCATCCAGAGAGCGAAGCAGCTTATCAATAGGCCCACGAATAGGCTTTGGCAGCCGTAACAGGTCCAGCCTTTCTTGTGTCATTACGCGCTCCAAAACCATCGACCGGGTCGAGGGCGGTTAGTAAGCCGACCATAGTGGGCCAAAACGGGCGGGAAGGGGATAGAAAAAGCGACGTAATGTTTGGAGTGCCAGCAGTCCGGCATTCCATTCCAGCAGCTAAACGACAGCGACGGTCAAGCTGCGCTTGTAGGGCGTATCAGGCTCTCTGCCGGAATGCCAAACATGTCGTGGAGCTTCCAGATCATTGGCAGAGTCAGTGATCGCTTCCGGTTCAGCACTTCATAAACACGATTGGTTCTGCCGATGGCAGGCACCAGATCTGCTGCTGTAAGCCCGGATTGTTCCATACGAAATTTGATCGCCTCAATTGCGTCCGGTAAATCAATCGGGAACGTCTTCGATTCATAGGCTTCGATCAAGGTAATCATGACCTCGAATGCATCACCTTCGGCGGTTCCAGGCTCAGGCTCGCGCTCGAACAGAGGGGAGATTTCTTTGAGAGCTTCCCGGTATTCTTCATCTGTTCGAATCGGACGGATATTCATGATCACTCCATCTTTTGCCCATACCATCCCGATCACCAGAATGCTCCACACCGTATCCGCGGAATCGTTTGTTCTAAATGGTTTAGCCGGTCTCGTTGACCAGGAGCTCTCGCCCCATTTCATCCATATTGGATACTGCATTTTCGTCTCCCACTGGCTCTTCAGGGGATGATCGCTCTGGAGTCTTTTTCCCAGCAAAGAAAAAGATGTATCTAGAGTTGCCTATATGCCTTCTGGTCGGGAGCCTGTCTGGCAAATGCTGAAGCTTTCACGCCTCCGGCTTCACCCGCTCTATCAAATCATTCAACACATACGTATCCAGAAATGCCTTCGCCTGCGTGATCTGCCCATCCTTGAACGTCAGGTGCCACAGGTAACTGTTTCTGTACGGCTGCTGATCCAGTGCCGTCGCTTCACCGTTCCACAGCACAACCACTACATCGCCTTCAGCAACAATGCTCAGGACAACAGGTTTGACCGGGCTGGCCAGCCGCGCGCTGATCGGTTTTACAGCTCGCTCCAGGAAGTCCTGTTTGCCTTTGTAAAGGCCAGAAACAGGGCTGGACCCCGCGACGGTCCACTCAGCGTCAGGCGCCAACAGGTCGAAGGTGGTGCCTTTGCCTTGCTGCCAATTCACAAACGATTGGCGGACCAACTCTGCATTTGAAGGCTGCGCTGCATTGTCAGTCGCCCATACCGTGCCTGTTAAAAAGACCGATAGCAGGGCAGCAGCTTGAAGTCGAAAAAACGTTTTTAGCCATGTGCGCATGTCGTTCACTCCGTTGCGGTTATCAGGATTCTTGTGGGGAAGAACCTAACCCGCATCTGAGCTGACGGCGTAGCTCGATACTGCGAGGGCTTTGCCTGATGCTGCGTTTTTTGCCTTCAGGATTTGCGCCCGCTGATCTCAATGTGGCCATCACAGTTCATCAACGCCTTAAGCCTTTTCTGCCCGATGTCGAACGGCACTGTCCACCAGTTCGTTCTGGAGTCATACGATGCCCCCGGCTTTAGTTCGTAGGGTGTTGTTTTCACGTGCTCAGGGTGCCGTAAAAAATAAGCATCCAGTGATTGCAGCCAGAACTGCTCACCGTTATCGGGGCAAGACATCTCGGTTGACTCATCGCATCCTGAGAGCACGAGTGACAGCAAAATAGCCAAAGTTTTAAAGCTGGATTTCATTGGCGATTCCTTGAAAGGTAGGGCAAAGCCTAACAGAGGTTCTTAAAGCATGGATGACGGGGCGGGGTTAAGAATTACCGACCGCCGATTACGATAGCCCCACTGCCACGCCCTGCCTGGCACGGTTTGTCGGTCGAAAAAGGAGAGTGAGCGGGTTTGTTGGTATGGTTTATTATTAAATATTGTTATTTTGTTGGTCTATTAAAGTCATATTGTTTTATTTTTTTTAGGGGGGCCTCTAAGATGCTTGATTGAAGCGATTAGTGAGAGAGGTTCACCATGGGCAATGCCCTCGTTCCGGAGTTTTCAGTTTCTGACTGGCGCGCTTCAAAGCGCTTCTACTGCGAAATCCTCGGCTTCACCTGCCAATACGAGCGCCCCGAGGAGGGCTTCTGCTACCTGGCATTAGGCGACGCAGAATTGATGATCGACCAGATTGGCGAAGGCAGAACATTCGAGCAAGGCTATCAGCCGGATCATTATCCATTCGGCAGGGGCCTTAATGTCCAGATTCGAGTGCCATCTGTTGAGCCATTGCTTCGCTCGCTCGCCGAACACCACATCAAATTGTTCCTGCCGGTGGAGGATCGCTGGTATCGGGTGGGCGCAGAGGAGAACGGGAATCGGCAGTTCGTGGTAGCTGATCCGGATGGGTATTTGTTGCGGTTTTATGAGCGGTTGGGGAGTCGGAGTGTTCAGGATGAGGCTATGGCGGTTTCAGCATTTCCCAGCGACGAACTTGAAGACCATCGCATCGAGCGTGTAGCCATTGAGCGCCGGGCCGCCTTTGACGAGCAGAATGCCCTGAGCCTCGAGGAGATGGAGGCTCGCTTCAAGTAAAAGGCGGCGAGAGGGCAGGGGGTAATGCCGCTGCGACTAAAGCAACTGCCCACCCGAAATATCAAACGTCGTCCCGTTAGCCCACGCCATGTCGTCAGACAGGATCGCTGCGACTGCACCGCCGATATCATCCGGCAGACCGACACGGCCCAGCGCGATGCCCTGTGCTACATAGGCGTTCACGTCTTTATTGTCGCGCACTACACCGCCGCCAAAATCAGTGGCAATGGCGCCCGGAGCAATCGCATTCACCCGAATCTGGCGCGAACCCAGTTCTACTGCCATGTAACGGGTCAGCGCCTCGACAGCGGCCTTTACCGCCGCATAGAGGCTGTAACCCGGCAACGTAAAGAGCACGAAGCCGGACGAAACGTTCAGGATGCGACCAGCATCTTCCACCAGTGGCAGCAGCTTCTGCGTCAGAAAAACAGGACCGCGAAGGTGGGTAGCGACCAGTGAGGCAAACTGGTCTTCGGTTGCGTCAGTGAAGTTCGCGAAGAGACCATTGCCCGCATTGTTGACCAGGAAGTCGAAGCGCTCGCGGCCGAACCCGGTCTTTAACGTCTCCGTTACAGCGCTTGCAAAAGCCGGGTAGCTGGCGGTGTTGGTGATGTCGAGCGGCAGCATCGCTACTTTGCCGCCTATTGCCTGGATTTCCTGCTTCAGCGATTCGGCTTCTGCGACGCCGCTGCGATAGGTGCCGATGATGTGAACGCCTGGCAGCGACCATGCCTGCGGTTCGCGAGACTGAACAAAAAGGCATTGGCATCGCCATAAACCCGATGAGCGCCCCACTGCGAGACACGTTGCTGCGCTTATTGTCATTGCTCGACACGCCCGCCGATATCCCGGTGCTCGGCCCCATGGTCGAACGGGAATTGCTCTATCGTCTCCTGCTGGGACCTCAAGGACGACTGCTACGCCAGATCGCCCAACCCGATGGCGCACTGGGCGGTATTCGCCGAGCCGTTGCCTGGATACGCGATAACTACAACGTCCAGCTTCGCATCGACGCATTGTGCAATGCCAGCGGCATGAGCCGCGCAAGCCTGCATCGCCACTTCCTGTCGATGACAGGCCTCAGCCCCCTGCGATATCAGAAACAACTCAGATTGCAGGAAGCCCGCCAGCTTCTGCTGGCGGGTGAGCATCGCGCATCTGACGTGGCATTTGCGGTTGGTTATGAAAGCGCATCGCAGTTTAGTCGGGAGTATTCACGGCAGTTCGGTGCGTCGCCTGCGCGCAATGTGCGGGAGATACGGCAGGCGATTGGAACTGCGATAAGGTCCTGACGTGAAGCACTCCCTGCGCTGAGCGCAGAAACACCCTGAGTTGAAGAGGACAAAGCCGCCATCCACCCCGAGTCTCTGATGGCGACGCAGTGCCGCTGGTTATTTCGACAGCCGTCAACGTGCTGGGTGAGCGTTCGGGGGCGGTATGGCGCGATGCTGGAGCGAATCTTAAGTGGAGAGTGCGGTTACCTGCCTCAGGACGGAACCGGCGCTTGAGCATCAATCAGGCTTTGGCTCTTCAGGTCTTCCCAGAAGGCTGCGGGAATGCCCACCTTCATCGCTTGCACATTGGCAATGATCTGCCCCGGCGAGCGCGCCCCTGGAATGATTGCGGACACTTGCGGATGCGCTGCGGCGAACTGCAAGGCGGCCGTGTGAATGTCGATACCATGTTGACTGGCAACCGCCATTATTCGCGCACGCTTTTCGATCGCACCAGCGGGTATATCCGGGCTGAAGTTGTATCGGCTGCGCCCTCCCAGGAACCCATCATTCAGGGGCGTTCCAACCACGACACTGGTGCCTTTCCTCTTCAAGGCCGGAAAGGTGTTACTCAACGCATCGCGATGGTCGAGAAGAGAGTACTGGCAGGCGAGCAGCACGATATCCGGCGTCGGATCATCGCGGGTCATCGCCTGAACCACAGCATTCGGCGTATTGACACCAAAGCCCCATGCCTTGATTAAGCCCTCGGCCCGCATCTTTTCAAGCTCAACCATTGCCCCTGTGCGCGCCACTTGATACGCCGCCTCCCATCCGCCTTCCAGTTCAGTGTTGTCTGGCGAGAGGTCATGGATAAAGACGATATCGATACGCGGCAGACCCAATCGCTGCAGGCTGTCTTCCACAGAGCGACGCGTACCCGCTGCGGTGTAGTCATACCGATAGTTGAAGGGCGCGGGTGACTTCCAGATGGCATGATCCGCGCGCACGCCACCCGCCGCCGTCAACACTCGGCCGACTTTGGTGGAGATCACATAATCGGCTGGATTTTTGCCGCGCAGAAAACGGCCCAGACGATATTCACTCAGGCCAAACCCGTAGAACGGCGAGGTGTCATACAGCCTTACGCCGGCATTCCAGGCCGCCTGCAAAACCGAATCCGCCTGCTCGTCACTGATGGGCGCAAAGATATTGCCGATCTGCGTCCCGCCCATACCGAAGCGTTGCGGGGTCATGTAACGCATTTTGTGCGAGGGCGAATTGAGGGGCAGGTCTGCGCGCACAATCCGCCCTTCTGTGCGCATTACGCTTCCGCGCTCCGTCAACGGGGAGGGCGCGGGCGCTGCTGCCCGCGAACTGGCGATACTCGATGCCGGTAACAAAGCGGCTGCTACTGCGCCCGCTGCCGAAAAGGTAAGAAAATCTCGTCTGTCCATAAAGCTCTCCGTTCGCGGCTGAAGTTCTACGGGCTCATTGAAGCCGATATTCGCGATAGAAATTAGAACAACCAGGGATAGGCGAGTGACCCTAAATCGCCGTGGTTTATGCATAATCCTGCCGATACGCTTGTGCTGAGCACGCACTCTCAGCAGACTCGAACCTTCCGTTAACTGGGGCGCCTGTGATGACGAGCGGTTCTATCTCGCAATTCGGTTTCGAGCATGCGCATTCCCTTAGCCCGCGCGAATCTGTTGAGCCCAACGAGCGTCTCCAGGCACTCGGCCGGCTTATCGAAAAAGTCTCCCGGCAGATCGGTCTGAACGAGATCTGCAAGACGTCGATTCCAGACCTGACCTTCTACCGAATGGCTGAATTGGGCACGCCCACTTACTGCATTTATGAGCCCTGCGTGGCAATCATTCTGCAGGGGTCGAAGGAAATCACGTTCGGTGAAGAGGCCTGTGATTTTGGGCAGGGAATGTTCTTTGTCACATCGGTCGACATTCCGACACTGGCTCGCGTGACAGCGGCAAGCGAGCAGACGCCTTATTTATCCATCGTGCTGAAGCTCGACCTGGCCTTGCTTAACGAAGTCATCCAGATGCAGACACCTTCCAAACAGGACGTGCCTTCTCAAGCGCGGGGCTTCGCATCTGGAATGGCATCAAGCGAGATGCTCGACGCATTCACCCGGCTCGCCACACTGATCGAGCAGCCACTTGAGGCTGGCCTGATGTCGGACCTGATCAAGCGGGAGATATGCGTCCGACTGCTGCTGAGCAGTGCGGGCCAGTGGTTGCGCAGTGTCACCCGCGACGGTCATCGAGACAAAGGCATCGTCAGAGCCATTGAGTGGTTGAAACTCCACTACGAAAAGCCGCTTCACGTGGCCGAGCTCGCCGAACGATCAGGCATGGCCAGTTCCACTCTGCATCACAACTTTCGCAAACTGACCGGCACCAGCCCTGTTCAATATCAAAAGTCGTTACGGCTGCAAGCCGCGCGCAGCCTGATGTTGACCGACAGGGTAGACGTGAACACCGCCGCGTTGCGGGTCGGATATGAAAGCGTCGCCCAATTCAGCCGCGAATACACCCGACGTTTCGGAGCCCCGCCGTCGAGAGACATCAAGCATGCAAGGGCGCACGGTGGGAGGCTGGAATAGCGGCCCCATTCAGATCGACCAAAAAAACCAAAGGATGGAAAGGAATGCTCCTATGAAGGTGATACAAGCTGGGCTGTTTGCATCGTTGCTAGCGATTTGGTCTAACGTGACCGTTGGAAAGGAATCGCCGATCGAGGCCAGCGGTATACGCAGAGACTTCGTGTGCACGCAGGATACGGGCCCCTCGGTCGTGCCTCAGGATTCAGATGCACAACGATTATTCCTCTATGCACGCCATCTTGAATACATGCGAGAGGGGGATTACAACAGTGGGAGTCTCGATGAATTCAATCGCATCAGTCGCTATTACCGTATCGCGTCCGCGTATGGAAACGCCGATGCGACCGAGGCATTGAGGTCCCTACAGTGGAAGTTGATCGATGACAGCTACGATGGTGTTGTCACTGAGCTTCGCCGCAATCGCCAGAAAGAGACCGAGCGCCTGGCGACGTTGCTCACACAGCAGTATCCGTCGCGAGGCTACCTGCTCGAGGCCGCTATGTATGCCCAGGCATGGAATCTTACCGAGGCATTAACCCTGTATCGCAAGGCAGCGGACCTGGGTAATGCCCAGGCGCAGCACCGACTGGCCGAGTATCTCGACGTCAACTCGATCGCAATGTCCAAGGCATTCGGTGCGAAGGCCAAGGACATCGCATTCGCGTTGCCGCTCTACCGCTGTGCCGCCCAGCAAGGACACGGTGGTGCGATGTACGAGCTTGCCATCAAACAAGCCAGAGACCGGCACTACGCCGAAGCGATGGCGGGATTCCAGCAAGCAATAATGATGGGTGAAACTGCTGCTGCAGCCAGACTTGTGGATGCTTTTAACGAGAAAGCGAGCGGGCCTGAAACACTAGGAATGAAGAGTGACGCCGCGCGTTATGAACGATACGAGAAGATCCGTATTTTCTTGATCGATGAGCAAAACTTCGACCCGCGAGTGCCCGACCTGAATCAAATTGTGCCGCTGCCTCCTGCAGCTTTGCCCGAATGGGACGGGACTTTTCAGTGGAAGAAAGAGCAACTCGCACCGCACGAGGCGCCGTCGGAGACGTTAGTGGGCAAGATGGCACAAGCCAAGGGGTTGGATCCGCAGACGGGATTACCGAAGGATGCAGCGCCGTGAAAGTGGCGTAGGTTGTGGGTGGTAAATTGCCTTGGGTCCATTGCTCCTCAAAGCCCCGAGCAACTACCCACTCAGGCACGAATAAGGCACTTGCGATATCCGCTAAGTGCCTTGTTTATAGAGCTAATTGGGTGGCCCGGGTAAGTTGAATTGGCTCGGTAACTTATTGATTTACTTCGTTAACTTCGATTTTGTTTTTAGGGGGGCACTGTGGCTGAACTTCACTGGGTCCTCCATCTTGCATCGCGCCATCTCAATCAAATGCACCACTGAAAATGCATCGTCATGCTGACTGCCGTTCAGGCTCACAACCGTTGAACACCGTCTCGCCAGAGCTCCAAAGACGCTTCTCGATCACCCGGTGCACATCGCATGCTTCCAGCATCAGCAGATGTGCGGTACTGGCGATGGTCACCAGATCGGTTTCATCCGCGTTGGTGGGCTTCATGTTGACCAGCGTATCGAGGAAGCGCGTGACAAGACTCACCCGCAGCTCCGCGCAGGCTTGCAGGTCTTTCAATGGCGCTTCGGAGTCCAGCAGAAAAACGGGGTTATCCAGGCTTGGTTGGGTGAGAGGGATGTAGCGGGGGAGTGGTGGGCTGTGGCTCATATGCAGGAAATCCTGTTCGAAATGGAGCCGCCACAACATTTTCTTCAAATTGAAAGGGTGGCAGCTGTACGCGGGTTGACGAACCGGTCGATCTCAGCCGGCAGACCCGAAGGTCTCCCACGCACAGCCACCATGGCCCTCCCGTAGGCAAACCAAGCCTGCGGGAGGTACACAACTGCGCATAGATCGAAGTCGGATCGTCAAATCCGGTCGTTGATTTGGCAACGACGGCGCGCAGGTTAGGGTTCCAGCAGGAGGCGAAGGGGGTATTTATATATATTTCGTCTTGAGGTTGAAGTCTGGATGTATTACTGGGCATGAGCGCCTGACCGTCGACCTTTAGAAGCACCAGTTGCGGTTGTGGGGATCATCGTTGGCCGCGAGGTGCTTTTTTGTAATGGGGATTTTGGTGCCGGGGTAATCTGAATCTGACTTTTATCTTATTGATTTATAAAGTTAATATTTTTTTTATTTTTTGATTGGAATACCAACTGGAATACCTTGAGAATTTGTATTCGACCTGGCCGCCCACTTATATTTGATCCGACAGCCGTCAATATCCGCGCTAGCTAAAGTACTTCGCTTTCATGATGAGCTGCCGGGGCAACAAACAAAAGGCAACAATCTGCCATAAGCCGTTGCGCATTTAGCTAGTAAGCAAGGCGGCCAGCTCGGGCGGAACCGTAGGGTACGAAGAACGCGCGCGCCCGGGCTTATCAATCAGTCTCTCTAATCGGAACTTTTGAAAACACTGGCACCAACGAGTAACTGAGCACAGAGAAAAGTCAATCAGCTATGTCATATCCTTGAACCACCAGAAAAATCACCCGAGAACGAAGCCCACAACGCTGACTGATAGTGGCAGACTGGACTGGTGCAGCAGCTGAGTTCGCGGTGCTCTCCTGGCGTGAGGGCAATATTCTGCGAGTTCATCTGCTTGCCTCCAAAATGCTCTTAACAGGGAAAGTATAGCCAGTTTCGAGGAGAGTTTATTTCGGAGGTCGCACACTAGTTTGTGTCATGCGTTGTTTGCGGCACTATTTTTCGTACAGGATCTAGGTAAGGCCGAACATTTTTAATGTTTCGGCTTATCTACTGCGCAGCGTCACTCCTTTGGTTTTAGTGGTATAAAGAAAGGCATTTCTTTTTCGGCATGGCCATGTCCATCAGGAGCGCGAGGTATAAATTCTCCGTCATTGCAATAGCCGCCAAGTGCCGCCATCTGCCCTATGAGTGCATAAACTTGCTGTGTAACTAAGCGCTCCTCTTTCGATATTTCGTCAGTGAAGCAATCAGCGGTCGGAGGCTTTAGACCTATATCTAAAGATGGTGGGGTGTGCGGGTTGCTACATGTCGAGTTGATCATGTTTTGAGTTAGTCCCTGCGCACCTTTGAAATTTGTACCAGAGATGTTGGCTTTTTCCAGTTTAGTGTTGTAAAGTTTTGAATCGGAGAAATTAGCATTTTTAAGCTCTGCAAACGTTAGGTCTGCATCTGAAAGGTCGGACTGTGAAAAGTCTGATCTAGAGAAGTCAGATCCATTGAGTGTGGCACTCTTAAAGCTTGACCATCTAACAATTGAGTCGGAGAAATCCGTATACAGCATATTGGATCGATCAAATATTGAACTATCGGCTGTGGCTCTCGCGTATGAGGAAGCATTGAGTTCGCTTTGCGTGAAGTTGGCCATATATAACTGTGATTCAATGAATTTAGCGCCAGTGCCTCTGATCCACTGGCCGTTCATTCGGCTTAGGTTCAACTTTGATAAATCTTGGCATCGCACGGTTGCACCTTCTAGATCCAAGCTGTCGAGAGGCAGTTTTGCCGCGCGGATCGCAGAGATAGACTCGGGAAAAGTTGGAGGGAGCGGTGCATTTCTTGCGGAGTAAACTACCCTAACAGACTTTTCCAGCAATGCCTCTGCTTCTGGCTTGTAAAAATACAAACCGCTCAGAGCGGTGCATCCTATTATTGCTGCTACAATTCCAAAAAATTTAAGACGATATTTTTTTCGGTCCAACCCTAGCTCTGTATCAAGCATTGCTTTAGCAGTTGAAACAGTCACGCACTTGTTTTCAATCATCCGGGTAGGTACGCCGGCTTTCGAAATAACGGATGTAAGAACATCTAGACCAGGTAAATCTAGAGTGCTGGCCTTTTCCACCCTTTGAAAAATCAACCTGCTTAAATTGTGCAGTTTGGATAATGAGAGCTTCTGTAGGTGAGGAAGCGAAAATAAATCTGATGCTAACCCTTCGCGAAAGTCTTCTAAGCTTCTACCTTTGATGAATTCCAATTTACAGATTATGCTAATTGTGGTTTTTGTTGATTGACCTATGGATGCTGATAGTTTGTCCAGCTCTTCAAGGTATGCAGGCTCTAAAGGGGTATCGGCAGAGTTTGCAATGGCTTCTTTCAATGACAACAAGCTAGTTTTCTGCCTGGGGCTATTTGGAGTTGACTCGGAAGGGAGGTAGGGGAGTGCATTTGAATATATGAAATAATTATCTATTTTGAGCCCCAGGCTGCCCTCAAGACGTCCAAATTTTGTGATTGCTTTGATGATCTCCTTGTCTCTCAATATCCATTTTTTAGTAGATTCCCTAGTTTTTACTTGAAAGACATCAAACTTTCCGTTGTGTTTTACGCCAAGTATGTCGTCATGGTGCTCAAACCAAAATTCTTTATAGGTGTTTCTTTTTATTGCTTCGCAAATTAGAGTAACTCCTGCCGCACTTTGATATGCATAGGCTCTGCGTACTTCGGGTGCGATATCCATCGAAAGCGTTGGATCCAAACCAAGTGCTACAACACTTTCTTCCAAATCATCATGTGACTTCAATGCGTGCTCTCCCATAATGATCAAAGTCTGAAGGTGCTACGAGTTGATTTCAAGAAGCTTCTGCTCAGAGCTGTAAAAAACTGACCCAGTTTTTGGGCCTCTAAAGGTGATTTTTGAAGGTCAAAGCAGTAATTGCAGGCATCTCAATAGATGAGTCAAGGCGTTCTGCAACGACGAGAGACTCCGTTGAAAAGCGGGACCTGTGAGGGCTTCTATGGGTGAATAAAACGTAACTGCCCCATGAACTAAACATGAACGCCGCCAAGTGATCCCGGGTTCTGTTCCCGATTTCTTTCTAGAGCCAATCCGCCATGACGCGACGCGACGCGAAGTCGAAAAAGTCTATCTTTACCCCTAGGCCCGTCGACTTCCGAAAATCCGTTGATGGCCTGGCTGCGCTGGTCGAGCTGGACATCAAGGTCGCCGTGTCCGATCCGGTGCTATTTGTCTTCCTCGTCAAGCCCGCAACCGCGTGAAAATTTTGTACTGGGATACGCCCACAGGCGCGAAGGCGAGCGCTCAACTTTACAGCTTGGAGGCCTGGGTTTCGCGCGCCAAGTTAGTCATGGCCGGCGATAAATCACAACCATCGACACGCGAAAATCCCCGCAGCAGGCATCCATGATCCGCATGGGCCGGCGCGCTCCAGAGGCCGGGAGCAACGAGTCGAAGAGGTCACCGAGCATGCGGGGGCCGCAGTAGTTTTCTTCAGATACATCGTTGTCATAATCGACTGACCAGGTTTCGTAATAATTCCTCAAACGCGAATGATTGAGCAGATGTTATGGCCCAACCCACTGGGCCCGTTCTTGGGGGTTGTGCAAATCAGTTTCGATACCCCATGATGATGGTAGCAAAGAGACAGCTTTAAATTTTCTCACGGTTTTGTACTGAGACTTCTGGCCGGAGGGCCGCATGGACGCGAACACTACTCCTCAATTGGGCAATTGCCACGACCCCCTTCAAGTGCCTGAACAGTTCGTAGTCCTTCCTCCTGAAGTGAGCGACGACTGGACCATGAGCATAAGCACCTATCAAAAAATCGCTAAGACGACGGATAAACTCCCGGATACGGGCTTGGAGCTTACGATCCTAGGCTTGTTCGGCGAGGTAGGTAGTCTGCTGAGCGCACTTAAGAAACGACAGCGTGATCGGGCGGCGTTCAAAAGGTACAACGCCATCATTCTCGAGGAGCTTGGCGATGTGCTTTGGTACTTTTCAAACCTCGCATCTCGTGCCCAACTCGATTTATCCACGCTTTCTCAACGGGTCTTCCGAGAAATCGAAGACTGGGACATCGTTGAACCTTCGGAGCCAAACCTTGTATTTGGTGACATGCAGAGTCGGGTTGAGAAGCCTGTCTCGGAAGAGGCCTTTAGCGCCCAAGTTCTGACGCTCGCGGGTTGCGTAGGCGACCTGCTAAACGATTTCAAGAACGACATGTTCACCAGAAACCGGGACAAGCTTTCGGCGCATCTGGTGGATATTTTCCGAGCACTGGTTGCTGCTGCAGACTCCGCCGGGGTGGATATGGATGCGGCTGCCCTTGGGAACCTCAAGAAAACGTTCAGCCGCTGGCCTGGGGAGATTACTTATCCCCCCCGAATTGATGAGGACATGCCAAAAAATGAAAGGCTGCCCTCGCATTTAGAGTTTTTCATCGCCGAAGAGAACATTGGCGGTAAGCAGTACGTCATTCAAAAGTGCAACAAGATCATCATTGGCGATCGCCTGACCGACAACAAAATGGAGCGCGACGACTATCGTTTTCACGATGTTTTCCACATCGCATTCGCGGTGCATCTAGGCTGGTCGCCTGTCCTAAGAGCTCTTCTTCACCTCAAGCGCAAAAGTGTTCCTGACCTCGACGAAAACCAAGACGGCGCTAGGGCCATCCTCATAGAAGAAGGTGTGGCCACGTTCATTTTTGGCCGCGGTCTTGAGTGTGATCTGTTTGAGGATGTCGATCACATCGACTACGACCTGTTGAAATCGATTCAAGAGTTCGTAAGAGGTTACGAAGTCGAGCGATGCGCCTTGTGGCAATGGGAGAAAGCGATCTTGGAAGGGTTTGATATTTTCCGGAAGCTCTCTACCTCCAGGAAAGGGTACATCACCGCTGACTTCGACAATCACACGATCAGCTTTCGCGAGGGAGACGACGAAGAGTGAAAGTCGTCAGGTGGGCTGAGTATTGAGCGGCATTACGACATGCCGGTCCTTAGTCGTCGGTACGAACTACAGACTCTGGCCACGACCACCGATCACTGTTGATCAGAAACAAAAACAACCGATACCAGGCAGTAGTTAGGGGGGCCAATCATGAGCAGTCAAAAAGCGTGCGTCGTATTCACGACAGGAATGGACGCGGAAGCGCAGTCAGTATCTCAGCAGCTTGCCGAGGAAGGCTTTGACGTTTGCATAGCGGAGGCTGAGCAGGAAGTCGTGGAAGCAGCGCAGGCGGCCGGGGCTATACCCGAAGAAATCAAAAGCTGCATCGACAATGCAGCCATCTGCATTTTTCTGATCCCGGAAGAAGGCTATGACTGCCTGACAGCCGCAGCGGGCCACGCAGGGGCGTCAGGTAAAAAAATTGTTGCTGTTGCCGAAAATGTTGAATCCCTACCGCAAATATTCGATGACATCGCCAGCTCTGTGCTCACCATCGACAGTCCGCAATTGAAAGATGTGATCCAGGGCAAGCAGGTCTGGGAGCAGGCTGATGGCGCCCCGAGCCCTAAACGAGATATTGACCGGGTCAAGTGTCAATGAGCCCAGTCCCAAAGGTCTTCTCGTACAAGCTGGTGAGGGATTATGGCTTCGCACCAAACCCATTTCATGGCATCTGCACGCTGGGAACATGCAAACCTCAAATCAGGAAGGCTGCCCGAGTAGGCGATATTGTGGTTGGCTGTGGCAGCGTAGGACTGAACCTGCCGGAAAAACTCATTTTTGTAATGAGGGTCTCTCAGAAGCTTTCGTTTCAGGAATACTGGGAGGACGAGAGGTTCAGAATAAAACGGCCCGATTTGTACTCAAGCAAGAGCATGGCGTATGGGGACAACATTTATCACGTCGTGAACGATTCATGGGTCCAGGAAGACTCCCATCACAGCTTTGACGGCGGACTTATCAACCAAGCAAACCTGGTAAGGGATCTTGGCTCCGACAATGTGCTTATCGGAGAAGAGTTCGTTTATTGGGGAGCCAATGCGGTGGAGATACCCGCTTACCTGCGTAACTTCCAGGGCGAAGATCTGTACCCTCCAGCACGGAACTACCGATGCACGTTTTCGGAAGCGTTTAGGGTTGAGGTGGACACCTGGTTTAAATCGCTTCCTACCCGAGGCTTTCGAAGCCGGCCAGCCTCATGGCGATAACGCTCGGGGGGAACGCTAAATCGAGCTCGATCCCGCCGCCCTTCGCTGACACTCATATGCGTTGCAGGCTGAAACTGAGGTGTACTTCACCGTAACTGTAACGTCGAATCAGCACGCGCAAGCTCTAGCGCTGCTTGCACACCGTCGTCGGTGCGAAGGAAATTCGCTGGTGTGGTCGTGAGTGATGTCTCATCTCGTGAGTAATGAGGACGGAGCTCGCTCGATGATCATTGAGGAAGGTTTTGCAACCTGGCTTTTTACCACGTTAAGGCTCACATCATCTATATCCGAATCAGATAAGGCACTCGTGGTTACGGCATCCTCAAGCTGATCAAGAGCACGGCGGACTGCTATGAGATTGAGAAATTCGAGCTCTGGCTGTGGGAAAAAGCCATACTGACGAGCTTTTAGATCTCCCGAAACGTATAAACACACTGCGGCGGCATTGTGATCGTCGGCGTGATTCCGCACATCATGCGTTTTGAACCTCCTGTAAAGAACGAGCAGCAATGACCCCTACAGCCTTCGTGAATGCCCTGTCTAAATTGAAGCTGGACAACGTATTCAACCCATACGCTGACAAGTGTCCGGTCCACGACCGCTCTGACGCCGTATCGGCGCGTCGTTGCAATCTTCGTGGCTATTTGAACGCCGCCGTAGAGATTGGCGTGGACACGATTTGGATGGGGCGCGACCTCGGCTACCGTGGCGGGCGACGGACAGGACTTGCACTTACGGATGAATACCATCTCTCCGAGATGACACAGAGATATCCGGGCTCAAATTTTAAGCAAGCGACCGTTGGTCCGGCGCTCGCAGAACGTACGGCCTCTGAAATCTGGTCAGTATTGCGAGCGGTTGATCTCCCGCCCCTGTTGTGGAACGTCTTCCCTTTTCATCCCCATGAGCCAGGAAATCCGTTCACCAACCGCAAGTTCACGGCCCGTGAACTCCAGCAGGTTGACGTACTGAATGAAATGCTGATCAAGTGGCTGAAGGTTCGCCGCGTGGTTGCGATTGGGCAGGATGCATTCAATTACGCCAGCCGGTTCGGTGTTGAGGTGGTTGCGATTCGTCATCCCAGCTACGGCGGCATCAAGGACTTTCGCAATGGAATGAGTGCACTCTACGATATACCGGTCGAGGTGCTCAATCCCAAGCGACAGGCTTCACTTTTCTGAAGCTGGTCAGCATGCATCTTGAGTATTTTTTAGTAGAACGAGTGCTATCAGGCTATTCACATCCGGGGAGGATGGGGGGCAGTACACGTCAGCATCCTGCAATCAAAGCCTGACTCGACTCCCACAAATCGGTGGGTTAGAACTGTGGCCGGAACTGGCGCTGCTTGTATGAATGTGGACGAAGTTTTTGTAAGTAAAGACATTTAAGTTGGCCCTAGCGCACTTTTATTAAGTGCACTAGGGAGGGGCGAACTAACGATCTACTGTAGTTTTAGCTCGATTTGATCGAGAAGGAAGCGAATATCCTCCGGCATTTGAGACGATTTGAATTTGCAAGTAACGTTACGCAAGTGGTCTTTCGTTATTTGTAACCTGTCGATCCATAGTGCCATAAGAAACTCTAGAGCGGCTTCACCTTGATCGTTTTCGTGATTCTCTATTACGGAAATGAGTACGTCAGTCATCTTTTGGCTGAAATCGTTATCTATTGAATAGTTTAGCTCTGTAGGTGTGGCAGCGCGGAGCAGGCAGGCTTGAATCACACCATCGTTATATCTGTCAAAGCAGGCTGGACTAATAACGGTAGAATGATAGATGCTTGCCAATCCATTCTCGTCTGGTTTAGCTCTTAGATCATGCAGAATAGATTGAATTGTCCAGTAAACGTCAGCTTGTGTTGCTTGTTGATTGTCAATATTCAGGCCCGACCAAAATGCGAACGTATTTCTGAGTTTAAGTGTGTCACCAGAAGTGGTTTTCAAGAACAAGTCATTTGAGCCTTCTGCCTCTCCCGTTAAGGCGACGACCCTTTCTGTCAGAGCTGCTGGTAACTCTACGGTTTCCCCCGAAAGCTGATCACCTGCAAATTTACTAAGGTGAAACTCCTCGGCATCCCAAGCTGTTTTGATTTGGGCGACAATGCGCGGTAGTGGGCATTCGCGTAGGATAATTAGGGTATGCCCGCCAAGCTGTAGGTCTTTTCGCAATTGATCCAATATGTCCATGCTTGGTACTTTGGAAAAGCCCACTAGGTAAAGGATCGACGAGGATTTGGCAATACAACGAAGCCTGCGAGACGCGTCCAAGAGCTTGCGGCCAGAAGTGATCGCTCCAGCTACGACCACCACAGATGCGGCATCGTTTAAGGAGTCCCCAACTAAGTCTGCCATCCTACTCCAGGTAATATTTTCGTTGTTACTTACGATTGATTTTAGTGACTCCATAAGTGCGGTCGAGCCAGGATCATCTAAAGCAATGACTTTTCCAACGTCACGGGAAAAGTATTTTTTTATGGCTTTTTCAAATTCGCCGCTGAATTCTTCTGTTGGGGCTTGAAGATACAAGCCAACATCTACATAAAAGTGTTCCTTGGAGTCGGCTCTAATATCTGAAGCTTTCCTCCACTGGAGCAACCCTTTCGCCGCAAAGTCCTCGAAAAATTTAGCCCGTTTGCCTGTGAAATCGGTTTTCTTTATTATCAGCTGAGCATTTGTGGGAGTCTCAGGAAGAAACTGATCGCCTACGATTTTTATGAGCCTAGAACCGCGAGCGCAATCAGCGCAATCTTCAGGTTTGGCTGATGATACCTCAGCGGGAATGGCATCTTTAACATCGTATATGCCGATCTGATCTCCGATAAGCTTGCTGTAGAAAAGGGTTACTACTTGACTGTTCGGAAACGTTGTTCCGTTCAATATTTTTGAAGCTAAGCCACCGCTGGTAGTTGCGGAAATCAAAACCAGACTTTCAGGAGCCTCTACGAAATCGAAGCTTTGATTTACGGCAGTGTATGACTCATAACTCTCGATCAGAGGCACGCGCCCACCGTATCGGCCTGACATAAGAACGGCTTTGCAAACTAAATAAGAAATGGAGGACGTGTCAACGTATATTCTATTTGGTTGTGGTTCAAGTAATGGGAGTAAAGATATAGCTAAAAAGGCGACTTCTTCACCAGCTACGAGTAAATTTGATGCGCGAATGAATGCATTGCAGTGGTCGTTAGAGGGCTTTAAAAAATGAAAGTTTGGTGAGGATGAAATAAGGCCTTGCCTTGTCTTGAAAATTCTTAGCATTCCTGCCTGAAGAATGTTGTTCTTCAAGGTAAGGGAGACGGGGCTTTCATCCCTGCAGAAAAAAAACTCGCCCGAGGGATTAAAAAATATGGGTATAAATTTTTGCGCTGGGTCGCCTACAAACGAGTCGAACTCACTCATAAGTGACGTATCGTTAAGCAAGTTGAGCAATGTGTTCCGCTGCGAGTCTGTACTAAGCACGTATACAGCACTCGGAAGCAGATTGTTTTCTACATCTGCTTTAATTGTTTTAATGATTTGATCTGGAACTACAGTTGTCGTGCAGGAGATTAATAGCGCCGGTCTGGATTCTCTGTGTTCAAAGCGAAATGCGAAGCACTGGCTCATTGCTTTTCCTCCAGCGGTATCAGAAATGTCACCGATACGCCGACCACTGGTAGCATTGGTGTGAGTTCAGCCTGTGCAGGCTGTTCTGTTGTCCAGTCAAAGAATTCACAAGGGTCGTCGGGCACATAAGGCTGAGTGACAAAATCACGGTAAAGTGAAAGTCGTCCGCTTCTAACTCGCATGAATCCATTTAGCTTGGTTAGCCGATCCATAACTACAGGAAGTCCATGCCCTTTGTTTACATTGGCTGAGGATGTTTGTCGTGAAGTAAAACACCTCTTCAAGATAGAGTACTCATGATTGATGTTGTCGTTTGTTTCTTGATCGGACTGGTCGGACTGATCAGCGCACCAGCGCTTATAGTAGCCGAGCCCTGAGTCAATAATGCTAATCTCAATAAATCGTCTTCTATTGGTTTGATTGTTTTGAGATTGCAGGTAAAGCGATAGTCCTTTCTCTGTCTGGGCTCTTTTATCTATCGCTGCCTTGGGTAGATTTATCCCGTTACTATAAATTACGCGCTGCCCGGGCTTTAGCCAATCGCTACGAGTTTTGTCTTTAGTGCCGTGTTCATGGCTATTCATGAATAGTTCGAAAAAGATTCTGCCAAGATGGCTCATGTCTTCTTCAGCTAGCTGTTTGGTTGCGCCCATAATATCTATAGATTTGTTGACCATAGATCGAATTACTGTTTCTATTTGGGCAAGTTGTCGTGGTTGTGGTTTCTCATTCTGTGGGTGTGTATAGAAATTCTTGTCGAACCCTTTTGTACTGTGATCCACAAAGGCAAACCAGCAAAGCGGCCCACGCTGCTGGCCGAACTTACTCTTGCCTTGCCCCTCAATAATCTCGCTGGCGGCCCTGTTTACTATAGGGCGTAAGTCTGTTGAAGCGTTAGAGTCAGTTATTCTTTTACTCAGCATAGATGCACAAAATTTGTGTGGTTTGCTTACCACTTCTCTAACCAGATCATCCGCATCTGCCGGGTTACCACCAACGATAATTTCTCTGTACTCACGGGATCGGCCCCAGGTATTAATGGCTTGGATAGCGGCAGCGACACCGCCGAAATGTGAGTTACTGACTTCGACCGGGAGGTATAGAGGGTCTTCTTGGGGTGCATCCGCGAGCTTAGCGATGAACTCCTCGCAGCTATCAATCGTCAGGTCTGTGGAAAAATTCAGCGCCATCTGTACCTCTGATCTATTTGGGAAATAGCTCGATTGAGCGGGTCCGTAGGTTTGGTCCGTGGCTGGAAAGGGTAACGGCTCTATTCAGCATGGGCGGTGTCGGGATGGAAAGCTAGGACTTGGGGCCCTCATCATCGGGATCTGGGCCGTCATCAGGAACAATCGGGTCAGCGATATCAGGGGGTAATTGGGCGTGCTGCGGAGCATCGGATGCCGCAGGCGAAAACCAGTAATTTGAAGGCTATCACTTCCTCTTGAAGAAAATGCTTGACCCGCCTTTGCTGGATAGGACACAAGAACTTCCCGGTAATACCTCGGCCGAGGGAATCGATCAGATGATTAACCTTCTGGGAATCCGGCTCCTAGAAAATCTTCACTCCCTTGGTACCGTAAATCAGCATCAACAATCCATTGCTAAGCGCCGTTGATAGCGGGAGTAAACTCCCCCCCTTCCATCGAAAGGATAGATTTTAACGCCCTACCGCCATCAACTGTGCATACGCCGCCAGCGTTTATGCCGGAGTTACATTATCGGCTCTAACTTGAAACTCCAATTTCACAGAGGTGCAAGATGATCCATATTTCACCCCGCTTTGCACCTCGATGACTTTCACCAAAACACAACCTTGATCTGAAAGGAACGACACGATTCCTCCTTCTGGAACAATCACTTGTTGCTGGTAGTCTAAAGCAGTCGCATCATCAATTTGACTGAAGTTACTAGCGTACCTAGCAATGGCAACCTTATATCCGCGCCATGCGTAAGCATTTATTTGCTTTATACCTATGAGTGTCCATCGGGTCCTAATACTCCTTGGATCAGTGGCGCTGAAGAAAATTTCAAATTCGCCATCCTGAAGCGTGTAGTCGAACCTATGCCGTCCAGTGGGGCCTACTCCCCGTCTAAATTTTTCAACGAACCCGGAGTTCAAATCATCGATTATCTTTCTCAGGTCTGGATCAAAGTCTCGTAGGGTGACACCCGCTTCGATAAGGGCCAACCAGCCTTTCCGGTTTATTTGCGGATTTGGGTCGTACGATCCGATGACGACGCTGTGCACATTCAAATCTGCCAGCAAGGCAGAACACGGCTGTTTTTTTGATCTTACCTCTACACATGGCTCCAGAGTCGTATAGATAGTCGCGCCGGCCAGAGATAGGCCTTTGGCCGTGGCTGCCTCAACAGCAACTCTTTCGGCGTGGACACGGTCGCGGCGATGACCAACTGAAAGTATTTCCCCGTTTTTAACTACTACAGCCCCTACCTTTGGGGTCCCCTCGCACCGCTGCATTTCTTCAATCGCCTGCTCCATGAATTCACGATCTTCGGACTGCCGATGAAATGAGGGGATTATTTCGTCCTTCATATTATTGCTCTCTAATAGCTCCGTTCAGGTGAGGCTGATTATCCATCAGCATCCGCCGCCAATACTACGCGTCAAAATCGGGTGTGATGGCCAGGCAGACTGTCTATCCATCAATCATTCGGCGTGTGTTTGCCTCTGAGTCGGCCGTAGCCAAACCCTCCGACCCAGCGATCTTTGATCGCGCCGATCGGAGGGTTCACCCGCTCTTTCTCGAAGCCGACTCATTCCACCCTCCCATTTCAAATGTGATTAGCGCCACATCTTCTTTTACCCGAGTAATTGCCCGGGATCTCTATCGAGCGCAATGCAGTTTCAGCGTCAGAGCGGAGCTTGTCGTAGGCCTATGGCTAGAGAGGTGGCGACAGCGGCGACACCGGCGACAACCCATGCAGAACGGGGTCTTGCGCGTGGCGACAGAAGTGGCGACAGTCGCCACTTTTTTCGCGCTTTGGCCGTAACGCTTGACCGTCTTTTCGAGCGGGTATAAAAATTGGCGCACGGATCGCTGTCGTTGACAGCACCTGCCCAGGTAGCCAGAACTTTTAAGGCTACGCCACTAGCGTGGTGGTTCTTCCCCAAGTGCGATTAGCGTCCGGCGGCTCGCACGGTCACTCCTCTAGAGTGATGGATGCCTACTCAACCAATCTGTTCACTGCGGCAGACGATGGACCTACCTCGCTGCGTTGCAGCAACCTCACCTCTCGGCAGACTTCGCTGCGCCAGACCGCGCCCGTCTCTTTCTCCTGGAAAGAGACGGGCGTTCATACCACTGCTGCAAGCCACGTCGAACAAGGCACTGCCGCAACTCTCCCCGTGACAATCGGCCTGACAAAACCGATTCGTCGCCATCCGCAACGACACAGGCACCGGTGCCGCAGCCTATGGACAGGCTGCACCTGACTGACAGTCAGGCATGCCCTAGATGTCTAGGTCTTTGCCTTCTCTCACCCAGGATATCTAGGTGCCGAACTCGTCAGTCGGCACAGCCTCCACCCGTCCGCATCTTTGAATGCGTCTAAGGAGGCCAGATTCTTGGGTTCATGCCCTTGCTCCCGGTCGTAAGGAGCCGTTCGTTCCGCGTCAGTGAACACCTCACAGGCCGCAGGGGCCTTGATCCCTGATAACACTCAACAGCCGTGGCGGGACTACGTGAGGACAACCAGCAATGATCGAGGAGAGGGCCCATGCAGCAGTTAGATCCGAAGCTTGAACTACCACGACCACCCCGACCGTTGATTGAGTCGAACCCCGTGCCCCAGCCTTATCCGGTGCAGGCACTGGGTGGGATTCTTGGGCCTGCGGTTGAGCGCATGGCCGAGGTCATCGGCGTGCCCCAAGCACTGGCCGCGCAATCGGTGTTGGCCGCCTCGGCCCTGGCAACTCAAGGTCATGCGGGCTTACAACTCGACGGGAGAAATTATCCCCTGTCGTTGTACCTGATCACGGTGGCTGCGTCCGGTGATCGCAAGACCGCGGCAGACCGATCCGCACTGCTGCCAGCGCGCCAATGGGAGCGTGAACAGTGGCAACACTATCGTGAACAGCTCTCCCGGTACCGTGCCGCACAGCGACAAGCGCAGCGTATCAATCCTGCCGATCCCGCCCCCACAAACAGCGTACCGCTCGAAGCGGAGCCTTCGGCCCCTCGGCTGATCACCACAGACCCGACGATCGAGGCCCTGATCAAGGGGCTCTGCCATGACTTGCCGAGCATGGGGCTGTTCTGTGACGAGGGCGGACAATTCCTTGGCAGCAGCACCATGAGTCGGGACAACCGTTTGAAAGCGGTCACGACCTTGTCGTCACTCTGGGACGGTAGCCCGATTGATCGTGCTCGCTCTATGGCAGGCGAAAGCCTACGAGCCTATGACCGACGCCTGAGCCTGCACCTGATGCTGCAACCGTATTTGGCCATGCAGTTACTCAGTGACCCGTTGCTGCAGGGGCAAGGCATTCTAGGGCGCTGCTTGATGACCTGGCCCACCAGTCTAGCCGGGCAACGTAGCTACCAGGCTGTCGACTTGTCCAAAGACGCCGCCCTCAAGCGCTATCATCACCGCCTTTCGGCTCTGTTTTATCAGCCTTGGTCACTTTCCGCTGACGGAGCCTTGCAGCTGTCAAAGCTGAGCCTCAGTCCGCTGGCGCGTCGTCGCTGGATTGATTTGCATGATGCTATCGAAGCTCAGCTGGGGGAGTTTGGCGAGCTGGCCAGCGTACGGCCCAGCGGATCAAAGGCCGCCGATAACCTGCTGCGCGTCGCCGGCATTCTTGCAGCTGTGGAGGAGAGCAGCGTCGTGGAGGTCGACCATATCCAACGGGCCTCCGCTTTAGTCGGCTACTACCTCACCGAGATCCAGCGCCTGACTGAGCAGGAGCCAGTGTGTCGAGTAAAAGAGGAGGCAGACCGGCTGCTGCGATGGCTACAGGTCAAAGATTGGAAGCGTTTCAGTATTCGTGAATTGAATCGCAACGGTCCCCGCTTTGCCCGCAAGAGCAGTCGTCATGCCGCCAAGCTGCTGGTCGAGTTGATTGATCATCAGTGGTTGATCACCGATGGCCACACCTTCGAGGTGCGCCATGTTTAATCTTGATGAAGCGCTGCGCAACCATCTGGCACAGCGTCAAAAGGAGCCCAAAGCGCGATTTGTCGCCGCTACTGTCGCCACTTTGTCGCCACGCTCAAAACCAAGCAGGACGAGGGTTGTCGCCGCTGTCGCCAGTGTCGCCACCACCCATAAAGCTATCGCCTCTACGACAGCCATTATTCAATGGTTGAAAGAGGAGGGTGCGCATCTTTACGTCACCGACAACACGCTGTGTTTTCGCCCGACTGATTGGGCTCAGTTCGCGATTGTAAGTGCGCACTGGCGAGCCCTTTTGCATGATCTCGCGGCAGTCGATCAGGAACAGAAAAATGGCTCGGGTCGGTAAGCGAGCCGGGCGCAATTTCGGCTTCGGTCGCCAGCTTAGCTATGCTGGACCGCAAGCACTGAAAGACCTGTTTGGCGACGGCCATTTTGCTACCGTCAAAGCCCATAGTGATCGCTGGCAGGCGTTCGTGCATTGGTGTCGATCCGATGAAGGACCGAGGGTCAATGACGCGCGCCAGATAGACCGCGAGATCCTCATGCGGTACGCCGTCCACGTGCGGGAGCAGGTTGATCAGGGCAACGTCGGCATTGCCACCGCGCAGAACCGACTGTCCAGCGTGAACCGAACGATGGCCGCGCTGCGCGGTGATCAGTACGTCAAAATCCCGAGTCCGAGTAAGGCGCTGGGCGTGCAGCGCTCAAGCGTGCGTAGTGAGGCTTCGCAAGGCCAAGACCGTGCGCAGGTCGAGTTGATCGCACGGGCGCTGTCAGATCGTCAGCAATCGAGGGTGAGTGCCATTGTGCTCCTCGCCCGTGAGACTGGTATGCGGCTGCGCGAAGCGATCCTGGCCGATCTGCCCCGACTGCAACGTGAGGTTCGGCAACTGGGCAAGATCAACATCCAGGATGGCACCAAAGGTGGTCGATCAGGGGCCTCGGCACCGCGCTGGATTACGGTAACGGATCAAGTTCGCGATGCCCTGGATTGGGCCAGCGCGAACTCACCCAATGGCAGCCGGAATTTGTTGGCGCCCGACGAAAGCTACAAAGACTTTATGCAGGCAGTTGTGCGACCGGCACGGGACATCCTGCATGAGCATGGATTGAAAGGTTTTCATGAGCTGCGGGCGGCTTACGCCTGTGAGCGCTATGAGCAACTAGTCGGCTTTCCTGCACCCGTTAATGGTGGTCGTGTTCATCAAGAGGATCGAGCACTCGATCAGCGAGCCCGTAAGCAGATCAGCCACGAGTTGGGACATAACCGCATCGATGTGGTGAGTGCCTACATCGGAGGTCAGCGATGACGGCCGAGTTCGACATAGCGTTGTTCCTGCGCCCCGTGCTCAAAGGTGCACATGCCACGCAGCAGCGGCACATCAGGCAAGCAGAAAGGATGCACGAGGTGATTCGTGAACGCTGGGGTTGCGCGACTCCCTGGTCCTGGAGAGAAAAGCACGTGAGATGGTTTCTGGAGCACTATTTGCGATGCTCAGCTCCAGCTACCATCTACTACTACGAGTTAACAGCAGGGTTGATCCGCCGTAGAAAGGCAAAAGTCGTGGTTGCCTGATAGACCTTTAAGCGTGAGCCCCTGAGTATGGGAATGCGGAGCCTTCCCATACTCAGGGGCTTGGCTGAAGAGGCGCAGGCATACCAGAGATCTGGCCACTGTCGTCACTCCTTTCGTCCTACTACACGACACGGATCGTAGCCGGTGGCGCGTACCTTTTGGATGTTCAGCGAATCGGTACGACGTTGCGATCTCTGGTTTGATTGATGGCCGATGCCGACAGGCTGCCGGTGGCCGCCTTCTGGATATGTTCACTCCACCAAGCCATCATCGGACGCCGGCGTTCGATGTAGTCCGTCCTGTTGTAGGCGCTACGAACTTCGTCCTTGTCGACATGCGCCAGCGCGACCTCGATCAGTTCCGGATCCCAGCCATGCTCATTCAGGATGGTGCTCGCCATCGAGCGCAAGCCGTGGCTGACTAGACGGTCCTGAAAGCCCATGCGCTTCAACGCCATGTTGGCGGTCTGGCTATTGGCATGGGTGCGGGGATTTCTATCTGAGGGGAACACGTACTCTCTGTTACCACTGAGTTGCTTGAGCGTCTCCAGTAACGACAGTGCCTGATCGGTAAGGGGGATTGTGTGCGGGCGACGCTTTTTCATGCGCTCTGGCGGAATGGTCCAAATGCGCTTGTCGAAGTCGATATCTGCCCATCGTGTGGTAGCTGCTTCGGCAGGGCGGGTCATCGTGTGCAGTTGCCATTCGATCAGGCAGCGGGTCGTGCGCTTGATGCTGGCGTTCGCGATTTCCATCATGAGCTCGGGAAGCTCCTCAGGTGGTAGCGCAGCCATGTTCTCTTTCTTGGGTTTCTTGAACACCGCCCGAATTCCATTGAGGGGGTTCGCGAATATCAGCCCGGAGTTGACCCCGTAGGTCATAATTTCGTTGAGTCGTTGGCTCAATCGTTTCACGGTTTCGAGGCTCCCCTTGGCCTCGATCGTACGAAGGATCTTGATAACCATCGGAGCAGTGATTTGAGAGAGCGGCGTTGTTTTCATACTTGGGAAAACATGAAGCGTCAGCGATCTCCAAATGTCTTCGGCGTAGGCTTTGGTTACGGAGTCTTTCTTCAGCTCGAACCAGGCCGTGGCCACCTTCTCGAAAGTGTGTTCAGTCTCAGCAAGTTTGGCTTGCCTTACCTCATCACGCTGGGTTTTGGGATCAGTGCCCAAAGCGAGCAGCTCACGTGCCTCTGCGGCTTTCTTCCGGGCGTTGGCTAGCGAGAGGTCAGGGTATGGACCAAGCGCCATGTTGATACGGCTTCTGGTCAGCGGCTCGCGGTAATTGAAATTCCACATCATCGAGCCGCTGGCGCGTACTCGAAGCTGCAAGCCATCGCCGTCGCTGAGGACGAAGTCTTTACCAGTTGCCTTGACCGCCTTGAGCTGGCGATCGGAGAGGCGGGTTGCGTTAGTAGGCATGGGGCTACCTCCAGCACCGTTTTGGTATCCTGAAAATAGCATTTGGCGGTCCGGGATACCACCTGGGATACCAAAGCGGCTGGAACTCCGAAATTCTCCAAAGCTCCCATAAGCGCTGAAGCCCCTGTATTTACTGGATTTCAGGCACAAAAAAAGACGTCCGTGGACGTCTTTAGATGTTGAAGTGGTGGAGCCGGGGGGATTTGAACCCCCGTCCGCCAGTACTCCGCTGTCGGTCCTACATGCTTAGCCGTGTCTATTAAGTTAACCCTCAGCGACCCGACGGGCAGGGTGCTTTGGGCGAGCTGTGTAAGTTTTAGCCGATTCGTCCACAGCGTACTGCACGGCGATTCTGTTCTATATGACAATCACTTCGGGTTTACAGACATCCCCTAATGATTGCTGGAGCCGAAGCTACCAGAAGTGCGGGCTAGGCTGCTTACGCAGCTAGTTGAGCACCGTAGTTATCGTCATTGGCAACTATAGAAAGTTGCAACAGTGGATTTACGACTTCTGTTACCAAGTCGGCATGCACCTAAAGTTTCATCACCGGCGTCGAATCCTAATCGGCCCCAGGTGACTGCTTTCGCAGTCAGGCCGCGGAGTGTACTCCAATGAGCTCCTCGCGTCGACCTTCTGACGCATCCGTTTTCGGCCAGCCACGGGGCTGGCCGAAATGCGGATTACTTGGCGCCTTCGCTGGCCGAGCCAGTGTTTTTCAGCTTGGTGATGGTATTGGTGGTCAGTTCAACACACTTTTTTTCGTCGCCAGCTTTTTGAGCCTTTAGCGCGTCCGCTTGGGTTTTCTCGATTTCAGCTTTGGTGTCGGCCGACATATTGGCATTGGCTGAAGTATGGGCATCCTTCAGAGCCTGCAGGTTGGCACCACAAAGGTCATCGGCGGCGAACGCCGGGGAACCCAACAGGGCAGCGGTGAGGAACAATCCAGTGAGTGCTGTGCGCTTCATTGTGTATCTCCTTTTATCGCCTGTGGACTCGGTATGGCCGGTCGATGAGGCCCGTCGCCGAGGTCTTTGAGTAAGCCCTGCTCAGATTGGCGGGCTTACTAAGACTGACTGTGCGCAAACGCAGGGGTTCTATTTATTTTTCAGCCTCATGTGAAAAAGCCATATTTCGCGATGTAGGCACCAAAGTGGGGCGATTGCCGCTGCTGTGTAGTGATCAGCCGATTTTCGCCTGTGTGACGCGATCTACCAGATAGACCAGCCCGTGGTAGTCGATACCGCCATGTTGCGACAGGCCAATCTCGCAGGTGCGGCTGGTGGAGATGCCTTCGTTGCAGTGCTGGACGGCGTCTTTAAGAGTGCGCAGTGAGTGGGCGTTCAGCTCCGGGGTGGTAAAGCCTTTATCCCCGGCAAAGCCGCAGCAATGAATGCCTTCCGGGATGACCACGTTCATGCTGCACAGGCGCGCCAGCTCAATCAGTGCCTGGCTTTCGCCCAGATGCTGGGTGCTGCAGGTGACGTGTACGGCGATGGGTTCTTGCTGGGGTGTGAAGGTCAGTTTGTCGAGCAGATGCGTGCGGATAAAACGTACGGGATCGTATAGGTCCAGGCGTGTGTCTTTGAGGTTTTCCATCAGGCGCAAGGTGCACGGGCTGGTGTCGCAGTAGATCGGATCGAGCCCGCCCCGACTGGCTTTGCTCAGTGCTGCGAGGAGTTGCTGGCGCTTGTCGTCGGCCTGTTCGCTGTAACCTTTTGAGGCAAAAGGCTGGCCGCAGCACAAGTTGTCCTGATCGTCGGGGAATACCACTTGGTAGCCGGCTTTTTCGAGAAGGGCACGGGTTTTATCCATCAGTGACATTTGCTCTTTGTCCCCGGCAGCAGGGCCCATGACCCGCGACACGCAGGCGGCGAGATAGACCACGCGGGGGCGTTGGTCCTCGACGGGCGGGCTGAAGCGAATCGCTTGTTCGGGCTGCGGCATGGCGGGGGACCACTGGGGTACGCGCCCGGCGGAGGCTTTGCTCAACGCAGCGGATATTTTTGCCAGGCGTGGCGCGCCCAACAGCATGCGCGCGCCATTGGCGGCGTGCAGGGTGAAGCGCGCGCCTTGCAGCATGGTTTTGAAGTGATTGGCCATCCAGCCTGCGGCTTGTGTGTGACTGGCTTCCTGGCTGCGCAGCTTTTTGATCAGCTCGCCGGTATTGATGCCGACGGGGCAGCGTTGCGCGCACAGGCCGGTGGCGGCGCAGGTTTCGATGCCTTGATAGTGGTAGGCCTTTTCCAGTTCATCGGTGTTGATGCCTGCACGTTTACGCGCCTGAATGTCGCGCCAGATGACGATGCGTTGGCGTGGGCTGAGGGTCAGGCCTTTGGAAGGGCACACCGGTTCGCAGAAACCACACTCGATGCATTTATCGATGATTTCATCGGCGGCGGGCAGTGGTTTCAGGTGCTTGAGGTGGATCTGTGGATCAGTGCTCAACACCACGTCGGGGTTGAGAATGCCATTGGAGTCGAGCAGCCGTTTGAGTTGCCACATCAGTTGATAGGCGTCGTGGCCCCATTCCAATTCGACGAAGGGCGCCATGTTGCGGCCGGTGCCGTGTTCGGCCTTGAGCGAGCCGCCGAATTCGACGGCCACGAGTTGCGCGACGTCTTCCATGAACGCCTGATAGCGGGCGACTTCTTCAGGGTTGTTGAAGCCCTGGGTGAAGACGAAATGCAGATTACCTTCCAGCGCATGGCCGAACAGGATGGCTTCGTCGTAGTGGTGTTTGTCGAACAGCGCGATGAGGCGCCGCACGCCGATGGCTAGTTGTTCGACGGGGAAGGTGACGTCTTCGATGATCACTGTAGTGCCGGTCTGGCGGACTGCGCCGACGGCAGGAAAGGTGTCTTTGCGAATGGCCCAAAGGCGAGCGTTTTCCAGCGGGTCTTCGGTGAAGTCGACTTGTTTCTCCACTGGAAAAGATGTCAGCGAGGCCATGATCTGCGCCAGTTGTTCATGCAGTAAAGGGCGCGAGGCGGCGCGGGCTTCGATCAGCAGCGCGCAGGCATTTGCCGACAGTTCACGTACGAAAGCGGGCATACCGGGTTTGTCCTGCACCGAGCGCATGCTGCGTCGGTCGAGCAACTCCACGGCGGCCACGGGCTGGCTTTTCAGGACGGTGACGGCGTTGCAGCAGGTTTCTACGTCCGGGAAGACGATCAGTGCAGAGGCTTTATTAGGATGGTCGATGACGGTGTCGTAGGTCACCGCACTGATAAAACCCAGCGTGCCCTCGGACCCGACCAACAGGTGGCTGAGGATATCCAGTGGCTCATCGAAATCCACCAGAGCGTTGAGTGACAGGCCAGTAGTATTTTTCAGGCGGTATTTGTGGCGAATCTTTGTGGCTAGTTCGGTGTTGGCGCGGGTTTTACGGCCCAGTCTGGCAAGCTCTTCCAGCAAGTCGGCATGGCTGACACGAAAGGCCGCAACGCTGTTCGGGTCTTCTGTGTCGATCAGTGTGCCGTCGGCCAATACCACGCGGATCCCTGCGAGGGTGTGGTAAGTATTTTGCGCCGTGCCGCAGCACATGCCGCTGGCGTTGTTGGCGACGATGCCGCCGATTTTGCAGGCGTTGATTGAGGCCGGGTCCGGGCCGATCTTGCGGCCATAGGGTGCGAGCCAGGCGTTGGCTTGCGCACCGATAACGCCCGGTTGCAGGCGGATTTGCGTGCCGTGCTCACGCACTTCGCGGCCGTTCCAGTTATCGCCCAATACCAATAGCACCGAGTCGCTGATGGCCTGGCCGGAGAGGCTGGTGCCTGCGGCGCGAAAGGTCACCGGGACTTTTTCGCGCTGGGCCAGTTTGAGCAAGGCGATGACTTCGTCTTCGGATTCAACGCGGATCACCAGTTTGGGAATCAGCCGGTAAAAGCTCGCGTCGGTGCCGAAGGCCAATGTTGAAAGCTGATCTTCGAAACGGCGATTCTCAGGGATCAAGCGGTTGGCTTCGGTCAGGAAGGAGGCAGGGAGGCTCATGCGGTCTTCCTCAGGCAGTCAGGGGCTCAGGTTTTCAGGATTAGCGACGTCGCGGCATCTGGCGTGCCGCGTACGTTTTGATGCGTGAACTCAGACGCCCAATTCACGGACAAGGGAATCCCGGGAAATCTCGCTGATGGATTTGGCCCCGGTCAGCACCATGGCTACGCGCATCTCTTTTTCGAACAGGTCGAGCAGGTTCTTCACGCCAGCCTCGCCGTGGGTGGCCAGGGCGTAAATGAACGCGCGGCCGATGAGCACGGCGTCGGCGCCCAGAGCGATCATTCGCACCACGTCCAGCCCGCTGCGGATGCCGGAATCAGCGAGGATCTTGAGATCGCCTTTTACGGCGTCGGCGATGGCGGGCAGGGCGCGAGCGCTGGACAGTACGCCGTCGAGCTGGCGGCCGCCGTGATTGGAAACAATGATGCCGTCAGCGCCGAATTTCACCGCGTCGCGGGCGTCTTCCGGGTCGAGAATGCCCTTGATCAGCATGGGGCCGTCCCAGGTGTCGCGGATCCACTCCAGGTCCTTCCAGGAAATGGACGGATCGAAGTTGTTGCCCAGCCAGCCAATATAGTCGGCAAGGCCCGTCGGGTTACCACGATAGGTCGAGATGTTGCCCAGGTCGTGGGGGCGGCCGTTGACGCCGACGTCCCACGCCCATTGAGGATGGGTCATGGCTTGCAGCACGCGGCGCATCGGGCCGTTTGCGCCGCTCATGCCGTGATGGGCGTCACGGTAGCGTGCGCCTGGTACCGGCATGTCCACGGTGAACACCAGCGTTTTGACCCCGGCGGCTTTGGCGCGCTCCAGGGCGTTGCGCATGAAGCCGCGGTCCTTGAGCACGTAGAGCTGAAACCAGATGGGGCGGTCGATGGCCGGAGCGACTTCTTCAATGGGGCAGACCGACACGGTGGACAAGGTGAACGGGATACCTTTGCTGGCGGCTGCGCGTGCTGCCTGTACTTCGCCTCGCCGGGCGTACATGCCGCACAACCCGATGGGCGCCAAGGCCATGGGCATGCTCATGGTTTCGCCGAACAGCGAGGTTTCCAGATTCAGTTCGGACATGTTTTTCAGCACGCGCTGGCGCAGGGCAATGCTGGCAAGGTCCGAGACATTGTGGCGCAACGTGTGCTCAGCGTAAGCGCCGCCGTCAGCGTAGTGAAACAGGAACGGCGGCAGCTTGCGTTGCGCTGCTGCGCGATAGTCAGTGGAGGCGGAAATAATCATGGGCTCTCACAACTTGAGTAAGTGGGCAGCCGGGCGCGCTGAGTGCGCCCGGCGCTTGTTTCATCAGTGCACCAGCATGCCGGTGAACCAGTACGCCTGGGCGTAGGTCATGCAGCCGATGATGGTGGCGAAGAAAATGCTGTGCTTGAGGGTGAAACGGAACAAGTCGGACTCCTTGCCCACCAGGCCGGTCGCTGCGCAGGCAACGGCGATGGATTGCGGGGAAATCATCTTGCCCGTCACGCCGCCCGTGGAGTTGGCCGCGACCATCAGCACATCACTGACACCCACTTGATGCGCGGTGGTGGCTTGCAGTGAGCCGAACAGTGCGTTGGACGAGGTGTCCGAACCGGTCAGAAACACGCCCAGCCAACCCAGGAACGGCGAGAAGAACGGGAAGGCTGCGCCGGTGCCCGCCAGTACCAGCGCCAGGGTCGAGGACATGCCCGAGTAGTTCATGACGAAGGCAAAGGCCAGCACCATGCCGATGGACACGATGGCCCAGCGCAGTTCTTTCAGGGTTTCTTTGAACGTAGTCAGACCGGTGCTCGGCGTGATCCGCAACACGATCATTGCGAGGATGGCGGAGAACAGAATCGCCGTACCCGACGCTGCGATGAGGTCGAACTTGTACACGGCAGGCATGGCTGTCGCGGTCGCAACGATGGGTGCGGTTTTCATCACCAGTTGGTCGAGGTACGGAATAGGGATGTTCATCGTCCACGCCTGCATGGCGCCACCGGCCAGAAACATCGCCTTGAAGGGCTTCAGCGTCCAGATGGTGACCATCACGGTGAGGATCAGAAACGGCGACCAGGCCTTGAAGATTTGGCCCATGGTGTAGGGCGATTTAACCGAGGAGCGCGGCTGATTGAAACTGCCAGGGTTGCCCATGACTGCTGCGCCGCCGGAGCTGCTGACGACGGTCTCACCCGCTTTTTTGGGCTGCCAGACTTTGAGGAAAAAGGTCAGTGCGACCATGCTCACCAGTGCCGAGGTGATGTCCGGCAGTTCCGGGCCAATGTAGTTGGAGGTCAGGTATTGGGTAATCCCGAAGCTCAGGCCTGCGACCAGTGCGGCGGGCCAGGTTTCTTTGACGCCTTTGACGCCGTCCATCATGAACATCAGCCAGAACGGCACGAACACCGACAGGAACGGTAATTGCCGACCCGCCATGGCGCCAATCTTGAACGGGTCGAGGCCTGAAACCTGACCCGCCACGATTACCGGAATCCCCAAGGCTCCGAACGCGACCGGCGCGGTGTTGGCGATCAGACACAAGCCTGCCGCGTAAAGCGGGTTCAGACCGAGGCCGACCAGCAAGGCGGCGGTGATTGCTACCGGTGCGCCGAAGCCTGCCGCACCTTCCAGAAAAGCCCCAAAACAAAACGCGATCAACAGCACTTGCAGGCGCTGGTCATCGGTAATGGACATGACCGAGCTGCGGATGATCTCGAACTGTCCGCTTTTGACGGTCAGTTTGTAGAGGAATACCGCAGCTACGATGATCCATGCGATGGGCCACAGCCCGTACGCAAACCCATATCCAGCGGCCGCGAGCGCCATGCCGGCCGGCATCTGGAACGCAAAGATTGCGACCAGCACCGATAACGCCAGCGTAATACTGCCAGCGATGTGCCCTTTGAGCCTGAAGACGGCCAATGCCAGAAAGAAAAACACGATGGGTATGAGTGCAGCGGCGGCCGAAAGGCCAAGACTGCCCAAGGGTGTGTAGAGCTGTTGCCAGGTTTGCATATGGGAGGCCCCTAATTGTTTTTGGATAGGCCCGGTATTCCGTGTCTTACGTGCGAGGCTTCGGTCTTACGCCCAGGGTGGCGGACGTCTTGCCGATGCTGACGAACGAATCGCACAGCTCACCAGTTCAAGCCTTTCGTCATCCCGAAAGGTTCTTGCAGCGCAGTAGAGAGTAGCTGCTGACGCTGGCATTGGATAATTGGTAATACCAATTTACAATGTCTGGTCGCTAGCGTAGAAGCGTTGCTATTGATGTGTCAATTTGCGGTGGTGCGACTTTCGTAGGAGACCCTGTGAAATGCGCTGCTGATCCGGCTTTTCAGCCGGTATCTGGCGGGTGCTTGAAGGGCGGCAATGAGCCAGAATACGCGGGCCCGACAATACGATCGGGGAGTGGAGTGAAAGTGATGGGCTTTGATCAGGTGCGTCAGCGCCGTTTGTCCGACGATATTGTCGAGCAGCTTGAACGAATGATTCTTGAGGGCACGTTGAAATCCGGCGGTCGTCTGCCTGCCGAGCGTTTGCTTGCCGAGCAATTTGGTGTTTCCCGACCCTCCCTGCGCGAAGCGATTCAGAAACTGACCGCCAAGGGCTTGTTGATGAGCCGTCAGGGCGGCGGTAATTATGTGGTGGAAAACATTGGTTCGACCTTTAGCGATCCGCTGCTGCATCTGCTGGAAAGCAGCCCGGATGCGCAGCGCGACTTGCTGGAGTTTCGTCACACGCTTGAGGCGTCCTGCGCTTATTACGCGGCCATGCGTGCGACGGATGTGGATCGCGAGCGTTTGCGGTTAGCGTTCGACACGTTGCAGGATTGTTATGGGCGCGAGGGGGAGGTCAGTCGAGCGGAGGAGGGCGCGGCGGATGCCAGTTTTCACATGGCCATTGCTGAAGCCAGTCATAACGCGATTTTGCTGCACACCATTCGCGGTCTATTCGATCTGCTGAAGCGCAACGTGGTGACCAATATCGGCGGAATGTACAAACAGCGCAGCGAAACCCGCGACATGCTGATCAGTCAGCACCGGGAGTTATACACAGCGATTATCGAAGGCCGCGCGGACGATGCCCGCGATATTTCCAGTCGTCATTTGCTGTACGTGCAGGAAGTCCTGGAAGAAGTGCGGCAGCAGGCGCAGCGCACGGCTCGGGCTGAGCGGCGTAATGGGATGTGATTTTGGCTAGACCAGTACGGCGCTAAACCGGTGGGAGCGAATTCATTCGCGAAAGCGTGGGTACAGCCGATGAAGGTTTATCGACTGTACCGACCTCTTCGCGAATGAATTCGCTCCCACGGGGATTTACGCTTAATTAATCATCCTTACCCTTGGTCCGCACGGCACGTTGCAGCTCGCGATCGGAATCACGTTCACGCTCGGTATGGCGCTTGTCGTATTCCTTTTTACCTTTGCCCAGAGCAATTTCGCACTTGATCAAGTGCTGCTTCCAGTAAAGGGAAAGAGCCACGCAGGCATAGCCTTTCTGCTGTACAGACGACGTCAGCTTTTCAAGCTCGCGCTGGTTCAGCAGCAGTTTACGGGTGCGTGTCGGGTCAGCGATGACGTGCGTGCTGGCTGTCGTCAACGGCGAAATGTGGCTACCCATCAGCCAGGCTTCACCGTCTTTGAGCAGCACGTAACTGTCGACCAGCTGTACCTTGTTGGCACGCAGACTTTTTACTTCCCAACCAGCCAGGACCAGACCGGCCTCGAACTTGTGTTCGATGAAGTAATCGTGACGCGCCTTTTTATTTTGCGCGATGGTCCCTGTAGGGTGTTTCTTGAGCTTAGCCATAGGCGACGCATTATAGGGACTCGCTTCAAAGTCGGCTATGGGAAGCTGCACGCTTGAGCACGATGATTTAATCCCGGACAATGCGCCTGCTTCTACCCAGTATTTCTGGCCCTGAAGCAAAGGTGACTAATATTTCATTCGAACCGATGCTGGCTCGCCAGGTCGATTTGTTCATCACGCTGTTCACCACGGTGACGTGTGTTTGCAGTATCCGCAGGTTGGGTGACGAGCCTTGGCGCTCCTTGCTTTGACGTTTTTTTGATGCGCTATGTGGCGCCGTTCGGCATTCTTGTAGTATCTGCCGCGCAGCTTTGGAATTGACGCTGACATGACTACGCATATTCAACGTTCCGCTCTTTTGCCCTATCCGGCCAAGGATCTCTATGACCTGGTCAATGATGTGGAGCGCTATTCGGAATTCTTGCCCTGGTGCTCTGCCTCCAAGGTGCTTGAGGCGAGCGAGGAGCACATGCGTGCCAGCCTGGAGATCGCTAAAGGCGGCCTGAGCCAGCATTTTGTTACGAAAAACACGCTGGTGCCGGGTCAGTCCATCGTGATGGATCTGGTCGAAGGGCCTTTCGAGCAGTTGCATGGCGTCTGGACGTTCAAGGCGCTGGGCGAGAAAGCCTGCAAGATCAGCCTCGATCTTTCCTTCGATTACGCGGGCCCGATCGTACGTGCCACGCTTGGACCTTTGTTCAATCAGGCGGCTAATACGTTGGTGGACGCGTTCTGCCAGCGAGCGAAAGAGTTGCATGTCTGAGGCAATCATCACGATTGAGGTGATGCACGCCGGTGTAGATCGACAGTTTTTGCAGGCTGTCGAGGTCCCGGCAGGTTCAACTGTTCAACAGGCGTTGCTGCTGTCAGGTATCGGTAACGAGTTTCCCGAACTGGATCTGGCGAGTTGCCCGGTGGGGATCTTCGGTAAGGTTGTAAGCCGCGAGCGTGCTCTTGAGCAGGGCGACCGAATTGAGATCTATCGTCCGCTGCTGGCTGATCCGAAAGAAGTTCGGCGCTTGCGAGCTGCCAAAGCAGCCAAGGCTCGGAAGGAGAGTGAGCGTTAGGCCCATTGTTTCAGCGAATCACAGACAGCAAAAAGCCCGGCATGCCGGGCTTTTTTGTGCCTGCGGTAATTGCTTACTGCGGCGACACATCCAGTGGTTCCTGAGTCGGAACAGGGACTGTCTCGACTTTGTCGACGTCCTTCTGGATCTGATCAAGCAGCGAACCTGGCTTGGCCGGTTCTTCTTTCGGCTGCTCTGGCGTGGCTGTGGAATTACCGTCATTGCCGAGAATGGCTTCGTCGCGGCTCACGCCAGGCATGAAGTCACCCGACAGACTGACCAATTGGTCGTTGCCGTTGAAGATCAGCGACACACGCTCTTGCTGACGTTCACCGCCACCAGGCTGCAAGCTGTACAGGTAATCCCAGCGATCGGCATGGAAAGTGTCGGTCAGCAGAGGGTTGCCCATGATAAACCGTACTTGCCGTCGGGTCATTCCCGGCCTTAACTGGTCTATCATGTCCTGCGTGACGACATTGCCTTGCTGGATGTCGATTTTGTAAACCCCGGGGAATGAACAACCGGCGAGTGCGAGCAGTCCCACAAGGGTGAAACTGGTTAGCAGGAGCTTGGTGTTTTGCATCGGTGGGCGACTTCCACTATCTTGGCTGGGACAACGTAAACCCCGATCATACCTGCATTAAGAGAAGCTGCGAAGCAGCGTCTGCGAGAAAGCTGACCATGGTTGAAAATAGCGAACTACGAAAAGCCGGACTTAAAGTGACCCTGCCACGGGTCAAAATACTACAGATGCTCGATTCCGCCGAGCAGCGCCACATGAGTGCCGAGGATGTTTACAAGGCACTGATGGAAGCTAGCGAGGACGTCGGACTGGCCACGGTTTACCGTGTCCTGACCCAATTCGAAGCTGCCGGATTAGTGGTTCGCCACAATTTCGACGGTGGACATGCGGTGTTCGAACTGGCTGACGGCGGCCACCACGACCATATGGTCAACGTGGAATCCGGAGAAGTGATCGAATTCTTCGACGAAGAAATCGAAAAGCTTCAGAAGGCGATTGTCGAGCGGCACGGTTTCGATTTGGTGGATCACAATTTGGTGCTGTACGTGCGCAATAAAAAGGCTTAAATCTTTTTTGACGCAACAGCAAAGGCGACCCTAGGGTCGCCTTTGTGCGTTTTGCAGGGCAAGGTGGGAAAGATGAACCCGTAGGACTGGCTTTAGCCTGGAGGACATTGTTCCTGACGATGGATATGTAGATAGCGCACTGACTCTCTCCCGGCTAAAGCCGGTCCTACGGGATGTCGGTGTGTCAGTGCTATCCATCAGCTCTTCGCGGTCACCACCATTTTCTTCGCATGGGCCAGAGACTCTTTCGTCAGGTCGATCCCGCCCAGCATCCTCGCGACTTCTTCTATACGTTCGTTCTTGCTCAGTTTTGAAACAGCAGTGCGCGTGGCTTCGCTGTCGCGGACCTTGTGAACAAACAGATGCTGATGCCCCTGCGCGGCGACTTGTGGCAAGTGCGTCACGGTCATGACCTGACCGCGATCACCCAGGCGACGCAATAGCTGACCAACGATCTCGGCCGTTGGGCCGCCGATCCCGACATCCACTTCGTCGAATACCAGCGTCGGGACTCGAGATGTCTGCGCGGTGATCACCTGAATGGCCAGACTGATCCGGGATAGCTCGCCGCCCGAAGCCACTTTTGCCAATGCTTTCAACGGCTGGCCAGGGTTAGCGCTGACCAGCAGCTCAACCTGCTCAAGGCCGTTGGGCAACAATTCTTTCTCAGGATTGGCCTTTAGCTCGATGCTGAATCGCCCGCCCGGCATGCCTAGACGCTGGATTTCATGCTCTACGGCGGCTGCCAGTTCCGGCGCTGCGCGATGGCGCAGATCGCTCAATTCCCGGGCCTTCTCTTTATAGTGACGGGCGAACGACGACAATTCATTTTCCAGTCGCTCGATCGCTTCGTCGTTGGCATTCAATGTTTCGATTTCGTCCAGCAGCTTCTGTTGAAGTGTCGCGACTTCAGTCGGCTGGATGCGATGCTTGCGTGCCAGTGTGTAGATCGCGTCGAGACGTTCTTCGAGGTGCTGCAGGCGCGCAGGATCAGCGTCGAAATGATCCAGAAAGCGATTGAGCTCACCAACGGCTTCTTCTACCTGAATCTGTGCACTGGACAGCAGATTGGTCGCTTCGCTCAGGGCGGTCGGCGAGTCATTGACGCTGCCCAGGCGGTGCAGGCTGGCAGTCAATGCATTCAACACATTGCCAGAATCGTTTTCGCTGCACTGCTCGACAACCTGACGGCAGATGCTCAGCAGACTTTCTGCATTGGTCAGGGTTTTCTGTTCTTGCTCAAGTTGCTCCAGCTCGTTTTCGCCCAGGCTGAGGCTTTCCAGCTCTTCAAGCTGATAGCTCAGAAGCTGGTGGCGTGCACGTTGCTCGTCGCCGGAGTTAGAGAGCCTGTCCAGTTCCTGCCGGGTCTGGCGCCAGCGTTGGGCAGCCAGTTGTACCTGGCGAGCCAGATCAGTCGCGCCCGCGTATTCGTCCAGCAGACGTCGATGGGTATCGGTCTTGAGCAGTGACTGATGCTCGTGCTGGCTGTGAATGTCGATAAGCAGCTCGCCCAGTGCCTTCAAGTCACCCTGGGGGCAGGGCGTGCCATTGATGTAGGAGCGCGAGCGTCCCTCGGCCGTAATGACCCGGCGCAGGATGCACGGACCGTCATTGTCCAGGTCGCGCTCCTTGAGCCAGGCCTGTGCTTCAGGGATGTCGATCAGGTCGAACGTCGCGAGAATGTCTGCCTTATCTGCGCCGGGGCGAACCACGCCGCTGTCGGCTCTGTCGCCCAGAGTCAGGCCAAGGGCATCGAGCATGATCGATTTGCCTGCCCCGGTCTCACCGGTGATTACGCTCATGCCACGGTCCAGCTCGAGATCGAGGTGTTCAACGATGGCGTAGTTATGTACGGAAAGGTGCACCAGCATGGAGTGGCTCCCAGGCGATAAGTCTGGTTATTTATACAGTGTTTTATTTGTCGATGACAATGCCCGGATTTAGCTCGATTCGTTCGGCGATACGCTTTTTTTAGTCCATTTGGCGATTTGTTCAAGTGCGATAAGGACTTGGCTTTGGCCGGAAGGTTTGTGAGGACTTTTGTCGATTCGCTGAAATCTGCTCTTGAAGCTGAAAATTCCGCTCCCATATAGGTGGGCAGAAGCGCGATTTGAGCTCGCGGACGTACTTGAAAGGAGAAATCTATGGCTGACGAACAGAATCTGGATGCGCAGACCCAGGACCAGGCTGCCGAAGCAGTCTCCGGTGAAGAATTGGTAACCCGCGTGCAAGTGCTCGAAGAGCAACTGGCCGCGGCGCAGGACCAGTCCCTGCGTGTGGCTGCGGATTTGCAGAATGTCCGCCGCCGTGCAGAACAGGATGTAGAAAAAGCTCACAAGTTTGCGCTTGAGAAGTTTGCGAGTGACTTGTTGCCGATCGTGGACAGCCTTGAGCGTGGTCTGGACTTGTCCAATCCGGACGATGAAAGCATTCGTCCAATGCGCGAAGGTATCGAGCTGACGCTGAAAATGTTTAGCGACACGCTCAAGCGTTACCACCTCGAAGCGATCGATCCCCATGGCCAGCCATTCAATGCCGAGCATCATCAGGCAATGGCCATGCAGGAAAGCGCCGATGTTGAACCAAACAGTGTTTTGAAAGTGTTCCAGAAGGGCTACCAGCTCAATGGTCGTCTGCTGCGCCCGGCTATGGTCGTGGTCAGCAAGGCACCATCGCCTGTTCAGCCATCAATTGATGAGCAGGCTTGAAATCAGCTGTCTGGCCCCCATTTATAGGCCAAGCGTTTAAGAGCTACCGCAATTTGTAAACGCAGTTGCGGCAACCAAATTCAAAATTTCGGGAGATTCACAGATGGGCAGAATTATCGGTATTGACCTGGGGACCACCAACTCTTGCGTCTCCATTCTGGAAAACGGCAGCGTCAAGGTTCTGGAGAACGCCGAAGGCGCTCGTACCACGCCTTCGATCATTGCTTATGCCAACGACGGCGAAATCCTCGTCGGTCAGTCGGCCAAGCGTCAGGCTGTGACCAATCCGCACAACACGCTGTACGCGGTAAAGCGTCTGATCGGTCGTAAGTTCGAAGAAGAAGTCGTTCAGAAAGACATTCAGATGGTCCCTTACAAAATCGCCAAAGCTGACAATGGCGATGCGTGGGTTGAAGTCAACGGCAAGAAAATGTCGCCTCCTCAGATTTCTGCTGAAATCCTGAAGAAGATGAAGAAAACCGCTGAAGACTATCTGGGCGAAGCAGTGACCGAGGCGGTGATCACCGTTCCCGCTTACTTCAACGACAGTCAGCGTCAGGCGACCAAAGACGCCGGTCGTATTGCCGGTCTGGACGTAAAACGTATCATCAACGAACCGACCGCAGCCGCTCTGGCTTACGGCATGGACAAAGCGAAGGGCGACCACACTGTCATCGTTTATGACCTGGGTGGCGGTACTTTCGACGTTTCGGTTATCGAAATTGCTGAAGTTGATGGCGAGCACCAGTTCGAAGTGCTGGCAACCAACGGTGACACGTTCCTGGGTGGTGAAGACTTCGACATTCGTCTGATCGACTACCTCGTTGACGAATTCAAGAAAGAAAGCGGCATGAACCTCAAAGGTGATCCGCTGGCCATGCAGCGTCTGAAAGAAGCCGCTGAGAAAGCCAAGATCGAGCTGTCTTCGAGCAATTCGACCGACGTTAACCTGCCGTACATCACTGCAGACGCGACCGGTCCAAAGCACTTGAACGTGAAAATCTCGCGCGCCAAGCTGGAATCGCTGGTTGAAGACCTGGTTCAGCGCACCATCGAGCCTTGCCGTATCGCGTTGAAAGACTCCGGTATCGACATCAGCGCAATCAACGACGTGATTCTGGTCGGTGGCCAGACTCGTATGCCGTTGGTGCAGCAGAAAGTTACCGAGTTCTTCGGCAAAGAAGCTCGTAAAGATGTTAACCCGGACGAAGCAGTTGCCATGGGTGCCGCTATCCAGGGCGCAGTATTGGCCGGTGATGTTAAAGACGTTCTGCTGCTGGACGTTAGCCCGCTGACCTTGGGTATCGAAACCATGGGCGGCGTAATGACCGCGCTGATCGACAAGAACACCACGATTCCTACCAAGAAATCGCAAGTGTTCTCCACTGCCGACGACAACCAGAACGCCGTGACCATTCACGTGCTGCAAGGTGAGCGTAAGCAGGCTGGTCAGAACAAGTCTCTGGGCAAGTTCGACCTCGCTGAGATTCCACCAGCACCACGTGGCGTTCCACAGATCGAAGTGACCTTCGACATCGACGCCAACGGCATCCTGCACGTAGGCGCCAAAGACAAGGCGACCGGCAAGCAGCAATCGATCGTGATCAAGGCTAACTCCGGTCTGTCGGACGAAGAAATTCAGCAAATGATCCGTGATGCTGAAGCCAACACTGAAGAAGACCGCAAGTTCGAAGAGCTGGCGACCGCGCGTAACCAGGGCGATGCATTGGTTCACTCGACTCGCAAAATGATCTCCGATGCTGGCGACAAAGTGACCGCTGAAGAAAAAACAGCGATCGAAGCTGCGCTGGTTGCTCTGGAAACCGCTATCAAAGGCGATGACAAGGCTGCCATCGACGCCAAAGTCGAAGAACTGTCGAAGGTTTCCGCTCCAGTGGCTCAGAAAATGTACGCCGAGCAGGCAGAGCAACCGGAAGCCGGTGCTCAGGCTGCGAAGGAAGACGCCAAGCCTGCTGACGACGTTGTTGATGCAGAGTTTGAAGAAGTTAAAGACAACAAGTAAGCGCAGGCTCACTTGTAAGCCAGTTGACCGTTTTCGGGCGGTCGCTGGTAGGATGTCGCCGCGCGGGAGCTTGCTCCCGCGTTGGCGTGTCTGGAACAGACGAAATTTTTTCGGCCTGCGGTATTTACCGCAAGCCGGTGTGGCAAGGTCGTCATGCTCCTGCATGCGGCTTGTTCTGCCGCTTTCCCGGTCAGCCTGACCGGTGAAATGAAGACCAGGATCGTTGAATTGACGTGAGTTGGGTCCGGGCCTGTATGGGGCTCAACGAGTTTGGCAAAACTCAGGAGGGTTTTGCCGGACGTCCTCAAGAGTGCGGAAGAATTTATGGCTAAGCGTGACTATTACGAAGTATTGGGGGTGGAGCGAGGCTCCAGCGAGGCTGATCTGAAGAAAGCTTATCGTCGTCTGGCGATGAAGCATCACCCTGATCGCAATCCTGACGATAAAGCGTCGGAAGAACTCTTCAAAGAGGCCAACGAGGCCTATGAAGTCCTGTCTGACGCCAGCAAGCGCGCGGCTTACGACCAGTACGGTCATGCTGGCGTCGACCCAAGCATGGGTGGCGGCGGTTTCGGCGGTGGCGGGGCTGGCGGTGCGAACTTCTCCGACATTTTCGGCGATGTATTCAGCGACTTCTTCGGTGGTGGCCGCGGCGGTGGCGGTGGTCGTGGCGGCGCTCAGCGCGGTAGCGATCTGCGTTACACCCTCGAGCTGAACCTTGAGGAAGCTGTGCGCGGTACCTCGGTGAATATCCGGGTTCCGACGCTGGTCAACTGCAAACCGTGTGATGGTTCGGGTGCCAAGAAAGGTTCCTCGCCTGTTACCTGCCCAACCTGTGGCGGTATCGGCCAGGTTCGCATGCAGCAAGGTTTCTTCTCGGTGCAGCAGACCTGCCCGCGTTGCCACGGCAACGGCAAGATCATTTCCGATCCGTGCGACTCCTGCCATGGCGAAGGCCGTGTCGAAGAGTACAAGACCCTCGCTGTGAAAGTACCGCCTGGGGTTGATACCGGTGATCGCATTCGTCTTTCCGGCGAAGGTGAAGCAGGTACGCAAGGTGGGCCTACGGGCGACCTGTACGTGGTGATCAATGTGCGCGAGCACGCGATCTTCCAGCGTGACGGCAAGCATCTGTTCTGCGAAGTGCCAATCAGCTTCACCGATGCCGCACTGGGCGGTGAGCTGGAGGTGCCAACGCTGGATGGCCGCGTCAAACTGAAGATTCCTGAGGGTACCCAGACCGGCAAGCAGTTCCGCTTGCGTGGTAAAGGTGTGGCTCCGGTGCGTGGCGGCGGTGCGGGTGACTTGATGTGCCGTGTAGCTGTCGAGACTCCGGTCAACCTGGGCCGTCGTCAGCGTGAACTGCTCGAAGAGTTCCGCTCAACGCTTGAAGGCGATAGCTCTCACTCCCCGAAAGCCACTGGCTGGTTTGACGGCGTGAAGCGTTTCTTCGGCGACTTGTAACGGGAGCAGGACATGCGACGTATTGCTGTGATGGGCGCCGCCGGGCGCATGGGTAAAATTCTGATCGAAGCTGTTCAGCAAGCGCCGGGCGCTGGCTTGACGGCGGCGATTGATCGTCCTGATAGCACGCTGGTGGGTGCTGACGCCGGCGAACTGGCTGCTCTGGGTCGTATTGGTGTTCCTCTATCGGGTGATCTGGCCAAAGTGGCTGATGAGTTCGACGTGCTGATCGACTTCACGCACCCTTCGGTGACCCTGAAGAATCTGGCGTTCTGCCGCAAGGCCGGCAAGGCCATGATCATCGGTACCACGGGCTTCACGGCTGAAGAAAAGCAGCGCATCGCCGAGGCGGGTAAAGAGATTCCGATCGTTTTCGCCGCCAATTTTAGCGTTGGCCTGAATCTGTGCCTGAAGCTGCTCGACACCGCTGCTCGCGTATTGGGTGATGATGTCGACATCGAAATCATCGAGGCGCATCACCGCCACAAGGTCGATGCGCCGTCCGGTACTGCGTTGCGCCTGGGTGAAGTGGTTGCCAATGCGCTGGGTCGTGATCTGGAAAAGGTTGCTGTCTACGGCCGTGAAGGTCAGACCGGTGCCCGTGATCGCCAGACCATTGGTTTCGCGACGATTCGCGCGGGTGACGTCGTGGGTGATCACACCGTCCTGTTTGCCTCTGAAGGCGAGCGGGTCGAGATCACGCACAAGGCTTCCAGTCGCATGACGTTCGCCAAGGGCGCAGTCAGGGCTGCCATGTGGCTTGAGGGGCGTGAGGCGGGTCTATACGACATGCAGGACGTGCTCGATCTGCATTGATTGATCGTTACTGATTGATCGCTACAGCAGAGGCGCAGCCCTGAGATTCAGGGTTTGCGCCTCTGTTTTATCCTTCCTCGGGAACTTCTGTCGCATTCCCCCGTCTTTTCGCCTCATTGGCGGTAGACCAAAAAAGCCTTTTTCTGTAAGCTACAGCTTTAGTGTGTCCACTAAAAGCGCGCAGATGATTCTATAAGAAAGCGGGGTGACGTAACTACGTCATTCCGCTTTTTTGCAACCTGCGAATGCCCTTTCAGGCTTTACTTACGGGAGGTCTTCTTGACTAAGCCAGCCATACTCGCCCTTGCTGATGGCAGCATTTTTCGCGGCGAAGCCATTGGAGCCGACGGTCAAACCGTTGGCGAGGTAGTGTTTAACACTGCCATGACAGGCTATCAGGAAATCCTTACCGATCCTTCCTATGCCCAGCAAATCGTTACTCTGACTTACCCGCATATCGGTAACACCGGCACCACCCCTGAAGACGCCGAGTCGGATCGCGTCTGGTCTGCTGGTCTGGTGATTCGTGATCTGCCACTGGTTGCCAGCAACTGGCGCAACAAGATGTCACTGGATGATTACCTGAAAGCCAACAACGTTGTGGCAATCGCAGGGATCGACACCCGTCGCCTGACCCGCATTCTGCGTGAGAAAGGTGCACAGAACGGCTGCATCATGGCCGGTGACAACATTTCCGAAGAAGCGGCCATCGCTGCAGCGCGCGGCTTCCCGGGCCTGAAAGGCATGGACCTGGCGAAAGTTGTCAGCGTCAAGGAATCTTACGAGTGGCGCTCCAGCGTCTGGTCCTTGAAGACCGACAGCTGCCCTGAAATTGCCGCATCTGAATTGCCATACCACGTCGTGGCCTATGACTACGGCGTCAAGGTCAACATCCTGCGTATGCTGGTCGAGCGCGGCTGCCGCGTAACCGTCGTTCCGGCTCAAACGCCTGCCAGTGAAGTGCTTGCCTACAAGCCTGATGGTGTCTTCCTGTCCAACGGCCCTGGCGATCCTGAGCCGTGCGACTACGCCATCCAGGCGATCAAGGAAGTGCTGGAAACCGACATTCCGGTATTCGGTATCTGCCTGGGCCACCAACTGCTGGCGCTGGCGTCCGGTGCCAAGACGGTGAAGATGGGTCACGGCCACCACGGTGCCAACCACCCGGTACAGGATCTGGACACCGGCGTTGTGATGATCACCAGCCAGAACCACGGTTTTGCGGTGGATGAAGCAACACTGCCTGCCAACGTTCGTGCGATCCACAAGTCGCTGTTCGACGGCAGCCTGCAAGGCATCGAGCGTACCGACAAAGACGCGTTCAGCTTCCAGGGTCACCCTGAAGCAAGCCCGGGCCCGGCGGACGTTGCTCCGCTGTTTGATCGCTTCATCGAAACCATGGCCAAGCGACGCTAAACGGTTGCCTTGAGAATGTGACGCGCAGCGCCGGGCTGGACCTGGATGAAACGTCCGGCGAAGACCGCCCGGTGGTTGCAAAGAAGTTCAAGACGGCTTGCCGACTGACCTACGGATTTGAGTGACAAACCCATGCCAAAACGTACAGACATTAAAAGCATCCTGATTCTCGGCGCCGGTCCTATCGTGATCGGTCAGGCCTGTGAATTCGACTACTCCGGCGCCCAGGCCTGTAAGGCTCTGCGCGAAGAGGGTTACCGCGTCATCCTGGTGAACTCCAACCCAGCGACCATCATGACCGACCCGGCGATGGCCGACGCGACTTACATCGAGCCGATCAAATGGCAGACCGTTGCCAAGATCATCGAAAAAGAACGTCCAGACGCCGTGCTGCCAACCATGGGTGGTCAAACCGCTCTGAACTGCGCACTGGACCTGGAGCGCGAAGGCGTTCTGGCGAAGTTCGGCGTCGAGATGATCGGTGCAAACGCCGACACCATCGACAAGGCTGAAGACCGTTCGCGTTTCGACAAGGCCATGAAATCCATCGGTCTGGACTGCCCGCGTTCGGGTATTGCCCACACCATGGAAGAAGCCAATGCCGTGCTCGAGAAGCTGGGCTTCCCGTGCATCATCCGTCCTTCGTTCACCATGGGCGGTACCGGTGGCGGTATCGCGTACAACCGCGAAGAGTTCGAAGAGATCTGCACCCGTGGTCTGGACCTGTCGCCAACCAAGGAACTGCTGATCGACGAATCGCTGATCGGCTGGAAAGAATATGAAATGGAAGTTGTCCGCGACAAAAAGGACAACTGCATCATCGTCTGCTCCATCGAAAACTTTGACCCGATGGGCGTTCACACCGGCGACTCGATCACTGTTGCGCCAGCGCAGACGCTGACTGACAAGGAATACCAGATCATGCGTAACGCCTCCTTGGCGGTTCTGCGTGAAATTGGTGTGGAGACCGGTGGTTCCAACGTTCAGTTCGGCATCTGCCCGGACACTGGCCGCATGGTTGTGATCGAGATGAACCCGCGTGTATCGCGTTCCTCGGCACTGGCTTCGAAAGCGACCGGTTTCCCGATCGCTCGCGTCGCCGCCAAACTGGCTATCGGTTACACCCTCGACGAACTGCAAAACGAAATCACCGGCGGCAAGACTCCGGCGTCTTTCGAGCCTTCGATCGACTACGTTGTGACCAAGCTGCCACGCTTCGCCTTCGAGAAGTTCTCCAAGGCTGACGCCCGCCTGACCACGCAGATGAAGTCGGTCGGTGAAGTCATGGCAATCGGCCGGACCTTCCAGGAATCCCTCCAGAAAGCATTGCGCGGTCTGGAAGTGGGTGTGTGCGGTCTAGATCCAAAGCTGGACCTGAGCAACCCGGAAAGCATGAGCACCCTCAAGCGTGAGCTGACCGTGCCGGGCGCCGAGCGTATCTGGTACGTGGCTGATGCCTTCCGCGCGGGCATGACGGTCGAAGAAATCTTCGCCATGAACATGATCGATCCGTGGTTCCTGGTGCAGATCGAAGATCTGATCAAGGAAGAAGAGAAGGTCAAGACCCTGGGTCTGTCGGCTATCGACCGCAACCTGATGTTCCGCCTCAAGCGTAAAGGCTTCTCCGATGCGCGTCTGGCCAAGCTGCTGGGTGTGACCGAGAAGAACCTGCGTACTCATCGTCACAAGCTGGAAATATTCCCGGTCTACAAGCGCGTTGACACCTGCGCAGCCGAGTTCGCCACTGACACCGCCTACCTGTACTCGACGTACGAAGAAGAGTGCGAAGCAGCGCCGACCGGTCGCGACAAGATCATGATCCTGGGTGGCGGTCCTAACCGTATCGGCCAGGGTATCGAGTTCGACTACTGCTGTGTGCATGCGGCCCTCGCCCTGCGCGAAGACGGGTACGAGACCATCATGGTCAACTGCAACCCGGAAACCGTATCCACTGACTACGACACTTCTGATCGCCTGTACTTCGAACCGGTAACCCTGGAAGACGTGCTGGAAATCGTCCGTGTCGAGAAGCCTAAAGGCGTGATCGTGCAGTACGGCGGTCAGACGCCTCTGAAACTGGCTCGCGCTCTGGAAGCGGCCGGTGTGCCAATCATCGGCACCAGCCCGGACGCTATCGATCGTGCTGAAGACCGTGAGCGCTTCCAGCAAATGGTTGAGCGCCTGAACCTGCGTCAGCCGCCTAACGCCACCGTGCGTAGCGAAGACGAAGCGATTCGCGCAGCTGCAAAAATCGGTTATCCGCTGGTTGTTCGTCCGTCCTACGTACTGGGCGGCCGTGCCATGGAAATCGTTTATCAGGAAGACGAACTCAAGCGTTACCTGCGTGAAGCGGTGCAAGTGTCCAACGACAGCCCGGTGCTGCTGGATCACTTCCTGAATTGCGCCATTGAAATGGACGTCGATGCAGTCTGCGACGGTACTGACGTGGTGATCGGCGCGATCATGCAGCACATTGAGCAGGCGGGTGTTCACTCTGGTGACTCGGCTTGCTCCCTGCCTCCGTACTCGCTCCCGGCTCATATCCAGGACGAGATGCGCGAGCAGGTGAAGAAGATGGCGCTGGAGCTGGGCGTAGTTGGCCTGATGAACGTGCAGCTGGCGTTGCAGGGCGAAGACATCTACGTGATCGAAGTGAACCCGCGTGCCTCGCGTACCGTGCCGTTCGTTTCCAAGTGCATCGGTGTTTCCCTGGCAATGATCGCGGCTCGCGTCATGGCTGGCAAAACCCTGAAAGAGCTGAACTTCACCAAAGAAATCATCCCGAACTTCTACAGCGTGAAAGAGGCGGTATTCCCATTCGCCAAATTCCCTGGCGTTGACCCGATCCTCGGCCCAGAGATGAAGTCGACCGGTGAAGTGATGGGCGTAGGTGATACGTTTGGTGAAGCATTCGCCAAAGCCCAGATGGGTGCCAGCGAAGTATTGCCGACTGGCGGCACTGCTTTTATCAGCGTGCGTGACGACGATAAGCCGTTGGTGGCTGGCGTTGCGCGTGATCTGATCAGCCTTGGTTTCGAAATCGTCGCCACTGCCGGTACCGCCAAGCTGATTGAAGCGGCGGGCCTCAAGGTTCGTCGCGTCAACAAGGTGACCGAAGGCCGTCCGCACGTTGTCGACATGATCAAGAATGATGAAGTGACGCTGATCATCAACACGACCGAGGGTCGTCAGTCGATCGCTGATTCCTACTCCATCCGTCGTAATGCCCTGCAGCACAAAATCTACTGCACCACCACGATTGCTGCGGGCGAAGCCATCTGCGAAGCGCTGAAATTCGGTCCGGAAAAGACCGTGCGTCGCTTGCAGGATCTACATGCAGGATTGAAGGCATGATCAAATATCCAATGACTGTCCAGGGCGCGAAAGCCCTGGAAGAAGAACACGCTCACCTGACCAAGGTGGTTCGCCCGAAGCTCAGCCAGGACATTGGTACTGCGCGTGAGCTGGGTGACCTGAAGGAAAACGCTGAGTACCACGCTGCTCGTGAGCAGCAGGGTATGGTTGAAGCGCGGATTCGTGACATTGAAGGCCGGATTCAGAATCAGGTCATCATCGATGTCACAACCATCCCGCATACCGGCAAAGTGATTTTCGGCACTACCGTGGAAATCGCCAACGTCGAGACCGATGAGCGCGTTACTTACCACATCGTGGGTGAGGATGAGGCTGACTTCAAACTCGGCAAGATTTCGGTAGGTTCACCATTGGCCCGCGCCTTGATTGCCAAGGAAGAGGGTGACGTGGTGGCCGTGAAAACACCGGGTGGCATTATTGAGTACGAGATTGTTGAAGTCCGCCACGTTTGAGGCAATTCGCCCGTTTTCGGCGGGCGCATTGATCTGGCAGCTTGCCCAGACGTTTTGGGTGGGCGGCATGATCTTGCTGCATCTGGCTATGCTGACGGTGCTGGACCAAATCGGTCTGGCGCCGTTGTTGATCAAGGAGCTTGCCGGTCAGTCCGGTGCGTTGCTGGTGGGGGGTGCAGCGTCATGTGCATCCCTGCAGATGGCAGTGTTGCTGGGTGTTGAGCGGTTTGCAGGTATCTGGCGGGATGTGCGCGGACAGTTATTGTTCGTCGCCATACTGTCGGCAGTCAGCTATTTCAGCGTGCGGCTCTGTTTGCCGGGTGCAGTGAGCTGGCAGTTGATGAGTTATCTGGTGTTGGGAGTGTCCGGCTTGCTGCTGGTTTTGCAACCTGCACCGGGAAGCAGCACCAGGGCGCGCTGACGCGGCCCTGGCTGTTTGCATCAAACTGCGCGGTGGACGTTTGAGAGCTGCTTGTTTACCTTTGGGTTCTTGCGGTAGATCAGCGCCATCTTGCCGATGACCTGTACAAGATCCGCGGATCCGGCCTTGCACAGTTCGGCAATGGCTTGAAGGCGGCTTTCGCGATCCAGGATGTTGAGTTTGATCTTGATCAGCTCGTGATCGCTCAGTGCGCGCTCCAGTTCGGCGAGCACACCTTCGGTCAAACCATTGTCAGCCACGATCAATACCGGTTTCAGGTGGTGGCCAATGGATTTGTACTGTTTCTTCTGCTCTTGAGTGAGCGGCATAATCTGACCTCTGCGTCTGATCTTGTAAAAAGCGGCGGCCAGTTTACCCGAGCGAGTCCGGGACCGCCCACTTAATCACGACTCGATTATTTTTGAGGTGCCCCGTGGCCCGTTCCAAGACAAGCCATAACTGGCTCAAAGAACACTTCGACGACAAATACGTCAAAATGGCGCAAAAGGACGGCTATCGTTCGCGCGCCAGCTACAAGCTGCTCGAGATTCAGGAAAAGGACAAAATCATCCGTCCAGGCATGACCGTAATTGACCTGGGCGCGGCCCCCGGAGGCTGGTCGCAAGTGACCAGTCGTCTGATTGGTGGTCAAGGTCGGTTGATTGCGTCAGATATTCTGGAGATGGACAGCATCCCTGATGTCACCTTTATTCAAGGGGATTTCACTGAAGATGCAGTGCTGGCGCAAATTCTGGAAGCGGTCGGTAATACACAGGTAGACCTTGTGATTTCCGATATGGCCCCCAATATGAGTGGATTGAGCGCTGTCGATATGCCGCGCGCAATGTTTCTTTGCGAGTTGGCACTCGATCTTGCAGGGCGTGTTTTGCGGCCGGGTGGTGATTTTCTGATCAAGGTTTTCCAAGGAGAAGGCTTTGACATGTACCACAAGGACATCCGCAAGCTGTTCGACAAGGTTCAGATGCGCAAGCCTTCTTCATCGCGTGATCGTTCCCGCGAGCAGTATTTGCTGGGGCGTGGTTTCCGCGGAATTGAAGGGTCGGCAAGCGTTGAGCGCCTTTGAGGCGCAGCGATAGATTTTTTTAAATGGCCTTGTCGATGCAGCATCACCGAGCATCGTGTAGTCAAAGTTTCACAAAGGGTTACAGACGGTGCCTGCCACATCTGCGGGTTCTGTAGTAAGTTAGGCCGGTGAATATCATGCGAGGCACGCTCTGCGTGGAGCTTGCTTCAGAGGGTAGCTAATTGAACGATATGGCAAAGAATTTGATCCTGTGGTTGATCATCGCGGCTGTCCTTGTGACGGTGATGAACAACTTCTCCAGCCCTAACGAGCCGCAGACCCTCAACTATTCCGAGTTCATCCAGCAGGTGAAGGATGGCAAGGTCGAGAAAGTTGCAGTGGATGGCTACGTCATTACGGGCAAACGTACTGATGGCGACTCCTTCAAGACCATTCGTCCGGCTATTCAGGACAATGGCCTGATCGGCGATCTGGTCAACAACAACGTGGTTGTTGAGGGCAAGCAGCCTGAGCAGCAAAGCATCTGGACTCAGTTGCTGGTAGCCAGCTTCCCGATTCTCGTGATCATCGCTGTCTTCATGTTCTTCATGCGCCAGATGCAAGGTGGTGCGGGAGGCAAGGGCGGTCCGATGAGCTTCGGCAAGAGCAAGGCGCGCCTTCTCTCTGAAGATCAGGTCAAGACGACATTGGCCGACGTCGCGGGTTGTGATGAAGCCAAGGAAGAAGTGGGCGAGCTGGTTGAGTTCCTCCGTGATCCGGGCAAGTTCCAGCGTCTGGGTGGCCGGATTCCTCGCGGCGTACTGATGGTGGGTCCACCGGGTACCGGTAAAACCTTGCTGGCCAAGGCCATTGCGGGCGAAGCGAAGGTCCCGTTTTTCACTATTTCCGGTTCTGACTTCGTTGAAATGTTCGTGGGTGTCGGCGCAAGCCGCGTTCGCGACATGTTCGAACAGGCCAAGAAACACGCTCCTTGCATCATCTTCATCGACGAAATCGACGCTGTAGGTCGTCATCGTGGTGCTGGCATGGGCGGTGGTCATGATGAGCGTGAGCAGACTCTTAACCAGTTGCTGGTCGAGATGGATGGTTTCGAAATGAATGACGGCATCATCGTCATCGCCGCGACCAACCGTCCTGACGTACTGGACCCGGCTTTGCTGCGTCCAGGTCGTTTCGACCGCCAGGTTGTGGTGGGCTTGCCCGACATCCGTGGCCGTGAGCAGATCCTCAAGGTTCACATGCGCAAAGTGCCGATGGGCGACGACGTCAACGCGGGTGTTATCGCCCGTGGTACGCCTGGCTTCTCTGGTGCCGACCTTGCCAACCTGGTCAACGAAGCATCGCTGTTCGCTGCCCGTACTGGTAAGCGCATCGTTGAGATGAAAGAGTTTGAGCTCGCTAAAGACAAGATCATGATGGGCGCTGAGCGCAAATCCATGGTCATGTCCGAGAAAGAGAAACGCAACACGGCGTATCACGAAGCGGGTCACGCAATCGTGGGTCGTGTGGTGCCAGAGCATGATCCGGTTTACAAAGTGTCGATCATCCCTCGTGGTCGTGCGCTGGGTGTCACCATGTTCCTCCCTGAGGAAGATCGTTACAGCCTGTCCAAGCGTGCTTTGATCAGTCAGATCTGCTCGTTGTATGGCGGTCGAATCGCTGAAGAGATGACCCTTGGGTTTGACGGTGTTACCACTGGCGCTTCCAACGACATCATGCGGGCCAGTCAGATTGCCCGGAACATGGTGACCAAGTGGGGTCTGTCCGAGAAGCTGGGTCCTCTGCTGTACGGTGAAGACGAAGACCAGGGCTACCTGGGTCGTGGCGGCGGTGGCTCAAGCAGTGGTTTGTCGGCTGATACCTCGCGCTTGATCGACTCCGAAGTTCGCAGCATCATCGATCAGTGCTACGGCACCGCCAAACAGATCCTCACCGACAATCGTGAGAAGCTCGACGCGATGGCAGATGCGTTGATGAAGTATGAAACGATTGATGCTGAGCAGATCGACGATATTATGGCTGGCCGTACTCCGCGCGAACCGCGCGATTGGGAAGGTGGTTCGGGTACTCCTGGTACTCCGGTAACACCTCCGGATGTTCGTCCGGAAGCCCCGATCGGTGGTCCTGCTGCTGAACACTAAGGCCTGACATGAATCCTGTGCTGTACCCGACCCGGTTGCCTTGCGGCAACCGGGTTCTTGATTTGTCCCGTACGCATGTTATGGGCATTCTCAATGCAACTCCTGATTCCTTCTCCGATGGCGGTCGCTACACCCATCTCGATGCCGCCCTGCGGCATGCCGAAGCGATGGTTGCTGCGGGTGCCACGCTGATTGATGTCGGCGGGGAATCAACTCGTCCGGGTGCGCGTGCGGTATCGCCCACTGAAGAGCTCGAGCGCGTGGCCCCTGTCGTGGAGGCGCTGAATCGTGAGCTGGACGTTATCATCTCGGTTGACACCTCCACGCCTGCTGTCATTCGTGAAACCGCTCGGCTGGGTGCAGGTTTGATCAATGACGTTCGTTCATTGCGTCGTGACGGTGCGCTGGATGCGGCGGCTGCGACCGGGCTCCCTGTGTGCCTGATGCACATGCGTGGCGAGCCTGGCGATATGCAGGATGATCCTCGTTATGACGATCTGGTCGCTGAAGTCGGTGCGTTTTTGCGCGAACGGATGGATCAGTGTGGTGTTGCGGGTATTGCTGAAGAGCGCATCATTCTGGATCCGGGTTTTGGTTTTGCCAAAAGCCTCGATCACAATCTGAGCCTGTTCAAGCATATGCAGGAATTGCATCTGCTGGGCCGTCCGCTATTGGTTGGCGTCTCGCGCAAGAGCATGATTGGCGGAGCGTTGGGGCGTCCGGTCGGCGAACGTCTGTTTGGTGGTCTTGCTCTCGCCGCGTTGGCGATGACCAAGGGCGCAAGAATTCTACGTGTGCATGATGTGGCCGAAACGGTCGATGTCGTGCGGATGATTGCCGCGGTTGAAGCGGCGCAATAAGAATACGGAGCATCCATGATTACCAAGAAATATTTCGGAACCGACGGCATTCGTGGTCGAGTGGGGCAATTCCCTATTACTCCCGAATTCATGCTGAAACTCGGTTGGGCAGCAGGCATGGCGTTTCGACGTCTCGGCGCCTGCCGAATTCTGGTAGGCAAGGACACGCGAATCTCCGGGTATATGTTCGAGTCGGCGCTTGAGGCGGGTCTGTCTGCCGCTGGCGCTGATGTGATGTTGTTGGGGCCAATGCCTACGCCTGCCATCGCTTACCTGACGCGCACTTTCCATGCGGAAGCCGGCATCGTGATCAGCGCTTCGCATAACCCTCACTACGATAACGGCATCAAGTTCTTCTCGGGTCAGGGCACCAAATTGCCCGACGAAATCGAGTTGATGATCGAGGAGTTGCTCGATGCGCCGATGACCGTCGTTGAGTCGGAAAAGCTGGGCAAGGTTTCGCGTATCAATGACGCTGCGGGCCGTTATATCGAATTCTGTAAAAGCAGCGTGCCGACCAGCACCGATTTTGCCGGCCTCAAGCTGGTGGTCGACTGCGCCCATGGCGCGACGTACAAGGTGGCGCCAAACGTCTTCCGTGAGCTGGGCGCTCAAGTGACCGTTTTGTCTGCTCAGCCCAATGGCCTGAACATCAATGAAGACTGTGGCTCCACGCACATGGGTGCGTTGCAGGCAGCCGTGCTCGCCGAGCATGCAGACCTCGGCATTGGTTTCGATGGTGATGGCGACCGCGTCTTGATGGTTGATCACACGGGCGCTGTTGTTGATGGGGACGAGTTGTTGTTCATCATTGCCCGTGATCTCCATGCGCGTGGCCGCCTGCAAGGTGGCGTCGTGGGTACGCTGATGAGCAATCTGGGGCTTGAGCTGGCTCTGGCTGATCTGGATATCCCGTTTGTTCGCGCGAACGTGGGTGATCGTTATGTGATTGCCGAGCTTCTGGAGCGCAATTGGCAGATCGGTGGTGAGAACTCCGGTCACGTCGTCTGCTTCCAGCACACCACTACCGGGGACGCAATTATTGCAGCGCTGCAGGTTCTGCTTGCGCTGCGTCGCAACGGAGAAAGCCTTGCGCAGTCGCGTCAGGCGCTTCGCAAGTGCCCACAAGTATTGGTCAACGTTCGGTTTTCGGGCGGTGTTGATCCGGTCACGCACCCCGCTGTCAAAGAGGCTTGCGACCGAGTAACGGCAGCCATGGAGGGTCGCGGTCGCGTGTTGCTGCGCAAGTCCGGGACCGAGCCACTGGTCCGCGTGATGGTTGAAGGCGAGGACGAAGTACAGGTTCGCGGTTACGCCGATGAGCTCGCAAAACTGGTTGCTGAAGTTTGCGCCTGATTTCGGCTTGCCAGTGTTGAAAGTGTTGGGTAACATCTGCGCCCACTTTGACCGACGAGGTACAGCATGCGTCGCCCTATGGTAGCTGGTAACTGGAAGATGCACGGTACCCGCGCCAGCGTCGCTGAGCTGATCGAGGGCCTTGCAGAGCAGGTCCTCCCAAGCGGTGTTGATGTGGCGGTGTTTCCGTCGAGCCTGCACGTAAGCCTGGTGGTTGAAGGTTTGCAGGGCAAATCAATTTCTGTGGGTGCGCAGAACTGTGCGCATGAAGCAGGGCAGGGTGCCTTGACCGGCGAAGTTTCGTCGAGTCAATTGGCTGATGCAGGTTGCAAGCTGGTACTTGTCGGTCACTCGGAGCGTCGCCAGATTATGGGCGAGAGTGATGATGTGCTGATTCGCAAGTTCGCTGCAGCTCAGGCAAGCGGCCTTACGCCGGTGCTGTGTATCGGCGAAACCCTCGAAGAGCGTGAAGCTGGCAAAACGCTTGAAGTGGTCGGGCAGCAGCTCGACAGCATCATCGTAGCGCTGGGCGTCAATGCTCTCGTGAGTGCAGTAATCGCTTACGAGCCAGTCTGGGCCATCGGCACCGGGCTGACCGCTTCGCCTCAACAGGCGCAGGACGTGCACGCAGCTATTCGTGCACAGTTGGCGAAAGAGAATGCTGAGGTCGCACAAGGCGTGCGACTTCTTTATGGCGGCAGCGTGAAGGCGGCCAATGCGGTCGAACTGTTCGGCATGCCGGATATCGATGGGGGGCTCATTGGTGGTGCCTCCCTGAATGCAGCTGAGTTCGGTGCGATTATTCGCGCCGCGGGAAACTGAAAAAATGCTGGAAACAGTCGTAGTCGTTTTTCATCTGTTGGCCGCTCTGGGCGTTGTTGTCCTGGTTCTGCTGCAGCAGGGTAAGGGTGCGGACGCTGGCGCGTCTTTCGGAGCAGGTGCATCAAATACTGTCTTCGGAAGCCAAGGTTCCTCTACCTTTCTTAGTAAGTTTACTGGTATACTCGCCGCAGCTTTTTTCATAACCAGCTTGGGGTTAGGTTACTTTGCTAAAGAGAAAGCTCATGAGCTGACTCAGGAAGGTTTGCCAGATCCAGCGGTAATGGAAGTGAAGCAAAAACCGGCAGCAGATGATGTTCCGGTGCTCGAAGGGCAAAAGCCAGCGGTTGTTCCAGCTGACGTACCTCAAGCTCCCGAGCAGAAGTAAGGTTTCAACAGGCAGTGATGTTCGAGGCTGCCAAAGATGTATTGCCGAGGTGGTGGAATTGGTAGACACGCAACCTTGAGGTGGTTGTGCCCATAGGGTGTAGGGGTTCGAGTCCCCTTCTCGGTACCAATTATCAGGAGAGCCCGCTGTTGCGGGCTTTCTTGTAGGTGGAAGGTTACATTGACCCTGCAAGGGATCGGTCGTATACTTCCGCCCCAGCTTTGTCGCGGGGTGGAGCAGTCTGGTAGCTCGTCGGGCTCATAACCCGAAGGTCGTCGGTTCAAATCCGGCCCCCGCAACCAGTTTAAGGAGCCCCTTTTAAGGGGCTTTTTGTTAGCTGGACACTTTCAACGCCGCTGTTCGACGGCGTTTCAAGGATGGGCGTTTCGCCCATTTTTTTATTTTGCATAGCATGCACATACATGCACGAGGGGGTTCAGGTGTCGAGCAAGCTAGAAGAGTTGCAGGCCTTGCTGGCCCCGGTGGTCGTGGCCCTGGGCTATGAATGCTGGGGTATTGAGTTTTCGGCTCAAGGTCGCCACTCAATGTTGCGCGTTTATATCGATAAAGAGGGCGGTGTGCTGGTGGACGATTGCGCCATCGTGAGCCGTCAAATCAGCGGTGTTCTTGATGTTGAAGATCCGATCTCCGTTGAATACACCCTTGAAGTTTCCTCGCCTGGCATGGAACGCCCACTGTTCACTATTGAGCAGTTCGCAAAATTTGCCGGTGAACAAGTGAAGATCAAGCTGCGTTCGCCTTTCGAAGGAAGACGCAACTTTCAGGGCCTTCTGCGTGGTGTAGAAGAGCAGGACGTTGTGGTGCAGGTAGAAGACCACGAGTTTCTGTTGCCGATCGATATGATCGACAAGGCCAACATTATTCCCACGTTTGACTGATACGTGCCAAATACTGCGGATCCCGCGGATCCAATGGCTTGCGAAAGGCGAGGCGTACGATGAGCAAAGAAGTACTGCTGGTTGTTGAGTCGGTGTCCAATGAAAAGGGCGTTCCGGCAGATGTGATTTTTGAAGCGCTTGAGTTGGCCCTGGCCACCGCGACAAAAAAACGTTTTGAAGATGAAGTTGAGCTGCGTGTAGAGATCAACCGTCAGACGGGTAACTACGAGACGTTCCGTCGCTGGACAGTAGTCGAAGATGAAGATCTTGACGATCCAGCGTACGAGCTGGCTGTCGATCAGGCTCAAGAGAAAAGACCAGGTGCCGTAGCCGGTGACCTGATCGAAGAAAAAATCGAATCCATCGAGTTCGGCCGTATCGCCGCGCAGACTGCCAAGCAAGTTATTGTGCAGAAAGTTCGCGAAGCCGAGCGTGCGCAAGTGGTTGACGCCTATCGTGAACGACTGGGCGAAATCATCTCCGGCACTGTCAAGAAAGTTACCCGTGACAACGTTATCGTTGACCTGGGCAACAATGCCGAAGCGCTGCTGGCTCGTGAAGACATTATTTCCCGCGAAACCTTCCGTGTAGGTGTCCGTCTAAGGGCTCTGCTGAAGGAAATTCGCACCGAAAACCGTGGCCCGCAGCTGATTCTGTCGCGTACAGCGCCAGAGATGCTGATTGAGCTTTTCCGCATTGAAGTGCCGGAAATCGCTGAAGGTCTGATTGAGGTGATGGCTGCCTCTCGTGACCCGGGTTCACGTGCAAAAATCGCTGTTCGCTCCAAGGACAAACGAATCGACCCGCAAGGTGCCTGTATTGGCATGCGTGGTTCGCGAGTTCAGGCTGTTTCGGGCGAACTGGGTGGCGAACGAGTGGATATCGTCCTGTGGGATGACAATCCGGCTCAATTCGTCATCAACGCGATGTCCCCGGCTGAAGTGGCGGCAATCATCGTAGATGAAGACGCCCATGCAATGGACATCGCGGTCGGTGCCGACAACCTGGCTCAGGCCATTGGTCGTGGCGGTCAGAACGTGCGTCTGGCCAGTCAACTGACCGGTTGGACCCTGAACGTAATGACCGAATCGGACATCCAGGCCAAGCAGCAAGCAGAAACCGGCGACATCCTGCGCAACTTCATCGACGAGCTGGAAGTCGACGAAGACCTGGCGCAAGTGCTGGTAGATGAAGGCTTCACCAGCCTGGAAGAGATTGCCTATGTACCGGTGGAGGAGATGCTCAACATCGACGGCTTTGACGAGGAAACCGTCAACGAGCTTCGTGCTCGGGCCAAGGATCGTTTGTTGACCAAAGCCATCGCTACAGAGGAAAAGCTGGCAGACGCCCATCCGGCCGAAGACCTGCTCTCGCTTGAGGGTATGGACAAGGATTTGGCGATGGAACTGGCGGTGCGCGGCGTAATTACCCGCGAAGACCTGGCCGAGCAGTCTATTGACGATCTGCTCGACATCGACGGCATTGATGATATTCGTGCCGGCAAGTTGATCATGGCCGCCCGAGCCCACTGGTTCGAGTAATTAGGCGCGGCCTGAGGAGAGAAGTGCATGACGCAAGTCACGGTGAAACAACTGGCCGATGAGGTCAAAACACCGGTAGAGCGCCTGTTGCAGCAGATGCGTGAGGCAGGTCTGCCGCACACCGCCGCCGAAGAAAAGGTGACTGACAGTGAGAAGCAATCTTTGCTGACTCACTTGAAAAGCAGTCACAAGGCGAAAGTGGAAGAACCACGCAAGATCACGCTGCAGCGTAAAACCACCAGCACCCTGCGTGTTGCTGGCAGCAAAAGCATCAGCGTTGAAGTACGCAAGAAGAAAGTATTCGTGCAGCGCAGCCCGGAAGAAATCGAGGCCGAGCGCAAGCGCGAGCTTGATGAGCGTCGCGCCGTAGAAAATGCTGCTCGTCAGAAGGCTGAAGAAGAAGCCAAGCGCCGCGCCGAAGAAGAAGCGCGTAATCAGCCTTCAGCGCCAGCACCTGCTGCCTCTGAAGCCGTAGCTGCGCCAGCTCCGGTTGCCCAGCCTGTTCAGGAAGCACCTGCTGCACCTGCTCCGGCACCGGTTGCCGAAGTGCGCAAGCGTGATGAACAGCGTCGCCCGGACAAACCGCGCAGCGATGATCGCAACGCTCGTGGTGGTGACGGCGATCGCAAGAACGCCCCGCATCGCGCCTCTGTTAAAGAGAAAGCGCCAGCGCCACGCGTTGCACCGCGTACCACTGACGAAGAAAGCGATGGCTTCCGTCGTGGTGGTCGTGGCAAGGCCAAGCTGAAGAAGCGTAACGCTCACGGCTTCCAGAGCCCAACCGGTCCTCTGGTTCGTGACGTGAAAATCGGTGAGACCATCTCTGTCGGCGACCTGGCACAACAAATGTCGGTCAAGGCAGCTGAGATCATCAAGTTCATGTTCAAGCTGGGCACCCCAGCCACCATCAACCAGGTTCTGGATCAGGAAACTGCCCAACTGGTTGCTGAAGAACTGGGCCACAAAGTGACCCTGGTCAGCGACACCGCCCTGGAAGATTCCCTGGCAGAATCGCTGAAGTTCGAAGGTGAGACGTTCTCCCGTGCTCCGGTTGTGACCGTAATGGGCCACGTTGACCACGGTAAGACTTCCCTGCTCGACTATATCCGTCGTGCCAAGGTTGCTGCTGGCGAAGCCGGTGGTATTACCCAGCACATCGGTGCTTACCACGTTGAAACCGAACGCGGCATGGTCACGTTCCTCGACACCCCGGGTCACGCTGCGTTTACCGCAATGCGTGCTCGTGGTGCCAAGGCGACTGACATCGTGATTCTGGTCGTTGCTGCTGACGATGGCGTGATGCCACAGACCATCGAAGCCGTGCAACACGCCAAGGCTGCCGGTGTTCCGCTGGTAGTTGCAGTGAACAAGATCGACAAGCCGGGCGCTGACCTGGACCGCATCCGCAGTGAACTGTCGGTTCACGGCGTGACGTCCGAAGAGTGGGGCGGTGAAACACCGTTCGTTTCGGTCTCCGCGAAGATGGGTACCGGTGTTGACGAGCTGCTCGAAGCGGTACTGCTGCAGGCTGAAGTTCTGGAACTGACTGCAACTCCGTCGGCTCCTGGCCGTGGTGTTGTTGTTGAGTCCCGTCTCGACAAGGGCCGTGGTCCAGTTGCTACTGTTCTGGTTCAGGACGGTACGCTGCGTCAGGGCGACATGGTCCTGGTCGGTTCGAACTATGGCCGTGTTCGCGCCATGCTCGACGAGAACGGCAAGCCAATCAAGGAAGCAGGTCCATCCATTCCGGTCGAGATTCTCGGCCTGGACGGTACACCGGACGCTGGCGACGAGATGAGCGTAGTGGCTGACGAGAAGAAAGCCCGTGAAGTGGCTCTGTTCCGTCAAGGCAAGTTCCGCGAAGTCAAACTGGCCCGTGCTCACGCTGGCAAGCTGGAGAACATCTTCGAGAACATGGGGCAGGAAGAGAAGAAGACGCTTAACATCGTCCTCAAATCTGATGTCCGTGGTTCCCTGGAAGCTCTGCAGGGCGCATTGAACGGCCTGGGTAACGACGAAGTGCAAGTGCGCGTAGTCGGCGGCGGTGTCGGTGGTATCACCGAGAGCGACGCTAACCTGGCGCTGGCTTCCAACGCTGTACTGTTCGGTTTCAACGTGCGTGCCGATGCTGGCGCTCGCAAGATCGTCGAGCAGGAAGGTCTGGATATGCGTTACTACAACGTGATCTACGACATCATCGAAGACGTCAAGAAAGCCCTTACCGGTATGCTTGGCAGCGATGTTCGAGAAAATATCCTGGGTATTGCCGAAGTGCGTGACGTGTTCCGTTCGCCGAAGTTTGGCGCGATTGCTGGTTGCATGGTCATTGAGGGCGTTGTCTTCCGTAACCGTCCGATTCGCGTACTGCGTGAAGACATCGTTATCTTCGAAGGCGAGCTGGAATCCCTGCGTCGCTTCAAGGATGACGCTTCCGAAGTTCGTGCCGGCATGGAGTGCGGTATCGGCGTCAAGAGCTACAACGACGTCAAAGTCGGTGACAAGATCGAAGTCTTCGAGAAGGTCCAAGTGGCTCGCAGCCTCTAAGTCGCGAGCTATAGGAGCCATGGCAGGTCTTCGCATGCAAATGCCGCAGACCCTGTCATGGGCTCAACACGCAACGCCCGGTCCGACATCTGTCAGGCCGGGCGTTTGCCGCTTTCAGACCGCGAGGGTTTCGCCCCCGGTCAGTATCAGGTAGCAAAACATGGCAAAAGAATATAGCCGTACCCAACGCATTGGCGATCAGATGCAGCGTGAGCTGGCTCAACTGATCCGTCGCGAAATCAAGGACCCGCGTGTCGGTCTGGTCACCATCACTGCGGTTGATGTCAGCCGCGACGTGGGTCACGCCAAGATTTTCATGACCGTCATGGGGCAGGACAGCGCAGAAGAAATTTCGCAGACCATCAAGGTGTTGAACTCCGCTGCAGGCTTCCTGCGGATGCAGTTGGCCCGTGAAATGAAACTGCGCAGCGTGCCTCAGTTGCACTTCCACTACGACGAAAGCGTCGTGCGTGGTGCGCACCTGTCGGCCCTGATCGAACGTGCAGTTGCCGAAGACGGCCAGCATGCCGGTGACGCGCCGCAAAGCACCAAGCCAGCAAGCAACGAGGAATAAGGCGTGGCTCAGGTCAAGCGCATTCGTCGTAACGTCAGCGGGATCATCCTGCTCGACAAACCGCTGGGCTTCACTTCCAACGCGGCTTTGCAAAAGGTGCGTTGGTTGCTCAATGCCGAGAAAGCCGGCCACACCGGCAGCCTCGACCCTTTGGCCAGTGGCGTCCTGCCATTGTGCTTTGGTGAAGCCACCAAGTTCTCGCAATACCTGCTCGATTCAGACAAGTCCTACGAAACCCTGGCGCAGTTAGGTAAAACCACGACTACCGGCGATGCCGAAGGTGATGTTTTACAGACGCGTCCGGTGACCGTTGGTCGTGCCGATATCGAGGCGGTTTTGCCGCAATTTCGCGGTGAAATCAGCCAGATACCACCGATGTACTCTGCGCTCAAGCGTGACGGGCAGCCGCTCTACAAGCTCGCTCGTGCCGGGGAAGTAGTGGAGCGCGAACCGCGTTCTGTTACTATTGCGCGCCTGGAATTGCTCGAAAGTGATGCAGACACTGCACGCTTCTCGGTCGATTGCAGCAAAGGTACATATATACGTACCCTGGTAGAAGACATTGGTGAGAAACTGGGTTGCGGTGCTTATGTCGCGCAACTGCGTCGTACACAGGCCGGACCTTTCAGCTTGACCCAGACGGTCACCCTGGAAGAGTTGGAGCAAGTGCACGCCGACGGCGGTAACGAAGCGGTTGATCGCTTCCTGATGCCATCGGACAGCGGTTTGCAGGACTGGCCGTTATTGCAGTTTTCGGAACACAGTTCGTTTTACTGGTTGCATGGTCAGCCAGTAAGAGCACCGGACGCGCCGCAGTTCGGCATGGTTCGGGTGCAGGATCACAATGGTCGCTTCATCGGTATCGGTGAAGTGAGCGAAGACGGGCGGATCGCGCCACGTCGTTTGATTCGGTCAGAATGACCGAACCTCGGGTCATGTGAATGATCCGGGAGAGGATGGCTGTTAACAGGCACGGTCATTCCTCATCTTTTAATACAAGGGTTTGCCCTTGGCCTGTTGAAACCGCTCTTCGGAATGGTTTCCTGATAAAAGGATTGCCCACATGGCACTCAGCGTTGAAGAAAAAGCTCAGATCGTAACCGACTACCAGCAAGCTGTTGGTGATACTGGTTCGCCAGAAGTGCAAGTTGCACTGCTGACCGCCAACATCAACAAACTGCAAGGCCACTTCAAGGCCAACGGTAAAGATCACCACTCGCGTCGTGGTCTGATCCGTATGGTAAACCAGCGTCGTAAGCTGCTGGATTACCTGAAAGGTAAGGACGTTAGCCGTTACAGCGCCCTGATCGGTCGTCTGGGTCTGCGTCGCTAATAACGACTCGGATAGAGGTTGGTTGTCTGTCGTTGTCTTACCGTTTTTCGGTAAGGCTGGCAGGCTCCCAGCCTCTAGTTGTATCTGGACAGTCGTGGGGCCGATTCCCCGCACCGCCCAAGAATTCGCAAGAAACCAGTTCCCCAAGAGCCACAAAGAAGGTAGGAAACCGTGAACCCGGTAATCAAGAAATTTCAATTCGGTCAATCGACCGTAACCCTCGAGACTGGCCGTATTGCCCGTCAAGCTTCAGGTGCTGTATTGGTCACCGTTGACGACGACGTCACCGTACTTGTGACTGTGGTCGGCGCCAAGACAGCAGACCCAAGCAAAGGCTTCTTCCCACTTTCCGTGCACTACCAGGAAAAAACCTACGCTGCAGGTAAAATCCCTGGTGGCTTCTTCAAGCGTGAAGGCCGTCCTTCCGAAAAAGAAACCCTGACTTCCCGTCTGATCGACCGTCCGATCCGTCCGCTCTTCCCGGAAGGCTTCATGAACGAAGTGCAGGTTGTCTGCACCGTCGTTTCCACCAGCAAGAAAACCGATCCGGACGTCGCTGCGATGATCGGTACTTCGGCTGCTCTGGCAATCTCCGGCATTCCTTTCGATGGCCCGATCGGCGCAGCTCGCGTTGCTTTCCACGAAAGCACCGGCTACCTGCTGAACCCGACCTACGAGCAACTCAAGGCTTCGAGCCTGGACATGGTTGTAGCCGGTACCGAAGAAGCCGTTCTGATGGTTGAATCGGAAGCCAAAGAGCTGACTGAAGACCAGATGCTGGGCGCAGTACTGTTCGCCCACGACGAATTCCAGTCGGTGATCAAGGCTGTTAAAGAACTGGCCGCCGAAGCTGCCAAGCCTACCTGGGCCTGGACGCCGAAGCCTGAAGCCACTTCGCTGCTGAGCGCTATCCGCGCTGAGTTCGGCGACGCGATTTCTCAGGCTTACACCATCACTGTAAAAGCTGACCGTTACGCGCGTCTGGGCGAGCTGAAAGATCAGATCGTTGCCAAACTCGCTGTAGAAGAAGGCAGCCCGTCTGCCAGCGAAGTCAAAGCAGCTTTCGGTGAAATCGAATACCGCACCGTTCGCGAGAACATCGTTAACGGCAAGCCACGTATCGACGGTCGCGACACTCGCACTGTACGTCCGCTGAACATCGAAGTCGGTGTTCTGCCGAAGACTCACGGTTCGGCTCTGTTCACCCGTGGCGAAACTCAGGCACTGGTTGTTGCCACTCTGGGTACCGCACGTGACGCGCAGTTGCTCGATACCCTGGAAGGCGAGAAAAAAGACCCGTTCATGCTGCACTACAACTTCCCTCCGTTCTCGGTGGGCGAGTGTGGTCGCATGGGTGGTGCTGGTCGTCGTGAAATCGGTCACGGTCGTCTGGCTCGCCGTTCGGTTCAGGCCATGCTGCCTGCCGCTGACGTGTTCCCGTACACCATCCGTATCGTCTCGGAAATCACCGAGTCCAACGGTTCCAGCTCCATGGCTTCCGTTTGCGGTGCTTCCCTGGCGCTGATGGATGCTGGTGTACCGATGAAGGCACCTGTTGCCGGTATCGCCATGGGTCTGGTTAAAGAAGGCGAGAAGTTCGCCATCCTGACCGACATCCTGGGTGACGAAGACCACCTGGGCGACATGGACTTCAAAGTAGCCGGTACCGCTAAAGGTGTTACCGCGCTGCAGATGGACATCAAGATCAAAGGCATTACCGAAGAAATCATGGAAATCGCTCTGGGCCAAGCCCTGGAAGCGCGCCTGAACATCCTCGGTCAGATGAACCAGATCATTGGTCAGTCGCGTACCGAGCTGTCGGAAAACGCTCCGACCATGATCGCGATGAAAATCGATACCGACAAAATCCGTGATGTTATCGGTAAAGGTGGCGCGACCATCCGTGCGATCTGTGAAGAGACCAAAGCTTCGATCGATATCGAAGACGACGGCTCGATCAAGATCTTCGGCGAAACCAAGGAAGCGGCTGAGGCAGCACGTCAGCGCGTTCTGGGTATCACTGCTGAGGCCGAGATCGGCAAGATCTATGTGGGCAAGGTTGAGCGCATCGTCGACTTCGGCGCATTCGTCAACATCCTGCCTGGCAAGGACGGTCTGGTTCACATCTCCATGCTGAGCGATGCTCGCGTTGAGAAAGTGACTGACATCCTGAAAGAAGGCGAGGAAGTCGAAGTGCTGGTACTGGACGTCGACAACCGTGGCCGCATTAAGCTGTCGATCAAAGACGTTGCTGCTGCGAAAGCATCGGGCGTCTGATCTGTCGATCGGCAAGTAACAGAAAAGGGATCCTTCGGGATCCTTTTTTTATGTGTGTAATTAAGTAGTTACGGAACTTTCTTGTGAGGCGGGCAAAGCATGCATCTTGCACGCGAAAGTAGTGGCGAGCGGGCAATCTGCACGATTCCGAAATTCAGGTGTTTTTATAAGTGTCTGATTTTATTGGCTTTTAAGGCTGTTTCATTCTTGGCACAGCGCTTGCGATATATACCAGTAACCCTGCTGCCACTTGCTGGCGCAGTTTCTGAGAAAAACAGGAGTTACTCGTATGAAGAAGTTCGCTATTGCTGCTGCCACCGCTACTGCACTGACTCTGACTATGGCCAACGCTGCCTTCGCTCAGACCGCCGCTACCCCAATGGTTGTAGCTGCTAACACCACTACTCAAGAAGTGAAAGAAGATACTTCTGACACTTGGATCACCACTAAAGTCAAAGCTGACCTGCTGACTGAAAAAGGCATCCCAGGTTCGGACATCAAGGTTGAGACCAACAAAGGTGTGGTTTCCCTGTCCTCCATGGTCAAAGTGACCGAAGCTCAGAAAAACACTGCCGTCGCTATCACCAAGAAAATCAAAGGTGTTAAAGACGTATCGGCTGCAGGCCTGAAAGCTGAGTAATCAGACATTCATCGCTGAACGAGTAAAGGGATTGGCGGGTGACCTGGATGGGTAACCGCTGATTCTGGAAAGGTTCATGCGAAGGACTACAGGGATGTGGTCATTAAAAGCCCCGGCGGAAACGTCGGGGCTTTTTCTATTGCTGAAGGTTTGATGACTGATGTTTTCATCGTAGGACCGGCTTTAGCCGGGAGAGGGTCGATACACCCACCACATCTATTGTGTCTTGAGTGATGTCCTCCCGGCTAAAGCCGGTCCTACGGGGATTTGCGTAGCAACTTCAGTTCCCGCGCTTGCTGTCTATCCTGACCAGCCGACCACCTTCAAAGCGCAGGTACTGATACATGCCGTGGTCCGGCCCGTAGATCCATTCTTCAATCTTCACCTCTTCGGACTGGCGGTAATTACCGCTGAAGGTCTCCTTGGTGCCGATGACTTCCTGGCTGACGGGCATACCGCATTTCTGCTGCACCTCGAACGCACGGTCACCCGCGCTAATGAGTTGGCTGCCGCAGCGCAAAGTAGAAGCCTGAGCTGAAGCCGACAGTGCCGCCAGCACTGCGAAACATGAAATCAAATAAATGCGCATAGCGTTAAGTTACTCACTGTCCAGATGCAATGGACTGATCACGCTGCCATCTTTCTCTGCCTGACCAAGCCTGGCATCGACGAAATAGACGCGCTCGTCTTCAAGTTTGCCTTTGTCCACAAGGTAATCCTTGATACTGCTGGCACGATTCTGCCCGAGCTCTCGCAACAGTACCTCGTTGCCGCTCCAGAACTGAATAATCTCCGCGCGCATCTTGTTGGAGCGCTCCTCCTTGCCCAGATCCGCCCATTGCGCCGGCGGCTGCTTCTTCAGGCGGGCGCGGTAAATGCCTTCCAGCATCGGCGCTTTTTCATTGTCTGGCACATTAACCATTGCGGCTCTGGCCGGAACCTTGTCGCCGCGGCGCTGCAGGATCTTGTAGTACGTGTACTGGTATTCGCGTTCAAGACGCTGCTGGGCGAGGAACGGGCCATCGCTGCTTGCTGCGCTGGTGCCTTCAATCTCAAGACGCAGAGTAGGGCGCTCCTTGAGCGCTGCTGCTAGCTTATCCAGTGCTTTCTGGGTATCAGGGCTGAGGTCGGTGGCCCCTGGCGCAAATCTGATGCTGCTCAGGTCCTCCGAGCCTCCGCCACTGACCAACCCGCCAATGAAGTTGAACGGTGCTGCTGCCGCGCGTACCACCAGGTTACGCAGGGTCTGCCAGACAATCGGCATGACGCTGAACTGCGGGTTGTTCAAATCGCCTGATACCGGCAGCTCAATGGATATCCGTCCATTGACGTCTTTGAGCAGCGCAACGGCCAGACGCAGGGGAAGGTCCACGGCATCCGGGCTGTCAACCTTCTCGCCCAACTCCAATTGCTCGACCACTACCTTGTTTTCAGCCTTCAGCTGGCCTTTGGTGATCTTGTAATGCAGGTCCAGATTGAGTCGGCCTTTGCGGATGCGATACCCGGCGAACTTGCCCGAGTAAGGTGTCAGTGTGGTCAGCTCCACGCGTTTGAAGCTGGTGGCGATGTCCAGCGCAGACATCGGGTCAAACGGGTTCAGGCTGCCTTTGATGGTGACTGGCGCATAACGGTCAACCTTACCGTTCACGTTTACAGTGGCAGGATTGGACTGGCGATTATCCAGCGTGCCGATGCGTCCATTGAGTTGTTGAACGGCGGTGGCGAAGTTCGGTGTCAGGCTGAAGTCAGCAAAGTTGGCCGAGCCGTCATTGATATTCACTTCGCCGATACGAATGCCCAGCGGCTTTTCCTTACGGGCCGAAGCGCTGGTTTTCGCGACTGGCTTTTTGTCTGCCGGTTGCGGGATCAGCAGGTCATCGATGTTGGTCGTCCGGTCGTTGTTGATCATGAAGCGGGCGTAAGGCTGCTCCAGATTGACCTTGGCAATGTTCAGACTGTCGCCGTGCTCATAATTGAGGCCTTCCAGCGTGAGCTTTTGCCACTTGAGGAAGTCACGTTTTTTCTGCGTATCCAGCGTGTGCAACTGTTCGACTTGCGCCTTGCCATTGATGTTGAACGCCAGTGGCTCGGTGCTTTTAAGATTGACTGCCAGATCGCTACCCAGCATACCGCTGCGCAGTTCCAGCTGAATGAACGGGCTGATATAAGCCTGAGCAACACGTAGATCGATATCTCTGGTGGTGACCTGCAGCTTTGCACTCACCGGGTTCAGATTAACGTCGCCCGCAGCGGTAAGCTTGCCCTGCTTGCCGACGCCGGTATCAAGCTTCAGGGTAAACGGTGATTTGTTCAGGCTGTCGAAGTTCTGCATGTCCAGATTCAGCGGACCCACGTCCAGAGCGACCGGCTCTTTCTGGCTACGGTCTGCAAGGTGAACCTGATAGTCACGCAGTTGCACGTCTTTGAGCAGTACTTGCCACGGCTTGGAAGGCGCAGCGGGTTTGGCAGCCGGTAGTTGAGTGTCGGCTGTAGCAGGTGCCGGTGCAGCCTTGTCGTCCACCGCAACTTTCTGTGCAGACGAGGCTGTTGATTTGGCAGCAGGTTTGGCGGGCTGGCTGGCGAACAGCTTTTGCCAGTCCAGTTGACCATCAGCCTCCAGCGCTGCCCAGGTTTCCAGTCGGGTACTGCGGATCTTTCCGACAGTGACCAATTGTTTAGCCAGGTCGACGGAGCTCTCGGTTACTTCAAGACGCTGCAAGCGCGCCAGTGGGCGTCCATCCGGAGCGTCAATGCTGAGAGGCGCAATGCTTAGCGCAGTGTCAGTCAGCTTGAGTTCGGTTTCTTTCGAAAGATTGAGCGAATAGGCCGTGCTGAAATTGAGTACGCCGTCTTTTAATACCAGTGGCAGGGCGTCACGTACATAAGGCCACCAAAGCTTCATCTTGCTGTCAGTGACTTTCAAAGTGCCTTCGGAAGTAATTGGAATCAGGCTTATACGTCCGACCCAATCAATCTGGCCGCCATCCGGGCCTGCGGCGACCAGTGTCATATCCGCATTGTCTTCAGGCAATGTGCTGAGGTTTTTCAGCTCAAAGTTCAGTTTGTCGTAAAGGAACTCAATCGGTTCGCTGGGGCGCATGTCTTGAAAATGCACGTAACCGTCGGCCAGCTTGATCTGATCGATGCGCAGCGGGAAGGGCTTGCTGGCGGGTTCCTCGGCAGCAGCAGGGTCGCTCGGCGGCAGCTTGAATAGCTGAGTCAGGTTCAGCGCGCCGTTTTTATCGAATAACAGCTCTGTCTTGGGCTTGATCAACTCAATAGCCTGCAAGTGCAGGGCGCGGGTCCACAGACTATCGATCTGCAGATCGGCGTAAAGCTTTTCAAAACCAACCTGTTCTTTGCCCGGTGCGCCGATATTCAGGCCCCACAGGGTCAGTTCCAGGCTGTAGGGGTTGAATTCAATGCGCTCCAGGCGTGCCGGAACGGTGGAATAGTTCTCCAGTTGCTGGTTGGCAATGCGCAAACCAACACCGGGCAAAATCAGAAAGCCCAGAATGCTATAGAGTCCGAAAACGACCAGAAGGGTACCAATCGCGCGTATCAATCCTTTGGACATGTGAGGCGTCGTCTCTCTTTATCGGACTTTATGGGAGCTCCTTGGAGTATGGCATGCCAATCTGGTTCCGAAGGCACCGCCTCTCCATGTTGTGGGATATTTCCCTAAACTCTGTACGGCAATCAGAGATGCAAGATCAGGGTCTTCAGCGGTGGCTGATTGTCCATTGAAGGGAAGTCTGCAGCGGGCGGCATGACCTGCCAATCTCGGACCGGGCGCCCGATCTTGGTTGCGCAGCGCAATACCTGCTCGCGCCAATCATCCATGCTGACTTTTGCCAGATTGTTGCAGCAGATCAATACGCCATTGTCGGCGGTGGTCAGCAGCGCAGGCTTGAGCAGGCTTTGATAATCGCGCAGCAAGTCCACGGTGCCAAAAGCGCTTTTCGCCCATGCAGGTGGGTCGAGCAGCACCAGATCGTACTGACGCTGTTCAAGCTTCACGTAATCCGGCAGTTTGTGACCGCGTCGCTGAGTGATGGGCAAGCCTGCCAATTGACGGATCGCCGGAAAGTAATCGGATTGAATGAACGACATGCCAGGCAGTTGCGGATTAAGTGCACCGTTTTCACGACCCACTGCCAGGTTGCCTTCGGCGAAATCCAGATTACACACCTCACTGGCACCGCCCGCCGCAGCGCTCAGGCCAACACCGCAGGTGTAAGCGAACAGGTTGAGTACGCTTTTGCCTTTACTGTGCTGCTTGACCCAGCCCCGGGTGTTTCGCAGGTCGAGAAACAACAGCGGATCCTGCCCGGCATGCCGCCCGCGCACACGGTAATTGAGACCCCATTCGTGGCCAATCAGGTCTTCCAGTGCGGCGGGTTCGGCCTTGTAGACGGCGTCTTCGCGATCAATCCGCGAGTTGCCTTGGGAGCGGTCGTTGTAAACCAGCAGTAGATCCAGGCCAAGCCGGGCGTTTACGGCGGCATGCAGCTCAAGCAAGGCATCGCGCTCCAGACGTGTATGGAAGCTTTGCACCAGCAGTTGCGGGCCGTAACGGTCGAGGGTCAGACCGCTCGCGCCTTCCTGGCTGCCGTGGAACAGCCGGTAACAGTCCGTACCTTGCTGATGCAGCTCAGCAAGCAGCGGTTGACGGTTATCGAGGGCGACGCTGAGCGCCTGAATCAAGGAAGACATGCAAAGCGCCTAGGCAGGATGTAGGCGCGGCAGTTTATCAGGTAAGACCTGTCATCACATTTCACATGTCCTGTTGGAGCGAGGCTTGCCCGCGAAGGCCGTTCCCCGTTCTATCTGATATACCGGGGCGACTGGTTCGCGGGCAAGCCTCGCTCCAACAGAAAGGGCCCACTAACCTGTGGAGGTTTCGATTACCGCGCCAAAGCCAGCGCCACGCCCTGACCACCGCCAATACACAGCGTCGCCAGACCTTTTTTGGCATCGCGCTTGATCATCTCGTGCAGCAGAGTAACCAGTACCCGGCAGCCTGATGCGCCAATCGGGTGGCCCAAAGCAATGGCTCCGCCGTTGACGTTGACCTTCGCCATGTCCCAACCCAGCTCTTTACCGACAGACAACGCCTGCGCGGCGAAGGCTTCGTTGGCTTCGATCAGCTCCAGTTGCTCAATCGACCAACCTGCTTTATCCAGGCAGCGACGCGTCGCGCTGACCGGGCCGATGCCCATGATTGCAGGGTCAACACCGGCATTGGCATACCCGGCAATACGCGCCAGCACAGGCAAGCCCAACTCAGCCGCCTTGGACGCACTCATCAGAATGACCGCCGCTGCGCCATCGTTGAGCGAAGAGGCGTTACCGGCCGTTACCGAACCATCCTTCTTGAACGCCGGTTTGAGTTTGCCCAGGGTTTCAGCGGTGGTCCCTGCGCGCGGTTGCTCGTCGGTGGCGAAAGCTACAGGGTCGCCTTTGCGCTGCGGGATCAGAATCGGCGTGATCTCATCCACGAAGCGTCCGCTTTCAATCGCAGCAACGGCTTTCTGCTGGGAGGATGCAGCGAACGCATCCTGAGCTTCGCGGCTGATTTCGTACTTGTCAGCAAGATTCTCCGCCGTGATGCCCATGTGATAGTCGTTGAATGCATCCCACAAGCCATCGCTGATCATGGTATCCACCAGCGTGCTGTGGCCCATGCGCAGACCGGTTCGTGCGCCCGGCATAACATAGTTGGACAGGCTCATGTTTTCCTGGCCGCCTGCAATGATCACCTCGGCGTCGCCACAGCGAATGGCTTGAGTGGCCAGGTGCAGAGCCTTGAGGCCCGAGCCGCAGACTTTATTGAGGGTCATTGCCGGAACTGCAAACGGCAGGCCTGCCTTGATCGCTGTCTGACGCGCCGGGTTCTGACCGGCACCGGCCGTGAGCACCTGCCCCATGATGACTTCATCGACCTGCGCACCCTCAAGTCCGGTCTGCGCCAGGAGTTGGCGAATAACCGCTGCGCCCAGATCGACTGCGGAGACATTCGCCAGTGAACCCTGGAAACTTCCGACAGCGGTACGAGTGGCGGCAACGATAACGACGTCTTGCATGGCGCGGATCCTCATTCTTATTGGGTTTACGTCAGGCACAGAGCAGACGGCCTGATTCGTTTTGATCAGAAGACATGTTGGCACAGAAGGCGGGAGAGCTTCCAACCGAGAACTGGGCAGTCTTGGTTTTGGCGATCAGAGGCCCATCCGCCGCTGCGCCCGATGAATCGACCCGTTGCGAACAGCCCAGCGCAACACTGGCGCGCTGCGCTTTACGCTTGCGCGGACCAGGTGTCGCTGGAGTGCGGTCTGCTGCACGTCCAACATCTCGCTTGCCCAGTCCGGTAGCAGGTCAATACCCGCCTGCATCATCAGTGCGCCCATGGGTTTGGCCAGCAGACTTGGTGCGGGTGCGTTGAGCAGGATGCGCAGCACTTCCCGGCTGCGCTCGTCGCACAGTAATTGAGGGCGTATCTGTTTCAGGTACTCGGCAACGGCCCGGGCAGAGCGGGGCACATTCCGGGCGCCGAGACGCTCTGCGATCACGGCGGTTTCGTCGTAGTACTTATCCTGATCTGCCAATGAAAGTTCAGGATTCAGGTAGCGAAGGTGCGCCGCGAGGAAGTTGCTGACTTCGGCTACGTGCACCCATGTCAGCAAATCCGGGTCGCTTGCGGCATAAGGTCGGCCATCTGGCGCGGTGCCGGTGACTTGCAAATGGATGGTCCTGACTTTATCGATCAACCAGTTGGCGTCGTGGGTTGAGCCGAACGTCGTGCCCGAAATGAACTGCCCGGTGCGCCGCAGCCGGCCGAGCATGTCCTGACGAAAGTTGGAGTGATCCCACACGCCCGCCAGCGCCAGTGGGTGCAAGGCCTGCAGCATCAGAGCGCTGATGCCGCCAATCAACATGGAGGGAAAGTCCCCGTGTACTCGCCAGCAGACGGCGTCTGGCCCGAACAGACCCGGATCGCCCTTGGGATTTTCCAGATCGAGTTGGCCGAGAGACAAGCCCGTCAGGCTCATGACCTGGGTTTCGATACGACTGCGGATGAATTCCATGGGGTCTCGGCAAGTAAAAGCGTATTAACGCAGGACAGGCTTTAGCCGGGAGAGGGCCGGTAGAACTGCTGAATTCCTTCGATCTGGAATGGCGCCCTCCCGGCTGAAGCAGGTCCTACGGATTGAGGCTATACACGACTTAGCGACCATGCCTCGCTTCTGTCACCGATTCAAGTTTTGTCGGCAATGCCGTAGATATCTGTTACCTGCGCTCACTAAATCCTTCAAATATAGGCCTGTTCCGACAGACTTCTCTCTTTCCTGTGAGTGAAGTTTCCTAGAAAATCCTGACCCCTCGCGTGGGTGAATTTTGCTCTCTAGGCTGCGCCGGTCACTGCTCATCAGTGATCGGGTTTAGCAGCCTGTTTCGCAATTTCTACGACGCGCTTTACCGCTTATGGCGGCTTTGCGTGGGGCACTTTCGAGTGCGCCGGTTTTGTAGGTTGCGCCGGTCTGCTAACCCGCGACAAAGCTGCCACCTCTTGTCTGTTTAGCAGCGAACATCCGGTGGCCCTAACGGGAGCAACCTGCATGAAAAAAGTAACACCGGATCCACCCAACATCTCTCTGGAAGAATCCCTGCTGCACGTCAGCGAACTCCTGCGTTGCGCTGCTGCCACGGCTTACGAGTCTGGTGACAGCCTCAATGGCCCGACACGTGACCTGGCATTTTCAGTGGTGCACTTGATTGGCATGGCCAGAACCGAACTGGATCGCTCGTTGGCGCGGGTGGAGGCGCACTGAGCCGGGCGCAGGAGTGCAATCCTCCGCTTTTGATTTCGTAGGACCGGCTTTAGCCGGGAGGGCGGTATTTCTGCCGAAAGAGATTCGGTGAATGCCCCGAAGTCCTCCCGGCTGAAGCCGGTCCTACGGGATGAAAGCAGAATCGTTAGGCCTTGCGTTTCGCCCTTGTTAATCTGCATTTACACCCTAAAACACAAAACCCGCCGTCTCTTGCGAGAACAGCGGGTTTAGGTGGCGCTTGAGATCGATCAGCCGCGGTGACGGCCGCGGAAGTAGTTGATCAGACCTTGAGTCGAAGCATCATCGGCTGGCGTTTCGGTGCCGCCGGTCAGGCGTTGGTAAACGGCTTTGCCCATTTCCTTGCCCAGCTCCACGCCCCACTGGTCAAAGGCATTGATGCCCCAGACCACGCTTTGCACGAACACCTTGTGTTCATACATCGCCACCAGCGCACCCAGGCGACGAGGGCTGATGCGCTCGACCACCAGGGTGTTGCTCGGACGGTTACCCGGAATGACCTTGTGTGGTGCAAGCTTCTGCACGTCTTCTTCGCTCAGGCCTTTGTCGCGCAATTCGGTTTCGGCTTCGGCGCGGGTCTTGCCAATCATCAGGGCCTGGCTCTGGGACAGGCAGTTGGCGTACAGCCACTGATGGTGATCGGACACCGGATTGAAGCTGACAATCGGTACGATGAAATCAGCCGGAATCAGTTGGGTGCCTTGATGCAGCAACTGGTGATAAGCATGCTGGCCATTGCAACCTACGCCGCCCCAGATTACCGGGCCAGTGTCGGTCAGCGCAGGCGTACCGTCTTGACGAACGCTTTTGCCGTTGGACTCCATGTCCAGCTGTTGCAAGTGCTTCGTGATGTTACGCAGGTAGTGATCGTACGGCAGGATCGCGTGGCTCTGCGCACCCCAGAAATTACCGTACCAGACGCCCAGCAAGCCCAGCAGCACCGGCATGTTCTGTTCGAACGGTGCGGTCAGGAAGTGCTGATCCATGGAATACGCGCCGGACAACAGCTCCTTGAAGTTGGACATGCCGATGGCCAGCGCAATAGGCAGACCAATGGCCGACCACAGCGAGTAACGACCGCCGACCCAGTCCCACATCGGGAAGATGTTCTCTTCGCGGATGCCAAACGCCACGGCTGCGGCGTTGTTGCTGGAAACAGCGATGAAGTGGCGATACAACTCGGCCTCGGAACCCCCTTGTGCCAGATACCAGGCACGCGCCGCGGTGGCGTTCTTGAGCGTTTCCAGAGTAGTGAAGGTCTTCGACGAAACGATGAACAGCGTCGTTTCCGCACGTAGCTTCATGGTCAGTTCGTGGAATTCACTGCCGTCGATGTTAGCCAGATAATGACAGCGCACGCCTTTCTGCGCGTAGGACAACAGCGCTTCAGACACCAGCTCAGGGCCGAGGAACGAGCCACCGATGCCGATGTTAACCACGTCGGTGATCGGCTTTTCGCTGTAACCGCGCCACAGACCATCGTGAATGCGGCCGACCAGATCGGTCATCTGGTTCAGCACTTTGTGCACATCCGGCATCACGTTGACGCCATTGACGTTCAGCTTGTCGCCCACTGGGCGGCGCAGCGCGGTGTGCAGCGCAGGGCGACCTTCGGAAGAGTTGACCAGTTCGCCGTCATATTGCGCCTTGATGGCGTCTTTGAGGCCTACTTCGTTGGCCAGCTTGACCAGCAAGTCACGCGTTTCGGCGTTGATCAGGTTTTTCGAGTAATCGAGAAACAGTCCGCAGCTGCTGAGGGTGAACTGGTCGAAACGCTGCGGATCAGCATTGAAGGCTTCGCGCATGCTGAAATCCTGCATGGCTTGGCGGTGTTGGTTGAGCGCTTGCCATGCAGGCAGAGCGGTCACGTCAGAAGGGGTGCGGTAGTACGCCATCGCTGCGGGTTTCCTTGTACTTGGAACTGGCTAAACACTGAAAGCGAAGATAAGCAGACTTTTTAATCGTGACACCAAGACTAAACATTATGTGCGGCTGTGTCTGCGCCTGAACTGCTCGGTGCCCGGTACTATTTCACATGTTGCTGTCTGTTGGATGAACAGACGCGATGAAACCGGTACGAATAGGGCATTGCGGGTGGTGCTAAGTTCATTGCCTGATTATAAGCCCGCCGTTTTTACATAACGAATATGAACTGACATGCTCGCGGCTAAAGCCGCTCCTACGGATGGCGCATAGGCGTAGGACTGGCTTTAGCCGGGAGAGGTCCGGCACATTCGCCACGTATCCTCTGTCGGGGCAGGTGCTCGCGGCTAAAGCCGCTCCTACGGATGGCGCGTAGGCGTAGGACTGGCTTTAGCCGGGAGAGGTCCGGCACATTCGCCACGTATCCTCTGTCGGGGCAATGTGCTCGCGGCTAAAGCCGCTCCTACGGATGGCGCATGACCGTCGGACTGGTACATTCGCCGCATATCCTCCGCCAGGAGAATGTGGCTCATAACCGTGGGACCGGCTATGGCTCTAGTGCTGCTCTCGATTCAAATGCAGGTTGTCGATCAAACGGGTCTTGCCCAGAAAAGCCGCTGCCAGAATAACCAGATCGTCGTCCTGAGCCGTTGCAGGGCGCAGGCTGGTGGCTTCGCGGATTTCCAGATAGTCCGGGCGCAACCCTGCTGCTTCGAGCTGGCGCTTACCGGCGTCCAGCAAAGTGACGAAGTTTTTGTCGCCACTATCAACGGCTGCACCGATCTGCTGGATGACCTTGTACAGCACAGGCGCGATCGCGCGTTGTTCTTCATTGAGGTAACCGTTACGCGAGGACAGCGCCAGGCCGTCGTCGGCGCGCACGGTCGGCTCACCAATGATCTGGATCGGCATGTTCAGGTCGCGAACCAGCGCACGAATGACCGCCAGTTGCTGAAAGTCTTTTTCACCGAACACCGCCAGATCAGGCTGGACCATGTTGAACAGCTTGCTGACCACCGTTGACACGCCATCGAAATGGCCGGGACGACTGGCGCCGCACAGACCTTCAGAGATAACCGGCACGCTGACCACGGTCTGATCCTTCATGCCATGGGGATACATCTCTTCGACGTTGGGCGTAAACAGCAAATGACAGCCAGCCTCAAGCAGCCTTTCCTGATCGGCAGCCAGGGTGCGAGGGTAGGTCGCCAGGTCTTCGTTGGGGCCGAACTGCATGGGGTTGACGAAAATAGTCGCTACCACGAAGTCCGCGCGCTGCGCTGCTTTGGTGACCAGGGCCGCATGGCCGCTGTGCAGGTTGCCCATGGTCGGCACCAGGCCGATCCGCTTGCCTTCACTGCGGGCGCGAGCGATGGCAGCGCGTAATTCGCGTACGGTTTTTACTGTGTTCATGCCGAGAATCCGTGTTCAGTGCCGGGGAAGCTGACGTCTTTGACGGCGCTGACATAAGCGCGCAAGGCCGCCTGAATGTCTGGCTGGCCGACCATGAAGTTCTTCACGAATTTGGGCACGCGTCCGGTAATGGAAAGGCCAAGCATGTCGTGCATGACAAGCACCTGGCCGTCAGTGGCACTGCCCGCACCAATGCCGATGACCGGGATTTTCACGGCATGGCTGATTTCCTGAGCCAGTTCGCTCGGCACGCATTCCAGCAAGAGCATTGCCGCACCGGACTGTTCCAGAGTGATGGCGTCTGCACGCATTTGCCGTGCCTGGGATTCCAGGCGACCTTGAACCTTGTAACCGCCCAGCACATTGACCGATTGCGGAGTCAGGCCCATGTGTGCACAGACCGGGATACCACGGTCTGCCAACAGTCGAATCGACTCCGCTAGCCATGCTGCGCCTTCAATCTTGACCATGTGCGCACCGGCCTGCATCAGCGCAGCGCTGTTGGCGTAGGTTTGCTCAAGGGTGGCGTAGGACATGAAAGGCAGATCGGCCATGATCAGCGCGCCCTGATTACCGCGTTTCACGCTCGCGACGTGATAGGTCATGTCGGCGGTGGTCACGGGCAGTGTGCTGTCATGCCCTTGCAGGACCATGCCCAACGAGTCGCCGACCAGCAGCACTTCGACGCCTGCTTCGCTGGCGGCATGGGCAAAGGTCGCGTCATAGCACGTCAGCATGGTGATCTTTTCACCTTTCTGCTTGAGAGCCTGCAACGACGTTACGGTGATATCTGGCATGGAAAAGTCCTCTGTCAGGCGCGGTGAACACTACGGCGAGCGGCTCGTGAATTCATCCGTTTCAGGCAGGCACACCGTCATGTGCGGTGTTTAAAAGCAGCCGGCTTGCGCCCATAAGCCAGCGAACAGGCTGGCGGGACGCCTATCTTCGTGACGAGGGGGGATTAAGTCAATTGCCTGTGTTACCGGTGAGTTACCGGTTGAGCACTGTGTTACCGGGCATCTGGCTATTACGCCTGTGGCACTAAACGCTCAATGCCTTCAAACGGGCAGCGGGTCAGCAATTTGCTCAGGGAGCGACCATCGGCCAGTTGCAGATCCGGCGCAAGTTCGGCCAGTGGGTAGAGCACGAAAGCCCGGGCCTGCATGTGGTAATGCGGCACTTTGAGACGGGGTTCGTCGATCAATCGCTCACCGAATACCAGAATGTCCAGGTCCAGTGTGCGTGGGCCCCAGCGTTCGGTGCGTTCACGGCCTTGATCCAGTTCGATAGCCTGTAGCGCGTCAAGCAGGGCAAGCGGTTCGAGGGTGGTGTCCAGCGCTGCAACGGCGTTGGTGTAACGCGGCTGATTGGGCAGCAGCGAGTCGCTTACATAGAAGGAAGAGACACCGACCCACTGGCTCTGCGGCAACCGGGCCAATGCCCTTATGGCATGACGCAGTTGCTCGGCGGGGGCAGCCAGATTACTGCCCATGCCTATATAGACGCGTTCCACGTGTTACTCGCCCGATGCGGCCGGTTCGCCACCGGCACGTTTGCGTTTGGCGCCACTGCTGCGGCGACGTTTGCGCGGGGCACCCGCTTCGGGCTTGCTGCCGAGCTCGCTGATCATCGTGCGACGTTCGCTGTCGTTGGCGTCCTGGTAATCAGTCCACCATTCGCCCAGGCCATCGGTTTCTTCGCCCGCGCTTTCACGCAGGAGCAGGAAGTCGTAACCGGCCCGGAAGCGTGGATTGTCGAGCAACAGGTCGGCGCGCTTGCCGGAGCGGCGCGGCAGACGTTCCTGCATGTCCCAGATTTCCCGAATCGGCATGGTGAAGCGCTTCGGAATCGCAATACGCTGGCACTGCTCGATGATCAGCTCGTTGGCCGCTTCCTGCATGGCAGGGATCGGCGGCATGCCGCGTTCCTGCAGGCGCAGCACTTTGGCTGGCAGCGCAGGCCACAGCAAGGCTGCGAACAAGAATGCCGGCGTTACCGGCTTGTTCTGCTTGATACGCAGGTCAGTGTTGCGCAACGCCTGGCTGATCAGCGTGTGGGTGTAGGTCGGACGGTATTCCAGAGACTGGGAGCTGGCCGGGAACAACGGGTCGAACAGTTCCAGGTCCACCAGCATTTCGAAGGTGGGTTCGGCGTAGCCGGACAGGAACAGTTTGAGCACTTCTTCGAATAGACGTGCCGACGGAATATCACGCAGCATCGGTGCCAGCGGACGAATCGGCGTGGCGCTGTGCTTCTCGATGCCGAAGTCCAGCTTGGCGGCGAAACGCACGGCGCGCAGCATGCGGACCGGGTCTTCCTTGTAACGCTGCTCCGGATCGCCAATCAGGCGGATCAGGCGATTGCGAATGTCGTGCACGCCGTTGGCGTAATCGAGGATGCGCTCGCTGACCGGGTCGTAATACAGGGCGTTGATCGTGAAATCGCGGCGCTGGGCATCGTCTTCAAGGGTGCCGTAAACGTTGTCACGCAGAATCCGGCCGCTTTCGTTACGCGAAGACTGGTTGCTGTCCTCTTCTTCATCATCTTGGGGATGATTGGCGCGGAACGTCGCCACCTCGATGATTTCACGACCGAAGTGGATGTGAACCAGCTTGAAACGACGGCCGATGATACGGGCGTTACGGAACTCAGCACGGACCTGCTCCGGCGTGGCGCTGGTGGCGACGTCGAAATCCTTTGGCGTGATGTTCAGCATCAGGTCGCGAACGCAGCCGCCGACGAGATAAGCCTGATAGCCCGCATTTTGCAGACGCTCAACGATATTCACCGCATAACGGCTGAATTGGCCGCGTTGCAGCGAGTGTTGGCTGCTGTTGAGCACTTCAGGCGTGCTGCGGATATGTTGCTGCGGTTTACGCAGTGGAGTACGAAATGACTGGAACAGCTTCTTCAGCATGGGATGCACTGTTTGAAGGAATATTCGGCCATAAATGAGGAATGACCGCATGATGGGCGGGGATTCTAGCATTTAGTCAGGGGATGGTGTAGGAAGCTGCGCGATCAGCAAACAGAACCCGTAGGACCGGCTTTAGCCGGGAGAGGGCCCAGTCGCCACAAATTCGTCGTCTGAAATAACGCTCTCCCGGCTAAAGCCGGTCCTACGGGAGATACATTGATTTCAGAGGGGGGGCGAGCAGGGATAAATCGCAGAAGCTACTGGGGGAGCCGAAGCTCCCCCAAAGTGTGTGCTCTTATTTTTATTTTGTCTGTGGGCTTCTTGTTTTTGTTGAGTGCCCATTCACGAGACTTTCATCTGTGAAACCTCCCAATCGGGAGTCAAGAGCAAACGGATTGCTTTGGTCGCTGTGTTGCAATGATCATTCGATCCAACCAGTTCAGGCGCTACCTAAGGGTAGTTTTTGTTGTTCTCAGCCTGGTTGCGGGGCAAGCCCCAAATACAACGCCTCTCCAAAAGAATCAGTTAGCTGCGCCTCCGCCGTGTTGTTCTTGTTATGCGTGAGTCGATTCGTATTGTTTTTATTATGGTGTTTAGCACTGCGTGTTTTTGTTGTTCTTGTACTGGATATATAGCAGGACCTGTGCCAACTTTTGAAAACCCTTTAAAAACGGGGGCTGCAGAGGTTTTACTGTTTTGCCGACACAAAAAAGCCGGGGTTTTCGTTACCGTAAACCCCGGCTTTTGTTACGTGCATCGTGTGAAGGTAACAGTTTCTGGCCTGACCGGAAGGCGCAGGCCAGAGCCTTGTGGTCAGGTTTCGCTGGCAACGCCCTTGCGGCGAGGAATGCCCAAGCGCTGACGGCGTTCCCACAGGCATTTACGACTCACGCCCAGCTTGCGCGCCAGCTCGGTCTCGGTCATGTGGTCCTGATGCTCAAGAACGAAGTGCTGGAAGTAATCTTCCAGAGACAGGTCTTCTGTGGGCTCATGGCTGGTGGAGCTGGACGAGCCTTGCTGCGGGGCGAGGCCGATGAAGTCGTCGTCCAGATCGCTCAACTCGATGTCGATGCCCAGCAATTCGGCAGAGATTTCCGGGCTTTCACACAGAATGACCGCTCGCTCCACGGCGTTTTCAAGCTCACGCACGTTACCGGGCCAGGTGTACTGGCGAATGGCGAGCTCTGCGTCGGGGGCGAATCGCAGGTCGTTACGACCGGCTTTCAGGCTTTGACGGGTCAGGAAGGCACGGGCGATATCCAGTACGTCGTTACCGCGCTCGCGCAATGCCGGGAGCTTCAAGGCAATGACATGCAGGCGGTAATAAAGGTCTTCGCGGAACTGGCCGACTTTGGCCAGGCTTTTCAGGTCCCGGTGGGTTGCCGCGATCAGGCGGACATCCACTTTCTGTGATTGCACGGAGCCCACGCGACGAATTTCGCCTTCCTGCAGCACGCGCAACAGACGCGCTTGGGCTTCCAGCGGCAGTTCGCCGATTTCGTCGAGGAACAGTGTGCCGCCATCGGCCGCTTCCACAAGTCCGGCACGACCGGCGCTTGCGCCAGTGAACGCGCCTTTTTCGTGGCCGAACAGTTCGGACTCGATCAGGGTTTCCGGAATCGCCGCGCAGTTGACCGAAATCATCGGTGCCTTGGCGCGACGCGACAGGTTGTGCAGGGCACGCGCCACCAACTCTTTACCCGTTCCTGATTCACCCTGAATCAGCACGTTCGAATCGGTAGGGGCGACCTTACGAATTTTGCTGTAGAGATCCTGCATCGGGCCGCAGGAGCCGATGATGCCGATTTCGCCGTTGCTGTTATCCGCGCCCGCTTTATCCGGGCTTGCCGCTTTGGCCGCGGTGCGATCAGCCTGGATGCTTTGCACGGTCTGGCGATCACGCAGGATGCGCGCAACCGCTTGGAGCATTTCGTCGTGATCGAACGGCTTGGCGATGTAATCGACAGCGCCCATTTTCATGGAGTCGACAGCCGAGCGCAGGCTCGCATAGCTGGTCATGATCAGCACCGGTTTGCCCTCGCCAAGCTTTATCAGCTCAGTACCGGGAGCCCCGGGCAAGCGCAAATCGCTGACGATCAGATCGAACGAGGGAATGCTGAAACGTTCCTGGGCTTCCTGCACCGAACCTGCTTCGCTGACCTGATACTGGTTACGTTCCAGCAGGCGACGCAGGGCGGAGCGGATGATGGTTTCGTCTTCGACGATCAGAATATGGGGCATTTATTCAATTCTCTCGACGGGCTCAGTTCACGGCGGACGTCGCTTCGACATGGCGCGGAAGTGTTACCCGAATACGGGTACCGCGCTCGTGCTCGGTATCAACCGGGCTGTCGATGGTGATCTGTCCATAATGCTCTTCAACGATGGAATAGACCAGCGCGAGGCCCAGTCCGGTCCCTTCACCCGGGTCCTTGGTGGTGAAGAACGGTTCAAACAATCGATCCATGATTGCCTTGGGAATTCCACTGCCTTCGTCTTCTACGATCAGATCGACAGTGTGTTCGGATGCTTCGCTCCTGACCCTGACTGCGCTGCCTGCCGGCGAGGCGTCACGGGCGTTGGAGAGCAGGTTGATCAGTACCTGAGCAAGCCGTTGCGGGTCGCCATCGACCCAGTGCTCGGGGTTGCACAGATTATAGAACTGGACTTCGAAATTACGTCGGTTCAGGGCAAGCAAACCAATAGCGTCCTGCGCCACTTCAGCCAGACAGACAGCTTCGTCCGAGTGCTGATGGCTGCCTGCGTGGGCAAAGCTCATGAGCGATTGCACGATGCGTGAAACGCGTTTGGTCTGTTCGAGAATCTGGCTGCTGATTTCCTTCAACTCGCCATCTTCTTCGCGCTCTTCGCGCAGGTTCTGCGCCAGGCAGGCAATGCCGGTGATCGGGTTGCCTATTTCGTGAGCCACACCGGCGGCCAGGCGACCGATGCTCGCAAGGCGTTCGGAATGCACCAGCTTGTCTTCGAGCATCTGCGTTTCAGTCAGGTCCTCAACCAGCAACACCAGCCCGCTGTTACCCGGTGCCAATGGTTCGTCGATCGCAGCTTTGTGCAGGTTCAGCCAGCGGATCTGGCCATCCAGTGGCAGGCGTTGTTTGTGCAAGTGTTCGTCGGGCAAATTAATGAAGCCGCTCAATAATTCTTTCCAGGGTTCACCGATGGTCTCGAGCCGAGAGCCAACGACGCGCTTGGCAGCAATCCCGGTAAGTTCTTCCATGGCCTTGTTCCACATCAGGATCTCCTGATCCTTGGCCAGCGAGCACACACCCATCGGCAATTCCTGAAGCGTTTGCCGGTGATAGCGGCGCAGGGCATCCAGTTCGGCTGCCAGACCGGTGAGGCGCGAGTGGTAATCCTCAAGCCGGCTTTCAATAAAGTGAATGTCTTCGGTGACATAGTTTTCGCCGCTGGACTTATAGGGCAGGAATGTTTCAACCATGTCCTGCGCCACGCTGGGGCCCATCAAGCCGGAAAGATTGGCCTCGATTCTGTCCCTTAAACGTCGCAAGGCGTAAGGCCGACGTTCGTCGAATGGCAGGTAGAGATCGCGCAGGGCCTGTTCGACTTCCTTCTGGGCGGCTTTCGCGCCCAAGGGTTTGGCCAGTTGCGTGGCGAATTCCTGAGGGGATACGGCGTGGAGCTCGCGGCGCTGCGGGCGACGAACGTTGTCCACCGCACAGGCCTCGGCAGCACTGGCTTCTTCGGGGCTCGGGTTGCTGAACAGTGAGATCAGAGTGAACACCAGGACGTTGGCGGCCAGCGAAGCAATGGCCGCCATGTGCCAGCTGGTGTCGTCCAGTACGTAAATCATGTTCAGCAGCGGAATGTAGAAGCCCCGGAAGTCACCAATCAGTGGCAACAACATGCTGACGATCCAGACGCTGATACCCGCCAGCAATCCGGCAATGAACCCTCTGCGATTGGCGGCGGGCCAATACAGCACGGACAGCACGCCCGGCAGGAATTGCAGAGTCGCGACGAAAGCAACGATGCCCAGATTGGCCAGATCCTGTTGCGCGCCCAGCAGCAGATAGAAGCCGTAACCGGCCATTATGATCGCCACAATCAGCGCGCGGCGGGTCCACTTCAGCCAGCGATAGATATTGCCTTCGGCTGGCGGTTGATAAAGCGGCAGCACCAGGTGGTTCAGCGCCATGCCGGACAGCGCCAGTGTCGTCACGATGATCAAACCGCTGGCGGCAGACAAACCACCGACATAGGCCAGCAACGCCAGTGACTTGCTGTTGACCGCGATGCCAATGCCCAGGGTGAAGAACTCGGGGCTGGTGGTAGCGCCCAGTTTGAGCCCCGCCCACAGAATCAGCGGCACCGCCAGGCTCATCAACAACAGAAACAGCGGCAGGCCCCAGCTGGCGCTGACCAGTGCGCGCGGGTTGAGGTTCTCGGTAAAGGTCATGTGGTACATGTGCGGCATGACGATGGCCGAGGCGAAGAACACCAGCAGCAGCGTGCGCCACGGACCTTCCTGCAAAGGCGTGTGCAAGGCGGCTAGGGCGGTCTGGTTCTGCAGCAGCCACAGCTCAAGTTGCTGCGGACCGTCGAACACGCCATACAGGGCATATAGACCGATACTGCCAATGGCCACGAGTTTGATCACCGACTCGAAGGCAATCGCGAATACCAGACCCTCATGTTTTTCGCGGGTGGCGATATGACGCGAACCGAAGAAAATCGTGAACAGGGTAATCAGCGCACAAAACGCGATAGCGACGCGATCCTGCACGGGCTCGCGGGTCAGGATGCCAATCGAGTCGGCCACCGCCTGGATTTGCAGCGCCAGGAGCGGTAGCACCCCAATCAACATGAAGATCGTGGTCAGCGCGCCCGCCCAAGTGCTGCGGAAGCGGAACGCGAACAGATCCGCCAGAGACGACAGTTGATAGGTGCGGGTGATGCGCAGGATCGGATAGAGCAGAACGGGCGCCAGCAGAAAGGCGCCGGATACACCGAGATAACTGGAAAGGAAGCCATAACCGTACTGGTACGCCAGGCCGACCGTGCCGTAGAAGGCCCAAGCGCTGGCGTAAACACCCAGAGACAAGGTGTAGGTCAGCGGGTGACGGATGATCCAGCGCGGGATGACGCCGCGTTCGCTGATCCACGCGACGCCAAACAGCACAAGCAGATAAGCGGCGCTGACCAGAATCATCTGGGTCAGGCTAAAGCTCATCGGCATCTTTTTGACTCTGCAGAATGAAGGTCACCACGATCAGGATCAGCCATAGCAGGTAAGGCCGATACCACGCGCCGGTGGCGTCGATCCACCAATCCATGATGGCCGGCGAAAACAGATAAATGCCGACTACCAGCAACAGGACCAAGCGGTAAATATACATTTGGCCTCCTTCACGATTCATTCGCGTTGCGGCAGTTGAGGAGCGGCATGGTAACGGATGGCGGGCAACCTGCAAGTGTCGCGTAAGCTGCCATCCATGCCAGTTTGCGGCGAGCGCTCTATCTCAGTCTATCCGGGCTTCTTCAAGGTTCCGTACGCGCGGAATGGCGGAAACGTTCCAGCGCTCGATTGCCCATTTCAGAACCTCCTGGGGCGTGCCGTAAGCGAGCGCCGATTCTGGTTCCTGGCCGAGTGCGCGCAAGGCTCGCAACAACAGTGGAATTGCCTGATCGGCCTCCAGTGGCGGCGAGCGGTAGCTTTTCCCCAGCTTGTTACCGTCGGGCTGGGTGATGAGCGGCACATGCAGATAACGCGGCTGTGGTGCGCCGAGCAATTCCTGGAGGTACAGCTGGCGCGGCGTGGAGTCGAGCAGGTCGGCACCGCGGACAATATCGGTCACACCCTGCAGGGCGTCGTCGATGACGACCGCCAGTTGATACGCGTAAAACCCGTCGCGACGACGGATCACAAAGTCACCCACTTCACGGCCAAGGTGTTGCTGAAACGAGCCTTGAACACGATCTTCAAACCGGTACAGCAGTTCGGGTACGCGAATACGAATGGCTGCGTTATCAGGCGAGTGCCCGGCATTTCTGCAGGTACCCGGGTAAACACCCTGAAAGGGTTCAAGCTGTTTGCGCGAGCAGGTACAAGCGTAGGCAAGACCGTGGCTGAACCAGCGATTGATGATTTCCTGATAGGCATCGTGGCGATGACTTTGGGTAACCAGTTGTCCATCCCATTCAAAGCCATAGCGTTCGAGCGTTTCAATAATTGCCCGTTGTGCGCCCGCGACTTCCCGCGGTGGATCGAGGTCTTCCATGCGCATCAACCACTGCCCACCCACTGAGCGCGCGTCAAGATAAGACGCCAGCGCCGCGACCAGTGAGCCGAAGTGCAGATAACCGCTGGGCGTTGGCGCAAAGCGCCCGATGTAGGAGGGGGATTTCATGGGGCGGATGTTACTGGAGATTGGGGTTTGCTTCGAGACTGAAAAGACGCCAAACCTCAGGAGACTTTATATATGCCTGCGTCCGTTCACCTGTTGGAGCGAGGCTTGCCCGCGAATCAGGCGCTGCGGTGTATCAGCTTTACCGAGTAATCGTTCTTCGCGGGCAAGCCTCGCTCCAACAGAAGAGCGCAACCCCAGAGGGTGAGCATTCCAATTCAATCGATGTGGTGGGGGGATTGGTTGAGCTCAAAAACAACAAAGGACGCCGGAGCGTCCTTTGTGTATGCAAGGTTGCGGGTCGTGTTACTTGCCGACCTGCTTTTCCTTGATTTCTGCCAATGTCTTGCAGTCGACGCACTGGTCGGCTGTCGGACGGGCTTCGAGGCGGCGGATGCCGATCTCTACGCCGCAGGACTCGCACCAGCCGTATTCTTCGTCTTCGATCAGTTGCAGCGTCTTGTCGATCTTTTTGATCAGTTTGCGTTCGCGATCACGAGCACGCAGTTCAAGGCTGAACTCTTCTTCCTGGCTGGCACGGTCGGCCGGATCAGGAAAGTTCGCAGCTTCGTCCTTCATGTGAGTCATGGTGCGATCAACTTCCTTCATCAACTGCTGTTTCCAGTTGGTGAGGATTTTTGTGAAGTGTTCGCGCATGGGCTTGCCCATGTACTCCTCACCCTTACTGCTTTCGTAAGGCTTGAAGTCACCGTCCAGCTGGTTGGTCTGCTGCTTTTCTTGGGTGGGCATGAATGGACCGCCTCTCACTCTTTAATCCATTGCGCAGGAAAATATCCATCACCGGCACCTGCCGGCCCTGCGGCTGCAAGCGGGCGAACTTACCAGATCGAATCGGAGCGCGCTACTCCCGGTTGTCGAGCGTGCATTCGAGCTGGGCGGTGAATGGCCGTTGCTACAGACGCAAGGCTGATTAAAACGTTCAACGCCTTGAGAGGATCACACTCTTTTCAATGGCTTATTGCTCACCATCCACTGTTTTTCGGGGTTTATTAACTTTCCTGTAGGGGCGGGTGCTTGGGTAGAATCGCTCATCACTTTTCGCATGCCTGACAGGCATCCGACCTCGATCAGATTTAAAGGAAGGTCAATGGCTCAGCCCTACAGTGCGCGCAGTCGCGCCATCGAACCCTTTCATGTCATGGCGCTGCTGGCGCGTGCCAACGAGCTGCAGGCCGCCGGGCATGACGTGATTCATCTGGAGATTGGCGAGCCCGATTTCACGACGGCCGAGCCCATTATTGCGGCTGGACAGGCTGCGTTGGCGGCCGGTAAAACCCGTTACACCGCAGCTCGCGGCCTGCCTGAATTGCGCGAAGCCATTGCCGGGTTTTATGCCCAGCGTTATGGCGTGAACGTCGACCCCGGCCGGATTCTGGTCACGCCTGGCGGCTCCGGCGCGCTGCTGCTGGCCAGCAGTTTGCTGGTCGACCCCGGTAAGCACTGGCTGCTGGCAGACCCTGGTTACCCGTGTAACCGGCATTTTCTGCGCCTTGTTGAAGGCGCGGCGCAATTGGTGCCGGTCGGTCCTCAGGAGCGTTATCAACTCACCCCGGATCTGGTGGCAAGGCATTGGGATAAAGACAGTGTCGGCGCGCTGGTCGCATCGCCTGCAAACCCGACGGGTACATTGTTGAGTCGCGATGAATTGGCTGGGCTTTCCTCGGCGCTCAAGGTGCGGAACGGTCATCTGGTAGTGGACGAGATTTACCACGGCCTGACGTACGGCACCGATGCAGCCAGCGTGCTGGAAGTCGACGATGATGCATTCGTGTTGAATAGTTTTTCGAAATATTTCGGCATGACCGGTTGGCGTCTTGGGTGGCTGGTCGCGCCTCACGATGCGGTCGCTGATCTGGAAAAGCTGGCTCAGAATCTTTACATCAGTGCGCCAAGCATGGCGCAGTACGCGGCACTCGCCTGCTTCGAGCCGCAGACGCTGGAAATCCTTGAGCAGCGCCGTGCCGAGTTCGGCTTGCGCCGGGATTATCTGTTACCAGCTTTGCGCGAGTTGGGCTTCGGTATCGCGGTTGAGCCAGAAGGCGCGTTCTATTTGTATGCCGACATCACCGCGTTCGGGGGCGATGCCTACTCGTTTTGCCAGCACTTCCTTGAAACCGAGCACGTTGCAATCACGCCGGGACTGGACTTCGGGCGCTTCCAGGCGGGGCACCATGTGCGCTTCGCCTACACCCAGAGCCTGCCGCGTTTGCAGGAGGCGGTTGAGCGAATTGCTCGCGGGCTAAGGAGCTGGCAAGGCTGATGCGTTTTTCTCCGAATCTTGAACAAGGTGTGTTGTTGGTGCGCTACAAGCGCTTTCTCGCGGACATTCAAACCGACAGCGGTGAGTTGCTGACCATCCATTGCCCTAATACCGGCTCGATGTTCAATTGCATGATGCCGGGCGGGCGTGTGTGGTTCAGCCGCTCCAATGACCCTAAGCGCAAGTTGCCGGGCACCTGGGAAATCAGCGAAACCCCACAGGGACGTCTGGCGTGCGTCAACACCGGACGTGCCAACGCCCTGGTGGAAGAAGCGTTACGCGCCGGGGTGATCACCGAGTTGAACGGCTTTACCGCTCTCAAGCGCGAAGTGGCCTATGGTCAGGAAAAAAGCCGGGTGGATTTCCGGCTGGATTACCCGCAGGGTCCAGCCTACGTCGAGGTCAAAAGTGTCACCCTGGGTTTTGATGGCTCAGCGGTGGCCGCGTTTCCGGATGCGGTCACCCAGCGTGGCGCACGACACTTGCGGGAGTTGGCGAACCTGGCGCGCGAGGGTGTACGTGCCGTGTTGTTGTATTGCGTGAACCTGACCGACATCGAGGCCGTGCGGCCTGCCGAGGAAGTTGACCCAGGCTACGCCGCTGCATTGCGCGAGGCAGTCGCGGCGGGCGTTGAAGTTTTGGCGTATGGCGTGCAGTTGACGCCCGAAGAAATCTTCATTGATCGGCCATTGCAGCTTCGCTGGGCAAAAGAGCCTGATCAGTTGCCGCCGGGTATGTCGATCCAGATGCCTTGATGGTCTTCGTGGCTGGTAATTCCGGTCAGAGATCTTCCTTCACAGGGGCCTGCGACGCATTCGCCGCTTTCAATCAGGAACAAGGCTCCATGAGTGGCGCAGTGAATCAGGCTGGCGCTTGGGTCCAGAAACTGGTCCGGCTGCCATTCCAGCGGTATGCCACGATGCGGGCAGCGGTTGTCATAGACGAACACCTGCCCGTTACGCCTTGTGGCAAACAGCTTGCGACCATTGATTTCAAACCCGCGGCTTTGGGCTTCCGGCAGTTGATCTCCGGTGCAGAGCAATTTCACCTGGGCCTCCGTTGGGGCTCGTGACGTTGTTTCTCAAGCGGCAAATTGTGGCAGTTCTTTTCGGGGTTGGGGATATCTTTAGATGCGGCGGACGCTGTGGGAGATCTATGTTTGTCTTCAAGCTTGATCTTGTAGGACTTGCTTTAGCCGGGAGAGCGGTATTTCTGACGAAGAAAATTTAGCGAATGTACCGACGCCCTCCCGGCTAAAGCCGGTCCTACGGGATTGTGGAACCTGGGAGCGGTGCTTGGTCTGGGCGGCATTCCGACGATACGGTTGGACGCGTCTAAAGTGAATTGCGTCCAGCCTTATCGCGATCAACCCGGCTCCCACAGGGTGCTGCATTTCAATCCAGACTCCTGATGCCGCATACCAAACTCAGACACCGACTTTTACTTCGGAAATTTCCTGTAATCACGTAGTACTCCTCTCTCTCTGCCTTGTCGGGCACCTGCATGCCCCTCGCTCCTATATGTTCTCGCTTTCATTTTGAAGCGTTCGAGGACGGCACATGAGCATGGACATCTCCACTGAAGATGAGCAATTGGCACGCCAGGCGATCAGCCTGTTTGATTTGATGGCGCTGGATGTTGACGACACCGAGTCGCGCATCGTTGGCTTGTGTCATCGGGCGATGACACCGTTGGGGCCGATCGCGGCAATTTGTGTGTATCCGCGATTCGTGTTGCTGGCTCGCACGACCCTGGATCGACTTCAGCACCGCGATATTCGCGTAGTCGCCGTGGTCAATTTCCCCTACGGTTCTGCGAATGAAGAAGCTGTGATGTCGGAAACGCGCGCCGCAGTCATGTCCGGGGCCGACGAGATCGACCTGGTTTATCCGTTCCGCACGCTGCTGTCAGGCGATCAGCAGACCGGGGCAAATATGGTTGCTTCATGTCGTGCAGCGTGCGGGCCGGACATGGTGCTCACAGTGACTCTGGAAGTTGGCGATCTGCGCGATCCGCAGATCATTCGTGACGCCTGTCTGGCGGCAATCATTGCGGGTGCCAACTTTATCAAGACCAGCACCGGCAAGCTGGTGACGCCTCCGACTATACAGGCTGTGCGAGTCATGCTTGAAAGTCTGGTAGAGGTCGGTGGGCAGGTAGGGCTCAAGTTCTGTGGCGGCTTGCGGACCCTCGATGACGCCAGACAATTTATCGAAATGGCTCGCGCGCGCTTCGGTCCGCAGTGGGTCAGTGATGAACGCGTCAGGCTGGTGGGGTCGAGCCTGCTGGACGACATCCTGTCAAAGCTCGGGGTTGCTGAACCGGGTTCGCGTGGTGACGGCTACTAATAAACGGTTTGCTTTTTTTGCCCGTCGAGAAGAAATCGCGGGCAAAAAAAGACCCGGCAAAAAGCCGGGTCAAAAACCGTGATTAGCCTGATGAGGAGATAATCTGAAAGTCCGAACCAAGGTCTTTCAGTTATCGGCCAGTCTCGCGACCGGTTGTGATAATCATATCGATTCTCATTTGCAAGTCAATGACTTCTTTTCATCTATTTTCTGAGCGGGCTCAATCAGCCCCTTTCCAAGACCTCTGCGGTGGTTGACCTGTCTGTTCAAAGCGTCCTTGCGATCTATGGGCAGGTCAATCCAATGAATATCCATCAAAGCTGCCTCAATCGCATACAACAACACTTTGGTTGCTCGAAATCCCCGCTTTCGAACTGCCTGATAAGCATCTACAGCGCCCATACGACGTAAATCAGAAGCACTGTGTATGCCCACGGCGTGCAACCATTGGGCTGAAGTCTTGCCGACGTTTTTCAGGTGTTGCAGTTCATCGTTCATCATGCCTCCGTGCGATGCTGAGCTATGACTGTGGGTGAAAACCTGGCAAGTCTTAAGGAATTGTAGCGTTCGGAGGAAAAGGTGCAGGGCAGGTGATCGGGTAGATAGCGTCAGGTGATCAGTGGGCGGGAGGCTGCGCAGAGCCAGCCCGGCATGCATTGCGCATGCGGGCTTGATCGAGGCGGGACGTGCGCTGAAATCAGTGCGTACGGTAACGCAGACGCGTACCGAAGTTGACCGACATCAGAATTTCGTCAGCGCTCAGTTCGCGAGGGAAGAATGTCCCCGAGATCTGTGCGTGGGCGATGCTTGCGCCTTCCAGTGGGGTGCTGCTCAGGTCAAGGCCGCGCAAGTCAGCGGATCGGAAATAGGCATTGGTGAAGTCGATGCCGTCGGTGTCGAGATTGCGCAAGTCCAGCCCGCGGAAGTCGCCACCCCGGAAATCAATGGTGCCTGACTTGGGTTTCTCTTGGTTGAACCCCGCAACATCATCATTGCGCAGCATCGCGTACAGCGGGGAATCCAGTACTTTGGGCTGACTCATAAGCGCCTCGCTTTTCCGTTCCGTTAGAATTATGACGCCAGTATATCGCCACTATTTTGAAGCCGTGAAGCACTAACTGCTAAACGGCTCAAAACATTGTTTTAGAGCGCGGGAAGGCGCTGACGAAGGTTTTCGATCAGGTTGTCGAGGTCGCTGCTTTTGTTGGTTTCGACGCGCTTGCTGTGCAGGGTTTCTTCCGCAGTCAGCGGTTCACGGCTAGCCTGCTGTGCCCGGATAACTTCCAGCGTTGCGTCGGAAGGGTCTGTGTTTTCTGCCTGACGCTGGGCGAGCCAGCCTGCAATGACTGCTTCGGGGGCATCACAGTCAAGGATCAGGAACGGCACGCCAGTGGTTTCGGCAACTTTTGCCGCCGACTCGCGCTGAGCCTGTTTCAGGTACGTTGCATCTATAACAACCGGGAACCCGGCACGCAGGACGACTGCGGCCAATTCATGCAGACGTGCATAAGTCGCCTGGCTTGCGTCAGCGTCATAAAGGTTGGCGTCCTGCCCGGCAAACATGCGTTTACGTTCTACGTCCGAACGCAGGCGTACGGCGCCCAGGGAATCCACAAGACGTTTGGCAACATGGCTCTTGCCCACAGCAGATACGCCGTGAGTGATAACCAGGAAGCGCGAAGGAATAGCGCTGTAACTTTCTGCCAGGTTTGCGTAATTGCGATATTGACGCAGGGTCGCGCCGCGCTGAACCGCATCGGCGCCTGCTGGCATGCTGAAAAGCGCAACCTTGGCGCGAACCAGCGCACGGTAGGCTTTATAGAAGTTCAGCAGCTCAAGCCCCTGATAGTCTCCGGTCAGTTCCAGATACTGGCTGATGAGACGACGAGCCAGGGATTTCAGACCGCGATCTTCCAGGTCCATAGCCAGGAAGCCGATATCGGCATAGACGTCGGTCATGCGGAACGGTTCGTTGAACTCGATGCAGTCGAAGATCACGACCTTGTTATCGATCAGGGTCATATTGCCCAGATGAATGTCGCCGTGGCACTCACGGATAAAACCGTCGGCTTTACGCTGGGCGAGCAGGGGCTTGAGCCTTTCGAAACTCGATTCAGCCCATGCTTGCAGGGCATCGAGTTGCAGCAGGTCTGATTTTTCGCTGATTAACGGGCGAATCTGCTCGAAGTTTTGCAGGACCGGGGCCATGACGGTGTCAGGCGACCCCAGCTCATTTTCAGCACCCACCTTTGGCGCATCAATATGGAACTGGCCGATCTGCGTGGCGATGTTGTCGATGTGCGTCGACGTCAACTCGCCATTGGCCTGCAACGTACTCAACAAACCGTCTTGCGAGAACTGGCGCATTTTCAGCGCATATTCGATGACTTCGCCTTCGCCACCCAGTTGCGGTGCCTCGGCACTGCCGGTCACCGGGATAACTTCCAGATACAGGTCTTCGGTCAGACGCTGGTTGAGACGCAGCTCTTCCTTGCAGAAGTGTTCACGCGCTGAAAGCGTCGTGAAGTCCAGAAAACCGAAGTTGACCGGTTTCTTGAATTTGTAAACGAATGGACCGGTGAGCAGTACCCACGAAATGTGCGTTTCGATGAGCTGAAAGCCCTCGACCGGATGCGGAAACAGCGCGGGGTTCTGCAGGGCTGCAATCAGTGACTGGCTCACGGACGATCCTTCAATAGTGATGTTTCATTAAATGCTTCAAGGTGGGCATTATGGCCGCTTGGCGCGAGGCTGCAAACCTCCGGTAAGGGTGTCTTTCGAACCCCGGCAAAGTGCGTATAATCCGCCGCCATGACTCGTACTCGATCCTCTCGCAAAGCAAAAAAACCTGCCTCTGGCGGACTTCGTACCTGGTTAGGCTGGGGGTTGAAGCTCGGCATTGTCGGGCTCGTCGTGCTGGCTGGCTTCGCCATTTACCTTGATGCCATCGTTCAAGAGAAGTTTTCCGGCAAGCGCTGGATGATTCCGGCCAAAGTATATGCGCGGCCTCTGGAGCTGTTTGTCGGGCAGAAGCTGAGCAAGGATGACTTCCTGATTGAGCTTGATGCGCTGGGTTATCGGCGCGAAAGCGTTGCCAATGGTCCGGGCGCAGCTGCTGTGAGCGGCAATACCGTAGACCTTAATACCCGGGGTTTTCAGTTCTATGAAGGCACCGATCCTGCCCAGCAGATCCGTGTCCGTTTCTCCGGCGACTATGTTGCGGACCTTTCTTCGGCCAATGGCGCCAAGCTGGCAGTTGCCCGTCTGGAACCGCTGATGATCGGTGGGCTGTACCCGAAGAATCTCGAAGACCGGATCCTGATCAAGCTCGATCAGGCTCCACCGTATCTGCTTGATACACTTGTAACCGTTGAAGATCGCGATTTCTACCATCACTTTGGCGTGTCGCCCAAGTCGATTGCCCGTGCATTCTGGATCAATGCCTCTGCCGGGCAGATGCGTCAGGGTGGGAGTACGCTGACGCAACAGTTGGTCAAGAACTTCTACCTGACCAATGAGCGCAGCCTGACCCGCAAACTGACCGAAGCCATGATGGCTGTGTTGCTGGAGATCCATTACAGCAAGCAGGAAATCCTTGAGGCTTACCTCAACGAGGTGTTCGTCGGTCAGGACGGTCAGCGCGCGGTGCACGGCTTTGGCCTTGCCAGTCAGTATTTCTTCAGCCAGCCGTTGTCAGAGCTCAAGTTGCATCAGGTCGCGTTGTTGGTCGGTCTGGTCAAAGGGCCTTCCTATTACAACCCGCGTCGTAACCCGGAACGTGCCCTTGAGCGACGTAATCTGGTGCTCGACTTGCTTGAACAACAGGGCGTGGCCACGGCTGAAGTAGTAGCGGCAGCCAAGAAGATGCCTCTGGGCGTGACCAAGACCGGTAGCCTGGCCGACAGCTCCTTCCCGGGCTTCCTCGATCTGGTCAAACGCCAACTGCGCGAAGACTATCGCGACGAAGACTTGACTGAAGAAGGTCTGCGCATCTTCACCAGCTTTGATCCAATCCTGCAGATGAAGTCCGAGTCGGCCATGAGCGAGACGTTCAAGCGTCTGTCGGGTCGTAAGGGTGTAGACGACGTTGAAGCTGCCATGGTCGTGACCAACCCGGAAACAGGTGAGGTTCAGGCGCTGATCGGTAGCCGCAAGGCAGGTTATGCCGGTTTCAACCGGGCCATTGATGCAGTACGACCGATTGGCTCATTGGTGAAGCCGTCCATCTACCTCACCGCCCTTGAGCGTCCGAGCAAGTACACGTTGACCAGTTGGGTGGCCGATGAGCCATTCCAGGTCAAGGGTGCCGACGGCCAGATATGGAAGCCGCAAAACTTCGATCACAAGGCTCACGGTAATATTTTCCTGTATCAGGGCCTGGCGCATTCCTACAACCTGTCCAGCGCTAAAATCGGCCTGGAAGTCGGTGTGCCGAACGTATTCAAAACCATCGGCAAACTGGGTGTTGACGTTGATTGGCCTGCGTATCCGTCGATGTTGCTGGGTGCCGGTGCGTTGAGTCCGATCCAGGTTGCAACGATGTTCCAGACCATCGCGAACGGCGGTTTCAACACGCCGATGCGCGGTATCCGCAGCGTGCTGACTGCTGAAGGTGAGCCGCTCAAGCGTTACCCGTTCCAGATTCAGCAGCGCTTCGATCCGGGCTCGATCTATCTTCTGCAAAATGCGATGCAGCGGGTGATGCGCGAAGGTACCGGTCGCTCTGTCTACAACGTATTGCCAAGCTCGCTGAATCTTGCAGGTAAGTCCGGGACGACCAACGATTCCCGCGACAGCTGGTTTGCCGGGTTCAGTCAGGATCTGCTGGCGGTGGTGTGGCTGGGTCGCGATGACAACGGCAAAACGCCGTTTACCGGTGCAACCGGTGCGTTGCAGGTCTGGACCAGTTTCATGAGCAAGGCTGATCCGCTGCCGCTGGACATGGCGCAGCCTGATAACGTCGTGCAGGTGTGGGTCAATGCCGCGACAGGCGAGGGATCCGATGCCGGTTGCCCGAACGCCGTGCAGATGCCGTATATTCGCGGCAGTGAACCTGCCCCCGGCGCTGCTTGTGGTGGGCCTGCGGCTCCGGCCCAGGAAGTGATGGATTGGGTCAAGGGTTGGCTGAACTAGATTAATTGAGCGCCCCAAAGAGGATCTAAAGTGAACAAGTGGTTAATACCAGCGTTGACAGCTGTTGCTCTGCTCAATGGTTGTGCCAGCGTAGAACGTGGCTCGATTCCCGTGGTGGATTCGGGTTCGAAGGTTTCCAATAGCGAGCGCGTGTCGCGCAACGGCGCTTCTCGGGCAAGCGTTGCTCAGGCGCCTGCGCAAGCTCAGTCCGTACCGCAGGATTCTGGCGTCGTGGTCATGATTCCGGGTGGCGGTGGCGGTAGTTCCGCACCTATCGATACGTATGCTGCTCCGGCTGGGCAGGCTCCGATCAGCGTCAGTCCGCCGATCGACACTTCGTCGGTCAGCGCACCGGTTACCAGCAACACTTACAACATGCCTGCGTCCAGTGCGCCAAGTGGCATCCCGTCTTCCGGTAGCGGCTTGTCTGCCGATGAACAACTTGATGGCCCGGTCCTGGCGCTGTTGACCACCGCTCAGCAGCAGCAGAACGGCGGCGACCTCAATGGCGCGTCTTCGAGCCTTGAGCGTGCGCAACGTGTTGCTCCTCGGGAGCCGCAAGTTATCTATCGACTGGCACAAGTGCGACTGGCTCAGGGCGATTCCGCTCAGGCCGAGCAACTGGCGCGTCGTGGTCTGACTTACGCCAATGGTCGCCCAAGTCTGCAGGCCAGCCTGTGGGAGATCATCGCTCAGGCACGTGAGAAGCAGGGCGATGCGTCCGGTGCAGCCCTGGCTCGTCAGAAAGCCAAGGTCGGCGCTTGATGGATCAGCGCTTTCCTGAAGTGGCCGAGCATTTGCTGCTGATCGAGCGCGAGTTGCGGGCATTGGGTTGGTGGAGCGATCTACCGCCCAGTGAAGAGGCGCTCTCCAGTGGCGAACCGTTTTGTGTCGATACGCTGGAGTTCGAGCAATGGCTGCAATGGATTTTCCTGCCAAGAATGAAGCTCATTCTTGAGAATGACCTGCCGCTGCCGAATGCCTCAGGCATCCTGGAAATGGCCGAGATGGTCTACGCCACCCGCCAGCGCGAAACCCGGCCGTTGCAGCAGTTGCTTGCGCAGTTTGATCAGTTGATCAGCCAGAACCGGTAATTCATGCCTCAGGCCCGGCAGGTTTAAAGGCAATAATCTTTAATCGCCTGCTGGGTCTCGGTAATACGCACCTGCCGTTCATCTTCCGAAAGGCGTTTCAGCCCACCCTCAACCTGTTCCCGCACGCGAGGATTGTTCTGTAGCTGGGAAAGATTGGTCCTTAGAATCTTGCAATCCTCGGCGCGTCGACCCTCTTCCTGAGTGATTTTCTTCTTGACCACGTCATCGACAGCCCGCTGCTCTGCCTCTTCGTCAATTGCTGCCTTTGAGTTGCCGGTTGTGGGCACGGCGGGCGGTTTCTGGGTATCGATCTGCTGGGTTTGTCGCCCTGCGGGGGGCTGAGCATCGAAATGGGTCACGCCCTGGTCGTCGACCCATTTATAAATCTGAGCCGCTTGGGCGGTTGTGCCGAGAGCCAGCGCAACTATGGCGGCGATAATCATGCAACGCATGCTGCTTCCTTCCAGGTACGTTTGTCCTGAAAACTATCACAAGGCCGCCTTCATGACCTTATCCGGCGCACTTTGGTGCGGTTAATTGGAAGAAAGCTCACGGATGACTTGACTTGGGGCAGGCGAATCACAACAATCCAAAGTTCGCTGTGAAGGGACTGCCAGAAGCAGACCATCTCGGTAGATCATGAGGCGCACACCCGCGCCGACCTGTAACACCCGCAACGCGTTACCTCGCGCTGGGTGGGAACGCCCCGAAACACTCAGGGGTTACCCAATACTTGCTCAGTCAGTGCTGACGTAGTCGGCGACCACCGTCGCTCATGCTCTGCTTGGCAGTAAAACCTATTAAGACCCGTCCTCGTTTGTGGACGGTATTCTGGCGTTTTAGAGGTGAACAACGTGGAGCTCTTATCCGGCGCTGAAATGGTCGTCCGCTTTTTGCGTGACGAAGGCGTTAAGCATATCTACGGGTACCCAGGCGGTGCCCTCCTGCACATTTACGACGCCCTGTTCAAAGAGCCTGCCGTGAACCACATTCTTGTTCGTCACGAACAAGCGGCGACGCACATGGCTGACGGTTATGCGCGCGCTACCGGCAAGGCCGGTGTGGTACTGGTCACTTCAGGTCCAGGTGCTACCAATGCAATCACCGGTATCGCCACGGCTTATATGGACTCGATTCCAATGGTCGTGCTGTCCGGTCAGGTCGCAAGCACACTGGTCGGCACCGATGCATTCCAGGAAACCGACATGATCGGTATTTCCCGGCCGATCGTGAAGCACAGCTTCATGATCAAGCATCCGTCGGAAATCCCTGAAGTGCTGAAAAAGGCTTTCTACCTGGCGCAGTCCGGTCGTCCCGGTCCCGTGGTTGTCGATATTCCGAAGGATATGACCAACCCGGCCGAGAAGTTCGAATACGTATTCCCCAAGAAAGCCAAGCTGCGCTCTTACAGCCCGGCTGTTCGTGGTCACTCAGGCCAGATCCGCAAGGCAGTCGAAATGCTGCTGGCGGCCAAGCGTCCGATCATTTATGCCGGTGGCGGCGTGATCATGGGCAATGGCTCCGAGCCGCTGACCGAGTTGGCGCAAAAGCTCAACGCTCCCGTGACCAACACCCTGATGGGTCTTGGATGTTATCCAGGCATGGATCGTCAGTTTGTCGGCATGCTGGGTATGCACGGCAGCTACACCGCCAACCTGGCGATGCACCACGCTGACGTGATCCTGGCTGTTGGCGCGCGTTTCGATGACCGTGTGATCAACGGCGCGGCGAAGTTCTGCCCGAATGCCAAGATCATTCACATCGATATCGACCCGGCTTCCATCTCCAAAACCATCAAGGCTGATGTGCCTATCGTGGGGCCGGTTGAGAGCGTTCTGACTGAAATGGTCGCGACCCTCAAGGAAATCGGCGAGCTGCCAGACAAAGCGCTGGTTGCCAGCTGGTGGAAGCAGATTGACGAATGGCGTGGTGATCGTGATCTGTTCCCGTACAACCCGGGCGACGGCAGCGTCATCAAGCCGCAGAAAGTCATCGAGACCCTTTGCGAAGTGACCAATGGCGATGCCTTCGTGACGTCCGATGTTGGTCAGCACCAGATGTTTGCTGCGCAGTACTACCGCTTCAACAAGCCTAATCGCTGGATCAACTCTGGCGGTCTGGGCACCATGGGCTTTGGCTTCCCGGCTGCGATGGGTGTCAAGCTGAGCTTCCCAGAAGCGCATGTTGCGTGTGTAACGGGTGAAGGCAGTATCCAGATGAATATCCAGGAGCTGTCGACCTGCTTGCAGTACGGTCTGCCTGTGAAAATCATCCTGCTTAACAACGGCGTGCTCGGCATGGTCCGTCAGTGGCAGGACATGAGCTACAGCGGTCGTCACTCGCACTCCTATATGGAGTCGCTGCCTGACTTCGTGAAACTGGTCGAAGCTTATGGCCATGTCGGTATGAAGATCACTGATCTGAAAGATTTGAAGCCGAAGATGGAAGAAGCGTTCGCCATGACGGACCGTCTGGTGTTCATCGATATCCAGGTTGACGTCACCGAGCACGTTTACCCGATGCAGATCAAAGACGGCTCCATGCGCGATATGTGGCTCAGCAAGACGGAGCGGACTTAATCATGCGGCACATCATTTCCCTTTTGCTGGAAAACGAACCGGGTGCACTGTCTCGCGTCGTCGGCCTGTTTTCGCAGCGCAACTACAACATCGAAAGCCTGACCGTGGCCCCGACTGAAGACCCGACCCTGTCGCGTCTGACGCTGACCACTGTCGGCCAGGATGAGGTGATCGAGCAGATCACCAAAAACCTCAACAAGCTGGTCGAAGTAGTCAAACTGGTTGATCTGTCGGAGAGCGCTCACATCGAGCGTGAACTGATGCTCATCAAGGTCAAGGCTACGGGCGCCCAGCGCGCCGAGATCAAGCGCACCACGGATATCTTCCGCGGGCAAATCGTTGATGTGTCAGCCAGCGTTTATACCGTGCAACTGACCGGTACGAGCGACAAGCTGGACAGCTTCATTCAGGCCATCGGCACTGCCGCAATCCTGGAAACAGTACGCAGCGGCGTGACGGGCATTGCCCGTGGCGACAAAGTGCTGAGCATCTAATCTCATTTTGCAAAATGGCCTGAAGGCCACGATAACAGGGGAATTCCATGAAAGTTTATTACGACAAAGACTGCGACCTTTCGATCATCCAGGGCAAGAAAGTTGCCATCATCGGTTACGGTTCCCAAGGCCACGCACAAGCGTGCAACCTGAAAGACTCCGGCGTTGATGTCACTGTTGGTCTGCGTAAAGGTTCGGCTACTGTCGCCAAGGCTGAAGCCCATGGCCTGAAAGTGACTGACGTTGCTTCGGCTGTTGCTGCTGCTGACCTGGTCATGATCCTGACCCCGGACGAATTCCAGTCCGCGCTGTACAAGAACGAAGTTGAGCCGAACATCAAGAAGGGCGCTACCCTGGCCTTCTCCCATGGCTTCGCGATTCACTACAATCAGGTTGTGCCACGCGCCGATCTGGACGTGATCATGATCGCGCCAAAAGCGCCAGGTCACACTGTTCGCACTGAATTCGTCAAAGGCGGCGGTATCCCTGACCTGATCGCTGTTTACCAAGACGCTTCGGGCAACGCCAAAAACGTTGCACTGTCTTACGCTTCGGGCGTGGGCGGCGGCCGTACCGGTATCATCGAAACCACATTCAAGGACGAGACTGAAACCGACCTGTTCGGCGAGCAGGCTGTTCTGTGTGGCGGTACTGTTGAGCTGGTTAAAGCTGGTTTCGAGACGCTGGTTGAAGCTGGCTACGCTCCAGAAATGGCGTACTTCGAGTGCTTGCACGAACTGAAGTTGATCGTTGACCTCATGTACGAAGGCGGTATTGCCAACATGAACTACTCGATCTCCAACAACGCCGAATACGGCGAGTACGTGACTGGTCCTGAAGTGATCAACGCTGAATCCCGTCAGGCCATGCGCAACGCTCTGAAGCGCATTCAGGACGGTGAATACGCGAAGATGTTCATCAGCGAAGGCGCTACCGGCTACCCATCGATGACCGCCAAGCGTCGTAACAACGCCGCTCACGGTATCGAAATCATCGGCGAGCAACTGCGCTCGATGATGCCGTGGATCGGTGCCAACAAAATCGTCGACAAAGCCAAGAACTAAGTCCCCGCGACATAGCTCTGCGCTAGAAAAAACGCGGCCAATTGGCCGCGTTTTTTCGTTATGCGCAGACGCTTCTGGTATAAAGCTGCATCGTTTGCAGACGAACACTCGTCGCAAGCATCTGTCGAAACTTTCCACACCGTTGCAAGGTAAAGTCTATGAGCGAACGTCCTGAAGAGCCAAACAAGGCCTCTGACGCCGAAAGCCTGCTACCGATCGATGAGCACATTGAAGAAGGGCATGATGCCGAAGGCCGTAAGGTCCGGCATCGCGGTATCTATCTGCTGCCCAATCTGTTTACCACTGCGAACCTGTTCGCCGGCTTTTATTCCATTATCAGCTCCATGAGCGCACAGAGCGCTTTGGCGGCAGGGGACAGCGCCGGGGCGAGCAAGTATTTTGCTTTTGCCGCAATCGCCATTTTCGTCGCCATGGTGCTCGACGGTCTAGATGGCCGCGTGGCACGCATGACCAATACCCAGAGTGCGTTCGGCGCGGAGTACGACTCTCTGTCCGACATGGTCGCATTTGGTGTCGCTCCGGCGCTCCTGGCTTTTGGCTGGGCATTGGGGGACATGGGCAAGGTCGGCTGGATGGTCGCCTTCATCTATGTGGCAGGTGCAGCGTTGCGTCTGGCGCGTTTCAATACCATGGTTGGCAAGGCTGACAAACGCTATTTCATCGGTCTGGCGAGTCCTGCTGCGGCGGGCGTTGTTGCCGGTACGGTCTGGGCGTTCAGCGATTACGGCATTCAGGGCTCCAAGCTGTCATTTCTGGTGGCCTTGCTGGTCGCCGCGGCGGGCATGCTGATGGTCAGCAACATCAAGTACAACAGCTTTAAAGAGCTGGACCTGAAAGGGCGTGTGCCGTTTGTCGCGATTCTGGCAGTTGTGCTGGTCTTCGCTGTCGTGTTCAGCGACCCGCCGCGCATTTTGCTGCTGATATTCCTCGCTTATGCGGCATCCGGCCCTATTCAATATTTGTTACGCCTGCGTCGTCACAAAACGGGCGAATGATGTAATTTCCCCCATACTCCACAGTCTATTGGTGCATTAGTTCCTCTGGATTGTGGAGTCATCATGCTAATCAAAATTCCAACAGCGTCCGCTTGCAAAGAGTCGGACGTTACCCCCGAATCTATTTATCTCTCTCGTCGTGCCCTCTTGGGCGCTTCCCTTACCGGGTTGGCCGTCAGTGCCATGCCGCGCTGGGCGAGTGCTGCCGATCCTTCTCTTTACCCGAATGTTGAGCCTGGCAAGGCGCCTGGCTGGTTTGCCGAGAAGCTTCCCGACACCAAGTGGCAGGCGGTCAACGTAAAGGGGGAAGCGATTACCCCTTTCAAGGACGCGACGCACTACAACAACTTCTATGAGTTTGGCACCGACAAGGGCGATCCTGCGCAGAATGCCGGGTCGCTGAAAACCGAGCCGTGGACTGTCGTCATCGATGGCGAAGTCGGCAAGCCTGGTCGTTATGCGCTCGAAGACTTCATGAAGCCCTATCAGTTGGAAGAGCGCATTTATCGGCTGCGTTGCGTAGAAGCCTGGTCGATGGTCATTCCCTGGATTGGTTTTCCAATCTCTGCTTTGCTCAAACAGGTCGAACCTACTGCCAAGGCGAAGTACATCCGTTTTGAAACGCTGCAGGACCCAAAGACCATGCCGGGGCAACGTTCGGGTTTTGCATTGATCGACTGGCCTTATGTTGAAGGGCTGAGACTGGACGAAGCAATGAATCCTCTGGCGATTCTTGCAGTTGGCATGTATGGGCGTGAGCTGCCTAACCAGAACGGTGCGCCGCTGCGTTTGGTCGTGCCATGGAAGTACGGTTTTAAAAGCGTGAAGTCCATTGTGAGAATCAGTCTGGTCAGTGAGCAGCCCAAGACGACCTGGCAAAGTATCGCGGCTAACGAATATGGCTTTTATGCCAACGTGAACCCGACCGTCGACCATCCTCGTTGGACGCAGGCACATGAGCGCAGGTTGCCGAGCGGCTTGTTCAGTCCGAATGTGCGACAGACCGAAATGTTCAATGGGTATGGGGAGGAGGTTGCCTCCTTATATACAGGCCTGGATTTGCGGAAGAATTATTGATGCGTTACCCGATCTGGCGCTTCGGCGTTTTTTTGGCTGCATGTGTTGCACCGGTGCTCTGGCTTTATCAGGCCTGGATCTTTGCGTTGGGGCCTGATCCTGGGAAGGTGCTTGTCGACAGGCTCGGCCTGGGCACTCTGATATTGCTACTGATTACGCTGGCAATGACGCCACTGCAAAAATTGACGGGGTGGGCAGGCTGGATTGCTGTCAGGCGCCAGTTGGGGCTTTGGTGCTTTGCTTACGTATTCATGCACATGAGCGCGTACGCCGTTTTCATATTGGGACTGGACTGGTCGCAGTTGGGTGTGGAGCTGGTGAAGCGTCCGTACATTATTGTCGGCAGCCTTGCCTTTGTATGCCTGCTGGCCTTGGCCGTGACCTCCAATCGCTACAGTCAGAGGCGGCTAGGGAGTCGCTGGAAAAAACTTCATCGGCTTATCTATGTAATTTTGGGGTTGGGCCTGCTGCATATGTTCTGGATTGTCAGAGCGGATCTGAAGGAGTGGTCTTTATATGCGGTGATCGGTGTGCTGTTGCTGAGTCTCAGGATCCCAATGATTGCGAGGCGAATCCCGCGTGTAATGGGTGCGAAGGCAAAAGTTCCAACAAAAGCGTGAATTAGGGGTTGACGGCCTCTCTAATCTCTCTATAATTCGCACCTCTTCTGGCGCAGACAGAACGAAAAACTCCTTGATAATCAATGAGTTGGACGATTCAGTTGGCTCGGAAGAGGCTTCGATGAAGTTGATCGAAAGCGGTGAAAAAAGGCAGTTGACAGCAGGTTGTAACGCTGTAGAATTCGCCTCCCGCTAACGAGCAACGTGATGTTG
>NZ_LKBT01000005.1 GCF_002699985.1 Pseudomonas sp. ICMP 561 | reverse complement strand
GGTGGTGTTGCAACGGACGCCCTCCCGGCTGAAGCCGGTCCTACGGATTTGTGATGTAAGCGGTCTTGCGGATGCCTGGTGTTCGCCGCCTCTCGTCGTAGGAGCGGCTTTAGCCGCGAGCAGCNGCAACGGACGCCCTCCCGGCTGAAGCCGGTCCTACGGATTTGTGATGTAAGCGGTCTTGCGGATGCCTGGTGTTCGCCGCCTCTCGTCGTAGGAGCGGCTTTAGCCGCGAGCAGCACCACTCAGATGCCCGATCACTCCGCAATCAACCAATCCATTTTCCAGTCACCCTTGGTCTGCCCCAGCTTTTGCGCCAGGTACGGCAGCAACTCGCGCAGTTCTTCTTCCAGACCCCAAGGCGGGTTGGCGATGGCCAGGCCTGAGCCGTTGAGGCTGGCGGGGGTGTCCAGCGGGTGGACGTACAACTCGACGCGCAACAACTTCGGCGCACCGGTCTCCGCGAGATCCTGATAAAAGCGCTTGAGCAGACGCTGATCCTTGATCGGATACCAGATGGCCGCCACCGTCTGGCGCATACGGCCGATGGTTTCCTTCAAGGCCACAGCGCAGCGCTTCATTTCATCGAGCTGTTCGAAAGGCGGATCGATCAGCAGCACCGCCCGTTTCTCGGCGACCGGCAACAACGCACGCGGCACATGCCAACCTTCGCCCAGATGCACCGCCACACGACGATCACCCTTCATGTTCTCTTTCAGCAAACGCCCGTCTTCCGGATGCTTCTCGTTGAGCAGCACACGGTCGTTGGCTCGGGTCGAGCGGCGGGCGATTTCCGGGGAGCCAGGGTAATAACGCAGCTCGCCGTTGGGGTTCATGTCGTGCAGCAGTTGCACGTAATCGGCCGCCAACGCAGGCAAGTCCGGCGCATCCCACAGGCGTGCAATGCCTTCCAGGTATTCGCCGGTGCGGCTGGCCTGATCGCCCTTGAGGTCATAAAGCCCCAGCCCGGCGTGGCTGTCGATATAGGCGAACGGCTGCTCCTTGCGCGCCATCAGGGCAAACAAGCGAGTCATGATCAGGTGTTTGAGCACATCGGCGTGGTTGCCGGCATGGAAGGCGTGGCGGTAATTCATGGCAGCTCCTCGAAGGCTGCGCAGTTTAGCAAAAGCCAGTGGTACAGATCAGGTCAAACGCTTCGGATGGAACAATCAGAAGAAACTGAAGTTATCCACATGGAACGCGGTTGTTCTCACATGCACCGTAAGCACCAGCGATGTAATCCTGCGATCGGGACTGACAACCTCATCCCAGACGGCATAATCCTCTCCGAAATACAGCTTACGTTCGAATATCAGTGCCTGGCTTTCATCGAAACATGACAGGTAAGGAGGTTCGACGCCAAAACCATCCGCCATGGCAAAAGCACCGAAGGTGATTTTGTTGACCGGTGATTTCAAATCAAAACGTACCACGCTGTCCTCAGCAATGGAGATAGCCTTCCCCGTCACAAAAGGCGCTGCAACGGAATCGTCTATCAAGCTGGCGTCTTTGTTGGGTGTGACGAACATCGCGGGGAATTCCAGTGCAATATTCGCGGGAATGGCACCCAGTGCGCCGGTTTCAAAATCCTCCCCCCGATAAATAACATTAAAAGCTCTTACGTCTGATTCCGGGATGCTGCCGTACAGACCTCGCGCCTTGAGGCTATAGCCTTTAAACGCCAGCAATGGCAGGTCAACCGCCCATCGCCCTCCCGTCGCCAGTACGCTGGCAATGATTTCTGCCCTGTCCAGAATCTCCACCCATTGATCAGCGGCCGCAGTACCTTCGAGGGTCACACGCTGATCAAAGGTGCTGCCGCCATCGACAACCTCGCCCTGAGAATCGCGCACGCTGATGATAGTCGGGGCCTGCGCAGCCATGACCACCGTCACCACCCAGGCATCGTCGGAGAAACGAACGGTGTAACTGTGCCTGCCTTCCTGCGCCGCCACTGACTTCATCCACTCGCCGTTTTCATTTACCAGAGCCAGCGCGATAGGGGTGTCGTTGTCAGCAATGATGACTCCGATATTGACCGTACCCACCCCCAAAAGGGTCAGCACCGTATCTTCGGTCGTTCCGTTATTGGGAATGGGATGATCTTCACTGTCCACAACGCCGGTAATGGCTGGCACCGCAGAAGTCTCATGGGTATGCATGGCACTTACCTTTAATCGATGCAGCCATTGAATGTAGCTACCGCGCAGTAAATAAACTTCATGCCCCAGACAGTACCGAGATCATTCAACCGACACACCTGACAGAAATGACAGTGTTTAAACCGATCGGCAATTAAGGGCTGCACTTCTATTCCGGCAACTGCGTCCCCCTGTAGGAGTGAATTTATTCACGAAGAGGGCCGATGCAACTCTGAATATTTGCAGTCAGGAACATCACTTCCCGGCTAAACCCGGTCCCACATGATCCCGTAATACTTCGGGGTCGACGCTACGACGGTGATATCCCAGGAAGGAGATACCGCTCCACTGCTGGTGCACACACTAAAGCAATGACTGCCCGTTTCGGCAGCAAGCCTTATCAGCCACGCGCCTCCAGAAGTAATCTCGGTAGTCTCCTGCAGTACGCCGTCGTCCAGAAAAAACATTTTGGCGTTGGTCGGCCCTCGCCCAAACACAACCAGATTGGGGTGAGTCGCCTTGCCGGGGTTTTCGAGGGAGTTGCACCTGTCGTCAACAACACGGGTGATCTCAAGCGCTGTAGAAATGGAAATCGGTTGGGAGTGAATGTCCATTGTGCACCTTGCATTTTTCTTATGTCAGCCTTCCTGACAACTGCATTATGTCAGCGCGAATATTGATAGGAAGTATCGCCAATGGAACGCTACTTCGCGACTCACAGATACGATATGGTTAGATTTATCGGCGATTAGCCGTGAACAAAGCGTTATCTTATGTTATCGCAAGCCTTCGATGACACCTCGTGAGACCGGCTTCAGCCGGAAAGAGGCCGGAATAGCTGCAACACCTCATCGCTAGAAACATCACCTTCCAGGCTAATGCCGACACCGCTGGCCAACCCGACTTCACCCCGGTCACATCCGCACACACGTGCCAGCATTTACGATGAAAACCGTCTGCCCAATCATGCGCGCCCTGAGCCTAAGAACTCTATCAAGCGTTACCCGCCACGACAGGAAGCGGTTTTTTTGTGCCCGCGATAAATTCGTTTATCGCGGGCGCATAATGCCTTCGCATGTCTGTTATGTCGGGAGTCGGCTAATACAAGACCCTTCGGGGGAATATGCCGGCACTTCTTGATGGTGTTCTTAGCTCCCGACGCCTTTGGTCCCTCAATAAAGCCAATACGGACAGACCGCAATGGAACAGCCTTTCGAACCCATGGTGTTCAACCGCCATAAATACCAACTGCACGCCCTGCTCATCGACCGTCAGGCGTGGTTTTGCGCCCGGGATCTGGGTCGCATGATGGGCCTGTTCCTTGAAGAACGCTTCACCCGCAAACTCGCCCCCGACCAACGCCGCAACGTGCTGATGAGCTATTACGGCCAAGCGAAAGAAACCCTGATGGTCAGCGAATCCGCCGTCTACGCCCTGCTCGTCTACCACCCCAACCCCGCCAACCTGCCCCTGCGCAAATGGCTGACCTACAGCGTGCTGCCAAGATTGCGCTACAGCACGGACGTGGAAGATCACAACAGCCCGACGCCGGGTGTTTTGGAGTGGCAGACGGGGGAGCTCAATGTTATGCATTGGCAGGATGAACCGTGGATACGGTTGCGGGATATGCCGTGTTTGTTGCCCAGGCGGGATGAGGTGGGGGGTGCAAGTGTTGGTGGGTGGTTGAGGAAAGGGTTGCAGCGGATACTTTAAGGGGGCCGAAATAGAAAAGCGGAGTTTGCGCATGCAAACTCCGCTAAAGCTGGATTACGGACGTGTTTTTATAGATACCAGGTTATTTTCCCAATGTGAATGCTCGAGGGTACTGGCGGATCTACCTCCAGTGACACAATCGCTGGCCCCGAAGGCGCGGTAAATGTTGCCTTCTGCACTGTAAAACTCCCCCCTGGCATTGGTAGCGTCTGCACTCCAACGACGCCCCCACTACCATCTGAATAAGTGACTTTGGCCTGCGTCGACGACGCGAACTGATACGCCCAGTCAAAATCCACTCGGCTAGCAGCTGACGGCAGCCTCATAATCACCTTTGGCTGAGTACCCGAAGGGCTATGAATAGTTACATCTATACGTCCTTTAAGAGGATTTATATCTGCATCACTTTTCCCGAAGTACACACCAAAATCCCCTGTCGGCGTTAAAATCAGCCCGGAGCGGCAGGTGTGCGGTTGCCCAGGCTCCAAAGGACCACGTGGTTCCTCTTCAAAATTCTCGACAAGCTGTGTTGAGCTTCCGCCAACCGTAAACTCAAAAACCTCAGATTCCAGCTGCCCGCCAACGTTAGCCGCTTTAATAAAATGCTTCGTCTCCGTCAATCCCGATAGCAACAATGTCCAGCTCCCATCACTTAGCGTCCGCACGGTTTCAACAGGATAAGAGTCGTCCAATATATCCAACTCAACTCCCGGACCTGCCGTTCCGAAAAATGTCAATAAGTTGTCTGGGGTTACGTCTCCGTTCTCGACATCGCCATTGGCGCCCGCCACTCTCGAGATGACAGGTCGCACTTCTGCAGCCTTTATATCCATTTTGATTCACCTTTTTGGTATGAATAACGAAACCAGTTCAACGCAACGTCAGAAAGCACTTCTGCAGAAGCGAATTCGTTCATGAAAGTAGCGCGTACGAACAACAGTTAGCGCGAGCACGCTTTCTTCGAGATCAAATTCGATCTGATTTTTTTCACTGCACTACTGCGCAATAGCGCGGAGCACGACTGTGGCGCCACCAACAACGCAGGATTGAATATGCTTTCTTATCGCCTCAGGAAAAGTATTGACCCCTTGCGCACCACTGGCAACTGTCAGAAGTAGCAGTATTGATACTCATTAGAAGCTTAAGCAGCATTTGAAATAGCGAAATCTGCAAGTACAGTCAGGCATGTCTCCTGCGAAGCGCAAGACAGTACAACAGAGACAAAACGTATTGAAAAATACTGACTAACAACTCAGTCGAAGGAGGCTTACTATCGAACGACCTTCAGACATCAACTGGAGCTAAAGTATCGCTCGTATACCAAAGGCATCCCCCGGTGACTCCCAAGGTATCAATTGCTCCTGACCCGTCGAAGGTACAAAGGCCCAACAGTTAGTCAGGTTCGGCCCGGGTGCCTGATCTCTAGACCAGCAATTAAGCGGTGTTAACTGTCCGGCTTCACTTCCATACGCGGCATAAAATAGACGCCACTCCGCCATTGAGGGCAGGTAGCCACCTAAATCCCTGACAGCCCAAGACGCCGAGGTGTGATTGGTGCGAAGTCCAGAACCAAAAAACTGGTACACATTCGACACTATGACTGTGAAGCTTGCGGTACTCCCCACACTATCGGCGACAACAATGGTGGTAAGCCCATTACCAGCTGAAACTACGCGCCCACTTTCATCCACCGTGGCGATAGCGGTGTCGCTAGAGGTGTAGCGATACGGTGGCCTCCCACCGCTGGCTGGCCTGTCCGTATACGTGCCTGCAGGCGGGAAAGGAGGTGCCGTCCAGGCGTGATACAGCAACCCGTTCAGGATGGCGGGTGATGTATCGATTATAAGACTCTCGACTACGTAACTAATTGTCCAGGGATAGGAAACGGCCTGACTGGCCAGGTCCTTCGCGACGAATACATGCCTTCCCGCGTGTAAATTCAGCGTCTTGTTCCAAAGGCCACTGATTGCGGGCGCTGTGCCCCAAGACGCGCCCTCACTTTCCACCTCAATGACTGCCCCAGGCTCGGCGGCTCCTGACAAAGTGATGCGAGGATCGAACGTGATGCCATCAGGAGCGATTGGCGCACCGAGTGAATCGACGACTGATTCAATATTCGGCAGTGCCGCCCCTGCGCTAACGATAAAGATCCTCGGATCCGATACCAGTACTCCACCTGCATTCTTCGCAGTAATCCGATGCTCAGCTTCCGTAAGCCCAGATAATGCCAACTTCCAGCTCCCGTCACTTTCCACGACAACTGTTTCAACGGGATAAGCGCCATCAAATACATCCAGCGTCAGGCCAACGCCCGCGGTTCCGGATATTGTCAATACGTTGTCGGGGGTTACCCCTCCGTCCTCGACATCGCCACTGGCGCCTGTCACTTTCAATATGCGAGGTTTAACTTCTGCGCTATCCGCCGTCACCGTCAGGTCGAGAATGATCGATAAACCAGGAGCGCCATTGCGCGCCACTGCATAAATAACCGGGATGGTGCGGCCAATGGCGGCATTTACTGCGGAGGCCGGGACGATGAAATCAACGGTACCGCTTGAGTTGCCATTTTGCTGGGGCACCAGATCATCACGGTTGTCCCACGCCAGGCCGATGATATCGGTGTCCTGCATGGCATACGTCACGCGCACAGTCGCACCGTTCACTGCGTCTTGAGGGTCGAGTACGCCACCTGGGGCTTCAACGACAGTGGGTTGTGGATAGTTTGCGTTCATTAGAATCACCTTCTCATCAGTAAAACTTCACTATCAGAATTGGAATGAACCCCAGGCAGGACACATGTTTACCGCACAATAAAGCAGTACCGCAAATATAGAACGACCGACGATAAAACTATTTTTCGACTGCCTAAAGGACATTATTTATCAATAGCGAATCATTGACCACTGTCAGAAATAACAGTGGTCATACGTATTAGAAGCTTCATTATTTTTTAATAGCGAAACCTTAGTATTCAGGCTATTAATGCGCATTCACTCACGGATAAGTGACCTGATCAGAAACGACATATTGAAATCGGCTGGTTGCTGCCGCGGTGAAATCCAGCCGAAGTATGGGTACGCGTTTGCCGGTATTCGCCATCTTCTGCTGAAAAATCCTGGCGTTCGCCAGACCTCCGGACTTTCGAACGTCATAGAAAAATGCCGTTACCCAGCTACGTAGGTAAGGGCTCGATTGAACTGTCACGCGTTCCAGGACTTCATTCCATGACTGCTCGTCGCTGAAATTTCTGCGGGACTCAATCATATTTCGCCAACCTTGAGGATTATCGGCCCCCCACGAACACTGTCTGTAGTTGACCTGTCCCTCTGAACTGAAATGGGTATTCCACTGAGCAACAGTAGAATATCCAAGCTTATTCTCACAGCTCCCCCACGAGCCATGTAGACCGGTCAGCCCGGTGCCTTCAAAATCACATCCGCCATGACTTCGATCCATTGTTCGGGTGGTCCACGCGTCAAAGGGGTATACGCATATCGCCTCGTCCACCGCTACAATCCCGGGCACATAGCTGTACATCGAGGCTTCAGGGCTCAACACTATAAAACCAGCAGGATGATAGAGATTGTTAATCCCCACATCATGCCTGATCCAGGAAAATGAAAGCCCCTTTAAGGTTAACGCGGCGGGGCTGGGTTCCCATGGATTGAAGCTACCATTATCCACCGCTCTCAAGAGTACACCGCTACAAAAATAGTGCCCTCGCGCTTGCCCGGTGACAGGCTGAGTGCAGGAAACATCCGAATCGTTATATTCGCTATTAAACCATCTCGCGAGCCCCGGACCATCGCTCAAATCTACCTTTATTGATGACGACCCAGCCTTTAGTTTCTCAAACCGCTGGACGGGGCTAGTGCGCTCCTGATTTAGACCGTCCGTACCAAGGGTAGAGCATCCCGCCAGAACATTTATTAAAAAAGCCAATATGTAAATTTGATTTTTCATTTTATAGAACCTTTCAGCGATCACTGCTGAAAACGTTGAAAAAAGGAACATTCGAGTGTTAAAACTTGAGCAGCAAAGCGTCGGGGAAATCGAGGCCAATCAGCGTAAAATTATCGACAGACCTGACACCGCCGCGATCAAACTCAGACCTACAGAAAAACACTCTAACTCAGGCCGTCATTTGATAATTGATGAGCGGCTTTAGCCAAGGCAATGCCCATCACAGGGATAGGCCTTGCCACACCCCCCTATCACTCTGACCAGTAAATGCTGTCTAACGCCAACTCACCCGTGAGCACATCATTTCCAAACTGTATAGAACTTATATAGTTACCCGACGGCGCATCGACTTTCACCAATTCGTCTCTATCCCGGCCAACAGGTACTATAAGAGTAGCAAAGCGAACGCCATCCCTGCCATGAAGGTACATATGTAAGTCCAAACCGTCACTTACAAATCTAGCGGCCCACGTTGTAAACTTAACGGTCGTTGGTGTTCCGGGGAACCGTAATGTACCGCCGTCGGCCATTGGGATGAAAAGATACTGGAAGCCGTGCTCGCCATGCTGGCTCGTTGCACGAACGATTGATGGCTCAGTTTTACTATGCCGGACTGTGCTTAATCTTAAACCTGAAGGAAAGTCTATATAGTCCGGGTCTCGAGGAACGGTGCCTGGCGCAATGGTCTCGAAATCTTCAAATCCGGAAGTGCTATTCATCACGGTGAAAGACCACGGATCAGATACCAACTGTCCTCTCACATTACCCACCGTAATAATATGCTCACTTTCCGTCAGCCCAGATAATGTTAATCTCCAGCTACCATCACTTTCTGCCAGAATAGTTTCGACAGGATAGTCCTTGTCAAAAACGTCCAGCGTGACGCCAGAGCCAGCCATTCCAGAAAGGGACAACAAACTGTCGCGGGTTATTTCTCCCTTATCTACAGGGCCACTGCCCCCCACCACTTTCAGAATGTGAGGCCTGACTTCTGCCCTCATCGCCTCTACCGTCAGGTCGAGGGCTGTCGATGGTTCAGCAGCACCCGAACGCATTACCGTATAGAAGACCTCAATGCTCTTGCCCGCCGCGTCGCTAACCGCAGCAAGAGGCACTAGAAAATCTATCGTTCCACTTGGACTGCCGTACTTGGGGGCGACTAAATCACCTCGATCATTCCAGGACAAAAGAATGAGATCACCCTCTTCCATGGTATAGGTCACGCGCACGGTCGCGCCGTTCACTGTGTTTGGGTCGAGTACACCACTGGGGGCTTCTACAACAGTGGGTTGTGAATAATTTGCGTTCATTAGAATCACCTTCTCATCAGTAAAACTTCACCATCAGAATTGGAATGAAATCCACCGGTAGGAGCGAATTTATTCGCGAGGGTTTATTACTAACAAGCACTTGGGCCTGACACACCGCCTCGCGAATGAAGCGGGCCCCTACAGGAGGGTATTTACTTCCGATATTACAGAAAGCAGCTTAGCCTCCCACTGACCACCGTCAGAAATGACAGTTTCATGCCCACTCTAAGCATCAACGCGCTTTTAAAGCTAAAACCCCTACACCTTGAATGTCGACAATGCAGCTTCGGCCGAGTGAGTTCTGAATAAGATTACTTAATTCAAGGTGCCGTTCCCCACGTCACGTTATCAACAAAAAAAGTCACTATAAACGCGCCAGTTACATCCACCTAAAACCACGCAACGGTTTCTCCCGGCGGCGCAGTGAAACTCGTCTTAACAACCTCAGCATCAGGCAACGGTAGAAGCTCATGCCCAATAGATCCGATAAGACGCGCTGCCGAGTTGTAATAGTTAATCAAGCACAGGCCGCCGCTTAGCACCGGTCGATAGGACCAGTCAAAGCTTGTATAAAGAGCAGCATTGGGCAAGTTGATTTGCACTACTTCCAGCTCCCCGCTAGACGTGAACTCAAGGCTGCGTCCCGACGGGAATGGCGTTGTGTTTGAACTTAATTTCAGGGACATCTCTGTCAAGGGAGTCACTATCACGCCGGATTTACACGTGTATGACGCCTCAATCAATCTGTCGCTCGGCTCCCCCTCAAAATCTTCGCTAGAGCCCTTTGTATTCCCCCTGACTTCAAACGGCCATGGATCTGAGATCAGCTGCCCTCCGACGTTCATCGCCGTAATGCTGTGCAACGTTGGAGCTAACCCGGTCAACTGAACTTCCCAAGCGCTCAGGCTTGTTGCCCGGGCTTTAGCGACAGACAGTAAGCCGTCCCAGATATCAAGCTCCGCGCCTGGCGCGGCATTGCCGATGACTTTAAGTGTTGTGTCAGTAGTTAGTGCATCGACAGGGACCGGACCGCTAGCACCGGTTACGGTGGTGATGTGGGGTTTTACTTCAGTGATGCTATTTTTGTTCATTTCAGACCACCTGCTTTTTTAACGAATACGACATTGAGAACAGTGCCCGGCTACTGCGGCACCACCTGATCCGCCGGATCATAAGCAAACCGACTGGCATCAGGCGCAAGAAAACTCAGTTTCAGAATAGGGACGACATAACCAGCGGCATTAAGCTTTCTTTGAAACGTCTGAGCAATCAACTTACCCGCCGGCAAACTGACATCATAAAAAAATGCGGCAATGTACTTCGGCAACCCGGCCCCGTTATCTGCTGGGTTATTCAACATAATTTCATTCCATACGGACGTATGGGTTGTGTACTTGGCATGTGAAGCGATCATGGCGGTCCAGCCTGCCTGGCTGTCGACGTTCCATGAGCACTGTCTCCCCCGGTTTTGCGCAACGCTCTCAAAATGTGCGTCCCACTGAGCGACGGTGATGATCCCCGAGGTCTCACAGGACCCCCACGCGTAGGCACTGTTGTTATGCCTTGGGTTATTTGTGGGGAAAGACACCCGGAGCGCCCTACGACCACAACCCTGATGCGTCTGGTCGGTCGCTGTACCCGCGTCAAAGGGGTAAAGACAGATAAATCCCGTCTCCAGTCCCGGCAAATTGCCCGCTATGGCCTCCGCTTTGTTACGCAATATGAAACCCGCTGGGTGATACAGACGGGTATTACGCACATCTTTTCGCATCCAGGCGTAAGAAGTTGCGCCGATGGCGATTGCATTAGGGCTGCTCATCCAGGGATCGAACGCGCCGTCATTCACCGTGCGCACTAATACACCGCTGCAGTAATAATGCCCTCTGGGCAGGTTGCTGCCACGCTCCAGACAGTTGTTTTGATTTTCGTTATAGTTGCGATTCATTGCTGCCAGAACCACGTCCGGGGGCTGTACCGCTTTGTTGGTATTATGCCCTTCCGTAACGGCCATTTCGCTGAGCGAAGGCATAGGCGGTTCAACGGAAAGAGGCTGGTTGACACAAGCCACGAGCAGCAAACTTGTCAGACAAATAAATAATTTATTCGCACGCATGGCTTATGCACTCCTCCACGGAGATTTTCACCCTGTCAGTCCATACCTGAAAGCGGCTCTTTAAGCCTCGCTTGACAAGTTAGGGGATATTCCTTCTGAGTATTTGCGAAAACTTCAATGCCGCGCCCCCTCGTCCGACGCTGTAGTTGATGAGTACCTCTCGCCCCCTGTTTTCCGTTACCCAGGCCGGTGGAATGCTGAACGTAATAACGCCCCCACCCGCCGGTGGAGTTTTAATCTCGGTGAAGTACTCAGAGCGGCCCTTCCAGCGTACCGCGACGGTATCGATGCTTTGACTGGTATAATTCACATAAACGGTTTGGTGATTGGCGGCAATTGTCGGCTCCAGCAAATTGGGCTCCTGCGGCTCGACGGTGAGCACCAATGCTTTTGACGGCAGGAGCGGGCTGTGCGGATCAACAACAACTGAATAATTCACATTGACGGCCACACCGATTGAGTCAATAACTTCGTCACGTGGAATAATGAAATCCATCGGACCGATAAGCGTGACAGGTTTAATATCGGTAACGTACTCCACTCGCCCCACCCAGCGGCCTCTTACTGTATGGCCGGGCTTCATATCTTTGTAGTAGACCCGCATGATAAGGTCTGTCCCCGCTGCCATTCGATAAAAATCCAGCCTGTTGGGGTTGCCTTGCCTGATAGCTTCTGGAACTTGTGGTGGAATAAGATCTAACACGGCTTTACTGTCCATGACGGGTGCCTATATTTATATTAGTTGACCGAAATTGCTCGCGGTCGTGGGTGTAGCCCGCCATAAAAAAGTTATGGCGGACTACTGTTTTTTTGCCATGAATAACGTACTCGCGACTACAACGACAACCCGATACCGCGGTTACCTCAGGGCATTACTTTTCTCAGTAGTTGCGAGAAGATCAAACGCGCATCCCCCACGCCTACGCTGTAATTAATAAGGACTTCTCTTCCTCTGTTTTCAGTGACCCACGCGGCGGGTATTGTGAATTGAGTGGTACCTCCGTTAGTCGGTGGATTCTGAATTGAGGTGTGGTGCTCAACCACTCCCTTCCAGCGTACAGCGATGGTATGGCTCGTCAGGCTTGCGCCATAGGCGACGGACACCGTTGTATTGGCTGCATTGATGGTCGGGGCAACAAGGTTAAGCGCCTGAGGCAATATCCTGAGCGGCAAGATTTTTGAGGGCAGCAGCGTACCGCCCGGTGTAAGCACGACCGAATAGTTGACGCTGACAGTGGACCCGATCGAATCAATGACTTCGTCTCTGGGGATGACAAAATCCATGGGGCCGACCAGGGTCACGTCCTTGATGTCAGTGGTGTACCTGACCCGACCGATCCACTGCCCTCTGACGGTCTGACCTCGGTCCATGCCGTCATAGTTGACACGCATAATCAGGTCGGTATTGTCCGGCAGCCTGGAAAAATCCAACACCTCGGGGTTACCTTGTGCAACGGCTGCCGGCACGGTTGGCCTGATGAGGTTCAATCCGGTCTGACTGTTAACAATAGTGATTGGTTGGGGCGGTGAAATGATGACGGGATCATCTCCTCGCCCATAGCTGTAGGTGACCGTCACCCCTTTATCGAGGTTCTCCTCAGCCCATAGAATGGGGATATCAAACTCAATAGGCTGTGGAGGGCTGCCCACGGTCTTGATGTTGGTGTTACGTTGACGCACTCCCAGCCAGCGCACCAACACCGTATCGCCTGTCACCATCTGATAGTCGGGAACCCGTACCGTCACTTTGGTCAGATTGGCGATATCAACCACGTGGGCAGCGTCATCTTCAAGGATGTCGGGCAGCGGCAGGATGGCTTTGATTTGCAGCGTGCGAACGTCAGACTTGGCCTCGCCACCCGCGTCACGGCGCACCTCATAGCGCACAGCCACTGTCCTGTGGCGATTGGACTCTATCAACGGAGGCAATATGGACCAGGAGAGATTCTGGTTGTCACTTGCGACGAGAAAGTCCTTGGTCGCACTGCCATTACCCGGTGCACCTGTCCAGTACGCAATGACTTCGTCCAGACGTTTGAGCCGAGCGGCAGTGCCATCAATGTGCACCACGGTGCGGTCATAGAGGTCGGGATCAATAATGTCCCCAGGGGCGTTGTCCACCGAAGGTTTGAGCAACAGCTGGGCAATGCCCGACACACTGTAGACCGAAGGCAGCGAAGGCCTGAGGTTGCCGGTAAACAGCTTTACTTTGTAAGAGAGCGTCAGGGTGCCATTGCGCAAAGGAACCAGATTGGCTTTAGGCACCAGGAATTCATAGTCATCGTCCTCTTCATCACGCCCGACATCGTAATCATCGGTGTAGGTGTAGGTTTGGCCATTCAACGCTTTGCCTTCCCAGGTCAGGTAGATCACGTCTCCTGGACCTTTGCCTGCATAGGGCTGGATGATGACATGCGCATCGACCAAGACATCTTCAGGGTCTATGACCGTACCGACAGCCTCATCCAGAATCGGTTTTGGCAACGGCGCCACATCACCGATCACCGTCACGGTGACGCTTTTTGAACGACGTGGTGAGCCGCCTGCAGCGGGTGCCACTCTGTAGTAAACCGTTGCCGAACCTCCTGCGATATCCGCCACAGATTTGTTCGGTACGTCGAAGGAAGGCCCGAAGCCAATGTTTTCAACGGGTTTGCCCGGGAGCACGGGCACCACCGGATTACCGTCAGCCGTTTGTCCTTCCCAATGCAGGGTGACGTCATCATTCAGCGCAATGCCTGTATAGGCGGGGGTATCGACTCTGGCGTCACGGGCGCCAAGCTTGTCCAGATCAATTTCCAGATTAACGTCAGCGTCAACCACCCTCGGCGCTGCCGGTGCGCTGGGATCTACTTGCACATTGGTGAAAGCGGGCAATGACAGCAGCGACCAGTTACCGACCAGGTCGCGGATGTCGTAATTGACCTGCAGCTTTTCGCTGTCACCGGCATCGATCAGGGTCTTTGAAGGCACCGTGACGATTTGTGGCTTACCGACCTCCCCTGCGGGTAAAGGCGGTTGTTTCATGGCAAAACGATTGCCCCCCCAATAGAGGGTTAGCACATCGCCTTCGGCCATCAACGGCCAGCGCGGAACAGTAACGTCCAAATTCCGGGCTGTATCGATAACGGGCGGAACCCCCTCAGGTTTTAACAGGTTCTCATTGATGGTCGGAGTGGTGTTGTCTGGATCGGGATCACCAGGCACCGAGCGTTTGACCCGAACTTCACGGACTGGCGAGTCCTCGGGATTAGCACCCAGGCCGAAATAAATACGGTAGAACACCTGAGCAGCAGGGTTATCCGGGAGTACTAAAGGGAGCGGGTTGAAGCTTATTCGCCCGCTGTCTATCTGGTCTTTAGTAATAGTGAAATCATCTACTACAACGCCATCCCAGTGAAGCTCGGCAAAGTCATTTTCGGCAGTGCCCGTCCCCAGGATGGCTAACATGGGCACACCTTTGATTGGGTCTGCAAGATCAGCGTTGCCCAGACCACCGCTGCCACTTATATCGATAGCGGGGATAATCAATGGGTTAAGTTCAATTCTTTCTTGTTGGGTGTTGATGTCCATTTCATTCACCGATGGGTGAGTAGCCGTGACAAGTGGTATAAGAAAGTGAACAACTTCCACACCTCTCATTTACGCTTTCTGCAATGCTTTATTGTCGATGCGCCGTCAAGGTCGGGGAGGAAAACAATAACCGCTGGCCCTTACGCTGATGATGACGGCGATCTTTGCAGACTCTGCCTCACCCTTACCGTTTATCGCGGTGTAAATAGCGGTCCCCAAGCCGTCACAAATGAACCTCAACTGGGGCTCTGTAATGATGAAATCGTAATACCTGTCATCAATGTCTTGTTGCAGAAGCTTATGTTCGAGTGTCACTTGGGAGCCAGGGATTTCGGGGCCATTGGGATCAGTAAAGCTGTAATGCCCGGCAAACTTCAGACGCAGTGAATCATCCACCGTCATGTTCACAATGGGGAGGATGATCCGGATAGGCGTGCCATCCATGCCCTCTTCCTTGTTGATCACGTTGGCGGTATCTTTTTCCGTGAAATTCGGGTCTACCAGATTCGCACCGCCGCCTGGGATTTCGGCAGAAGACACTACCCTGACATTAGTCGGTAAAGACTGAGCGATACCAAACTGAGGTGGATTCCCGACGCCAAGAGCGCGGCTGACGGTGTAGCTGACATCGAAAGCTCCGGTGGGACCTTTCTGGATGATGTCGTCGCTGTCGAGTGGAATAGCCAGATCGATCGCTGGGTTTATCACAGTGAACGGTATCTTCAAGTTAGACCCCCATGAAACTTCAACAGTGTCGGTGGCCACAAATACCTCACCACCATCTTCCCCCAGATGGTAAATGGTAATCACACCGTCTTTGTCGAAATCCGCCGCAGGAATAACGTTCTCCTGGCCGCTGGCACTAGTCACTTTCAGTAACTTCAGGTTTTCGTGCTCAGGGGTTTCCGGAAAAAGATCTTCGCCTCCCGGGATGGTGAGATTTACCAGAACAGTGGTATCAGGAGAGGGACCGAACTTATCGATCCCCCGCTCCACACGATAGGCGACCGCGACAGAGCCATCGCCCTCAGCAATGAGTTTTTTAATGTCCATTACCACTCTGATGATCGGATCTGGCAGCGGCGGAGGTACTGCTGGCAACTTCCCGATAGGAGCAGGAAACGCTTCTTGCATACCCCAGGTGACAACAATCATGTCACCTTCCGCGATATTGTCGTACGGCGAAATATCCACCAGAAGCGGCCCCTGAGCATCCGCCCAGGTCACAACTTCGTGATCATCGAAAGCGGGCACAGCAGGTGCCAAAAGATTGGAAGGGGGCGAACCTACCAAAGTCCGTAAACGCACTGCAGGCGCTCGTTGATCAGGAGGACGCACGTTACCGAGTTGATCAATGACATTCCAACTGAACGATTGCACGCCATCAACCGCGCTGAGATCGGCCCTTGGCAGTTTGAAGCTCAGCGGGGCGCCAACGGTGGTGACCGTCTCTTTGCTGTTTGGCAGCTGTAACCAGTCTGCGGGCAATGGAGCGGCCTTCGGGGCTATTTCAGGCGTGGCTACGTCGCCAGTCCCCTCCCCGTTCCAGTTTGGAATCTTTGCCTCCAATTCACCTGAAGCATTTAGATCTGACTCGGTGACCACCCCATCAACGGCCAGATTGAAAATCAAAGACCCCAGATCGCTGCCCCCTGGGGCAGTTCTGTCAATAATGAGCGTCAGCGGTACATTGGCCCTTGTCTCATTTTGACCAGCACTTAACCTCGTGACGTAATCGAGTTGATGCAGGCCTTCTGCGGAGTTGGTCATTATGTCCACGGGCAGCTCAAGCTCGTGTTCATTGATGTCAGCAGGGTTAAAATTATACCTTGAAAGCGGTACTTCGACGTTATCCCAGAACAACACTACATTGTCCCATGCCGGGTCAGTTAACTCACTGATCACGGGGATCACTACTTTCAAAGGAGCAGCCATTACAGCAAGGGGCAGCCTGCCATCCGGTAACATATCAGGCGCTTGTGGCTGCCTAAGCGCAGTGACTCCAATTGACGGCTTTACCCCATGACGAATGACGCGTGAGTATTTTTGTTTGTTAGACATGGCTTTATCTTCCTGACAAAAATTAAATACGGGTGGAAAATTCCAGGGTGGGGCAGATACACTTTCGAGCGGCTGTGCAGGTGGAGTGAGTATTAGCGTCGATCTCGTACCGTGCCACTGTCATAAATGACAGTGGTTGCGCTAAAAATGAGCTTTTAGTACCCAAAATCCAGAAAAGTTAATGCTTATCCTGCTGTTTTTCATGGCATTTATTAAAGGCGGTGCTAGATACCTCTACACACTCAAGCTCAGTAATTATTTCGAAGCCACGCCCCTTGCATTTGCTTCCAAATGGAATATCGCATGAATAGCAAATCGCAATAACGAAACAATTACTTATTTCCAATATCACGAACCGTAACACCGCCGTTACAGCCATACAGAGAAACAACCCTGATAATTGACAACTCTACCAAATAGAGCTTTACCTCTATAGCCATCCGCACCTTGGTACGGAAAGCTTATTTCTAATTTTCGTACTCAAGCGTTTGAGCGGCATAAGTGGGTGCGTAGTAAATCATTGCTCTCTTTGTTGAGTTGAAAAACTCAGGGGCCGTTCTTCCTGACGCGACAGCCCACCCCTCCGTTAGAAGTGCACACGCACTGTAAAGCGCACATGCATCATCCACAGGGAGATACGTTATGAATATCAACTGTTTGTGCAAATGCTACCTCATACCCTCCGTATTGACCGTGGCCTGCGCCAGCCCCTTACAGGCGAGGGTGCTTGGGCCCGGGGAATCAGAAACCGTCAATGCCGGAACACCAGCAGAAAGCTGGACGCTGACAGGCGCCACATTGACCGTGACACCGGGCGCAATCACACAAAGTATCGCCGGGGGTACTGCCTCCACGTTGATCATGGACGGAGCGACGACAGACAGCACCGTCACCAAAGGCGTGTCCCTCAGCAATAGCACAGCCACCATTGCAGGGTCGACCATCACCTCCAGTGTCAACTTTGGTCTGGAGTTGATCACCAATAACGTAACGCCTGGGACAGGCAATACCGCGGCGGTCTCCAGCACAGTAATCACCGGTGCTGTACGCGGCGTCAACTTGACGTTCAGAAGTCAACTGGACCTGACAGACTCTCAGGTCATAGGCACTGGATCGGGCACCGGCGGCCCGAGTTCAGGGGGCCTCGGCATGACCGTCGTGGGCGCGACCGCCAACCTGAAAAACAGCTCGGTTACCGGCGCTAACCGAGGTGTAATACTGGTGACAGATCAATTCGCTGGCTCCAATCTGCCGGTACTCACTCTGGATAATTCTTCTGTGGTCGGCACCAACGGCGACGCTATTCTGGTGGTCGGTGATGCGGCGATCACCACCGCGTCGATAACGGTGCAGAACGGCTCGACGCTAACAGCGGGCAACGGCATTATTCTCAATGTGGCTGCCAATGCATTAGCAGACCTTATCGTCGATAACAGCCAGTTGAACGGCGACGTGTCAGCCGTGGCGGCGTCCACCACCAACATCACCTTGCGCAACAGCGCCAGCCTGACCGGCAACCTGAGCAATATCAGTAGCGTCAACATGGACAATAGCTCGGTAACCGGAGACGTCACGGTGCCAGCCGCAAGCACCGCATCTATAGCGATGACTAACAATTCCAGCTGGAACGGGCAACTGACCAACATCGCCAGCCTGAACATGAACAGCAGTAGCCTGACCGGCAACCTGAGCAATATCAGTAGCGTCAACATGGACAACAGCACGGTAACCGGAGACGTCACGGTGCCAGCCGCAAGCACCGCATCTGTAGCGATGACTAACAATTCCAGCTGGAACGGGCAACTGACTAATATCGGCAGCTTGACTCTGGACAACAGTACCCTCACCGGAGGCGTTAACCAGGACAGCGGCTCGATTGCCAGTGTTACGCTGACCAACAATGCTGTGATCACCGGGCAACTGAACAACATAGGTGCACTCAACATCAACAGCAGCACAATGACGGGTGACATCGTGCAGGATGCGTCCACCCCGGCAACGATCACCCTTGCCAACACGGGCGTATTGAGCGGCACCGTCACCAACGCTCAAGCGATGAACATTGACAGCACCTCGGTCTGGAACATGACCAACAGTTCAAGCTTGGGCAGCCTGGCCATTGCTGGCGGGACGGTAAATTTGCGCGGGGGTAATCCGGCATTCAAGACGCTGACCCTGGGCAGCCTGTCAGGCAGCGGCAACTTTGCACTTGGTACGGACTTGGCGGCGCATCAAAGTGACCTGATCAACATCACGGGTAATGCAACCGGCAGCCACGTCCTGCAAGTCCAGAACACTGGCGTTGACCCGGTCCAGGAGACTTACGCGCAGCAGCTTGTGCACACGGGCAGCGGCGACGCAGCGTTTGCGGTTCAGGGCGACACTGTGGATGCAGGGGCATTTACGTATCAACTGGAACAGCGCGGCACGGACTGGTTTCTGGTGCAGGCGCAAGATGATGCTGGCGAGCCCATCCCGACGCCAAGTGCGCAAACCGTTGTCGCCCTGTTCAGCGCCGCACCCACCGTGTGGTATGGCGAACTGTCCACCCTGCGCAGCCGCATGGGCGAACTGCGCAATGGTCATGATCAAGGCGGCGCCTGGGCGCGGACTTACGGCAACAGGTTCAATATCGCAACGAGCGATGGTGTTGATTATTCGCAGAACCAGAGTGGGATCTCCCTGGGTGTCGACACTGCACTGCCCTCCTCTAACGGACAATGGTTAATAGGTGTAATGGCCGGTTATAGCCATTCAGACCTGAACCTGCGGCGCGGCTCGACGGGCGACGTGGACAGTTACTATGCCGGCTTATACAGCACCTGGTTGTCGACCTCGGGTTATTACGTTGATGCGGTGCTCAAGGCTAACCGATTCAGTAATAAAGCCGATGCTCGCATGAGTGATGGCGAACGGTCGGAAGGCGATTACGACACATATGGCGTGGGCGCTTCAGTGGAAACAGGTAAACACATCCAACTGGCTGACCGTTGGTTCGTCGAGCCCTACGCTCAGGTATCCGCCTTGTGGGTAGAAGGCGAGGATTACCGTCTGGACAATGGCCTGGAGGCTGACAGTAATAGGGCGGATTCTTTTTTGGGCAAGGTCGGGACCCATTTTGGCCGTACGTTCCCTCTCACAAAAGGAGGGTTTGTGCAGCCTTATGCAAAGGTCGCAATAGCGCAGGAGTTTGCCAAAAACAACAAGGTCAATGTTAACGACAACACCTTCAATAACGATTTGTCCGGTACACGTGGTGAAGTGGGCATCGGGGTGGTAGCGCAACTGACCAGCGTCCTTCAGTTGCACGCCGATATCGATCACAGCAATGGTGACAACATCGAACAACCGTGGGGGGTGAATGCAGGTCTGCGCTATTCGTGGTAGGAACGCGTCGCGTCCGTGAACAAAAAGGCTGTGGCCCGAGTGGCGCTCGCCAGTGAAGGATTCTACGTCTGCCCGCAAGCTTGATCCGACTCGCAGGACTGGCTTTCGCCGGGAGGAGCCCGGGCCAGTCGCTGATTAATAAGTCGTCAGAAATACCGCTTCCCGGTCTAAAGACGGTTCCACCACGGGCCTCCATCGCAGCCCTGACTGATAACAATTCAACCCGTTACCATTCGCGTCCCCCCCCTGCAAGTGTCGGGCTATTCAGACCGCCTACCCTAAAGTTCCTAAAATAGCCTCTACAAACATAAATAAGGAAATTTCCTACAAGATTAAAGGAATGTCCTCAGATATTTCTGTAGTCCATTTCTATTAAATGGCGCCTCTTTTAAACAAGCAGCATTGTTTTCAATGCAAGGTGTCGTTACATGTGTATTACCAAGTTTGCTCTTCGCAAACCTTCTACCTCTCTAGCGCTGGCAATTGGCCTTGCTTTCGCGACCATTGATCCCGCTGGAGCCGCAGCGCTAGCCCCTGGTGAATCGGCAACTGTTAATGATGGCGACACCGTAGAAGACTGGTCCCTCCGTAGCGCTACCCTGGTAATCACGCCGGGTGGAAAGACCGATGCTATCCAGGCTACTACCGGCTCTAATATCACTATTGACGGAGGTTCCGTAACAACATCGACAACGAGCGGTATATTGCTGACAGACAGCGATGTAACGCTGACCAACACCAATGTCACCTCTACTGCTTCTTACGGGATTATTGGCGTCACAGATATCAACGGCCTCTTGACCGGATCGAAAATCACTGCCGTCAATAGTGTGATCCAGGGTGTAACGCGTGGTGTATCAGCTTCATTCAACAGCATCGTCACGCTGGACGGAACTTCGGTTTATGGCACTGGCACGGGTATCGATGGCGCTATTGACGGCGGCGTAGGTATGGTCCTGGTAGGGGCGACGGCTAACGTACAAAACGGCAGTAGCATCACGGGCGACAATCGTGGCATCGTGATGCTCTCCGACCAGTTCGCGAACTCCGAAAAGAGCACCCTGAAGCTGGACAACTCATCGGTTACCGGCAAAACCGGCAGCGCCATTTTTGTTTCGGAAGGTACCAGGCCGAATTCGGTTGCAGCCATCGACGTCAACAATGGCTCGACCCTGACGGGTGGCAACGGCGTGATTCTCGAAGTCGAGAAGAATTCCACCGTCCAGTTCAACGTCAACAACAGCCGTTTGATCGGCGATGTATTGGTCGAGAGTGGGTCGGTTGTAGATCTGGATCTGAAAAACCATGCGAGCCTGACCGGCACCATCACCAACGCCACTTCACTGACCATCGACGATTCGTCGCGCTGGGTCATGGAAGGCAATTCAACCGTAGGCAAACTTAGCCTGAACGATGGTCTGGTTGATCTGCGCGGCACCGATGGCAACGCCAGTTTTCATCAACTGGATGTCACCGAACTGAACGGTAGCGGCACCTTCGCACTGGGCACCGATCTGGCTGCCAATGCAGGCGACCAACTTAATGTGTCCGGAACAGCAACTGGCAACCACAAGTTGCTGGTCGAAAACACGGGTGCCAACCCAAAAGCGGGGGATGCGGATCGCCAATTGGTGCATATCGAAGGCGGCGACGCGCAATTTGCAGTCGACAGCGAAGACGGTCTCGTGGATACCGGCACTTACGCCTACGCACTGGAACAACGTGCGAACGGTACGGGCGGCAATGACTGGTTCCTGGTACAAACCGGTGAGATATCAAAAAGCACAGAAGTCGCCATCGGCTTGTTCAGCGCAGCGCCTACTGTCTGGTACGGCGAGTCTGCCACACTGCGTAGCCGTATGGGCGAACTGCGTATCGGCAGCAACGAAGGTGGCGGCTGGATGCGCACCTATGGCAACAAATACAACATGTCGGCCGGCAGTGGCGTTGAATACTCCCAGCAACAGCAAGGCATTTCGTTTGGTGCCGACATGCCAGTCGCCAGCAGCAATGGTCAGTGGCTGGTAGGTCTGATGGGCGGTTACAGCAAGTCCAATCTGGACCTCAAGCAGGGTAACAAGGGCAAGATCGACAGTTACTACGTGGGTGCTTACAGCACCTGGCTACTGGATAACGGCTTCTACATTGATGCGTTGATCAAAGCCAACCGCTTTCAAAACTCCGCCGATGTGACGATGCGCGACGGAGCAAAAACCAAAGGTGATTACACCAACCACGGCGTGGGCGGTTCGGTTGAAGCCGGTAAGCACATCAGCTTTGATGATGGCTGGTTTGTTGAGCCTTATGCACAAGTGTCGACGCTGTGGGTCAGTGGTGAAGACTACACGCTGGATAACGGTATGGACGCCAGCAGCAACCAGGCTGACTCGGTGCTCGGCAAAGTCGGTAGCCACGCAGGCCGCAAATTTGCCTTGAAAGAGGGCGGTTTTGTACAGCCTTATGTCAAGGCCGCCGTGGCCCGTGAGTTTGTGACCTCCAACAAGGTGACGATCAACGAGTCCCGGTTTCATAACGACCTGTCGGGTACCCGTGTGGAACTGGGTGCAGGGGTTGCGGCGCAATTGACGGATGTACTGCAAGTGCATGCAGACTTTGATTACATGAAAGGCAATAACATCGAACAGCCGTGGGGCGTTAATGTGGGTGTGCGCTACAACTGGTAATCGTTGAGATTTTTTGAAAGGCCCTTTGCGGGCCTTTTTTACGCATGACAGTTAACGCTAAGAACCCATATCTCATTTTGCTATAGCGGACTAACACTAAAACAAAAAAACTTCACAAGCCTGCAACAGCGTCGCCATTCAACTTACTATTTGGCATCAAAAAAAACATTACCATCGCGATTCATTTTATGAACTTGAATGATATCAATGGACAACTATTTAACGAGGACCTAACCTAAAATTCAGGCAAACAACAATTAGCTCGCCTTAACCCCCCTTCAAGTCCGCCAGCTTTATAAGGTGCCCACTGCTGTAGGCATGGAAGCCCAAGATGATTATCAACGCCCGTGTGGCCGCCTTACTGTTTATAGGTCTGCTCATCCATGGTTGCGCCTCTGATCTGCCGGACCCGCCTGATAAAAATGGTCAAACCACAACGTCACAAGGGCAACTACACCCCCTTGCTCTGGATCTGCCAAAAGCCACCATGACAGAAGCCCCCAATGGGGAGTTGGTGCTAGAAAATCTGGGGGTCAATGCCAACGTTACGTTCACTTATCCCGCGATTGCCAACACCCACGACGTAGGACTTCGCTGGACAGGTAAAACCACCTATAACGCACCCCATAAACCCGTAGGGACAGCTCGCCCGGTAGCGTTCACCATTCCAAAAACAACCCTTGCGCTGGATGCCGGTGGTACAGGTGTAATCACCTATAGCGTGAAGGTCGGCGACAATCCGTTTGAGTTTTCGCAACCGCTTTCAATCCGGGTCATTGGCACACCTGTTCCCAATCCTGACTATCCCCCCCCAACCGTGCCCTCCGCTCCCAACGGCAAGCTTGATCTGGCCACGGCGGGGGAAACGGTAACCATCACCGCAACCTACCCGTCCATCACCAATGGGCACACGGTCGGGATGCGGTGGACGGGCAAGGCCATTTATGACATTCGCCCTATTCAGACAGTTGGCGCCACCCGGCCGCTGGTCTTTGTCATTCCCAAGGCAGAAATCGCAAAAGATCTGGGTGGCACAGGGGTTTTTACCTATAGCGTCGGCGTTGGTGATGACCCACTGAAATTCTCCAACCCGCGGCCTATCGAAGTCGTGAATGCACTGCCCTCCGATGGCGCAGCCATCGCGGAGGCAATTAATACCCGGTATCGCAACACGGCAACCAGTTGCGCTGGCAACACCCCGTCTTTTTACTGCAACGGTGTCATTATTCGTTCCACAATTAATGGCAATTACAACGTTTGGGACCCCGCCCCCAGTGCAATCACACTAGGCGGCGTATCTTTTTCATACATGAGAGCCGATGCGCGCATCGTGACGCTTTATCACCATAGTGGTTTTATTTTTTCAGCTCAGGCTGATGCCATCGCCGCCAACAAACCAGTGGACTATGTCTGCATTTACGCCAACGATGCGGCAACACTGAGTGGAGGCCGCACGGACAAGGGCTGCGGCATTAGAGTGCGAAGTATCTCCGCTGTGGACTTGAGTTCGTGCGCTGCTGTGAATGTGCGAACACTGGAACAGTGGATCGCTTATACCACCCCCAAACCGGGCCCGTCATATCAATGCTCATTGAGCACCCAGGATCCGGCTCAGTTTCAAGTCAGCATTGCAGCGCGCCAAACTCAGGTCTGGCCGACCAATTGGAACGAAATAATGGTTGCCACCTGGCCACAGAGTTACGGCGCCAGACTGCCACTTGAAGCGTTCTTCTGGAAGACCGGCGTTCCGGCATCGCTGGAAGAAGCCAAAATCTATCAAACCAAATTCAAAACCAACACCGGGCTTTGGGTGCCCGTCATCCGCCTCGACTTCACGCAGATAAATGCCAAACCGTTTAGCTATCAATCGGCGGATCAAGCGGTTCAGCCTTAAGTGAAACCCATCCAATGAAGCGTTGATTCTGGTGGGTTGCTTGCCAGGAACGCCTGCAACTTAGCCCAGCCGTTCAACTCGAGGTCACCATGACTGCACATACACATAAAACAACCGCCTTATGCCTGTGCCTGCTGATAAGCAGCTGCTCCGTAGTGCAGCAATTATCGGTGACCGATGAGCAATTACATCCACGAGCTCTGGACCTTCCTCCAGCCACGGTAACTGAAGCGCCCAATGGCGAACTTGTACTTCAGAATCTTGGAGCTAATGCCAACGTTAAAGTTACGTACCCCGCAATCAATAACGGTCATAACGTTGGGCTTCGATGGACAGGTAAAACTACCTACAATGCCCCCGTGCAGACGGTCGGCGCGACCCGCCCATTAGCGTTCACCATTCCAAAGACCACCATCGCCCAAGATGCTGGCGGCACCGGTGTGTTGACCTACAGTGTGGGAGTGGGCGACAACCCGCTTGAGATATCACAACCCCGGCCTATCAAAGTCATCGGCACCCCGGCACCGGGCGGTGATTATCCAAAGCCTGCCATGCCAGCAGCACCTAACGGCAAGCTGGATCTGGCAACGATGGGTGCGACGGTGTCCGTCACCGCTACCTATCCAGGCATTACTAACGGCCACAACGTCGGCATGCGCTGGAAGGGTAAATCCCAGTATGACGCTCCGCTGCAGACGGTAGGCGCTACCCGCCCGCTGACATTTGAAATTCCAAAAACAGAGGTAGCCAAGGAGGTAGGAAGCACGGCTGTTTTGACCTACAGCGTGGGTATCGGTAATGATCCGCTCAAGATTTCAGATCCGCTTGCGATCGAGGTAATAAATGCGCTCCCTTCCGATGGCGCAGCAATAGCGGCAGCGCTTAATGCCCGGTATACCGACACTCGGGCAAGTTGCCCGGGCAATACGCCGGCGTATTACTGCAATGGGGTAGTAATACGCGGAACAGACAACGGCAACTTTGACCCTTGGAATCCATCTGCTGGCGCTATCGCCTTGGGCGGCACCTCTTTTTCATACATGAGAGTCGACGCCCATGTTACGCCTGCACGCAATAGCGGATTGATATTTACCTCCCAGGAAAAAGCGATCGCGGCCAATAAGATCGTCGAGTACCTGTGCATCTATGTTCACAACGCCTCAACCAATACAAATCCGCGGGACAAGGGTTGCGGCCTGAGACCGAGAAGCAATATTGCTGCGGATTTGAGCTCATGCGCGAGTGTTAATGTTCGAACTTTAGCGCAGTGGAATGCCTACGCGGCGACCCTGCCAGCTGGGTGGTATCAATGCTCATTGAGTACTCAAGATGCCGGGCAGTTCCTGGTGAGCATTCAAGCCCGCGCCAACATAAACATTTCGTATAGAACGCTATGGAATGAGGTAATGGTGAGCACGTGGGCACCCGACATCGGGAACAAGCTGCCGATTGAAGCCTTCTGGTGGAATACAGCGCAAGCGTCAGTGGCTGACGCAAAGGCTTATCAAACCAAGTTCAAGAATAAGACAGGCCTTTGGGTGCCAGTCATAAGGGTCGACGTTGCGCAACTCAACGGCAGACCTTTCAGCTACAACGCAGCGGATCAAGCGGTTCAGCCTTGATCAATGTTGATATCCAGCCAAAAACGACCTGTTCGTAGCCATGCCGGACAACGTCTCTTGTCGAGAAGCCTGCCCGCTACCAGAATCGCTCCATACCCGACAGGAAATGGAGCACCCGACATGATGCACGCGGACTTGATTGACCAGGAAGATCTGATCAGCCAGTTACGATCAATTGGCTTCGAAGTGCCTGCTGGCGCAACTGCCGAGCAGGCCTGCGCGCAAGTTGTATGCGGCCTGACGGAAGACCGCGCCACTGCATTGCGTCGGCTGGTGGAACAAATGCTGACCGGCAGCGCGACCATCTTGCCTGCGGTCAGACAGGCGATTGATAAACAGCTGTTGCCGGGGCTGGTGGAGTACAAGCAGGGCCGTGGTTAAGCGTTTTGTGGGAGAGAGCTCATTCACGAAGAGGTCGGTACATCCGCGAATGAATTCTCTCCTACAAGTGTTCAAAACATCACACGCTTACCTATGCGACTCCCCAGCTTCAATGCCTACGTCTCCGCTCATCTCTGAGGGAAACACTTCCCACCAAAACCTCCTTGGCAAATCGAGGCTCAACCAATACCTCAATGTTATTGGTAGTCGCTAAGTTGGAGACAAACAAGTCGAACGTAGTGGTTGCCCAGTCATCCGACACCGCAGGATAATACGTCCTGAACAGGGCATTCGATGACCAGAGCAAGTGCACTTGCCCTTTATCCTCCTCAGTACCATTGATCACTTTCAATTCAACGGAGAGTAAGAAACGCCGTGGTTGTACGTCTGCGATTCGAACGTTCTGGTTCAACTTGTCACTGTCGCCCAGTACCGCATGGTAGCGACCATCCTCTTCTCCAATCTCGATTGTGGAACCTGCCACCGGCCGCCAAGGGTCGAGCTTCCCGGTGCTAAAATCACTATTTACTATATATTCCATGATCTGACTCCCTGAGAAAAAACCTCAATCCCTGTAATAAGCAAATGCCTCCAACTCGCCAAATACTGAACATGCCGTGCAGGGTTAAAGAGCTGAAGGCCATCCTTCAGACCAGGACACTGTGAGACGAAAAAAACAGGGCGTCTACTGTCAGAACTTACAGTCCGTTGATCACCGCGAAGGATGAAACCGGGGACTCATCGGCATCAGGCAAAACCCTGTGGGATATCAACAACCTCTGTTACAACCTCACGCTCGCAAACGTCGACTCATTCCTGGCCTGGCTCAATGCCGACAATGGGCCGGACAGCGGTGCGAGGACCATGGCTTGCGGGATTGGCATCATGGCGACTTGCTGGGTGGTGTTGGAACCTACGCGCTCGTCACGCGGCGGAATGCCGAAGTATTCGCGGTAGCACTTGGAGAAGTGCGGGGTGGAAACAAAACCGCACACCGAGGCAACTTCAATGATCGACATCGGCGTTTGCTTAAGCAGCTGCCGGGCACGGATCAGGCGCAATTTGAGGTAATAGCGCGACGGCGAGCAGTGCAGGTACTTCTGGAACAAGCGCTCCAGCTGACGCCTGGAAACAGCGACATAAACCGCCAGTTCATCAAGGTCGATGGGCTCTTCTAGGTTGGCTTCCATCAGCGCAACGATTTCCTGCAGCTTCGGCTGATTGGTGCCCAGCATGTGCTTGAGCGGCACGCGCTGGTGGTCCTGCTCGTTACGAATGCGCTCGTAGACGAACATTTCAGAAATGGCGGCCGACAGTTCACGACCATGGTCACGGCTGATCAGGTGCAGCATCATGTCCAGTGGCGCGGTGCCGCCGGAGCTGGTGAAGCGGTTACGATCCAGGGTAAACAGGCGAGTGCTCATGGCCACGCGGGGGAAGGCTTCCTGCATCGAGGCCAGACACTCCCAGTGCACGCTGCAATCGAAGCCATCGAGCAGACCCGCACACGCCAGCGCCCAACTGCCAGTGCATACGGCGCCGAGACGCTTGGACTGACGCGCCTGGCTCTGCAGCCAGCTGACGTGTTCACGAGTCACCGTGCGCTGAATGCCCACGCCGCCGCAGACAATCACCGTGTCCATCGCCGGAGCCTTGTGCATGGCCGCATCGGGAGTGATTTGCAGGCCATCGCTGGCCCAGACCTGACCGCCGTCGGCGCTCAGTGTGGTCCAGCGATACAATTCGCGACCTGACAACTGGTTTGCCATACGCAGGGGCTCAACCGCTGATGCGAGGGATATCAGAGTGAAGTTATCCAGCAGCAGAAAGCCGATGGATTGTGGTGCGCGATTCTGGGGTTGGGCCCCGGAGTTGAACGATGTCATCACAGTATCTCCTCACTAAGCGGTTGGAGGCCTCAGGCGGAGGCTCTTGTTATTGCCCCATACGAAGCAGGGCTTTGTGATGACAACGCAAATGCCATGCCTAAAGTTGAATGGCTATTCAATAACCCCTGAAAACGACGTCGCGATGCGTCTAGTCAGCAGCGACCTGAGTTGTCGATTAGCGACGTCCACACTTGTTGCGACCCGCGCTGTGCATGGCAGTTGAGCAATTCGGTAGCACTTGTGTGCCGGGATCCAAGAGGCATGTATCAGGATGTCACTCAACGCACGGCACAGCACAGATCCAGTGCCGACGAGACGTAGCACTGCGCCATGTTTAAGGGCTTGCGCGCCAAAAGGTGGCGGTCATCGGGGTGGGTGTTCGATAAGTGCGCACCTTTCAATCCAGCCCCATCGTATGCCTTTGCGGGAACTGTAGAAGGCTGCGAATGGATTGTCATTCCGACAGCTGTTTCGCAGCCTTCGGCAGCTCCTACAGAGACTGATAAGCGTCGGCTGGGGAACATAACACCCAAATGAACATCCAAAACCACCGTGATGAGTGGTTTAAGGGCTAACGGCAAGCGCTGCTGCGGCTGCTACGCTCTTGCTGTTACCTGCCGTGGTGCGCACATCATCAGGCATTTGCAACGCCTGTGGCACCCCGTAACGACACGCACATCCCCACCAACGTCGCCCGTGATTCCCTGAGTCCCGGTGCGATGGCTTATGCCGGTTTTAGCTGCGTTTGCGCGGCAAAAGAGACCTTACGGCATGGAAAAAACCTGTAAGCGACGTCACCGACACTGGATACGACGCCCTGTGTACTGGTTACGACGCCCCCTGTAGGCGTTTGATTTTTGCTGTTACATGATCGGTATCGACTCGTTCGCCAGCGCAGTGGAAGAGCCTTGATCAAACGCCTTGTACTTCAGCCGAAAAAAACACCAACCGTGTCAGCTCGCGAAGCTGATGACGAGAAAAAAACACCAAGGGAGTCCATATATGAAAGGTTCTAAATCGTTGCTACTGGCTGTTGCGCTGGGCTTACCAATGCTGGCGCAAGCCGCCGAGCCCGAGCAGTGCAGTACGGTCAACTTTTCGGATGTCGGCTGGACAGACATCACTGTCACCACCGCCGTCACCAGCGCCGTTCTCGAATCCCTCGGCTACAAAACCAAAACCACGATGATTTCCGTGCCCGTGACCTACAAGTCCCTGGCCGATGGCAAGAACATGGACGTGTTCCTTGGCAACTGGATGCCGACCATGGAAAACGACATCAAGCCTTATCGTGATGCAGGCACCGTCGAGACCATTCGCGCCAACCTCGAGGGCGCCAAATACACCCTCGCCGTCCCTGAAGAGCTATATAACAAAGGCCTGAAAGATTTCGCCGATATTGCCAAGTTCAAGAAAGAACTGGACGGCAAAATCTATGGCATCGAGCCTGGCAACGACGGCAATCGTCTGATCCAGAGCATGATCGACAAGAATGCTTTCGGCCTGAAAGACGCCGGTTTCAAAGTCGTTGAATCCAGCGAAGCAGGCATGCTCTCCCAGGTTGACCGCGCCCAACGCCGCAAGACCGCCGTGGTCTTCCTGGGCTGGGAGCCGCACCCGATGAACAACCGTTTCAAGATGAAGTACCTGACGGGTGGCGACGAGTATTTTGGTCCTAACTTCGGTCAGGCCACCATCTTCACCAACACCCGCAAGGGCTACGCCCAGGAATGCAGCAACGTTGGCCAACTGCTGAAAAACCTGTCGTTCACCCTCGACATGGAAAGCACGCTGATGGGCAAGGTTCTGGACGACAAGCAGAAGCCTGACGCCGCCGCCAAAGCCTGGCTCAAAGCCAACCCGCAAGTGCTCGATACCTGGCTGGCTGGCGTGACCACCATCGACGGCAAGCCTGGCCTGGAGGCAGCAAAAGCCAAGCTGACAAAGTAAGCAGACAGGCAGGCGGGTACGCCCGCCTGTTGTCCCCCTTTCCCCCCGCAAGCGGACAATCGATACCATGCTGACAGATCATAAAATCCCCTTAGGCGAGTACATCGCGGCCTTCGTAGACTGGCTGACCCAACACGGCGCCAGCACTTTCGATGCAATCGCGTCATCGCTTGAAACCATGATCCACGGCCTGACGTTTGCGCTGACTTGGTTCAACCCCTTCGTGCTGATCGGCCTGATCGCCCTCCTAGCGCACTTCATCCAGCGCAAATGGGGCCTGACCGCGTTCGTCGTCGCGTCGTTTCTGCTGATCCTCAATCTGGGCTACTGGGATCAAACCCTGGAGACCCTGGCACAAGTGCTGTTCGCGACCTTCGTCTGCGTCATCATCGGCGTGCCGCTGGGCATTGTTGCCGCGCACAAACCAATGTTCTACACCGTGATGCGACCGGTGCTGGATTTGATGCAAACCGTACCGACCTTTGTTTACCTGATCCCTACCCTGACGCTGTTCGGCCTGGGCGTAGTGCCCGGTCTGATTTCAACGGTGGTCTTCGCCATTGCTGCGCCGATCCGCCTGACGTATCTGGGTATCCGTGATGTACCCCATGAATTGCTCGATGCCGGTAAAGCCTTTGGCTCGTCGCGTCGTCAACTGCTGACGCGTATCGAACTGCCTTACGCCATGCCTAGCATCGCCGCCGGTATTACCCAGTGCATCATGCTGTCGTTGTCGATGGTGGTGATTGCCGCACTGGTGGGCGCCGATGGGCTGGGCAAACCCGTGGTCAACGCATTGAATACTGCTGACATCTCCCAAGGCTTCGAAGCAGGCCTGGCGATCGTATTGCTGGCAATCATGCTCGACCGTATCTGCAAACAACCCGAAGCAAAAGTGAGGGCTGACGCATGAGCATTATCAAATTCGATAACGTCGACGTTATCTTTGCCAATGATCCTCGCGAGGCACTCAAGCTGCTGGATGAAGGCTTGACCCGTGATCAGATCCTGAAGAAAACCGGCCTGATCGTCGGTGTCGAAAAAGCCAGCCTGGACATCGAGAAAGGCGAAATCTGTGTATTGATGGGCCTGTCCGGTTCGGGCAAATCCAGCCTGCTGCGCTGCATCAACGGCCTCAACACCGTGAGCCGTGGCGCACTGTATGTCGAGCACGAAGGCTCGCAAATCAACATCGCTAACTGCACACCGGCAGAGCTGAAACTGATGCGCACCAAACGCATCGCCATGGTCTTCCAGAAGTTCGCCCTGATGCCTTGGCTGACGGTGCGCGAGAACATCAGCTTTGGTCTGGAAATGCAGGGCCGACCCGAGAAAGAACGCCGCAAGCTGGTGGACGAAAAACTCGAACTGGTTGGCCTGACCCAGTGGCGCAACAAGAAGCCCGACGAACTCTCTGGCGGCATGCAGCAACGCGTTGGCCTGGCCCGTGCGCTGGCAATGGATGCCGACATTCTGTTGATGGACGAGCCGTTTTCGGCCCTCGACCCGCTGATCCGCCAAGGCTTGCAGGATGAGCTGCTGGCCCTGCAGAGCAAGCTGAATAAAACTATCGTGTTCGTCAGCCACGATCTGGACGAAGCGCTCAAGCTGGGCAGCCGGATCGCGATCATGAAAGACGGGCGCATCGTGCAGTACAGCGTGCCGGAGCAGATCGTGCTCAACCCTGCCGATGAGTACGTGCGTACCTTCGTCGCCCACACCAACCCGCTCAACGTGCTGTGCGGCCGCAGCCTCATGCGCACGCTGGATAACTGCACCCGGGTCAATGGCTCGGTGTGTCTGGACCCAAGCGTGGATTCGTGGCTCGAACTGGCCGAAGGCAACACCATCAAAGGTGCACGCCAGGGTGCCGGTCAACTCGACCTGCAAAACTGGGCACCGGGCCAACCGATGGACACCCTGGACCGCAAACCGACGCTGGTGCACTCCAACATCGGCATGCGCGACGCCCTGCAGATTCGTTATCAGACGGGTAACAAGCTGGTGCTGCAGGATGGCAACCAGGTGGTCGGGATTCTGGGAGATAGCGAGCTGTATCACGCGTTGCTCGGCAAGAATCTAGGCTGAGAGCAAATCTGTTGGAGCGAGGCTTGCCCGCGAAGAACGATGACGCGGTGTGCCAGGCATACCGTGGCGACTGATTCGCGGGCAAGCCTCGCTCCAACAGGGCTAAACACGCCCATCATTTTTTATTGATTGAACGTTCAATAAAAAATCTTTAGACTGGCTGAGCCTTTTCAGGGCAGAGCGATCAGTCAGGCGAATCAGGAGATTTAGTGAATGCCCAAGGTCGGTATGCAACCCATACGCCGTCAGCAGTTGATCCAGGCCACGCTTACTGCGGTCGATCAAGTCGGTATGGGCGACGCCAGCATTGCGCTGATTGCTCGTCTGGCAGGCGTCTCGAACGGCATCATCAGCCACTACTTTCAGGACAAGAACGGCCTGATCGCAGCCACCATGCGCCACCTGATGAATGCCTTGATCGTGAACGTACGTGAACGTCGTCACGCACTCACCGATGACAGCCCAAGGGCGCATCTGCAAGTGATCATCGAGGGCAACTTCGACGCCAGCCAGGTCAACGGCCCGGCAATGAAAACCTGGCTGGCCTTCTGGGCTACCAGCATGCATCACCCGTCATTGCACAGGTTGCAGCGGATCAACGATCACCGCCTGTATTCGAACCTGTGCTGTCAGTTCCGCCGCGTACTGGCACCGGAGCAAGCGCGTAGCGCGGCCCGCGGTCTCGCGGCACTGATCGACGGTTTATGGCTACGCGGCGCGCTATCGGGCGATGAGTTCGACACCGATCAGGCGCTGCAGATTGCCTACGAATACATGGATTTCCAACTGGCGAAAGCGGTGAGCTGAAACGTTTCACATTTGATGAGGCGAGCACCGAACGACTGCAACACGGCGTTGCCCAATCCGACACGGCAACCTGACGTCAGTCATCGCCAGCCACTCTGAATTTGCGAGGACTTTATGGCCCGTTTCGAACAGCAAAAACTTTACATCCACGGCGGCTATGTAGACGCCACCAGCAATGCGACCTTCGACGCCATCAACCCGGCCAACGGTGAGCTTTTGGCTCAGGTCCAGCGCGCCTCGAAAGAAGACGTTGAACGCGCCGTGGTCAGCGCCGAAAAAGGCCAGAAGATCTGGGCCGAAATGACCGCCATGGAGCGCTCACGCATCCTGCGCCGTGCCGTGGATATCCTGCGCGAACGCAACGATGAGCTGGCTGCACTGGAAACCCTGGACACCGGCAAAGCCTTCTCCGAAACCAAATACGTCGACATCGTGACCGGTGCCGATGTGCTGGAATATTACGCAGGCCTGGTACCCGCCATCGAAGGCGAGCAGATTCCGCTGCGCACTTCCTCGTTCGTTTACACCCGCCGCGAGCCGTTGGGCGTGGTTGCCGGTATCGGCGCCTGGAACTACCCGATCCAGATCGCTTTGTGGAAGTCCGCTCCGGCACTGGCTGCCGGTAATGCGATGATCTTCAAGCCGAGCGAAGTCACTTCGCTGACCACCTTGAAGCTGGCCGAAATCTACACCGAGGCAGGCGTGCCGGATGGCGTGTTCAACGTACTGCCAGGCACCGGCGCTGAAGTCGGCAGCTGGCTGACCGAGCACCCGCGCATCGAGAAAATCTCGTTCACCGGCGGCGTGCAAACCGGCAAGAAAGTCATGGCCAGCGCTTCGGGTTCGTCCCTGAAAGAAGTGACCATGGAACTGGGCGGCAAATCGCCGCTGATCATCTTCGACGACGCCGATCTGGATCGCGCTGCCGACGTTGCGATGATGGCCAACTTCTACAGCTCCGGCCAGGTCTGCACCAACGGCACTAGGGTCTTCGTACCCAACGCGTTGAAGAGCGCGTTTGAAGCAAAAATCCTGGAGCGCGTGAAGCGCATCCGTGTCGGTGACCCGGAAGACGAAAATACCAATTTCGGCCCGCTGGTCAGCTTCGCCCACATGGAAAACGTACTGGGCTACATCGCTTCCGGCAAAGAGCAAGGCGCACGCCTGCTGGCCGGTGGCGAGCGACTGACCGAAGGTGAACTGGCCAAGGGCGCTTATGTCGCGCCAACGGTTTTCACTGATTGCACTGACGACATGAAAATCGTCCAGGAAGAAATCTTCGGCCCGGTGATGAGCATCCTGGGTTATGACAATGAAGAAGAAGTCATCCGCCGCGCCAACGACACTGATTTCGGTCTGGCGGCAGGCATCGTCACCAAAGACCTGAACCGCGCTCACCGCGTGATTCACCAGCTTGAAGCCGGCATTTGCTGGATCAACGCCTGGGGCGAGTCCGACGCAAAAATGCCGGTGGGCGGCTACAAGCAGTCCGGTGTAGGTCGCGAAAACGGCATCAGCTCGCTGGCGCAGTACACGCGGATCAAGTCCGTTCAGGTTGAGTTGGGCGATTACGCTTCGGTGTTCTAGGAGCGCTCCCATCGGGCGGCGATTCAGTAGCCGCCCGAGAATCGGTAGGAGCGAACTTGTTCGCGATAAAGTCGGAACGACTTTCCTGCGGTGGTGTGTTCACCACCTTTTGCGACTGCTGCGCAGCCGATCGCGAACAAGTTCGCTCCTACCGGGACCGCGTAAACGTCAAACATTTTTTCAGAGGGTGCAGTAATGTCCCAGGAATTCGATTACATCATCATCGGCGCAGGTTCGGCCGGTAACACCTTGGCAGCCCGTCTCACCGAGGACGCAGGCGTCACCGTTCTGCTGCTGGAAGCCGGTGGCCCGGACTATCGTCTGGATTTCCGTACACAAATGCCGGCTGCTCTGGCATTCCCGCTTCAGGGCCGTCGCTACAACTGGGCCTACGAAACCGATCCAGAGCCACACATGGGCGGTCGTCGTATGGAATGCGGTCGCGGCAAAGGCCTCGGCGGCTCTTCGCTGATCAACGGCATGTGCTACATCCGCGGCAACGCGATGGACTACGATGGCTGGGCGAAGAACCCGGGTCTCGAAGACTGGACCTACGCTGACTGCCTGCCGTATTTCCGCAAGGCAGAAACTCGTGACATCGGCGCCAACGACTACCATGGCGGCGACGGTCCGGTCAGTGTAACCACGCCAAAAGCCGGCAACAATCCACTGTTCCACGCCATGGTAGAAGCCGGTGTGCAAGCCGGTTACCCGCGCACCGATGACCTCAACGGCTATCAGCAGGAAGGCTTTGGTCCAATGGACCGCACCGTAACGCCTAAAGGCCGCCGCGCCAGCACCGCTCGCGGTTATCTGGATGAAGCCAAGAAGCGTTCGACCCTGACCATCGTCACTCACGCGCTGACTGATCGAATCCTGTTCGACGGCAAGAAAGCCGTGGGCGTGAGCTACCTGGTCGGCGACAGCGATGCACGCATCGAAGCTAAAGCGCGTAAAGAAGTCTTGCTGTGCAGCGGCGCAATTGCTTCGCCTCAGATTCTGCAACGCTCCGGCGTAGGCCCGGCTGAAGTCCTGAACGCGCTGGATATCCCTGTGGTTCATGACCTGCCGGGCGTCGGTCAGAATCTTCAGGATCACTTGGAAATGTACCTGCAATATGCGTGCACTCAGCCAGTGTCGCTGTACCCATCGCTGCAGTGGTGGAACCAGCCTGCCATTGGTGCAGAGTGGATGTTCCTCGGCACCGGCATCGGCGCCAGCAACCAGTTCGAAGCGGGCGGTTTCATCCGTTCCAGCGAAGAATTCGAATGGCCGAATATTCAGTACCACTTTCTGCCGGTAGCGATTAACTACAACGGCACCAAGGGCGTTCAGGAGCATGGTTTCCAGGCTCACGTAGGCTCCATGCGTTCGCCAAGTCGCGGTCGTGTGCAGGTCAAATCGAAGAACCCGCGTGACTACCCGAGCATCCTGTTCAACTACATGGCCAGCGAGCAGGACTGGCAGGAATTCCGTGACGGCATTCGCCTGACCCGGGAAATCATGCAGCAGCCTGCACTTGATCAATACCGTGGCCGCGAAATCAGCCCCGGCATTGAAGTTCAGTCCGATGAAGACCTCGACACGTTCATCCGTGAACACGCCGAGACGGCATATCACCCATCCTGCTCGTGCAAAATGGGCAACGATGAAATGGCCGTGGTCGATGGCGAAGGTCGCGTGCATGGCATGCAGAGCCTGCGCGTCGTTGATGCGTCGATCATGCCGCTGATTACCACCGGCAACCTGAATGCACCAACGATCATGATCGCTGAGAAAATCGCCGACAAGATCCGTGGCCGCGCGCCACTGCCTCGCAGCACTGCGGACTACTTCGTAGCAGGTGACAAGCCAGCACGTGGCAAGCCGGTGCGGGAAGTGAGCCGTACTGCGCAGTAAAACCTGAAATACGTTACTTGTGGGAGACTCCATGTCTCCCCATGAAACTCAGTGACACCGCAGCCGATCCCACTGGATGGCTCAGAACCTGTGGGAGCTGGGCTTGCCCGCGATAAGAACGCCGCGATCTGAAGTGTGAACCGCGTCAGCCTTATCGCGAGCAAGCTCAGCTCCCACAACATCGCCCTTCCCCGCGCTTGATCCCGACATGGCCACAGGCCTAATCTAGCGCCATCCTGCATTGTTGCGGCTCGCGGCTGAAGCCGCTCCTACGACGAATGCAGAACCCGTAGGAGCGGCTTCAGCCGCGAGCCGCAACAACGCCCAAATCCCCCGCTCCACCCGAACAAGGATGATTCTGCATGTTCGATTTTTCCGCTCAGCTCAAGCAGCGGTTTACCGCCTTGCAGAGCCGCGCCCAGTTCTTTTCCGTGCGTTACGTCCGCCAGACCAGCCAGCACCTGTGCGTGCGCAAGAACGTCGCGGAACCGCCGCATTTGAGTTCCGACGAAGGCGCGATGCTGACCGTGCGCCTCAATGGCGTCGAAGCTTACGCCGCAACCCGGGATATTTCCCAACGGGGTCTGCAAGCCGCCCTGGAACAGGCCGAAGCCCACGCCCGCAGGCTCGCCCCTCACGCACTTCTGAACCTCAGCGATCAGCCCGTTGCGACCGCGCAGGCTGACTACTTGTCGCCACATTTGCAGGACGCCTTCCCGCCCCTGAGCGATTGCCTGCAGCTGCTGATGAGCGAATCCGGCGCCGTGCCCAAAGACGAGCGACTGGTGAACTGGCAAGTCACGCTGGGTCTGGAAAACGTCGAGCAGATTTACCTGAACAACGCAGGCGCACAGATTCGTCGGGCGCAGCGTTTTGTCTATCCGGGCATGACCGTCACCGCCTATGACGGCAGTGACAGCCAGACCCGCAGCCTGGGCCGGGACAACTTCGGCCAGCAAGGCGGCGCTGAGGTGATCGCCAACTGCGGACTGGTAGGCGCGGCCAGCAAAGTCGCCGACCAGGCACTGCAACTGATCATGGCTCCCAACACACCTAACGGCCCTCGCGACCTTCTGTTGACGCCCGACCAGATGATTCTGCAAATCCATGAGTCCATCGGCCACCCGCTGGAGTTGGACCGCATCCTCGGTGACGAGCGCAATTACGCTGGCACCAGCTTCGTCAAAGCCAGTGATTTCGGCCATCTGCAATACGGTTCTGAATTGCTCAACGTGACCTTCGACCCGGACATCCCCGAGCAGTTGGCGAGCTACAGCCATGACGACGACGGCACGCCCGCCAGCAAGCAGTTCCTGATTCGCAAAGGTGTGCTGGAAAGACCGTTGGGCGGCGCACTGTCGCAATACCGCGCTGACTTGCCAGGCGTTGCCAACAGCCGCGCGTGCAACTGGAATCGTCCGCCGATTGATCGTATGGCCAACCTCAACATCGAGCCTGGGGATAAGTCCCTCGACCAGTTGATCGGCAACATCGAGCACGGCGTGCTGATGTCCACCAACCGCTCGTGGTCCATCGACGACGCGCGCAACAAATTCCAGTTCGGTTGTGAGTGGGGCCAGTTGATCGAGAACGGCGAGCTCAAGGGCGTGGTGAAGAACCCGAATTACCGGGCGATTTCCGCGCAGTTCTGGAAAAACCTCAGCGCCGTGGGCGACGCCAGCACCTTCAAAGTGTTGGGCACGCCCAACTGCGGCAAAGGCGAACCCAATCAAGTGGTACGCGTGGGCCATGCCTCGCCCGCCTGTGTGTTCAAGCAAGTCGATGTATTCGGAGGGGATGCCTGATGTCGCATCAACAGCAGTTTCAGGCACTGATCGCAACGCTCAACGGCGCCATCAGCGATCAAGAACGCTTCACCCTCGTCTACAACGCCGAGGAGTCGGACTTCATCCGTTTCAATCACGCCAAGGTGCGTCAGGTCGGCCACGTGCAGCAGGCCAGCGTGACCCTCAAACTGATCGACGACGAGCGCCACGCCGACTTGCAACTGACCCTCAACGGCGACGGTCAACTGGATCGTCAGCGTTTGAGCGAGGCACTGCAGCAGTTACGGGAAACCGTGGCGCTGTTGCCGAAAGATCCGTACCTCAAACCCAACACCGAAGCCTGGCAAAGCACCAATGTTCAAGACGTGCCCTTGCCGGACAGTGAGCATGTGGTCGGTCAAATTGCTGAGCTTGGTGAAGGTCTTGATCTGGTCGGGTTCTATGCCGCGGGTCCGCTGTATCGCGGTTTCGCCAGTTCATGGGGCGCGTTTGGCTGGCATGAGGCGAACAGCTTCAATTTCGACTGGAGTCTGTTTCACGAAAACGGTCAGGCGGTCAAAGCCAACTATGCGGGGCATGACTGGAGCGACGAAGGTTTCGCGCGTCGTTTCGAGCTGGCTCGTGAGCAACTGGATCTTCTCGGCAGACCTCTGAAAACCCTCGCGCCGGGTCAATACCGTGCGTATCTGGCTCCGGCCGCCATGGATGAAATCATGGGCATGCTGTGTTGGGGCGGTTTCTCTGCGCAGTCGCTGGCGAATAAAACCAGCCCGCTGCAACGGCTGTACAGCGGCGATGCTCAGTTCAGCCCGCTGGTGAGCCTCGACGAGCAGGTCAGCGGTTCATTGTCGCCTGCGTTTTCCGGCGAAGGCTATCCACGTCGGGACCTGACGTTGATTCGTGAAGGCAAAGGCGTCGATCAGTTGGTAGGTTCTGCCAGTGCGGCCGAATATGGCTTGACGGCCAACGGCGCGGAGCCCTGGGAAGCGCCGAACTCGCTGAGCATGGCGGCAGGTAGCCTGGAACTGGAGCAGGTTCTGGAGAAGATCGGCACCGGGCTGTACATCGGCAACCTCTGGTACTTGAACTACTCCGACCAGCCTGCTGCGCGCCTGACCGGCATGACGCGCTTTGCGACGTTCTGGGTCGAAGACGGCAAGATCCAGGCGCCAGTCAGCACCATGCGTTTTGACGACAGCGCCTACAGCCTGCTGGGCAGCGCACTGGAAGATTTGACTAAAGAGCGGGAACTGATTCTGTCCACAAGTACCTATAGTGAGCGCCAGACAGCTTCCAGCCAGCTACCCGGTGCGTTAATCAGCAAGTTGACGTTGACGCTGTAACACCGCCGTCATCGCGCACCCCGCGACCTCGTAGGACCGGCTTTAGCCGGGAGGAGGTCCAAACAGACGAAAGCTTGTCGGCGCCTGTTGATCAGCCCTCCCGGCTAAAGCCGGTCCTACAAGATAGCGCGCCCCTGTGAGAGCAGAGCTTGGCCTGCTCTCACAGGCAACATTGATCAGCCCTAGGATCGTTTCCGACAACAGAGGACCCACATGCCGACCACAACCCCGCTTCTGGATGAAAAAACCCTGCGCTGGCTGCCTTGGGTAGTCGCTATCGCGTTCTTCATGCAGAGCCTGGACGGCACGATTCTCAATACCGCGCTGCCCTCCATGGCGCGCTCGCTCGCAGAAGATCCGCTGCGCATGCAATCGGTGGTCATCGCTTACATGCTGACCATCGCCTTGTTGATTCCTGCCTCAGGCTGGATCGCTGACCGGTTTGGTATCAAGCAGATTTTCTTCAGTGCGATCCTGCTCTTCAGCTTTGGCTCGCTGCTGTGCGCCATTTCCAACTCATTGGGCATGCTGGTGGGCGCACGGATTATTCAAGGTCTGGGCGGCGCGCTGATGCTGCCCATCGGACGCTTGATCGTATTACGCGCCTACCCACGTTCCGAGCTGGTGAGGATCATGAGCTTCATCACCCTGCCCGGCCTGCTGGGCCCGCTGATGGGTCCGACCATGGGCGGCTGGATGGTTGAATACATGAGCTGGCACTGGATCTTCCTGATCAACATTCCGGTAGGCATCCTCGGTTGCTGGGCGGTGCACCATTTCATCCCTGACCTGCCCGGCGGCGGACGTACGAAGTTTGACGGTATCGGCTTCGCGCTGTTTGGCTCGTCGATGGTGTTGATCACGATTGCCCTGGAGGGCCTTGGCGAATTGCATCTGCCGCACTTGCGGGTGGTGCTGCTGTTGTTCGCAGGCTTCGGTTGTCTGGCCGCGTATTGGCTGCGCGCCGGGCACGTGGAGTCGCCACTCTTCTCGCCCTCACTGTTTCGCACCCGTACCTTCGCGGTAGGCATTCTCGGCAACCTGTTCGCCCGACTGGGCAGCGGAGCCCTGCCGTTTCTCATGCCCCTGTTGCTGCAAGTGGCGCTGGGTTATTCGCCGTCACAAGCGGGGATGAGCATGCTGCCGCTGGCCGCTGCCGCGATGTTCGCCAAGTCGGTGGCCCGCTGGCTGATCGAGCGGCTGGGTTATCGAATGATCCTCACTGGCAACACGTTGATGCTGGGGATTCTGCTGTCGAGCATCGCCCTTGTGGACGCGCAAACGCCTTACTGGTTACTGCTGGTACATCTGGGTCTGCTGGGCGCGGTGAACTCGTTGCAATTCACCGCGATGAACACCGTCACTCTGATCGATCTGGATGACGCAAGCGCCGCCAGCGGCAACAGCTTACTGTCGGTGGTGGCGCAGTTATCCCTGAGCTTCGGCGTGGCGTGCGCGGCAGCGTTGCTGGGCGGCTTTACCGAACAGGTATCGACCGGCGAAGTGAGCAGCGTGCTGGGCGCGTTCCAGCTGACCTTCCTGACCGTAGGGGTGATGGCGATGCTGGCGGCGGGGATATTTCTGCAGTTGCCGTCGCGTGAGGTGAAAGCCAAGGCCCAACCTGACCGGTAGGAGCGAACTTGTTCGCGAGACGTCTGCCCTGCGTAAGCCGATCCATCCCTCGCGAACAAGTTCGCTCCTACCCGGGATTGCATTACTGCCACCCGGCGGGAGCGCGCCTGATGGCCACGTGACCTGATACACTGCGCGACATTTTGTTTTGCAGGCTCTTTACCGTGACTAACACCGCTTTCAATACTTTGCCCCTGTCCGCCCCCATGTTGGCTAACCTGGAGTCCCTTGGTTATGCCGAAATGACGCCGATTCAGGCGCAGAGCCTGCCGGTGATTCTCAAGGGTATGGACCTGATCGCTCAGGCCAAAACCGGTAGCGGCAAGACCGCTGCGTTCGGTATCGGCCTGCTTAACCCGATCAACCCGCGCTATTTCGGCTGTCAGGCGCTGGTGCTGTGCCCGACCCGTGAACTGGCTGACCAGGTCGCCAAGGAAATCCGTCGTCTGGCCCGCTCGGAAGACAACATAAAGGTCCTGACCCTGTGTGGCGGCGTGCCCTTTGGCCCGCAGATCGGCTCGCTGGAGCACGGCGCGCACATCATCGTTGGCACGCCGGGTCGTATTCAGCAGCACTTGCGCAAAGGCTCGCTGGTGCTGGATGGCCTGAACACGCTGATCCTCGATGAAGCCGACCGCATGCTGGACATGGGCTTCTACGACGCCATCGCCGACATCATCGAGCAGACTCCGAAGAAGCGTCAGACCCTGCTGTTCTCCGCAACTTACCCGGTGGGCATCAAGCAGCTGTCGTCCAAGTTCATGCGCGACCCGCAGACCGTCAAGGTCGAAGCGCTGCATGCTGACAGCCAGATCGAGCAGATTTTCTACGAAATTTCCCCGGAAGATCGTCTCGACGCCGTCGTGAAAGTCCTCGGTCATTTCCGTCCGCAATCCTGCGTTGCCTTCTGCTTCACCAAGCAGCAGTGCCAGGAAGTGGTCGATCACCTGACTGCCAAAGGTATTTCCGCCGTCGGCCTGCATGGCGACCTGGAACAGCGTGACCGCGATCAGGTGCTGGCGATGTTCGCCAACCGCAGTACGTCGGTGCTGGTTGCGACTGACGTTGCAGCCCGTGGTCTGGACATTGATGCGCTGGACATGGTGATCAACGTCGAACTGGCGCGTGATTCGGAAATGCACATTCACCGCGTCGGCCGTACCGGTCGTGCGGGTGAAAAAGGTGTTGCGGTCAGCCTTGTCGCCCCATCGGAAAGCCAGCGCGCGCGCGCCATTGAAGAACTCCAGAAAGCTTCGTTGCGCTGGGAACAGCTCGACAGCCTGAAGAACGCTGGCGGCTCGCAACTGATCCCGACCATGAGCACGCTGTGCATCGGTTCGGGCCGCAAGGACAAGCTGCGTCCGGGCGACATTCTGGGGGCACTGACGGGCGAAGCCGGTATTCCGGGTGCCCAGGTGGGCAAGATCGCGATCTTTGATTTCCAGGCCTATGTGGCCGTTGAACGCAGCGTCGCCAAGCAAGCGCTGGAGCGCTTGAACAACGGCAAGATCAAAGGCAAATCGCTGCGCGTCCGGATTTTGTAAGCTCATCACAAAACCTCGCGGCTAAAGCCGCTCCTACGGGAGACGATGTACCCGTAGGAGCGGCTTTAGCCGCGAGGCGTCACTTCAGACACCCGAGGAAATCGCTTTGCCCGTTACTGACGTTGTGATCATTGGCGCTGGCGCCGCAGGTTTGATGTGCGCGCTCACCGCTGCTGGCCGTGGCCGCAAGGTGATGCTGATCGATCATGCCAACAAGCCCGGCAAGAAAATCCTCATGTCCGGTGGTGGGCGCTGTAATTTCACCAACATGTACACCGAGCCGAGCAACTTCCTCTCGCAGAACCCGCACTTCTGCAAATCGGCGCTGGCGCGTTACACCCAGTGGGATTTCATCGGGCTGGTGGGCAAACACGGCGTGCCGTATCACGAGAAAAAGCTCGGGCAGTTGTTCTGCGACAACAAGTCCAGCGACATCCTCGAAATGCTCCTCGACGAATGCAAACAGGCCGGTGCCAGCCTGCACATGGACACGTCCGTGCAGCAGATCGAGAAAACCGAAACGGGTTATACGCTGACCACGACACTGGGCACGATCAACTGTGAATCGCTGGTCATCGCCACCGGCGGGCTGTCGATCCCGACCTTGGGCGCGACAGGCTTTGGTTATCAGGTAGGCAAGCAGTTCGGCCATACCTTGCTGCCAACGCGCGCCGGGCTGGTGCCGTTCACCATCACCGACCAGCTCAAAGAGCTGTGCACCGAGCTGTCCGGCACGTCGGTGGATTGCCTGGTCAGTTGCAACGACACGAGCTTCCGCGAAAACATCCTGTTCACCCACCGTGGTCTCAGCGGCCCGGCGATTTTGCAGATTTCTTCGTTCTGGCATCCCGGTGACGCGGTGGAAATCAATCTGCTGCCCGACCACGATGTCCCGAGCTGGCTAAACGAGCAACAAGCCGAGCGGCCCAACAGCGAATTGAAAACCCTGCTGGGGGAGATCTTCACCAAGAAGATGGCCAACTTGATTGCCGAGCAGTGGTTTGTGTCCAAGCCTATGAAGCAATACACCCATGCCGAACTGGCCGACATCGCGACAAAGCTGGCGTCCTGGCAGGTTGTACCGGCCGGGACGGAAGGCTATCGCACCGCAGAGGTAACGCTGGGCGGGATCGATACGCGGGAAGTGTCCTCCAAGACGATGGAATCCCTGAAGTCACCGGGGCTGTATTTTATCGGTGAGGTGCTGGACGTCAGCGGTCATCTGGGCGGCTTCAACTTCCAGTGGGCCTGGGCCTCGGGGTATGCGGCTGCGCAGTTTGTTTAATGACCGATTAATACCCATTCCGTTGGAGCGAGGCTTGCCCGCGAAGAACGATAACGCGGTGTGTCTGCAAAACCGCGTCGACTGATTCGCGGGCAAGCCTCGCGCCCACAGGATCTACGCTATCTCGTAGGACCGGCTTTAGCCGGGAGGGCGTCATTCCAGTCAAAGAAATTTTGCGGCTGTACCGGCCTCCTCCCGGCTAAAGCCGGTCCTACGACGCAGATGGCGCGCCCCTTCACCTAATAAATCTCGCCAACCGGATGTACAGATGCGGCCAAGGCCTGTACATATCCAGTTCAGCATTGATCAATCGTGAAACAGCTCCTTTATGGCATCGAAATCTCTTCGTCATACCTTCCGCCGTCTGTGGGCGCTGGATAAGTTCAGTTACAGCGTTCGCGTCTTCATTGCGCTGACCGGCAGCATGGCGCTGTGCTGGTATCAGAATGAAATGGGCTTGCTGATTCCGCTGTTTCTGGGAATTATCGCCTGCGCCCTGGCCGAGACCGATGACAGCTGGCAAGGCCGTCTCAACGCACTGGCGGTGACGCTGGTGTGTTTCAGCATTGCCGCCATGGCCGTTGAGTTGTTGTTTCCTTATCCGTGGATCTTTGCCATATCACTGGCGATTGCCAGTTTTGCGCTGACCATGCTCGGCGCGCTGGGCGAGCGTTATAGCGCGATTGCCTACGGCACTTTGATTCTCTCCGTTTACACCATGATTGGCGTCGATCAGCGGGGCGGCGAAGTGCTGGACTTCTGGCACGAACCGATGCTGCTGGTCGCGGGCGCAGCGTGGTATGGCTTGCTGTCGGTGTTGTGGCAAATGCTGTTTTCCAACCAGCCGGTGCAACAGGCCCTGGCGCGGCTGTTTCGCGAACTGGGTCAGTACTTGAAATTGAAGTCGAGCCTCTTCGAGCCGATTCGCCAACTGGACGTCGAAGCTCGCCGTCTGGAACTGGCCCAGCAAAACGGTCGGGTCGTGGCGGCACTGAACGCCACCAAGGAAATCATTCTGCATCGGGTGGGCAACGGTCGGCCCGGTTCGAAAGTCAGCCGTTACCTGAAGCTGTATTTCATCGCTCAGGACATCCACGAGCGCGCCAGTTCATCGCACTACCCTTACAACTCACTGGCCGAAGCCTTTTTCCACAGCGACGTTCTATTCCGCTGTCAGCGCCTCCTGCGGCAGCAGGGCTCGGCCTGTCAGGCCTTGTCAGAGTCGATCCAGCTACGTCAGCCATTCGTCTACAACGACAGCTTCGCCTATGCGATGGAAGACTTGCGCGCCTCGCTGGAGCATTTGCGCATTCAGAGCAACCCGGCATGGCGCGGCCTGCTGCGCTCGCTGCGTGCGTTGGCGAACAATCTGGAAACCCTGGACAGGCTGCTCAGCGATGCCAGCAATCCCGATGCCGTGGCCGACGCGACCGACAGCTCCCTGCTGGACCGCTCGCCGCGGACCTTCAAGGACGCCTGGACCCGACTGCGCCTGCAAATGACCCCGACGTCCTTACTGTTCCGCCATGCTTTACGCCTGCCGCTGGCGCTGGTAGTCGGCTACGCAATGGTGCATTTGATTCATCCGTCGCAAGGCTACTGGATCATCCTCACCACGGTGTTTGTCTGCCAGCCAAGTTACGGCGCAACACGCCGCAAGCTGGGCCAGCGAATCATTGGCACCGCCATTGGCCTGACCATCGGCTGGGCGCTGTTTGATCTGGTCACCAGCCCGATCCTGCAATCGATGTGTGCGGTGCTGGCGGGCGTGGTGTTCTTCGTCAATCGCACCACGCGTTACACGCTCTCTACGGCGGCAATCACCATCATGGTGTTGTTCTGCTTCAATCAGGTCGGCGACGGCTATGGGCTGTTCCTGCCACGCCTGTTCGATACCCTGCTGGGCAGCCTGATCGCAGGGCTTGCGGTGTTCCTGTTCCTGCCGGACTGGCAAGGTCGAAGGCTGAACAAAGTGCTTGCCAATACTCTGACCTGCAACAGCATTTATCTGCGCCAGATCATGCAGCAATATGCCAAAGGCAAGAGCGACGACCTGGCTTATCGCCTAGCCCGACGTAACGCCCACAACGCCGACGCAGCGCTGTCCACCACACTGGCCAACATGCTGATGGAACCAGGCCATTTCCGTAAGGAAGCAGACGTAGGTTTTCGTTTTCTGGTGCTCTCGCACACCTTGTTGAGCTATCTGTCAGGGCTGGGCGCGCACCGTGAAACGCAGCTACCGGCCGAAGTCCACGAGCACTTGATCAACGGCGCGGGTACGACGCTGGCGGCCAGTATCGATGAAATCGCCCAAGGCCTCGCCGAGAAGCAGCCGGTGGCGATTCACAGCGACACTGAAGAGGCGCTGGCCACTGAACTTGAGCAAATGCCTGATGAGCTGGATGAAAGTCAACGCTTGGTGCAGACCCAACTGGCGCTGATCTGCCGTCAACTGGGGCCGTTGCGGACCTTGGCGGCGCATTTGATCAAGGTGCCGGAGCCTGTTACTACAGACCATGTCGCTTGAAGATTTCCGCGTAGCTGCCATCGGCTTTCATGGCGGCAATTTCCCGATTGAAGTCAGCAACGATCCCCTGATGTTTCGGGTTCTTGTGACTGACCAGAATATGCAGGCTGTTTTCGCTCAGTGATTTAGGCAGAAACTGCAACTTGTCACGGGTGCTCTGGGGCTCGGCCGCCAGGTAATAACGCGCGACATATTCGTCTTCCACGGCCAGATCAACACGCCCCGCCACGACCATGCGCAGCGCCATGGAAAAGTTGTTCACCGGCACCTTTTCCAGCAGATCGTCGTTATCGAACTCGGCGGAATAGCTGTAGCCCCTGACGACTGCAATGGGCCGCTCGTACAACTGGCTCAGATCCTGAAACTGCACGCTGGAGCGGGCGCGCTTGAGGAAGCGAACGCGATTGAGCAAGTACTCCTCCGAGAAGTCACCGATGCGGGTGCGCTCTTCGCTGAACCAGGCGTTGATCAGCACGTCATAACGCCCCTCCTCGACCCCGAGCAACGCGCGCGCCCATGGCACCTGTTCGTACTCGGTGCTGTATCCGGCACGTTGCAATGCGGTGCTGACCAGATCACTTGCCAGGCCATTATTGAGTAATGAAGCGTCCGTAAAAGGCGGCCAGGCATCGGCCACCAAGCGCAATCTCTCGTCTGCGCTGGCCTGAGCCATCAACAGCAATCCCAGCAAAGCTATGGCTCGAAGCACACACGACATGCTCATCTCCCTGAGACGGGCAACGCCCGGATAATTGCAGCCAATGACCGGGAAAACCGGTGATGGCATGTAGCCTCATTGAAGCTGCATAAAGCCCTTTTCACAACTCACGTTCAGATGACATTACGTGCGGCGCTCCGCAAAAACCCTTGAAGGGTTATCGGCAACCCGCACGAAACATTCACAGGCTATTCGTTGCAGGGTTTCATTGGGTATCTGACCGGATGAGTTAGTATTCGCTCAACGTTTCTTCACCGAGTCAGTGACATGCCAATTAACTGGATCTGCAAACACCACACCGATCTGAGCAAGGAGCAGCTTTACGCCATCCTGCAATTACGCGCGGAGGTGTTCGTGGTCGAGCAGCAATGCGTTTATCTGGATGTCGACGGCCAGGATCTGATGGGTGATACCTGCCATTTGATGGCTTGGCAGGAAGACAGGCTGGTTGCCTATTTGCGCTTGCTCGATCCTATCCAGCAAGGTGGTGACGTGACCATTGGCCGCGTTGTGACGGCACCCTCGATACGCAGCCGTGGCATTGGTCATGAGCTGATGGAGCAGGCGCTGGAAAACGCAGAGAAAACCTGGCCCGACCAGCCGATCTATCTGTCAGCTCAGGCGCACTTGCAGGGCTATTACGCCCGTTACGGCTTCGAGCCGGTGGGCGATGTGTATCTGGAGGACGAAATTCCCCACATCGGGATGCGCCGCGATCTCGAGTAAGCCTCAGGGGTAACCGAGTACTGCCTTGATCTGTGCCAGATTGCCCGCAATCCAGTTTTTGTCGATCGCACCCCAATCACGTATCCGGTATTGCCCGGCGTGATTGCGGGCGCCATCGAGCTGCTCGAACTCACACTCGATATCCAGATCCGCCAACGCAGCAATCGTGTCCTGCGCGGTACGACGTGGCATGCCCGTCGCGTCGACCAATGCCGGGACGTTACTGGCCAGTTCGCTGTCGATCAGATACGCCACGTACAGGCGGCGATAGAAGCTGGATTTGGTTTTGCTGACGTCCATTGGGTAGCCTTTCAATATTTGATACCTCAAACACCCGTAGGACCGGCTTTAGCCGGGAGGGCAGTATTTCTGGCGAAGAAGGTTTAGCAAATGTTCCGACGCCCTCCCGGCTGAAGCCGGTCCTACCGGATTGAGTTGACTCTGGGTGCTACTGCATATCCCGCCAGGTCAGATAAACCCGCAGATCGAACTCCAGCTGGTGATAGCCGGGCTGCATGTGCTCGCACAGTTTGTAGAACGCCTTGTTGTGGTCCGATTCCTTGAAGTGCGCCAGCTCGTGTACGACGATCATCTTCAGGAATTCCGGGGGCGCTTCCTTGAAGAGCGAGGCGACACGGATTTCCTTCTTGGCTTTGAGCTTGCCGCCCTGCACCCGTGAAATAGTCGTGTGCAGGCCCAATGCGCGATGAGTCAGATCGAGGCGGTTATCGAACAGCACCTTGTCGATGTTCGGCGCATTGCGCAGGTATTCCTGCTTGAGCCCCAGCGCGTAGGCGTACAACGCCTTGTCACTTTGCACGTCATGACGCTCAGGGTAGCGCTGCTGCAGGTAGTCGCCCAGTTTGTTCATGGCGATGAGCTGCCGGACCTGATCCTGAAGTGCTGCCGGATAGGCCTGAAGGTATTTGAGTGGAGCAGTCACCGATGCAGTCATGAGCCGTAACGCAGATCTGAAAAGGCGCCAGTGTACAACTCAATGGTGTTTTAGGCTCTCCCAGTCAAACACCTTCGGAAAGCTCAATGCCTCATCGGCCAACATCGGTCGCGCTACCAGATAACCCTGAATCAACTGACAACCGTTGTCGGCCAGCCACTGATATTGCTCAAGGGTCTCGACACCTTCGGCGATCACCAGCACGTTCAGGTTACGACATAGGTCAATGATGCTGCGCGCCACTGCGGTATCGCGCGGTGTGGTGAGCATACCGGCGATAAAATGCCGGTCGATCTTCAGGGTGTCGATGTCCAGATTGCGCAAATGAGCCAGTGAACACTCGCCTACACCGAAATCATCCAGCGCAACACTTACGCCAATGTCATGCAAGTGACGGATCTGATTACGGCTGTGCGCCAGATTTTGCACCAACGACGCCTCGGTGAGCTCGACTTCAAGTTGCCCCGGCTTTAGGTCATAGCGCTGCATGGCGCGGCGCAACTCGGCGGCAAGGTTAGGCATGCAGAACTGGGTAGGGCTGACACTGATACTCAGCACCAGATCATCGTCGAAGACATCAATGCAGCGGCCACGATGTTCGGCACCCTGCTCGAATATCCAGCCGCCGAGCTTGTTGATCAAGCGGGTCTCTTCAAGCAGAGGAATGAACACGCCCGGCGGTACATCACCAGCGCTCGGATGCTGCCAGCGCAACAATGCCTCGAAACCTCGCAATCGCCCATCGGCAATAGAAACCTGAGGCTGATAGACCATAGAGAAATCGTGACCATCGATGGCGGTACGCACGCTGTCTTCAAGCATCAGCCTAGAGCGGGCGCGACCGTTCATTTCCTGATCGTAGAAGCGATACTGCTGACGACCTGCGCGCTTCGCCTCGTACATGGCGATGTCTGCGGCGCGTAGCAGCCCGTCAAGATTGGAGCCACAGTCCGGGAAGGTCGCGATACCAATACTGGCACCCAGCGTGACGTCCAGACCATCGATCTGCCTGCGAACAGAAACCCGCTCGATGAGTTTCTCCGCTACTTTGGCGGCCTGCTCGGGGAAGTCCAGGCCGTCGATGACCACAGTGAATTCATCACCACCCATGCGGGCCAGAACGTCGTAGGGCCGCATGCAGTCCTTGAGTTGCTGGGACACCCAAAGCAGTACCTGATCCCCGGCGTCGTGGCCAAGGGAATCGTTGACCCGTTTGAAACCGTCCAGATCCAGATACAACAGCACCAGGAAGCGGCCCGGCTGGTCATTGCGCAACAATAAGCCTTCGACCGCCTGGTAGAAGCCGCGCCTGTTGAGCAATCCGGTCAAGGCATCGGTAACCGCTTGTTGCTCCAGTTGCTGATAAAGATCGCGCACCACCGACATGTCCAGAATGCTGAACACCATGGATTTCTGCTCGGCCGGCAATGGCGCGCAGGACAATGCCACCGGCAGTTTCCGGCCTTCACTGGTCCGCAAAACCGCATCGTGCAGGCGATAGATTTCGGCATTGCGATAATGGCGATAGAACCCGGATTGCGCCCAATCGACGACCTCCGGTTCAATCAGGTAATCAATCACGCTGGTCCCGCCCAGTGTCTCGGCACTGGCACCCAACAGGCGACAGATTGCAGGGTTGGCGAAGTTGATCAGCCCGGCCTCGTTGACGACCAGAATGCCTTCATCAATGTTATCCAGTACCGAAGCGTTAAAGGCTCTGGCAGATTCCAGCTCTCGGGAAATTCGCTGCAGGGCGCGCTGATTCTGCTGTTGCTCCAGCAACACCTGAACCTTGGGCCTGAGAACGTTGGGATCAAACGGTTTGAAGAGGTAATCAATCGCGCCACTGGCGTAGCCGCGATGCACAGCATCCTGAGATTGCTCGTTGGCAGTCAGGAAAATAATCGGGGTCAGCCGCGTTCGCTGGCTGCCGCGCATCAAGCGGGCAACTTCGAAACCATCCATCCCGGGCATCTGAACATCGAGCAGGACCAGATCAACTTCGCGCTCCAGAAGCACTGTCAACGCCTCGATCCCCGAGCTCGCCGTGACAATGCACCAGTCCTGCCTTTGCAGCACCGCACGCATAGTCACCAGGTTCTCTGGATAGTCATCCACCACCAACAAAACAGAACAGCCATCACTCGGCTTGGTTTGCGCGCATTCCATGCAACTTCTCTTATGTGGCACGACATCCAGGGACAGTCGTTTTAGATTTCCAATCGCGTAACTCTAGTCGGCTCTGACGGAAACTGAAGATAGCTTTGTGACCGCCCTCACTAAAGTTCACATTTAACCGACTAACGGTCGTCTCCTACAGGCCACACGGCGCAGGCCCTACAGCCAATGTGACAGCACTTTGACGTCATCCGTTCGGCAATTAATTATTAACAGTTTGTTATTGAGAACGTATAACAACAACCCGGAAAGGCTTGACCTAGACAGCCCTTACTGGCAAAGCGACATATTGGAAAACAACTTATGGTAGATATGGCTTCGTGGAATCTGAGTATTCCTGTGGGTTCGCCCCCCAAAACAATCGAAACGTCCCAGTTGAAAAAAGGCTATGACGGTAAGTATTTTCGTTCAGAGTCGGGCTACATCTTCTTCTGGTCACCCGTCACCGGATCAAAAACCGAAAACGCCAAGTACCCGCGAAGTGAACTGCGCGAAACCTGGTCCGACGGTACCCTGCACAACTGGATGTATCCGCAAGCCGATAACAAGCTCGACGCCACACTTGAAGTCAATCAGGTGCCCTCCTCGGGCAAAATCGTGATTGGTCAGATACACGCCTACGAAAGCACCGAGCCGATGCTCAAGGTTGAGTATCAGTACAAGGAAGACACCAAGTCGGGAAATATAGTTGCGAAGTTCCGAAAGCGCTATGACGACAAAGAAAGCCGCGTCTATCAGATTGCCGAAGGCGTGCCGCTGAACGAGCGCTTCAATTACAAGATCCACCTCAGCCCCGGAGGAGATCTAAGCGTCAGCACGAGAGGGAAGAACTGGACCAGCCCGGTCAGCGCCACCTGGCGTGACAAGCCGCTGTACTTCAAGGCAGGGGTTTACGTGCAGGACAACAAGGGCTACAGCAGCGAAGGCGGCAAAGCCACCTTCTATAAGCTGGATATTGATCACAACAAGACGTAGGGCTGAATCCCTGTTGCCCCAGCTCTCTGTAGCTCACGAGCAACGCGAGGCAGCGATAGCGTTCTGCCTGATACACCGCCATCGCGGCCTCGCGTTGCTCGTGCGCTCCTACAGAATCATTTTTAATTCAATGGCTCGCTGCCTTGAACTCTTTCTCGGCCAACTCAAAACGCGCCTGCATACCCGCCGAAGGACCTTTGCCCAACAGGCTGAACACCACGATAGCGATGCTGGCGAACAGGAAGCCGGGGATGATTTCGTACAGGCCCCATATGCCCAGCTGCTTCCAGACAATCACAGTAATTGCGCCGACCAGTACACCCGCCAGCGCGCCGTTACGGGTCATGCCTTTCCACAGTACCGAAATCAACACGACCGGACCAAACGCAGCGCCGAATCCTGCCCAGGCATAACTCACCAGGCCCAACACGCGATTATTCGGATCAGCAGCCAGCACGATGGAGATAATCGCAATCAGCAGGACCATGCCGCGGCCGACCCAGACCAGTTCTTTCTGGGAAGCGTGTTTACGCAGGAAAGCTTTATAAAAATCCTCAGTCAGCGCACTCGAACACACCAGCAGCTGACAGCTCAAGGTACTCATCACTGCCGCCAGAATCGCCGAGAGCAGCACACCGGTCACCCACGGGTTGAACAGCAGTTTGGCCAATTCGATGAACACCCTCTCTGGGTTTTCAGTGACAGGCCCTGCTACTTCCGGATGCGCCGAGAAGTAGGCAATCCCGAAAAAGCCCGCAGCAACCGTACCGCCCAGACACAGGATCATCCAGGTCATGGAAATGCGCCGGGCACTGGCAATCGACTTCACAGAGTCTGCCGCCATGAAGCGCGCCAGAATGTGCGGCTGGCCGAAATAACCCAGGCCCCAGCCCATCAACGAGATGATGCCGATGATGCTGGTGTTGTGGAACATGTCGAAATTGGCAGGATCCTTGGCTTCGATGGCCAGGAAGGTTGCATCAACACCGCCGGTCGCCAGCAGCACGATGATCGGCGTAAGGATCAATGCGAAGATCATCAGCGTTGCCTGAACCGTGTCCGTCCAGCTTACCGCCAGGAAACCACCCACAAACGTGTAGGCGATGGTTGCGGCAGCACCGGCCCACAGTGCGGTTTCGTAAGACATACCGAAGGTGCTTTCAAACAAACGTGCACCGGCAACAATGCCCGATGCGCAATAAATGGTGAAGAACACCAGAATCACCACGGCGGATATCACCCGCAGCAAGCCACTTTTGTCTTCGAATCGGCTGGGGGAGTAATCCGGGAGGGGCAAAGCATCGCCGTTGTGCTCGGTCTGCACCCGCAGACGCCCTGCCACAAACAACCAGTTCAGATACGCACCGACGATCAGGCCGATGGCAATCCAGCTTTCCGACAGGCCAGACATATAAATGGCACCCGGCAGGCCCATCAATAGCCAGCCGCTCATGTCCGATGCACCTGCCGACAACGCCGTAACAACGCTGCCCAGGCTACGACCGCCAAGAATGTAATCAGAGAGATTATTGGTTGAGCGATAAGCCATCAGGCCGATCAGCACCATTGCTGCGATGTAGATCACGAAGGTGATCAGGGTGGGATTGCTGACACTCATTGGTATTTCGCCTTGGCATTGTTTTTATTAAGCGAGGTCGACTTGACCGGGAGATTAATAGCCAAGGCGCAGAAAGAAAGCGGCAGATTTTCTGGCCCCACTCCCAGCCGAAGCCAGTCCCGCGAGAACAATTCTTGGTCGCACATGCGACATCGCGACGCATCCTATTCAACAAATCATCAGCGGTGCAACCCATTTACGGCCAAAAAGTTGCACCTCAACGTCATCGATGCTCATTTTTTGCGAAGTTTGCCCCGTTCCAGAGCATGCGCTGCCTTTCATCCGTACATCAGCACTGCGGCTGTGCACCCTTGAATATCAAAGCAGGACCGGCTGGCAGATCCCCGAAATATTCATCAAAAAAAGGGTTGCACCCGGTTGCACCCCACCCGACTCATGGCTAATCTTGTCCGACAACCAAGGCCACGTTGCAGTGGCACGATGAGGACAGCACATGGCGACCACCACCCTGGGTGTCAAACTTGACGACCCGACCCGCGAGCGATTGAAAGCAGCCGCTCAGTCCATTGACCGGACTCCGCACTGGCTCATCAAACAGGCGATTTTCAATTACCTGGAAAAGCTCGAAGGTGGCGCAACCCTCTCCGAACTCAATGGCTCAGCCAGCAAAGACGGCGATGACCATGGCGAATTGCCGGTGGACACCACTCACCAGTGCTTCCTTGAGTTCGCTGAAAGCATCCTGCCGCAATCGGTACTCCGCGCTGCAATCACCGCCGCTTACCGCCGTCCTGAACCGGAGGTGGTGCCGATGCTCATTGAACAGGCACGCCTGCCTGTAGCCATGGCAGAAGTGACCAACAAGCTCGCCGCGACCATTGCCGAGAAACTGCGCAATCAGAAAAGCGCTGGCGGTCGCGCGGGAATCGTTCAGGGCCTGCTGCAGGAATTTTCGCTGTCGTCTCAGGAAGGCGTGGCACTGATGTGCCTGGCCGAAGCGCTGCTGCGCATCCCGGACAAAGGCACGCGCGACGCATTGATCCGCGACAAGATCAGCACCGGCAACTGGCATCCGCACCTGGGTAACAGTCCTTCGCTGTTCGTTAACGCTGCGACCTGGGGTTTGCTGCTGACCGGCAAGCTGGTGTCGACCCACAACGAAGCCGGGCTGACCTCTTCCCTGAGCCGTATCATCGGCAAGAGCGGCGAGCCCATGATCCGCAAGGGTGTGGACATGGCTATGCGCTTGATGGGCGAGCAGTTCGTCACCGGTGAAACCATCGGCGAAGCGCTGGCCAACGCCAGCCGCTTTGAAGCCAAAGGCTTCCGTTACTCCTACGACATGCTCGGCGAAGCCGCACTGACCGAGCACGACGCACAGAAATACCTGGCCTCCTACGAGCAGGCGATCCACTCCATCGGCAAGGCGTCCCATGGCCGTGGTATCTACGAAGGTCCGGGCATCTCGATCAAGCTGTCGGCGCTGCATCCACGTTACAGCCGCGCCCAGTACGAACGCGTGATGGAAGAGCTGTACCCGCGCCTGCTGTCGCTGACCCTGCTGGCCAAGCAATACGATATCGGCCTGAACATCGACGCCGAAGAAGCCGACCGTCTTGAGCTGTCACTGGATCTGCTTGAGCGCCTGTGCTTCGAGCCGCAACTGACCGGCTGGAACGGCATCGGCTTTGTGATCCAGGCTTACCAGAAGCGCTGCCCGTATGTGATCGACTACGTGATTGATCTGGCCCGCCGCAGCCGCCACCGCCTGATGATTCGCCTGGTGAAAGGCGCGTACTGGGACAGCGAAATCAAGCGCGCCCAGGTCGAAGGTCTGGAAGGTTATCCGGTCTATACCCGCAAGGTGTACACCGACGTTTCCTACATCGCTTGTGCACGCAAACTGCTGTCGGTGCCGGAAGTCATCTACCCGCAATTCGCAACGCACAACGCTCACACCCTGTCGGCCATTTACCACATCGCCGGTCAGAACTATTACCCCGGCCAGTACGAATTCCAGTGCCTGCACGGCATGGGCGAACCGCTTTACGAGCAAGTCGTGGGCAAGGTCGCCGATGGCAAGCTTAACCGACCGTGCCGCGTATATGCGCCGGTAGGCACCCACGAAACACTGCTGGCCTATCTGGTGCGTCGCCTGCTGGAAAACGGGGCGAACACTTCGTTCGTTAACCGGATTGCCGATCAGTCGATTTCCATTCAGGAACTGGTGGCTGATCCAGTGGCCAGCATCGAGCGCATGGCGACTCAGGAAGGCGGCTTCGGCCTGCCACACCCGCGTATTCCATTGCCGCGTGATCTGTATGGTGCCGAGCGCGCCAACTCCAGCGGTATTGACCTGGCGAACGAACATCGTCTGGGCTCGTTGTCTTCCGCTCTGCTGGCTACTGCTCATAACGACTGGAAGGCCGTGCCAATGCTCGGATGCCCAGCCAGTGAAGGCGCTGCTACCCCGCTGCTCAACCCCTCTGATCTGCGTGACGTCGTCGGCCATATGCATGAGGCCAGCCTGGAAGATGTCGACAATGCCCTGCTCTGCGCCCTGAGCTCCGGTCCGATCTGGCAAGCCACTCCGCCGGCCGAACGCGCGGCTATCCTGGAGCGTGCCGCCGACCTGATGGAAGCCGAGATTCAGCCGCTGATGGGGCTGCTGGCTCGCGAAGCGGGCAAGACCTTCGCCAACGCTATCGCTGAAGTCCGCGAAGCGGTGGACTTCCTGCGCTACTACGCGGTGCAGGCGCGCAATGATTTCAGCAATGACGCGCACCGTCCGCTGGGCCCGGTGGTCTGCATCAGCCCGTGGAACTTCCCGCTGGCGATCTTCAGCGGTCAAGTCGCCGCTGCCCTCGCCGCCGGTAATCCGGTGCTGGCCAAACCGGCTGAACAAACGCCACTGATTGCCGCACAAGCTGTTCGTATTCTGCTCGAAGCGGGCATCCCTGAAGGTGTGCTGCAATTGCTGCCGGGACGCGGTGAAACGGTGGGTGCGCGACTGGTGGGTGATGAGCGAGTCAAAGGCGTGATGTTCACCGGCTCCACTGAAGTTGCTCGTCTGTTGCAACGCAACATTGCCGGTCGCCTTGACGCTCAAGGTCGCCCGATCCCGTTGATCGCGGAAACCGGTGGCCAGAACGCCATGATCGTCGATTCCTCGGCGCTCACCGAGCAAGTGGTTATCGACGTAGTATCTTCCGCGTTCGACAGCGCCGGTCAGCGTTGCTCGGCCCTGCGCGTGCTGTGCCTGCAGGAAGACTCTGCCGACCGCGTCATCGAAATGCTCAAAGGTGCCATGGCTGAATGCCGCCTCGGCAACCCGGAACGTTTGTCTGTAGACATCGGCCCGGTGATCGATGCTGAAGCCAAGGCGGGTATCGACAAACACATTCAGGGCATGCGCGACAAAGGCCGTACGGTCTACCAGGTTGCAATCGCCGACGGCGAAGAAATCAAGCGCGGCACCTACGTGATGCCGACACTGATCGAGCTGGAAAGCTTTGACGAACTGCAACGTGAAATCTTCGGCCCGGTGCTGCACGTGGTTCGCTACAAGCGCAAGGAACTGGACACGCTGATCGGCCAGATCAACGCCTCCGGTTACGGCCTGACGCTCGGCGTACACACGCGCATCGATGAGACGATTGCCAAAGTCATCGACAACGTCAACGCGGGCAACGTTTACGTTAACCGCAACATCGTCGGTGCCGTGGTAGGTGTGCAACCGTTCGGTGGCGAAGGTCTGTCGGGCACAGGCCCCAAAGCTGGTGGTCCGCTGTATCTGTATCGCCTGCTCTCCACCCGTCCCGTCGACGCCATCGAGCAATCGTTCGTGCGTGGCGATGCGCTGGCGACACCGGATACCCGGATGCGCGAAGCGTTGAGCAAGCCTTTGCAGGCACTGAAAACCTGGGCAACCAGCAACCAGCAACCTGAGCTGGATCAGCTGTGCAGCCAGTTCGCATTGCAATCACAAAGCGGTATCACTCGTCTGCTGGCAGGCCCGACTGGCGAGCGCAACAGCTACAGCATCCTGCCGCGCGAACACGTGCTGTGCCTTGCTGAAGCGGAAAGCGACCTGCTGATTCAACTGGCCGCGGTTCTGGCGGTTGGCAGCAGTGCGATCTGGCCGGACAACGCGTTGAGCAAACCACTGCGTGCCCGCCTGCCGAAAGAAGTACAGGCGCGTATCAAGCTGGTAGCTGACTGGACGAAAGACGAGGTGCTGATCGAGGCCGTTCTGCACCACGGCGACTCGGATCAACTGCGCGCTGTTTGCGAGCAAGTGGCCCAGCGTCCGGGTGCAATCGTCGGTGTCAACGGCTTGTCCCATGGCGAAACCAACGTTGCACTGGAGCGTCTGGTGATTGAACGCGCACTGAGCGTCAATACCGCAGCTGCGGGTGGCAATGCGAGCTTGATGACCATCGGTTGATGGGCTGACTGGCAATTAAAAGAGAGAGCTTCGGCTCTCTTTTTTATTGCCAAAACTTTAAAACATTGACAACTAAGCCACTTATTGATTCGCTATAGAAATAGATTTAAACCATGCAGAATAATAGCACTATATACCTCACCCATACGCCTGCAATGCGACACTAAAAAAATTCATTGCACTCTCTAATACTCTGTGATTAAACGCCTCTATCGACTGATTATTTAATCTTTCGAAAACTATATAATTAACGCAATTAGAGTTTAGAGAATGACTATCTTACAAAATCAAAGAATTGAGTTTGATCCTGCCTTTGGTGTCAATGGCAAACTTGACGTCCGTCCGCCTGGCAACTTCCGTAATGACTTGTCGAACCTGGCTACGGATGCGTCCGGCCTGCGTTTAATGATCTACGGGGCCTACGAACGCGAAACACCGAACTTGTCCATTCCGGGCGTTGCCTCCCTCTACCTCAACGGTACCTTCGACACCCGCTTCGGGGACAGACAGGACGGCCTGACCATCGCGCCACCCAGCATCCTGGCACAGAGCGCCAGCGGTTTCGCCAGGCTGAACGATGGATCGTTCTTCATCACCGGATCAGCGTCCCAACAACTTCCGCTCCTCCGGTATGATCACGAAGGGCGACTCATGTACATCATGGATCTTGCCGAAGGTCCGCAATATTCCACTCCACGATTACTCGGGATGGATGAAGCCGTCTTGTTGGCCAGCTCCGACCGTAACGGCGGCGTGATTTATTGCCGTAATTACGAGACAGAAGAACCCTATTTCGGCATTGGCGGTAAAGCAACTTTCCTCACCGGCAATAGTTATGTATCTACCTTGCACATGGCGCGCGGTAGTGATGACTCATTTTATCTGGCCGGGGAAGTAGGCAATGATGGCTACATTCTGCGTATGACCCGTACAGGCGAACTGGATCAAGGATTTGCCGACGGCGGTGTGTACAAAGTCCGGATGGTGGATGCCCGTTACAACGCGTGTCGCAGAGTAATCGCCCTCTCTGATGGCAAAGTTCTTGCGCTGATCAACAGCTCCGGCTCCGATCTCGGCGCAGGCAGCCACATGATTCGCCTGACCGCCACCGGGCGAATCGACACTACATTCAATCGCGGCGAACCCTTGAGCATCCCAGGCGAAGTCGGCGAAGACATGACACTGCAGGCAGGTGGCAGAATCCTGGTGGCTAATCGCGGTGTGATGACTGGCAACCAGCTGACTCGCTACCTACCTGATGGCTTGATGGACATCGAATTCGGCAACGAAGGGACAGGCTCAATCACGTTTACCAATGAACAGATCGGTTTCGTGAAAGCCGTGATGGTTCAGCCTGACGGCAAGATACTTATTGGCGGAACATCCGGGTCGACCACTACGCTGTTGAGGTTGCTGGCGTAAGACCTGACAGATAGCTTTAATGGATTGAAATGCATTTTGTGTAGGAGCTGCCGAAGGCTGCGAAGCATTTCTTTTGATACACCGCGATCGCAGCCTTCGGCAGCTCCTACAGGTCCAATGTTTGCTTCGCGACAGCGCTGTGTCAGGCCACAAAGCAATCTCCTATAGATCGGAAAACTACACAACAGACGATTCACACAGTCCAGTTACAGGACGAATCAGGTCTGCATATAAGTCAGCCCCGATAGGAAATAAGAATCGGTACTGGTGATTGAGTACTGAAATTGCAATAACGACCCGGCGTTTGCATCAAGTAGATTCTGAGGTATGGGTTCTCTCAGCGGAAAAACCGGACTTCTAATGAATTTAGTAAACTCCGGGCTAAAAAAACCTCTAATATATATTCCCACATCGTCAGGATAAGGGTAGTTAATCACCAACGTGACTCCTCCCGAGGAAGGAAACTCCAGCCCCGGCGGATCAATATCATAGGTTCGTGCCTTTTTTATATCTCCAATACTTGCCATGATCAAACTCCTGTAACGTTCACGCTGGATTATCCGAACGCATCTTGAGCATAACTTAGGAAGCCTTAATGTGCAAAAAACAGGCAAGCCCGACTTTCAGACATAAACCTCTTAGATAACAACCAGCTAGCCATCATTTAGAAGAATTAGCTACTTAACTGATGCCAAACTAATCTATGGCTCAGAAGACTAGTCGCTCACCATCAATAAAAATACCGGTTAACAAAAGCCACGATTTATTTCAGGTTACTTACGCCCTTTAGAAGCTCCAAGAACGGCGTTTCTTGCACCTGCCTCTCTTTTTCCATACATCGACGGGACACTGGCTTTAGCATGGAAGGCAATTCCTCTGACACCCTGACATCTGCGACTGCGCCGGACTGAAGCCGGTCCCACGACGGCATGTGGGTGGAATGCGGGAATATCCGACAGCAACCCGGTTACTTTCGCTAACGAAACGCCCTGAAAATTGGGCGTTTCCGACAGGCTTGTCCCTTTCTTCTGCGTGAAACTTCCTAGAGACTCCTGACCCCGTTGCGTGGGTGTTCTTGCCTCTCTAGGCTGCGTCGGTCACTGCTCATCAGTGATCGGGTTTAGCAGCCTGATGAACGCTTACCACGCAAGATACGACGCTATGGCGGCTTTGCGTGGGGCACTTTCGAGTGCGCCGGTTTTGGTAAGTGTTTCCCGGTCTGCTAACCCGCGACAAAGCCGCCACCCTCAATCGTTTAGCAGCGATTGTCCGGTGGACCAATGAGGAACACTTACGATGACAACAGTAACGCCAGCTCCACCGCAGCTCACGCTCGAACAATCCCTTCTCCACATCTCCGAACTCCTGCGTTGCGCAGCCGCCACCGCCTACGAATCCGGCGACAGCCTCAACGGCCCGAAACGCGACCTGGCCTTTTCCGTCGTTCACCTGATCGGCATGGCCCGGACCGAACTGGATCGCTCATTAGCGGGAGTTGAAGCTCGATAAATTCCAGCCAGACAAGCCGTCTCGGCAACAAGTTGCCTCCTACCTGACACGGCGCTGTCTCGCAGCAAACACTGGGCTTGTAGGAGCTGCCGAAGGCTGCGATCGCGGTGTATCAGGAGAAATGCTTCGCAGCCTTCGGCAGCTCCTACAGAAAAGCATTCCAGATCAGGTGATTACATTTTTTTGATGAGCAGCACCTGCAAGCAGCCTCACGCCTGCTTTCCCCCACCATCACCCAAATCAATCATCCTGTGCAGCTCAAAAACACGCGCCTAGACTCAACCCACTTCAACAACAAGGTACAGGGTCATGTCCGAGTCGCTGCTCAGTTCCCGCAATCTGGCGTTCGAGCTTTACGAAGTGCTGGACGCCGAAGCGCTGACCCGGCGTGAGCGGTTTGCCGAGCACAATCGGGAGACGTTCGATGCCGCGATTGGCACGGCGCGCACCATCGCTGAAAAGTATTTCGCGCCACACAACCGCAAAGCTGATGAAAACGAGCCACGCTATGAAAATGGCGAAGCTGTTCTGATTCCTGAGGTCAAGCCTGCGGTTGATGCGTTTCTCGAAGCGGGCTTTCTGAATGCAGCACGCAGCTTTGAAGACGGCGGCATGCAGTTACCGACGCTTTTATCCCAAGCCTGCTTCGCTCACTTTCAGGCTGCGAATGCAGGCTCTACGGCTTACCCGTTCCTGACCATGGGCGCGGCAAACCTGATCGAAAGTTTCGGCAGCGAAGAGCAGAAAAGGCGCTTCCTGCAACCGATGATCGAAGGGCGCTTCTTCGGCACCATGGCCTTGACGGAGCCCCACGCAGGCTCATCACTTTCAGACATTCGCACCCGTGCCGAGCCGGCCGCCGACGGCAGCTATCGCCTGCGGGGCAACAAGATTTTTATCTCAGGCGGCGATCATCAGTTGTCGGAAAACATCGTGCACATGGTGCTCGCCAAGCTGCCGGATGCACCTGCAGGGGTGAAAGGTATTTCACTGTTTATCGTGCCCAAGTTTCTGGTCAACGAAGACGGCAGCCTCGGGCCGCGTAACGATGTGGTTCTGGCCGGGCTGTTCCACAAGATGGGCTGGCGCGGCACCACCTCAACAGCCCTTAACTTCGGTGATAACGGGCGATGCGTTGGCTACCTTGTGGGCAAGCCGCATCAGGGCCTGAACTGCATGTTTCAGATGATGAACGAGGCGCGTATTGGCGTGGGCATGGGTGCGGTCATGCTGGGTTACGCGGGTTATCTGTATTCGCTTGATTACGCTCGCGAACGGCCACAAGGACGTCTGCCTGACAGCAAGAGCCCGGAAAGCGCTCCGGTGCCGATCATCCAGCACGCCGACGTCAAGCGCATGCTGCTCACCCAAAAAGCTTACGTGGAAGGGGCGTTCGATCTGGGCCTGTATGCGGCGCGACTGTTCGATGACACCACCACCGGAGAAACCGAAGAGGCGCGTCAGAGTGCCCAACAGTTGCTGGACTTGCTCACGCCGGTCGTCAAAGCCTGGCCGTCGGAGTTTTGCCTGAAAGCCAACGAACTGGCGATTCAGATTCTGGGAGGCCATGGCTACACCCGGGAATACCCGGTGGAGCAGTATTACCGCGACAACCGCCTGAACCCGATTCACGAAGGCACCAACGGTATTCAGTCGCTGGATCTGCTGGGCCGCAAGCTGGCGCAAAACGGCGGTACGGGCCTCAAGCAATTATTGCGGCTGATTGCCGAAACCTCGCAACGCGCTCGGGCACATGAAGCACTGACCGAACTGCGCCAGCCACTGGAGCAACTGGTGGCGCGCCTGCAAGCCGTGACACTCAGCCTGCTGGGCGATCTGGCGCAGGGAAAAGTGAACACGACCCTGGCCAATTCGGCGCTTTACCTCAAGGTCTTCGGTCATACAGTGATCGGCTGGCGCTGGCTGGAACAGGCCATTCGCGCACAACAAGGCCTCGCCAATGGCAGCGAGGCCGATAGGGGCTTCTATCAGGGCAAACTGCAGGCCGCCCGGTACTTCCTGACGTGGGAGGTACCGGGCTGCCATCACGAGCTGGCGATTCTTGAAGCGCGTGATGATCTATGCCTGGCCATGCAGAATGAATGGTTCTGAATCAGGTCGCCGACGGGAAGAACATATCCAGCAGCGCTGCCCCTTGCGGCCCGAGTTTCGCCGAGTACTGCTCACGACTGAATGGCTCGCCCGTGCGCAGATCAAAAATACGGCCTGCAGGCTCACCGGTACGATGACGACCGGCTGGACTTTCGCTCAAGCGCACTTTGATGAATTTAAAATGCTCGCCCACAACCTCCTCAATGTTTTCGATCTTGAAAAAGGTACCGGGCTTGAAGACTGATTCGGCCTCCTCCCAATCACCCGAAAAAGGCGCAATTGGGGTTGCCGTGCGATAGGCCTTGGCCGGAAGTTCGAAAACGATGGAGGTATCGTCGAACCTGATCACCGCACCGTCGGTGATGTGCAGCTGAAAAATATGCGATTGCACGCCGCCCTGGCTACTGGAAAAGATACGCGCCACATACGGGTTTTCGCTGAACGAGGTGAAGTCAGTGTTGACCAGAATATCCCCCACCTTAATCTTGCCGCTGCGAAACGTAATACCCGACGTACTGCGATGGCCGCTGCCACCTCGATACAGGTCCACGTCGTTGTTGCAGCCGATGCTGTCGATATCTTCGGCAAGCTCTTCGATCATTTCGATCTGATTGGGAAGTGTCGATTCGCCGGTGCGCAGGTAAACGTTGAAATCTTCGTCGCGCGCGGTGTAATCAGATACACGACCACCAATGTACTCATCCTCGGTTTTGAACAGCCGATGCTCGTCGCCCCAAGCGTCAACCAATAGCCGGTTGCCGTGTTCATCGGTGCTGATGAATCCACCCGTGTCCATTTCCGAGTCGAAATCCGAAGCAGGGTCGTATTCCCGAACGCAGTCATCCACCACCGCCTTCTGTCGCGCGAGGGCTATTTTGGAGAGCTGCTCCTCTTCGAGCAGATCGAAGCGCATGTAGGTGTCCCAGAATGCGGATCGGGTCGGGATCAGTGGCTGTAGCTGGGACCCAGTGGATGACGTTACGCCTTCAACTGCATCTATCGGGGAACCGCCACCCAGGCGCGGTGGAGCCAGTAACTCCCACTCTCCCACAGCATTGAGCCGTACCGGTTTGAAGCCAAAGAAAGCGAACGGATTTTGAGGGTTGACGATGGCCCAGGTTCGCAAGGAGCTGTTGTATGAAACACGATAAGGCAGGTTGCGGATTTCAATCCACGTTTCACCATTGGTTAGCACCCTGATGCCTTGCATGTGCCCGGACGCATCAGCAATGTCTTCATCCAGAATCACGTTACCGCGCATTTCGGCCAGAAACGCATCGCTATTTTGAGCAGGCACCCAGTCATCCACCGTTTCAATTGCAGCGCCCGTTTCCGACAACGCGGCGCCCGCCCCCGCCAGGTCCGGCAGGTTGAACACCACAAAAACCGAATTGAGAATAGCGCTGATCACCCCGGCCTTGCGCAGCCTTGAAGTGTTGCCGTTAAGGGCCTGATCAATGCTTAAACCGACATTGGTGAGTGCGGCCCCCACGAGCGTAAGGGTCAACGGCCATGCCAATGGGGCGATCCCGTCGAACACCTGAGTGAAGGCGTTCAGATAGCCCATCATCATTTGCTTGCGCAGGTCGGAGTTCGAAGTGAGCAGCAGATACGCCTGCGCCTGCATGTTGGCCTGGGCACGTTCACGCAGATGCTCGAACACGTCTGTGACAATCTGCTGATCGATGCGATTGATGACTTTCTGATCGGCCCACTCATGCCTTTGCAATTGCCCGATCCAACTGTCAAACACTCCGCTGTCCTGCTCCTTGGCGGCTTGTGAGGAAAAGAAATGCAACGTAAAGGCCGATCGCGACGCGTCAGTCGCGCATTGCTCCAACACCCAGGCTTGCAACGCAGCATCACTGGCAAAGAAATGAAACGCAGGCCGCTGAGAAGGCACATATAGGATCTGGCCTCCCTTGCCATCGACAATTCGAATAATGTCGTGGGCGACATACTCTCCGATATCGAAACTGCGAAACGTGATGCCGGACTGAGGAACGACACGCGCACGGAGCACCGCGCGGGTCATGACCTCCGGCACTGAGGCGGCTACGGCATGAATGACCGTCTGGTAGTGCTCATCCAGCAACCTGCCGGCACGTTTCGCATTCGCGGCAGCGGCGAGAAAATGCGCTTTGGCAAGGGTGCGAAAATTTTCGCCATGGGCGGCCCAGAAGTGCGACACGGCGCCTGTGTAGATCGCCGCGAAGTCCGCAGCCCAGAAATCATTCAGCACATCCCGGGGCAAAAGCGCGACTTCGTTATGCTCGTTGAAAACCCGGCACTCTGGCCCATCGGTGTAAAAGCCACCCGTCTGTTGCAGCGTACCGGGCGTCGCGTCCTGATCCTCGGCGCTGAAGCGATGCATGACCAGCTCCACCAGCGTCATTGATTCGGCGGGCTGACCAACATGTTCCCACCCAGTGAATGTCCGCGGGCTGGAGCGGGTGCCGTCAGTAAAACGATGCCAGTAAATCCTGTCCGGGTTGAGATGTCCGGCGGAATGTTTTTTCAGGATCCTGCGTGCCTGAACATACGCCAGCCCATGAATATCGGGGTAATCCTCCGAGAACCAGCGCGCCATCCTTTTGAGCCGGGACTCATCGCTGGAACGACGCTGGTGAAGAGCTGTATGGTCAAAGCCGGTTGTTTTAGACGCCATTTTTATCCATTCCTTTGGATGTAGTGAGGCCTTATCCAATCAGCAAAGGAAGGAGGATGTGCAGTAATTAATTACCTACCTGCGATGAGCACCGCCGCTACTATTCGATGACTGGACTGTGTAAGAAAAGTCGACGCGGGTAGAAATTGCCTTCAAACATACCCGTCGTTAAAGGGGGAGCCTTGCACGAATCCATTCGAGACGTGTGGGAGGCATCGTAATTGTGTGGTCTTTCTGCTCCTTGTCATCTTGATAGATAATACTGTTTACGGAAATCTTAAGCGGTTCATGTCCGGGCTGGCCGCCCCAGAAAACCTTATAATATCTCCTCACTAACAGCTCGCCTTGATCATCGAAAATAGTCAATCGAACCCTTTCCATACCATCGCCATCAAAAAGACTATTATTTACTCCGGCCCCGCAAATATTTATCATAAACGCTTTATTGCCAATTTCCTTCGCACCGCCATTTAACGTTTCCGTGTAGTTATAGCCTTGACAATTAGAATTGTCGAACAGATTGAATGCAGCGGAGTAAACGGCCAAAACAAGCAACGTAAAAATAAAGAAGGAAAAAGAGCCGAAGTATTTTTTTCCTACAGGGGTTCTGAGAGGTTGCATACTGCATCCAGCCTTATGAAAATAGGCTTTTTTAGCTTGTGGTTTTTTGGTGTACTGTAGATCATAACTCGCCACCCTGGCATTCTTTACTATTCATTATAATAGACAGGTGGCGAGCGAATACTCAAGGTAGAATGTAAAACTCAACGATATCAGAACGCAATGCCAAGGGGGCGATGGTGTTTTTGATCCAATATAAACCGGGCGATAAAGGCTGTCCTGGCGGCGGGATTGATGGAGAGTTTCAACGCTATGGCTGGAACTCGAATGACTTTTCGGATGCCAGATTCCCTCAGCCAGGAACCCTCCTCGATTTCCTTGCCAGGCACAAAGCCTTGGATACTGATTTCTTTTATTTCGGTAGCGAATTCATCTGTTCTGAAAAACTGCTGAACATAATCAGACTTTTCCGCTATGGCAGAATGGATACCATAGAAGTCCGCGTCCATCTTCAGGGACACAAATCATCGACAACACCCAAAAAATATTTTCTTTTATGCAGCCGGGAAATCAGGAGCCTGCTAGACAAAAAGAACGCTGTTTATGAAATCAGAAAAGACCCGACCACACACCTGCCTGAACAAGACAACTATCATGATGGCAGAGACATTTACGACTCGATAACACGATTTGTTGTTGAGAAAAAGGATATTGATTTAGACTTTTTTATTTGCAGCGAAATGCTCATGAATGAATATGTGTTTTCGTCAAGACTAAAGCAAGCCATCGAGTCAGAAAACTTAAAAGGCATGAGCTTCATTGATATCGAGGAAAGTATTTATGATGCGAAACTTGAATTCTAGCCTTCGCCTTGGCGAACCCATCACAGTCGTAGATTTGATTAATTTTTTAAAATCCGGACCAGCAGTCCTGGACGATGTATGCTTGTATACAGAGGAAGAAACAGAGCTCATAACGCCTGAAACAATCTGTTATCTGGATCGTTACCCAGAGGTTATAAACGACGAAGATGTTCACAGTGAATTTGTAACCTCTCACGGACTTGAACTCCTGTATTACGGAGAGCAATTCAATGATGTGCTACGCAATATATACGAACAGAAACAAACAGCAGACGTGGATATTGTCATACGCGCGCTGAATCACTATATGGATAATGATGATTTTTTAGACATCGCCTGACCCAGCGCTCTGAATTTAACGCTATGAGCGCACGAGGCGCCGACCAACTCATGCATGCAGGACAGGTTCGTAAACATGATTAAGGGAGTCGATACATGGTAAGCCTGCAAGATGTTCGACACTGGATTGAGGGGGAAATATATTCGAACCTCCTTGAACAACTGGTTCAAAATCCGAAACTGGCGACGAATGACAAAATCGTCCCTGACGCATTACTGGGGTATGACATTGAGGACATTAATGCAGCCGGTGTCACGGTAAAGGACCTTGAAGAAGTCGCCAGCGACAAGCTTTTTTGCCAGAAGTACGTGCTTGAAAAATTGAAAAGCATTGAGGGGACTGAGAATCAGCAGGAAGGAAAGCATAGTGAAGATGAAGATGACGTTCTACTAGAGACGCTCCCATTTTATAAAAACTTCCTGAACATTTATCTGATTGAACTGCACCTCCTGAAAACCAAACCGGAAATGCTGGATTCTTACCTGAAGAAAATCAGGATACCAAACGCTAAACAGTACGCTAAGCAACTGCGATCTGTTTATGAGTCGATACGTTAGGCTTTTGATGCAGCGGAACATCATTGAATGGATGTTCCGCTGGCCAAGAGCTTCGTAGCTATGGAGACCTTGGCCTGCACACCACGTTGTATACGGGAGTACCTTCGTACAAAACCCGGCGGCAGGCACTCAACAATCAGAAATGGCGAAATCCGGCTAGACGCTCAATGCCTCATCAGGCGCAGGGAAGAAACGATCAACCAGCGGTTTACCCTGGTCACCCAGCTTCACCGCGTATTGCTCGCGACTGAAAGGCTCGCCGGTGCGCATATCAAGCAGCACGTGCCAGCTCCTGGGCTCAGGGATTTCAGTCAGCTGGACCTTCATGAACTTGAAGTTGAGGCCTGTTATCTCCTGGATGCCATCAATCAGGAAGTAATGCCCGGGCATGAAGATAGACTCGGCCTCCTGCGGAGTCTCCGAAAAAAGAGCCACGGGCGTGGCCCCCAAGTGATGTTTTGCTGGCAATTCAAAGACGACTGCGCTGTCGTCGAAGGTGATCTGCTCGTTGGTCAGCGCGAAAGCGGCCGAATCTTGCCCCGCCTGGCTGCTGCAGAAGACTCTCGCAATGAAAGGGTTCTCGCTGAATGAGCTGATATCAGTGGTTACCAACACATTCCCGGCCTTGATCTGACCACTGCGGAAAAAGCTGCCCGAAGTACCGCGCGACGCGCTGCCCCCACGATAAAGGCTTACATCATTGTTTCGCCCCACTTCAAGCAGGTCATCAGCAAGATACTCGATCAGCCCCGCCTGCCCCTCACCGAGGGAGGAGCCCGTACGCAGGAACTGATTGAACATTGAATCCCTCACGCTGTAAGGCTTGATGCGATCCCCCACAAAATCCCCGTCCGCAGTTTTGAATACCCAATGCTCATTACCACTGCTGTCTATCATCACCCGTGCGCCACTCGGTGTTTGCAGCATCAAGTCATCGGCGTCTACCGCACGCAAATTGATCACCGCTTCCTGTCGCGCCAGCGCCATTTGAGAGAAACGTTCCTCTTCCGGCAGATTGAACTGCATGTGGAGGTCCCAAAAAGCCGAGCGCACCGTCGCGTAGGGTTTTATGAGGGACAGCTGACTTACTGTGGGCAGCATTGCGGAGTCCTGCGGCGGCTGCGCCAATTCCCACTCCTGCAAAGCATTCAGGCGCACTGCCCTAACTGCGCCGCCATCAGTGATGTTGGCGGGGTCGACGATGTGCCAGCTACCGAGCTCATCGCTGTAGAGCACCCGATAAGGCATGTCATTGAGATTGATCCAGGTTTCACCGTTGGCCAGTTGCTGAATGCCTTGCATTCGCCCCACCGCTGCTGGCGTATCGGCCGCCAGTACTACGTTGCCTTCGAGCCCTGCCAGTGGGTCGCGAATTTCCACTAACGGGATCATCTCGTTGGAAGGCGTTACACCGCTACTTTCCGTCACGGACTGAAGCACGCCAGTGGGCTCGCTGACCGGCCTGATGCTCGCTGCCCTGCTAAGCCCGGCCAGCACTGGCAGGTTGAAGAGCAGGAAAATCGAATTGAATATTGCACCGACAAGCCCGGCCTTACGTTCCCTGGCAGTTTTGCCATTGATGGCCTGATCGGCCCGCAAGCCGATGTTGGCGATTCCGGCTCCTACCAATGTCAACGCCATGGGCCAGCCCAACGGGGCAAAACTTCCAAAGACGCTGATGAACGCATCCAGATACCCCATCCACATGCGTTTGCGCAGGTCCGAGTTGGAGGTCAGCAAAATCTGTGCGTCGTCACGCAACTGCTGCCTGGCAAGATCGCGCAAGTATTCGAATACATCTCCGGTAATAGTCCGGTTCCTGGAGTCGATAAGGCGCTGCCCGGAAACCCAGGGTGTCTGGAGAATTTGTCGCACAGTGGCATCGAACTGCGCTTGATGCTGTTGGCGTGCCGTATGGGTGCGCAGAAACAGCGACTCAAACGCAGCACGGGTTGACGGCTGACTCAGGCGACCTTGTACCCAGCGGTATAGCTCCGCCTGCGAAGCGAATACTTGAAATACCTGATCCTCAGCGGGCAGATAAAGAATCTGCCAGCCACTGGCACTGACCACACGAAAACTTTCGCTGCACTCGTAACCGCCGATATCAAATGAGCGCAAGGTAATACCCGGCGCCATACTGACCCTGGTGTGCAATGTATTGAGGGTCATGACGGGCTCCAGTTTGCCAACCACGGTCCCCGTCAGGGTTTTGAATTGCGCCAGGGTCAGCCTGCCCGCTCGAAGCTGCTGTCCGGCAGCCGCGAGAAAACGTGTACGCGCCAAGGTGCAAAAGTTTTCCCCATGCTGCGCCCAGAAGCTGTCCATTCGGGCCTGAAATAAGGCACTGAAATCCAGCGCCCAGAAATCGTTCATCGCCTGCATGGGCAGCAAGCTGACTTCGTTGCGCTCATCGAACACAACATGCTTGGGCCCGTCAGTATAAAAGCCGCCGTAAAGCTGAAGCTCATCGCTGGCCAGTTGATCGTGCGCGGTAAAGCGCCGCAGCAGTAGCTCCACAAACGTCATCGACTCATAGGGCGCCCCCGAATGTCTCCAGCCGGTAAAGGTTCTTGGGCTGCTTACGGCATTGTGAAACCGATGCCAGTAGACTTTTTCGGGATCAAGCCGCTTACCCATATGCGTGAATAACAGCTTGCTCGCCTGGGCGTATGCCATGCCGTGGATGTCCGGGTAGTCTTCGACAAATTGCCGTGCAATCTCCTTGAGCTGCTGTTCATCCGTGACGTAGCGAGCGTCGGCGGTGCCTTGGGTGAAACTAAACGCGGGTTCAACAGGTGGGCGATGCATGTGGCTTTCCTTGTATGAGAAAAGCATGCACGTGATCAGGTTTGATGCGGAGGGTTGCGGTAGGTATGTATTGCAGCCTGCGGTTTCTGGCTCAACTGACGAGTACGCCGCCATCCCCAAGTGGGAGATTCTATGTTTGCCTGCAAGCCCTGATCCCGCTTCGTAGGAATGGCTTTAGCCGGGAGGGCAGTATTTCAGGCGAAGTATATTTAGCGAATGCTCGGACAGCCTCCCGGCTGAAGCCGGTCCTACGGGATACCGCGGTATATGTGTGCGAATTCATTCGCGAAGAGGCCCTTACATTCAATGCATATACGTCGCCTGTACCGCCGCCTTCGCGGATGAATCCGCTCCTACCGGGTATGTGTCTGCCTCGGTTGATGCCCCGCGCGAATTCATTCGCGAAGGGGACGTTACATCCGCAGCCCGTGTATCGACATAAACACCGCTGTTCAGTCAATCAACAGCAATGCTTTGACAGCCAACCAATTCAACAGGTTAGAATCCGTTGGCACGGTGACTGCATGGTCATAACGTACTGCCCTTCTTTTCTTATCGACTTTTCTGCATGGAGAAACGCCCTTGGATGCCACGACCATCAACAGCCTGTTCTTGATCGGCGCGTTGCTGGTGGGTGCAAGCATTCTGGTCAGTTCGATTTCGTCACGTCTGGGCATCCCTATCCTGGTGATCATCCTGGCGGTCGGCATGGTCGCGGGCGTGGATGGCGGCGGGATTATTTTCGACAACTACGCCACCGCGTATCTGGTGGGCAACCTTGCGCTGGCAGTCATTCTGCTTGATGGCGGCTTGCGAACGCGGGTCTCCAGTTTCCGGGTGGCGCTGTGGCCCGCGCTGTCGCTGGCAACCATCGGAGTCCTTATTACGACGGCTCTGACAGGCATGGTCGCAGCCTGGCTGTTTAATCTGAACATGATTCAGGGCTTGTTGATCGGCGCTATCGTCGGATCAACGGACGCGGCGGCGGTGTTCTCCCTGTTAGGCGGCAAAGGCCTGAATGAGCGAGTAACCGCCAGCCTTGAAATCGAATCCGGCAGTAACGACCCGATGGCGGTGTTCCTCACCGTGACCCTGATCGGCATGCTCGCCAATGGCCAGACCAATCTGGAATGGAGTCTGCTGGCCCATCTCATTCGCGAATTCGGTATCGGCGGCGTGATTGGTCTGGGCGGTGGCTGGCTCATGTTGCAGTTGGTCAACCGCATTAATCTGGCGACCGGGCTGTATCCGATTCTCGTGATTTCTGGCGGTTTGGCGGTGTTTGCCCTGACCAACGCCATCCACGGCAGCGGTTTTCTGGCGGTTTACCTGTGTGGGCTGGTGATGGGCAACCGTCCGATTCGCAGCCGTCACGGTATTTTGCACATGCTTGATGGCATGGCCTGGCTGGCGCAGATCGGTATGTTTCTGGTCTTGGGCCTGCTGGTCACGCCTCACGATCTACTGCCGATTGCGATCCCGGCACTGGGCCTGGCGCTGTGGATGATCCTCGTCGCACGCCCGCTTTCGGTCATGGTAGGGCTGCTGCCGTTCAAAGCCTTCCACGGACGTGAAAAGGCGTTTATTGCCTGGGTGGGCTTGCGCGGTGCAGTACCAATCATTCTGGCGGTGTTCCCACTGATGGCCAACCTGCCCAATGCACAGCTGTACTTCAATCTGGCGTTCTTTATCGTGCTGGTTTCGCTGTTGGTACAGGGCACCAGCCTGCCGTGGGTGGCCAAGCTGCTCAAAGTGACTGTCCCGCCCGAGCCTGCGCCGATTTCCCGCGCACCTCTGGAAGTCCACGTCACCAGCGAGTGGGAGTTGTTCGTATACCGTCTCGGTGCAGAAAAGTGGTGTATCGGTGCCGCCCTGCGCGAACTGAAAATGCCCGCAGGCACGCGCATCGCCGCCCTGTTCCGCGGCCAGCAACTGCTTCACCCGTCGGGCAGTACAACACTGGAAGTCGATGACCTGCTGTGTGTCATCGGCCACGAACATGACCTGCCCGCCTTGGGCAAACTGTTCAGCCAGGCGCCTCAACGCGGCCTGGACCTGCGTTTCTTCGGCGACTTCGTACTGGAGGGCGACGCTCAACTGAGCGCAGTTGCCGCCTTGTACGGTCTGAAACTGGACGGTCAGGACGGCAACATGCCGCTGAGCCAGTTCATTGTGCAGAAGAATCGTGGCGAGCCGATTGTTGGCGATCAGATCGAATGGAATGGAACTATTTGGACAGTTGCTGTGATGGAGGGGAACAAGATCCTCAAAGTCGGCGTCAGATTCCCGGAAGGAAGCAACCCAGGTCCTGGTTTGTTCCTCTAAACTGCCCTTCTATTCGATCAGCTCGACCGGTGTCTATGTTGCCCCTGCGTAATTTCTTTGCTGCCATCCTGCTCGGCTTTTGCCTCTCGTCTTTCCCGGTACTGGCTGCCGATCCACCCACGCGCGAGGCCGTGCAGCAGAGCCTGGACAAGATCGCCGACCGCAAACTGCCCGATGCAGACCAAAAAGCCCTGCAGCAGGTGCTGGAACAGACCCTGGGCTTTATCGACAGCAAAAGCGATAACGAGAAAAAGCTCACTGCGCTCAAGCAGCAACTGAACGACGCGCAGAAGCAGATCTCGGAAAACCAGCGGGAACTGACGCGCCTCAAAGGCAGCAAAATCATCCCCGTCGCCCAGCGCTACGGCAGTCTTGACGTGCCGCAGCTGGAAAACATGCTGAGCGAGCGCAGTACCCTGCAAGGTGAGTTGCAAAAAGCCTTGAGCGATGCCAGCAGCATGGTCATTACTGCCCAGACTCGTCCTGAACGCGCCCAAGCTGAAATCAGTAACAACCAGAACCGCATCCAGCAAATCAACAGCATTCTCAAGCTGGGTAAAGACAACGGTAAAACCCTCAGCGCTGAACAACGTACTCAGCTCAATGCTGAGCTGGCGTCAATCAATGCCTTGAATGTATTGCGCCGTCAGGAACTGGCAGGCAACAGCCAGTTGCAGGATCTGGGCAACAGCCAGCATGACCTGCTGGTAGAGAAAGTCAGCCGTCAGGAGCAGGAAATTCAGGAACTGCAAAACCTGATCAACGAAAAGCGCCGCGCCCAGTCCCAGCAGACGGTGACGCAACTGTCTCTGGAAGCGCAGAAAGCCGGGAGCAGCAGCCTGCTGGCGACCGAAAGCGCCGCCAACCTCAAGCTCTCCGACTACTTACTGCGCGGCACCGATCGCCTCAACGAACTGACCCAACAGAACCTCAAGACCAAACAACAGCTGGATAACCTGACCCAGACTGATCAGGCGCTGGACGAGCAGATCAACGTGCTGCGCGGCAGCCTGTTGCTGTCGAAGATTCTCTACAAACAGAAGCAATCGCTGCCACATCTGCAACTGGACAAAGGCCTGGCAGACGAAATCGCCGACATCCGCCTGTATCAGTTCGAGGTCAATCAGCAGCGTGAGGCGATGAGCAGCCCGGTGGCCTACGTTGAAAAGCTGCTGGCTACTCAGCAGCCAGCGGACATCACTCCACAGTTGCGCAAAACCTTGCTGGACCTGGCCGTGACCCGCAGCGATCTGCTTGAACGTCTGAACCGCGAACTCAGCGCGCTGCTCAATGAATCCATCACCTTGCAGCTCAATCAGAAGCAGTTGGTCAGCACCGCCATCAGCCTGCGCGAGACGCTGGATGAGCAGATGTTCTGGATCCCCAGCAACAAGCCCCTCGATGTGGAGTGGTTCCAGGGCATCTGGCCACGTCTGCAAAAACAGGTGGCGACGCTGCCGATAGCCTCCAGCGCCAGCGAGCTGAGTGATGGCCTGACCCAGCGCCCCTTGTTATTCCTGCCGCTGCTGCTGTTGATCGGCGTGCTGACGTGGAGACGCAAAGCGCTCTACAACAAACTCAACAAGCTGCATGCCGATATCGGCCACTTCAAACGTGACAGCCAGTTGCAGACGCCGCTGGCGATTCTGATCAATATCCTGCTGGCAATGCCGGTTGCCTTGGCGCTGGCCTTGTGTGGTTATGCCCTGCAAATTGACGCACGCGGGCAAAACGCCAACCTGGGCGAAGCACTGCTGCAAATCGCACTGGCGTGGCTGGTGTTCTACACCGCCTACCGGATCCTTGCGCCGGGCGGCGTGGCACAACTACATTTCCGCTGGGAAAAGGCGCAGGTCGAATTCCTTCAGGGCTGGATGCGCAAGCTTGGCCTGGTCGTACTGGCGCTGGTCGCGGTTGTGGCGGTGGCCGAACATCAACCTGCCGCACTCGCCGACGACGTGCTGGGCATTGGCGTGGTACTGACCTGCTATGCGCTGATGGCATGGTTGCTTGGCCGTCTGCTGCTGACCAGCCCAAGCAATCACAACGCTTCGCTGTTCCGCAAAACCATGGGCATGGCGTTTACTGCGCTGCCTATCGCCCTGTTTGTCGCGGTGTGCTTCGGCTACTACTACACCGCGCTGAAACTCAGTGATCGTCTGATCGACACCTTGTACCTGATGATGCTCTGGCTCGTGATCGAGGCAGCGTTCGTGCGCGGTCTGAGCGTTGCTGCACGACGTCTGGCCTATCAGCGGGCACTGGCCAAGCGTCAGGCAGCCAAAGAAGCGGGCGATGGTGATGCGGTGGTCGAAGAGCCGACGCTCGACATCGAACAGGTCAACCAGCAATCGCTGCGCCTGATTCGTCTGGCACTGCTGGCCGGGTTCGTGGCGGCGCTGTACTGGGTGTGGTCGGATCTGATCACCGTGTTCTCGTACCTGGACAACATCACCCTGTACGAATACACCAGCGGCACTGGCGCCACCATGAGCATGGTGCCGATCAGTCTCGGCGACATGATCGGCGCGCTGGTGATCATTGGCATTACGTTCGTGTTGGCGGGTAACCTGCCCGGCTTGCTGGAAGTGCTGGTGTTGTCACGCTTGAGCCTTGCCCAGGGCAGTGCTTATGCGACCACCACCCTGCTCTCTTACGCCATTGCCGGTATCGGCTTCGTGTCGACGCTATCGGCGCTCGGCGTGAGCTGGGACAAGCTGCAATGGCTGGTAGCGGCGTTGTCGGTGGGCCTTGGTTTCGGGATGCAGGAGATCTTCGCGAACTTTATCTCGGGCATCATGATCCTGTTTGAGCGTCCGGTGCGGATTGGCGACACCATCACCATCGGCAACCTGTCGGGTACGGTCAGCAAAATCCGCATCCGCGCCACGACCATTACCGACTTTGACCGCAAGGACATTATTGTCCCGAACAAGACGTTCATTACCGGGCAACTGATCAACTGGTCGCTGACCGACACCATCACTCGTGTGACTCTAAAACTCGGCGTGGATTACGGCTCTGACCTGGATCTGGTTCGCACGTTACTGCTCAAGGCTGCCCGGGATAACCCGCGCGTGCTCAAGGATCCGGAGCCGATTGTGTACTTCCTGAATTTCGGCGAAAGCACGCTGGATCACGAGCTGCGCATGCACGTGCGCGATCTCGGCGACCGCAATCCGGTGCTCGACGAGATCAACCGCTTCATCAACAAAGAGTTCAAGAAGCAGCACATCAACATCTCGTTCCGGCAGATGGAGGTCTACCTCAAGAACCTGCAAGGCCAGGAATACAAGCTGGTGCCGACGGACGAAGAGCCAAAGCCGACCGGCCCGCTCAAGCTTGAATCTGCGGAGCCGGTGAAACCTGCGCCGAAGGATCAGCCGGAGCCGCCAGAGCTGCGGCTGGATTAAAGCAAATACCGACCCGTTGGAGCGAGGCTTGCCCGCGAACCTGGCGCCTCGGTAGGCCAGACAAATCGCATTATCGTTCTTCGCGGGCAAGCCTCGCTCCAACAAACCTGGGAGCGCTGGACGCATCCGGACCAACCCAGCAGAATGCTCGGACATTCTGCTGGAGAAGGCCTGTGAAAGCCCTCGACGAACTCACCTTCGACAATCGTTTTGCTCGCCTGGGCGATGCGTTCTCCACTTCGGTTCTGCCTGAACCCATTGCCGAGCCCCGGCTGGTAGTCGCCAGCGATGCCGCACTGGCACTGCTTGACCTTGATCCCGCCCAGGCCGAACTGCCGTTGTTCGCTGAAATCTTCAGCGGGCACAAACTCTGGGCCGATGCCGATCCACGGGCGATGGTCTATTCAGGTCATCAATTCGGCTCCTACAACCCGCGCTTGGGCGACGGTCGAGGATTGCTGCTGGGCGAGGTGTATAACGCGGCTGGCGAACACTGGGACCTGCATCTCAAAGGCGCCGGGCAGACGCCCTACTCCCGAATGGGCGACGGGCGCGCGGTGTTGCGCTCATCGATCCGCGAGTTTCTGGCCTCTGAAGCACTGTACGCGTTGGGTATTCCGAGCAGTCGCGCAGGTTGCGTCATCGGCTCCAGCACGCCGGTATGGCGCGAGAAACAGGAACGCGCCGCGATGGTGCTGCGTCTGGCACAAAGTCATGTGCGCTTTGGCAGCTTCGAATACTTCTACTACACCAAGCAACCTGAGCAGCTAAAGGAACTGGGCGAACACGTGCTGGCGATGCACTTCCCGCAATGTCTGGAACAGACCGAGCCGTACCTGGCAATGTTCAAGGAGATTGTCGAGCGCAACGCCGAGCTGATCGCCAAATGGCAAGCCTACGGCTTCTGCCACGGGGTGATGAACACCGACAACATGTCGATTCTGGGCATCACTTTCGATTTCGGGCCGTTCGCGTTTCTTGATGACTTCGACCAGAACTTCATCTGCAACCACTCCGATCATGAAGGCCGCTATGCCTTCAGCAATCAGGTACCCATTGCCCAATGGAACCTCAGCGCGTTGGCTCAGGCATTGACGCCATTCATCAGCGTCGACGCCTTGCGCGAGACCATAGGGCTGTTTCTGCCGCTCTATGAGGCCCACTATCAGGACCTGATGCGCCGTCGTCTGGGCTTGACCAGCGCCGAAAACGACGACGGAGAACTGATCAGCGGATTACTCAAACTGATGCAGAACAGCGGCATCGATTACACACTGTTCTTCCGCCGCCTCGGTAACGACCCCGCCGCACAGGCATTGCAGTTACTGCGTGACGACTTCGTCGACATCAAAGGCTTCGACAACTGGGCCGAACGCTATCTGGCGCGGATCAGTCGCGAGGACAACGGCACCGACCAGCAACGCCAGACGCGTATGCACGCGGTCAACCCGCTCTACATACTGCGCAACTATCTGGCACAACAAGCCATCGACGCCGCCGAGAACGGCGACTACGAAGAAGTACGCCGCCTGCATAAAGTGCTCAGTGATCCGTTCAACGAGCAGCCGGGCATGGCTGGCTACGCCCAGCGTCCACCTGATTGGGGGAAGCATCTGGAGATCAGTTGTTCGTCTTGATTGCAGGCTGTGGTTGAGCTGACGCTGGCGTGTCAACGCCCACCAAGGGCGACACGCCTTGCGTCGTAGCTTTGTTGCCCTTGCCAAAGGCGTATTTGTACTTGGCCATGACCTCAAACAGGGTCAGAACGCGGAACTCCTTTTCCTTGGCAGGGGCTGGGCCACTTTGCTCAGTCACCAGACGCGCGAGTCGCGTTTCGTAGTTATCAGGGTATTGAACTTGCTCGATGAGTGGCAGGGTCCTGTAGTGGGACAGTATCTCAGCATAGAATTTGGGCGTTCGGCCATTGTTAGCGGCAGACTCCTGTCGCTCCGGCCCCCAGAGTGATTTGTTCCATTTGTCTTCAATACTGTTCACAGCACTACGAGCCGCATTTCTTTCGTGCAGCGTGTAGGGGCCGTATTCATCGTAGATGATCAGATTCAACTGATCCCTGGAAAGACTAGCAAAAGGGTTTTTCGCCTGGAGGTTACCTAACATATAACGACCTGCATATTCTGTGGCTTGCCGAGCTCTTTCCAGTAATTCCGGGTCAGTCGTATCGGGATACTCGGTAACATAGCCAGTTTCATCTGATCGCCAACCGTATTCAACCAAACCTGTCCGGATTCGGATGCTCTCAATTCCTAGTTGATGACGATCCATGCTTTTATCCCGAGTCTCTGCGCGGGCAGCGCTTTCTGCCAGTTGGCGAGAGAGTATGGATAACGTTGGCTGAGTTCTCGTTGTATCAGAAGCGACGGAGGTTGTTTTCTGCACAGCCGTCGAGGAAACGTTATTAATCTGCGAAGTTTTGCCGACTGCGGCACTTGCGCTGGAGACAGCGTTAATCATGGATTGACCTCTAAGCTGACTAAGCGATGAAGATCAGTTAACTTTGTTTGCGGCAGGAAGCGGCTTAAGAGCCGTCACAGCTGGCTGTACGGCTTCGACAATATTCTTTACAGCTTCGGGTTTATTCTTAGCCGGTACCGGCTGCTCTTTTTTCTTTTCTGGCAACTGAATACCCGCGAGGATTTCGTATAAGTTCAACGTTCGCTCACTGGACTTGCGCGAACCGCCGTGTTCCGTGATGCTGGTTTCAAGCCGACTTTCATAACCTTTATCGTAGCGAGCGCGCTCAATGGCGGGCAGGGCTTTGTAATGTTCGAGGCATTCGGTCATGAACTTGGGATTCTTGCCGCAGTTGCTATATTCCTGTCCTGCACGGGCTATTGATCCTGCTCGCCATTGTTGCTCCAGACTCGAACTGCGCGACCAGGCGGCCTGTCTTTCATTGACCGTGTACGAGCCTTTGTCGTCGTACGCAATAAGAACCGCCTGCTCAAGGGTTAGGTCCGCAAATGGGTTTTTCGCAGTAGGGTCCTGGGCCACAGATTTATTGACGTAGATCGTCGCCAACCTGGCTCGCTCAATCAGCACGGGATCGTCGGTCTTCGGCACTTCTGCGTCGTGCCGGGCTTTGTTGACAACGTACGACTCACCCAAAATATGATCTACCGTTTTTTTCGCAAATTCTCCCAATTGCTCACGCGTCATGCTCTTCTCGCGGGCTTCAGCACGTACAGCACTTTCACCGAGTTGGCGAGAGAGCGTAGAGACGCTGGCGGTATCCGTTTTACTTGAGATGTCCTGGACGGGCTTATCAATGCCGGTGGTATTAGAGTACCCGCTCTTGATAGTGGAGCTTGTAGCTATTGGGGAAGAAGACAGATTAACATTAGAAACCATACAAACTCTCCAACGGTTAATAATAAAACCCAAACAAAAACCAACACAAAGAAAGAACCACACATGTGATCACTCAGACAGCCACCATTAAAACCAACACCAACGGCGCAAGAACATAAATTTTTTCATTAAAATACCTTAAATAAAAATCAAACTTGCTTTGTTTTTAAACTTGAGAAAACGGTAGCGCCTTACAAAAAAACTTACAACTATCCAAACGACTACATCACAGGCAATAGCCCGTAACCACTGGACAAAGCAGCCTTATAAAAAGCAAATTTTCAGAGGAATCTTTATTTACTGTAAGAAACACCCTACAGCAGGGGCTAATATGACGGCGTTTTTATAACTATGTAACGCGCAGAACAGGGAGGGAATAAACGAAGCACAGTCAGTAAAGCGCGATCATTATTGGGGCCGGATAGCCTCTATCCACTCCACAGTTTTCGTCATTCAGAAAAGCGTCAGAGGCAGTTCCCCCACTTAAAAAAACACATCAGCAGGAACGCCAAACCGCTCGGACAGGTAACGTATCTGACGCACATTGAGCTGCCGCTTGCCGCTCAAGATTTCAGAAATGACCGATTGGGTTCCGACTTCAGGCAAATCTCCTTGATTCAACCCGTGCTCACCCATCAGGTACCGCAGAGTCTCAACGCCTGAAACCGTAGGCATGGGGCGATGTTTGTGGTCATAAGCCTCAATGAAGTCGCCAACCAGAAGCACAAGACTGTTTAGCGGGTGTGACTCATCATCGCCGATAAGGGCTAACAATTCGTCCAGCGAATCCACCAGCGCATCGTAATCGGCTTCGTCCTGAGGCCTTCGCAATAGAGGAGAGACAAAAGGCCAATGTTCTGCCGCCTGCTTGATGAGAGCGCTCATGATTAATCCTTCCACTTACCTTTGTCATACTCGGAGTGATCGAGTACGTGCTTAATGTAGATCCGCTGTGCTGAATAACTAACCCACGCGATCAGTCTTAGCTTGTTGCCGCCGATATCAAAAACATGCAGCGGGCCGACCTTGTCGATGCTTGGGAAAATCGCCCTCATGGCTGCAAAGTCTGTGGGACGGCATGCTTTAACCAATCGGTACCATGCGTCCAACGCGCTGGCAGATCGCGGCCATTTCTCCTTCGCTTCCCATATCCGCTTTTCAGTGATTACCCGCATCAGCCATCCCAAGTCGTATTTCACGAGAGGATGTTAATCACGAAATCAGATATCGCAAACTGCGATACTCAAAAATAGACCAATCCTACAGCTCAAGCAACCACCGCAACCCCATCGCCACATGCTGCTCGGTACTGTCGATCAACGGCAGCGGGCTTTTTACTCCCTCAAGCAACAATCCGATTTCGGTACAGCCCAGAATTGCCGCCTCCGCGCCCTGATCGCGAAACTGCTCAAGCACATTCAGGTAGTGGTCCCGTGCCGGTTGATTGAATTGGCCCAGGCACAATTCGGCGAAGATCACTCGGTCGATCTCGATCATGCTTTGAGCATCAGGCAACAGGACTTCGATACCGAAGCGTTCGGCGAGACGGTTGCGGTAGAAGTCTTCCTGCATGGTGAAGCGCGTGCCCAGCAGTGCGGCACGGGATACACCGCTGGCTTGCAGAGCCTGGCCCACCGCATCGCCGATGTGCAGCAGCGGGATGTCTACCGCAGCCTCAATGGTGAGTGCGACTTTGTGCATGGTGTTCGTGGCCAGCAACAGCGCGCCTGCACCGGCTCGCTGCAAGCCCTGCGCAACCTGTGCCAGTTGCTCACCTGCAACATGCCACTCACCGGTTTTTTGCAACGCAGCAATGCCTGCGAAGTCGACTGAATGCAGGAGAACCGGCGCGGAATGCAGGCCGCCGAGTGCGTCACGAACACCTTCGTTGAGCAACTTGTAGTAAGTGGCCGTGGATTCCCAGCTCATGCCGCCTATAACGCCGAGGGTTTTCATGCTTTGCTCCGTCACTGAACCGTTGAACCCAGCCTAGGGGCATTAATCACCCCAAACCAGTTACAGCCAGGCGGGAACCGAGCAGTACAATCTGCACGTCATTAGATTTTGGAGGCCTCATGTCAGAACCGATGCTGATCCCCTGCCCGCATTGCAACGGGCTTAATCGAATCCCCAATGAGCGCTTGGGCGACCAGCCCAAATGTGGCCGCTGCAAGCAACAGGTGTTGCTGCGCGCGCCGTTCAACCTCACCCAAGGTGATTACGCCAGCCAGATCAAAGGCGACTTGCCACTGTTGGTGGACGTCTGGGCCGAGTGGTGCGGTCCGTGTAAGTCCTTCGCGCCGATCTTCGAACAGGCGGCCGGTGAATTGGCTGGACGCTGTCGACTGGCCAAGCTGGACAGTGAGGCTAACCCGCAGTTGTCAGGACAGTTGGGTATTCGGTCGATCCCCAGCCTGATTCTGTTCCGCAATGGTCAGGAAGTTGCCCGTCAAAGCGGTGCTTTCCCGTTGCAGCAATTACTGGCGTGGTTGAAAAGCCAGGGCATCTGAGTCGTTCCGGGGAAGCCTGTGCGTTCGCTTTGCTGATTTTTCCGTAGGGCCTTTCCGAAACAGCGATTTGTCGCTCCCGACTTCGTTATTCAGACCTAGGATTTGCTTCCGACTCGCTTAACGGAAGTACATCCATGTCATACGTAGTCAGGGAAGACGATCCAACCACGACCGGTGGATTTGTATTGAGTGCATCGGCGACTCAACTCATGGACCTGCGCAGACTCGCGCGGATGGGCGACCCGGTGTGGTGTCCGGCCTGCGAGACCGTTGGCTACATCGCTCAGGGCAACCCGACGTTCATTGATGAATACATTGCCGTTGCAACGCACGGTCATAACGTCAAGTGCGAGTGCGACGTTGGCAGTCATCAGTTGATCGCGACCCAGCAAACCCTGGCGGCAGACATGGATGCAGCCATTGATATCCCCAAGGGCCTGGCCAAACGGGCGCGGCTGGTGGTGGACAAGATGAATGCTGCAGTGAAGGAGGGAATAAGGCCCTGCGACCTTCGCTCAGCAAGCAAAACGTAGTCGCTCAGACCAATACACTTTCTGTAGGAGCTGCCGAAGGCTGCGATGGTGGTCTGTCTGACACTCCGCTTCGCGACCGTCGTAACCTCCGATGGCTCCTACAAGTCATGACTGCCAATGCATCAAACTAAGCATTGGTCTCCAACCAATGATGCAGCTCCACGAACTGCTGAGTCAGTTTGTGGCGCGGCTCAAGGTAGATCAGGGGTTTGCTGGCCTCGTGCGATTCACGCATCTTCACCGAGGCGTTCAAATACACCGGCAATACAGGCAACCCCTCGGCGATAAGCTCGTCAAGCATCTGCTGCGGCAGGCTGGCGCGTGGCTGGAACTGGTTGACGATGATCCCTTCTACTTGCAGGTCTTCGTTGTGATCTTCCCGCAGCTCTTCAACTTCCTTGATCAGGCCGTACAGCGCCTGACGCGAGAAGCTGTCGCAATCGAAAGGGATCAACACTCGATCAGCGGCGATCAGCGCCGAAACCGCATAAAAATTGAGCGCTGGCGGCGTATCCAGGTAAATCCGCTCATAGTCCTCGCTCAGTTCGTCCAGCAACTTTCTGAGCTTGTTGATCTTGTGTTTGGCTTCCAGCTTGGGCTGCAGATCCGCCAATTCCGGGGTCGCGGTCACGACATGCAGGTTGTCGAAAGGTGTTTCATAGATATCGACGTGATTTTTCTTCGCAAAAGGCGCGGACGACAGGGTCTGCTTGAAGAATTCCGCGATGCCCATGGGGATGTCATCCCCCGTCAGACCGGTAAGGTACTGAGTCGAATTGGCCTGCGCATCAAGATCGATCAATAGCGTCCGATACCCTTCATGAGCACTGACCGCTGCCAGGTTGCAGGCGATGCTGGACTTGCCAACGCCACCCTTCTGATTGAAAACCACCCGACGCATGAGTTGACCTCCGTGATGCCTGGATTGAGTACAGGGAAATGGTTGGTGACTGGAGTCTATGCAATGCACGTTACAACGGCGAGCGCTTCAACCACACACGACAAAATCCCACCGGAAAAGTGTCAAATTTCGACATATTTGTTTTTAACAAATTGCTACTGTTCACCCTCATCGGGATAATGCCCGACGTTTGACCGGAAACAAGCGAGTTCCGGGCAGATCGCCAGCGATATCGCAGTAAGCAGTAGCCCGCAGGGGCGGGAAGATAATCCATTGATCACGTTCAACATCGCACAATGGCGCGCCTGGGCACCGGGGTTGACTCACGTCGACGACTGGCAGCAATGGAGTCGGCATCCGACACCTTTGCAGCGTAGCGATGAGGCTCCTGATGTGTCGTTCCTGCCTGCCATGCAGCGCCGCCGCCTGGGTCGTCTGGCCCGCATGGCATTTGCCGTGGGCTGGCCGCTGGCTGATGGCCACGAGCGGCTGCCGCTGGTCTTTGTCTCGCGCCACGGTGAAACACCACGCACCTTCGAAATTCTGCGTGATGTCGCTGATAGCCAGCCCTTGTCGCCGACCCAGTTCAGCCTGTCCGTGCACAACGCGGTCATTGGCTTGTGGTCGATCATGCGCGGTGAAACCAGCGAAATGACGGCTCTGGCTGCGGCGGGCGACGGTCTGGAGCATGGCGCGTTCGAAGCGGCCGCACTGTTGGCAGAAGGTGCCCCTGCGGTGCTGCTGATCGTGACCGAAGAACAGCCGCCCCTCGCCTATGCAGACTGGATAAACGACGTGCCCTTCCCGTACGCCGTTGGCCTGCTGCTGACCCCGGGAACGGACTGGCAGTTGACCTTGCAGCCGGCCAGCGCAGAGGAACTGCCTTGTAGCGAATGGCCCCACGCGCTGAATCTGCTGCGAACGCTCAACACTGAACAACACACTTGCCGACACGCCTGGAAGAACCGGTTATGGAACTGGCAACGCAACCACTGAAAAAGCGTCAGGACGCCTATTACTGGCGCCTGTTCGCTACCGCGATGTGCTTTGCCCTGTTCGGGTTGGGCGGGCTGTGCCTGCGCTTGCTGTATTTCCCGCTACTGCGCTGCTTGCCAGGCGATCAGGCTAAAAAGCGCCAGCGGGCCAGGCGCACCATTAGCCGCCTGTTCTGGGTGTTCATCCAGCGTATGGCGAGAAACGGCGTACTGACTTACGAAATAGAAGGCGCAGAACGCCTGGGTCGCCCAGGCCAGATGATCATCGCCAATCACCCGTCACTGATTGATGTGGTGTTTCTGATCGGGCTGGTGCGCGACGCCAACTGCGTCGTCAAACACAGCCTGTGGGAAAACCCCTTTACCTGTGGACCGGTGCGTTCCACCGGTTACATCAGCAACGACGGCAGCGCCGAGATGCTCGACACCGCCGCTGACGCCCTGCGCGATGGCCAGACCCTGATCGTATTCCCGGAAGGCACCCGGACACAGCCCGGTTGCGCGCCGCAATTTCATCGCGGCGCGGCGGCCATTGCCTTGCGTGGTGCCTCGGTGATCACTCCGGTCGTCATTCAGGTCAGCCCGACGACGCTGACCAAGGCCGAACCCTGGTATCGCATCCCTTTACGGCGTGTGCACTTCAGTTTGCGCGTTGGCGCCGATATAGACCCACAAGCCTTTGCTGCGCTAGGCCCGGCGCCTGTTGCGTCGCGCAAGCTCAACGACCACCTGCATCACTACTTCATCAGGGAGCTCGCCTTGGATGAGCGTTCTACATCAAGACATTAAGCAGCTGATCATCGACGCCCTGGGCCTCGAAGACATCAGCACTCACGACATTGGCAACGACCAGATCCTCTTCGGTGAGGGGCTGGGTCTTGATTCCGTAGATGCCCTGGAACTGGGGCTGGCGATCCAGAAGCGTTACGGCATCAAGATCGATGCGGACGCCAAAGACACCCGTGACCATTTCACCAGCGTCGACAGCCTTGCGGCTTTTGTCAGCGCACGACAAGCGGCCTGAGGATTTGACATGCAAACCCGTGAAGACATCTTCGAAATCCTGCGCGACGCGCTGGTAGAGCTGTTCGAACTTGAGCCTGAGCGAGTCACTCTGCAAGCCAATCTTTATCAGGATCTGGAAATTGACAGCATTGACGCCGTGGACCTGATCGACCACATCAAACGCAAGACCGGCACCAAAATCGCTGCCGAAGAGTTCAAGGCGGTACGCACCGTCAACGACGTCGTCGAGGCGGTTTACCGTCTAGCCAACACCGCAGCATGAAGCGGCTGATCGGTCTGGGTCTATTGCTGGCGGGCGTGCTGTACCCGTTCGCGGTTTACTACGGCACCGAACACTTCGCGCCCTGGCAGTTTGCGTTGCTGCTGGGTGTCTTGTGGCTGGGACGCGCGCTGACCGCGCGCAAGCGGCCCGCCACACTGATCACGGCACTGATCGCCATTGGCTTCTGCCTGCTGCTGGGTCTGCTCGACAGCGCTGAATTGCTGCGTTGGTACCCGGTATTGATCAGCGCCTCAATGCTGAGCCTGTTTGGCATGAGCCTGGTTTACGGCCCTCCGATCGTCGAACGCATGGCGCGTTTGGGTAATCCGCAATTGTCGGAAAAGGCTATCCGCTACACACGCCAGGTCACGGTGGTGTGGTGCTGTTTTTTTCTGGCCAACGGACTGATCGCAGCGGGTTTGACACTCTGGGCTCCGCTGTCCTGGTGGGCGTTGTACACCGGACTTGTTTCATACGGATTGATGGGCCTGCTGTTTGCAGGCGAATGGCTGGTCCGCCGCCGAGTCAGAGGCGCGGCATGAAATGGAATGCATGAACCGGATGGTTGTTGACTGGATTAAACCCGAACGCCTGTTGCTGGACCCGCAGTCAGCCCGTGAGCTGACGCAGGCTCCGGCGCTAAGCCACGAGCAATTCTGCGAGCAGGCACTGAGCGTCGCGGCGGGCCTGCAAGCACAAGGCATCAAGCGACTGGCCGTGCATCTGGAAGATGCTGGCGAGCTTGCAGTTGCGCTATTTGCAGCCTGGCGCGCGGGCATCAGCGTATTGCTGCCCGCCGACCTGCAAGCCCAGACCCGCGAGCGCTGGTCCGGTCATGTAGATGCCTGGCTGACTGATTTACCCGGTGATCGCAAGCTGCATGAACTGCACGCCGAGCCATTGCCGCCTGCGCTGCTGGATCTGGATGAATGCTGCCTGAGCCTTTGTACTTCCGGCTCCAGCGGGGAACCCAAGCTGATCGAAAAGCACTTGCGGCAACTGGCCAATGAAGTCGATGCGCTGGAACAGCTGTGGGGCGCAGAACTGGGCGCGGCCTGCATCATCGGCAGCGTGGCGACTCAGCACATCTATGGTTTGCTGTTTCGCGTGCTGTGGCCTTTGAGCGCGGGTCGTTGCTTCGTTCGCAAACAGCTGCCCTTCCCGGAAGACTTGCAGCGCGCCAGTCGCGAATTCCCGCATTTCGCCTGGGTGGCCAGCCCCGCATTGCTCAAGCGCATGGGCGACAACCTCGACTGGCCGAGTCTGGGCAAGGTGCGCCGGGTGTTTTCCTCTGGCGGCGCACTGCCTGCAGAGGCATCTGCAAGCCTGCATCAGCGCCTGGGCCAGTGGCCGACTGAAATTCTGGGCAGCTCGGAAACCGGCGGTATCGGCTGGCGTCAGGGTGACAACCTCTGGCAGGCCTTCTCCGGCGTGGAACTGGGCCAGGATGCCGACGGTGCCTTGCGCATCAGCTCGACCTATATGCCGACAGGTCACATCGAACAAACCGCCGATGCAGTGCGCATGGCCGACGACGGTCGTTTTGAACTGCTTGGCCGGCTGGATCGCATCGTCAAACTCGAAGAGAAGCGCATCTCCCTGCCGCTATTGGAGCAGGCACTGGTCAGCCATGAATGGGTCAGTGAAGCGCGTCTCGGCGTGGTGCAGGAGAATCGTGCCTCGCTGGGCGCATTGGTGGTGCTCAGCGCGGCAGGCTTACACGCCCTGCGCAATCAGGGCCGACGCAATCTGACGCAAACCCTGCGCCAGCACTTGAGCGGCCATTGCGAAGCCATCGCCCTGCCCCGTCGCTGGCGCATGCTGCGTCAACTGCCGCTCAACGCACAGGGCAAACTGCCTCAAGCCGAGGCTCAGGCGCTGTTGATGGCTCCTCGCGGAAAAGAACCGGAAGTCCTGGCGCAACAGAACATTGATGGCGAGTGGCATCTGCAATTGAGCGTGCCGCCGGATCTGGCGTACTTCAGCGGGCACTTCCCAACAGCTCCGGTATTGCCGGGTGTGGTTCAAGTGAACTGGGCCATGGCGCTGGGTCAGCGCCTGCTCGATATGCCGCCGAAATTTGCCGGTATGGAAGTTCTCAAGTTTCAGCAACTGATCCGCCCCGGCGACCAGATCAGCCTGACCCTGCGCTTCGACGCCGAGCGCGGCAAGCTGTACTTTGCCTTCCGCAACGGCGACGCGCCGTGCTCCAGTGGCCGGATATTGCTGGAGGTGGGGGATGTTTGATTTAAAAGCGGCCACGGACGCTTTCATGCCGCTGCACTGTCACGCGACAAACATCAACTCTGTAGGAGCGAATTCATTCGCGAAAGCGGTGTGTCAGGCAAAGATGCTTTTCAGTTCGGCCTTCTTCGCGAATGAATTCGCTCCCACAGAATCCCCAACGCATTCGCGGGCAAGCCTCGCTCCAACAGGGAGTAAGCATGCATAACCCCTGCGCCATCATCCCGGTGTTTGATCATGAACTGGCGGTGCCTGCGGTAGTTCAGGCGGTGCTCGCCGCTGGTTTGCCGTGTGTGTTGGTGGATGACGCCAGCAGCCCGTCCTGCGCTGCGGTGCTGCGTGAACTGGCGCAAGGCGACAACGTTTATCTGGTCACGCTACCGGTCAATCAGGGTAAAGGCGGCGCGGTCATGGCGGGCTTCCGTGAAGCCCAGCGTCTGGGCTTCAGCCATGCACTGCAAGTCGATGCAGACGGTCAGCATGATCTGTCTGACATCAACCTGTTCCTTGAGGCATCACGCCAGCAGCCCAATGCGTTGATCTGCGGTTATCCGCAATACGATGCCAGCGTGCCCAAAGGCCGTTTGTATGCCCGTTACCTCACGCACTTCTGGGTATGGGTCAACAGCCTGTCCCTGCAGATCAAAGACTCAATGTGCGGCTTTCGGGTTTATCCGTTGGCGCCGGTGCTTCATCTGATCAACACCGTGCAGCTCGGCAAACGCATGGATTTCGACTCGGAAATCCTGGTTCGCCTGTCGTGGTTGAATCAACCCATGCACTGGCTGCCAACCAAGGTGCATTACCCGCAGGACGGCCTGTCGCACTTCCGCATGTTCCACGACAACGCATTGATCTCGAAAATGCACACCAAACTGTTCTTCGGCATGTTGGGGCGTTTTCCGTTGATCCTGTGGCGGCGGTGGTTGCCATGATCACTGTGTTTGCCGGAAATCCGGTAGGAGCGAACTTGTTCGCGAAAGCAGGGGTGCATCCGACGCATGATTGGCGCTCGATAAATTGTCTTCGCGAACAAGTTCGCTCCTACCGGGAGGTATGGCGATGAGCGACAAGCACTGGGCGAAGAATGAGGAGCGCGGCAGTTTCCTGCTGATGAAGCTCACCGCGTGGGGCGTACGCCACCTGGGTCGTCGGGTGCTGAGCCCGGTGCTGCATGGCATCGTGCTGTATTTCTTTCTGTTCGGCCGCCAGGCGCGCAAAAGTGCCTGGGAGTATCAGCGACGCCTGTCCGAATGGGGCGCCAGACCAGAGCTGATGCCCACTCACAAACGGGTGTTCGGCCAGTTCATGGCCTTTGCTGATTCGCTGCTGGATAAACTCGACGTCTGGAACGGCAAGCTGCGTCTTGAGCAAATCGAGATTGTTGACCCGGCGCTGCTGCGCACTCAGTTGCGTGGCGAACGCGGCCAAATGCTGGTGGGCGCGCATCTGGGCAACCTCGAAGTCTGCCGGGCGCTGGCTGAACTGGGCGAAAAGGTCACCATGAACGTGTTGGTTCACACCAAGCACGCCGAGCGTTTCAACCGGCTGCTGGGCGAAGCAGGCGCGACCAACTTGCGCCTGATTCAGGTCAGCGAGCTGGACCCGTCCGTCATGCTGCAACTAAGCCAGCGCCTGGACGACGGTGAATGGCTGGCCATCGCCGGTGACCGCGTCGCGTTGCATGGCGGGCGTAACGCGCGGGTCGATTTCCTCGGTGCCAAGGCAGCGTTTCCACAAGGCCCGTGGCTGCTGGCCGGATTATTGAAATGCCCGATCAATCTGATTTTCTGCCTCAAGCGCCCAAGCGGTTATCAAGTGACGCTTGAGCCTTTTGCCGACGCCATCGAATGGCGACGCAGCGACCGGCAACAAGTGATTGCCGATCACGCCCAGCGCTATGCCGACCGCCTCGGCCACTACTGCCTGCAAGCTCCGCAGCAGTGGTTCAATTTCTACCCTTTCTGGAAGTCCGATGACGAATCAAGTTCTTGAGCCGGTCACCTTCGGCGAGCGCGCGTTGCAGATCGAAGACGTGCTGGCCTTGGCCAATCGCCAAGTGCCGACCGCTCTGCAAGCCGACAGCGCCTACCGTCAGCGCATCGCCAAAGGCGCGCAGTTCCTCGATTCGTTGCTGGACAAGGAAGGCGTGATCTACGGCGTGACCACCGGCTACGGCGATTCCTGCGTGGTGGCGGTGCCGCTGCAACATGTGGAAGCCTTGCCGCGTCATCTGTACACGTTCCACGGTTGTGGGCTGGGCAAACTGCTCGACGCTCAAGCCACTCGTGCCGTCCTGGCTGCGCGCTTGCAGTCGCTGTGCCACGGGGTTTCCGGTGTCCGCGTTGAGCTGCTGGAGCGACTGCAAGCGTTTCTTGAGCAGGACGTGCTGCCGCTGATTCCAGAAGAGGGCTCAGTGGGCGCCAGCGGTGATCTGACGCCGCTGTCTTATGTGGCAGCGACCTTGTCCGGCGAGCGCGAAGTGATGTTCCGCGGCGAACGCCGTCAGTCCAGCGATGTGCATCGTGAGCTTGGTTGGGAACCCTTGGTGCTGCGCCCCAAGGAAGCTTTGGCCTTGATGAACGGCACAGCGGTGATGACCGGCCTCGCGTGCCTGGCCTTCGCTCGTGCTGATTACCTACTGCAACTGGCGACGCGTATCACCGCAATGAACGTGGTCGCGCTGCAAGGCAATCCGGAGCATTTCGACGAGCGTCTGTTTGCGGCCAAGCCTCACCCGGGCCAGATGCAAGTCGCGGCCTGGCTGCGCAAGGATCTGGCCATCGATGCACCGACCGCGCCATTGCATCGTTTGCAGGATCGCTACTCGCTGCGTTGCGCGCCCCATGTGCTGGGCGTGCTGGCTGACAGCCTGAACTGGCTGCGTTCGTTCATCGAAATCGAACTGAACAGCGCCAACGACAACCCGATCATCGACGCCGAAGCCGAACGCGTGCTGCACGGTGGGCACTTCTACGGCGGCCATATCGCCTTCGCCATGGACAGCCTGAAGAACCTCGTCGCCAACGTCGCCGACCTGCTGGATCGCCAGCTCGCGCTATTGGTGGATGAGCGCTACAACCACGGCTTACCGAGCAATCTGTCGGGCGCGCCAGCGGATCGCGCAATGATCAACCATGGCTTCAAGGCCGTGCAGATCGGCACCAGCGCCTGGACTGCCGAAGCATTGAAAAACACCATGCCCGCCAGCGTGTTCTCGCGCTCGACCGAATGCCACAACCAGGACAAGGTCAGCATGGGCACCATCGCTGCCCGGGACGCCATTCGGGTTTTGGAACTGACGGAGCAAGTGGCAGCTGCCACGCTGATCGCCGCGAACCAAGGGGTCTGGCTGCGCAGCAAAGCCGCCGATGCGCGTCCACTGCCGCCCGCGCTGGCCGCCATGCACGAGCAACTGGCCGTTGATTTCCCGCCTGTGATCGAAGACCGTGCGCTGGAGGGCGAACTGCGCCTGTGCCTGCAACGTATCGCTGATCGCCATTGGAGGTTGCATGCGCAGTAAAGGCGTCATTGATGTCGACACCGAAGTCCTGGTGCCCTTTTTCGACGTCGACTCGATGAACGTCGTCTGGCACGGGCATTACGTCAAGTACCTGGAAGTCGCTCGCTGCGCATTGCTGGACCACATCGGCCACAACTACACGCACATGCTCGAATCCGGTTATGGCTGGCCGGTGATCGACATCCAGTTGCGCTACGTGCGCGGCGCGGTGTTCGGCCAACGGCTGATTGTGCGCGCCAGTCTCGTGGAGTGGGAGAATCGCTTGAAGATCAACTACCTGATTACCGACGCGGAAACCGGCGAACGCATGACCCGCGCCAGCTCGATTCAAGTCGCGGTGCACATCGAAACCCGGGAAATGCAGCTGGCTTCGCCGAAAGCCTTCACTGATGCGGTTGAGAGGGTGTTGCCATGAATAGAGCAAACCCGACACTTGTAGGAGCTCACGAGCACCGCGAGGCAGCGATAGCGGTCTGCCTGACCCTCCGTTTTACGCAACCCCAAACCACGTCCGTTGGAGCGAGGCTTGCCCGCGAACCAAGCAATTCGGTCCGTCAGGCAAACTCAGTTATCGTTCTTCGCGGGCAAGCCTCGCTCCAACTGATGAAGCGATTTTGCCTCATGGCCCTGCTCTGCCTGTCGCCATTGGCCCAGGCCTTCGACCTGCAACAGCTCAGCGATCAACTGGCAAAACCGGTCGTGGTACGTGGCAATTTCATTCAGGAAAAACACCTGCGTGCCTTGCCAACACCGCTGGTCAGTAAAGGCCGCTTTGTATTGGCGAAAGAGTTCGGCCTGTTGTGGCTGTTGAACACGCCGCTCAAACAGGACTACCGCATCAGCCCGGCCGGCATTGCCCGCCGTGACGCGGCCAACGGCTGGCAATTACTGCCGAACAAGAGCGCCGGAGCTGAACAGAACCGCCTGTTCCTGGCCGTGCTACAAGGTGACAGCAGCGGCCTGCAGCGCGACTTCGAATTGCAGCTCAAAGGCGATGCCAAAGCCTGGCAGTTGACGCTGACCCCGCGTTCGCTGTTGCTGCAACAGGTGTTCAAGCAGATCAATATCGACGGCGGCGAACTGGTACAGCGCATCGAGCTGCTGGAAACCCAGGGTGACAGTACGTTGCTGAAGATGGTCGATAGCCAGAGTGTGCCTGCCTTGAGCGATGCGGAGCGTGCTGATTTTGCGAATTGAACGTCTGTTGCCGCGCCTGTTCCTGATCATCCTGTTGGCGGTGCTGGCCCTCGCTGGCTGGCAATGGCGCGATGGTGCGCCACTGTCAGCCAACCTGATGGAACTGGTCCCCGGCAGTAGCCCCGATCCTCTGGAATTGCGCGCTGAACAGCGTATGCAAGAACCGCTGAACCGCGAAATGCTGGTGCTGGTCGGCCACGCCGATCAACAACAAGCCATCGCGCTGGCAAAGCAATTGGGCGAGCAGTGGCAAGCCAGCGGCTTGTTCGACAAGGTCCAATGGAGCCTTCAGGCCGATCTGCCTGCGCTGCGCACCCAGTTACTCCAAGGTCGACTGGCGATGCTGCCAAAGGCAGACCGGACTCAGTTGATCGACAACCCGCAGGCCTTTATTCAGCAACGCGTGCAAAGCCTGTTCGACCCGTTCAGCGGCTTCAGTCTGGTGCCGAGCCAGGATGACTGGCTGGGCCTGACCGGACGCATCCAGAACGGCATGCCGCAGCATGGCTCGGTGCAACCGGACATCGGCAGCGGTGCGTTGATCGCCAATGCTGACGGCAAAAGCTGGGTACTGCTGCGAGCCCGCACAAACGGCAATGCGTTCGACATGCATCTACCGCTGCGCGTCGCCGACTTGCTCAGCGCATCCCGCCAAAAGGCCGCGCAGGATAACGGACAGTTACTGGCAGCCAGTGGCCTGCTGTATGCCGCCGACGGCCAACGTCAGGCCAGCCGGGAAATCACCTGGGTAGGCGGCGGCGCAACAGCGGGCATTCTGCTCTTGCTGCTGTTGGCTTTCCGCCGCTGGCGCGTGTTGCTGGCGTTCGTGCCGGTGCTGGTGGGCATGCTGTTTGGCGCTGTCGCCTGCGTCGCATTCTTCGGCCATATGCACGTGATGACGCTGGTACTGGGTTCAAGTCTGATCGGCGTGGCGGTGGATTACCCACTGCATTACCTGTCCAAAAGCTGGAGCCTGAAGCCCTGGCGCAGCTGGCCCGCCTTGCGCCTGACGCTGCCAGGCCTGAGCCTCAGCCTCGCAACCAGTTGCATCGGTTATCTGGCCCTGGCCTGGACACCCTTTCCGGCGTTGACGCAAATCGCGGTGTTCTCTGCTGCTGGCCTGATCGGCGCTTATCTGACTGCCGTTTGCCTGTTGCCCGCCTTGCTCAACAATACCGAGCTGAAACCGGCTCGATGGCCGCTGCGTCTGGCCGAACGTTTGCTCGGTTGGCGCGAAGCGTTGCTGCGCCGGGTCGGCACGCCGATCCTGCTGGCTCTGTTGATGCTGTTCTGCGCTGCCGGGCTTTGGCAACTGACTACCAAAAATGACATCCGCCAATGGATCTCAGCGCCACCGCAACTGACCGAAGAAGCAAAGGCGATTGCCAAAATCACCGGTTACCAGCCCACCAGCCAGTTCTTTCTGGTGGAAGGCAAGGACCAGCAGGAATTACTGGAGCGCCAGACGGCACTGACCCAACGTCTCGATCAGCTGGTGAATCTGGAAGAGTTGAATGGCTATCTGGCGTTGAATCAGCTGGTCGCGTCGCCCTCCGAACAGGACGCCGTGCGCAAAGCTCTGAGCTCGTTGCCAGAGCACTGGCAGACACTGATCGATCTCGGTGTTCCGGCCGGCGCCCTGCAAGCGGAACTGACCCAACTGCAAGCGTCACCGATCACTGATATCGACACGGCGCTGGCCGGACCGCTCGGCGAACCCTGGCGGGTGCTGTGGCTGGGCGCCAGCAAAAACGGCGTCGCTGGCATGGTCAGCCTTCAGGGGTTGAACAACGCCGCCCTGCTGCGTTTGCAGGCTCAGGACTTGCCGGGCGTGCGGTTGGTGGATCGTCTGGGGCAACTCAACACTGTTTTTGCTGCCACTCAGATCAGCGCCGCTGAATTGAAACTAGCGTCCTGCGTGCTGATCGTACTGTTGCTGATTGCTCCGTTCGGGTTTGGCGGCGCGCTGCGCATCGTGGCCCTGCCTTTGCTTGCGGCGTTGTGCAGTCTGGCCAGCCTCGGTTGGCTCGGTCAGCCGCTGACCCTGTTCAGCCTGTTTGGCTTGCTGCTGGTCACTGCAATCAGCGTTGATTACGCGATTCTGATGCGGGAACAGATTGGCGGTGCCGCCGTGAGTTTGCTGGGTACCTTGCTGGCCGCCGTCACCACTTGGTTGTCGTTTGGCTTGCTGGCGGTTTCCAGTACGCCCGCCATCAGCAACTTTGGCCTGTCGGTAAGCCTCGGGCTGGCGTTCAGCTTCATGCTGGCGCCTTGGGCTGCCAGTCGACGCGCCAAGCCAACAGCAGAAAGCGAGGCTCATCGATGATGATTGCGCTGTTCTGGCTGATGGCCCTGCTGATGTTTGCTGGTGCAACGGGTCTTGGACGCTATTTCGGCTTGATTCCCATCGTCAGTCAGTTGCTGCTGGCAACCTTTGCTCTGCCACTGATCATGCTGTTCTGGATTGAACCGGGCTGGCAGTTGAGCGGCGCGCAACTGGTAGCGCCCGTCTGGTTGAAGACGCTGTACGGCCTGAGTTTCGCCATCGTTCTGGGGCACATTCTCAGCGACGTCATAGACGTGAAGATGGATCGCCAAAGCCTGAAAGTTGCGCTGCCGAGTTTCGCGGTGCCATTCCTCGCAGGGCTGGCCTGCGCCACCTGGTTTTTGCCCGCGCAACCGTGGATCAGCTCGCTGGCACTGGGTCTGGTGTTTGCGATTACCGCGATCCCTGTGCTCTATCTGTACCTGCGCCACATCGACTATCCGCCAGAGGCGACCCGGCGTCTGGTGCAGACCGCAATCCTCATCGACCTGATGTGCTGGAGCCTGTTCGGCATTGCCCAAGGCAGCCTGAACATCAACAGCCTTCTACTGCCGCTGCTCGGCGCCTGCGTGCCGTTGTTGCTACGGGCCCTGCAACTGCGCCAGCCGCTGGTTTACAGCGTCACGTTCTTCGCACTGCTGATGGTGGCCGAGCACTACAGGCTCAATGCGCTGATTTTCGGCATCGGATATCTGCTGTGTATGGCCCGAATCAAACAGCCATGGGTACTGCCGATCAGACGCGAATGGTTCATGGGCCTGCAAACCTGGCTGGCAATCCCGCTGATCCTGACCTCCGGCATCGTGCAGATCAACGTTCACAGCGCCATGGGCAGCCTCGGTTGGGTGCAGCTCGGAGCACTGATTCTGCTGCCGATTGCCAGCAAAATGCTCGGCAACTGGCTTGGCCTGAGCTGGGCAACACCCTCCTTCGTCGGTGCCCGTCGTTGGCGTGAAAGCGTCCTGCTGAATATTCGCGGCCTGAGCGAAATTGTCTTTCTCAATATGCTGCTGCAACAACACCTGATCAACCCGGCGCTGTACTTTGCGTTGATGTTGATGAGCCTGCTCGCGACCCTGATGCCAGCCTTGCTGGGCATGGGCCGCGCACCGATGCAGCCACCCGTAAACGCTGTCGATCCAGTAAGGAAGTCGTATGCCAGTAACTGATAGGGAAAGCCGGACAGTCGTGGTGATTGGTGCAGGTCCTGCCGGTGCAATCGCCGCAGCCTTGCTCAAGCGCAACGGGCACGATGTACTGATCATTGAGCGCCAGCAGTTCCCGCGCTTCTCCATCGGTGAAAGCCTGCTGTCGCACTGCCTGGACTTCGTCGAAGAAGCAGGCATGCTCGACGCCGTAAAGGCCGCTGGCTTCCAGAAGAAAAATGGCGCTGCGTTTGCGTGGCGCGATCAGTACAGCGCATTCGACTTCGGCGACACCTTCAGCGAAGGCCAGCCATCGACTTTCCAGGTACAGCGCGGTGAGTTCGACAAACTGTTGGCCGACCAGGCCGAATTGCAGGGCGTGGAAATCCGCTATCAGCAAGAGATCATCGCGGGCGACTTCGCCAGCCCACAGCCAGTCCTGAACGTGCGTCGCGAAGACGGCAGCGAGTATCAGGTGCAGGCGCAGTTCGTGCTCGATGCCAGCGGTTATGGCCGCGTGTTACCGCGTTTGCTGGATCTGGAAGCGCCGTCGAATTTCCCGGTACGTCAGGCTGTGTTCACCCATGTGGAAGACCATTTTCCGGCATCCTTTGACCGCGAGAAAATCCTCGTCAGCATTCATCCTGAAATGCGCGACGTGTGGTTCTGGTCGATCCCGTTCAGCAACGGCCGCTGCTCCATGGGCGTCGTCGCTGCGTCCGAGCGCTTCAAGGACAAACCCGAGGACCTCGACGCCTGCCTGCGTGAGTTCGTTGGCGAAACGCCGCACCTCAAGGAACTGCTCAAGAACGCAGTATGGGACACACCAGCGCGCACCATCGGTGGTTACTCGGCTAACGTCAAAACCCTGCACGGTCCGGGCTTTGCGCTGCTGGGCAATGCGGCTGAATTCCTCGACCCGGTGTTCTCCTCCGGCGTGACCATCGCCATGCGCTCGGCGAGCATGGCGGCAGGCGTTCTGCATCGACAGTTGCAAGGTGAGGCGGTCGATTGGCAGACCGAGTTCGCGATACCGCTCAAGCGAGGCGTGGACACCTTCCGCGCTTACGTCGAAGGCTGGTACGAAGGCACTTTCCAGGACGTGATTTTCTACCCGGAAAGCACGCGTGATATCCGCCGCATGATCAGCGCGATTCTGGCTGGATACGCCTGGGATCAGCGCAACCCGTTTGTTGCTGAACCCAAGCGCCGCCTGCGCATGTTGTCTGAAATCTGCGCGAGTCCAGCACAATGAGCGGGCCTTTCCTGAGCGACAAATACGTCGAAGAAACCCGTTTCGGCTTGTGGTTCCTGCGCAGCCACACGTGGCAACACCGCGTGCTGCGAGTGGCAATCAACGATCTGCGCAGCCTGTTTGACGGCGAGCCGCCGAGCCAGCCGGTGCTGCTCGATGCGGGTTGTGGTCAGGGCAAGTCATTCAAGCGGTTGTGCGAAGTGTTTGCGCCATCACGCCTGCTGGGTGTGGACGCTGACCCGGAAAGCCTGACCATGAGCCGCACTGAAGCCCGGGTTCAAGGCATCGACGTCGAGCTGATCGGCAGCGACTGCGCCGCATTGAAACTGACCGACGCCAGCGTCGATATCGTGTTCTGCCACCAGACCTTCCATCACCTGGTCGAACAGGAACAGGCCCTCGCCGAGTTCTATCGAGTGCTCAAGCCCGGCGGCTATCTGTTGTTCGCTGAATCCACCGAAGCCTATATCGACACCTGGGTGATCCGCTGGCTGTTCCGTCACCCGATGCATGTACAAAAGAGCGCTGAACAATATCTGCAAATGCTCCGCGATCAGGGCTTTCAGTTTGGTGCACAGAACGTGTCTTACCCGTATCTTTGGTGGAGCCGCTCCAGTGATTTCGGTTTGCTGGAACGTCTGAAACTGCGCAAGCCCGCGCTTTTTGGCCAACGCGAAGAAACCCTGGTCAACGTGGTTGCGCGCAAGCCTTTCGAGGGTGAACGAACATGATTCGCGCATTGCTGATCGCCTGCGTCCTGCTGCTGGCGGCGTGTGCCAGTAAAGCCCCGCTGCCTGTTTCGGTTCCCGAGCTACAGTTGCCGATGCAATTGCATATCCAACGCCAGCAGGCTGAACAGCGCCAGGACTGGCTGCTGGTGATTCAGCAGGAAGCCAGCGGGTTGCGCTGGTCACTGATGGACCCACTGGGTATTCCACTGGCACGTCAGCAATTGATCAACGGCCAGTGGCAAGCCGACGGTTTGTTGCCGCCCAATGCTGAAGCCCGGGAATTGTTCGCTTCTCTGCTGTTCGCGCTCACCCCGGACAACCAGTTGAGGCGTAATTACCCGACTGCGCAGCGCCGGGGCACCCAACGCATACTTGATGAACGATGGGGCGTGGAATACAGCAGCGCCGACACCTTCAGGCTGATCGTCCTCACAGGCAAAGACGGCAGAATCAACTACGCCATCAGCCCGCTGAACAGCGAGGCCTTGCAGTGAGCGCTTACCTGAACGCATTGGGCTTGATCTGCTCTCTGGGCAGTGGCCGCGAAGAAGTCGCGCGACGGTTGTTCGCTGCTGATACGTCCGGCATGGTCGATGAAGGCGGCTGGGTGCCTGAGCGCATCTTGCCGGTGGGTGCCGTGAAAACAGCGTTGCCGCCAATCCCCCAATCCCTGGCTTCTCACAACAGCCGCAACAATCGGTTGCTGCTGGCGGCTGCGCTGCAGATCGAGCCGGACATCCGTGAGGCTATAACGCGTTACGGCACCCATCGCATCGGCGTGATCCTGGGAACCAGCACGTCTGGTATAGACGAGGCAGGGCGTGGCATTGGCGAATGGTTGAGTAGCCAGCAATTCCCGGCGGACTATCACTACCAGCAGCAAGAGCTGGGCGCGGCAGCCAACTTCATTTCGGAGTGGCTGCAACTGAGCGGCCCGTCCTACGTGATCTCCACTGCCTGCACCTCCAGCGCCCGCGCCCTGCTCAGCGCCCGACGTGCCCTGGACATGGGCCTGTGCGATGCGGTGTTGTGCGGCGGCGTCGACACACTGTGCAAACTCACCCTGAACGGTTTTTCTGCGCTGGAAGCGGTCTCACAGCAGCTCTGTAACCCGTTTTCGCGCAATCGTAACGGGATCAATATCGGCGAGGCTGCCGTGCTGTTCCTGATGACCCGTGAAGCCAGCGGCAAGCATTCGATTGCGTTGCTGGGTGCGGGCGCAACGTGCGACGCGCACCACATTTCTGCACCGGAACCCAGCGGCTGCGGTGCCCGCGAAGCCATGCAGCAAGCGCTGGACAATGCCGGGCTTGCAGCCGCGCAGATTGGTTATCTGAACCTGCACGGCACCGCGACTCCACTCAATGACGCCATGGAAAGCCTGGCAGTGAAGGCTGTTTTCCCTGATGGAGTGCCGTGCTCTTCGACCAAGCCCATGACCGGTCACACACTGGGCGCGGCAGGTGCGCTGGAGGCGGCTTTCTGCTGGTTGAGCCTGGCACCGGAAAATACCGACCATGCGCTTCCACCCCACGCCTGGGACGGCGAAGCCGATCCACAGCTGCCGCCCCTGCAATGGACTGACGCCCAGACTCGTCTGGCACAGACGCCCAAGCGCTACATGATGAGCAACTCGTTTGCCTTCGGTGGCAACAACATCAGCCTGATTATCGGAGACGCCCAATGATTGCCTGGCCGCTCGCCGAACTGCTGCCGCATGCCGGCGACATGATCCTCATCGATGAGGTGCTGTCGTTCGACGAAGAACAGATTCACACTCGCCTGACCGTCACTCCGAACGGACTGCTCAATGACACCTACGGCAATATGCCCGCCTGGGTGGGTATCGAGCTGATGGCCCAGAGTGTCGCGGCCTATGCCGGTTGCCAGGCGCGCACTCAGGGCAAGCCCGTGGCGCTGGGCTTCCTGCTGGGCAGCCGCAAGTTCGAATGCAACGTGGAGCAATTTCCCGCAGGCAGCGAGCTGCACATCCACGCGCTGCGTACGTTGCAGGACGATAACGGCATGGGTGTGTTCGAATGTCGCCTGACCGGCCCGGCTATTGAAGCGTTTGCCCGCCTTAGCGTGTACTGCCCACCCAACCCCGACCAATACATGAACGAAGGAGCCCGCACATGACTGACTCGATACTGGTCACCGGCTCCAGCCGTGGCATTGGCCGCGCGATTGCGCTACGTCTCGCGCAAGCAGGTTTCGACCTGATTCTGCATTGCCGCAGTGGCCGCACGGAAGCCGAAGCCGTCCAGGCCGAAATCGTCGCCCTGGGCCGTCAGGCGCGGATTCTGCAATTCGACGTGGCGGACCGGGAAACCTGCAAAGCCATTCTTGAAGCCGATGTAGAAACCCATGGTGCCTATTACGGCGTAGTGCTCAACGCCGGGCTCACTCGCGACGGCGCCTTCCCGGCGCTCAGCGACGACGATTGGGACGTGGTGCTCAGAACCAATCTGGATGGCTTCTACAACGTGTTGCACCCGGTGATGATGCCGATGATCCGTCGCCGGGCCGCCGGTCGCATCGTGTGCATCACCTCGGTCTCGGGCCTGATCGGCAATCGCGGCCAGGTCAATTACAGCGCGTCCAAGGCCGGTATCATCGGTGCTGCCAAGGCGCTGGCCATCGAGCTGGGCAAACGCAAGATCACCGTCAACTGCGTCGCGCCCGGCCTGATCGATACCGCCATGCTCGACGAAAATGTCCCTGTGGATGAACTGATGAAGATGATTCCCGCGCAGCGCATGGGCACGCCTGAAGAAGTCGCTGGCGCGGTTAATTTCCTGATGTCCGCCGAGGCGGCGTACATCACTCGCCAGGTACTGGCCGTTAACGGAGGCCTGTGCTGATGAAGCGCGTCGTCGTGACCGGCATGGCCGGGATTACTTCACTGGGCAGCGACTGGGCGAGCATCGAAGCCAACTTCAACGCCAACCGCAGTGGCATTCGACGCATGGACGAATGGGATCGCTTCACCGAGTTGAACACCCGGCTGGCAGGCCCTATCGATGATTTCGCCGTGCCGTCGCACTGGACCCGCAAACAACTGCGCAGCATGGGCCGTGTCTCACGTTTTGCAGTGGGTGCCTCTGAACAGGCCCTGATCGGTGCGGGCCTGCTCAACGACCCGATCATCCGGGACGGGCGCATGGGCACCGCGTGCGGTTCATCCACGGGCAGCACCGAAGATGTAAAAGCCTTCGGCAACATGCTGCTCAACTCAGTGGCCATAGGGCTCAATGCCAATTCCTATGTGCGAATGATGCCCCACACCACGGCGGCCAATATCAGCATTTTCTTCGGTCTGACCGGCCGCCTGATTCCGACGTCCAGCGCCTGTACCAGCGGCAGTCAGGGCATTGGCTATGCCTATGAGGCGATCAAGTTCGGCCGCTTGCCGTTGATGCTGGCCGGTGGCGCTGAAGAACTCTGCCCCACTGAAGCCATGGTCTTCGACGCGCTGTACGCCACCAGCCTGAAGAACGATGCGCCTCACACCAGCCCACGTCCGTACGACAGCGGCCGCGATGGCTTGGTGATCGGTGAAGGCGGCGGCATGTTGGTGCTCGAAGATCTGGAACACGCATTGGCCCGTGGCGCACATATTCACGCAGAACTGGTGGGGTTCGGCAGCAACGCCGATGGCGCGCACAGCACTCGCCCGGAGCAGGCCACCATGCGCCGTGCCATGGAGCTGGCGCTGGAAGACGCCAACCTGCCGCCCGAAGCCATTGGCTACGTCAATGGCCACGGTACGGCGACGGAACAAGGTGACATTGCCGAAACCCTTGCCACCAGCAGCCTGTTTGGCTCGCGTATGCCCATCAGTTCGCAGAAGAGTTTTCTCGGCCACACGTTAGGTGCCTGCGGTGCGCTGGAGTCGTGGTTCTGCATCGAGATGCTCAATCGCGACCGTTACATCCATACCCTGAACCTGGACGAGATCGATCCGCAGTGCGGCGATCTGGACTACCTGCGCGGTGAGCCTCGGCAGATGAGCCACGAATACGTGATGAACAACAATTTCGCTTTTGGCGGAGTCAACACGTCGTTGATTTTCCGCCGCTGGTCCTGACCCTTTTACTTAATCTCAAGGAGAGATCGTTATGCGCATGAAAACCTGGATCGCTGCAGCCGCCGTCGCGTTGTCCGTTCTGCCCGCTGTCAGCCAGGCCCGCGACACGGCGCTGTTTCTGCCGTTTCAGAAGGTCATCAATGACATGACCGCCGCCGGTAAAATCGACGGCAGCGTAAAGTTCTACCTGGCGGGTGTGCAGCCCAAAGGTAAAGTCACCGTGATCAGCCCGGGCGCCGTGACCAACAAGAAAACCAACGCCTTCAACAAGACCGATACCGAAGCCTGCGAATGGGTTCTGCAATCGGCCATCCTGCAGATGTACAGCGCAGCCAAAAACGCTAACGCCAACGCAGTGACCAACATCGCCAGCTACTACAAAAGCATCGAACGCAAAGACCCGGTGAACTATGAGTGCCACGCCGGTGCAATCATTGCTGGCGTTGCGTTGAAGGGTGATTTGAGCAAGGTGGACTGATCCCACGTTGCTGATATTGGTAGGAGCGAATTCATTCGCGAAGGGGGCCGGTACATTCGCAGCCAATGTATCGTCTGAAATACCGCCTTCCCGAATGAATTCGGTCCCACAGGATGGTGAAAGCCCTGTGGGAGCGAGGCTTGCCCGCGAAGAACGATGACTCGGACTACCTGTCACTACGCGGTGACTGATTCGCGAACAAGTTCGCTCCTACCGGGGATATGTACCCGACCAGATTACAACTGAAAACGCCCGACCATGGTTTTCAGATCGTGGGACAGTCCCGACAGGGACTGGCTGGCCGAGTCTATCTGCCCGGCGCCCTCCGAGGTCTGAATCGACAGGTCGCGGATGTTGACCAGATTGCGGTCGATTTCCCGCGCCACCTGAGCCTGCTCCTCTGAAGCACTGGCGATCACCAGATTCCTTTCGTGGATCAGCGAGATAGCCTGAGCAATTTCATCCAGCGCACCACCGGCGTTTTTCGCCATGTCCAGGGTCGTGAGCGCCTGCTCATTGGTCGCCTGCATGGTATCAACGACCTTCGCTGTACCGGCCCGAATCGCCGCGACCATTTGCTCGATTTCCTGAGTCGAGGTCTGAGTACGCCCCGCCAATGCGCGCACTTCATCGGCAACGACAGCGAAACCTCGTCCGGCTTCTCCCGCACGCGCAGCCTCGATTGCGGCGTTAAGCGCCAGCAGATTGGTCTGCTCGGCCACACCCCGAATCACATCCAGAATTTTGCCGATGTCTTGGGAATGCTCGGCCAGCTCACGGACCTGCGAGGAAGCATCCTCGACACGCTGCCCCATACGTTCGATGGCCTGAATAGTCCCGTCGACGCGCTGGCGACCCATTTGCGCGGTCGTCGTCGAAGCACTGGAAGCATCCGCCGTGGAGACAGCGTTGCGGGCCACTTCCTCAACAGCCACGGTCATTTCGTTAACCGCTGTGGCAGCCTGCTGAATTTCGTCGTTCTGGTTATGCAGATCACCGGAAGTCTGAGTGGTGATCGCGGTCATTTCTTCGGCAGCAGTAGCAAGTTGGTCGGAAGAGTTACCGATAAGACGCAGGGTATCCATCAAGGCTTGCTGCATGTCACCCAGAGACTTCTGCAGATCGGCGGCCTCGTCCTTGCCATCGACCTCGATAGTCCCGGTCAGGTCTCCGCGGGCGATACGCCGGGCGGCCCCGATGGCCCCATTGAGTGGTTGCACAATGCTGCGCGTCAGCAACCAGGCCAGCCCGACGGTCAGCGCAAATACCAGCACCAGCACCCCCACGGTGGTCTGCATCGCGGTGTCATAGCGTTGCTCGGCCTGCTGGGTGTAGAGGCTGCCTTGTTCGAGGTTGATCTTGACCAGTTCGTTGAACAGATCACCGGTCTGGTTGGACAGATCCTGAATCGTGCCGTTGAGCAGCGCGGTCATCCCCGGGATATCGCCCTGCTCGGAAAGCTTCTGATAGCTATCCAGCGCCTGTTGATATTGGGCCACGACGCTTTGCATCTTCGAAAAGGAAGTGCGAGCGACTTCGGGTACGATCGGGGTATATCCGTCCAGCGCCTTGCTCAATTCGCCGCGCAGAAACACCAGACGTTGGGTGGACGGTCCCAGAACGGCGGGATCACGGTTGATCATCAGCCGGAACGTGAGCACGCGAATGCCCAGCGAGTTGTCACGAATACTGCCCAGCCATCGGGTCCCGGCGTGCGACACCTGTTCGGTGTGCACAACGGCCTCGCGCATCTGCGTGATCTGGTGCATGGAGAAGATGCCGAAGCCAAGCATCAACACACTGATGACACCAAAACTCAGAAATGCACGTGTCGAAATACGTATCTGCCGGAGAGCCATAGATCACCAAAAACGGAAAGGTCTTCAATCTGTCTCGACTCCGACCAGCAGAACTTGACCCTCCAGCTCTCAATGGGTGGCTATTTGTCCTCCGTCCGGCGCGTCACCAGCTCAACAAACGCCCTGGCCATGGGTGATTGCTGATCCTTGCGCTGCACCAGCCATACCGCACTGGTGGCGTCTGGATCGAGCAGGGTTCGGTACACCACGCCGTCGATGCGCATGCGCCGATAAGAGGCAGGCAACACCGTCACACCAAGGCCGGCCGCGACCAGACCGATGATGGTCATGACTTCACCCGCTTCCTGAGTGATCAGCGGCGTGAAGCCAGCCGCTCTGGCCAGATCCATCATTTGCGCGTACAAGCCGCTGCCATAGGTGCGCGGGAAAAACACGAACGGCTCGTTTGCCAGTTCCGACAGGTGCAAACCCTGCTCGCTGCCCTGCGCCAATGGGTGACCGGCATTGATGATCGCCACCAACGGCTCACGCAACAGTTCGACCACCACCAGTGACTCCGGCAATGCCAGAGGCCGCATGATGCCGACCTGAATAGACTCATCTTCCAGTTGCGCGGCCACTTCCATGCTGTTCATTTCCTGCAGGGCCAGGTGCACAGCAGGAAAGCGTTGCCGAAACGCGAAGATCGCCTGAGGGATACTCGACGTGAATGGCGCTGAAGTGGTGAAGCCGATATTCAACTCCCCCAGCTCTCCCAATCGCACACGACGCGCGACATCCGCTGCCTTGTCGACCTGCGCCAGCACCAACCGCGCCTCGTCGAGAAACAACCGCCCCGCTTCACTCAACTCCACGCGACGATTGGTGCGATCAAACAGACGCGTGCCCAGTTCCTGCTCCAGCGCCTGGATCTGCTGACTTAGCGGAGGCTGGGAAATACCCAGAACCTGCGCCGCCCGACCAAAGTGCAGCTCTTCCGCGACCGCTATGAAGTAGCGCAGATGACGTAATTCCATGGCCTTCCCATTAAGTCGTTTTACCTATCAAACAGGTCGAACAATATATTGGAAAGAATGATTAGCGAGCTATATTCTTTTTTCTCATCGCCCGCCAGACGTCTTTGAGGTCCACCGTGAACACTGTCGTCAGCCCTTCTGCTCCGCAAAACCAGTCGACAACGATTGAAGCGGCCATCCCCTTGGGCGACGTTTATATCGAGAAAGACACGCCGTTGTTCATGCGCACGGTGCTGGCGCTGTTCGCGGGCGGTTTCGCGACGTTTGCGCTGCTGTACTGCGTGCAGCCGATGATGCCGGCGCTCTCCAGAGAATTCTCGATCAATGCGGCGCAGAGCAGCCTGATTCTTTCTGTGTCGACCGGCATGCTGGCAATCGGCTTACTGATCACCGGCCCCATTTCCGACCGCCTCGGGCGCAAGCCGGTGATGGTGCTGGCGCTGTTTTGCGCGGCGATCTTCACCCTCGCCAGTGCATTCATGCCGAGCTGGGAAGGCGTGCTGATTACCCGAGCGCTCGTGGGCCTTTCCCTCAGTGGGCTGGCGGCAGTGGCGATGACTTACCTCAGCGAAGAAATCCACCCAAACCACATTGGTCTGGCCATGGGGTTGTACATCGGCGGCAACGCAATTGGCGGCATGAGCGGTCGAGTGATCACCGGCGTATTGATCGACTACGTCAGCTGGCACATAGCATTGATGGTGGTGGGCGTTCTGGCGCTGATAGCAGCGGCAGTGTTCTGGAAAATCCTCCCGGAGTCGCGCAACTTCCGCGCACGCTCGCTACAACCACGCAGCCTGATTGATGGCTTCGTCATGCAGTTTCGCGATGCGGGCCTGCCGCTGCTGTTTCTGGAAGCGTTCCTGTTGATGGGCAGCTTTGTGACGCTTTTCAACTACATCGGTTATCGCTTGCTGGCAGAGCCCTATCACCTGAGTCAGGCAGTGGTCGGACTGTTTTCGGTGGTTTACCTGTCAGGCATCTACAGCTCGGCAAAGATCGGCTCGCTGGCTGACAAACTCGGCCGCCGCCAGGTTCTATGGGCGGTGATCGTGTTGATGCTGGCGGGCATGGGCCTGACGATGTTCGAACCGCTGGCGCTGGTGGTGATCGGCGTTCTGATGTTTACCTTCGGCTTCTTCGGTGCGCATTCAGTAGCCAGCAGCTGGATCGGCCGACGGGCACTCAAAGCCAAAGGTCAGGCGTCGTCGCTTTATCTGTTCAGTTACTACGCGGGCTCAAGTGTGGCCGGGACGGCAGGCGGGGTGTGCTGGCATTACGGCGGGTGGCATGGCATCGGGCTGTTTATTGGTGTGCTGCTGTTGATTGCACTGGGGGTTGCGTTGAAGCTGGCGAAGTTGCCGCCGTTGGTGGTGACAGCGCAGGTTTAGTCACAACGTCGTTCTGGCGGGAATCACGGACCAAGGTACACTGCTGCACATCAGCCAGACTTGGTAAAGGAAACCGGCATGCGCCTGGACCGCCTCCACATTCAAAATTTTCGTTGCTACGAAGATGCCACTTTTGACTTTCAGCCGGGCTTCAATCTGGTGGTGGGGGTGAATGGAAGTGGGAAGACGTCATTGTTGCAGGCGGTTGCGGCGAGCTTTGAAGACTTTTCTGCCTGTATGGGCGTTTTCAGCAGCTCAATGATCGAAAAGGATGCTCGATTCGTCATAGATAACTACGGCGGCCGAGTTCGATTTGAACGCAAATACCCAATCGTGTTTAAGGCAACAGGTGACGTTTTCGGGCATAGCAAGTGGTCAAGAACCAAATTACGCTCGGAGGAAATGACTCCTCCTGACTCTGTCCTCGTAGATGCGATCAGTAAACATCTAGAAGGGTTAGGCGAAGCTAACACTACCAATTTGCCCTTGCTCGCGTTTTATCGGAGTAACCGCAGATGGTCGTCAACAAACGTATCTGCCGAGTTTTCAGCCACCCAGAAAATATCAAGGGTCGACGGGTATAGGAACTGGCATGACTGTGCTGCCAATGCTGCAGACCTTGAGAGCTGGATCATCGGTAAAACCCTTGAGCAATTACAATCCGTCCATAATTCGTCGAATGTAATGTCGATCTTTGACGACGAGTTAGCCTGGGTAAACTCGGCAATAAAATGCGCGTTACCCGAGTCGATCGGAATTCACTACAACCTTCCATTGCGCAGTCTCCTGGTGAATTTCGGACTCAACAACGTCATCCCGTTCAATGAGCTAAGTGACGGACAACGCGGCTTGATCGCACTGATCGCCGACATTGCCCGCCGCATGTGCATCCTCAACCCCCATATGGGTAAGGATGTCCTGCAAAACACCTCAGGCGTAGTCATCATCGATGAGTTGGATATCCACCTTCATCCGGCTTGGCAGCGAAACATTGTCCCCGCGCTAAAGCAGGCTTTTCCGAAAGTCCAGTTCATCGCAGCCAGCCATTCCCCGCAGATCATCGGCAGCCTGAAGCCCGAAGAAGTGATAGTCCTTAACAATGGTCAAAGCTCACATCCTCGCGTTACCTACGGCCTGGACTCCAGTAGCGTGCTTGAAGAAGTCATGGGCGTAGCGCAGCGCGAGCCAGAGATCGAGCAACGCCTCTCTGAACTATTTTCTGCCTTGGAAGATAACGACCTCGGCAAAGCAAAAGAGCTACTCGCCGCGCTCAAACATGATGCTCCGGACCTTCCAGAGTTTGCAGGCGCGGAAGCGTTGATCAGGCGCAAGGAGATCCTCGGCAAATGAAGCGAGTGCTCAAAGGAACTGAACCCGCATCATTTATAGATTGGAAAGCGACGGCGAATGACGACTGGAGCCCAACTTATCCAACCCTGCAGAATCCGCAAAAACGCGAGTTACATGAAGCGTTGCTGCTCGAACAAGGCTTCTTCTGCTGTTACTGCGGCAGAGAAATAGAGGCGTCCACCAGTCATATCGAGCACTTCAGGCCTCAGGAAGCATTTGAGGACCTGGCGTTGGACTATCAAAATCTCCACGCCTCCTGTCTGCGCGAGACCCTGCCCGGCAACCCGCTGCACTGCGGGCACCGCAAGGGCAACTGGTTTGATGAAGTGCAGCACATCTCCCCTATGGATGAAGATTGTGAGCTGCGGTTTCGATATCTCCTGACAGGTGAGATACAGCCAACAAACGCCGAAGACTTACCTGCCGCAAAGATGATTGAGATGCTGGCGTTAGATATTGCCTATCTCAACAATCGACGCCAGAACGCAATCGGCGGAGTGTTCGATGATGAGTTCCTTTTGAGCGTCAGTGACGACGACCTAAACCGTCTGATTGCCGTAATCAGATCAACCGGCATTGCAGATCAACACGCTTTCGACCACATCATTGCCCGTTACGCCGAACAACGCCTCAGTCGTTGAAAACAATCGCAAACAAAAACGCCCGGGATTAACCGGGCGTTTTTTATGAAGCCTGCATCAACCGTGATACTGCGCCGACAACTCATGCACCGCTTCAATGAAAGCACCAGCATGTGCAGGGTCAACTTCAGGCGTGATGCCGTGGCCCAGGTTGAAGACGTGGCCGTTGCCGCTGCCGTAGCTGGCGAGGATGCGTGCCACTTCGGCGCGAATGGCTTGTGGGCTGGCGTATAGGACCGATGGGTCCATGTTGCCTTGCAGCGCGACTTTGTCACCCACGCGACGACGGGCATCGCCGATGTTGGTGGTCCAGTCCAGACCCAGTGCGTCAGCGCCGGTTTCAGCCATGCTTTCCAGCCACAGACCGCCGCCTTTGGTGAACAGGATCACCGGAACCTTGCGACCGTCATTCTCGCGAATCAGGCCGTTGACGATCTTGCGCATGTAAGCCAGCGAGAACTCCTGATACGCCGCATCGGAAAGACTGCCGCCCCAACTGTCGAAAATCTGCACCGCTTGTGCGCCAGCCAGAATCTGGCCGTTGAGGTAAGCGATAACCGAGTCAGCCAGCTTGTCCAGCAGCAGGTGCATGGCTTGCGGGTTTTCGTAAAGCATGGCTTTGGACTTGCGGTGATCCTTCGAAGAGCCGCCTTCGACCATGTAGGTCGCGAGGGTCCAGGGGCTGCCGGAGAAACCGATCAGCGGCACACGGCCGTTCAGTTCGCGGCGGATGGTGCTGACAGCGTCCATGACGTAACCGAGATCTTTCTGTGGATCAGGGATCGGCAAGGCTTCGATATCGGCCATCGTGTTAACGGTTTTCTTGAAGCGCGGACCTTCGCCCGTCTCAAAGTACAAGCCCAGCCCCATAGCATCGGGAATGGTCAGAATATCGGAGAACAGAATTGCAGCGTCCAGCGGATAACGTTCAAGCGGCTGCAGCGTAACTTCACAGGCGAACTCCGGGTTCATGCACAGGCTCATGAAGTCCCCGGCTTTGGCGCGGCTGGCTCGGTATTCCGGCAGGTAGCGGCCGGCCTGACGCATCATCCAGACGGGGGTGACGTCCACGGGTTGCTTGAGTAGGGCGCGAAGGAAACGGTCGTTCTTCAAGGCAGTCATGTCGGCATCCGCAAAAAAAGTGCGGGCATTTTCTCAGACGTGGACGTAAAAGGCACGGCCAGAGCCGTGCCTTTTATCTATCGGGTCGATTTGTCGCGACAGTAACGCATATCAGACATGCGTAACGGTCTGCGCTCAAGCGCGCGAAGGTTGCGGCGTCCGCCCGCCAAACCAATGTCGCTGCGTCGCATCGCTGGAGAGCTATCTAAAGGCTGCCGTCCTGCCGCGGGCCACTCCTATGTCGCCTAACCAAATTTGAATTTATGCGTTTCCATGATTTCTTCAAGCACCAGTACCCCCCTGTTATCGGCAGGATGCCTGACTTTCAAACGCCATGCCCCAGCCCCTTTACTACCAGGTATTCCGGTCAGTCTGAACGTGAATAGCAGTTCCTTTGCGGCGTTTTTTCCTACCGTTTCAAATCCGTGACACTGATTGTTCGTCGCGAAATCTGCCTTGATCTTTTCGATGCATGCCAAAACCGCTTCCCGAATGTGCGCGTCCTTTTTTTTGAGAACCTTCATTGTTGCAAGGACCTCATTAGTGGGTAAATCCAGCCGGAAGGTAACCTCACCGCCCGCTCCGCCTGGTGGATGGTAGCGCCACACATTTTGCTCATCAGGGAACATCGGCGTTTTGCCGGGAGCATCCGGATTACGAAGATCGACCATCCTCCACACCTTGTTTTTATGATCAGCTACGACGGGATATGCTTTCCCGCTGCGCACCAGATAAAAACTGCTTACGCCACCACTGACTTGTTCATGGATGCCGTTGAAAAAACCATCGGTGCGCAACGTCAACCTTTCCGGCATCTGCGGCAGAGCGGGCCTGGCATCGAAGTTGAGGACACCCGTTTGCCTATCTATAAAAGGTTTGATCTTCCCGGGTTTTACCTTTGACGCTGCCGAAAGCAAAAGCATATCAATGAGTAAAACTGCAGCTTCGATAAAATAGCCTGCTGCATCCCCGCTCTTTCCGGTGACGGCCTTATGTATGCCTTGAGATATAACATACAGACTGCGCAGTGCAGCAATAGGCAGTACAATTTTAACGGGTAGAAAATTCAGTGCTACTTCAGCAGCAATGCTGATGACATCCCAGGCGCTCTGCCAGTTCTTTTCCGTGGTAGTCGTGGTTTGTACATCGACGCTCTCAAGAACCCTCGCAACTTTCTCTTCATACGCTCCTTCAAAGAAATTACGGCTGTAGACCTCAGTCTCAATGTCGATGAAGCGCCAGCCACTGCCAAGCAAACTTTCGATCTGGGCGCGAGACTGGAGCGCAATCAGACTCATCAGATAATCCCGGTAATCAGGACGATGCAGCAGTGCGCGCAACTCTGCGAAGTTGTTGAGTTTACGAAAGCACATACCATCTGGTGCCCAAGGCGTGTAGACCACCAGCGGCGAGCTATCGAAGGTAAATGAAGGCCTGATAATCAACAGCCCGTCCAGTGGCACGCCGCTGAGCGTAATTTTTTCAACCTGAATCTGATGGCCTTCCACCCGCGCGCGCTTTTCACCATCAACCGGATTATCCAGAATTGCCTTTACCCACTGGTAACCCAGGTCCGCCTGATCTACCGATGACTGACCGGCAGTGAGAAAATCCCCCGCGATCTTCGCTTCAAAGGCGTCCACGCGCATCTGCGCCTGCATCACATGCGCGAAGCGCTCTTTACGCCATATCCCTTCGGCAGAGGTCAGCAAACGCACTTTCAATAAGGCTGTATAAGCTGCGCCCACATCGAGATCACGAATCAGGTCATAAATGTATGAAGCTGTCAGGACACCGATGGGCTCCCCTTCGGCATTCTGAACAGTGGCTGTCGTCTGAAAGTTAACATTCGTGAACGCGATATTACTCAGGCTCAAATCCGTCAGGCTATGCTCTTGAGTCGTATGCACAGCCTCACCGCCCCCAATATTCAACCCGGGCGTTACAACGATTCCAACTATCTGGGTGTGTCGTGTCACCACGATCACCTCATCGGGCTCAAGCATCAGCCCATGATCGATGCGTAGCCGCTCACTCAGCTTCTCACGGGCATAATCACGTATCTGCCTGGGTTCGCCATACCCCTTGACCTCTGATGAGCCGGACGCCCGGGCTTCGAGTAGCGCCAGCATGGCATCCCTCCAGGCGAGCTTGTCAGCGGGTGAAGCGCGCTTAAGCCAGTCAGGCAGAAAATCCCCTTTCACACCAACGGCAAACCAGCCGCCATTGTCATCAATGGCTAGCCTGGCTACGGCACTGCGCAAACCGCTGACGTCGACATCAGACGCCAGTCCCAGAGAGGTGCGCTCGTGAGCCTGTAACTGAGAAATGATTGCCAGATAAAAACTATCGGTGTCTGTCCCGGCGGGTCTGACCCTTACAACATCCTCGTCGCCCCTCCCATAAAGACCTTTTTCGCCGTACACCAAGACCACCGGGTCGCCTTGGCCTGGAGGTCGATATTTGTGTTCCGAGTAGTGAGTCACCAACAGGCCCCGCCCCAGACGGGCGGTCAACAAGCGCCCTGCGTAGAAACGGGCCATCGTATCGCTCTTCTCGCCGTAGACCCGTGTATGCAGCAGCCCATCAATTGCGCGGTAGTTGCTCCATTCCAAACGTGACCTTTCCAGCGCCTCGTCAAAGGCATCAGGCATTATCTGGTCGCGCACCAGTGCTTTTTCCTCGGTCTGAGTCAGCGGCACCGCATCCAGCAGAGCCATCAGGCGTTCGACCGGCAAGTGAGGATTGAGCACGTGCAGGGTCGATAAGGATAGCGGCCATTCTTCTGGCGATGGCGCCCAAAAAGGCAAGTAGGGATTCAACTCAGCGTCTGGTGATTCAGACTTCGAGATATGGGAATCCGCCATCAATGCCTCAAATAGAAGTGCACGCTCTGATCGTGCAGACCTTGAGATTTGCTCACGTAACATCGCGATCCGGCTCTCGACACTAAGATCACCCGCGTAACGACCAATCTGAGACTTTGAAAGCTGGCTGAACAAAACCTGGAACAGCGACTCGGTGGAATAGGTCTGGGTGGCGCCCGGCGTGGACCAGGTACCGTCATGACGTTGAACAAAGGTAATCGTGTGCTCCACTGCTTCCCAATTGTTGCCCTGGAGATAACTGGCGACCAAGTCACCCTCGTCATCCTGAATCACAATGCCCGTGTCCGCAGGCCACTGAGGCAGCCAGGTCAGCATGGCGAACAGCAAACCGTCGCCGCCTTCGGGGAAATAGTTATCTTCCGTAAATCGCTCGGCGAACTGATCAAGAATCCGATCAGCACGCTGGCGTGCAATGTGTTCACGAATTGAGCTGATGCTCGGCTTGAATGTCCTCGCGCCGTCGGTATCTGTAGACCTGGCAGAGTTGGGTAGGGATGTATCTTGAGACATGGCTATTTCCTTATAGCGACATGTATTAAAAGGGAATCTGTACGAAAGCGTTCCCGTTAAGTCAGGCACAGATCCTAGCCCGCTCTTCGAGCAGAAATACCTCGAGGAAATAAACAGCAAAGCAGTCGGCGAGCCAGCATCTGATGGCGCGGATTGGATAAAGGAGGAGGATGAAGCTGGAGGGGTTGTTAGCGCAGGGGCTTGGTTGGCAGTTACTTCTGCCCGGGGCACGGTGCCGATTTGTTGCAGGGTTTGAAGCGGAGGCGAGGATTATGTGGAATAAGGCTTGCCCGCGATCTGTACGCGGCAGCCCTTCAGACACACTGTTTTATCGTTCATCGCGAGCAAGCTCACTCTCATCAAACAACGCAAAAGCCACTGAAATATCGGGATCTCGTAGGACCGGCCGGGCGGCGTTCCGCTTTAGCCGGGAGGACGTCGGTCCATTCGCACTACTTCTGTCGCCAGGGACATTGCCCTCCCGGCTAAAGCCGGTCCTACGACCCAGCGGCGTCTGGACGACGGGAGCGCTCCTACAGACGATCACCAAGCCTGTGGGAGTAGAGCTTGCTCGCGATGAAAGCACCGCAGGTATCAAGTAGATGGCGTCCAGCCTTATCGCAAGCAAGCTCGGCTCCCACAGGTTCCGTGGGAGCCGCGCTGCTACATCAAACGCCCAGGTAGTCCAGAATCCCCTCAGCCGCGTTACGGCCTTCGAAGATTGCAGTCACCACCAGATCAGAACCGCGCACCATGTCGCCACCGGCGAAGATTTTCGGGTTGCTGGTCTGGTGCTTGTATTGCGCCTGTTCCGGGGCGATAACACGGCCCTGGCTGTCGGTCTGAATAGTGAACTGCTCAAACCACGGTGCCGGGCTTGGGCGGAAGCCGAACGCGATGACCACGGCATCAGCCGGGATGATCTCTTCCGAGCCAGGAATCGGCTCAGGGCTGCGACGGCCACGGGCATCAGGCTCGCCAAGACGGGTCTCGACCACCTTCACACCTTCAACCTTGTCTTCGCCAACAATGGCGATCGGCTGACGGTTGTAGAGGAACTTCACGCCTTCTTCCTTGGCGTTCTTCACTTCCTTGCGCGAACCCGGCATGTTTTCTTCGTCGCGACGATAAGCGCAGGTCACCGACTTGGCGCCCTGACGGATCGACGTACGGTTGCAGTCCATAGCCGTGTCACCACCGCCGAGGACGACAATCCTCTTGCCCTTCATGTCGACGAAATCTTCCGGCGACTTTTCAAAGCCCAGATTGCGATTGACGTTGGCGATCAGGAAATCCAGCGCATCGTGCACACCCGGCAAGTCCTCACCGGCGAAGCCACCTTTCATATAGGTGTAGGTGCCCATGCCCATGAACACGGCATCGTATTCTTCGAGCAACTGCTCCATGGTCACGTCCTTGCCGACTTCGGTATTGAGACGGAACTCGATACCCATGCCGGTGAAGACTTCACGACGATGGCTCAGTACGGTTTTTTCCAGTTTGAACTCGGGGATGCCAAAGGTCAGCAGGCCGCCGATTTCCGGGTTCTTGTCGAACACCACCGGGGTCACGCCGCCGCGTACCAATACGTCGGCACAGCCAAGGCCGGCAGGGCCTGCACCAACAATCGCTACGCGCTTGCCTGTCGGCACAACCTTGGACATGTCCGGACGCCAGCCCATGGCGAACGCGGTATCAGTGATGTACTTCTCGACCGAACCGATGGTCACAGCGCCAAAACCGTCGTTCAGGGTGCAGGCACCTTCGCACAGACGATCCTGCGGGCACACGCGACCGCAGACTTCCGGCAGGGTGTTGGTCTGGTGCGACAGTTCGGCGGCGGCCAGGATGTTGCCTTCCGCAACCAGCTTGAGCCAGTTGGGGATGAAGTTGTGTACCGGGCATTTCCATTCGCAGTACGGGTTACCGCAACCCAGGCAACGGTGAGCCTGATCGGCAGACTGTTGGGGTTTGAAAGGTTCGTAGATTTCCACGAACTCTTTCTTGCGCTGACGCAGCAGCTTCTTCTTCGGATCTTTACGCCCGACATCGATGAACTGGAAGTCGTTACTTAGACGTTCGGCCATTCTCTTGAACCTCTACATGGCAGCTTCAGGCGACAAACCTGAAGCTGCCAGAATCATATTCGCAGGCAACTCGCGCACTGCTGTTAACTTGCGGCTTGAAGCTCGCCGCTTGTGGCTGCAGTTATTGCGGATTCGCGCGGGTGCTGGAGAGCAACGACTTCAACGAAGCAGCCTTCGGCTTGACCATCCAGAAGCGGCGCAGGTAATCGTCCAGGTTTTCCCAGACGTTACGGCCCCACTCGCTGTCGGTTTCCTCGACATACTCGGCCAGTACACGCTCCAGATGGCTACGATAAGCTTCCATCGACTCGCCGCTGATGCGTTGAATCTCAACCAGCTCGTGGTTAACCCGGTCAACGAAGCTGTTGTCCAGGTCGAGCACGTAGGCGAAACCACCGGTCATACCTGAACCGAAGTTGTAGCCGGTCTTGCCCAGTACGCAGACAAAACCGCCAGTCATGTATTCGCAGCAGTGATCGCCCGTACCTTCCACGATAGTGTGAGCACCGGAGTTACGCACCGCGAAACGCTCACCTGCAGTACCCGCTGCAAACAGCTTGCCGCCGGTTGCGCCGTACAGACAGGTGTTGCCGATAATGGCGCTTTCCTGGGTTTTGAACGGGCTGCCTTTTGGCGGAACGATGACCAGCTTGCCAGCGGTCATGCCTTTACCGACGTAGTCGTTGGCGTCGCCTTCCAGATACATGTTCAAACCACCGGCGTTCCACACGCCGAAGCTTTGACCAGCCGTCCCTTTGAAGCGGAAGGTAATCGGCGCCTTGTTCATGCCCTGGTTGCCGTGCAGCTTGGCGATTTCGCCGGAAATCCGCGCGCCGATGGAGCGGTCGCAGTTGCAGATGTCCAGTTCATATTCACCACCGCTCAGGCTTTCGATGGCCGGCTTGGCCATTTCAACCATGCGCTCGGCCAGCAGGCCTTTGTCGAACGGCGGGTTACGATCTACCAGGCTGAACTGAGGCTTGTCAGCCGGGATGTGGTCGCTACCCAGCAGCGGCGTCAGGTCCAGGTGCTGTTGCTTGGCGGTTTCGCCCGGCAGGATGTCGAGTAAATCGGTACGGCCGATCAGCTCTTCCAGCGAGCGGACGCCCAGCTTGGCCAGCCACTCACGGGTCTCTTCAGCCACGTAGGTGAAGAAGTTGATCACCATGTCGACGGTGCCGATGTAGTGGTCTTTGCGCAGCTTCTCGTTCTGAGTGGCAACGCCGGTGGCGCAGTTGTTCAGGTGGCAGATACGCAGGTATTTGCAGCCCAGCGCGATCATTGGCGCCGTACCGAAACCGAAGCTTTCGGCACCGAGAATTGCAGCCTTGATGACGTCCAGACCGGTTTTCAGACCACCGTCGGTCTGTACCCGAACCTTGCCGCGCAAATCGTTGCCGCGCAGGGTCTGGTGAGTTTCGGCCAGGCCGAGTTCCCACGGAGCGCCTGCGTATTTGATCGACGACAGCGGCGATGCACCGGTGCCGCCGTCATAGCCGGAAATAGTGATCAGGTCGGCGTAAGCCTTGGCCACACCGGCAGCAATCGTACCGACGCCCGCCTCGGCAACCAGTTTCACCGAAACCAGCGCCGCCGGATTGACCTGCTTGAGGTCGAAAATCAGCTGCGACAAGTCTTCGATGGAATAGATGTCGTGGTGCGGCGGCGGCGAAATAAGGGTCACGCCCGGCACTGCATAGCGCAGTTTGGCGATCAGACCGTTCACTTTACCGCCCGGCAGTTGCCCGCCCTCGCCCGGCTTGGCGCCTTGGGCAACCTTGATCTGCAACACGTCGGCGTTGACCAGATACTCAGGGGTTACGCCGAAACGGCCAGTAGCGATCTGTTTGATTTTCGAGCTGCGGATGGTGCCGTAGCGCGCAGGATCTTCGCCGCCCTCACCGGAGTTGGAGCGTGCGCCCAGACGGTTCATGGCCTCGGCCAGCGCTTCGTGAGCTTCCGGCGACAATGCGCCCAGAGAGATCCCGGCCGAGTCAAAGCGCTTGAGGATTTCCGCCAGCGGCTCGACTTCGTCGATGGACATCGGAGTGTCGAGGGTCTTGACCTGGAACAGGTCGCGAATCATCGATACCGGACGCTTGTCCACCAGCGAGGTGTATTCCTTGAACTTGCTGTAGTCGCCCTGCTGTACAGCGGCTTGCAGCATGCTGACCACGTCCGGGTTGTAGGCGTGGTATTCGCCACCGAACACGAACTTGAGCAGGCCACCTTGCTGGATCGGCTTGCGTGGGCTCCAGGCTTCGTTGGAGAGCAGCTTCTGCTCGGCTTCGATATCGACGAAGCGCGCACCCTTGATGCGGCTTGGTACGCCACGGAAGCTCAGTTCGCAGACCGCTTCGGACAGGCCGATGGCTTCGAACAACTGCGCACCACGGTACGAAGCGATGGTAGAGATGCCCATCTTCGACAGGATCTTGAGCAAACCTTTAGTGATGCCTTTACGGTAGTTCTTGAACACCTCATAGAGGTCTCCCAAAACTTCACCGGTGCGGATCAGGTCGCCCAGCACTTCGTAGGCCAGGAACGGATAAACAGCCGAAGCACCAAAGCCGATCAACACCGCGAAGTGGTGCGGATCGCGAGCTGTCGCGGTTTCAACCAAAATGTTGCTGTCGCAACGCAGGCCTTTTTCGGTCAGGCGGTGGTGCACAGCGCCTACAGCCAGGGATGCGTGAGCGGGCAATTTGCCTGGGGCGATATGGCGGTCAGTCAGGACGATCTGGGTACGACCGGCACGCACGGCTTCTTCAGCCTGATCAGCGATGTTACGCACAGCCGCTTCAAGGCCGATGCTCTCGTCGTAGTTCAGGTCGATGATCTGCCGCTCAAAGCCCGGACGCTCAAGAGTCATCAGCGAGCGCCATTTGGCCGGGGAAATGACCGGCGAGCTGAGGATCACGCGGGAAGCATGCTCAGGCGACTCCTGGAAAATGTTGCGCTCGGCACCGAGGCAGATTTCCAGCGACATGACGATGGCTTCACGCAGCGGGTCGATCGGCGGGTTGGTGACCTGCGCGAACTGCTGACGGAAGTAATCGTAAGGCGAACGCACACGCTGCGACAGAATAGCCATCGGCGTGTCGTCGCCCATGGAGCCGACCGCTTCCTGGCCCTGCTCACCGAGCGGGCGCAATACCTGATCACGCTCTTCGAAGGTGACCTGATACATCTTCATGTATTGCTTGAGCTGGTCGGCATTGTAGAAAGCCGAACCATGGTCGTTGTCTTCGATGGTCGCCTGGATACGCAGGGCGTTCTTGCGCAGCCACTGCTTGTACGGATGACGCGACTTCAAGCGGTTGTCGATGGCATCGGTGTCGAGGATCTGGCCGGTTTCAGTGTCCACGGCAAAGATCTGACCCGGCCCGACACGGCCCTTGGCGATGACGTCTTCCGGCTTGTAGTCCCACACGCCGATTTCCGACGCGAGGGTGATGTAGCCATTCTTGGTGGTGACCCAGCGCGCCGGACGCAGACCGTTACGGTCAAGCAGGCAAACCGCGTGGCGACCTTCGGTCATTACCACGCCAGCAGGACCATCCCAAGGCTCCATGTGCATGGAGTTGTACTCATAGAACGCCCGCAGATCGGGGTCCATGGTTTCAACGTTCTGCCACGCAGGCGGAATGATCATGCGCACGCCACGGAACAGGTCGATGCCGCCCGTGACCATCAGCTCCAGCATGTTGTCCATGCTCGAAGAGTCGGAACCCACGCGGTTGACCAGCGGGCCCAGCTCGTCCAGGTCCGGAATCAGTTCGTTGGCGAACTTGGTGCGACGGGCCTGCGCCCAGTTGCGGTTACCGGTAATGGTGTTGATCTCGCCGTTGTGGGCGAGGAAGCGGAACGGCTGCGCCAACGGCCATTTCGGCAGGGTGTTGGTCGAGAAGCGCTGGTGGAACACGCAGATCGCGGTTTGCAGGCGCTCGTCGCTCAGGTCCGGGAAAAATGCCGTCAGATCGCGCGGCATCATCAGACCTTTATAGATGATGGTCTTGTGAGAAAAGCTGCAGATGTAGTGATCGGTGTCTTCAGCGTTGGCGACCGAAGAACGGCGGCGTGCGCTGAACAGCTTGATCGCGAATTCCTGATCGCTCAGGCCTTCACCACCGATGAACACCTGCTCGATTTTCGGCAGACGCTCCAGCGCCAGACGACCCAGCACGCTGGTGTCGATGGGTACCTGGCGCCAGCCAACAAGGGTCAGGCCAGCAGCAAGGATTTCGCGATTCATGTTCTCGCGGGCGGCGTCAGCTCTAGCGTCGTCCTGATTGAGGAACACCATGCCCACGGCATATTGACGCGGCAGCTCATTATCAAAGTGTTCTTTGGCAATGGCGCGCAGGAACGCGTCCGGTTTTTGAATCAACAGCCCGCAACCGTCACCGGTCTTGCCGTCGGCGTTGATCCCACCACGGTGGGTCATGCAGGTCAGGGCTTGGATAGCCGTCTGCAACAGGTGATGACTGGGTTCGCCCTGCATGTGGGCAATCAGGCCGAAACCACAGTTATCCTTGAATTCATCTGGATGGTACAGACCTGCTTTCATAGACACTTTCTCACCAGGCTGCCTCTAAAAGAGACAAATTTCTTTTCAATTCAACCAGTTACCTCTCGCGCTGAACGTACGCCAGCTTAGCGGGAGCAAAAGGGAGGTCATTGTACACAGCGACACAAAGCCTCACAAATTTAACGACGAACAGTCGTAAATTCGTGTCGCATTTATGAACGTTTATAGCTGGATGCTGTGCTAGTCAAAAGCTTTTTTAGCGATCTGACCAAAACACCCTGTTTTCCAAAAGCGTCCGGGACGCAGACACCACAAGGCGCGCGGTCAATCGGACTGCACGCTTGCGGATCAAAACAGGGATGCTGGGTGAGCGGCCCGGATAAGGCCGCTGCGACTTCAGCGAGCTGCGCCGAGTTCCTGTTGGATACTGGCGACAGTACGAGGCCAAGGTTTACCAGCCTGAACCTTCGCTGGCAATACCTTGATAGCTGCAAGGGCAGCTGCGCGATCAGAGAAGTTGCCGTAAGTGATCACATACAGCGGCTTGCCCTGAAGCGTTTTCTTGAAATAACGGTACTCGCCGCCTTGCTCGGCAACGAACGCCTGAGCAGTGCTCTCGGAGCTGGTGCCGAGGATCTGCACCACGTAACGACCCGGCGCCTGACTGCCATACCAGCTGCTACCAGCTGCAGATTTCCCGGCAGCGGCCGGTGCAGTCTTGGCGGTTGCGACCTGCGTTGGAGCCTGAGCAGGCGCTGCTGGCTTCGGAGCGGTCGCAGCAGGTGTAGCTGGCTTCGGAGCAGTAGCGGCCGCTGGCGGCGCAATGGACGAACGAGGTGTCGACGGTGCTGCACCGGCCGGCACACCAGCAGGTGGCGCGGTGGTGGTCACGGTAGGTGGCTGGTCAACAGACCCGACCGGTACGCCATCATCGTCGCCATCACTCGCGCCCGCCGCTTCGGCCAGAGGGCCGCGCATGACGGGCTGAGAGTTACCCACCAACGGCAACGGCATCGGCTGCGAATTACCCGCGAACTCGATAGCCGGGCCACCGTTGTTGGACTGCTGGGCGCTTGGCGTGCCCTGCCCCAGAGGCAGTTGCGCCTGCGAGTTGGCAGGCTGGGTCGCTGGGGCACCGGAATTGCCGCCACGGCCCGGGATCAGCACTGCTGCCAATACCCCGACTGCAACCACAGCACCCAGTGCCATTACATATTTCTTCGGCATTTTGAATCCCACACTTGGGCGTTTGACCGCCGAACGGCTGGCGATCATCGCCTCGATCATTGAGTCCCGGGCAACCTGATTGATAGCGCCAGGCCATCCACCGGAATGCTCGTGAATATCGGTTATCTGCTCGGCCGTGAACAATTCGATGCCTTGTCCGGCACCTTCCAGTCGTTGCTCCAGATATTCCCGTGTTTCATCTTCCGTGTAAGGTGCCAGCTCGATGACGTGATAGCGCTCGCCCTCGGTTTGCGCTTCGGCACATAGCTGATCGAGTCGATCGATCAGTGAAGCTTCACCGAACAGAAACACATGTGGACGGCCTTCAGGACTTCCATCGGCCAGACCGAGCAGTGCTTCGAGTGCGGATTCGCCAAGTTGTTCGGCATCGTCCACCAACAAATAGACTTCCTGGCCGGTCAGCGCCAATTGCACGACCTGCGCGAGGATGGCGCGCATCTCTGGCTGGGCGACATTCAGCGCCTGGGCAACCTGACGCAGCAGACCGGAAGCATCTGCAGCACCCCGGGCCGAAACCACCACGCTCTGGACCGATTGCTTGTTGGTACTGGCAACCAACGCCTGACGCAACAAGGTTTTGCCGCTGCCCACCGGGCCGGTCACGACCAGCAATAGCTGGCTGTAACGGGCCAAATGATGCAATTGTCCCAATACCGGCTTGCGCTGGGCAGGGAAGAATTTGAAGCCAGGTACCCGCGCTGCGAACGGGTCATGACTCAACTGGTAATGGCCGAGGAAGGCCTCGTCGGCGTGCAAGCTACTCGTCATGGAATTTCATTAACCTCTGAGCTGATCCACGAGGGCGCGGTAATCCGCCGCCAGCGTGGCCTGTAAAACTTCTTTTGGATATTCGTCGGTGATCACGGCTTCGCCCATACGGCGCAACAGGACCAGACGCAGACGACCATCCAGGACTTTTTTGTCGACAGCCATGTGCTCAAGGAAATGCTCCGGGGTCATTTCCTGCGGCGGCACCACCGGCAGACCGGCGCGCTGAAGCAGGCGAATGCCGCGGTCTCGCTCCTGTTCGCTGATCCAGCCCAGACGAGAAGACATTTCCAGCGCCATGACAGTGCCTGCGCCGACAGCCTCGCCATGCAGCCAGACACCGTACCCCATGTGGGTTTCGATGGCATGCCCGAACGTGTGCCCCAGGTTCAGCGTAGCGCGCACGCCGGTTTCGCGCTCATCAGCGCCAACGATCAGGGCCTTGGCGGCACAGGAGCGTTCGATGGCGACTGTCAGGGCGGCCTGATCCAGTCCACGCAACTGGTCAACGTTTTCTTCAAGCCAGGTCAGGAACGGCTCATCACAGATCAGACCGTACTTGATGACTTCGGCGAGGCCCGCCGACAATTCCCGCTCCGGCAGCGTATTGAGGCTGGCGGTGTCGATCAGCACGACGCTTGGCTGGTAAAACGCACCGACCATGTTCTTGCCCAGCGGGTGGTTGATCCCGGTCTTGCCGCCCACCGAAGAGTCAACCTGAGACAGAAGGGTCGTAGGGATCTGAATGAAGTTCACGCCGCGTTGATAGCAAGCGGCTGCAAAACCGGCCATGTCGCCGATCACGCCGCCACCCAGGGCAATTACCGTGGTACGCCGATCATGACGGGCACCCAGCAGGCCATCGAAAATGCTTTGCAGGGTTTCCCAGTTCTTGAAAGCTTCGCCGTCCGGAAGGATGACAGGCAGGACGTTGTAGCCGGCCAGGGTGCGGGTCAGTCGCTCAAGGTAAAGAGGCGCGACGGTGGTATTGGAAACAATCGCCACTTGCCGCCCAACGATATGCGGAGCGAGTAAATCCAAACGATCCAGCAAGCCTTCGCCGATATGAATCGGGTAGCTGCGCTCGCCAAGCTCGACCTTAAGTGTCTGCATGTGTCCCCACGTTGATTACCGGATACGTCGCTGTGAGTGCTTTTGGCACTCACGCAATAGGTGGCTCAAGGCTACGCCTCGTCCTGTTTTTTATTGGTCGCAGAGGATAGCGCATTTCTGCCCAGGCTTTAACGGGGAGGAAGCTCCGCCAGGCGCGCAAGAATATCAAGAACCACCATTCGTGGCGGCCGCTCATCGGTTTCAACCACCAGATCAGCGATCTCCCGATAAAGCGGGTCACGCATCTCGAGCAGATCGCTCAAAACCTTTGCCGGATCAGCGGTGCGCAACAGCGGGCGGTTACGGTCGCGGGCAGTACGTCCGACTTGCTGCTCTACCGAGGCATGCAGATACACCACGCGCCCGCCCTGATGCAGGGCCTGGCGATTTTCGCTACGCATGACGGCACCGCCGCCGGTCGCGAGGACGATCCCGTCGACACTGCATAGCTCGGCAATCATCGCCTGCTCGCGGTCACGGAATCCGGGCTCACCTTCTTTATCAAAGATCCACGGGATATTGGCACCCGTGCGCAGCTCAATTTCCTTGTCGGAATCCTTGAACGGCAGGCGCAGCTCTTTGGCCAGCAAACGGCCGATGGTGCTTTTACCAGCCCCCATCGGCCCTACAAGTATTAAATTTCGCACAGAATCAACGACTCACAGCAATCGCCTGGTTGTTCATGATACGCGGAGTGAGGAACACCAGCAGCTCGGATTTTGCTTCCGAGACCACATCGCGCCGGAAAAGGCGGCCAACATACGGCACATCGCCGAGAAATGGCACCTTATCGACAGTTTTAGTTTGCGTATTCGAGAACACACCACCGATTACGATGGTTTCTCCATCGGCGACCAGCACCTTTGCGTTGACTTCGTTTTTACGAATAGGGGGAACGCCTTGCACCATGTTCAGGTAGTCGGGCTCATCCTTGGTGACCTTGACCTCCATGATGATGCGGTTGTCCGGCGTGATCTGCGGCGTCACTTCCAGTGAGAGCGAGGCCTCTTTGAAAGACACTGTCGTGGCACCACTGGAGCTGGATTCCTGATAAGGAATCTCGGTGCCTTTCAGAATCTTCGCGGTTTCCTTGTCGGAAGTGACCACCTTGGGCTGGGAGACGATTTCACCGTTGCCGGTTCTTTCCATTGCGCTGAGCTCGAGATCGAGTAAAGCGTTATTGGTCATGAAAGCGATACCAATGCCGGAGGTTGCATTGGCTGCGCCCAGATCGACGAATGGCACATTGGAAGTCAGCGCATCGCCCGTGTTACCGGCTTCGTCCCCATTATCATCCAGACCATAACCACTCCATTTGTGGTTGTTATTACGGTTGGTGTCGCCTGCCCAGCGGACCCCGAGCGCCTTGTCGTAACCGACATTGGCCTCGACGATTCGCGCCTCGATCATCACCTGACGCACGGGAATATCCAGCTGGGAGACGATGCGGCGCAGCTCGTCCAGACGGTCCTGAGTCTGGTAGGCAATGATGTTGTTGGTTCGGTCATCCACGGTAATCGAGCCGCGCTCATCGACTTTCGACTCGGCGCTGGTCACTGACTGGAACAGTTTGGCGATGTCCGCAGCCTTGGCGTAGTTGACCTGCAACAGTTCACGACGCAGCGGTGCCAGCTCGGCAATCTGCTTGAGAGACTCCAGCTCCTGACGCTCGCGGGCCGCAATTTCGTCGGCGGGTGCGACCAGCAAAACGTTGCCGATCTTGCGTTTGTCCAGACCTTTGGTTTTCAGCACCAGATCCAGCGCCTGATCCCACGGCACGTTCTGCAGGCGCAAGGTAATGCCGCCCTGAACCGTGTCACTGGCGACCAGATTGAGACTGGTGAAGTCTGCGATCAATTGCAGCACCGAGCGCACATCGATGTCCTGGAAGTTGAGCGACAGCTTTTCACCGGTGTAAACCAGCTTCTCTGCGTTGCGGCGGTCCAGGTCTTCGTTGGTCAACGGACGCACGCTGATGGTCAGCTTGCTTTCGGTCTGATAGGCGGAGTAATCGAAAGGCCCGGATGGCTCGATGGTGATGCTTGCCTTGTCGCCGGTCGCAGTGGCGTTAACGAACTGTACCGGCGTGGCGAAGTCCTTGACATCCAGTCGTACCCGCAGCTTTTCAGGCAACTGGGTTTTGGCGAAGTCGACGCGAATCTTGCCGCCCTGTTCCTGAATATCAGGCGCCACGCTGGAGTCCGTCAGATCAATGATCACATTGCCTTCACCCAACTCGCCCCGCTGAAAATCGACATTGCGGATCGCTTTGCCAGTTGGCGCATACGCTTTGGGTCTTGCGGGAGCAGGAGGTGGCACGGCAACACGAGCCGCGCCCTGCGCAGTACTGGGTTGCGATGCCTGCGCCGCAGTGGCGCCCTGACCGATCACGATAAACAGATTATTGCCATCAACCCGTGAGCTGTAAGGCGCAAGTGTGGTCATGTTGACAATTACACGCGTGCGATCATTGGCCTGAACCACGACCACACTGCGGGCATTGCCACTGCCCAGCTCACGGCTTTTGGTCGCCAGTTGACTGGTCACGCCGGGCAAATCGAGTGCGATACGCGCTGGCTGCTCGGTGGTATAGCCTCTGGGCGCAGGGACCGGCGCATCAAAAGTCAGCTTGAGCTCGATCCTGTCACCGGGCAGCGCCGCAACATCCAGCGTCTTGAGAGTGGCGGCCTGGAGCATCGGCGAAATCATCGCAATCCATAGCGATACACCGATAGCCGAAAGAATCCTGGTCATGATCATTTTCCGTCCTGCGAACCCGAGAGTGCTTTGCATGCTTGGCTGTGCTCGTTTCATGAGCGTTCTTTCAGGGAAATGCTGCGCGGCCTTTCCAGCCATGCCCCCTCTCCGTCAGGAACTATTTCTACGACATCAACGCGAGATTCATCGACCGAGACAATCCGGCCGTTATTGCGGCCCAGGTAATCACCGACTTTCACCCGGTATACGCCACCCGCCCCCTTGAGCAAGGCAAAGGTCCCGGTTTCATTACCCATGGTGCCGACCATCTCGAACGTCTCGATATTGAACCCTTCCAGAAACTGCCTTGGCCGTGTTTCATCCGGAGCCACCAGTCTTGACCCTTTGAGACGGTTAACCAGATCGACCTTGATCGGCGGCTGAAACGGGCTGCGCAGATTCGCAGCGTTATACGTGAAAGCTTCATAAGGACGAAACCTTGGCAGAGGTTCGATGGTGCCCGTTGGTCGGGCACGCGCCTCATCCATAAAACTGGTCAGGTCGGCAAACGACGAATCCTCGTTGCAACCGGCCAGACTGATCAACGCCACACTGGCGCACAACAATCGCGCCAGCCTCATTTATTCAGTCCTTCATCGTTGTAGCGATAGGTCTTGGCGAGAATATTCATTCGCAGCCTGGACGGATTTGAAGCTTCCACAGGCTTGATCTCGAAATCATGCAGGGTGACGATCCGCGGCAGGCTGGCGACACCACTGACGAAAGTGGCCAGATCGTGATACCCGCCCACTACGGTGATCTGTATCGGCAACTCGATGTAAAACTGCTGAGCCGCTTCCGGTAGCAGCTTGATCTCTTCGAACTCCAGCCCACTGCCCAACCCTGTGCGCGTGATGTCTTCCAGCAAGCCAGGTACTTCGGTATCGCTGGGCAACTGCCGCAACAATGCGCCGAAGGTGTTTTCCATCTCGGTCATCTGCACCTTGTAGGGCTGCAGGTTTGCGGCCTGGAAGGCCTTGGTAGTGAACTGCTCTTTGAGCGTGCTTTCATTGGCGCGCGCGCCATCAAGCTGACTCTCAAGATCCTGGATATAGAAGAAGTAACCCAGCGCCAGCACAAGCACCATCAACAGGATGCCGGTCACGAACTTGACCGCAGCGGGCCATGAGCCAAGGTTGTTGATGTCCAGATCGCCAAGGTCAATCCGGCGCAGACTTTCCAGCGTCTCGGAAAGATTCATGGCTTGACTCCATCAATGGCCGGCTGTGTCTGGCGCACTGTTAACTGAAACACGTTGGCCTGATCCAGCGCGCCAGCGGTTGTTGCCTTCACTTCGGTCAGACTCGGTGCTTCAAACCAGTCGGAAGCCTCGAGATTACGCATCAAGTCCGACACGCGATTGTTCGATTCTGCCGCGCCCGTGACACTCACCAGTTTGTCGACCATCTTCACGTTCGAGAAATACACGCCATCCGGCAGGGTACGCGCCATTTGGTCAAACACCCGGCCGATGATCGGGCGATTACCTTGCAGGTCCTGGATGATTTTCATCCGTTCCAGCAACTGCTTGCGGCGGGCTCGCAGATCGCTGATCTCTTTAATACGCTCATCGAGCTGCACGATTTCTTTCTGGATGAACGCATTGCGCGCCGCCTGATGAGTGATCGCACTGCTCAAATATTGATCAACCATGAACAATACGCCGACCGAAGCTACAAATACGCCAGCCAAGGCCATCAGAAATCGTTTCTTGCGCTCTTCGCGCAACTGTTCACGCCAAGGGAGAAGGTTGATCCGTGCCATCAGTCAAAGCTCCTCAGGGCCAGACCGCACGCGATCATCAAAGCAGGAGCATCGCTGGCCAGGGCGCCAGCATTGACCTTGGCGCTCAAGGCCATGTCTGCAAACGGGTTGGCGACCAGAGTGGGTGTGCCGACGCGCTGCTGAATCAGGTTGTCCAGCCCGGAAACCGATGCAGTACCACCGGCCAGCATGATGTAGTCCACGGCGTTGTATTGTCCTGCGGCGAAGAAGAATTGCAGCGACCGGGCAACTTGCTGCACCACGGCCTCCTTGAATGGCTGCAGCACTTCGATCAAATAGTCATCCGGCAGACCACCCTGCTTCTTGGCAAGCCCGGCTTCTTCCATTGAAAGGCCATAGCGACGCCGGATTTCCTCGGTAAGCTGACGCCCACCGAACAGCTGTTCACGGGTATAAATAATGCGTCCGTTGTGCAGCACGCTCAGGGTGGTCATGGTCGCGCCGATGTCGACGATGGCAACGGTCAGTTTGTCGTGACCGCTGCCCAATTGCGTCGACAACAACCCATAGGCACGCTCCAGCGCGTAAGCCTCGACATCGACGACCCGCGCGTTGAGCCCAGCAAGGGCCAGGGCGGCTTCGCGTACTTCAACGTTTTCTTTGCGGCAGGCGGCCAGCAGGACTTCAACGCGCTCGGGGTTGCGCAACGAATAGCCTTGAACCTCGAAATCGATTGCGACTTCTTCCAGCGGATAGGGAATGTACTGATCAGCTTCGATTTTCAGCTGGTTTTCCATGTCGTCATCCGACAGGCCAGCGTCCATCTCGATGGTCTTGGTAATCACCGCCGAACCGGCCACGGCGACCGCCACAGATTTGACGCTTGTACGCGCCTTGGCCAATACCCGCGCCAATGCATTTCCGACGCCTTCGAGCTCGGCAATGTTCTTTTCGATCACCGCGTTGGCCGGTAGCGGCTCCACCGCGTAGGACTCGACTTTGTAACGTGTGCCGGAACGACTCAATTCAAGGAGTTTCACCGATGTAGAGCTAATATCGATCCCTAGAAGGGTGTTGGCCTTCTTACCGAAGAGTTCGAACACAACCTGTTCCCTATGAGTTTCCGTCACTTACGGATAATTTGTTGTCCAACGCCGCCGCCAGCAATCCTGACAGTAGCGCAAATAACGCTCGGAGACGAAAAATGCTTATAATGCCCAGCGCTTTTTTCGTATAACCAAGCTTCAAGGCGTGTCTATTTATTAGTGCCTGCGCTTAACTCATTCTTTTTATTCTGGAAATCAAAAAGCCTTGATACGCCTGCTGAAGTTTTTCTGGTGGTCTCTCGTCGCCGTATTCTGTGCGCTGTTGCTCGGCCTCAGCGGTGCCTTTCTTTATCTGAGCCCTAACCTGCCGTCTGTAGAAGCCCTGCGCAGCATCCAGCTGCAAATACCCCTGCGCGTCTACAGCAGCGACGGCAAGTTGATTGCGGAGTTTGGCGAGATGCGCCGTACCCCGATCCGTTTTGCCGACATCCCGCCGAATTTCATCAACGCCTTGCTCTCGGCCGAAGATGACAATTTCGCCAACCACTACGGCGTCGACCCTGGCAGCCTGATGCGTGCAGCGTCGCAACTTGTCAAAAGTGGCCACATCCAGTCGGGTGGCAGCACCATCACCATGCAGGTGGCAAAGAACTATTTTCTGACGAGTGAGCGCAGTTTTTCGCGTAAAACCACCGAGATCCTTCTTGCACTGCAAATTGAGCGCCAACTGACCAAAGACGAAATTCTCGAGCTGTACGTCAACAAGATCTATCTGGGCAACAGGGCCTACGGCATCGAAGCAGCGGCGCAGGTTTATTACGGCAAATCGATCCGCGACGTAAGCCTTGCGCAGATGGCCATGATTGCCGGCCTGCCGAAAGCACCTTCACGCTTCAACCCTCTGGCAAACCCGACGCGCGCCAAAGAGCGTCGCGACTGGATCCTGGGGCGCATGTTCAAGCTGGGCAAGATCGACCAGAGCGCCTATCAGGCTGCGCTAAGCGAGCCACTCAACGCCAGCTACCACGTACCGACACCTGAAGTTAACGCACCTTATATTGCAGAAATGGCGCGTGCCGAAATGGTCGGCCGTTATGGCAGCGACGCCTATACAGAAGGCTTCCGTGTCACCACGACAGTCCCAAGCGACCTTCAGGAACACGCCAATACGGCGGTTCAGGAAGGCCTTATCGAATACGACCAGCGGCACGGCTATCGCGGCCCTGAAAGCCGCTTCCCGGGCATGACCCGCGAAGGCTGGGCGCAAGAGCTGACCAAGCAACGCACCATCAGCGGCCTTGAGCCTGCAATCGTCACCCAGGTCGACAAGACTGGCGTTCGCGTCCTGACCCGTAATGGTGAGAAGGAAGAAACTGTCGAATGGGCGAGCATGAAATGGGCGCGCCCTTATCTGAACACCAACAGCCTGGGCGCAAACCCCAAGGGACCTGCTGATGTCGCGCATGTCGGCGATCTGGTTCGCCTGCAGCGTCAGGAAAATGGCTCTCTCAAGTTCAGCCAGATCCCGGCGGCGCAAAGTGCACTGGTATCCCTCGACCCGCAAAATGGTGCAATTCGCGCACTGGTCGGTGGTTTCGCCTTCGAGCAGAGCAACTACAACCGCGCCCTGCAAGCCAAGCGTCAACCGGGCTCGAGCTTCAAACCATTCCTGTACAGCGCCGCGCTGGACAACGGCTACACCGCGTCAAGCCTGGTAAACGATGCGCCGATCGTGTTTGTTGACGAGTATCTGGACAAGGTCTGGCGTCCGAAGAACGACACCAATACCTTCCTTGGCCCGATCCGCCTGCGTGAAGCGCTGTACAAGTCGCGTAACCTTGTTTCGATTCGTCTGCTGCAACAACTGGGCATCGATACGTCAATCGACTACATCACGCGCTTTGGCTTCAACAAGAGTGATCTGCCGCGCAACCTGTCGCTGGCACTGGGCACAGCCACTCTGACACCGATGGAAATCGTCACCGGTTGGTCAGCGTTCGCCAACGGTGGCTACAAGATCAACTCATACCTGATCCAGAACATCGAGAGCCGCGATGGCGTGACCTTGTTTGAGGCCAACCCGCCAAGCGTTCCAGCGGTAGACCACCAGCCAGCACCTCATGCCAACACGGTTGCGGTACCTAATGGGCCTGCGCTGATCACTTCATCCAGTGAAGGCCCTGCACAGCCTGCTGCGCCGGTTGATCCTCAGGCACCCGCCGTTGCACCGCGCATTGTGGACAGCCGGACCACGTACATCCTCAACAGCATGCTGCAGGACGTGATCAAACGCGGTACCGGCCGCCGCGCCCTGGCGATGAACCGTCCGGATATCGCAGGCAAGACCGGTACGACCAACGAATCCAAGGATGCGTGGTTCACCGGTTACAACGCCGATTACGTGACCACGGTCTGGACGGGCTTCGATCAACCCGAAAGCCTGGGCCGTCATGAATTTGGCGGTACCGTCGCCCTGCCGATCTGGATGAACTACATGAGTGCCGCGCTCAAGGACAAGCCGCCGCATCAGCAGGCCGAGCCGGATGGCATCCTGAGCCTGCGGGTTGATCCGATCAGCGGCCGGGCAGCCACTCCGAGCACGCCTAACGCGTTCTTCGAGCTGTTCAAAAGCGAAGACACGCCGCCAAGCGTCAACGAACTGGGCGGCCAGGCACCGGGCAGCCCGCTGCCAGCGGATGAGTCGGCGCCGATAGATTTGTTCTAGGCAAGCAGCTACAAGCTTCAAGCCGCGAGCTACAAGAAAAAGCAGTGGAGAAACGGAATGCTGCGTTGTTTTCGCTTGCAGCTTGTAGCTTGAAACTTCCCCATAAAAAAACCCGGCTAATGGCCGGGTTCTTTTATGGGTCTGCTAACAACGTTAGCCGTTAAAAACGTCTTCAACGCTGGTCAGCGGGTAGTGCTTTGGATACGGCAGGGTTGCGACACCGCTTTCAATGGCTGCCTTGGCAACGGCATCAGCGATCAGACCCAGCAGGCGGGTATCCATTGGTTTCGGGATGATGTACTCACGACCGAACTCCAGCTTGATGCCGCCGTAGGCGTCGCAGACTTCCTGAGGCACTGGCAGTTTGGCCAGTTCACGCAGGGCGTTGGCCGCTGCGATCTTCATTTCTTCGTTGATGCGCTTGGCGCGAACGTCCAGGGCACCGCGGAAGATGAACGGGAAGCCCAGTACGTTGTTGACCTGGTTCGGGTAGTCGGAACGACCGGTCGCCATGATCACGTCGCTACGGGTCGCGTGAGCCAGTTCAGGAGAGATTTCCGGATCAGGGTTCGAGCAGGCGAACACGATCGGATCCTTGGCCATCGACTTCAGGCCTTCAGCGCTCAGCAGGTTCGGGCCAGACAGACCAACGAACACGTCTGCGCCATCCAGAGCGTCAGCCAGGGTACGCTTTTCAGTCGCGTGAGCGAACACAGCTTTGTACTGGTTCAGATCGGTACGGCCGGAGTGGATAACGCCGGAACGGTCAATCATGAAGATGTTTTCGATCTTCGCGCCCATGCTCACCAGCAACTTCATGCAGGAGATGGCCGCAGCGCCAGCGCCCAGGCAGACGATCTTGGCGTCAGCCAGGTTCTTGCCGACGATTTCCAGGGCGTTGATCATGCCGGCTGCCGTAACAATCGCGGTGCCGTGCTGGTCATCGTGGAAAACCGGGATGTCGCATTGTTCGATCAGCGCTTTCTCGATCTCAAAGCACTCAGGCGCCTTGATGTCTTCGAGGTTGATACCGCCGAAGGTGATGGAGATGCGTTTTACGGTATCGATGAAAGCCTGTGGGCTTTCCGAATCCACTTCGATATCGAATACGTCGATACCGGCGAAACGCTTGAACAGAACGCCCTTGCCTTCCATCACTGGCTTGGATGCCAGTGGGCCCAGATCACCCAGGCCGAGGATCGCGGTGCCATCGGAAATAACTGCTACCAGGTTGCCTTTGCCGGTGTATTTGTAAGCCAGCTCAGGGTCACGGGCGATTTCACGCACAGGCTCGGCAACCCCAGGGCTGTAAGCCAGGGCCAGGTCGCGAGCAGTAGCGGTGGGCTTGGTGAGTTCTACGCTCAGTTTCCCCGGACGAGGATTGGCGTGATATTCAAGCGCGGCAGTTTTCAAATCAGACATGTGGGCATTCCGCTTTTTTTACTGTGGGAAGACGGACCGCCGAGGATACGCAAGATGCAAAGTCCTAACAAGACTGGCCAGTCACAACTGTCAATAGGCGGGGAGTTAGACTTTACGCTTAGAGCGGAGGAGTTGCATCAGGCTCCACCTGATTTCACTCAGATCCCTTCAACGAGCCATCTTGCAGCAATACACGGGATCTGTTGGAGCGAGGCTTGCCCGCAACCCAGCCGACACGGTATCCCAGACACACTGCGCTACAGCCCTTCGCGGGCAAGCCTCGCTCCAACAGAAATCCGGTTTAGCCAGATCGTGATGCGGTGCCTGATGAGATGCCGGTGCTGTCAGAGGGTCGATGAATCAAGCATCGCCGGATGGGTAATCGGCATCATCCAGCGTGCCTGCCCATCCTTGAGGCCGCTCCGTCGAGATCGATCAACGACCCAGCCACGCGCTTCGATACTCTGGCCCTTCATGCGGCTCAGCTGTTTGGCGTCAAACTGGCTGACAAGGGCCGGGGCGATACGCAGCACCAGCGAACCCTGCAGCTCAATCCATATGCCGCCGCCATTACGCTGCACATCGACGATTTGCCCTGAGACCAGCGCAAAACCGCCCTTATCGATCTGACCAGCCGATTGCACCGGCGAGTTGCGCCACAGACCAAGGCCAGCCTGACGGGCTGTACGCTCAGCCGCTTGCTGACAATCGACCAGCGCTACGTTAGGCGAAACGGCAACCAGATAACCCAGGCCCTCGCTCAACAGCTGCGCTTCGAGATTGGCACCGTCGCGACCATAGACATTGGCCAGCACGCGACCATAACGATCCTTGGCCTGTTGGCCGATCAGCAAACTGACGGTGCCATCGCTTTCAGCCACCAGTGTTTGCAGACGACTTTTGGCAGCCTCGGCAAACGGCTCGGCGGAACGGCTTTTCTTTCCCGTCTCTGGAGTGTTGATCCCGACCATGCGTACGTTGCGCCCATCTTTAAGGCGCAGGGTATCGCCATCGACCACACGCTCGACCTGAGCAACCGGAAACGAGGATGGCGCAGGGCAAAGAGCCTGAGCGGCAGGCAGCCAAATCGCGGCCACAAAAAAGGCGCCCACAAGGGACGCCTTTTTAAGCAGCCTGGATAAACCCGTTGGATTTTCCAGATCGGCCAACCTTACTCTGCAGCAGCAGGAGCTTTGGTAGCACCGAACGCACCGAAGCGCGACTTGAACTTGTCAACACGGCCGCCAACGTCAAGAGTCTTCTGCTTGCCGGTGTAGAACGGGTGGCACTCGTTGCAAACGTCAAGGCTCAGAGGCTTGGCGAGAGTCGAACGGGTTTTGATGACATTGCCGCAGCTGCAAGTAGCGTCAATGGCTTCGTAAACTGGATGGATATCAGCTTTCATCGGTACTTCCTCGGGCTAGCGTGCCGCCATCCAACACTATTGTTGAATACCGCACGTAAATAGGCCGCGAATATTACCAGACAATCCAGATCACGCAAGCGGGGCTTTACGCCGGTCGTCTGCTAAGATCGCGCATCCGTCACATACCGTAACAGGGAAACCCCGCGTGCCCGACGCCATTCTGCGCCTTGCCCTGCCTTCGCCACTGCGGCGCCTGTTCGACTACCGAGCACCTGCCGGAGTGCTGCGCAGTGCCTTGCAGCCGGGCATGCGCCTGCGAGTGCCCTTCGGCCGTCGGGAAATGATCGGCATTCTGATCGAGATCGCCGATCACAGCGAAGTGCCCGCAGACAAACTCAAGCCCGCCATCGCCCTGCTCGATGAGCAAGCCCCCCTGCCGCCCGCGCTGTTCAAGCTGTGCCTGTGGACCTCTCAGTATTATCAGCACAGCCTCGGCGACACCTTGAGCTGGGCGCTGCCAGTCCTGCTGCGCCAGGGCGAACCGGCCGAATCGCGCCAGGAGCGCTTCTGGCAGGTTGCGCCGAATGCCAGCGTCGATGACCCGCGCATTGCCCGGGCACCCAAGCAACGCGAAGCACTGACCACCCTCGCCCAGCATCCACACGGTGTTGCGCATCAGTTGCTGAGCAAGCTGATGCTTAATAAAGAAAGCCTCAATTTGCTGCTGGCTAAAGAGTTGGTGCAGGTTGAAGTGCGCAGCCATGCACCTTCCGCGCGTCATGAACACTGGCTGGCCCAGCCGGAACTGCCCCTCAACACGGAACAACGCGCGGCCTGCGAGGCGATTCGCGCCGGGTTCGGCAGCTTTCATGCGTTCCTGCTGGCGGGCGTTACCGGCAGCGGCAAGACCGAAGTCTATTTACAGCTGATCCGCGAAACGCTGGAAGCCGGTAAACAGGCGCTGGTGCTGATCCCGGAAATCAACCTCGGGCCGCAAACCCTGGCGCGCTTCGAACAGCGCTTCAACGCACGCATCGCCCTGCTGCATTCGGCAGTCAATGATCGTGACCGGCTGGATGCCTGGCTGGCAGCGCGGGATGGCGAGGCCGATATTATTATCGGTACTCGTTCGGCGCTGTTCACGCCGATGAAGAATCCCGGCCTGATCATCATCGACGAAGAGCACGACGGCTCCTATAAACAGCAGGAAGGCCTGCGCTATCACGCACGGGATCTGGCTTTAGTGCGTGCACGCCAGGAAAACATCCCCATTGTGCTCGGCTCGGCCACGCCTTCGCTGGAAAGCCTGCACAACGCCTACACCGGCCGCTACGGCCTGTTGCGCCTCAATGAGCGTGCGGGCGGCGCGCAGCAACCGAAATTCATGCGGCTGGACGTTAAAAGCCGTCCGCTGGACAGCGGTATCTCCGGACCGATGCAACAAGCCATCGGCCAGACTCTCGAAGCCGGTCAGCAAGTGTTGGTCTTCCTCAACCGACGCGGCTTTGCGCCGACGCTGCTGTGCCACGATTGCGGCTGGCTGTCGGGCTGCCCGCGATGTGATGCGCGAATGACTGTGCATCAGCGCTCCGGGGAATTGCGCTGCCACCACTGCGGCCACGTCGAACGCGTACCGCGCCAGTGCCCGTCCTGCGGCAAAGTGGATTTGCGCCCGGTTGGCGCAGGCACCGAGCGCGCCGAAGAGCGTCTGGCGATTCTGTTTCCGGATTACCCCGTATTGCGGGTTGATCGCGACAGTACCTCGCGCAAAGACGCGATGAATCAACTGTTCGCGACCATTCAGCGCGGCCAGCCGTGCATTCTGGTGGGCACACAGATGCTCGCCAAAGGGCACCACTTCCCGCGTGTGACACTGGTGTCGATTCTGGATGCCGATGGCGGCCTGTTTTCCGGAGACTTCCGTGCCAGCGAGCGCATGGCTCAGTTGATCGTTCAGGTTGCCGGGCGGGCCGGACGGGCTGAAGAGCCAGGCCGGGTGATCATCCAGACGCACCTGGCGGATCACCCACTGCTGATTCAGCTTACCGAACAAGGTTACTTCGCCTTCGCCGAGCAAGCCCTGAGCGAACGTCGCGCGGCTGGCTTGCCACCTTTTGCGCATCTGGCACTGTTACGGGCCGAAGCCCATAAACCGGGTCAGGCCGAAGGTTTCCTTGATGAAGCCTGCTCGGTTGCCGAGCAATTATTGAACGACATGAATCTGGGCGGCATTGAATTGCTTGGCCCCGTCCCGGCACCGATGGAGCGCCGCGCCGGTCGATATCGAGCACAATTGCTGCTGCAATCCAGCGCCCGAGCGCCACTGCACCGGCTGCTTGCTTCCTGGCTGCTGGCGCTGGAGCAAATGCCGAGCGGCAGGCAGGTCAGGTGGTCGCTGGATGTGGATCCGGTGGATTTGTATTGAAGCGACACTGCGAACAACGCTCTGTGGCGAACTCCATGTCTACCAGCAAGCTTGCTCCCAGCCCCTTGACCTTGTAGGACTGGCTTTAGCCGGGAGGGCAGTATTTCTGGCCAAGGAGATTTGTCGAATGTTCCAATGCTCTCCCGGCTAAAGCCGGTCCTACGGGATTGCGTAGGAGGTAATTCACAACCGCACATCCAACGCGGTTGGCAAGGTGGCTCCGGCAACGGATAATGCCCAGTTTTTCCACCCGCGCATCCAGGCGCTGCCGCGCTTGCGGTCGAAAGAGAGCATCATGAAAGACACCATTCGCCAGCTGATCCAACAAGCCCTGAGCCAACTCGTCACCGAGGGCGTCTTGCCAGAAGGCCTGTCGCCAGCGATTCAGGTGGAGAATGCCAAGGATAAGACCCACGGCGACTTCGCCAGCAACATCGCCATGATGCTTGCCAAGCCAGCCGGCATGAAGCCCCGTGATCTGGCTGAAAAGCTGATCGCCGCGCTGCCAGCCGACGAGCAGATCAGCAAGGTGGAAATCGCCGGTCCAGGCTTCCTGAATTTCTTCCAGAACACTCAGGCCTTGGCCGCACGCCTTGATGCCGCCCTGGCCGACGCCCAATTGTCGGTGCGCAAGAACGGCCCTGCACAGCGCACCGTGGTCGACCTGTCGGCCCCGAACCTGGCAAAAGAGATGCACGTGGGCCACCTGCGCTCGACCATCATTGGCGACGGCGTTGCCAGCGTTCTGGAGTTTCTGGGCGACACGGTCATCCGCCAGAACCACGTGGGCGACTGGGGTACGCAATTCGGCATGCTGTTGGCTTACCTGCAAGAGCAGCCAGCCACCAGCGACGAGTTGTCGGACCTGGAAGACTTCTACCGCGCTGCGAAAAAGCGTTTTGACGAATCCGAAGAGTTCGCCGACCGCGCCCGTGGGCTGGTGGTAAAACTGCAGGCCGGTGACGCCGAATGCCTGAGCCTGTGGACCAAATTCAAAGACATCTCGCTGTCGCACTGCCAGAAAGTCTACGACCTGCTGAACGTCAAACTGACCCCGGCAGACGTGATGGGCGAGAGTGCTTATAACGATGATCTGGCCAACGTAGTTGCCGATCTGAAAGCAGCCGGCCTGCTGGTTGAGAGCAACGGCGCACAGTGCGTATTCCTCGAAGAATTCCGCACCGCAGACGATACCCCGCTGCCGGTCATCGTGCAGAAAGCAGGTGGCGGTTATCTGTATGCAACCACCGACCTGGCAGCTATGCGCTACCGCAGCAACGTACTCAAAGCTGATCGCGTGCTGTATTTCGTCGACCAGCGTCAGGCGCTGCACTTCCAGCAAGTCTTCGAAGTCGCGCGCCGCGCCGGTTTCGTTCACGAAGGCATGCAACTGGAACACATGGGCTTCGGCACCATGAACGGCGCCGACGGCCGTCCGTTCAAGACCCGCGACGGTGGCACAGTCAAACTCATCGACCTGCTCGAAGAGGCCAAGGAGCGCGCCTACACCCTGGTGAAGGAAAAGAACCCGGAGTTGCCTGAAGACGAACTGCGCACCATCGCCCAGGCGGTGGGTATCAGTGCGGTGAAATACGCCGACCTGTCCAAGCATCGGGCCAGCGACTACAGCTTCAATTTCGATCAGATGCTCAGCTTCGAAGGCAATACCGCGCCTTATCTGCTCTATGCGTATACACGGGTTGCGGGTGTGTTCCGTAAACTCGGTACGCCGTTTGATGCCAGCAAGGGCCAGATCGTCCTTGAGGCGCCACAGGAGCAGGAGCTGGCTGCACGTCTGGCGCAGTTTGGGGAAATCCTCAACAACGTCTCCGAAAAGGGCACGCCTCACGTTCTGTGCGCTTACCTCTACGACCTCGCGGGGTTGTTCTCCAGCTTCTACGAGAACTGCCCTATCCTGGCTGCCGATAATGCCGAACAACAGCAGAGCCGTTTGCGCCTTGCTGCATTGACTGGCCGCACCCTCAAGCAAGGCCTGCAACTGTTGGGTCTGGAAACACTGGAGCGTATGTAAGTTGGCTGCCGCGAAAAAGAAACCTGCTCCCAAGCGCGGCGCCAGCCGTTATCAGGCACCCGCGAAGAAGCCGATTCCTGGATGGCTGTGGCTGGCGATCGGCCTCAGCGTCGGTGCATTTGTCGTCTTCCTGATGAAGCTCGAACCCGGTGGCGATGACATCAAGCGGGTCCGGGCGGATGCCAAGGCAGCAAAAATTGCCGAAGCGAACAAGACGCCGCCGAGCCCGACAGCACCGGTGAAGCCCAAGTACGACTTCTACACGCTGCTGCCGGAATCGGAAGTCATCGTGCCTAACGAGGCCGTGCCTGAGAAAACTCCGCCACCTGTGGTTGCGCCGGTCACGCCTGAACAGGCAGCGAAGATTGATACCGCACGCGCACAAGCGGCACTTAGCGGCCTGACGCCGCCACCGGCCCCGCCCGTGGTGAAACCGGCTGCAGTGACGCAGTTCTTCCTGCAAGCGGGCTCGTTCCGCAAGAAAGAAGACGCCGACAAGGTGCGCGCGCAGATCATTCTGCTCGGCCAGACCGCCGCCGTGGAATCCGGCACCGTCAAAGAGGAAACCTGGTACCGCGTACTGGTTGGCCCGTTCAGCAACCGTGAGCAACTGACCGTTGCCCAGAAGCAGTTGGCGACCGGTGGTTTTAGTAACTTGTTGTTGCAGCAGCGTAGCAAGTAGCAGCCAAACGCAGATCCCCGTGGGATCTGATTCATTCGGGAATGGCGGTACGTCTTGCATCATAGGTGCCTGACAAAACGCCTTCGCGAATGAATTCGCTCCCACGGACACTGCCGAAATGCTTGTTCTGTAGGAGCACCCCCGTCGTCCAGACCCCGCGATGCCGCGCAGTAAACACGGACCCTGTAGGAGTGAGCTTGCTCGCGATCCGATTTCATGGCCGACGAATTTATCGCATGAACTGACGCCATCGCGAGCAAGCTCACTCCTACAGTTGTCATGCTCGCCCTTCACCACCACTCATCCCCCACGGTTGAAATCCCTTCCCACACCCCCATATGAGTTTTCACCAGGGCATTTTCGCCCCGCTGTGTGGAGACTCTCCCTTGACCACCATCGTTTCAGTTCGCCGCCACGGCAAAGTCGTCATGGCTGGCGACGGCCAGGTTTCTCTGGGCAACACCGTCATGAAAGGCAACGCCAAGAAAGTGCGTCGTCTGTATCACGGCGAAGTGATTGCCGGTTTCGCTGGCGCTACGGCCGACGCGTTCACTCTTTTCGAACGCTTTGAAGGGCAACTTGAAAAGCACCAAGGTCATCTGGTGCGTGCCGCCGTTGAACTCGCCAAAGACTGGCGGACCGACCGCTCCCTGAGCCGTCTGGAGGCCATGCTGGCCGTCGCCAACAAAGACGCTTCATTGATCATCACCGGCAACGGCGACGTTGTTGAACCCGAAGATGGCCTGATTGCCATGGGTTCTGGCGGTGCTTTCGCACAGGCCGCTGCCCGCGCCCTGCTGCAAAAGACCGACCTGTCGGCGCGTGAAATTGCCGAAACCGCATTGCATATCGCTGGCGATATCTGCGTGTTCACCAACCACAACATCACCATTGAGGAGCAGGACCTCGCTGAGTAAGCCTTGATATGGCCGCTGCTATCAGCGGCCATATCGACCTTGAATCAGCTGGAGGACCGCCAAATACCATGTCAATGACTCCCCGTGAAATTGTCCACGAACTGAACCGCCATATCATCGGCCAGGACGATGCCAAGCGCGCCGTTGCCATCGCCCTGCGTAACCGCTGGCGCCGGATGCAGTTGCCGGAAGAACTGCGCGTTGAAGTAACGCCCAAGAACATCCTGATGATCGGCCCGACTGGTGTCGGTAAAACCGAGATCGCGCGTCGTCTGGCCAAGCTGGCCAACGCGCCGTTCATCAAGGTCGAAGCGACCAAATTCACCGAAGTCGGTTATGTCGGCCGCGACGTTGAATCGATCATTCGTGATCTGGCCGACGCGGCGATCAAGCTGCTGCGCGAACAGGAAATAATCAAGGTTCGTCACCGCGCTGAAGACGCCGCTGAAGACCGTATCCTCGACGCCCTGCTGCCTCCAGCCCGCACAGGTTTTCAGGAAGAAGCCGCGCCGAGCAACGATTCCAATACCCGTCAGCTGTTCCGCAAGCGCCTGCGTGAAGGTCAGCTGGACGACAAGGAAATCGAGATCGAAATAAACGAAACCGTTGGTGTCGACATTTCCGCGCCACCAGGCATGGAAGAAATGACCAACCAGCTGCAAAGCCTGTTTGCCAACATGGGCAAGGGCAAGAAGAAGAGCCGCAAGCTCAAGGTCAAAGAAGCGTTCAAGCTGGTGCGCGAAGAAGAAGCGGGTCGCCTCGTTAACGAGGAAGAACTCAAGGCCAAGGCGCTGGAAGCCGTCGAACAGCACGGAATCGTGTTCATCGACGAAATCGACAAGGTCGCCAAGCGCGGCAATGTGGGCGGTGCCGATGTATCCCGCGAAGGCGTACAGCGCGACCTGCTGCCGCTGATCGAAGGCTGCACGGTCAACACCAAGCTGGGCATGGTCAAAACCGACCACATCCTGTTCATCGCGTCCGGCGCTTTCCACTTGAGCAAGCCGAGCGATCTGGTGCCTGAGCTGCAAGGCCGTCTGCCGATCCGTGTTGAACTCAAGGCGCTGTCGCCACAGGATTTCGAACGTATCCTCAGCGAGCCACATGCGTCCCTGACCGAGCAATACTGCGCGCTGCTGAAAACCGAAGGCTTGAACATCGCGTTCGAAGCCGACGGCATCAAGCGTCTGGCCGAGATTGCCTGGCAGGTCAACGAGAAGACCGAGAACATCGGTGCCCGTCGCTTGCACACCCTGCTTGAGCGTCTGCTTGAGGAAGTGTCGTTCAGCGCCGGTGACCTGGCGACTGATCCGGATGCAGCGCCGATCCGCATCGATGCCGAATACGTGAACAGTCATCTTGGCGAACTGGCCAAGGATGAGGATCTGTCGCGGTATATTTTGTAAAGTGAAGAATCGTTGGAGCGAGGCTTGCCCGCGAACCGGACGACGCAGTATATCTGGTACACCGCGTCGTCCGGTTCGCGGGCAAGCCTCGCTCCAACAGAGTTTCTGACATGCCCAAGTTACCTACAGCCATCCAGCTCCACAAAGCCTCGAAAACCCTGACACTCAAGTACGGGCCGGACGAGGAATATCACCTGCCTGCTGAGTTCCTGCGGGTACATTCGCCGTCTGCCGAAGTTCAGGGCCACGGCAAGCCGATCCTGCAATTTGGCAAACTCGGGGTTGGCCTGACCAAGGTCGAACCGGCTGGTCAGTACGCACTGAAATTGACCTTCGACGACGGTCATGACAGCGGACTGTTCACTTGGGAATACCTCTACGAACTGGCGCAACGCCAGGAAGACCTGTGGAATGACTATTTGCTTGAGCTGAAAAACGCAGGCAAATCCCGCGACCCTTCCGAGCAAGTCATCCGGCTCTTGCTCTAACCCGTGCTCCACAGCCGCCCGGCGTTTTAGGACGCGCTTTCTAATTCCTTTTGTTTGAATGTGCCGCGCAGCGGCCAATGACGGGTGCTGCTTGCGATTTTTCGCAATCTCGCGTAACCAATGGTTCTGGCAAGTTCCCTGCATCTTCGAATGCAGTGAAAGGGTGAGCGGTAAAGCCGTCGTATAAAGCGCAGCGCTTGTTACGAATAAACGCGGCCCCAAGGGAAATTGATTTCAGCCATCATGGTTCACCCGAGCAGTAGTACCGGCATTTGCCTGTGTCACTGATTCACAGGGAAGCGGTACTCACATCAGGACAATGGAGCGTCGTGAATGAGTAGCAGAAACAACGATGACCTGCAGCAACAAGCCTCGGAACACACACTGGGTTTGAACCCGGTCGTTGGTCTGCGGCGCAAGGACTTGCTGACCACTGCCCGCATGGTCCTGCGCCAAGCCCTGAAACAACCCTTTCACAGTGCAAAGCACGTCGCCAGTCTGGGCGTTGAACTCAAAAACGTGTTGCTGGGCAAATCAGCGCTCCAGCCAGCCCCGGAAGACCGACGCTTCAACGATCCGGCCTGGAGCCAGAATCCGGTTTATCGTCGTTATCTGCAGTCCTACCTGGCGTGGCGCAAGGAGCTGCATGACTGGATCGGCGACAGCAATCTCTCTCCTCAGGAAATCAGTCGCGGGCACTTCGTCATCAATCTGATGACCGAAGCCATGTCGCCCACCAACACCGCCGCCAATCCGGCCGCGATCAAACGCTTCTTCGAAACCGGCGGCAAAAGTATTCTTGATGGCCTGTCACATCTCGCCAAGGATCTGGTGCATAACGGCGGCATGCCCAGTCAGGTCAACATGGACGCCTTCGAAGTCGGCAAGAGTCTGGGCACCAGCGAAGGCTCGGTGGTGTTTCGCAACGACGTGCTGGAGCTGATTCAGTACAAGCCCATCACCGAGCAAGTGCATGAACGGCCGCTGTTGGTGGTGCCGCCGCAAATCAACAAATTCTACGTATTCGACCTGAGCCCGGAAAAAAGCCTGGCGCGTTTCTGCCTGCGCAGTAACGTGCAGACGTTCATTATCAGTTGGCGTAACCCGACCAAGGCGCAGCGTGAATGGGGCCTGTCGACGTACATTGATGCGCTCAAGGAAGCTGTCGACGTAGTCACCGCCATCACCGGCAGCAAAGACATCAACATGCTCGGCGCTTGCTCCGGCGGCATTACCTGCACAGCCCTGCTGGGACATTACGCGGCGCTGGGCGATCAAAAAGTCAATGCTCTGACCCTGCTGGTCAGCGTGCTCGATACCACCCTGGACACCGACGTCGCCTTGTTCGTCGATGAGCAAACCCTGGAATCGGCCAAGCGCCATTCCTATCAGGCTGGCGTGCTGGAAGGCAGTGACATGGCGAAAGTATTCGCCTGGATGCGCCCCAATGACCTGATCTGGAATTACTGGGTCAACAATTACCTGCTGGGTAACGAACCTCCGGTGTTCGACATCCTGTTCTGGAACAACGACACCACCCGCCTGCCCGCCGCGTTCCATGGCGACCTGATCGAGATGTTCAAGAACAACCCACTGATCCGCCCCAATGCCCTTGAAGTGTGCGGTACGCCTATCGATCTCAAACAGGTCACCAGCGATGTGTTCTGCCTGGCCGGGACCAACGATCACATCACGCCGTGGGGCTCCTGTTACAAATCCGCACGACTGTTCGGCGGAAAGACTGAATTTGTTCTGTCCAGCAGCGGCCATATCCAGAGCATTCTCAACCCGCCCGGTAACCCCAAGGCACGCTACATGACCAACAGTGAAATGCCGGTTGATCCAAAGGCCTGGCAGGAAAACGGCACCAAGCACACCGATTCCTGGTGGCTGCACTGGCAGGGCTGGCTGAGCAAGAGATCTGGAAAGATGAAGAAGTCTCCTGCGAGCCTGGGCAACAAGACCTTTGCGCCCGCAGAAGCATCTCCGGGGACCTATGTGCATGAACGCTAAGGGCTGATGCGACGGGTGGAGTCAGGAATGGCTGGGCGAGGCCGTTAAACCGGTTAGGGCTATCGCCGCGTTCCGAGACTGTTACGTCGCACAGCAAACACAGCCCCGTAGGACTGGCTTTAGCCGGGAGGACATTTTTCTGATCCAGAATATCCAGTGGATGTACCGGCCCTCTCCCGGCTAAAGCCGGTCCTACGACGTATGCATAACTGCACCAGCGGTTTAACCCACAGGGCTTCGCGCATGCCGCAACCGTTTATTTTTCGCACTATCGATCTGGATGGCCACAGCATCCGAACCGCTGTACGCCCTGGCAAGAGTCACCTGACTCCTCTGCTGATTTTCAATGGCATAGGCGCCAACCTGGAGTTGGTGTTCCCGTTCGTTGATGCGCTGGACCCGGATCTGGAAGTCATCGCCTTTGATGTGCCCGGCGTCGGTGGCTCCTCGACGCCCAGTCGCCCGTACCGCTTTCCCGGTCTGGCAAAACTGGCGGCGCGCATGCTCGATTATCTGGACTATGGCCAGGTCAACGCTATCGGCGTTTCATGGGGCGGCGCGCTGGCTCAACAGTTCGCCCACGACTACCCCGAGCGCTGCAAAAAGCTGGTTCTGGCGGCGACGTCAGCCGGTGCGGTGATGGTGCCCGGCAAACCGCGAGTGCTCTGGTTGATGGCCAGCCCGCGGCGTTATATCCAGCCTTCCCATGTGATCCGCATTGCACCGGAAATTTACGGCGGCGCATTTCGGCGCGATCCTTATCTGGCCGCCAACCATGCGGCAAAGGTCCGTTCGTCCGGCAAGCTGGGCTATTACTGGCAACTGTTTGCGGGCATGGGCTGGACCAGCATTCACTGGCTGCACAAGATCCATCAGCCTACATTGGTACTGGCCGGTGACGACGATCCGCTGATCCCGCTGATAAATATGCGCCTGCTGGCTTGGCGGATCCCCAATGCCCAGCTACACATAATCGATGACGGTCATTTGTTCTTGATCACCCGTGCCGAAGCCGTTGCGCCGATCATCATGAAATTCCTCCAGCAGGAGCGTCAGCGAGCCGTGATGCATCCGCATCCGACACCCAGCGCAAGCTGATCATCACAGACAGAAAAGGATTCCCCGCACCACAAATAAAGCGTCACTGACTGCGCCGGTTGAATGGAAGTTGTTCGGCGCAAAACGACGCATGCCCCGAGGAGCATGCGTCCGCAAAGATGTATCGGCACGACGAAGGAGTGTTGCCCCCATGCGAGAACGATCAGCCAAAAGCGCCGAGATCACACCGGCGACTTACATCAATGCACAAAGTGCGATCACCGGCCTGCGTGGCCAGGATTTGTTTTCAACATTACGCAAGGTTGCCGCCCAAGGTCTGCAGCATCCATTGCGTAGCGCCCGCCACGCATTGGCCCTCGGCAAGCAAGTCAGCCGTGTCGTGCTGCTGGGGGAAACGCCCTATCAGTTGCCCGCCCGTGATACCCGTTTCACAGACCCTACATGGACGTTGAATCCGCTGTACCGTCGCGGCTTGCAAACGTATCTGGCGTGGCAGCATCAGGTTAAACACTGGATCGATGACACCGACCTGTCCAAGGATGATCGCGACCGGGCGCACTTCATTTTCTCGCTGCTCAACGATGCGCTTTCTCCGTCCAACACCTTGCTCAACCCCATGGCCGTCAAAGAGCTGTTCAACAGCGGCGGCAACAGCGTGGTCAAGGGCATTGGCCACATGTTCGATGATCTGTTGCACAACAACGGCCTGCCCCGACAAACCACTAAAAACGCCTTCGAAGTGGGTCGCACAGTGGCGGCCACCCAAGGCTCGGTGGTGTTTCGCAATGAGCTGCTGGAGCTGATCCAGTACAAGCCGATGAGCGAAAAACAATACGCCAGGCCGTTATTGATCGTGCCGCCGCAAATCAACAAGTTCTATATTTTTGACCTGAGCCCGGCCAACAGCTTCGTCCAGTACTGCCTGAAGAACGGCTTGCAGACCTTCATGATCAGTTGGCGCAATCCGGATGTCCGGCACCGTGAATGGGGCTTGTCCACCTACGTTCAGGCCACCGAAGAAGCGATGGCGGCATGCCGGTCAATCACTGGCGCCAAGGACGTGAATCTGGTCGGTGCTTGTGCAGGTGGGCTGACCATCGCCGCGCTGCAAGGGCACTTGCAAGCGAAGCGGCAACTGCGCAAAGTCGCCAGCGCGACTTACATGGTCAGCCTGCTGGACAGCCAGATCGACAGCGCTGCGACGTTGTTCATCGATGAAACGACTCTTGAAGCTGCCAAGCGTCGCTCGTATCAGCAAGGCGTGCTGGACGGTCGGGACATGGCGAAAATCTTCGCCTGGATGCGCCCGAATGATTTGATCTGGAGTTACTGGATCAACAATTACCTGCTGGGCAAGGCCCCGCCCGCTTTCGACATTCTGTACTGGAACAACGACAGCACCCGCCTGCCCGCCGCATTGCACGGCGATCTGCTGGACTTCTTCAAACACAACCCGCTGACTCACCCTGGCGGACTGGAAGTCTGTGGCACCCCCATTGATCTGCAGAAGGTGACCGTGGACAGCTTCAACGTCGCAGGCATCAACGATCACATTACTCCATGGGACGCGGTCTATCGCTCGACACTGCTGCTGGGCGGCGACCGGCGCTTTCTGCTGTCCAACAGTGGTCACGTGCAGAGCATTCTCAACCCGCCGGGTAACCCTAAAGCCAACTATGTCGAAAACAGCAAACTCAGCAGCGATCCACGGGCATGGTATTACGACGCGCAGAAACATGAGGGTAGCTGGTGGCCTGCCTGGCTGGAATGGATACAAGCCCGGTCCGGCACCCAGCGCGAAACCCAAACGGCGCTGGGTAACGCAATGCATCCCGCGCTGGAAGCCGCGCCGGGGACTTATGTGCATGTTCGGTAAAGTGCCCGACACTAATCCCTTGTAGGAGCTGCCGAAGGCTGCGAAAGCGGTGTGTCATGAATGCCCGATTCGCAGCCTTCGGCAGCTCCTACAGATGTATACATTTCCCTTCGAAATCATCTGCCAACAAGAAGACCGGATGAAAACCCGCGACCGAATCCTTGAATGTGCCCTGACGTTATTCAATCAACAGGGCGAGCCCAATGTCTCCACGCTGGAAATTGCCAACGAACTGGGCATCAGTCCCGGCAATCTTTACTACCATTTCCACGGCAAAGAGCCCTTGGTGCTGGGTCTTTTCGAGCGCTTCCAGGCAGAGCTTTCGCCCCTGCTGAACCCGCCCGAAGACGCGCAACTGGCCGCCGAAGATTACTGGCTGTTCCTGCACTTGATCGTCGAGCGACTGGCCGACTACCGCTTCCTGTTTCAGGACCTGTCCAACCTGGCGGGGCGATTGCCCAAACTGGCTCGCGGTATTCGTAGCCTGCTCAATAGCCTCAAACGCACGCTGGCGTCGTTACTGGCACGCCTGAAAGCTGAAGGCCAGGTGGTCAGCGACACCCAGGCTTTGGGGCAACTGGTGGAGCAAATCACCATGACCCTACTGTTCTCGCTGGACTATCAACGGATTCTGGGGCGCGAAGCTGAAGTACGGGTGGTGGTCTACCAGATCATGATGCTCGTCGCACCACACCTGACAACGGGCTCACGGCATGCGGCGCAGCAATTGGCGATGCATTATCTGGAGGAGTGATTTCTCGCAGTACTGACAGTTCTTCAGGAAGCGGCTCTGCCTCTGACACTCTGCGTTGGCGCAACAAACACATCCCCCTGTGGAAGATTCTACGTTCACCCGCAATCCCGTAGGACCGGCTTTAGCCGGGAGAGCGGTATTTCTGACGAGGAATATGTAGTGAACGTCGCGACACCCTCCCGGCTAAAGCGGAGCGCCGCCCGGCCGGTCCTACGGAATAGCGCAATTTCATGTGGGAGATTCTATGTTTGCTTGCAATCGTAATTGGATGGACTCGCCCAAGCCGAGGCGTCAGTAGCGCCACGGTGGCATTCTTAAGAAGCCAACGACAGCGAGGGCGAGTCCATGAAAAAGCATA